>CAWBQH010000012.1:0-864543 GCA_963790905.1 uncultured Solirubrobacteraceae bacterium
GGAGGAGATCCCCGGTTCGTTCGGCACAAAGGAATGCAGCCGGAGCTTGGCCCCGATCCGCCGCCCGGTGATCTCGCCGGTCACCTTGCTGACGGTGAAGCGGTCCGGGGTCACCTCCCCGGCGACCAGGGCCGAGCCGAGGCCCCAGGTGCCCTCGATGGCCACCACCGAACGGTCGCCGGTGACCGGGCTGCGGGTGAACATCACCCCGGCCGCGCGCGTCCTGAGCATGCGCTGGACGACCACGGCCATGGCCAGGCCGTGCTCGGGCAAGCCCAGCCGGCGCCGGTAGGCGACCGACTCGTCGTTGTACAAGCTCGCCCAGCAGGCGCACCGCGTCCAGCACCGGTCGACGCCGTGCACCGCGAGGTAGGTGTCCTGCAGGCCCGCGAAGCTGGCTGGGGATGAATCCTCCAGGGTGGCGCTCGAGCGCACCGCCACCGGCACGGCACGCGAGCCCGATCGCGTCGAGCCCCTCATACGCCGCCGTGATCTGCGCCGCGACCTCGGCCGGCAGCGGCATGGCCGTGATCCGCTCGCGCACCTCGGCCGCGGCCCGCGCGATCGCCCCGACGTCCTCGGCAGGCGGTTCCGCGACCGACCCACCAGCGACCCGGCCGGATCCACCGCGGCCATCGCCTGGCCGAACGCCTCGGCCAGGATCACGTACCCGGGCGGCACGGGAATCCCGGCGCGGGTCAGCTCGCCGAGGCCGGCCGCCTTGCCGCCAACCGAGGGCCGTCCGCGCTGCCGACCTCGGCCAGGCGGCGGCGCGACGGCGGCCACGCGGGTCACCCGATGACCTGGACGATCCCGCGGTCACCGTCGACGCGGATCCGCTGGCCGGTGCTGATCCGCTTGGTCGCGTCGCCGGTGCCGACCACGGCCGGCATGCCGTACTCCCGCGCGACGATCGCCGCGTGCGACATCGAGCCGCCGATATCCGAGACCGCCGCCTTGATCTTGCCGAACACCGGCGCCCAGCTCGGCGCGGTCACCGGGCAGACCAGGATCTCGCCGTCGCGGATCTCACCGATCTGGTTCACGTCCATCAGCACCCGGGCCGGGCCCTCGACCACGCCGGACGACGCGCCGAAGCCGCGCACCTCGCCCTGGCCGGCGAAAGCCAGGCCTCGATCGTCTCCTGGGTGACGCCCCACAGCATGCGCACGGCCGGGTCGTTCGAGCGCCTCGGGCACCGGCCCCAGCGCGGGCGGCGGCGACCAGTCCCGCATCGCCGCGAGCATCCGCTTGCGCGCCGCCACGATCGGCCGCCAGTGGCGGCACCGAGCGGCGGGCCGCCCGCGGCCCAGGCCAGCATGACGTCGAGAGCGCCTGGTCGACCTCGGTGTGGTGCAGCTGGAACACGTCCTCGGCCTCGGCCAGCACCCCGAACCGGGCCAGCAGCGCGCCGAACTCGCGGATCTTGCCGAAGAACTGCGAGGTGAACCAGTGCTCGCAGTAGAACTTGTGGTCCTCGACGAACGGGAACACCCGGCGGCACAGCCCCAGCATCTGGTCGAACGCGGCCTTCTCTTCGTCGGTCTGTCGAGCAGCTCCCGGTACGCGGCCGCGATGCGTTCCCGCTCGGCCCGCAGCGCCTCGGTCGGCCGGGCCGCCAGTGACCCGTCCCGCACCTGGGCGACGTAGCGGGGCAGCGCCGTGAACGGGACGGTCAGGTCATCGGCCCAGCTGCGGTGGTGGTGGTAGAAGCCGTCGCCGGTGGAGACGTTGAACCACGGGTCGCGCGCCGCCTCGAACGCGGCGAGCCACCGCTTCCCGCCCTCGCCGCGCGCCGCCGGGCCGCGAGCACCGCAGCCGACGAGCAGCCCTCGGTGAACAGGTCGTCCACGCCGGCCTCGACGGCCAGCGCGCCAGCCCCCGCAGCTCGTCGTCGGGCCGGTACATGATCACGTCGATACCGGCCACCATCCGGGCCGCGGTCTGGTCGCTGATCTCCGGGAAGGCCTGCCTGCAGAACTGGAAGAACACCACGTAGGCCCCGTAGCCGAGCATCAGCATCTCGGTGTGGTGGTGCCACATCTTGGAGAACAGGTCGATGCACTTGTGGAAGTTCTCCCGCAGGTAGTGGTTCTGCGCCACGCCGATGGACTCGATCACCACCGACGCGTCCTCGAACTCCGGGAGCTCCGGCACGCTGATGCCCTCGATCTCAGAGATCAAGCCCCTCATGCGGACCTTCCAGCCCTCGTACAGCGCGTCCCAGTTCTCGTAGTAGTAGCTGGCCCGCTCGCCGAAGATCGCCGCGCGGCGCCCGATCTCCTCCGGGTCGGTGACCGGGATGGCCGTGATGTAGACGCGTCCGTTGACGATCCGGTGCTCGATGCCGAGCGTGGTCGGGAAGACGAACACCCGGGCCGTGTTCGCCCCGATCGCGCTGTACGGCACCTCGGCGGTGATGGTGTCGAAGGCCGGCATCGGCTCCGGGAAGTGCATCGAGTTGTAGAACCAGAAGCGCTGGTCGTCCTCGGGCTGGAAGCGCGTGAAGTAGGGATACATGGACCGCCAGTCCTCGGCTCCGGGCGCGTCGGCGATCTCCGACGGGAGCAGGAACCTCGGCGCATCATCAGTCCCGTCCATCGCGCCCTCCTCAGCCAGCCGCGGCGACACGGTACCGCAAACGCCTGCGCATCTTTCGCAGGTCCGCACCGCCGAAGCTGTCACAGCATTCCGGGCCGGATCAATGGCGAAGCCAACCATTTCGGTCCGCTCGATCTTGGGTCATCCACCAAGGCGAGGAAAATAGGACAGCAGGCACGACGATCGGACAACAGCAGACTATGCCCCGCAGCGGGAACCTGGCCGAATGGGAGCGCCGCCTGGCTGCGCAGCGCCAAGCAGACGAACGGGAGGCGCGAGAACGCAGGCGGCAGGAACGGGAGCGGGAGACGGTCCGCCATCTTGAGCATCTCGACTCTCAGCAGCAGGACGCGGACGAGCAGGCCGCCGCGGTGCAGCAGCAGATCAAGAGCCTCGATGAGGTGCTGACCAGCGTGCTGCCGCTCCCGCCGATGAGCTTTGACCGGCTCATGGCCACCCCGCGGACGCCTCCCTTCGACCGGGCGGCTAAGCCAGCAGGCCCGGGCGGCTAAGCCAGCCGCCGCTCGGCGGCCCACCGGGTCAGCTGGTGGCGCGTGGACAGCTGCAGCTTGCGCAGCACCGAGGACACGTGGCTCTCCACGGTCTTGACCGAGATGAACAGCTCGCGGGCGATCTCCTTGTAGGTGTAGCCCTGGGCGATCAGCCGCAGCACCTCCCGCTCCCGCGATGGTCAGCTGGTCAAGCTCGGGGTCGAACGACGGCTTGGCGTCGTCCGGCGGACGGCGCCGAGCGGCGAACGCGTCCAGCACGAACCCGGCCAGCCGGTGCGAGAACACCGCGTCGCCCGCCGCGACCCGGCGGATCGCGTCGGCCAGCTCGGCGGTGGAGATCGTCTTGGTCACGTAGCCCCGCGCGCCCGCCCTGATCACCGCGATCACGTCCTCGGGCGCGTCCGAGGCGGACAGCGCCAGGAAGCGCACCTCCGGATGCGACAGCCTTGATCGCCTGGACCACGGCCTGGCCGCCGCCGCCGGGCAGGTGCACGTCGAGCAGCACCACGTCGGGCAGCAGCGAGCCGATCAGCTCGATCGCGGGCTGCACGTCGTCCGCCTCGCCCACCACCTCGACCTGCCGGCCGAGCTCGGCGCGGACCCCGGACCGGAACAGCCCGTGGTCATCGACCAGCACGACCCTCGGCACGCCGCTCATGACGGGCTCCCGGACCGGGACCGCGTCCGCCGCCGAGCGCGGCATCTTCAGCGACACCTTCGTCCCCTCGCCCGGGGCGCTGGTCACGACGGCCGTCCCGCCGCGCCGGGTCATCCGGCCGTGCACCGACTCGGCCAGGCCCTTGCGGTCCTCGGGGACCGTCGAGGGTCGAACCCCTTCCCCCGGTCGCGCACGACCACCGACACCTCGTCGGGCTCGACCTCGGCGAACAGCGAGATCACGCTGGCCCCGGACCACTTCGCCGCGTTCACCGTCGCCTCGCGGGCGGCCGCCAGCAGGGCGCTCAGGTTCTCGTCCAGCTCGCAGTCGCCGACGGTCACCGCCTCGACCGGTACCCCGTACCTGGACTCCACGTCCTGCTGGATCTGCCGCACCCCCGCCGCGACCGTCATGTCCTCGTCCGCCTCGTTCGGCCCGCGCCCCTCGAACAGCCAGGACCGCAGCTCGCGTTCCTGCAGCCGGGCCAGCTGGACGACCTTCTGCGGGTCGTCCGCCCGCCGCTGGATCAGGGCCAGCGTCTGCAGCACGGAGTCGTGGATCCGCGCCGCGATGTCGGCCCGTTCCTCGGCCCGGACCCGGGCCTGGCGTTCCAGCACCAGGTCGCGGGCGATCCGCAGCCACCACGGCCCGAGCAGCAGCACGATGCCCGGCGATGACCAGCAGCGACCCCGCCGAGCGGCCGCAGCAGGGCCAGGCTCTGCGTGCGCCGAGGCCAGCCAGCCCGCGCCGCCGAGGATCAGCAGGCGCCGCGATCGTCAGCCGGATCGCCGACCGCCGGTTCCGCGGCTGTGCCGGCCGACCGCCGCGCCCAGCGGCTCGGCCAGGCGCCGCAGGGTGGCCTGCTCCTCCGGCGAGGCGTTCCGCCAGATCAGCACCAGCCCGGCCACGGTGATCACCTGCGGCCACGCCCAGCCGACGAGCCAGCCGTCGTTGAACACGCCGACCACGAACAGCAGGAAGGCCAGCAGCGTCGCCAGGCCGACCGCGAGCGCGATGCCCCGGGAGTCGGACCGGGCCCGGCTGGCGATGCTGCGGTCCTCCCCGGCCGCCGGGATCAGCAGCCAGCCCGCGACGTACAGCGGCACGCCGAACCCGGTGGTCACCAGCGCGATCAGCACGAACACGATCCGCACGGTGGTGACGTTGAAGCCCCGCCAGGCCGCCACGCCCGCGGCCACCCCGCCGGCCAGGCGGTCGGCCGGGTCACGGCGCAGCGGCCCGCCGGTGCCCCGGTGCCGCAGCCAGAACGGCCCGCGGTGCCAGTGCCCGAACGGCCCGTGGCCGCGGTCGCCCGAGCCAGCGGGCCTCTGCGGTGCTGGTTGCTCCACGTTTCCCATCATCGCTCCCCGCGCGCGTAACTGAGCTATCCGGGACATCCCTGATCCGACCCTGACTACCCGGGCCCGAGATCAGGGGGGACGCCGGGGATCTTCCCGATGCGCGGGCCTGGCCCGCGCGAGCAACTCTAGGGCCATGAACACAACACCATGAACCCGGAAGACACCACCACCGAATCCGAGCGGACACCCAGCCACCGTCGCCGGAGCGCGTCCTCCTCCGCCGGTCCTACGACGACCGCATGCTGGGCGGCGTGGCCGGGGGCCTGGCCCGCTACTTCGGCGTCGACGCCGATGATCGTCCGGATCGCCTTCGTGGTCCTGACCTTCGTCGGCGGCGCGGGCATCCCGCTCTACCTGGCCGGCCTGCTGCTGATCCCCGACGAGGGCAGCGACCAGTCCATCGCCGGCTCCATCATCGAGTCCCTCCAGTCCCGGTCCCGGTAAGGAGCCAGGCAAGCTCACATGTACTCACAGTCCAGCGCTGACTACCAGTCCCGGACCCGCGGTTTCTCGCCGCTGTTCCGCGGCCTGTACTCCGACCAGCACCTGCGCGTCTCGGACGCCGAGCGCCAGGAGGTCGCCGACCGCCTGGCCGAGCACTTCGCCGACGGCCGCCTGGACCAGGCCGAGTTCGACGACCGGGTGGGGCGCGCCATGGGCGCCAAGACCCGGGCGGACCTGGGCGGCCTGTTCTCCGACCTGCCGGAAACTGGGGCTCCGGCAGTCCCCGAGCACCCGCGTCCGGCGGCGCCGTCACCCGGTTCTGCTGCTTGGTCCTGCTCGTCATCGTCGCCTCGATGTCGCCCAGCGCTGTGGTGGACCGCCGTGCCCGTGCTGTGGCTGGCCTTCCTGGTGGTGGGTCATGCTGCTCGCCACCCGGACCGTCGGCCGTGCCCGGCCAGCCAGCCACGACCAATGAACTTTGACCTGGCCATAGCGTGGTCCAACGGGCCGGCCGGCGCCACGCGCCGGTGCGGCGGGACGGGCCAGCGGGGCGCAGTCGACCGGGGGCGGCGGGATGGCCGAACAGCCAGCGCCGTGGTCCGGCGGCGGCGGGATGGCCGGCAGATACAGCCGCGGTCTGGGGGGCGGCGGGATGGCCGAGCAGTCCAGCCCGTGCTGGGCGGCGGCGGGATGGCCGAGCAGGAGTCCAGCCGTGGTCGGGGGCGGCGGGATGGCTGAGCAGGAGTCCAGCGCGTTGCTGGGCGGGGGCGGGATGGCCGAGCAGTCCAGCTTGTGGTCCGGCGGCGGCGGGATGGGTGAGCACGACACCGTTTCCGCATCGAACTCCATAGTGCTATAGTGCGCCGCGCCCGGCCCCGCGTCCAGCTCAGATCCCTCCGCCCAGCTCGGAGGTCCACTTATGCTGCGCCCGCGCCCCGGCCCGCGTCCAGGCTCAGATCCCCCCGGCCAGCTCGGAGGTCCAGACCACCACCCGGGTCCGGTCGCCGCGGAACAGGTCGCGGGCGAACTCGAGCGGCTCGCCGGAGCGGGCGTAGGCGGTGCGCTCGACCAGCATGAGCGGGGCGCCCTCGGCGACCTCCAGCGCCTCGGCCTCGCGGACCCCGGCGGTCACCGGTTCCAGGCTCTCCCTGGCCCGGTACGGCCGCAGCCCGTACCTGACCTCGAGCAGCTCGTACAGCGAGCCGTCCAGCCGCGAGGTCCAGCATGCCGGGGAACCGCTCGGCGGGGAACAGCGAGCGCTCCAGGACGATCGGCCGGCCGTCGGCCAGCCGGATCCGCCGGACCTCGTAGACCTGGTCGCCCTCGCCGATCTGCAGGGCGGCCCCCGCGGCCGGGCCGGCCGGGCGCGCGCGCGCGGACAGCACCCGGGCGCCGGCCACCATCCCGTGCCGGCGCAGCTGCTCGGAGAACCCGGCCAGGGTGGTGAGGTCCTGCTCCAGCTTGGGCGCGGCGACGAAGGTCCCGCCGTGCCGGCCCGTGGTCCTGGTCACCAGGCCGCGCCCGGCCAGCTCGGCCAGCGCGTGCCGCAGCGTCATCCGGCTGACGCCGAACCACGCGGCCAGGTCGTGCTCGGCGGGCAGCCGGTCGCCGGGCACCAGCGCGCCGGTGGCGATCTCGCCGGCCAGCCAGTCCTCGATCTGCCCGTGCACGGTGGTACCCGGCCCGCGCACGATCTCCGGCGGCTGCCGGGTGCCGGTCCGCAGCGCGGGGCGGACGCGGCGGCGCCCGGTCCGCGGCTGTGGCGGCATGGCGATCCCCCTGCTGCCGGGCCATGCTGCCGGGCTAGGCCGCGGGCTCGGTCGCCGCCCGCCTCGCCGGGCAGCGGGTCGTCCCGGACGGCGCGGTCACCGGCGGGAAGTCCTTCCTCCGCCCGACGACCAGGTAGTAAATGGCCCCGACCAGCACGATGAAGACCGCCACCGTCCACAGGATCGGGATGCCGTTGAGGAAGCCGATTCAAGTCGAGGCAGGCGCCACCGGTCTGGTTGGGCTTGGGGTTGCTGGCTGCCCGCGGCCAGGCGAAGTTGACCAGCATGGCCCCGCCGTAGAGCAGGGCGACGACGTTGACCAGCAGGCCCCAGCGGCCCAGCCGGAACGGCGCGCTGGTCTTGGGCCAGCCGCGGGCGCGCGCCCGCATGATCACGAGGTTGCCAAGGAAGTAGCTGAGGTAGATCATGCCGGTGGCCGCGATCGCGATGATCGCGACGCCCGCGTACTGGATGAACGGCACCGCGGGACAGCAGCTGATCACGATGCACTCCACACCGGGGTGTGCAGGCTGGGCGAGACCCGGGCCAGCGGCTTGGAGACCGGCAGCCGGTTGTCGCGCGCCATCCCGAAGCAGAGCCTGATCGTCGCGGCCATGATCGACAGGCAGCAGACGAAGATCGCCGCGGAGACCACGAACAGGTAGAGGGTCGCGAAGCCGGTGGAGAAGTTGGCGTCGATGACCTGCACGGGTCCACCACGCGTTCTTGACCGCGGCGCCCAGGTTCGGGATCGCCACCAGCGCGGCGAGCAGGAACATGCCGCCGATGATGAACGCGCCGATCACCGAGCCCAGCACCGCCTTGGGCGCGGCCCGGCGCGGATCCTTGGTCTCCTCCGACAGCGTCGAGGCGGTGTCGAAGCCGTAGATCACGAACAGGCTCATGAACATCGCGGCCAGGAACGAACTCCCGTTGACCGGGAAGCCCGCGCTGTTGGTCACCACGTGAATGCCCTGGTGGTTGTGGAACGCCAGCAGCACCAGCGCGAACACGACCATGCCGAGGACGCGAGGCGGTGGAGAAGGCCCGCGCCGAGGGTCCCCGCCGCCGTCTGGTCTCGCTCGTCCTGCCGGAGCCCCAAAGCCCGGCCGGCATGACTGGGGCGGTGAACGCGGACCTGTACACCCTCGACGGCATCTTCCTGGGCCGTCCCGACGCGTGGTTCGCGCGCGCCTGGGTCGCGGGCGAGGTGGATTCGCGCGAGTACCACATGGGAGCCAAGGACTACGAGGAGACCACCAGGCGCCATAACCGGATGGAAGCGGCCGGGATCCATGTGCTGCACTGGCTACCCAGCACGATCGCGGCCGAGCCGCGCCGGGTCATCGCCGACCTGCGTGCCGCGATCGAGGCCGGGAACAAATGCCCTCCGCTCCCCATCAAGGCCATCCCGCCCCACGCCTGACCGCCGCGGACGAACGTGGTGGATGGCCGTCGTACAACGGCCCATCCGCCTACGCGGTGTCTTCCCGCAGCGCGGCTGCGCTGCGTTCGGCGCTGCGCGGCCAGGCCGGGCCGACGGGTCCGCGACGCCGCGGTCTGGCCGCCGTGGCCGCCGCGGCGGGCGTGGTCGCAACCTGGCGAATGAGCCGGAGCCTGACGCGGTCCCCGCCTACCCTGAACGCTTGTCGGCGTGCCTGCTGACCCAGAAGTATCTTTTTCGCTATCATGCTTGACAAAGATTTCGTCCGAACGGACCGTAGCGCATGCATCAAGAACCGGGCAAACGTCCGTCGTCCTGGTCGCGAATGTCTGAGTTTAGTGCTTCGGTTCGTAGGTGAGCTTCACGATTCCTTTTGAAAAGCTCTTTGTCGTAACGAGCGTCAGATTGGCGTCTTGGCCCTTTCGGAAGAACTGTCCGCCGCGCCCTGCGACGACGGGATAGATTGAGATGTCGAGCACATCGAGCAGGTGATGCTTCAGCAGGGTCTCGGCGAGGAGACCGTGGCCCCAGACGAGAAGGTCCCGCCCTTCCTGCTGCTTGAGCTTCGTCACTTCAGCAGCCACGTCGCCCCGGACAACCGTCGAGTTGTCCCAGTCGGCTTTTTCCAGCGTAGACGAGAAAACATACTTTTGCATCGGGTTAAGTCTGGCGGCCCATGGGTCGGTCCTTGACGGATAGATATTCGCGAGGATCTGGTACGTGCGCCTGCCCATTAGCATCGCGTCGCATGCCAGAAGCTGGCCCAGCCCGTCACGCAGGTAGGCATCGTCCTGGAAATTCCTCAGCCCCCAGTTTTGCGGGTCTTCGACAACACCATCGACTGAGACTAGCGTGTATTCGATTATTTTTCGCACGGGAATTGTCCCCTTACCTGTGAAGATGCGCCGAGATCACGCTCACACGCCCGGGTTCTGCACGGCCTGGTGAGGGCGGTGCCGGCGCTGGCTGTCGATGGTGTAGACACCGGCCCGTCGGCAAACCGGGCGGTCGGCAGCCGCCCAGTTCTTGTCCCATCGTCCGCCGTCGGCGTCTGCCTGCGGGGCTGGGTCGAGCGGGCCGTGATCGGGTCTCGCCAGCATGACGTGCATTGGCGAGACTTAGTGGCATGGGCATGCATATCCGGATCCCGTTGTGGGTGTCGCTGCCCTGCGTGGCCGTGAGCGTCATGGCCCTCGGAGCGGTCGCTGTCGATGCCGTCGGCATCGCGGGGACGCGCGGTTACCTGACACGGCAAACCGACAGTAACCTTCTGGCCTGCGCGGGCGGGGCGACTGGCCAACGCTTGGTGGACTGGCCCGCCTTCGGCCCGGTACCATCCTCGGGTGCCTGCGGACATGGAGCTGCTGAGCGCCAGCGGGCAGTTGCTGAGTCCTCCGGCTCCCGGCGCGGGTCCGGGTCCGGTCATCCCTGCCGACCGTTGGTGGCTCGCGGCGCACGCGGCGCAACCGGTCACCGTGCCCGGTGCCGGTGCCTCCAAGAAGCTGGCGCGTCCTGCTGGAGGTGGTCCGCTACCAACCGCACCGCATCCTGTACGTGTACGGACCGGACGACCTGGAGTACGTGATCAGTAGACGGGCGGGGCACGGTCCCGCCGGGCTGCTGGTCGTAACGGCCAGTGTCGGCTGGATCGCGGCGGCCCGGCCAGGTGCTAGGGGCGTCGCGGCGGGCGCGGTGCTCGGGCTGCTGGCCGTCGCCGCGCTCGCCGTGACGCGGGCTGTCCTGCGCCCCCTCCGCGGCCGAAAAACCGCGTGTCCTTCGAGGTGTCCGGCACCACCACGGCCTCGCCGTTTTGCGCCACCCACCCGGCGATGCCTTGCCCGATCTTAACGCGCACATCCTTCAGCGCTTGCGACGCCTTGCCCACCGCCAGCTCGAAGTACAGTTCTTGCGTCGCTTCATCGAGCAGCAGCAGCGACCAGTTGTCCGGCCGCAGAAACTCATCGATCTTCTCCATGATCGTGCGCAGCACTTGATCGAGCTGCAGCGAAGACGTGAGCGCCTTCCCAAGCTCTTGGAAGACAGCAACCTCGCCGGCTTCACGCTGTTCGTAAGGAACCGCGGAATTGCGGCGGCGTTCGACGGCGGGAAATTGTTTGACTTCCTCCACGCTCGGTTGAACCTGTTCCCTTAGATGCATCCGGCCTCCCCGTCGGGGTACGACAGACGGTCCGGTAGACGCGATTCGGCGCAAGTTCGCGAATCTGCGCCAGTATAGGCGCTACTCAAAAACAGGCGCAACATGCTCGTGGTACAGGCGTTGCTATGTTGCCATCATCTCCGTTCTGGCTGCGTGCCGCCTTCCGCGGACCGCCATGCCGGCAACGGTGACGGTACCTTCCAGCCTGCGGCTTTAACGACGGTACGTCATTCGGCCCGCATTGAAGAGAGCGTCGTTAGGCGTTCTTGTCAAAGAATGTGGAAGGCTGTTGCTCCTCCTTGGCAGGATTTCTTTCTAGACAAAAGAGTTATGCCATGAAGCAACAGCCTTTTGCAATTTAGTATGAGAAATTCGGGCTAGTGCCAGAAACTTGTCTAGAGTTCCCCTCTTTGCCAGTGTGATCCCGGGATTCGATTCGGCAAGCTAAGGCCGATATGCGACATGGCGCATCGTGCCCGACGATAAGCATGGCTCCGGTACTGGCGATCACTAGTTTGGTGGCGAGGATCTGGTTGTTCACGGTCCTTTGACCCCGTTGGAGCGGAAATCTACGAGTTCCATTTTGAGAAATAGAACGCGTCGAAAATTCTTGTCGTGGGATTGTGCGCGAGAGAAATCCGCGCAAGAAGCAATTCAGCAAGCAAATCCGAGCCAAAACTACTTTCGACAAACAAATCAACAAAAATGCTGTCTTTCACAGTCCCAGGGAGGGCAGTTTCGCCCGCTCCTATCCCCTATCCCGCCGTTTGTTTGACATGTTTTCTTCAGCCGCCTATAGTGCCCTCAAGGACCCTACCTTCCAAGGGCACCTGGCCCTGCCAGCCGTTGCGCGGCGGCGGCTGATTTCGACCGCCATGCGGTCGTCTCTAAGATTCACCGCCCGGCAGCTGCATCTAACCGCGCTGGGCATCACGGGTTGCGATCCATGGCTAAAGGAAGCTTCGGTGAGCTGTTGAAACGCGAGCGCGAGATGCGCGAAATCTCGCTGAACGAGCTCACCGTCGCCACGCGAGTCCCCCTAAAGTTCCTGGAAGCTTTCGAAAATGAAGACTGGGCGAAACTCCCCGGCGGAGTTTTCAACCGGGGTTTCGTCCGTGCGATTGCGCGCTATCTGGGCCTGAGCGAAGAACACTTCCTGGCCGAATACGATTTGGCGCGTGGCAAAGAGATGATCGAGGCGCCGCCAGCTCACGAGAACCGCATCCCTTCGCTATCCGACCCGCTGCTCGCGCTTGGCCTGCTGTTGATGTTGCTAGGCCTTGCGGGCTCGATCGCCGGGAGCGTCTATGGCTGGCGCCGCTATGTGGCCTATCGCGCGGCCAAACGGCCCGTTGCTTCATCAACCCAATCGGTGGTTCCTTCGCCTTCGACGCTTCCGAATCTCACGCTCGACACCCAGGCATCCCCAGTGTCTTCGGCTTCCGCGGCCTCGCCTTCGTCACCTCTCGCTCTATCCGTCTCCACATCTGCCGCCACCCGGCTTCGCGTGGTTGCCGACGGCAAGCTGCTGCTGGATCGCCAAGTAGCTGCCGGCGAAACACGCCACTTCTCCGCCACCCAGCAATTCCAGGTGACCGCGGCCGACTCTTCCGCGGTGTTGCTGGAATTGAACGGCCGGCAAATGCCGTCGCTCGGCGCGCCCGGCTCCTCCGGTACAATAGTCCTCAGTCAAAAGGATTTGAGGCAGGCACACAGTGGAAACTCTGAGCCCTGAAGTTGTCGAAGATCTGCGTCACGGCCGCGCCACGCGCGAGCGCAAGATCGCGGTGTGCACCGTCGGAGCGCGCTTGACTCCCGCCGAGCGCGTCGAGATTCTCGCCGTCCTTACCAGCGACCCCGACGAGATAGTTGCGCAACGCGCGGAAGAAGCGCTGGTCACGCAATCCGTGGAAAGCTTCGTTACGGCCCTGAAGCGCGAGGCCGGCGCACCTGCCCTGTTTGCCTACGCCGCAAAAAACCTCGCGGATAAACCCGGCATCGGCGAGGCTATGGTCGGCAATAAGAATTGCGCCCCGCAATATCTCGTCCCGGTGATCCGCCATCTGACCACAACCGGAATTCAATTGCTGGTGGAAGACCTGGATCGCGTCAGCGAATCCGCGGCGCTGGCAGCTGCTTTGGAGCGCACCAACTCCCTGACGGCGGAGCAGAAGACCCTACTACATGAACTGCAGGGCTCCTCCATCGACGAAGCCGCACTCGCGGAAGCCGCCGCGGAAGCCGAGCCTGACGTGCAGAAACGTCAGACACTGCTTGAGCGTCTCGCCACAATGACGGTGGCGCAACGCGTTCAGTTTGCGATCAAGGGAGGCTCGGAAGCTCGCCGCACGCTGATCCGCGACAGCAATAAAGTGGTGCAGCGCGCCGTACTGCAGTCTCCGCGCCTCACCGATCAGGAGGTCGAGGCATTCGCTGCAATGTCCTCGCTGACCGATGAAATCCTGCGGCTGATCGCCAACAACAGGGCCTTCCGCAAGAACTACACGGTCATTCGCAATCTTCTCAACAACCCGAAAACACCGCTCGACGTCAGCCTGCACATGCTGCCGCTAATCAACGCCATGGACTTGAAGCGCCTCACCACCAACAAGAATATTCCCGAGACGTTGCGCACCACCGCCCAAAAACTGCATCGCCAGCGCCAGGAATCCAAGAAGTAGACTCCCCACGAGCCCGGGCCTCAGCCCGGTGCAACACAACAGGTTCTCTCTGAAGACGCAGCCGTGCATCTCGTTTGGCGGAGCAGTTCTATTTGTCGCCGGAGTGTCCGCTCGAGCGTAGTTCGCGTGCAGGCTAAGTCTTGCGCACGACCAGGCAACTCGCGAGCATGTCGTGGATCGCCTGCTTTTTTTCCGTCACACCCGCGAGGATGTAGCCGATACCCAACGGAATGAGGCTCGTGATGATCTTCGCAAAGTGCCGGCCGGACGCCCGCGCAAAGGAAACCCGAGCTCCAGCCAGATCCGTCACCGCTAGACCCAGCACTTTCTTGCCGGCAGTCGCTTGCCATTCCGAACTCTCCAGCAGCGCGTAATATAGCCATCCGCCAAAGACAGTTACCAGCAGGAATACCGAAAGAAAGCCCACGAACACCGGCGGGAAGCCCATCGCGAAGGGATCGCCGCCGCGAGGAAGATCTCCGATCGCCGCTCCCAGACCCATCATCATGCCCGCCCCAATAAGGATGGGGACGGCAAAAATTCCCAGAACGATCGCGTCCAAGATGTAGGCCAGCAAACGCAGCCAAAAACCCGCGTAGACACGAGCAGGCGCCCCCAGTGGCGCACCACCTGAGACGACGAGAGGAGCCGCGGACATAGGCGCGCTGCTCGTGACCACTATCGGCGCAGCGTACGTGGCTTGACCGCATTTTGCGCAAAACGTCGCGTCCTCGCTAACCGCGTTCCCACATTTCGAGCAGTACACGCCATATCCTCCGACCCTGCGCGCCTAACGACCGATTGCAGACCGAATCGTACGTCGCGCGCTCCGGATGGTCAATCTGAGATCTCGCAACAAACGGAGCGGGAAATCCCTGATCTGGAAAATTCGCGAGTGGCACTGCCGCCCGCTCATCTTGGCGGAACTCGCCCGCCCTGTTATCCTTCCGCTCCGGCAATCATTCCGGAGGTTTCTTTCTGTGCGAAAGACACTCGCCACCTGCACCGTTCTCGTTGCTCTTGCTGCTGCCGCTTTTGCCCAGCAATCTGGCAAGCACTTCGACGGCAACTCCTGGTGGGCGCACGTCAAATTCCTCGCCGACGACAACTTGGAAGGCCGCGAGACCGGCAGCCCGGGGCTTCGCAAAGCCCAAGCTTACGTGGTCGATCAGCTCACTGAAGCTGGCCTGCAGCCTGCGGGCGTTAACGGCTTCTACCAGCCCATCAAATTCGTCTCGCGCGAAATTATCGAAAAAGATTCTTCGGCTGCCCTGGTCAGCAAACGGTAAAGTCGAGCCGCTCGTCCTCGGCGAAGACGCGTACTTCAACACGCGCGCCGATCTCGTCTCCGAGGAAATCACTGCTCCTCTCGTCTTTATCGGCTACGGACTAAAGATTCCGGAGAACAACTATGACGATCTCGCGGGCCTCGACCTCAAGGGCAAGATCGTCGTTTATCTCGCCGGCTCGCCGGCGGAGATTCCCACCGCGCTGTCGGCTCACTACCAAACTCTTGGCGAGCGCTGGAAATCGCTGCGGCAAGCTGGCGTGATCGGCACCATCAGCATTCCTAATCCGGCCTCCATGGACATCCCGTGGTCGCGCATGTCTCTCAATCGCGCGCACCCCTCCATGGACCTTGCCGATCCCGAATTCAATGAAACTTCCGGGCTCAAGATGTCCCTCACGTTCAATCCTGCGCAGGCCGAAAAACTTTTTGGCGCCTCCGGCCATAAATTTACCGAAATCGTCGGATCTCGGGAAGGATCGCAAGCCGCTGCCCCATTTCCCTCTCGGCGTATCGTTGAGAGCCCACGCAGCGATGAAATCCGCGACGCTCGAGTCCGCCAACGTAGTCGCCAAACTCCCGGGCAACGATCCCGCCCTCAAAGATGAATACGTTGTGCTCTCCGCGCACGTCGATCACCTTGGCATCGGTGAGCCCATCAATGGCGATCGCATTTACAACGGAGCGATGGACAACGCCGCAGGCGTCGCGGCACTGCTCGACATCGCCGCCTCTTGGAACGCCCACGCCGAACAGCTTCGCCGCTCGCTTCTCTTTGTCTTTGTCACCGCGGAAGAAAAAGGACTGCTGGGCTCGAAGTATTTCGCCGCTCATCCCACCGTCCCGCCCAAGTCTATGGTTGCGGACATCAACATCGACATGTTTCTGCCCATCGTGCCGCTCAAGGTTCTGAAGGTGCAGGGCCTCACCGAATCCGATCTCGGCGATCGCGCCCGCGAAGCCGCTCAAGTCTTCGGCGTGCGCGTTCAACCCGACCCCCAGCCTCTGCGCAACGCTTTCATCCGCAGCGACCAATACAGCTTCATCCGCCACGGAATTCCCGCCGTCAAACTCGATGTCGGCTTCGATCCGGGCTCTCCAGAACAAGCCGTCTTCAAGAGCTGGCTGACCTATCGTTACCACGCGCCTTCCGACGACCTCGCGCAACCCGTAGACCGCGACTCCGCCACGCTCTACGAGGAAGTCATCCGCCAGCTCCTCATCGCCGTCGCCAACACCGACGCGCGCCCCAACTGGAAGCCCGACTCCTTCTTCCGCCGCTACGCCTCCACAGGCAAGGACTGAAACGTAAAGCGCAGCGCGGCTTCATAATGGACGTGCGGTCCCACGCGCAGGGCAAACCAGACTTTTCCCACCTGCTTACCGAACGCAATCCCTGGCGTCCTTAGTGATTGGTCTCGTGCTGGAACACGGAGGCGCACGTCCATCAACTACCCCCGCAACGTCTCGCGCTGCCTCGCCTTGATCATCATTTATGTTTTGTGCCTGTACGTTCCCTCTCCTGCCCAGCAAGTGCCTTCTTCCGGCACGACCTCCTTCGTCTTTGACGGTAACCGGGTGTACGCCGAGCTCGCTTTCGTCCGCCCCGACGGAACGATCCGCAAGGCTCTTGCTTTCATCGACCTCGGGAGCCCGTCAACTCTGCTTTCCCCGCAGTTGTTCAAAGAACTCCAACTCGATCAGAAGAAGCCTCTGACCTTTCACGTCGGCGACCTGCCGGTGCGCGTTGATGCTCGCCAGGTGGCAAGCGTCAACGGATGGTTTCCATTCTCGGTCGGCTCCGATCTGCAAGTCGAAGCGCTCTTGCCGGCAGGGGTAATGCAAAAATATCAAGTCGTGATCGATTATCAGCACCGAACCCTCATCCTCGCACTTCCCGGAACGCTGAAGCCAGAGGGCGTCCCGGTTCCCTTTCGCGTAAATGAAAAGACCGGCCTCCTTGCCCTAGACGCGACCATTAACGGCCACTCCTATCCGATGACCGTAGACAACGGATCGGGATATACGTGGTTGAGAAAAACCACCGTGGAAGAATGGCTTCGCGCGCATCCAGACTGGCGGCGCGGAGTCGGTGCGGTTGGAGCAAGCAACATGAGGATGGCCGACGACGGAGTCGAAGCCGCAGGCACTTTAGTGCGCATCCCGGAGATCAAGCTAGGCGGATTGCGGCTGCCACAAACGGGCGCCCTCGGAATCGGCCCCAATGATAAGAACTGGGACTTCATCGACTGGTATTCGACGAAGAATCCTGGCCCGGTTATCGGCTGGCTCGGCGGAAATGTCCTCAAGAGCTTTCGGCTTACGATCGACTATCCAAACCGAACAAGCTATTGGCTTCGTCAGAGTCAACCCGATGTGCACGACCTCGATCAGGTTGGGCTGACGTTGAAACTCTTAGGCGAACACGAATATGCCGTTGCTGCCGTTGCCACCCAAAATGGCAAGCCGACGGTCGAAGGCGTCTTGCCAGGCGACAAGTTAGTTCGCATTGACGGGATAGAGGTAAAGGCGGCAACTTGGGGCGCGCTGTTCTCCGCCATGCACGGCAAGCCCGGCGATATCCGCACGCTGATCCTGGAACGCGACGGCAAACAACTTACAGTCCAAGCCAAAGTTACCGCGTTCTAGGGCTTCGTACCTGCGAATCTCGAACGTCCAGTTTCATCCCAGCCACTGGGGGTTGTGCCCGGTCCCGTCAAAATTAGTCGTGGTCTTATACAGCTCGAACTGGCCGTTTCGCGCCACTTCGCTCGTCTTCGCCAGCAGCCCCGCAACTTCGGTCTCACTCATCGGCCGAAACGTTCGAGCTGCCTGCAACGACGACTCCAGAATCTCCAGCGAATCGCAACCCGTGATCACCACGCTAGTGGGCAGGTTCATCGCGTAGTGCAGGCATTCCACCGGCTGCACCACATTGCTCCGCAAGATGATCCCAGCGCCCATCGGCTTCATCCCCAGCACGCCAATCTCTTTCTTCACCAGCACCGGCAGCACCTTTTGCCCAAAACTTTCGTAGTGCGCGTCCATCACGTTCAGCGGCATCTGCACCGCATCGAAATGGAAATAATGCGCGTCCGCCGTCTCCAGCATCTTCAAATGCATATCCGGGCTCTTGTGCCCGGTAAATCCGATGTAGCGCACCTTCCCAGCCTTCTGCGCCGCCACCACCGCCTCCATCCCGTTGCCCGCAGCGAAAATCCGCTCCGGATCTTCCATCCGGATGATTTCGTGGAATTGCAGCAAATCGATGTGGTCGGTCTGCAATCGCCGCAAAGACTCTTCCAGTTGCTCTGTCGCCGCCTGCCTCGTCCGCCCGTCGATCTTGGTCATCAGGAACGCGCGCTGCCGGTAGCCATCCCGCAGCGCTTTGCCCATGCGTACTTCGCTCTCGCCGCCGTTGTAGTCCCAGCAGTTGTCCAGGAAATTGACGCCGTTGTCGATCGCCGTTCGGATGATCCGGATACTTTCCTGCTCGTCCTTCTGATTTCCGATGTGGTAGCCGCCGAGCCCCATCATCGACACCTTCTCGCCAGTTCGCCCCAGCGTTCGATACGTCATCCCCGTTTTCGTGTCCACAGCCCAAGCAAGTTTCTCCGCCCCCGCCGCGCACGTCGCTGCGACCGCCAGCCCCAAGAACTCCCTCCTCGTTACGCCCTCTTTCGCACTCTTCTCGCTCGCTTCTGGCATATCGACCTCCTCAGAAATGGCCGAGAGCCCTAGCCTACACCCGTCCTCTTGATTCCGTACACCGCCACGCGTTAGACTCCGTCATCCCTTACCGCGTTCCGCTGACATCTTCGGAGGACGTATAATCCGATCGCTTCTCCTCGGCACCCTTCTGGGCGGCTTGACAGCCTTCATCTGGAGCGGCATTTCCTGGTCTGTTCTTCCTTGGCACGAAAGGCCTTTGCGCTCCTTTCAAAACGAAGACGAGGTTTCTGCCGTGATCGCCTCGCACACGACCGCGTCCGGAACCTATCTTCTTCCCGGCGGGCCGCCACAGGAAGGCCTGACCCCAGAGCAAAAGAAAGCTGCGCAAGCAGTCTTCATGCAGAAAATGCAGAAGGGCCCCGTGATGTTTGCGGCCATTCGCCGCGCGGGCTTCGGCTCCTATTCAAAGGGTTTGATCGTTCAGCTCCTGATCCAGCTGGCTTCCGCGCTCCTGCTCACCTGGCTGCTCCTGCAAACCACTGGATTGAGCTATGCCCGACGCGTCGCGTTCCTCGCGGTCGCCGGTTTGGCCGCTGGCGTGATCGCCGATCTGCCCAACTGGAATTGGTGGGGCTTGTCCACCGCCTACATCGCCGTCGATATTGTGGATTACGCGCTCACCTGGCTGCTCGCTGGTCTGGTCATCGCTAAAGTCGCCAAGCCACGGACAGTGTAGCCGGGTATACTGAGCGCCTAAATTCGAGGTGCGGCATGTCGCTTCACGTTCCTTTGTGCATCACATTTCTCGCTTTGATCGCCCTGGCGATCACCGGCCCGGCGCACTCTGCTTCATCCGCCTACGGGCTGCTGGTCGTCGTCAATCAGTTCGAGCACACCGCTTTGATCATCGATCCCGGCACCCATCGCGAACTTGGCAAAATCGTCGTCGGCGTGAACGGCCACGAGGTCACCGTCAGCAAGGACGGCCGCTTCGGCTACGTTCCCATCTACGGCAACTCTGGCGTTGGCAAGCCCGGCACCGACGGCACCAGCATCGACGTCATCGACATCCAAGCTCGCAAGCTTGCCTATACCATCGATCTCGGCAAGCCGCTGCGCCCGCACGAGCCGCGCTTCGGTCCCGACGGCCTGCTCTACGTCACCGCCGAACTCGATCAAGCCCTCGACGTCATTGATCCTACGACCCGCAAGATCGTCGCCCAAATTCCCACAGGGCAGCCGGAATCGCACATGTTTGTCATCCGGCCGGGCCCGGACCGCCCAACCGCCTATACCGCCAACGTGCACGCCGGCACCGTCAGCGTTCTCGACCTCGCCCAGCACAGTCTCATCACCACCATTCCCGTCGCAAAGACGGTTCAACGCATTTCCATCCAGCCCGATGGCTTGTATGTTTTCACTCACGATCAGGATTCGCCCAGAATCGCGGTGATCGATGCTTTGGCCAACTCCGTCTCCACGTGGATTGAGCTGCCCGAGACCGTTTACTGTTCCGAGCCAACGCCCGATGGCCACTGGCTGATCGCCGCCGGCCTGCACGGCCACATCTTGGTGATCGACCTCCACACCCGCAAGCTGGCCAAGACCTTCAACGCACCAACGGCGCTAGGCAAAGTTCTCGTCCGGCCCGACGGCGGCGTCGCGTACATCTCTTTCCTCACCGCGGGAAAGATCGAGGTTCTCGACCTCCACTCCTGGACGCTACAACGATCGATCGACTTAACCCCCGGCGTAGACGGCATGGCCTGGGCCTCCAACTAATCCACGCGCAGCAATCAGACCTCCCAATCCGCTCACTCGGCTTCACAGCTTGCGGAAAAAGTTTCCCGAGTTGCTGTAGCCGCCGTCTTCAGACGGCGGGATTTAGATGACACACGGGCACATCAGGTGTGTGCGTCTGGCAACGTCAGGGGACGCTTCAGAGTGTACGTCGCAACGGAAGGACACGACTTGCAGCCGCACCATGATTTGGAGTGCGGCGGCTTGGCGCCGCCTTTACGCACCCCGCAAGCATTCCATATTTCTCGTACCACGATTCTTTTACAATCCAGCAAGTTCCTGCTCTAAACTCCACTCATGAACGTCGATTGGGTCCGCAAACTCTGCCTCTCCTTCCCGGGCGCCTTCGAGCAGGTCGTCTGGGAAGGTGACCTAACCTTCAAAATCGCGGGCAAGATGTTCGCCCACACGGTCCTCGAAGTCGCTCCGGTCTGGCTATCGTTCAAGTGCTCGCCCGAAAATTTCGCCGAGCTAACCGAACGCCCCGGCATCATCCCAGCCCCCTACCTCGCTCGCGCCCAATGGGTCGCCCTGGAAACAAAAGACGCGCTGTCTCCCGAAGAGCTAGCAGGCCTGCTTCGCGAATCCTACGACCTCGTCGTTGCCAAGCTCCCGGCGAAAACCCGCAACGCCCTTTCGGGAGCCACAACCGCAAAACAACCCACAGGCAAACAAGCGAAATCCGCCGCGAATCGATCCACCAAGGCGAAGCATAAGAAGAAAAAGTCGGGATAGTATGGCCGTCTACTAAATGCGGAATGTGCAAGAACAGCGAGTCGCGACTCTACGGACGGTCCTTGTCGTCGTATTCCCCTGGAACATCGTCTTGCGGCACTTCATGTGTAGTCACTTCGGTCTCGTCCGCGTTCGAAGCATTTTCCACCCCGCTGACGATCCCCGCCTCAAACGCTTGCCCCTCTTCCAGCAACTCCTCCGCGCTTTCCGAATCCACACCCTCGACTATCGAGACTCCATCAAAATCTCCTCCCCCCGCCCCGGCTCGCGCCGCCAGACGCCTGGGTTTCAGGTGCACCGTTTCGACGCTCTGACTCCCCACCTGTACCATTCTTGAAGCGCGTCTCGCCTTCTTTTTCGGCGCGCCCTTGCCCATCGCCGCCACCTTCTTCTTCGCTGCAAGCCTTGCCTTCATCACAACCTTCTTGGCAGCGCTGGTCTTTTGCTTCTTTTTGTTTTTTGGGCTCGGTTTTATCTTTTTCATGCCCGCAGTCTACCACCAGTGAGCCGCCATGGAAACGCGCGCCAGCTTCCGGAAGACATTCGCACCTCATGCGTCAATAAGCCGCCCCAAATCCACAAACTCCACCTTCCACGGTGTGACCCCAACATTCAGCCGCGCCACTGTCACCGGCAACTGAAATCTCCGCGGTCCCGCGCTTCCTGGGTTGATGTATAGCACCCCGGATCGCTCGCTTCTCCCAAACTTATGCGAGTGCCCGCTCACCACCGCGTGGAAACCCGCCGCAGCCGGATCGAGGTCCAGGTCGTGGACATCATGCAGTACGTAAATCCTCGCATCCCCGGCTTCCGCAACCACCGTCAGCGGCAGCTTCAACGCCCACTCGCCCTTGTCCACGTTCCCACGCACCGCCACCACCGGCGCCAGCCCACGCAGCACCTCGACGATTTCAGGCGCGCCCACATCGCCCGCGTGGATGATCAGCTCCGAGCCTCGCAGCGCGCGCACCGCTTCTTCACGCAGCAATCCGTGCGTATCCGATATCAGACCAATGAGTTTTGGAGTTGTCCCCACTCCCAGATCATAGTGGGTGTTTCGCAGAACGCGAAATGCGGCAAAGCGGCTAGCTCAGAACGGCAACCTTGTCGGCGACCATGCGTCGCAGCGGTTTGGCTCCGGGAACCGGGAACGACATATGCCAGAAATTCACATCCCGGTCCGTAAATTCCACCCCGACGTAGGTCTTGCCATCGCGGGCGTGCCGGATCGTCACCACTTTTCCTTCCGCCCGTTCCCGCGTCTTCTCATTCTCCAGTTGAAGGATCTCGCCCAGAACCACGTTCCTCTCCAACTCGATCGACGCGCCATGCAGGCTCACCGTGTGCGAGCGCGTCTCCACCGTGAAGGGGTCGCCCTTCACGGTGTGGCCGTGCACCTTGATCGGCACCGTCAGCATCACTCGTAGCGTGCGGCGTCGTTCTTTGCATCGAAAATGAAGTATCGCCATGGGGACAGGACCTCTCACTCAAATGATCGTATTAACCGCTACCGCGTTGCATTCACTGGGAGCCGCTGCCGCACACGGCCGCGAGTCTCTCTGTTGACCGACTTGGCCGCACTGCGCGCCTGAACAGAACGCCAAAGTGAACCCACGCGCCGGAGAAGCCGGTACAAACCCAGCAGCAACCCAGTCCAAACTACCGCAATTCTGACTTCACCGCCTACTCGGCGCAATGGCATGTCCGTACCAACATCGACGCGCCAAAAACAGTACCCCAGTACTGCCCTTTCGTAATAGGCCCCAGCGGCGCGTCTCAACCACCGCAATTTCAGCGATTTCATCTGGAATTTCTTTATTGTCCGCCGTCGCGGCTTGGCGGCGCCTGGCCGAAAGGACGGGTAGGGGTCGCGCGGGAAACTTGTCTATCGCTCGGAGCGCGTCGCAGCCCGTCCCTCACGACGTGGACCGAAGCCTGCTCATCAGCGCCATCAAATGCGGCCGGTCCCCATCACACACCGCCGTGAACTTCAACCCGAGCCCGCGGCCTGCGCTGGCATGCCGCACGACGGCATCGGCCCGGATTTGCCCGTCTGGACAAAGGAAATGGAGGTTGGCGATCACCCCCACATCTTTCGGTCTGGGCGTCTCTATAAATACCCCGCCCACGCTCAAATCTCGCACTGGCGCAACATCATCGCGTCCGTCGCAGGACCAGTAAACCCACACGCCGCGCGACACCTCCGCGCGCGCGCTAAGCCTCCTCGAGGGCGAAGTCACGTATTGGGATTGCTGAGCCATGTGTTGCTCCGTGCCAAAGTAACCGCTCGATCAACGCCGCGCAACGTAATTCCGCATGGTAGCGTGGAAAAGTCTCGAAAAACATCCACAGAACCCTGTACAACTGTGGAAAATCTTGGCGCTGCCGTGAAAATTCCACGTCGCTCGCCATTCCAACGACGCGAAACAGGCCGCCGACTTCCAAAACGTGGTAGAACTGAGGCGCTTCGACTCGATGCAGCAATACCAGCAGTACGAGGAGTCCTCCATCTTAAAGATCGTCCGCACCTGCGTCGCGCTTCTCTCCCTCGCCTGCTTCCTGCTGCTGGCAGCACCTTTCGCGGTGCTCGCGCAGCAGCAAATTCGGCTGCCGCTGCGCACTAGCGGCCACCAAATTCTGGACGCCGCCGGCCATCCTGTGCGCCTCGCTTCAGTCAACTGGTACGGCTTCGACGAAAAGGAATACGTCGCCGGTGGCTTGGACCACGCCCGGCTCGACGCCATCGTCGGCCAGATTCGCGCGATCGGCGTCAACTCCGTGCGCCTGCCGTGGGCCAATGAAACTCTGGAGCGCAATCCCGCCGTCGCCGATTACGCCGTCAAAGCCAACCCCAAATTCCGTGGCAAGCACGCTCTCGATGTCCTCGACGCCGTCATCGCCGCGCTCGCCCGCGCGCACATCATGGTCATCCTCGACAATCACGTCAGCCGCGCCGACTGGTGCTGCAACGAGACCGACGGCAACGGCCTCTGGTACAACGCCGACTATCCCGAAGAAAAGTGGCTCGCCGACTGGAAAACCATCGTCCGCCGTTACGAGCATCAGCGCTGGGTCATCGGTGCCGACCTTCGCAACGAACTGCGCAACGGCGCGCAATGGGGCGGCTCCGATCCGCATCTGGACTGGCACGCCGCCGCCGAGCGTGGCGGCAACGCCGTCCTGGCCGCAAATCCAAATCTCCTCGTCTTCGTCGAAGGTCCGGTTTACTCCACCGACTTCACCGCCTTCGCGAATTTGCCCGCGGTTCTCAAAATCCCCAATCGCCTGGTCTATTCACCGCACGCCTACAACATCGCCGGCCGCGTCTTCCAAAGCTACGACGAGCTCAAGCAGGTCTACGACGCTCGCGCCGGCTACCTGCTTCATGCCGAACCTGCCGTGCCGCTCTGGGTCGGCGAATTTGGTGCCTGCCAAACGCTCGACTGCGGCGCCGAAGGCCAGTGGTTCCGCTGGTTCATCCAATATCTTGCCGAAAACAATCTCAGCTGGAGCTACTGGCCGCTCAACAGCACGGAGTCCAGCGGCGCAACCCGCACCTACGACGCCGTGGAAACCTACGGCCTCCTCTCGCCCGACTACCGGCATATCGCCGCTCCCAAAATCCTAGATCTCCTTCGCACCGTCGAATCCCCACCGCCGCAACGCTGACCAGGCAAAGCTGTTGCTCCGGGTAGCATAGGTTTCAACCCGTGCCCCCGATCCGTCGCCGACTGAGTTTCGCCCCCGCCTGCAACGCATCTTTCCGGTCGGAGAACGAGCTGTTTGGATACTACAATCGTGCAGGTAACATGATCTCTACCCCAAGGCGCATTCTGGCTAGCGTCCTGTGCTGCTCGGCCCTCCTTTTGTCCGCGCACTCGGCCGCGCAGCAACCCAAAGACACGCAGAAAAACCGGAAGAATCGGATCCTGCTCTGGGATCCTCCCCAAGTGGATGCGCCGCTCCGTTCTCCCATTTCGTCGCGTCCCTGCATGCTTTCCTCTGTGCTCCGACAGTCGGGGGCGCGCGCTGATGAGCTGACCACCAATCTTCAAAACTTTACGGCCCAGGAAAAGATTGAATTCAAGTTCATGGGAAATATGGGCGATTACCTGCCGAGTGGCACGGGAACGTTTGACTATACGGTCGTTTTCGAGCAGCACCCGGAAGGGCTCGCGGTGCAGGAGAGCCGTGTGCCCGAAGGTGGAAGCCGCGTGTTCCTGGCCAGCAACCAGGACGTCGGCCTGCCGGATATGGCCCTGATCTTTCTTCCAAACTTTCAAGGTGACTACGAAATGAAGTGCGAAGGCGCGGCCGCATGGAACGGTCAGCCCACGTGGGTGGTGCATTTTCAGCAGCGCGCCGACAAGCCAAGCCATACCATATCCTTCACGGACAAGGGCGCCGCGCATCCTGCCAAGCTCAAAGGGCGCGCATGGATTGCCCAAGATTCCGGCGAAGTCATGCACCTGGAGACCGCCCTGATGGAAGGAGTCCCAGCGGTCAAGGTGCTACAGTGGTTCCTCTCGATCGACTACGCTCCGGTCCAGTTCCGTACCCGCGACGCGCGCGTCTGGCTGCCGCAAACGGTCGATGCCTATTGCGACTTCGGCGATCACCGCACGATCTTCTATCACACGTTCACAAAGTTCCTGCTCTTCTCCGTGCAGACCGATCAGACAATCGAGCAGCCGAAGAATCCCTGAGCTGCGGGTCGGTCAGGCTTCTTTGGGCGGCAATTTTCGTTCGCCGATGCGGGCGAGGTTGACAGCGATGCGCTCGGGGATGCGACCCTTTGCGAGGGCGTTAAGGACGTTGCCGAGGACGCGGTTTACGTCGGTGACGGTGGCCGAGGCGGACAGTTCGGCGCCGAGGTGGCGAGGGGATTCGAGGAGTTTTTGCTGTTTGCGCGCGTCGAAGGGACACAAGGTCGGGTGAGCGCTGCAGCGGAGCATGCGGCAGTGGCGACCGTCAGGAAGTGGAATTGGCAGATACCGGGGGTGGCGGACGTCAAAAATCCCGCACGCCAAACCGGCGTGCGGGGCACCCGGCTCAGGGTAAACGAATCGCCGCACTCCATGTTATTCGGTGCCGGGTTTGGCGACTATGGCGAGGGCGTTCACGCGGGCGCGGTTTATGGTCAGGCCCCAGTGAAGATGCGGGCCGGTGACGCGGCCGGTGGCGCCGACTTTGCCGAGGACCGCTCCCTTTTCGACCAGGTCGCCGGGCTTCACGTCGATCTCGGAGAAATGGCCGTACAAGGTGTACACGCCCAGGCCGTGGTCGATCAGCACCGTGTTACCAGGGAAATACAGCTCTTCGGCGAGGACCACGCGGCCTGCTTGCGCGGCGTGGACCGGGGTGCCGGTGGGGACGGGAAAATCGACACCGGTGTGCGGCGAGCCTGGCTGGCCGTTGAGGACGCGGCGGCGGCCGAAGTTTCCTCCGGTGGTCACGCCGTCGAGCGGGATGCGGAAGCGGCCACTCCACAATTTTTCCGGCGTGACCGTCGCGAAAATCGCGCGCAGCTTCTTGCTGTCTTCTTCGGCCTTGGCGAGCTGTTCGGGATTGGGCTCGACGAAATTGGGCGCGACCTTCAGGCGTTCGGTGGCGAACTTCCCTGCCACGACGGTGATCGCGGCGGTGCAGCTTGCGGGGCTCGCGCCGCCGGTGTTGGCGGACACGGCGAAGTCATACTTGCCCGCGGGCTTCTCGAGGTCCACGCCGAGCAGGGCGCGGCGAACGTCGAGGCCCTTCGCCGCGGGCGCGGCGTCCTGCCAGAACGGTATCTCTTGGTCCCCCCACTTCGCTGCGATTTCGGCGAGCGGCTTGGCGCTGCGTAGCTCCGCTAGCAGCAAGCTGCCTTGGCTGGAGGCTGGGGCGCTCAGGCGCAACTCGACACCTTGCCCGCAGTCGTATTTGGTCCAAGCGGATGCGGCGGGTTTGCTTGGCGCGGGCTTTTTGCTCGTCTTTGCCTGCTCGCCCTCAGGAGTTATTTCGTCAGTGTCGAAACGCGCTTGGCGTAGGACGGCAGGGGCCCTTCGAGACTCCCCTCGTTCCTCGGGGCAAGCAGGGTGAACTAAGGCCCTGGAGGTTGGGTCGCTTTTCGGCACGGCTGAACAGGTGCCGGAAAAATGCCAGGGCTGAAAGAGCCTGTGTGGCAACTCGAAAAACCGGCCCTCAGCGGCTAAAGCCGGATTGGAACGCAAGCACTTACGGCACGGCTGAAGCCGTGCCCTGACGTTGCCACACAGACTCTGAAAGCCCTTATGGGCGAGCCGGGAGTTCTCCGCGGGCCTGAAGGCCCGCTTCCCCGGACTAAAGTCCGGGGCTTCCACGTTGGCAAACTGTAAAGCCGTGCCCTTCCGTGGGGACGCAGAACCGGCAGGCCATGTGGCGGCCAAGATCATTGCGCTCACGAGGGCGTACGCTGCGGCGTGACACCCGGAATGGCGTGGGGATGAATTCGCGAATCGCATTTCGTTTCGTCTCACTCCCTCGGCCGTCTGCGACGGCAAGTTTTTCGCGTCCCGGCGCGCACAGGATTTCTAACAATTTTCTAACACACGCTTCAGGACTTCTTAAGCCCCCAAATCCCAATATGGCGTTGGTAAGGAGGCGCCGGACTTCCCGGCCGTTGGCATCCTTTTCTCCTCGTCGCGGCCACCGAAGCCCACGCTCCTTAGTTTCGTATGCCGACTCTGATTTTATCGATGCTTGCTTTGCTCGGCTGTGTCTTCCTGATCTACGTGTTTTTCCATTGGCTGCGCGACGAGCTGAATCCCAAGCGGCCCACAAGACACAGAGGCGGTCAGACGCCAACCCTGGTGCGGCGCGGTCCTTATGATGTGGTTCGCAATGCGCAGCGCCGAAACGTCTAGCTCCGGGCGGAAATTCACACCTTCAGGCCGATGAGGCGCATCAGCTCGATGGCGTTGCTTTTCGCCACGACGCCTTCGCGCAGCGTGTAATCGAACCGCATCTGGCCGTCCTCGACTTAATCCTGGAAATGGATAGTTGCGGAGCACGTTGCCCAACGGCGACCGTGACTGCGGTGAGCGCGAGATCGTGCGTGGTGACGATGCCGATGGCGCCATGTTCCAGCAGCGCGCGGAGAAGGCCCTCGGCGCCGATGCGGCGATCTTTGGAGTTGGTGCCTTCGAGCAGCTCGTCGAACAGGAAGAGCAGCGGCTGCCCGGTCGCATTGGCCTGATTGGATGGCCGGCTCGGAGTGCAAGCTCGAAGACCTGGCGGATGTGCAGAATCTCCGTGAAGAAATTCGAGCGGCCTTCCTGCAGCGAATCGGTGCTGCGGATGCGCGTGCCCAGGCGAGCGGGCGAAAGACGCAGGGATTTCGCGCGAACCGGCGCGCCGGCATTAGCGAGCACCGTATTGATTCCGACTGTGCGCAGCAGCGTGCTCTTGCCGGACATGTTGGAGCCGCTGACCAGCATCACGCGGGTGCTGTCGTCCAGGCGGACGAATTGCGCACGCACTTCGCCGCGGCAATCAGCGGATGGCCGAGCTCTTGGCCGTCGAAGAAGGCGGGAGGAAAATCCCCACCCTTAAAAACCAAGGGTAGGGCACCCGGGGAATCATCGGAGGAAGAAAAATCCGCGCCCTTCGCTGATTGCGCGAGCTCGAAATGCTTCTCTGTGCTTGGCGTCTCGGAAGGCTTCGGCTCGACAAACGCGGGGAACGGATCCTGCGGGTGCTCGAAGGAATACGTTGCCAGCGAAATCAGCGCTTCCATTTCTCCGGCGATGTCAACCCAGGCGCGCATTCTGGGGCCCCAGCGGCGCCGCCACGCTTCCGCGGCAAAGGCTACCCGCACGGAATAGAGCAGCGGCAGCTCGACCAGATGAGCGAGAAGGCTGTGGTGCGCGTCAATCCAGTAGACGATGCGCGCGAGTTTCCGGATCGAGTGCGAGGCCGGCACGCCGCCGCGTTTGAGCTCCGCGGCGAAGCCCTGCAAGCGCGGCGAGGTGAACGGCTCGTGCTCGAAGCGCTGGAGGATTTCGGCAAACAGAACGAGGCCTTCGGCGTTGCAAGAGATTCCTTCGATGACGGTTTTGGCGCTGCGCAGCAAGTGGCGGCGGAAAAAGATTTCGACCATCAGGACGGTGAGGAACGGCCAATAAATCATGGTCTTCAGATAGAAGAGGACGGCGCAGGTGACGGCGATCGCGAGCACAATGGCTGCGGCGCGCCAGGCGCTGCCTGGGAGAAGCGGCTTGGCCTCGGCCCAGCCGGTCAGCGATTCGGGATTGAGGCGGGCGCGGAGCTCTTCGCCGGTGACGGCGAGGTCGCGATGCAAGTCCAGCTTCTGGCGTAGCTCGGCGAGCAGGCTTTGGCGTTCGAGGAGGGCGGGCTTGGCGGACGGCGTGAGGAGCCACTTCGCGAGACAGCTTTCTCCCATTGGCAGGCGCGCTGTGGAAAGAAGCTCGAACAGGCTGCCACGGCCGAAGAGGTCGAGATCGTCGGCATAGACGTGCTTTTCGTCGCGGAAACGATCGCCTGGTTGTCCGGTGCCGACCCAGCGGTCTTCGATTCGCGCAATGCCCTTTCGATAGAAGGACGCGGCGGTTTCGGCGCGAGTTCGCGCGCGGATGACTTGCTCGTGGATCGCGGCGAAAACCACATAGAGACCGAGAGGCAGGAGCAGCCAGTAGGACGGCAACCAATGCTTTTCTAAGGCGATCCAGGCCAGGAGCAGACCCGCCGCGATGATTGCTAATTTTGCATTTCCGACGCGGATGTGGAAACGGTTCTTGGCGGAAACGAGTTCGAGATACGCAGCGAGTCGCTTCGAGTATTCGGCGTGAGGATCGGGCACGCTTGCTCTTCTCCGTTTCGCACTTGAGTGTACATCTTGTGCGTCGGGGCCACGCAGAACTGTGACGTTGGCACAAAACCGCCCGCCTCAGAAGGCGGCCGCTACAACTGCCTGCAGTTCGCGCGGCGCGTCGAGTCTACGTCAGTCTTCGCCGATGTCTTCGTGCCAGACGGCGGGATTCGCGGCGATATAGTTTGCGAGCATTTCGATGCATTCGGTGGAGTGGAGATCGATCACTTCGACGCCGTTTTCGCGCAGCCAGTCGATGCCGCCGCGGAAGTTGACGGACTCGCCGACGATCAGGGTGCCGATGCCGAATTGGCGGACGAGGCCACTGCAATACCAGCACGGGGCGAGGGTGGTGACCATGATTTTGTCGCGATAGCTGCGCTGCCGCCCCGCTTTGCGGAAGGCGTCGGTTTCGCCGTGGACGGAGGGATCGTTTTCCTGAACTCGGCGGTTGTGCCCGCGTCCGAGGAGCTTGCCGTCGGAGGCGAAGAGCGCGGCGCCGATGGGGATGCCGCCTTCGGCGAGGCCTTGGCGCGCTTCTTCGATGGCAACGCGCAGCAGCGGCAAGTAGACGGCTTGATCCTTTTCGCTGTGCGAATTCATGCTGCTCCGTGGGAATGGAAGTGGGCGCTGCCGCACGAAGACGTGATCTTGACCGAAAAGAGGCTGGAGGGAAAGCCGTTGTTCGCGCGAGTGCCAAGCCGCTCGCGTAGGGTGAGCCACAGTGTGGGGGGAAAGCCACACTTTAGATCATGCTCTGCTTCCCGTAAGTGGCTTAGTATCAATATTATACGGAGTGGCTGTTCCTGTGCACCTCCTCCTCGCGACGCTCGTTTAGCTGGGCGACCAGGAGGCGGCTTATGGTCCGGTGGAAGCGATTCGTTCTCCTCGCACTTGTCCTGAGTGAGGGCGTAGCGGTCGGGTGTTCGAGCAAGGCAGCGTCGCCACAGCAGCCCCAGAAGCTGGAGATGAAAGTAGGCGACACGACGGCGCCGATTAAGCAAGTCGGGCGGGTGGGGAAACCGGCGCCGCGCGAATCGGGGTTCTCCACTTACAACGTCCCGGAGTATGGCGTGACGTTTCACTATCCGCGGAACTTTGCTCTGGATGAAGGAGCGCCGGAGGGCGTTTCTGGGATTAGGAGCCGGGAGGAGCTCGAGGGCGAAGAGCCGGGAGCAGAGTTGGTGGCTACCGTGGTGGTCCCTGACGACGCTTATCCAAACACCACGTTTGCCGGGGGATCGCTTCAATTCGCGGTCAATCGTTATCTGACAGCCACTGGTTGCCGGGAGTCGTTGATCGCTCGGTTGGGCGACTCGAACGGGCCAGCCCGGTTCGGTGACCATTCAGAACGTGGCGTTTGCTTGGACGGAGGGCGATGCGGGAGACGCGGGCACGGAATTTTTCGAGCGCGACTATGCGGGTTTTGCGAACGGAACGTGTTACGAGTTTTTCTTGCGCGTGGGCGTTGGGTCAGCAACGGATGAGGAGGGAGTCCGGCCGGCGGATGAAAAGAAAATCCTGGGTAACTTGGAAAAGATTGTTGCTAGCTTGCAGATCCAGCCTAAACCGGTTTCCGTCCTGGATGAAACGCCGACTGTGCAAAGCGCCCCACGGAAGCGTTGAGATTGCCGCAGTTACGGCACGACTGAACAGGCTGAGGGCGTTCCCTGCTCGGCGGCAAGCGGTATGCCGGTGTTGACGCCGGGCGGGGCAAGCCCCGCCCCTACGATGGAGATGGGCTTGCGGCACGATTGAAAGTCGTGCTCTCCCGTTGCCACACAAATGCCGAACTTAGGATGCGTGCGAACGTTGCAGTTACAGCATGTCGCGGCATGGGCATGGGGCTGAGCTTCAGCGAATCGAGCCGGGCCAGCTTGCTGTCCTGGAGAGATGGCTCGCGGAATTGAGCGGGGAAGTGGCGCCTGAGCCCAAGGCGCTGAAAGAAGATCAGATTCGCAGCGAAGGGAACTCCGAGCACGAACTGCGTTAGGTGCTGAACGAGCTGATTAGTACGCTGATTCGCAAGCGTGTGTTGACCGATGAAGAGGGGACGGTGTTGTTGCAGAAGTTGATGCAGTAGAGCAGAAGTGAGAAGTGAGAAGTGAGTGGGTAGTGGAACCTGGCGGCACTACTTTAGTGAGGATTGGATTTGTTTCTGATCGACACGGGCTTTGGGTTAGTCGGTTAGTCATTAGAGGTTGGAGGAGTCGAAAGGCTTCGGAAACAGGTCGCGCATTTGAATAACTTCGGTTTTGCCCTTTAGGTTGGACAGGATCACCGGCACATCGCCACAGAATTCCCAGATGAGCTGGCGGCAGGCGCCGCATGGCGAGGTCAGGGTGTCGGTGTCGGTGACGACGGAGATGGCGTCGAAGCCGCGCTCGCCTTCGCTGAGGGCTTTGAAGATGGCGATGCGTTCAGCGCAGACGGTTAGTCCATAAGTGGCGTTTTCTACGTTGCAGCCGCCGAAGACGCGGCCGGACGTGGCGCGGAGGGCGGCGCCCACGCGGAAATTGGAATAAGGAGCGTGGGCGTTTTCGCGGGATTGTTTGGCGACGGTGATGAGGTGGTCGTGGTCAGTCATTTTCGCGTCTCTTTTTTCCTTGCGTGACGGTTAGAGTGGCGATGCCGTCCGCTGAAGAAAAGCGCCCGCCTCCCTTCGAGGTTCAGGGTAAACAGAAGGCGGCCGCTGCTAAGCGGGTTCGCCGGGCCCTTCGTTCCTCAGGATAAACTGAAGCGCGGCGCCCACATAACCGGCCTACATCGGCGGCCTCCGTCGGGAGACATTATAGCGACTGGGCTATGCGCGGGATCACTGCTTTCAATAGAGCGATGAAATCGGTTTTTACGCGGGCGCCGGTCTCGAAGACTTCTTCGGCGGTGAGCCGGGCGCCGGTGATTCCGGCGGCCATGTTGGTTACGCAGGAGATGCCGAGGACGCGGATGTTGGCGTGACGCGCGGCGATGACTTCGGGGACGGTGGACATGCCGACGAGATCGGCGCCGAGGGTGCGGAAAGCGTGGATTTCTTTTGGCGTTTCGTAGTTGGGCCCGGCTAGCGCCAGATAGACGCCTTCGTGGAGGTTGAGTTTTCGTTTTTTTCCTTCTTCGGTGACGAAGCGGCGGAATTCGGGGTCATAGGCGTGGGTCATGTCGGGGAAGCGCGGGCCGAAGCGGTCGTCGTTGGGTCCGATGAGAGGGTTGGCGGCTTGGAGGTTGATGTGGTCGCTTAGGGCGACGAGCGCGCCTTCGCAATAACTGAGATTGATGCCGCCGGCGGCGTTGGTGAGAATCACGGCTCGGATGCCCATGCGGGTGAAGACGCGGATGGGAAAGGCGACTTCTTTGGCGGAATAGCCTTCGTAGAGATGCACGCGACCTTGCATGCCTGCTACGGAGATTTCTCCGACCTTGCCGATGATCAGTTGGCCTGCGTGGCCGATGGCGGTGGATTGGGGGAAGTGCGGGATTTTTTTGTAGGGGATTTTTGTGGCGGCGGTGAATTCGTCGGCGAACGCGCCTAGACCTGAGCCTAGAACCAAGGCGATGCGGGGGCGGAGTTTGGTTTTAGCCAGGATGAATTTTGCGGCGCGGGTGGCGCGGGTGAATTCGGAGTTGGCGGTGGGAGTGGATTTTGTGGTCATGTTGCGGGCCAATTTAGCCTAGAAGAGTGGAAGACCCACCCTCGAAAAACGAGGGTGGTGCACCCGCGGAAGATTGCACCGGGCAGAGGCGGTGCGTGAGCGTAGTCAAGGGGGACCTAGGAGTCGTGGGCAGCGGGGGCACAGGCAGGAGTGTCTGTGCTAGTTGGGCTGTGCTCCTCATGTGAAGATGCCTACGATGGAGGCGGAGATTAGGTTGGCCATGGTGCCTGCTAGCATTGCGCGGATGCCGAATTTGGCTAGTTGGTGGCGCTGCTCGGGAGCGAGGGCGCCGATGCCGCCGATTTGGATGCCGATGGAGCTGAAGTTGGCGAAGCCGCAGAGGGCGAAGGTGGCGATGGTGAAGCTGCGCGGGTCGAGCGCGCCTTTCATCGTGCCGAGCTGTGCGAAGGCGACGAATTCGTTGAGGACCATGCGCGTGCCGAGCAGGTTGCCGATGGCGGCGGCGTCGTGCCAAGGAATGCCGATGAGCCAGGCGACGGGAGCAAAGAGCCAGCCGAGAACTTCTTGGAGACTGTAGGGGAACCAGCCGACATGGATGTGCACCCAGCCCATCATGGCATTGACGAGAGCGAGCAGGGCGAGAAAGACGATGAGCATGGCGCCGACGTTGAGGGCGAGATGCAGGCCGTCAATGGTGCCGCGAGCGATGGCTCCGAGAACGTTGGATTCTTTTTCCGACGGCGGGCATTTGCACTTTGCCGGCGGTGAGCGGGTGCTCCGTTTCCGGAACGAGCATCTTGGCCATCAACAGCGTGCCGGGGGCGGTCATGATGACGGCGGTGAGGAGACTGCTTGGCGTCTGCGCCGCCGACACGGATGTAGGCGGCCATCATGCCGCCGGAAATGTGGGCCATGCCGCTGGTCATGACGGTCATGAGCTCGGATTTGGTGAGCTTGGGGAGAAATGGGCGGATGGTGAGCGGGGCTTCGGTCTGGCCCATGAAGATGCTGGCGGCGACGTTGAGGGATTCGGCGCCGCTGGCGCCCATGATCACGGTCATGACCCAGGCCGCGGCGCGGATGATGATCTGCATGACACCGATGTGGTAGAGGACGGCGAAGAATGCGGCGATGAAAATGATGGTGGGCAGGACCTGGAAGGCAAAGATGAGGCCTAGGTTGGAATCGGCTTTGCCGATTTCGCCGAAGACGAACGTGGAGCCGACGTAGGAAAAATCGAGGAGATGCTTGGCGTAGTAGCCGAGGGTGGAGAAAAGAATTTGGCCTGCGGGAACGCGGAGGACGAAAAGGCCGAGAGCGAGTTGCAGGCCGAGGCCCCAGGCAATGGTTTTTAGCTTGATGGCACGACGGTCGGTGGAGAAGAGATAGGCTGCTCCGAGGATAGCGGCGATGCCGAGCACGCCTGTTAAACGTCCCATGCGCTGCCTCTTTCTGCCGCCGCGGGTTCGGTACTCATGTCAAACGCTTTCGCCGAGAATCATTGGTTGAGATCCTTCGGCGATCTTTACCGGATCGCCTCAGGATGACAATCTCGCTTGAAGCTGGCACTGACGGAACCATTTGACGCGCCAAAAAACCGTGCCCGACACTGGCGCTGGCGGAGCCCGTTGACGCCGGGCGGGGCAAGCCCCGCCCCTACGAAGTCTTCTCGGCAAGCCCTGGCTGTACACGACAAAACTCTTACGCACCGATGAGACGCCGGATGAGCGGACGCTTGTCGCGTGGCGGCTCAGGGCCGATCTCGTAGCCAGAAGCGATTAGCCCTTTTGCGTCGAGCAGTTTGGCGTCGGCATTGTAGTGGATGGCGGCCAGCGGTTCGCCTTTTTTCACGGGGTCGCCGATGCGTTTGTGGAACTCCAGGCCGACGCCGTGGTCGATGGCGTCTTCTTTTTTCTCGCGGCCGCCGCCGAGCATGGCCAGGGCGATGCCGAACTGTTCGCAATTTGTGGCGGTGATGTAGCCGGCGGATTCGCTGAGGACGTCGACGTGAGAGCGCGGCTTGGGCAGACGCTGAGGTTCGTCGACGATGCGCTCGTCGCCGCCTTGCAGCCGGATACCCTGCTTGAATTTTTCCTTAGCCTGGCCGGTGGCGATCATGGTTCCGCGAGGCGGCGGCCTTCGTCAACGGATTGGTGCGCTCCCGAGATAAAACATCCAGGCGGAAAGTTCGATACTGAGTTCGCGAAGATCGGCGGGGCCGCGGCCGTTGAGTACGTCGATGCACTCGATCGATTTCGTTGGAATGGCCAGCGGCGCGGCCGAGCGGCTGGTCCATATCGGTGATCAGCGCGACGACTTTCTTGCCCATGCGCTTGCCGGTTTCGACCATGACTTCGGCGAGGCGGACGGCGTCTTCTTCGCGCTTCATGAACGCGCCGGAGCCGGTTTTGACGTCGAGAACCAGCGCGTCGATGCCTTCGGCGAGCTTCTTACTCATGATGGAGGCGCAGATCAGGCCGATGTTTTCGACGGTGCTGGTAGCGTCGCGCAGGGCGTAGATTTTCTTGTCGGCGGGAGCGATTTCGGCGGTCTGGCCGATCAGGCCCATGCCACATTCGCGCAGCACGCTGCGAAATTGGTCGAGCGAAAGATTGACGTTGAAGCCCGGGATGGATTCGAGCTTGTCGAGCGTGCCGCCCGTGTGGCCGAGGCCGCGGCCGCTGATCATCGGCACGGTTAGGCCGCCGGCGGCAACGATGGGGGCGAGGATCAGAGAGGTTTTGTCGCCGACGCCGCCGGTCGAGTGCTTGTCTACTTTCTTGCCGGGAAGATCGGAGAAATTCAGGACTTGGCCGGAATACAGCATGGCTTCGGTGAGCGCGGCGAGTTCGGAGCGGGACATGCCACGGATCCAGACGGCCATCAGCCACGCGGACATCTGGTAGTCGGGAATGTTGCCGCGGGTGTAGCCGGAGACCAGGAAGTCGATCTCTTCGCGGGAGTGTTCACCGGAGTCGCGTTTTTTCCGAATCAGGTCAACGGCGCGCATGCGTGTGCGAAGGGTGAGGCGGGAGCGTAACATTTCTGGGAGTTGGAGGCCAGAGGCGGGGTTCTGCGGACCTCCGGGAGAGTGGGTGCTTGCGATTTACGATGGTGCTTTGGCGGATCGGGCTCAAAGGCGGCGCCTGGCCCTTCGCATGGCTTCGCGCTGCTCAGGGCAAGCCGCCGCACTCCATGTCTAAAGCGGTTGTTGCGCGCCGGGCGGGAGTAGCGTGATCTGGCCGGCGACGGCGCGCCAGCCTCTGGGAGTGTTGACGTACACGTGCATGACACGCATCTGACTGCTGAAGTGCTGGCCGTTGAAGGTGCCGCGGGCGGACCACAGGCAGGTTGCGATGGCAGCGTCCTGGTAGATGCGGATGTTGACGTCCGAGGCGTTGAAGGCGTCGTATTTGACGTCGCGAGTTAGCACCGCGTCGAGGAACAGAGATTTGTTTACGATCTGACCGTGCGAGAGCGTGCCGCTGAAGTCGTCACTATACACGCGCCTGAAAAATGTCCCATCGCTGAGCTGAATGGCATGGGCTGCTTCATGTTCGAGGTTGGCGATCTCCTGGCGCTGCATTTCCTCCTGCGCCGCCTGCAACCTCATCGCCTGCTCGGGGCTTAGGGACTGGCCTGGTTCTTGCGAAGAAGGGACGAGAGCGAGGCCGAGAATGAGCAGTGCGGAGAGCTTGTACATCCTGAGAAGTCTCCCTTAAAAGGATAGGAATCAGCGGAGTTACCCAGGGTCAGTATACGGGTTCCGCAAAGTCCCGGACGGGGGTTGAAATGCGGGGAGTTGCTAGATTCGGCAGGGGGGCTATTTTGGGCGAGATTTCGGAAAGGACCGGAACCGCACCGCACCCCTGCCGAGTATTACCGGGATGCGGCGCGGGAAAGGAGGTTCGCAGCTACTTGTGAGTCATGATGCTGACGCGGGCCAGCATGTCGCGGTGACCCGCAAAGTCAATCGTGGAACCAAAGCCGGCCCATCCGGCGGGGTTCGTTTTCTCCGCCTCGTCGATGGCCGCGTTGAATTTGTCGATGCCTTCGGGTCCGTTGGCGATGATGGCGATGAAGAAGGCGCCTGGATCAGCAGAGTGAATGGTTTCCTCATCGATCTGATAGCCGTGAAGGGCACCGTCGGCGAGCAACTTTTCGAGTAGCGGAATCATGGTGGCCTTCATGATCTTGCCGTCCGGATCGCTGGAGCCGGGCTTGTCGCGCCAATTGCCGACACGCAAGTAGCCATTCGTGAAGCTGCCGGAATGGTAGTTATAGTCGCGGCTTTCCAAAATGTAGTCCCAATGCTTGGCCGCGGCGAGAGGCGGAGCCGTGGCGCCGGGCGCGGTGCGAAGTCCTTCGAGGAACTTCAGGATATTGGCCATCGAACTCGCCGAAAACCACCCGCCATGCGTCGGTTGGCCTTCCTGGTGGTTGAGGACCGTGTAGCTGCCGAAGGAAATTAGCGTGCCGTCCGCAACCGCCTTTTTCATGGTGTCATTGTCAGCGGCATCGTTCTTCAGATAGTCGGCCCACATGGCGCGTGGGACGGTCCATTCGGAAACATAGGTGTACAGTACTGGCTTCTCCGCGCTTTGCGATTGCGCCGCTGCCCGATGGGCACTAAGCGGCAAAAGCGCGAGCGCGCACAACACAAGCAGGATACCGACCAATCGAATACGCATTCTTCTTTTCTCCTTGTTTTTTCCCGCAACAGGCGGGTGTCAAACAACCTGGTTTTATCGGTAGGCACCGAACAGGTTGAATTGGGGGCGACAGTACTCTGGGCACCGCTTGGTGTCAAGTATTCGCCCCCGCCGGCACTGGTGCGCGAAGAACAAAGAAAGAGACGTTTTGGGAAGCGGATCGCAATGCAATGGAAAAATCTTTGTATTGCTTTCCCATAGGGAGGTATGGCACTCTCAGCGCGATATGGGTATCCAATAGGAGCCGCTAGGACGACGATGAGCGAGAAAGCGGATGTGTGGCAAGGGACACTGGCGCTGATGGTGTTGAAGACGCTGGATACGCTGGGGCCGCTCCACGGATACGGGATCGCGCGACGCATCGAGCAGACCAGCGGCGATCTGCTGGCGGTGAACTACGGAACGCTGTACCCGGCGCTGTTGAAATTGGAGCAAGAGGGCTACATCCGCTCGGAGTGGGGCGTGTCGGACAACAATCGCAGGGCGAAATATTACAAGCTCACGCGTGCCGGGCGAAAGCAACTGGACCGCGAGGCGCGCGACTGGGAACAAACGACTGCGATCCTGGCGAGGTTTATGGCTCGCGGAGAGGGGCAATCGTGAGGTGGCTAAAAGCTTGGTTGTTGCGATTCGGTGGACTGTTCGGCAAAGAGCGCAGCGAACGCGAGCTGGCCGAGGAGATGGAGAGCCATCTGCAGATGCACATCGAGGACAATCGGCGATCCGGGATGGATGCCCGGGAGGCGCGGCGGCAGGCGCTGATCAAACTGGGCGGCGTCGAAGTGACCAAGGAGATTTACCGCGAGCGGCGCGGGCTGCCGGTGCTGGAGACACTTCTGCAGGACCTGCGTTTTGGTGCGCGTATGCTCTGGAAAAATCGCGGGTTCACGGCCGTGGCGGTGCTGGTGATGGCACTGGGAATTGGCGCGAACACGGCGATGTTCAGCGTGGTGAACGCGGTGCTGCTGAAGCCGCTGGCTTTTGACGATCCAGACCGCCTTGTGACGCTGGCGTCGCTTTGGACAAACGATGGACACCATGGCCAGGTATCCTCGCCGGATTTTCATGATTGGCACGACCAGAGTACGGTGTTTGAAGCGATGGCTTATTACAAGGGCTGGGAAACGGCGGTCACCGCTGGATCTTCCGCCGAGTACGTCGGCGCGACCAGGGTGACCCCAGAGTTCTTTCGCGTGTTTCACGTGCAACCCGTTGTGGGCCGCGAGTTCGTGTTTGATGAAGCGGAGCCCGGCGGGACTGGCGCGGTTCTCATCAGCAGCGCCTATGCTGCGAGCCACTTCGGCGGTAGTTTCAACGCGCTGGGTCACACCGTGCGGATGGCCGGCAAAACCTTGGACATTGTAGGTGTGTTGCCTCCGGGCTTCGGCTTCCCCGACAAAACCGACATTTGGTATCCGGCCAACAGCTTCGAGCCAGAGACGCCGTCTCGGTCCGGACACAACCACCTGGTAGTAGGACGGCTGAAAGAAGGCGTCAGCTTGGAGCAGGCGCAAGCGCAGATGACCGCGATCGGTACGCGCCTCTCCGAAAAATATCCCGACAGCAACACGGGCAAGAACGTCGCGGTGACGCGGGTGCGCGACGAGATGGTCAGCCATTTCCGGCTGACGCTGTGGGTCATGCTGGCGGCGGTGGGCGTCGTGCTGCTGATTGCATGCGCCAATCTCGCAAACATGCTGCTCGCCAAAGCCGTGGCGCGCACGCGAGAGATCGCCATCCGCGCCGCGGTGGGCGCGAGCCGGGGCCGCATCGTGCGGCAGTTGGCTACGGAAAGCGTGTTGATGGCGCTGCTGGCCGGAGCCGTTGGCGTGCTGCTGGCCTTGTGGGGATCTCGCGTACTCGTGGCGTTAGCGCCCACCGACGTGCCACGCCTTTCCGAAACGGGCATCGACACCAGCGTGCTGTTGTTTGCGTTCGGGACTTCCCTGTTGGCGAGTCTGCTGTTTGGCCTTGCGCCGGCGCTGCAAGCCTTGCGCGTGGACTTGAGCAAATCGCTGAAGCAAGGCACGTCGCGGACGGCGGGCGGGAGCATCGCGGACCGCCTGCGCAGCGCGCTGGTAGTGGCGGAGATCGCGCTGTGCGTCGTGCTGTTGGCTGGCGCCGGCCTGCTGATGAAAAGTTTTCTCGCACTGCAGAATGTCGCGCTCGGATTTCGCCCCGAGAAGATCTTGGTCATGAGCGCGAGCGTGCCCGCCTCGGATCTCGAAAGTGCGCAGAACGCTACGCGCTTCTACAAAGAATTGCTGGCCGAGGTCGCGACGCTGCCGGGCGTCTTGAGTGCAGGCGCAACCATGGCGCCGCCAGGTCACACGGCGTCGGACGGCGGCTATTGGATTGACTTCCTGCCCAAAGAACTCAACGTCTCGGCGCCACAAGCGGTGTTTTCCGTTGTCGCGCCGGGCACTTTCGCGACGCTGGGAATTCCGTTAGAGAGCGGCCGGGATTTCAACGATGGCGACACGTATGACGCGCCGTTTGCGGCCGTCATCAACGAAGCTCTGACCAAAGTGGCGTTTCCGGGCCAAGACCCCATCGGGCATTCGATTTACTGCGGACTGGACTCGATGAATCCCATGAAGATCGTTGGCATCGTTGGCGACATCCGCCAGAACGGGCCCGCGCAGGCGCCTTCGCCGGAAATCTACATGGCATACCAACAGCACCCGCAGCCTGCGACGGACCTGAGCGTCTTGGTGCGGACGTCGGCAGAGCCCACAGCGCTTTCGGGTACGCTCCGCGCCGCGGTCCACAAAATCTCCGCCGATATACCCGTCAAATTCACCACCATGGAAGCGTCTTTGACCGAAAACGTCGCTGCGCCGCGTTTCCGTACGCTGCTGCTGGGAATCTTTGCGGTGCTGGCGGTTTGTCTGGCGATGGCCGGTGTATACGGCGTGATGTCGTACTTTGTAGGGCAGCGAACGAACGAAATCGGATTGCGTATGGCGCTGGGAGCGAGCCAGCGCGACGTGCTGCGGCTGGTGCTGCGTCAGGCAGTGTTGCTGACCGGCGCCGGCATCGTCATCGGATTGGCGGGCGCAGGTGTGGTGATGCAACTCTTGACGAGCATGTTGTTCGGAGTGAAGGCGACCGATCCGTTGACATATGCGGCCGTGGTCGCGCTGCTCGTGTTTGTGGCTCTGACGGCCAGCTACCTGCCGGCACGAAGAGCGATGCGCGTCGATCCAATGGCCGCGCTGCGTTGCGAGTGAGCGAAGCCAGAGGTCTGAAGCCAGAGGTTAGAGGTTGGAGGTTAGAAGAGGAGTGGTGATGAGGCGGCTGCGCGTCTGGTTTCGACGGTTGAGCGGAATGTTCGGCAAAGATCGGCGAGAGCAGGAACTGACCGAGGAGATGGAGAGCCATCTCCAGATGCACGTTGAGGATAACTTGCGGTCCGGCATGCATCCCCAGGAAGCACGGCGGCAAGCGCTGATCAAGCTCGGGGGCGTGGAGGCGACGAAGGAAATGTACCGAGAGCGGCGTGGCCTTCCGATGCTGGAAACACTGGCTCAAGATTTGCGCTACGCCTTGCGCGCCCTGTGCAAGAACCCGGGCTTTACAGTCATCGCGGTCATCACGCTGGCGCTGGGCATCGGAGCGAACACCGCGATTTTCAGCATGGTGAATGCGCTGCTGCTCCATCCTTACAACTTTCGCGATCTCGACCGGCTGGTGCGCGTGTGGGAAAGCCGGGGCGTCAACGAAGGTTTCGATGCCAGGTGGATCGCTGCGCCGGACGCGGAGGATCTCCGCAACGGCACGCAAGTGTTTCAAGCGCTCGCAACCTTCCAGTGGCGAGATTTTAATCTCACCGCCGACGGCAACGTTCAACCCGTCCGAGGTTGCGGCGTGTCGGCGAATTTTTTCGAAGTGCTCGGCGTGAACCCGGCGCTTGGGCGGACGTTCACCACGGCCGAGGATCGGTCCGAGGCCGGCCAAGTGGCGATCGTAAGCCACGGCTTTTGGCAACGAAGATTTGGCTCGGATGCCAGCTTCTCCCCGAAATTCATTCAGTTGGATGGGCGAAACTACGAGATCGTCGGCGTGATGCCGGCGGGATTTGACTATCCGGTGCCCATCGAATTGTGGGTGCCGCTGGCGCTAAGCTCCGCGGAACGCGTGGATCGCACACGGCTTTCGCTGGCGGCTTTGGGCCGGCTGAGGCCGGGAGTGAGTGTGGCGCAGGCGCATGCGGCACTCGAGGGCGTATCGCAGCGGTTGCAGCGGGAGTATCCACTGACAAATGCGAACCGCGCGGCGACACTGTTGCCGCTTCGGAAGGAGCTGTATCTTTACTCGCTGCCCTTGTTCCTGTTGCTGCAGGCCGCGGCGGGATTTGTGCTTCTGCTGGCCAGCGCCAATCTGGCGAACCTGTTGTTCGCTCGTGTCCTGGGGCGGCAGAAGGAAATTGCGGTTCGCAGCGCGCTGGGTGCGGACCGGCGGCGTCTTGCCCGGCTGTTCGTTACCGAGACGCTGTTGCTTTCGTGCTTCGCGGGAACAGCGGCGATAGCCGTGTCGTTCTGGAGCGTAGCGCTGCTGCGCACTAGCATCTCGCCGGAGTGGACCATGTGGGTCCCGGGATGGCAGGGAATTCAGGTGGACCGTACGGTGCTGGCGTTTACGGTTCTGCTGGCCGCGGGTGTGGGGATTGCGTTCGGGCTGGCCACCGCGCTGCACGCCGGCCGCGTCGATCCGTTCCATACGCTGAAGGAAGCGGGCCGCGGTCCTCAGCTTGGAGGCAAAGGGAAACTGCGCAACGCGCTCGTCGTGGCGCAAGTAACGTTTGCGCTGGTTCTGTTGGTTTGCGCCGGCCTGACGGCGGAAGGATTTCTGCGGCTTGCAGGCGTTTACCAGGGATTCCAGCCGGCGAACGTTTTGAAGCTCGAAATCGCTTTGCCGGAGAAATCGTATGCGGACGCAGCCGGCATCACCGGTTTCTACCAGCGAGTCCTGCGCAATACGGCGGCTTTGCCCGGTGCGAGTGCCGTGGCGTTGAGCAGCAACAGCCCCGCAAGCGACACCGACAACGCGACTTCACTCTTTACCATCGAAGGCCGGCCGGCGCTGACCACTAGTGAAGCGAACGCCGCGGAACTGCAAGTCGCGAGTCCCGCCTACTTCCAGGCACTGTGCATTCCACTGGTTGCCGGACGAGTGTATTCGGAAGCCGACGACGGGAATGCCGCGCGGGTCGTTGTGATCAGCCGCAGCATGGCCGTGCGCTTTTGGCCCCAGGGAGACGCGTTGGGCCAGCGCATCCAGCTCGGCGCTGCGGATTCTAGCGAGGCTTGGATGACCGTGGTGGGCGTGGTCGAAGATGTGCGCCAGAACTGGTGGAACCAGGCGGCACGCCCAACCATCTACCGGCCGTTTCTCCAAGCGCCGGGACCGGAAATGATCTTTCTGTTGCGTGCGTCGTCGAATCCGACGAACTACGTCTCGAGCATCCGCGATGTCGTTCGACAGGTCGATGCGGGCGTCGCCGTGACCGAGGTCAATACCCTGGAGAAGGAAATCGACGATTCCATCGCTATTGTCCGCATCCTGGGCATCTTGATGGCGGTGTTCGGTGGCGTCTCATTGCTGCTCTGTGCGGTCGGAGTTTATGGCCTATTGGCGGAATCGGTGGCGCGGCGCACGCCGGAAATCGGCATCCGCCTGGCGTTGGGCGCGGAACCTCGAGACGTGATGAAGCTGGTGCTGGGGCAAGCGCTGAAACTGACGGGCATTGGCCTAGCAATAGGACTGCCCTTGGCATTTGCCGTGAATCGAGCGATGGCTAGTCTTATTTTCGGCATCGTCAGTGTGAGCCTCGAGGTCCTTGCAGGATTTGCGGCGCTTCTCGTGATTGTGGCGCTCGTGGCGGGATACGTGCCGGCACGCCGCGCGATGCGCGTCGATCCGATGGTGGCATTGCGTTACGAATAGCCCGCGGCGGACTCGATGCGCGTCGAGCTTTATCGGCGCAACTGCGCACGACCGCACAGTATGAATTGTATTTGAAGCTAAACCCCGCGGTCTGAAGACCGCGGTTGCGCGTTTCCTTCTTAGACGAGCAGGACGGCTTTGCCCAGAATCTTGCGTGCGGCCAAATCGCGAAGCGCTTGCGGGGCTTGCGCCAACGGATAGGTGTGGGAGACTTCGGGCCGGATCTTGCCCTCAGACCATAGGCGCTCCAGAGCGTTGTGGGTGTCCACGATCGCCGCTGGGTTCGTTCGCATCTGCACGCCCCAAAACACTCCGGTTACGGACATGTTCTTCAAGAGGATGCGGTTGGCGGCGATCGACGGAATACGCCCGCTGGCGAATCCTACAACCAGCAAACGGCCTGCCGGCGCGATGCATTTCGTTGAGAGGTCGAAGACATCTCCGCCGACCGGATCGTAAATCACATCGGCTCCGCGGCCGGCAGTGATTCGCTTTACTTCGTCTACCCAGCCACTATCGCGGTAGTCGAGAGCGTGTTCGGCGCCTTGACGGCGCGCGAATTCGAGTTTTTCAGGAGAGCCGGCGGTGGCGACGACGTGCGCTCCGAAGGCCCGCCCCAATTGGATAGCCGACATGCCCGTTCCGCTCGCCCCCGCATGCACCAGCAGCCATTCTCCCGATTTCAGGTTGCCGCGGTCTTTCAGCGCGTAGTAGGACGTGTGATAGACGACCGGCAGTGCCGCCGCCTGAGGCCAGTCCATTCCATTGGGGATGTGGAAGACTTTGCTGACATCGGCGATGGTTTGCTCCGCGAAGCCAGAGCCCATCGGCATAGCCAAAACTCGATCGCCGGTGCGCCGCTCGGTGACACCGCTGCCGACCGCGTCGATTTCTCCGGCGATTTCCGCTCCGGGTGTAAACGGAAACGGGGGCTTGACTTGGTATTTTCCCTGGACCTGCAAGACGTCAAAGAAGTTGAGGGCGGCGGCGCGGTTGCGGACGCGGACTTGACCGGCGTCGGGTTCAGGCACCGGGACCTCGGCCCACTCCATCTCTTCCGGTTCGCCCCACGCTCGCACTTGCCAGGCCCGCATCGTCATGGCGGAACAGTGTAACGCAGCGGCGGCGCTTTGTTCAGTCGGGCGGGAATGCCGACCGTTCGCACGAGGCCGCGCGTCCCACAAAGACGAACGGGCGCCCCACCCGCTGCAACGCGGATGGGACGCCGCCCGTCGGAGACAGTCTGCTAAGCAGTTACAGCGAGCGCAAGAAGTTCAACAGATTTTGCTGCTGCTGCGGGTTGAGGTTGGTGTAGTTCTGGATCACGCCATTGGCTTCCGAACCTTGACTGGCGTGCTCTCGAATGGCATCCACCAGGTCCTTGGTGCGGCCATCGTGCAGGAAGAAGATGCGCTGCCCGAGACCCCACAAAGGCGCGGAACGGAACTCGTCCGGACCCGCACCGCCCTGCGTAACCCCATCGGCGAGGTTCGAGCCCATGTGGTGAACCAGCAGGTCGGAAAATAGATTGGCTTGACCTGGACCTATGCCCGGCACCATCGAAGAACTCGCGGTTGGGAGCGATGGCGTGTGGCACAGTGCGCATCCGATGGTGTTAAAGGTTTGGCTTCCGTTGCTGATCGACGTCGCTCCGCCAGGATTGGTGGTCGAAGCCGTCGGCGGCGCCAGCATGCGCATGAACATCGCAAACTGGACGACGTCGCTAGGCACGGCGGAGTCTGGGGACACGGTAAAGTTGGTGGCGTCCTCTGGAGTTGGGTTCAACTTGCAGCTAGCGGGTAGCCCGCCGTTTAGGGCTTCGTCGGGACTGGGACGCTCGGTCGGAAACAACTCGTTGGTCACACCCATTTCGACGTTGTAGGCTTCGCCGGCAAATATTTCGAGCGACTTATTCTGCGCCTTCCAGCCGAAGCGTGTAATCGTGCCGTCGTTTCCGTTGGTGTTGACTTGGCCGGAAATACCCAGGGCCGTCTTAGCCTGGGCGTTTTGGGCCGCGTTGGAACGGATCGTTGCATCGTCAATGTTTTCGATCATGCCAGCGCCAAAAAGGGGCGTGGGGATGCGGAAGATAACGTTGTTCGCCGCAAGGTTGGCGGCGAAGTCCGGCTGTTTGATCGCGCATTTGCCCGCATCCTGGCGTCCCGAAATGACGAATAGATCGTGCACGCCACCGTCCGCCGTAGGTGCAGATGTAGATCCAGATGTAAATACAGATGCATTGGCATCACGATGGTGCTCTTGCCAGGCATGCTGCGAGGTGCTTGGGTCCAAAAAGACCTTGAAGCGAGCTTCTCGAACCGGGCCGTCCACAGTGATGAACGAGGGGATGGTGTTTTGGTTGGTTTGGCCGTCGAGATTGGCGACCAGGGTTTGCGGGTTCGGTCCAAGAAATGGAAAGTCTGTCGTACTCGGGCTGCTGCCCCCTTCTGCTGGCTGCGAATGGCAGCTGGAGCACTGGTTGCTGTTATATCGGGGTCCGAGACCGATATTGGGGCCTCCCTGGACCGTTTCCACCTCCTTGAAACGGTTTTGTCCGTCGGTGAAGAAATCGGACCCACCTGGGACCTGCGACAGATCCATCGACTGGCCGGCATCAATCGACCCGCCGCGCACGCCGGGATCCTTAGCAACCGATTGACCAATCATCACACTTGCAAAGCAACCGGCCGATAGAATCGCCGCAACCAGCGCAACCCTTCCCATCTGAGCCGTCGTCCAGTTGTCAAAGCTGCTTTTAAATCGAATAGACATTGCTTGACTCCTCTCAACAGGAGCGCGGTGGTCCCCAGAGCAAAAAGCTCTGGGCTGGCGGAAGACACACATCGGGCGTCCGACCTACACTAGATGGCAGAACACTTGGATTGGCGTGACTGGGTCGAACCGGCTGCTGGACTTGGGCACCCAAGCGCCGGACTGGGTTGCTAGGGAGCAGAGCCTACGGGCACGTTGAGCTTGCGTCACCTGTACCGATGGACAGTTTTGGGTCAGTGAAAGGTCTCATTTACTAGCTATGCGTATCATACGAACAGGTACGACCAGTTGCGGCTAGGTGCTCGAGACGCATCCAGAAGGGCTTGTGGATCGGGGGATCGATTACCGCGCGCGGATTTTCTGGCCTGGCCACGTCGTCAGCCAGGATAACCTCGCGCCAAGTCCGGCCTTATCCACAACGTCGCCAGCAAGCGAAATGGGTGTACAATGGCGCCGTTTTTCGAGGCCAACAAGGAAGTTCCCGCATGCTCCTGCCCGCTATGTCCATTTCCTTTGGAGGAGAACTGAGATGAAAACACTCTATCGGCGAGTTGCTTTTGTACTGTTTCTCGCGCCCATGTTACTTGCTCCTGCAGTGCTGTTTGCGCAGAGCCCATTCGATGGTACGTGGCGCACCAACATGGACCAAGCGAAAATCTCGCCCAAGCCAATCACCAATTCTGTGAAAGACGGCATGTACGATTGCTCCACTTGCAGCCCTAAGATCCATGTCAAGGCTGATGGACAGGATCAGCCGGTCACCGGCCAGGCTTACGACACGATCAGCGTTCGTGAAATCGATGCCAAATCAATTGAGATCATAACCAAGAGGAACGGCAAGCCGGACTACGAGCAGATTCGTACGGTATCGGACGACGGCAACACTCTGACGGTGAAAACGACGAGCCACCCGCCAGACAGCGATACCACGATAACTACGGAAGTCTCCGCCACGCGGACGGGGAAAGCTCCCGCTAGCTCGAATGGGACCTCTGGTTCGTGGCGAATCAACAAGGTTAAGGAGAGCGAAAATGGCCTTGTGACGACTTACAAGAGCAATGGCAATGAGCTGACCATGTCCACGCCCAGTGGAGAAAGCTACACTGCGAAGCTGGACGGCAAAGATTACCCGGCCAAGGGAGCGTATTCCTACAACTCAGTATCTTTGAAACAAGTCGATGATCGCTCGATTGAGGAGACTGACAAGCGCGATGGCAAGGTAATTGAAGTCTCGAAAATTACGGTCTCGCCTGATGGGAAGACCCTGACGGTGGTCGCGACGAATAAACTGACCGGCCGGACATCGACATACGTCGCCGAGAAGCAATAGGGGCCGGTTGCTGTCCTGTTTTGTCGCAGCGTTCTTGCGCTAGAGGAGAAATTCGCACTGAATCACTGGGGCCACAACTTCTTGATGCCGTTTTCTAGTCTCATAGACAGTTATTTGGTATCTCCGAAGTTCGTTGGGTGCTGGCTTGCTTTTTCACTCGTGTGATGCAACGCACTGGTTTCGTTCCGAACATTTCGTGCAGAGCGAGCTTCGCGGCGGCTTCTAGCCTGTTCCACCGCGTTCCACGCCGCACCATCTTCACTGGAGGAAACATGATCGACCTGCGCCGAATTTGTGGTACCACGTGTAATAGACGCTCTGCACGTTGTTGTAGGCATACTTGCCGGAATTGAGCGAGTCAGGCAAGCGTAGTGATTGTCTCTGCCGTCTAGCCACGTATACGCCACGCAGCTATTAAGCGTGGGCTTCGCGTCGGGCTCGCCCACCCAGGGCGCAACGTCATTGCCGGCCGATAACCCGATTTGCACCATCCAATGCTGGTTCAATCGGATGGTTGTGTTGATCCCCATCTGCGTGTAGGCGTCAAACGTGTAAAGAATCGAGTGACTATACGTATAGTTATTCGGCGCCAACTGCGCCTCGATGTCCGGGAGCGAAATATACCGCCCGATGCGCACGTTCATGCCGTCCGCGACTTGCGGGAAGTACAGGCCTACATACGCCATTACGGGGTCGACGCCGTATTCCTTGCTGTTTGGTCCCAACAGTTGCTGACTGAAATAGCCCTTGGCGGTCGTGAATCGGTAGTCCAAGCCGTACAGAGTGGTCAGCCGGAAGCCCCAATCGAAATGGTCGGTCTGCACCGTATCTGGCTGGCGCTCGATGTACAACACTTCCCGATCCGGTTGAACGGAGTTGGGCACCATATAGTAGGCGACCGGCGCATTGCCAAAATGCCCGAATTTGGTGCTGCTGTGCTCACGTTGAAACCGGCATCCAGCCAACCGTAAATCTGCACCCCACTGTTCTTCCAAGCTTCTCCGTGCGGCCCGCTCCAAAGGGCTTGCATCAGCGGAGACGCCTGCGTCCACGGAGCACTGATCACAGGGGAACCACCGTAGGGCCAATCCGAGAATGGAAATGGAGGTCCAGAGACGGGCGCAGGAGTCCACCGCGGTCAGCCGCTGGTCGTCCCTTTCCAGTCATCGGCATAGGCCTTGAACCAGCGGTGAAAGAAACCATACTGGCTGGGTTTCTGCAACGCCGGCGAAGCGGATTCGCTTTGTCCTAAGGGCACATCCACGTCGATGCTCTGCCCGTCCGCCAGTTCCACGATGGCAACAGACGAGTCGGCGAAGCCCTGTTTCTGCGCCATTATTTGATAGCGGCCTGGTTTGAGGTTCGCCACAACGAAAGCACCATCGGCGCCGCTCGGGACGGCACGTTCGCTCCCGTCGTCAAGGCTGTGCAAAGTCACCTGGGCCCTTGGCAAGCACACGAACCCGCCCGGATCACGCGTCACCCCACGCAACACGCCGAGCGTCGATTGCGCAAACGCATCGGCTCCCGACAGTTCCGCCAAGGCGGGCAACGTCAGACTGGCTGCCAACAAAATCTTCAGAAACATCTTGGGATTCATGGACTCCGTCAGAGCATACTTCGCCAGCACAACGATAGGTCGGTAAGCATAAGAAAGCCGTAAGGAGTTCAGCAGAATTTTAGTGGCTTGCGCGTCGTCAGTTGCACGCGGAGGAGGGTTGGTGCCTATTCAGGGAAAACGTCGTCGAAGTTAGAGATAATCTTGCGCGTTCCCTGAGACGCGGTGTGCGCATCTCGCTCGCAGAGGATGGCGGGCATTCCCACGACCTGAGCCGCTTCCAGTTCTCTCGTCGCATCGGAGACGAAAAGAACTTCGCGCTCAGGGCGTCCCAACTGCGCAGCAATTTTCTTGTAGCTTTCCGGATCAGTCTTCACCCCGATTTTCGTGTCGAAGAAGGCGGCGATTTGCAAAGTCAAGTCGCCCGAAGCCACCGTCCGAAAAAGATTCTGCTGTGCCAGTGCGCTGCCCGACGAATAGATGCAGATTTTGCGCCCCTGCCTGCGCCAGCGTTCGAACGCGCGCGGAACATCGGCATACACTTGCCCGCGCAATTCTCCATTCGCAAATCCCTCGTGCCAGATTTTCCCTTGGAGCGACTTGAGCGGAGTGCACTTGCTTTCCCGGCCGATCAACCACTGCACATACGCGACGCTGGAACGAATCTGCGCTTCGGCGGAATCGCTGGTCCAAACGGGAGGACGCAATCCCTGCGCTTCATCCAGCCCTCGCTGCGTCCGCAAATCCTGAACCAGCGAGCGAATCTCGGGCTCGTCCGCGTGCTCGCGCAGGAAAGATTCCACTTTGCGGCTGGCGTAAGGAAAAAGCGTCTGGTACACGAAGTCGATAGGCGTGGTCGTGCCTTCGATGTCCAGCAGCAGGACGCGGATATGCCTTTCGTCGGCGAGCGTCACGCGCTATCTTGCTGCCGTTTGCGGCGGAATGTATCGAGGGCCCCAGCAGACCGGTTCGTAGCCGCGATCCACTCCACTGTGCGTGTAGTGCGGCGTCCACCCGGAAATATCTTGAAACAAACGGATCGCACGGATGCGCCGCTCGCCGCAAAGATCGAACCAGTGCAGCGTGCCTCGCGGAACGCGAATCAAATCTCCCGCCTCCACTTCCAGCGCCACCACGGGCCCCGGCTCCGGATGGATATGAAACAATCCGCGCCCCGCCACGATGTACCGCACCTCATCCTCATCGTGGCGATGCTCGATGTTGAATCTCGCCAGCATTGCATCCAGTCCGGTCGTATCCGGACGCACATCGATCACATCCGCGGTCACATATCCGCCGCGACGCTTCAGTTCGTCGATCTGCGGCGCGTAAGCACTCAAGATCTGCTCGGCAGAAGCGGCGGCGGGCACGCCCTTGGCGAGACCCCAGCGCTCATACTCAATCCCGATGCCCGCCAAATAGTCCCGGATTTCGTTGTGCTCCTGCAACGATCGCTGTTCGTCAGGAATGCGAAGGACAGCCATGGCACGCTTCTCCCGGCTCGACGCAGCCGCGCGCTACCTCGTGTGCGACGCACCGCCGGACCGAACCAACACTTCCATCAAGAACTCTAGAATTTCAACATGGCGCTTGGCTTCTTGCAAGCTCGATCCCCAAGTGTAGAGTCCATGTTCCCGAAGCAGAAATCCATGAATCCCGGGACTCTCGCGCAGCGTTGCGGAAGCCCGCGCCGCAAGCTCCACCATATCCTGCGAATTCTCCAGAATCGGCAGCCACTCGCGGTGCTGATGCGTGCGCACGCCTTCCAGCCCTTTCAGCATTTCGTACCCTTGTAACGCCAAGCCGCCCTCCGACGCGTACGTCCCCGAAAGTACCGTGCTCCACACCGAGTGCGTGTGCAGCACCGCTCCCGCACCCAGGCCGCGCACGATCGCAAGATGAAGCAACGCCTCGGCCGAAGGGCGCCCGTCGCCACGCACCACTTGCAGGGCTTCGCCGATCTCCAAAAAATGCGCCGTCGTCAAGCTGCCTTTGTCCAACCCCGTCGAGGTAATCGCCAGACGCAGGGGATCGCGCGAAACGACCGCGCTGAAGTTGCCGCTCGTGCCCAAACCCACCCGCGCTCATAAAAGCCGCGCGCAATTTCCGCCAGTTCTGCCGCCAGCTTCGAGAAATCACCGCCCTTCGGCTTCGTCTGCCGGACACTCTTCTTAGCAATAGGTTGGACCGAACTTCCGCGCTTCTTCATCGCTGTGCCGCTCATCTCGCTGGCCTGCCATCAGAACCGATAGCGCCCGCGAGAGAGAACAGCAGTATACACGCCAAGCCCACAGCGACCCGCAGATCATACCTGGAACCTGCGTATCTCGGCTCGATCAAGCCGGATTTGGCCCCTCAAGATCGGCCCACGGCGTCCCTTCCTCCCTTCACGCCTTCGCCGCCTGGCTGCGGAACTCTCCCGCATTTTCTTTCAGGAACTGGTCCATCGTCATCGGCCCCCGTCCAAGCAATTTCTCCAGCAGTCCGTCCACCGTTCCGCCCTTCCCGCCCGTGTAGTACGCCTGCAAATCCAGCAGCGCCGTCACCTGCCATTCGGGCATTCCCTGATCCAGCATGGCTTTGCGTTGCGCCTCCGCGGGAATGTTCACGTATTGCGCCCCAATTCCCGCGTGCCGCGCGATTTTCTCCGCCAGCTCGGAGTACGTGAGCGCTTCGGGCCCGTTCAATTCGTACGTCTTCCCATCATGCGCCCCGCCGCGCAGCGCTTTCGCCGCCACCACGGCAATGTCGTTCACATCCAAGAAACTCACGCGCGCATTTCCCATACCGGAGTAAAACGCCCCCTGCGCGCGAACGCTCGGGGCATAGTAGGTCAAAACATTCTGCATAAAGCTGTTCGACCTCAGGATGCAGTGCGCCATGTTCGTTGCCTTCAGCTTGTCTTCCACCTTCCGGTGCCAGCTCGGAAACGATTTCCCGTAATCTCCGGCCCCCAGCGCCGAATTCAGCACGATCCGCCGCACACCGGCCGTCTCGCTCGCCTCAATGGCGTTTCCCTCGAGTTGCGCCAGATCCGGAATCGGCGAGCAAACCAAGAAAACGCTCTCCACTCCGCGCAGCGCCCCCGCAAGGCTCGCCTTGTCCGCAAAATCCGCGATCACCGTTTCGCTTCCCGCGGGAGCCTTCTCAGCCTCCGCTTTGGAACGGTACATCGCGCGATGCTTCTCCCCGCTTCGCGCTACTTCCGCCAACACTGCTCTGCCGACACTTCCGCTCGCACCGGTAACCAGAATCATTTCTATTTCTCCTGAGGTGGCACGTCACGAACGGGGCCGAACCGCGGAGCCGAGCCGTACGGGCCTGATTTTCTTCACTTCACTTTGGATGGTATAACCATGGAGCAGGCTGCCGGAAGTACGCACCTTTTTGTAAGCCGGCTGATAGGCCTGGAGGGCGTCCCTTGAAAAATAACTACGGCTGCCCAGTGCAGGGCACCATCAACTGCGTCAGCGGCAAATGGAAGGTCCTGGCCATCTGGCATCTCGGCTTTGGCGCCAAGCGCTTCGCGCAACTTCGCGATCTACTCGCCGGCGTCAGCGAAAAAGTCCTCACCACCCAGCTCCGCCAGCTCGAAACCGACGGCATCATCCATCGCAAGGTCAAGCACGCCTCGCCGCCCCAGGTCACCTATTCCCTAACCCGCGCCGGCGAAGAACTCATCGAGCCCATGAGCGACCTCTGCGCCTGGGGGTCTCGCCACCTCGGCATCCCCCCAAATCTGCCGCGTTACCCCAAATCCTAACTCGCGCCACTACCTTGTACGCGAGGGGCGTGCGGATCACTTGTAGGGGCGGGGCTTGCTGCGCCCGGCCGACGCGTCTTGCCACCGTCTCGTCCCGAACTCACGCCACAAAATTCACCAGCGTCCCAATCCCCTCAATCGAAATCCGGATCTCATCGCCGTAGTGCAGCGTACATGAATCTGGCGGCACGATACCGGTTCCGGTGAGCAGAAAGCATCCCGCTGGAAAAACATTGTCCCGGTAAAGATAGTGGACCAAGCTCGCGGGATCCCGCTTCAGACTGCTGAGAGTGGTCGAGCCGCCAAATCGAGATCTGGCCAAGGGTGCGAGGCCCGAACTCTTCTGCAGAAGTCTCACGCCACGGAAAACCTCGTGGCCGCGGTTGCAACCCCTTCGAGGCGAACGATACTTTCCCGAAGCCACCTGAATCGAGTGCGCGCGGCTCCGAAGCGAAGTCAGAACCGTATGATCGAGTCGATGGCAAACATGAGCTGGCCGCTGCGTGTGCCGTTATCATACGGCCGAGCGCTGAATGCGTACTCATACCGGACCTCGGGACGCACGGAGATCAACTCGTTGAAGCGGTGAGTGACTCCCACGGTCCAACTCGAATAAGTGGTCGGAAAACCCGTCCGCTCGCCTTTTACGTCGACCAGGTAGTCGATCGGCCGAACCGAAAGAAAATCCTTCTTCGAGAACTTCCATTCCGTGTAGTTGACGACGCCTATCGCCGGAGCGTTTCCGGTGATAGGTGCTCCGGGACCCACGCCTTCAAACCATGAGTGCGGCGGTCCATTATTGACCGTTCCACCGACCAGTGCGTGAGACTGATAAATGTAATAAGCCTCGGTCGTGATAAGAAACGTCCCCGTCTCGTTGAACCGATGTGTCCAGGTGACATTGGACTGCTGCAGATTGTCGTGCCCCGCTTTGAACTTTCCGTTGTTGATCGAATCGATGCCTGCGTAGATCGAGTCATTGTTGCTCTTCGTTACCCAGCGGACCATGAACATGCCCGTCGGGTGGGCCGCAGCGTTCCACGGAGCAATGTCATCGCCCGCATGAATGCCGGCCATGACCGACCACTGATCATTCAGTTTTATGTCCGCATTGATGCCCGTCTGCGTGTAGCAATCTACGGTAAACATCAAGGAATGGGTGAACAGGTAGTTGTCCGGCGCCAACTGGGCCTCGATGTCCGGTGGTGAAATATAGCGTCCAGCTTTGATGACCATTCCCCTCGCAACATGAGGGATGTACAGCAAGGCGTACGCCTCAACCGGATCAAGCCCGTACAGATAGTTGTGATTCAGAAGCTGGCCGCTGAACCACCCTTGCGAGGTCGTCCAGCGGTAGTCGATGCCATACATCGGCGTGAGGCGAAAACCCCAATCGACATGGTCGGTTTGCACGGTGTCCGGCAGCCTCTCAATGCGTAGGACGCCCTGATCGAGTTCGAGCCGATTGGGATCGATGGCATAAGACTCCGGAATGTTTGACTTGTTGGAGGTGCTGACGCTAATGCCCGGATTGATCCAGCCATATACCTTGATCCTGTGATCTTTCAGAGCGGGCGCAATCGACCACAACGCTTTCTCCAGCGGATAGACAGGGTCCGTGTCAGGAACCCCCATCAGTGGAGTCGGACCTAGGTAATCGGATCCAGGGAAAATCCCATCCAGCGGTGCAGGCAGGGCGCGCCGCTGCGGCTCCTGACTGTTATTCGGTGGCTCGCTGGCCGCGGGCGTTTGTGTTTGTTCCGTCTCAGGGACGGTTCCTGGATCTGGGCCAGATCCGGGCTGCGCCTCAACACGCGCAGGCAAGCCGGTATCTTTTTCACTGGGTGGTACGCGCACGCCCGCTAAATCAGCAAAGACGTCTCCGGAGTCTGCACTCGTCGCGTTGAATGTAGAAGCGGCGCCAGTCGAAGTCGCGCTCTCCGATGAAACGCCAGCAGTCGTAGCTGCTGGCTGGGAGGTCGGTTTAGAGACGGCCGTCGTTTGCGCTGATCCCGGAGCAGGTGCTTCGGTCTTTGTCGGACTTTGTGTTGAGTTTGCTTTCGCCGGTGGGTCGCTATTGCCTTTGTCATCGGCAAACAACCTGCCCGGAACTGCCGCCACGCACAGTGTCACCAACACTGGAAGCACAAAAAAACGTACGTTCCGTTCGAACGCGCTCATATCTATCTCTCTCCTGTCCCGCAACGAATTGTCCGTCTTTGGTTTGGCCTGCGTCCTACCCAGACACAGTTCGACGTGTTCGTTGTCGATAGATGCTAGCGAGCACCACATAAGGAAAACGTAAGTCCGGTATAAGAGCGGCGTTAGTGCGGATTGACACAATCCCTTTGTATATCTGTACTGTCAATATGTCATCCATGGAATGTCGCCGCACTCTAGCACAATTGCAGGCGGCCTGCCAAAGTGACCAGCGAACAGGGGTAGAACCGAAATACTTTGCTCAGGATGGAAAAAGGTTTATGTGTAAGAGAAACCAGGGAAGAGCAAAGACGGAAAACAAATGGTGACTCCACGTGTCGCAGACGCTCGACATTTGTTGACGGCAGTGTCGAAAGTCCCGACACTCTCAAAGACCGCAATCTCACAAAGCAAAGTTCTTCGGTCTTCAAATTAGAGAAGAAGTGCCACAGGTTTCAACCCAAGCGGCATACGTTTCAGTGGCACCACCTGTGCCCGCCCCGTGACGAGCGCAATAATCAGACGCTCAAGGGCAGATCGGATTCCGCGAAACTAGTGAACAGCAGCTTGCTTCGCCAGGTCCTGCCCTTCGATAACCACGGCTTGAAAGGCGGATTCGGTGTGCACCGCGTCCTGCATGATTTGCTGAGACTTGCGAATCAGCGCCTGCGCCCGCGGATCATCCGGGCTCACCTTAGCTTGTCCGCTCTGTCCAGAATTCAGCGACTGCGCCGCCGCCAGGAGCTGCCTCATCTGCTGAATCAGTTGCAGAGAGTGGCTCACATACGTTTGCTTCGCGGCAAAGAGCTTTGCTTCCCAGGCGCTGCGATTCGGGAAGTCCGCGGTGTTGCCGTCCAGCACCAGTCGCGCCAGCGACGCGCGATCCATGGGTTCCAGCTTGCTCAGCGCCGCTTCAGCGCGCGACAGTCCGGCCAGACCCGACTCCAGCGAGTTCGGCTTGCCAGCGGCCTCCGCTTCGCCCAGATCGTTGACGCCGAGCCCCCCAAGATCATTGCCCGACGGAAGATTTTCGTCGGTGACGACCGTCTTCGCAGTCGTCGTGGCGGTCTTTTCCTTGTCCTTGCGATTCTGGCGCGCCACGTCGCCCAGCGACGGCTGATCCTGCGTCTGCGCCGACGCCCACGGAGTCACAACTCCCGCGAACACTGCCAGCAAACTCAATTTTCGCAACACCATTACCTCCGCCTCGCCGCGCCAACTCGTCGGGGAATGGAATCTCCCCGTTTCCCCATGCTCGCGCCCGAAACGTCTGAGCATCTACTGGCCGAAGGTACTGGTTTATCCAATGCGGCAACTTTGAGGCGGTTGGCGTGCGTACAGTGGGCAGGGTGTCAGCGCCGAAGCGGAGCCGTGGGATCGGCTTGCGAAATTTCGTGAGCGACCTTCCGCGTTTCCTCGTGGATCAGGCCGTTGGTGGCAAGAATCATGGGCCCGCCGAGCTGGTAAGGCTCGCCGGCAAAATCGGTGACTTTGCCGCCGGCCTCCTCGATCAGGAGAATCCCCGCGGCCACGTCCCACTTGTTGAGGCCAAACTCCCAGAACGCCTCGAAGCGGCCGGCGGCCACGCCGGCAAGGTCCAGCGCAGCGGAACCGTCGCGACGCACGCCATGCGACCGCAACGTGAACTCCCAGTAGTAGTGAATGTTGGGACTCGCGACGCGCTTGTGCGCGGGGAAGCCGGTACACAGCAGGCTGGTGGCCAACGTGTCGATCTTGGACACGCGAATCGGCTTGCCGTTCAGCGTGGCGCCTTCGCCACGCGCGCCGGCAAAAAGCTCATGGTAGTAGGGATTCAGGACCACGCCCGCGATGATCGTGTCGCGCTGCGCCAGCGCGATCGACACGCTGAAGCACGGGTAACCGTGAGCGAAATTCGTGGTGCCGTCCAGCGGATCGACGTGCCAGCGAAATTCGGACTTGGCCTCGTGTCCCGAGCCCTCTTCCGCAACGATTCCGTGACCCGGGAAGTACTTAGTCAGGCGCTCGACGATGACCCGCTCCGAGCGTTTGTCGGCCTGGGTGACCAGGTCGGCGTCGCCTTTGTAAGCAATGTGCGGCGGCCGGTCGAACTCCTCGCGCAGAATCTTGCCGGCTTCCTGAGCAATGTCGATGGCGGCTTCGAGATAGTCTTTGGTCATAGACAGGACCCGCTGCGGCGCGCAACGAATGGGCGTAGCACGCGAATGTCTCTCCCACTCTACCATCCGCGCGGGACCGCCTAACAGCGTGACGGCGCCCGCGGCAAATACGTGGGTGACCATCAATGGCTCCAACTTCGTGCCGGGGGCGCTCGCGCAGTGGAATGGAGCCGCGCGGACGACTGTTTTTGTGAACTCAGGTCCGCTGAGAGTAGCGATTGCTGCCGCTGACCTTGCGAGTCCCCAGACCGCTACCGTTCAGGTAGTGAACCCAGCGCCGGGCGGAGGGAGCTCGGCTGCTACAAGCTTCCAGATCAACTGAATACAGAGCAACGAGAGACTCTCCATTACGCTGCGCATCGCTAGAGGTTTCACCACAGAACGCGGAGGAGATCGCCCGCCACCCTCGAAAAAAACGAGGATGGGCACCCGTGGAGAAACCGCGAGGCGATCACAGCGGCCCTTCGTGCCTCAGGGTAAATTGAAGCCGGGTGGGTCCGAGGACCCACCTTTACGGCGGAAAAAGGGCGACGCCGGACCGACTGAAGTCCAGCGTCGCCGGAGTAGTGGGCGGAGCGACGCCGAGTTGGGCGCCGCTCCGCTGATGTTCGATGGCCGGTTAGGGCCTACCACGTGTTTGGTTTATGGATACGGCAGATATCTCCACAGGTCGTTGAGATAGCCGTTTCCGTTTGTGCTGGTCGAATCGTAACCTTGTCCGCCGAAGAGCCAAAGCTGGTTATTGCCGTCGAACCCAGCTCATTGCGCCTCTTCGCCCGCCGGGAGTCCAGATGACATACGTGAAGTAAGGACGCGTCTCGGGGCCATAAACGCCATTCTGGTTGCCGGTGCTGGACCCCTTGACCCAGGTCCACGTGCCGGGCTGGCCGACAGTGGCGTTCGGAGTGTAAACCCACAAGTCGTCGAGGAAGCCGTTGCCGTTCGTTCCGGTTGAATCGAGCCCCCAGCCACCGAAGAGCCAGAGATTTCCGGACCCATCAATCCAGGCGGTGGCGCCCCAGCGTGAGCCAACGTCACCAACGTCACCAGCCCACGGGCCCGGCGCAAACTTGTGCGGTCACCGGCGGCACGGGCACAGCTACCGCCAACGTCACCTCTGTCCAAGTATCGTGCTCTGCGGCGAGTGCTACCATCGGCGGCACGGTATCCGGTCTAACCGGCACCGGCCTGATTCCGACCGGATCGGAGCCGGCCGCGGCCGCTACAGTTGCTTGAGCAGAGGTCTGAGGCCGTGGCGAACGTCTACATTCCGCGAAGGGCACAGCCGAGACGGCTCGTGCCACGGGTTTGGTTTTACTGAGGGCCGGTTAGGTAGGTTTTGCGGTGGCGGACTTGGTAGTTGCCGGAAACTTTTACTTCGATGGTGCGATAGGTGTTGGCGGGGCCGCGAGGAGTGGGGTAGTAGCCTAGGCGGTATTGGGTGCGCAGCTCGCGGTTGATGCGGTCGAAGATGGCGTCGAGTTCCTGAGCGGCGTCGGGGTAAAACATGGCGCCGCCCATGGTGTCGGTGATGGTTTCCAGGGCGTGCTCGCCTGCGGTGTTGCGGCCGCTTTCGTTTTTCACCGGGCGGATGACGATGGTGTAGAGCAGCGAGCCGGAGCGCACGGCGGCTTTGCGGGCGGCGTCGAAATCGGTGCTGCTGGTGGTTTCGCCGGCATCGGTGACCAGGACGATGACGCGGCGGCGGTCTTCCCCGCGGTGCTCGAGGGTGCGCGAGCCGAGCAGCAGGGCATCGTAGATGGAAGTGCCGGCGGCGCCGGGAATTCTGTGCACGGCGCTCTGCAGGCGCGCGACATCGTCGGTGTAGGCGACGAGTTGAGTGACATCCTCGCCGATGGCAAACACGGAGAGGCGATCGCCGGAGCGCAAAACCTGGCGGATGAAGTGGGCGGCGGCTTCTTCCTCAAAGGCAATCTCTTTGTGGGCGCTTAGGCTGGCGTCGATCATGAGCGCGAGATCGAGAGGCTGCTGGGTTTCCTGTTCGAAGACTTCGATTTTTTGTTCCACGCCTTCCTCGAAAATTTGGAACGCTTCGCGAGGGAGATCGGGCGCGGGGCGATTGTGCTCGTCCAGAACGCTGGTGAGAACGCTGACCAGATTTACGGTTACGCGGATTTTGCCGCGCTGGGAGGCTTGATCGTCGGAGGCGCCGCTGCTTGGTGCGGGCGTGGGTGACGCGGGCGTCGTGGGCGTCGCGGTGGTGGCGGAGCCGGACTCGGATTTGGTCTTGCGGGCCCAAGGGGGGCGATCATCTTGCGCGCGGATTGCGCCCGCCAGGGCAATGAAGCACAGGCTTGCGAGGAGCGCCGAGCGGGCTGGGGAGGATGTCGGAAGCATCGGTATTTAGGATGCGGGTTTCGCGACCGGCGTATCCGCGGGTGCGGGAGGTAGTTCGCCGTCGGCCCACACGGCGCCGTCCTGGAAGTACTCTTTTTTCCAGATGGGCACGGTCTTCTTGAGCGTGTCGATGGCGAAGCGGCAGGCGTCGAAGGCGGCGGGGCGGTGCGGCGCGCCGACGGCGATGAAGACGCTGGTTTCGCCGATCTCCAGGCGACCCAGGCGATGGGCGATGGCGACACGATCGACGGAGAATTTGTCGTGGATGGCGGCGGCGATTTCGCGGATTTTGGCGAGGGCCATGGATTCGTAGGCTTCGTAGTCGAGATACAGCGTGCGGCGGCTGTGGGACTGGTTGCGGACGCAACCGTCGAAGGTAACGACGGCGCCATCGTCCGCGGTGCGGACGTGGCGGATCAGGGCGGCGGCGTCGATGGGCTCGCGGACGAGCAGGAAAAGATCGTCGGTGGCTGCGGATGTGGGCTGGGGCGAGGTGGACATGATGCTTAGCCGCCGCTCACGGGCGGGAGAAAGGCGACTTCATCGCCAGAGAAGAGCCGCGTGCTCCAGGCGGCAAATTCCTGGTTGCACGAAGCCACCAGCGAGCCGCGGTAGTGCGCGAGTTCCGGATGGGCGGCGGCGTAGCGGGCGAAGAGTGCTTCGATTTGCGCGCCTTCGGCGAGATCGACGGAGTCTTCGGCGCGGCCGACGATTTCCTTGAGGCGGCCAAAGAACAGGACCTTGACGCGAATCGTGGACGAGGCGGTTGGCACAAGGGAATTGTAACCCTGACGGGGAGTTGCGGCCAGTGACTGGGGCCAGGGAATGGGACTGATAGGCATAGGTTCGAGCTACTGCAGCCAGGCCAGAGGCGTAGGTGCTGGCTTGCGCAGCAACAGCTACGGGAACTAAACACAGGTGGTCAGCGTATAGTTGCGTGACGGCAGCGGAGGGGCAGAGGGCGCGACCGAAGAGCGCGGGAGAACCCGCTAGAACAAGGGTGCCTGAAGCGGCGTGATGGCGACGTGATGGCGGAGCACAGGGTGAAGCCTATGCGACGGGGGAGCGCGATGAGGGTTTTGGTGGCAGGTTCTACCGGGCTCGGTGGGCACGGCGCTGGTGAACGCGCTGACACTCGACGGGCACACCGTTTGCCGGTTGGTGCGGCGGGAGACCGTCACCGGGAAGAAGGGATCGGAGGCACGCGGCGCGGGGCAGCGCGTTTTCGATGTGGCTTGGGACCCGGAGGCGTCTGGCGGCTCGTCGTTTACTGACCCTCAGGGAAGAATTGCGGGGGCGGACGCGGTTGTGAATCTGGCGGGAGCGTCGATTGCGGGCGGGCGATGGACGACGGAGCGCAAGATGATGCTGCGGTCGAGCCGGGTACGGACGACGCGGGCGCTGGTGAGCGAGCTGAGGAGAATGAATGTTCGTCCGAAGGTGTTGGTTTCCGCATCGGCGATTGGAATTTATGGCAACCGCGGAGAGGAAGTGCTGACGGAGGAGAGCAAAGCCGGCGGAGATTTCTTGGCGGGCGTCGCACAGGAGTGGGAAGCCGAGGGGTCGAAGGCGGAGGCGCTAGGGATGCGGGTGGTGATCGCGCGGTTCGGGATTATTTTGGCGCAGCACGGCGGGGCGTTGCAGCAGATGATGCGGCCGTTTCAGTTTTTTGCGGGAGGCAAGATCGGTTCGGGTCAGCAGTGGATGTCGTGGGTGACGCTGGAGGATGTCGTTGGGATTGTTCGGTATGCGCTGGAGAATGCGGCGGTGAGTGGCGCGGTGAACGTGGTGGCGCCGCAGCCGGTGCGCAACGCGGAGTTCACGCGCCAGTTGGCGCGAGCGATGCATCGCCCCGCGCTCTTCCCCGCCCCGGCGTTTGCTTTGCGTCTCGCGCTGGGCGAAATGGCGGATGCATTGCTGCTGGCGAGCCAGCGGGTGACACCGCAACGGCTGGCAAGTCTAGGCTACCCGTTCCTGCACCCTGACCTGCCCACCTCCCTTGCCGCCGTGTTGCAGGAAAACTAAGACGATCATTTCACGGCGGCGAAGCTGACTTCTGCTTTCATGACTTTACCGCTGATCGGATCGGCGGCCACGGTGCTCTCCATAGGCTGGCCTTCGCGCAATTTCAGATCCAGTTCTGACTTGAAGCCGCGGATGATGGGCTCGCGAAAATGTCCGCTCGATGGTTCGGATGGAGCGATGTCTGATTTGGTAATTGGCACGGACACGTCTCCCTCCACCCAAGTGCGCTCAAGCGACAACTGCAGCAACAAACGGCTTTCGGCGCTGTAAGACGCGCGGGCGTCAATGTTGGTGCCTACGTCGATATACTGCATTTGAGCGTTGCCGACGTAAACGGGTATGCGGCTGCCAATGCGCAGTTTGGTCCACCCGGGCTTCAAGTCGGAAGCGTCGGCGGCGTTCATGTAGAGCACGTAGGGCAAGCTCTTGACCTTCTTCTCGCCGTCGAATTCGGTGAAAACGATCTGGACTTTGACCGGAGTGGTCGTGGCTTCGGTCTTGGGCTTCTCATCGATTTTGGGTTTGTCCTGCGTGAGGCCAAGCGGCGAGAATACCGCGAGCATCACGATACAGGCGAGATAAGTCGATACTTTCTTCATTGGTTTTCTCCAAATTCAAACATTCGCGGACCGCTATTCTTACTCTGCTTGCCGCCCGGCATCCGCCGGTGCGCGTTCTTCTTCGAGAGGCTTGATCTCCAGCCGGGCGATTTGCAGCGGTGCGACATCGAGAGGCTCGGCTTTTTTCTCTGGAGCCGGAGTCAGCAAAGCTGCGGCAAGTTCCCGGCGCTCGACAACGTTGGAGGCGAATCTCGCGAAGGCCTCACGCTCTTCCGGCGGGATGAGCACTTCGGGGCTTCCCTTCGTTACCGACGGTGTACTTTGCTTCCTAACGTGCGGGGCAATTCGCGACAGGCCGCTGCTTTTCATGGCCGGCTGAGCCGACGCTAGTTTCTGCGCTGCGTAGGGTTGCGGAGACGGCTGGCGAATTCCGTCGGAGGCGATGCGTTGCGCGATGGTTCGCGGGCGAAGCACGGGCAGCAGCAGGACGACCAAGACGGCGGCAACGGCGGCCAACTGGGCCCATCTCAACCTGGCGATGTGATTCGGCGGAGTTTCTTGTGCGAGCCGCGCGCCGAGGTTGCGGAGGAACGTTGCGGGCACTGCCGTGTTTGCCGTCTGTCGAAGGCCGGCGTCGATCAAAGCGAGAAGGAGTTGCTCTCGTTCGAGGAAAGAGCGGCATGACGAGCAGGCGTCGAGATGCGCTCGTGTGTTGGCGTTCGGTTCGGTACCGTTGAAAGCCACTTCGATTAAGGTTTCTTTGAATGTTTCACATGACATCGCAACTTCTCCGCTAGTTGTTTCCGGGCGAAAAATAATCTGGACTTCACAGTGCCCCGGGGCACACCGAGCATGGTGGCGACTTCTTCGAGCGTGTGGCCTTCCATTGCCGAAAGCAGTAGAACGAGGCGCAGCTTGTCCGGCAACGCGTCAACGGCGCGGTCGAGATGCGCCTGAAATTCATTGGCGGCGGCGAGATCTTCGGTCGTCGGCCGGGGCACAGGGTGCGCCCAGAGGGTTTCGCGCTGCTCGCGGCGCTTGGCAGAGCGGGCGCGATCGAGCGCTAGGCGAAAGGTGATGCGCACGAGCCAGGCGCGAAAACGGCTGGGGTCGCGCAAGCGGTCAAAGCGACGGTACGCACGCAGCAGCGCTTCTTGGGCGACGTCCTCCGCATCGGCGCTATTGCGCAGAACACCTTGGGCCACACGATAGGCCAGGGTGCCGCAGCTGGCCAGGCGGTCTTCGAATTCGCGGCGGACGGCGGCGCGCGCTGCTTCGCGTGCCCATTCCGTTTCCGCCGCGCGACTTGGCTGGGTCAGAACCAGCTCCTGCATTGGGTTTCCTGTGCGAGCGGAAGCGCTCGCCCTCCCCGTACAACTACCAGACGCCGCGGTCCGCCGATTGGTTCGACGGACAGTTCACAGTCAAGAGACGCGAAGGTCGAAAAACGCAAACGGCCCCAAGATAGCCCAGAGAGAAGGGGAAAAATAAGTAAGAAGGGATAACCCAGAGACGCAGAAGACGCAGAGTGTCAGAGGAGGTTGTGCCGGAGTGGGACCGGGTGCCAGGCCGGACGTGCCGAAGTGGGAAGGTTCGCGTGTGGACTTGGGGCTGGCGGGTGAAAATTTCGGGTGATGCAGACGGGTATAGAAAAATGTCGGAACCTTCACAGTGTTGATAACAGGTGTCTTTTCGGGATGCTCCGTTTGCTCGCAGCGACTGGACCTGCGTTAGGGGTTTCGCTGACTGTTCGCTTGCAGAGGGAGGGGCATGCGCCCCTTTCTGCACGCCGGCCGCGTGAGTTCCGCGACGAAGAGTTCGATCGCGGCGCGATGTAGGACGCTGCCGTCGCTTGCTGCTCTTACGGCGGTTACATGCACGCTGGGCTGTGCAGGGGTAGGCGCAGGCATAGTAGCGCCCCCGCCGCCTCCACCGGTCTCATCTTCTGTGAGCGTGCCCGTGACGCTCCACGTAACGCTGGTAGACACAGCTACACGGTATACGCCGAGCCGCTCGACGGAGTGCTGCAGCCCGCGCAAATTGCGCCGGCGATGGTCACGCTGTGCCGCAACTCCACGACCGACGCAGGCTGGCCGCCGCTGCAGGCTTGCGTGGTGCCTGCGGCCGACAGCAGCTTCACTACTCGAACGCGGCCAGGGTCGTAGTCCGCGCAAAGCGAAACCGGTCTGGCAATAGGTCTACCAGATGTAGCTCACCCCTTCAGGCCTGAGGCTTTTCTGCGGCGACGCAACCAAGCCTCACCGGCACGGCCTGGATGACGCCGGTTCGCGCCTGGGCAACGCTACAGAAAAGCCTCACCCCTGAAGGGGTGAGCTACAGCTTTGCAATTTCGCGTGGGTACGGTTGACTGGCGCGACCGACTGTCAGACGTCGCACGCGGCAAGCCAAGTGCCTCCGAACAGCAGCCCCGGCCCGAGCGACGCCAGAAAAATCGGCCGCGGCCGCCCCGGCGAACAGGCAGCAGCCATCTGCAGCCCCGCGTGAAGCGCTGCGCCGCATGTGGAAGAGCCAAGATTCCCGGACGTGCGAGCGATGGGCGGAAACGTCTCCGGCGGAACACCAGCAACCTTGGCCAAAAGCGACATCAGGCGAGGATTCGGCTGATGCGTGGCGAACGCGCCGACTGCCGTCCGCGGAATCGCGCTCAGTTTTTCGATCGCCGAGAGAACTTTTTCCATGCGCGTAATCGCGGCGCGAGAGAGCGCTTCGCCATCGAAGTGCACATCCAGGCTGCCATTCAACATGCCCGCGACGGTTACTGCGCCCGAATACTTGCCGGCGCAACCGAACAGGAATTCGCGCAGGCGATAGGTCAAAGTTCCCGTTTTTGGCGCGGCGTTGCGAAGCAGAAACGCGCTGGCGCCGTCGCCGAACAAACCGCCAAACTCACCCGCCACGCGGCCGGGAACGAGCGTGCGGCTGTGGACGTCCGCCGTGACAACGGCGACGTTGCGCGCTTGACCCGACACAATCAGCGACTGCGCGACGGACAATCCATTGATCAGCCCCAAGCAGGCGCCGCCCACGTCCAGCGCGCCGCACGTTTCGCGCGCCGCAAGGCTGGAGTGAAGCCGGGCAGCGAGCGAAGGATACACGTGATGCGTCTCACTGGTAGCCACGATCCAGTCGATTTCCCCGGCTGCGCATTCGGCGGCGCGCAAAGCTTGCTGCGCTGCCTGCGTGCCGAGCGTGAGCTCGTTCTCTCCCTCGACGGCATAGGCCACCGACTCGATGCCCGCGCGGCTGCGCAGTTTGCCCACCGGCATGCCAAAGGCGCGGTCCACCTCTTCGGAGGGAAGCGTGCGCGAACCCGTCACAAACGCGGAGCCCGCCAAGAAGGCGGGCACTTGCTCTCCAGTATCCCGCCCGCGATTGCTCCGTTCACCGTTCATGGGTTTCCCTAGCGTCGTGCTTCTGACAAACATAGAATCGCAGGCGCTAACAACATCATCCGGCAGAATGCCCTAACTTGCCAGCGCCGTCGAGCGAAGAGTGGCGAGTCTCCCACCCAGGAATAGCCCGCGGCTCGGGGTAAGATGCCAGGAGCATACGCGAAGATGTTCATCGGGAGAAATGATCGCATGGTTGCGATTTTGTGACAATTCGCCAGCGCACGCCATCACACCAACCCGTTGCTAGGCGCGGCAAGTGGTGCGCGGTGCAAAGTAAAGTACGGAGATAGAATGCAGCGCAAAACGACCACGGCTCTTTGGATCGGCTTGATCTTCGCTCTCACCGGGAACGCCCCGGCGCGGCAGCAAGACCGCTTGCCGCCGGCGCGCTGGACCGAAAAAGCAGCAAACGAATGGTACGCGCAGCAGCCGTGGCTCGTTGGCAGCAACTACATTCCGGCGTCAGCAATCAACGAGCTGGAAATGTGGCAGGCGGACACGTTCGATCCGCAGCGCATCGACAAAGAACTCGGCTGGGCCGAGTCGATCGGGTTGAATACGATGCGCGTTTTTCTGCACGATTTGCTGTGGCAGCAGGACCCCAAGGGCTTCCAGCAGCGCATTGAGACCTTCCTCGAGATTGCCTCCAAGCACCACATCAAGCCGCTCTTCGTGCTGTTCGATTCATGCTGGGATCCCGATCCCCGCCTCGGCAAGCAGCACGAACCACGGCCTGGCATCCACAATTCCGGCTGGGTGCAGAGCCCGGGAGCGAAAGCGCTTGCAGGATCCTGCGCAGTATCCGCGCCTGGAGGCCTACGTGAAAAGCGTGGTCGGGGCGTTCCGTAAGGACAAGCGCGTTCTCGGGTGGGATGTGTGGAACGAGCCGGACAACACGAATGGCGGAAGCTACGAAATGGAACCGCCAACAAGGCGGAACTGGTGCTCGCGCTCCTTCCGCGGGCGTTTGCTTGGGCGCGCGAAGAGCATCCCTCGCAGCCCCTCACCAGCGGCGTCTGGAAAGGAGATTGGTCGTCGCCGGAAAAGCTCGGTCCGATGGAAAAAATCCAAATCGAACAATCCGACGTCATTTCCTTTCACAATTACGACAAGCCCGAAATATTCGAGCAGCGCATTCTGTCGCTACAACAATATCACCGCCCGATCCTTTGCACGGAATTTATGGCTCGGGGCAACGGCAGCACGTTTCAGGGATCGCTTCCAATCGCCAAGAAATATCACGTCGCCGCCATCAATTGGGGTCTGGTAGCCGGCAAGACGCAGACGTATTTACCTTGGGATTCCTGGCAGCACCCGTACGTCGACCGCGAGCCTGCCGTCTGGTTCCACGAAATCTTCCGCACCGACGGCACGCCTTACAAACAGGAAGAGGTCGACTTCATCCGGCAGATCGTTGGGAAGTAAAACGTCAGGTTCTACGGAAAGTTTTAGTAGCCCAAACCCTGACCAATTGGAACCGCATCCTTGTCCGAGGACTCTGCGAACTCATCGTGGAAATAAATGCGGGATGTACCAACGCCCGTAGGTAGCGAGCCCCAGAAGCAAAACCACCCACCAAGTCACCAGCACACTTCGCATCCAGAGCTTTAGTTGCGCAGAACGATATCCGCGATGATGGACTATACTATGCGACTTGCAGGACTGCTTCCAACACGAAGGCGGCAACTATGGCAATCGAGCGGCGTGAATTTCTGAAGACGACCGGAAAAGCAATCACGGTGGGCGCAGCCCTCGCGCTGGGCGGCAAGATTCTCGGCGCAAACGATCGCGTCCGCGTGGCCATCTGCGGAGTCCGAGGTCGCGGAAACGATCACATCCGCGGGTTCACGCACGTCCCGGGAGTAGAACTCGCCGCCCTGTGCGATATCGATGAAAGTGTGTCAAACCAGCGCCTCGGCGAAATCGAGAAGCTCGGTCTGCCAAGGCCAAAATCTTACGTCGATGTTCGCAAACTGCTCGAGGACAAAGAGATTGACGCCATCTCCATCGCCACGCCCAATCATTGGCACTCGCTGATGGCCATCTGGGCCTGCCAGGCCGGCAAGGACGTCTATGTGGAAAAGCCATGCTCGCACAACACGTTTGAAGGACGCCAACTGGTGCGCGCCGTAAAAAAGTACAACCGCATTTGCCAGCACGGCAGCCAGTCGCGCTCCAACCCCGGCATGCTGGAAGCCATTCGGGCATCTTGCGTGACGGCACCATCGGCGATGTCTACATGGCCCGCGCGATTTGCTACAAGTGGCGCGCCTCGATCGGCCATGCCCAGCAGGAGCCCGTTCCCGCCGGCGTCGATTACGACCTGTGGACCGGCCCCGCTCCGCTGAAGCCGTTCACGCGCAATCGCTTCCACTACAACTGGCACTGGATCTGGGACACCGGCAACGGTGAAGTCGGCAACCAGGCCATCCACGAAATCGACATCGCGCGCTGGGGGTTAGGCGTCGGCTTCCCGGTATCGGTGTCCGCCATGGGCGGACACTTCATGTTCGACGACGACCAGGAAACACCCAACACCTTGAATGCCACCTTCTATTTCGATGCTCCGCAGCGGCAAGCGCAAAATGATGGAGCTCGAAGTCCGCCACTGGATCACCAATCACGAAGCGGAGATCGGCACCGGCGCCTACGGAACAAGCTGGCGTGCCCCCCGCCGGACTCACCGCCGGAGTAAGCCGCCGAAACAAAAAGCCCGCTGAGCAAGCAACAGTCCCTGGGGCCGAAAGATGCCGAGACCAATACCATCGGCAACATTTTCTACGGATCAAACGGCTATCTCGCCATCGATGGCTACGACGCCTACAAGACCTGGCTAACCGATCAGGTCGAACCCGGCCCATCCGGCAAAGCTTCCGGTGATCACTACGCGAACTTCATCGATTGCGTTCGCAGCCGCCGCGCCCAAGACATTCATTCCCCGATTGAGGAAGGCCACATCTCCACAACGCTAGTGCACCTGGCCAACGCCTCCTACCGCCTAGGCCGCACCCTGCAATTCGATCCCGCCCAAGAGCAAGTCATCGGCGATGACGAAGCCAATCGCCTCCTCCGCGGCACCTATCGCGCCCCTTATGTTGTGTCGGAACAAATTTGAGCTCCCGCAGTGGCCGGTTCGAAGGGCCACCGCGTCTTGCTAACGTCTTTAGAATCATACTCTTGTACAATAGTACTAGCTAAGTGCAATGGAATCATATTCTTGTGCAAAACCATACGGGGGCGGGGGGAGGGGGTGCCACATCGAGGGAAAGCCGCACCAAGAATAGAACGACCCGTCATTCTATCCTTCGCGCCGCCGGCCACTTCTTTACTTCCTGATTTCCCTACCTCATTACTTCTCCCACCGTCCCCGCCGTTCTTGACGGGTCATGGCCTCGGTGTTAGATTTTCGTTTCCGCGCAAGAGAACACGGGGGCATCGCCTGAGCAGGCCTGGGAAGAAACGTCGGTTGGTCGATCTTAGCCGACGCAAATTCCTCCTCCAGTACTGCCAGGGAGCTTCGCTAGCGTTCCTTCCCGCGGGTCTCAGCTTGCCTGCATTCCCTTCCCTCTTTTCTCAGCAATCTCTCCCTCCGTCGAGCGAGCTCCATGTGCATCCTCAGTATCGAGCGCAAAGAGGGCTCGACGCTGTGCTGCGCAAGGTCCAGGCGGGCTTCGACGATTTCGTCACGGAGAAATACCAGGATCAGGTCGCAGCCATCTTGAGAGAGTGGAGCACCCAACTCCTGGAGTCCCCACGCAAGACAGACGCTCTTGAAAAGGTGATGACCTCGAATTTCTCGGGCGCCTCCCCGAAGCCCACTGCGTGGCAGCCCGTGCGCGCCGGATCGACTCTGCAGGTCTTCGGGATGAAGTTCTCGGGCGAATCGCTTCTGGCACGCGAAGCCTTTCTCGAGCAATGGCGTTCCGTGATGAGTCCTTTCTCCAAGGTCCTGACCGCGGAATTTCAAGTCACTAGCATCCGAGTTGAGTCTCCACTACCATCGCCGCCCGGACTTGCCGCTTTGCTTCAGACGCGCGTGCGTTTTGAGTTGGTGGGCAATGGTGCAGATTTCTACCGCGAACAGCGGGTGGGCAACTGGGAGCTCAACTGGGAGATGCTTCCCTCGGGCGAAGTTCACTTAAGTAAATGGCGGATGCTTGACGAGATGCGCAGCCGCTCTTTGGCCCCGGTATTCGTGGATATTGCATCGCAAACCTTTGCCGGCAATCCCTCCTACGCTTCCCAGCTGATCCCCGGCAGCGACTACTGGCGAACGGTCCTCGACGGGGCCTGCGGCATCGACATCTACGGCCACAACGGAGTCTCCTTTGCGGACATCGACGGAGACGGGTTCGACGATTTCTACGTTTGCCAGCCCGCCGGTCTTCCGAACCGCCTTTTCCGCAACCGCGGCGACGGAACCTTCGAAGACATCACCGCGATCTCCGGGCTGGGAATCCTGGAAAACACCGCATGTGCTCTGTTCGCTGACTTCGACAACGATGGCCGCCAAGACGTAATCGTCGTGCGCACCGGCGGCCCGCTGCTCTTCCTGAACGAAGGCGGGGGAAAATTCCGCGCAAAACCCGATGCCTTTCAGTTCGCCAATCCTCCGCAAGGCGCCTTTACCGGAGCGGCCGTCGCCGACTACGACCGCGACGGATGGCTGGACATTTATTTCTGCTTGTACATCTATTACCAGGGCAGCGATCAATACCACTACCCCTCTCCTTATTACGACGCGGAGAATGGTCCCCCGAACTTCATGATGCGCAACAATCGCGACGCGACTTTTCGCGATGTGACGCAGGAGTCCGGCCTCGATCGCAACAACACGCGCTTCAGTTTCTGTTGCGCCTGGGGCGATCACAACCCCGATCCGTGGCCGGACCTCTACGTGGTCAACGATTTCGGCCGCAAGAATCTCTACCGCAACAACGCCAACGGCACCTTTACCGACATTGCTCCAGAAGCCGGCGTCGAGGACGTGGGCGCGGGAATGAGCGTGTGCTGGCTGGACTACGACAATGACGGCAAACAGGATCTCTACGTCGCCAACATGTGGACCGCTGCAGGCAATCGCATTGCGGAGCAAGACCTCTTCCAGAGAGGTGCCAGCGAGGAAGCGCGGGCTCTTTACCGTAAGCACGCCATGGGCAACTCCCTGTTTCGCAATCGCGGCGCCGGACATTTTGAGGATGCGGGTTCCCGTTCGGGGACGACGATGGGACGCTGGTCGTGGTCCAGCGACGCCTGGGATTTCGATCACGACGGGTTCCCCGATCTCTACATCGCCAATGGCATGATTTCAGGAACCAAGCACGAAGACTTGAACAGTTTTTTTTGGCGGCAAGTGGTTGCCAATGCGCCCAAAGAGTCCACGCCCAACCATAATTACGAGCAAGGTTGGAATGTCATCAACGAGCTCATTCGCTCCGATGGCACCTGGAGCGGTTTTGAACGCAATGTCTTCTACCTGAACAACCGCGACGCTACGTTTTCCGACGTTTCGGGAATTGTAGGGCTGGACTTCATCGAAGACAGCAGGTCGTTCGCCCTCGCCGATTTCGATCACGATGGCCGGGTGGAAATGATCTTGAAGAACCGCAACAGCCCGCAGTTGCGGGTTTTGAAAAACGTAATGGCGGAGCTAAACCCGGCCATCGCGTTTCGCCTCACCGGCAAGAAGAGCAATCGCGACGCGATTGGAGCGGCGGTCACCGTCGAGACCCCATCGGGTCGCCAGACCCGCTTGCTGCAAGCCGGATCGGGGTTTCTGGCCCAACATAGCAAGGAGCTGTTTTTTGGTTTAGGAGAAACAAAAGGACCTGTAGCGGCTTCGATCCGCTGGCCGAGTGGATTGGTACAGAATCTGCGCGACCTCCCCGTCAATCACCGCATCTGGGTGGAAGAAGGCTCACCACCCTCGCGCAAGGAACCCTTTAAGACACCGCCGCCAAGTGTCACGCGGGCGACAGCCGCTGTCGCTCCGCAAACACAGATGCTCCCCGTTTCCTTGGAGACCTGGTTGCTCACACCGGTCCCGGCACCCGATTTTTCTCTCCCCGATCTAGCCGGACGGGTACAGACACTCTCCGCTCGGCGTGGCAAGCCGATGCTGCTCCATTTCTGGTCCGTAGCGTCGCTCACTTGTCAGAGCGACTTGGCAGAACTCGACCGGTCCTATGCGCGCTGGGCGAGCGAAGGCCTGCAACTGCTCGCGGCAAACGCCAATGATCTGGCGAGTACCGAAGGAGGCTCGGCGCTGGCGCCTTACCGCCAGCTTTCTTTCCCGATCCTGCCCTCTTCTCCCGATCTGATTGCCATTTACAACATTCTCTTTCGTTTCCTCTTCGATCGCCATCGCGACTTGAGTCTTCCGACATCCTTCTTGCTTGATGAAACCGGAGCCATCGTCAAAATTTATCAGGGACCCGTTCAGAAGGAGCACATCGAAGAAGACTTCCAGCACATTCCGCGAACAGCCGCGGATCGCCTGGCCAAGGCGCTTCCTTTTCCAGGAGTGAGTGAAACCACCGACTTCGGGCGCAACTATCTCTCCTACGGCTCCGTTTTCTTCGAGCGCGGCTATATGGAGCCAGCGGAAGAATTTTTCCGGCTGGCCCTTCGAGACGAGCCGTCGAGCGCCGAAGCCCTGTACGGCCTAGGAAGCGTCTATCTGCAACAGGAGAAGACCGCAGAAGCCCGCGAGAGTCTTGAACGCGCGGTTCAACTCCACCCCGGCTATCCCGGCACTCTACCCAATGCTTGGAACAACTTAGGAATTCTGGCAGCGCGGGAGGGCCACACCGATGAGGCCATTCGGAATTTTCAACGAGCCCTGCAGATCGATCCCGATCACGTAATTGCGCTGGAAAACCTTGGCAACGCGTATCGGCAGAGCAAGCGCTGGGACGATGCCAAAAGCGTGCTCCAGAGAGCAGTTCAATTGAGTCCCGACAGCCCGGAAGCAAATTACGGCCTCGGCATGGTCTTTGCGCAACTTGCCGACACAGAGCATGCCTACGAATATCTGCAAAAGGCACTGGCTGCGCGTCCCGCTTATCCCGAAGCACTAAATAACCTCGGCATCCTCTACTTGCGCACCCAGCGGCAGGACCAAGCGGAGAGCAGCTTCAAAGAGTCCATCCGCGTAGCTCCCTCTTTCGATCAGGCGTACCTGAATCTCGCCCGGCTCTACGCACTCGAGGGCGAACCCCAGCAAGCGCGCACGGTTCTTCTCGACCTCCTCAAACAGCATCCTGGCCACGCGCAAGCTGAAAAAGAATTGGAGCAGTTGCCGCAATGAATCCGGCGCGGCATCGCGGGTCGGGATTCCGCCATTTCGCTCTAAGGAAGATTTCTTCAGCGACAATCACTGCGGACGCGGGGTTTGTTTTTGGCCTGGCGGGCGCGTCATCAAATCGATATAGAGCTTATAAAACTTCTCCGCGTCGATATCGAATTGAACGTTGGCCAAGCGCAGATAGGGAGGAACCTTGGCGGTGGAATCCCAGAAGAGCGTCTTGCCGTAACTCGCCCCGTGATCGACATCGATGTCCATGTACAGTTGCTTCTGCCCAGTGATGATCGAGCGGTCGATCAGGGCCGCTCCCGCAATCTCGTCCCACATGTAGCCGGTCAACGAATACTTCCCAAGGTATCGCGTAACAGGCGTATCGACCTTCGAGATCGCGGCTTGGATTTCCGGGCTCAGACGCGTCTTGACGGAGATGTCGATCGGCGTGATAGTGAGTTTCTTCCACGGAGCGCGCAAAACGATGCGTGCCGCCTCCGGATCAAACCACCAGTTGAATTCGCGGCGGGCATCGATAGCGCCGGGATCAATGGCGCCTTTGTTCGCATACAGTCCGCCGCCCATCAGAACGAACTCTTTTGCCAACGTTGCTACCTCGGGATCGAGCTTGAGGGCCAAAGCGTAGTTGGTCAAAGGTCCGCCGGCCCAAAGAACCACCTGCCCCGGATACTTGTGCACCATCTTTACGATAAATTCCGCGGCCGTACCAGGCTGCGCCTTGGTGTGCGGTTCTCCCTCAGGCATCGGCGGCACGAAATCCGGCGGGTGATAGGGCTCCTCGTAGACCGTGGAGCGTTTGGCTGCAAACCTTTCCGTCCAGCATCCTTTATATTCTAATTTCCCGTAGAGAGCTTCCCAGCGTTCGCTTTCTTCCTTGGAATTCAGCAGCGGAAATTCGGCGCCCGCAATCACCGGAACATCGGTGCGCTCGGCGATTTCGAGCATACGCAAAGTATGCTGGGTTTCCTCCTTCACCCACTGGTCGCCGCTGACGGTGGTGATGCCAAGGACGTCAAATTTCTCGGACTGCAAAAAAACGAGCATGGCTTGCTGATCGCTGGTGCCCGGACCTCGAGCGTCTTGATCGACGATGACCTTGAGCCTTTCCTGCGCCCCAGCGGAAACGCATCCGAGGCTCAGAAGTGCGATCAGCGCCAACCCGAAAAACGACCGGCCCACCGAAACTGTGGTGGGCCGGTGCATTGCAAGCAAAAGATGTCGAATCACGCCCAGGGCCTAGAACGTAAGCTTGAGGCCGAACTGCACAAGACGCGGGTTGTTTACGATGGAGCTCGCCGAACCAAATCCGGGCACACCCAGCTCTTCGAAGCCGGCGGGCACGGGCATGCCAAACTGGGGATGATTGAAGAGGTTGAAAAACTCCGCGCGGAAATTCAAGACCATGCCTTCGCGAGGCAACGCGAATTGCTTGATGACGGAGAAGTCGGTGTTGACAAAGTCAGGACCCGTGACCGGGACGCGAGACGCGTCGCCCAATTGACCTGGAGGTGCGGCAACAAAGCAGGCAGGGTTAAAAAACTGGAGCGCGGAGTGGTTTGCCGCTTGGACATTACAACCCGGCACTAGGTCCGGGCGGTTAAAGTTGTTGCCGTTGCCGCCAGTGTTGAAGGTCGTTCCAGACGCATTAGCGGCGACTATGGGGATGCCAAAGCCCGAAGTGATTTTTTCGATGAGCGTCAATTGCCAGTTCCCCAGAAGCGTGTTGGCCGCGCCATTCCAATCATTGCCGAACTTCTTGCCTCTGCCGAAGGGCAAGTCGTAGATGACGCTTCCAGTAAAACTATTGTCGAGGTTGATCTGCGACAACGCCCAATCGAGTTTGTTCCAGTTGGGGAGCGGGAAAAAGGGCGCACTGAGTTCAGAACCCAAACCGTCGGAGAGGCCATTGTCATAGGTGTGCGAGTAGGAGTATGCGAACAGGGCGTACAGGCCGTACTTGGGTGTCTTGGTCTCCGCCTTAATTTGCAGCGAATTGTAGGTGGTCGTGCCGAGATCGCCGAAGATCAAAATAGCGTTGGCTACCCCGTATGGTGGAATGTAGGGAGCGCCGTTGGGAAGGCAACCGAGCGTATATGAGCCTCCCGCAACACAGCCTGTCGGGCTCGCAGTGTTGATGTCATTCCCGGCCACCAAGAAGTGGTTGCCGCGTGAACCCGCATAGCCCACAGTGAGCACAACATCTCCGGGCACCTGGCGTTCCACATTTATGTTGAACTGTTGGACCTTACCGAGCTTGAAGTTCGTGGGTTGGGTATAAAAGGTTCCGGTAAATGTCGCAGGGCTAGGCGGCGTGGTAAAGGTTTGAAATCCTTGGGAAATGCTGAGGCCCGTAACGGCTAGGCCGCCAGGTAACGTAGCGCAGTATGAAGCGGCAAAGGGGCACCCAACCCCGGGTATTCCAGAATTTTGAGCAAGGCCAGCGAGATCGCTTTCGGCAAAGAAGGGCGGATTCGTCCAAAGGCCTTGGGCACCCATGCTCCAGGCCGAATCGTGATAGACGGAATAGCCGGCGCGGACCGCGGTCTTGTCACTGCCAAAAGCCTTCCAGGCCAGGCCGATGCGTGGCTCAAAGGCGGTCCAATTCATGTTCACGCCTGCCGAACCGCTGACGCCATTCTGGTTAGCAATGAGAAGCTGGCCCTTGCCAGAGTTGGGAATGTAGTCTGCTAAGCGGCCATCGGCTTCGGTCATGGGAGTAGTCATATCCCAGGCCACGCCAAGATTGAGGGTCAGGTCCCTGGTAATTCGCCAATCGTCTTGGACAAATGGCCGATAGATTTTCCAGCGGCGACCAGTAACCGGCCCGTCAAATGTCTGATCGTGGTTGGCCACGGTCGTCAAGCCGAGCAGCCAATCCGCCTCCGGATTGCCGGGAATGTTCACGCCACCGGCGGAATAGCCAGTGAAAGTGCCGATGGCGCCGGGGATCCAGAATCCATCTTGGAAGGCCTCGGTGCCGACATTCATCTGGTTGGCGCGGATCGAAAGTCCCACCTTGAGGTCATGCTTGCCGCGAATCATATCGAGGGAATCGCTGAAGGAAAAAATGTTGGTGCCACCCTGGAACGGCGAATAGCCGCGATCGCCCAGGGACCAGAAGCCGCTAGTCAGGTTAAACGCCGTACTCGCGAGACCGCAGCTATACGCTCCTGGCAAGCAGGTGGTGCCGTTGGGGCAGCCCAGGTTTGCCCCGGGAATACCGAGTTTTGCGGATTCGCAGCTGCCGGTGCCCTGCGAAGTGATGTAGTCGAAGATGCGGTTGTAACCAAAGCTAGCTTGGTTCACCGTGGTCGCGGAGAACACGTGAGTCTCCCCGATGGCTATCTGGCGCGCATGGTTTTGGAATCCCTGATTGCTGCCAAAGGCACTCTGCTCAGCAAACGAGCCAATTCCGCCGCCTCCAGGCACATAGGAAACCGCTTGATCGTAGCTAAAACGAACGAACATGCTATCGGAGCTCGAGAAGTTGTGGTCCAAGCGAACGTCAAACTTGGTGTCGTCGAGGCTGCGCACGGGTTCGTTGACGAAATTGTATCCCGCAGCGGCATTGCTGGCGTTCGTCGCGGGATACAGATTTAACATGGCCTGCCCGATGCTGTTAATCATGTTGGCGGGAATTTTGTTACAGGCGGTACCGTGTGGTTGGAGTCCGTTCGGGGCGGCCGGCAGCGGATTGCCGCTGGCGTCGCACTGAAAATAGACGTTTGGATAGACCGCGGGATTCGTGGACGCCCCAACCATGTTGGGGTTGATGATCGCGAAGCCGGAAACAGGATTGCCAAACGGGTCGCTACTAAAATCGCCGCCGCGCATCGCTGCGGTTGGAAGCAATCCCGTAAATGTGATCCCGCGACGCTGATCCAACTGTTCGCCATCGAGAAAGAAGAAAGTTTTGCTCTTTCGAATCGGTCCGCCGAGGGAACCTCCAAACTGGTTCAAATTAAACTTTTCAGGGGAGGTGGCAAAGAAGCTCCTGGCATCCAGCGAGGTGTTGCGTAGAAACTCATACAGCGATCCGTGGAAGTCGTTGGAGCCTGATTTCGTGTTCACCAGGACAGTCGGACCAGCACGCGTTCCATATTCAGCGGAGTACGTAAAGGTCAGGACTTTGAATTCCTGTATGGAATCGATCGACGAAAAAATCCCGATACCCCCCGCAGTCAGTTCGTTGTTGTCTACTCCGTCGAGAATCCAGTCGGTGCTATTCGGACGAGATCCGCCGACCGACAGAGAGAACGACCCGCGCGCGGCGACCTCGCTGGCAGCCGACGTCTGGTTGAAAAAGCTGCCGGGATTCGTTTCTGCAGTGGTGCCCGCAGTGAGAGTGGCGAGTTGCACGAAATCACGGCCGTTGAGAGGAAGCTGCGAAACTTGCTGAGATGTGATCACCTGGCCGAGCGATGGATTGGTGGTCTCGACCGCCACCGCGGTTGCTACCACTTCCACCGTTGAGGCGACCGCTGCGGGCGCGAGCGTAAAGTCCAATACGCGCGCCTCATCGACCTGCAGCCGCACGCCTCTCTGTTCGGTGGTCTGAAAGCCCTGAAACTCAACGTGCAGCGTGTAGTTCGCTACCGGCAGCAAAGGGATCAGGTAGTGGCCGGCGTCATCGCTCTTGGCCTCGCGAGATTGCCCGGTGCTCTCCGAGATGGCCTTGACGGTGGCCCCGGCGATCACCGATCCTGACTTGTCGGAAACCGTGCCGGAAAAACTGCCCGTCGCTTGGCCGTACACGATCGGAGAGACACAAAGGCCGACCGCGCAAGCAATCACTAGAAAAAGTATTCTCTTGCTCATGGTTAACACCCCCCCGGCCGCAACGCAGAATCGCGGCTCCTTAGTCCTAGCACCGAACTCGGCTCTCACCCCGAAGAGGCCGAAAAACAACGATGAGGGAAGTTACTTCGCAACGGTCGTTGTGTCAAGACGCGGGAATTGCTTGGCAGCGGGATCAGCTTGCGGCCTGCATCGACGAGCCGCCGCTTCCTCGATGCTTAAATATCGGCGATCAAGACTTCGATGCGCCGTGCATCGCAATTCTATATTTTTCGATGGCGCAGTTTTTTTTCCGTGCGGCGATGTCGCATCCCATTTGTTAATTAACCCGGTAACCGAAGTTGTGGCTTCCGTTGTTCGGTAAACCGACGCAATCAGGACCTGACTAGAGGAAGTCTGTACATTGGTGGCTTTACACGAAGGCGAACGAACCTGGTTCCGTTCCATTGACAGTCAGTCAATTCTAAAACTGAGCGGCATCGGTGGCGCCAACGTAGCGTCTTATCCAGGAGCCGGTCCCTAAACTCCCGTCTTTCGCTGTGACCAGCGTCCGTCTCAGGGCGCGACCCATGCAACGTCAGACTTTGACTAAATAGCTCTTGAGGTGCGCTAAAGCTTCCTGGACACTGGTTTCGACGGTTTGGCTATTCCTTTTTATCTTATCCACGAGCATGGCACCTTGCATCGAAGCGATGCAGAAGTCAGCCGTATGCTCGGCATCAGCCTTCTTGGCAAGCCTTCCCCTCGCTTTCTCTCTGACGAAGAACGTAGCCAGCTTGTTTTTGATGACCTCAAAGATGAGACTGAGGTCCTGTCGAATTAATTCGTCATCATCGGTCACCTCGTTCCCGTAGGCCACGACGTGCCTGCTTTTACTCGTGCCTGAGCGCTGCCATCGGATCAATCCGGCTAGCTTTGCGTGCCGGAATCCAGCACGCCAGCGTTGCGACACCCGTCAGAATCACCGGTACACCGATGAAAACCGGAAGGTTGATCACACCTTTCGTAATCGCGTGAACGGAAATCACGAGCGCAAGTACCCATCCGATCGCCGCGCCTCGGGCGATTACACCCAGGTTTTCGCGAATAATTTGCCGGACGACTCGCCCGCTGGTGGCCCCGAACGCCAGCCGCACGCCAATCTCTCTGGTTCGCCTGGACACGGCGTACGAAACCACGGCGTAGATTCCAATCGCCGCGAGGCCGAGCAGGAGTGGCCCGAGCACGACGAACATCCGCGCGGGAATCCGGCGAAGAAAGAGGTTTCGTTCGATGTGCTGGGAGAAGGTCCGCACGTCGTAAAGAGGGAGCATCGGATCGAGGTCGCGCAGAACGGCACGCGCTTCCGAGGCGAGAGCCGTTTCATTGCCGCTGCGCGTCCTCAGGTGAATCTCGCCTTGGCTCCAGGAAAGATCCCGGTACGAGAAATAGACCGCCGGCTGCGTCGGCTCGCCGAATGCGTCGTAGACCGAATTGCGTGCCACGCCGATGATCGTGAAGCTTCCCGCTTGCGTCTGTATGCGGCGGCCGATCGCGTCCGCGCCATCCAGGTAACGGCGGACAAACTCCTCATTGACGATGGCCTGAGCTGACGCCGCCCTATCCCGCATGTCGGCAAAGTCGTTTCCCTCAAGGAGCGGGATGGCCATCGCCTTGAAGTATCCCGGCGTGACCGTGTTGGAAACGGCTCGATCCTGCCCCGCCTCCGTGCGCACGCGGCCTTGCACGGTGAAAGGCCGCGCCGGAATTCCATGCAAGTCCAGCGGAACATTCGTTGCGATGGCGGCGGCCTCGACGTCCGGCACGGATCGCAGCCGCTCCAGCAGGCGCGCGGCAAATTCGCGGTCGTACGCCTTGTCGGGATTCTTTGTGCTTAAGTCGTAGGCGGCCAGCAAAACGCCCTCGGGCCGGAATCTCGGATCCGTGTGGCTTGCGGAGCGAAAACTCTCTAAGAAGAGCGCCGCCGCGATCAGGACGACCATCGCAAGTCCGACTTCCACGCCCATCAGAGCTTTGCGCGCACGGCTGCGGGGCGACGTATTGGAACTGGAGCGCAGCCCTTCCTGCGGATCCAGACGGGCCAGATGGACCGCCGGCGCCGCGCTGAAAAGCAAGCCGCACCCAACGCCGAGCAGTATCGCGAAGGCGAGGGTGAATTCATCCACTCTGGTCTGAAACAGAATCGGAAATGCGCCAATCATTGGCGCCAGGCGCAATGCGGTGGTGCCCCACACCGCGAAGGCTGCTCCGAGGCCTGCTCCCAGGAAGGCGAGCAGCATATTTTCCGAGAGCACCAGGCTGACAATGCGCCAGCGTCCCGCGCCCAGCGCCACGCGCACAGCCATCTCGCGCTGACGGACGCTTCCGCGAGCCAGCATGAGGTTTGCCGTGTTCCCGCAGACCGCCAACAGCAGGAGCAGCATGACGCCTTGCAAGATGGCTAGCCCGCTCATCAGCAGCCGCTGCGGGCCGCGCGGCGCTTTCCAGAATGGGAGAATCTCACCGCCAATTCCGGCGCTGGCCTCCGGATAGTCGCGCGCAAACTGAGCCATCGCGGCGCTGAACTGGGCCTGTGCTTCCTCGCGCGTCGCGCCAGGCCTTAACATTCCCATCAACGAAAAAGCGCGGATGCTGCGATCTTCGAGGTCGCGCGTTCCGCCGAGCAACGCAGGCGCCAGCGTTGCCGGGGCCCACAGGTCGAACTTCAAGGGGACGTTTGTTCCCTGGAATTCCCTGGGCGCCACGCCGATGACCATGAGTTCCTGTCCGTTAACGCGCACTTTTTGTCCCACAGCCGCCGGCGCGCCGCCAAACCGCGTTTGCCAGTAATCATACGAAATCACAACGACGGGCTCGGCTCCGGGCCGCTCGACCTCCTGCGGTCGAATAAATCGTCCGATCACGGGCTTCAGTCCCAGCGCGGGGAAATAATTACCTGAGACGAGTTGCCCGAATGTCCGCTCCGTCTGGCCTGTCTCCCCCACGTTGAACGGCACCATCTGAAATGCCACGAGTTCCCGCAATGCCGGCACTTGCGTCTGCAAGTCGCGATATTCCAGCCATGAAGCGCCTGGATACCCGCCCGTCTCCGCGCGCGGCTCGACCATCAGAAGGTTCGAGGCACCACTCACGCCGGGCAGCGGTTGGAACAGGATCAACTGAATCCAGGAAAAGATCGTTGTATTCACTCCGATCCCGACGGCAAGGGAAACGACGATCACGGCCGCAAGCGCGGGCATGCGGACGATCGTTCGCACTGCGTTCCGCAAATCCCCCAGCAGATTCTCGATAAACAGCAGTCCTCGCTCCGCTCGATAGTCCTGCTTCATCGCCTCCACGCCGCCAAACTTCAGCATGGCTTGGCGCCGTGCCTCGACGGGAGATAAACCGGCGCGAAGATTTTCCTCGGTTTGCAGAGCGATATGCTGCTCCACCTCTTCCCGCAGCCGCTCGTCTTGTTCGCGGCGTGCCGCCGAGTTGACGAAGCGGTTGAGGAACCGCCGCAGAGATCTCATGGCAAATCCTCCGCTTTCACCTCGAAAAACCGGCCGATGATCGCGGCCGTTTGTTCCCAATCCCGGGTCTCGACCTGCAGTTGCTTGCGTCCTTCGCGCGTCAGCCGATAGAAGCGCGCGCGGCGATTATTTTCCGAGGCGCCCCACTCTGACGCAATTGCGCCTTCTTGTTCCAGCTTCAACAGCACGGGATACAGAGTTCCCTGATTCAGGGCAAGCAGATCTCCGCTGATCTGCTCGATGCGCCGCGCGATTCCATAGCCGTGCAAGGGTCCCAGGACATCGAGAGTCTTGAGGACCATCAACGCCAACGTGCCCTGGAGGACGTCGGTTTTTTGTTTCATAGCGCCGCCATGTTGGTTCCCAACATGAAGAATGGCACACTTCCTTTGGGAAAGCAACAGGTGGGTCGTCGAGCATGCCGCTGTGTGCGCCGCGCCTGGAGATTCACGAAGATGCTATCGCCAAGTAAACGGGTAGCGAGGCTATGGGCGAATCAGCAGCCCGGAAGTATCGCAAAAAGTGAGACCTTGGGGCTTATGCCTTCTGGTAAACGCTGACAAGTCCCTTGTGGGCTCCTCCTTCCACATCTCGCATCCATAGCCGCTCGCGTAGCCGGAATAGCATGTGAAGTGCACCTCCAGAGAGGAACAAAGCGGTTACCGCCCGATGCCGCCGATACAGGGACAAGTCGCCGAAAGCTCTAGCAGACACGCTCACCGGCCACCTCTGTGAGATGGCTTTTAGTTTTCCGGATTTTCGTCCACCACTTTGTAGCCGGCGGGAACTTTGAACATCGCCTGATCCGGCTCGCTGCGATCCACGTGGGTCACGGTCACGGTTTGCTGCCCGCCGCGTGGGTCGTCGTGTTTGACCAGCATATTCAGATGCAGCTCGTCCGAATACCAGTATTCATCGGTCACGACGACGGCCTTGCCCGTGCCGCTGGCCGATGCCTGCACCGTTCTGGTCTTGCGGATGCCATGGACCAAAACGTTTTCCATTACCTCCGTGCCGAGATCTGCCTCATCGTCGAGCGGCTTGCGTGCGGAAACGGGCGAACCAGGTTTTGGTTCGGCAACAGGTGCTGGCGCGGTCCAGGTGGTTTGTCGCGCGATATGCGTTAACGGATTCAAGAATATGTTCAGTCTTGTTTCTGGATCGAAGATGTGGAAGGAGAGCAGCTGGGGGTTGCCGGTGAATGACGGGCTCACCAATTGCCGGCGCTCATTATAAATTCGGCCCTGCGAATCACGAGCAATATTGGCGATGCTTTTCCTTACTTCGGCTGACCCATCCGCCAAAATTTGCGTGCTTTGTACTTCAACGATGGCAGTCAGCGGCGCGCCCGGAACTGGAGTGACAAAAATCCCGTTGACAAGCACGGCCACGCCGCGATACGGCGGCGGCTTCAAATCGGAGGCTTCTTGCGAAAAAGCAAGGGGAGCCGCAAGCACAGCAAAAGCAGCCAAGCATGCTATCTTTCTGATGCTTCCTTGTAACATCGCAGTACTCACCACGATAACCACCGGAATTCTAAGCAAGGGGGAAAAGAGTGTCAACAACCGCGCAACGCTGGCAGTGTGTCAGTTTGGGATCCGCGGCGTCCGGCTTGGTAACCCAAGCTAAACCAGAAGTTAGCCCGGCGCCGCCGGGGCCGACCGCTGCTAAGGGGATTCATCAACAACCACCGGCCGCATAGGGCGTCACCAATACGACTAATAAAACCCCTGTTTTTGCGTCCGACGATAGCTGCTAACTAATCTAGCTAAGGTAACCATTTGGGAACACCTGACCGAGACCTGGACTCCGGTACTACTGCATGAACCGTACGCAATCCGCAGGATGACAGCTGGTCCCGACAAGCGCGTCAGTCCTTGGGGTGACATTGCTGCTAGGACAGCCGGCTGCAGACCAAATTAGACCAATTAGATTAAAGGAGAAAAGTTCAATGAAAGGTTCTTGGAAGTGGGTTTCAGGGGTCGTGCTAACAGCCGTGATTGCATTCGCAATGATCGCACCGGAATTGCAAGCAGGGCTGGGGGCCACGGGCAAGTTCAAACTACCGTTCGACGCGCAAGTGGGAAAAGTGGCACTTCCGACAGGCAACTACTCGTTTACGGTCAAGGGGAGTCAGCGGGCGGAAGGATCGTCATCTATCAAGGACAGACAGGCTGTGGGGACTTTGCTCCCGCAGACGTTTGACGGCTACGAAAGTAAGAGCGAGAAACCCGTATTAGTTTGCATTCGCCACGATGGAAACGTCACGGTCCGGGCGTTGCGGCTGCCCGGTGTCGGCACGTTCTATTTTTCTCTGCCCAAGGAGTTAAAGACGCTCGTGGCGCAGCAGCCGCAGCTGATCGAAACCATCTCGATCGAAGCCAACGGCAAGTAACGCCTCACGCGATCCGCAGCGAAGGGTGTCGAACACTTCGAGGCCGGACAAGGGCAGACCGCCTGCAAAGGCGTCTGCCCGAAAGTCCGGCCTTACTTTTGCGTTTCGTCCGACTTCACGGCCAACCCTGCGCAGGAAGGATCGTGGGCCTGACGAACCTGGCGAATATAACCATTTGGGAACACCTGACCGAGACCTGAACTTCGGTACTAGTGCGTGAAACGTGCGCAATCCTCAGGATGACACCTGGTCCCGACAAGCGCGTCAGTCCTTGGGTCAGACTGCTAGGACAGCCGGCTGCAGACCAAATAAGACAAGGGAGAAAAGTTCAATGAAAGGTTCTTGGAAGTGGATTTCAGGGGTCGTGCTAATTGCCGTGATCGCATTCGCAGTGATCGCACCGGGCCTGCCAGCATCGCCGTCTACCGCGTTCAGGTTCAAGCTGCCGTTCGATCTGCAATGGGAAAAAATGGCCCTTCCGACGGGCGAGTATACGTTGGTGATCGACCATTTTTCTTCGAACGGAATGCTCTCCGTCTACCGAGGAACACGGGCTGTAGGGTTTTTGCTCCCGCAGACATTTGACGGCAGAGAAAGTAAGAGCGAGAAGTCCGAATTAGTTTGTATTCGCCACGATGGAAAGGTCACGGTCCGGGCTTTGCGGTTGCCCGGTTCCGGCACGTTCTATTTTCAAGTGCCAACGGAGTTAAAGGCGCTCGTGGCGCAACAGCCGCAGCTGATCGAAACCATCTCGATCGAAGTGAACGGCAACTGACGCCAACTCACGCGATACGCACCTAAGGCTGTCGAACACTTCGAGGCCGGACAAGGGCAGACCACCTGCAAAAGGGCGTCTGCCCAAAAGTCCGGCCTTACTTTTGCGTTTCGTTCGACTTCGCAGGCAGCCCTGCGTAGGATGTGAAACGAAGGAGCCCAGTGAATCAGCTCACGCTCGCCGGCGCCGCTCATGAACGTATGCATTTGACTTCGTTCGCACGCATGATCCGAACGGCCTTTGCCTCCGCGCTCTCTTTTCTAATCTGGGTGTCGCCGACCGCGTCGCGGCAACAAGCGGCCAATGGGCCTACCGGCCAATCCATTAAAGTTACCTCGGTGGCGGTGAATATATATGCGATCGCGGAAGGACGTCACGGCCGGCTGATTCGAGACCTGCAGAAAGACGACTTCGAGCTGACCGAGGATGCGGCTCCGCAGAAAATCGAGTACTTCTCACAGGAGACCAGCGCGGCATTGAGTTTGGGGGTCGCCATCGACACCAGCGTCAGCCAGGGTCACTTGCTGGGCACGGAACAGGCGGCCGCGAAAAAATTTCTGCGCTCCGTTCTGCAGAGCGGCGATCAGGCGTTCGTGATGAATTTCGACGTAGATGTGAAGTTGCTCAAGGATTTTACGGACGCGGCCACCGAATTGGCGCGGGCTATTGATTCCTGCCTGGCAGGCACGACTTCACTGCGTTCACGCCGGGCGAGAGCGAGCATTCGCGCTTCGTACGCGACATCGTCTCGGCACAGTGGTGCGGCGACGGTGAGATGTTGGAGTTCTGGATCGAGGCGGACACGTTCCTGCGGCACATGAACCGCGTGCTCGTCGGCACGATGCTCGAAGTGGCGAGCAGGCGGCGTACGGTCGAGGAGTTCACGGACCTGCTCGAGGGCCGGCCGCGCGCGCATGCCGGCCCGACCGCGCCCGCACACGGGCTGGCGCTGGCGCACGTGTCCTATGACGAGTAGGCGAGCCGCCGGTGCCGCACACGGCCGTGCCGGTAACGCCTTCGCAGCAACCGCCCCGGAGCGCGCCCTATGCTGGACGGCAGCGAGATGCTGAGCGTTCTGCTGACAAACGACGACGGGATCGAGGCCGACGGCCTGCAGACGATGAGACGCGCGCTGATCCAGCTCGGCGGTGTGCGCCTCGCGGTGATAGCGCCGGACGGCAACCGCTCGGCGATGGCGCGGTCGATCACGACGCGCCGCCCGCTGTGGGTCGCCGAGGTGCCGTTCGCCGACGGAACGGTCGGCTACGCCACCGACGGCACGCCCGTCGATTGCGTGAGGCTTGCCAGCCTCGGGCTGGTCGAGGGCTTCGAGGCCGACCTCGTCGTGTCAGGTATCAACCACGGCGCCAACCTCGGCGATGACATCACCTACTCGGGTACCGTCGCTGCGGCGCTCGAGGGCGTCGTGCTGGGCCTGCCTGCGATCGCCGTATCCCAGCAGTCGGGTGCGCGCGCGCTCGACTACCGCTTCGACGGCGGCTTTGGATTCGATGTCGCGGCAACGTTCGTTGCGCGCCTGGTTGAGCGCATCGAGGAAGTGCCGCTGCCGGCGAGAACGCTGCTCAACGTCAACGTGCCTGCCGGCGATCCCGAGGGCGTCGAGGTCACCAGCCTGGGCAAGCGCATATACAGAGACGAGCTGAAGCTCGAGCGCGAGGAGGAGCACCGGCGCCGCTACTGGATCTACGGCTCGGATCCCGGGTTCCACGACGAGCCGGGAACCGACCTGGCGGCAGTCGCTGCCGGGCGCATAGCCGTCACGCCGATTGATTTCGACCTGACCGACCGTCCGAGCCTCGAGGCGCTCAGGCGCTTTGATCTGGAGGGGCTGCTCGCGCCGGTCGCACGCGACGCGAGGCCGTGAGCCCTAGGCGAGGGTCTTCAGAGGACGGGCGCGCCGGCGCGGCGCTCGGCGGCGTCGCCGAGCAGGCCGAGAAGAGCGGCGCACGGCAAACGCCGCCGGAGGCGACCGAGCGCGCCAGCGAGCTGCGCGAGCTGCTCGAGCACCACGCCTACCGCTACTACGTCCTCGACGATCCCGAGATCGGCGACGAGGAGTACGACGGGCTGCTCGACGAGCTGCGCGAGCTCGAGGCCAGCCATCCCGAGCTCGCGACCCCGGACTCGCCGACCCGGCGGATCGGCGGCGAGCCGGTCGGCCGGCTGGAGAAGGTCACCCACCTCGAGCCGATGCTGTCGCTCGGAAACGTGCGCTCCGAGCAGGAGCTGCGCGCGTGGGTCGAGCGGATGCGAAACCACCTCGCGCGTGAGGGGATCGCCGATCCACGCTTCCAGTTCGTGGTCGAGCCGAAGATCGACGGGCTGGCGATCAGCCTCGTGTACCGCAACGGGGTCCTCGAGCGCGGCGCCACGCGCGGGAACGGCGAGATCGGGGAGGACGTGACGCATAACCTACGCACGATCGGCGCGATCCCGCTGCGCATCCATGACGCGCCGCCGCTGGCGGAGGTGCGCGGCGAGGTCTACATGTCGCTGCGGGACTTCACGGCGCTGAACGAGCGCAGGGCCGAAGCGGGCGAGTCGACGTTCATGAACCCGAGGAACTCGGCCGCCGGCACGATCCGCCAGCTCGACCCGGCGGATGCGGCGAAGCGGCCGCTGTCGATCTGGTGCTACCAGGTCGGTGTCACCGAAGGGCTCTCGTTCGAAACGCACTCGCAGGCGCTTGAGTGGCTGCGCGCGCACGGTTTCCGCGTCAATCGCGGCATCAGGCTGCTCGACAGCGAGGATGACGTGATCGCCCAGTGCCTCGACTGGCAGGCGCGCAGGGGCGAGCTCGACTTCGAGATCGATGGCGTCGTCGTCAAGGTCGACGACCTCGAGCTGCAGCGACGGCTTGGCTCGGTCGGCCGCGATCCGCGCTGGGCGGTGGCGTGGAAGTTTCCGCCGACGACCGCGGTGACGCGCTTGGAGAAGGTGATGTGGAACGTCGGCAAGTTCGGCGACATGCGCCCCTTCGCGGTGCTCGAGCCGGTCGCCGTCGGCGGCGTGACGATCAAGCTGGCGACCCTGCACAACGAGGAGGACATCGTCCGCAAGGACATCCGCGCCGGGGAGGATGTGATCGTCGTGCGCGCCGGCGACGTGATCCCGCAGGTGATATCGCCGGCGCCGCACGTCGCAGAGCGCAAGAAGCGTCCGCCGCTGCCGCGCCCGCCGCGGCGGTGCCCGTTCTGCGCAACCGAGACGATCAAGCCGCAGGACGGCGTTTTCACGAAGTGCCCCAACCGCGATTGCCCAGCGCGCGCGTGGCAGCTGCTCAAGCACTTCGTCTCGCGAGGCGCGATGGACATAGACGGGCTCGGCGAGAAGCAGGTCGCGCTTCTGCAGGAGCGCGGGCTGGTCAGGACGGCGGCCGACTTCTATCGCCTGCAAGAGCAGCAGCTGGTGGAGCTCGAGGGATTTGGCGAGCTGTCGGCACGGAACCTGCTGGAGGCGTTGGAGGCCTCCAAGGAGCGGCCGTTCGCGCGCGTGCTGTTCGCGCTGGGAATCGAGGAGGTCGGCGAGGTCACCGGGCGCAACCTCGCACAGCGCTTTCGCGACGTCGATGCCCTGCTCGACGCCTCGCCCGAGGAGATCGCGCAGACGCAGGGCGTCGGCGAGAAGATGGCCTCCTCGATCCGCGCGCAGCTCGACGACGAGCGCATGCGCCGGTTGATCGCCGACCTGCGCGAGATCGGGCTGCGGTTCCGCGAAGAGGGCCCAGGGCCCTCTGGCGGCCCGCTCGCGGGCAAGACGCTCGTGCTGACGGGCACCCTCCCGGAATGGTCGCGCGAGACGGCCACCGAGCGGATCATGGCCGCCGGCGGCCGCGTCACCGGGTCGGTGTCCAAGACGACCGACTACGTGGTGGCCGGCGAGAGCCCCGGGTCAAAGCTCGAGAAGGCCGAGCGCCTCGAGGTGACGGTCCTCGACGAAGCCGCCCTGCGCCGGCTGCTCGAGCAGTAGCAGCCGCCGAACTCGGCCGCATCGGCGACGGCGCTCAAGCCGCGGGCCGTTCGCGCCGAAGTCGTTCTCATGTCCGGAGCTCGCAAGGGACTTTGCGCGCTTTTGATCGTCGTTCTTCTCGCCGTGCCGCTGTCCGGCTGCGGCGGCAGCGAGAACGGCCCGGCCGGCGGCGAAAGCGCGTCGATATCCGCGCAGCTGGGCGGCGGGCTGCTCGGAGGCTTCATCGAACAGCTCAAACGAGAAGACGATGAAACCGAAGTCAAAGAACTCGCCGAACGCACTCCCGAAGAAATCGAACAGGACCGCGAACGCCGCGAACAGGCGGAACTCGAAGAAGCGCAGGCGCAGGAACCTGAACAGGCGCAGGAACCTGAACAGGCACAGGAACGGGAACAGGCGCACGAACGGGAACAGGCTAAGGAAACGGAACAGGGCCAGGAAGCGGAACACGGGAAGGAGCCCGAACAGGGCCAGGAAGCGGAACACGGCGAGGGCAGCACCTAGCCGTGTTCGGTCGCGAACCTCGTGAACGTCGTCTGAGCCTCGCGCCCATAGATGTTGAACCCCGTCGAGCCGTCGTCGTAGATGAAGATGCCCTGCAGCCATCCTTCCTCGTGCCACCTGAGCGCGCGCTTGAGGATCTCCAGCGTGTCTGCCGCCTGCTGCGCTTCGCTGCTCGCGGTGCCAGGGCCGCTGCCACCGAGGTCAAAGCCCACCTCGGTGATCCACCAGTCGTTTCGTCCGGCCAGGTTGAAGCCGGCGATCCCTGCTTCGTTGCGCTGATCTTCCGTTGCGGTCATTCCGTGGTCCTCATCTTCACTCGGACCTTCAGGAGCTCCGTAGGGATGGCTCGTCCAACCGTTGACGATCTTCTTCAGCGCTGGCTGCGCTGCGGCGAGGTCATGGATCCATCCGCCGCCGTTTTCCGGGTCTGAGACCTTCCCGGTCGCTTCACCGCTGCCGTTCACCAGTTCATACCTTCCCCACGCTGCGACGAGCAGCCTGACATCGCTCAGCTGCAGGGTGGCGACTTCTTCATAGGTCTTCGCGACGATGTTGGCGTAATCGGATGCGTTGCTTTTGCCCTGCGGGCCCTTGAAGTAGGGCTCGTTGATGAGCTCGAAGGTCCTGACCGTCGGATGGTCTGTGACGATTCGCGCAATTATCGCCGTCGCTCCGCGGGCATATTCGCTCGGATTGACCTTCGACAAAGGGGTCGTGTCTTCGACATTGATGATCACGATCGGCACGCAGCCGTCGGCGAGGGAAGTCGCGACCGCTGCGCTTGCAGCGGCGGGATCGTCGTAATAGAAGACGTCGAGGTTGTCGCTGCGGTCGCCGAAGACGTTGCCTGCGACCCACGTGGCCGAATGCCCGCTTGCGGAGTTGCTGTTGATCCCGAAGAGCAGCCCCTGCGGACGCGGCCGGTTCAAGCTGGATTTGGGGGACCGCGCTGCCTGGTCGTGACTGCTGCTCGTGTGCGTCCCGCCACAGCCTGCGAGCGCCGGGAGGACGATCACCGCGAGGATCGCCACAGGGCACGCGCTCACCCGGAATGACGGCCGGCGGCGCACAGGCGGAGCAGCTAGGCCCGGCAGTGCGGGAAGATCGGGGAGCGAGCCCTCAAGGCAGCAACCAGGACGCCAGCGGGCCGAGGGTGAAAGGCGAGGAGAACGAGTTGACACGCGCTGCCACGGCGCCCAGCTTTGAGCTCGCGAGCGTGATCGCGATGTGGTCCTGGAAGGTGTGGGCGGATTCGATCGAGACCCCGTCGGTGAAGATGGCGAAGGCGAGCTGGTGGCCGTCGGAGGACTCGCAGTAGCCGACGAGGTTCGAGACGCCTGTCAGCGTGCCGGTCTTGCCCTCGCAGCGGCCCGCGGCGGCGGTATCGCGCATGCGCAGCGCGAGGGTTCCCGTGTGCCCGGCGACGGCCAGGTGTTCGCGCAGCACCGCCCCGGTCGGCGTATCGGCGAGCTCCACGAGCAGGTCGGACACCTCGTAGGGGGAGGTCTGGTCGGCCGGTGAGAGTCCCGAGCCGTCGACGACGCGCGGGTGGATCCCGAGCAGCGTGGCGATGGTGCTCGCCACGAGCGAGGCGCCGGCGGCGGTCGTGCCGGCCCCGGCGAAGCTTGCGCCGAGATCCTTGACGAGCGTCTCCGCGAAGAAGTTGTCCGACGGCGGCAGCATCAGGCCGAGCAGCTGGGCGAGCGTCGGAGAGCGCGCCTGCGCGAGCTGGACCGCCCCGGCCGGGGTGCTCGCGGCTGCGCTTGAGCCGCGGATCCTCACGCCCGCCGCCTTCAGCGCCGCCCAGAGCCTGTGCGCCGCATACGCGGCGGGGGCGTGCGGTCCTCTTTCAGCGCCGGTCTCGCCGCGGTCGAAGGCGAGAGCGCTCAGCGTCCCTTCGAGGAATGGGTCTGGCGCGTAGTCGCTCGAGGGCTCGCCGCGCAGCGAATCGAAGTAGGACTCGTCTCCCTCGACAGACCCGGTGATCTCGTGGATGCCGTCGACGCGGACGAGTTGCGCGACGAGGGTCGAGACGCTGGCGCCTACTCCGCCGTAGTGGCTGATGATGAAGGACGAGCTGCCGAACGTCGGATCTCCGCCGCCGCGAAGGTAGAGGCTTCCTTCCCAAACCCCGCCCGGCGCGAGCCGGCCCGCGCCGAAGACCGTCGTCGCGAGCCGCGCTGACGGCCCCATTCGTGTGAGGGCCGCGGTCGCCGTGTATAGCTTCTCGACCGACGCCGGCGGGCGCAGCGTGGCTGCGCGCTCGGAGAACAGAGCCTGGTTGGTGGTGAGGTCGTAGACATAGGCTCCATCGTGCGGGCCGGCGAGCGCGAGCTGATGGCTGATATCCGCCTGCAATTCGGGCAGAGCGTCGCCCGCGCTGGCCGCGGCCGGTGCCGAAAAGCCGAGCAGCGAGAGCCCGAATAGCAGCAAAAGGAACTTGGCAGGGCCTTTCCGGGGCACGTGGGCATAGAATGTTTCGAGCATGGGCAAGGTTGTCAAGCTCGAACCGGCCATCAAGGCCGAGTCGGCGGCGGCAAGGAAGCGCCGGCTCGCCGACAAGCGCCGGCTCGCCGCGCGCGGAGTAGGCCGGCCTGCGTCGATCGATCGCCGGCGCAGGCCCAGACGCGACAAGACCGCGCTCGTGCTGGGCGGCGGCGGTTTCACCGGAGGTGTCTATGAGATCGGGGCGCTGCGCGCGCTCGACCTCCTGGCGGTCAACAGCTCGGTCAACCAGTTCGACGTCTACGTCGGCACGTCGGCCGGGTCGTTCATCGCCGCCCTGTGCGCCAACGGCGTGACGCCGGAGGAGATGATGCGGGTCGTCACGCGACAGGGCGCGTCGTCCTTCAGGGACATCAACATCGGCGATCTGCTGCGCCTCAACCTGCTGGAGTTCGTGCGCAAGGGCGCTTTCATGCCGTTGCGCGCAATCTCGGTGGCTCGCCAGCTGCTCGCGCAGCCAGGCGGCGTCTCGCTGATGGATGTCGTGATGGGGCTTGCCGACGGGCTGCCTTCCGGCCTGTACACCGGCGCGGGAATCGAGAGCTATCTGCAGAAGGTGCTCAACGAGCCCGGCCGCAGCGACAACTTCGCGGACCTGGCATGCGAGCTGTATCTGGCGGCGACCGACCTCGACACGTGCGAGCGCGTCGTCTTCGGCGTCGAGGGCTTTGACGATGTGCCGATCTCGACCGCGGTTCGCGCGTCAGGAGCGCTGCCGATGGTCTATGCGCCGGTGCAGATCAACGACCGCGAACTGATCGACGGCGGCATCGTCTCGACCACCAACCTCGACCTGGCCGTTCAGGCTGGGGCGAAGCTGGTCGTCGTGATCAACCCGATCGTTCCGTTCGTTAACGACTTCGCCGCCACGATCAGAACGCTGCGCGGCAGGCGTGCACGCCGCGTCTCGGACATGGGCTTCGCGCAGATCGGATACCAGGTCTTCAAGCTCGTCGCCCACCAGCGGCTGCACGAACTCGCCAAGCACTGGGAGGAGCGCTATCCCGGCGTCGACATCGTCCTGATCGAGCCGGAGTCCGACGACGAACTGATGTTCCAGACTTCGATGATGAGCTTCACCTCGCGCGTCGAGATCGCGCGTCACGGGTTCGAGTCGGTCACGAAGCAGCTGGCAGGCGAATACGACCGCTATCACGCGGTAGCCGAGCGGCACGGCATCACCATCTCCGGCAAGCGCGTGCGGCAGGTCGTCGAACATTTCGACGAGGAGCCGGAGGAGGTAAGCGCCTGGCGGAAGATCCTCGAGGGCACCACCGGTGCGCTGCTTCGCCAGGCGGGGTCAAGCGGCTGACCTGAGCCGCCAGGCGGGGTCAAGCGGCTGCCCTGAGCCGCCAGGCGGGGTCAAGCGGCTGCCCTGAGCCGCCGGGTCGCTAGAGCGCTTTGTCGATCGCGTCGAGGAGCCGCTCTGACGCGGCGGCGCTGCGCACACCGAGGCGCACGTGGCGGGGCTCGCCAAGCGCCGCGCCGGCCGCCACGAGGACGCCGGCACGTGCGAGTCGCGCTGCCAGCTCGCCGCCATCCAGCGCGGGATGGGCGGCCCAGAGGAAGTTCGCCTGGCTGTCGCCGACATCGAACCCGCGGCTGCGCAGCCCGGCGGTCAGGCGTGGACGCTCCGCACAGATCGTGCGCACGCGCCGGTCGACCAGCTCGCTGCAGCTGCGCAGCGCCTCCAGCGCTCCCGCCTGGGAGATCTCCGAGACGCCGAGGTCGGGCTCGAGCTCGGCAAGCAGGTCTCCGGAGCCTGGAGCCCCGAGTGCGTAGCCGATGCGCAGGCCAGCCAGGCCCCAGGCCTTCGAGAAGCTGCGGAATATGAGCAGGCGCGGATGGTTCGCCAGCAGCGCGAGCGAGGCGCTCGTCGGCTGCGCATCGGCGAACTCGACAAGCGACTCGTCGAGGAGGACCGCGACATCGTCGGGGAGGCCGTCGAGCAGGCGCTCCAGCTCCGCCGCCGGCAGAAGCTCGCCGGTAGGGTCGTTCGGGTTCGCCAGCGCGATCACCCGCACGTCCGGGTCGGCGGATGCCTCGAGCAGCGCGTCGACTCCGCCGGAAACCGGCACCGCGCGTCCGTGTGCGCGACGGGCCATGAGCGGGAACAGCGGATAGGACGGCCACGCGGTCAGCAGCTGCTGACCCGGCCCGATCAGGGCGCGCGTCGCCGAGCTGAGCAGCTCGGCGGCTCCGTTGCCCAGGATCAGGCGATCCGGATCGACGCCATGGCGCTCAGCCAGCTCGTTGCGCAGGTCTGAGCCGTGCACGTGCGGATAGCGCTGCAGGCCACGCCTGGCGACGAACGTGATCGCGCTGACGATCCGCGGATGCGGCAGCTCCGGCCACGTCGTCTGCGAGAGGTCCAGCGTCTCCACGCGCGTGAGAGCTTTGCGTTTGCGCTCGGCAGCGTCCTCGCGTAGCCGCGCGTTGACCTCCTCCTCGGACATCCCTTCGAACTGCCTGTAGTAATCGAGCAGGCTCACGTTATGGCCTCGTTCTAGCAGCGGCGATCGGACACCGCTCGCGCAGACCCCGCGCGCGAGAAGCGGTTCGTCCTCAAACGCCCGAGTTGCCCGAGAACGTGCTCGAGCCGGGTCCGTGAATCACGACGAACCAGATCGTGAAGACGATCGCGCAGACCGCGGCCGTCGTCGCGAAGATCCTGCCGAGAACGCCGCCGCGCTGATCGTGGCCTGCGGCCCTGCGCACGAGGATCCACGCCTGGTCGAGGCGGCGCAGGATCACAAGCGCGCCGAAGAGCAGCGTGAACAGGCCGATGAAGGCGACGAGGATCCCGAGGCTGACGCTGCCCGAGAGGTAGTTCGCCTCCGAGCCGAGCCACAGGCAGGCGACCGGAATCGGACCCCAGCAGAGCAGGCTGAGGATGGTCATCGCCGCGAGCAGGACGCCCGCTAGCGAGCCGTCTACACGCTGGCGAAGCTCGCCACCGCGTTCGGGAAGCGTGCGGAAGCGCACCGGCGCCGTGCCTGGGCGGCGCCCGACGAACAGCCCGCCGGTATCTGATGGGTCGCTGCGCATCTCTACCTATGTTCGCAGCTACAGCGCCGGGGGACGGTCAGCTCGCATAGAGGGCATCGAACACGTCGGCGTATTTCTCGTTTACGACGTTGCGCTTGACCTTCAGCGTGGGCGTCAGCTCGCCGGTCTCCTGCGAGAGGTCGTGGTCGAGGATCGCGAACTTCTTGACCTGCTCCACCTGCGCGTATTTGGCGTTAACGCGGTCGGTCTCCTTCGCGATGAGCGCGTGGACGGATGCGTCGCGCGAGAGCGAGGCGATGTCCTCCGGCAGGTCGTGTTCGCGCGCGTAGATGGAGATCTCTTCCTCGTCGAGCGTGATCAGGATCACCGGATACGGCCGCTGGTCGCCGTGCATCACCGCCTGGGATATCCAGCGCGACTGCTTGAGGTCGTTCTCGATGTTGGCAGGCGTCAGGTTCTTGCCGCCGGCTGTGATGATGATGTCCTTCTTGCGTCCCGTGATCGAGAGGTAGCCGTCCTCGTCGATCGAGCCGAGATCGCCGGTATGCAGCCACCCGTTCTCGACGGCGCCGAAGCTGGTCGAAGCCTGGTTGTGATAGCCGGCGAAGATGTTCGCGCCTTTGACGAGGATCTCGCCGTCCTCGGCGATCTTCAGCTCCACCCCGGGCAGCGCCCGGCCGACCGTGCCGAAACGATGGTTCTCGAGCGTCGAGACGGTTGCCGCGGTAGCCGTCTCGGTCATGCCATAACCCTCGAACACGGGCAGGCCGCAGGCGTAGAAGAACTCGAGGATCTCGCGGGCGATCGGCGCGGCACCACTCGTTGCATGGCGCAAGCGCCCACCGAAGATCGCGCGAACGTTTTTGAACAGCTGCTCGTCGGCCTCCTCGAACTGCTTGCTCATCTCCTCGGGGACCGGCTCGCCGTGGTTCATCAGATCGCGCACCTTGACGCCTAGCTTGATCGCCTCGTGCGTGCGCTTCTGCTCCTCGGGCGGCTGGGCCTCGATCTCGCCGTGGGCGAGCGTGTAGATCTTCTCGAAGACGCGCGGCACGGAGGGGAGGTAGGTCGGTTTGACCTCGCTGAGCTCGGGGATGATCTGCTGCGTGTCGCCGCTGAAGTACGCGAGCGTGCTGCCGAGCGCGAACGTCGCCAGCTGCACGAGCAGCGCGTAGGAATGGGCGAGCGGCAGGTAGAGGTAGGCCACCTCCTCCTCGGTCAGCTCGCGCACCTCCGCGACCATGTCGATGATCGCGCAGTAGTTGCCATGCGTGAGCACGCAGCCCTTCGGCGGTCCGGTCGTGCCTGAGGTGTAGATGAACGTGAACGGGTCCTGCGGGCGCATGGCCGCCCGCCGCGCTTCGAGCTCCTCAGGAGAACGTCCGCGCCCACGCTCGCGGACCTCCTCGAGCGTGATCACCTGCGAGGCGCCGCGCGCCGCTCCGTCAGCCGCTGAATCGCCCTGCGGGGGGTCCATCACGATGACCGTGCGCAGGCTCGGGAGTCGCTCGCGGATGGCGGCGATCTTTGCGAGCTGCTCGTCGTTCTCGCACACGACCGCACACGCGTCGGAGTCGGCAAGGACCCAGTGGCACTCCTCCGGAGAGTTGGTCTGGTAGATCGGGACGACCACCGTGCCGGCAGAGGTCGCCGCGAGGTCGACGTAGCTCCACTCGGGGCGTGTGTTGGCGAGGATCGAGAGGCGCTCTCCCGGCTGGATGCCGAGATCGATCAGCCCGAGCCCGATCTGCTGCACGATCTCTGCGAGTTGCGCGTAGGTAAGGTCAGCCCAGGCACCGTCGCGCTTGAAGCGCACCGCGGTTCTGTCCGCGTGGGCTTGTACCGAGCGCGGGACCAGATCAGCGATCGTCTGCAACGCCGTGCTCGACGCGCTGGCGGTGGCCTCCATTAGAACTCCCCTCTTTATAACCAGAAACGGATCAATGATGTTAGACGCTGCCGGGCCCTTTCGACCCCGCGGCGCTCACACGGGATTCGGGACGTCCAGGAAGACGTGGCGCAGGCCGAAGCTCTCGGCGAGGCGCTCGCCGAGCCGTCTGACGCCGAGCGTCTCCGTGGCGTAGTGGCCGGCGGCGATCAGGTGCAAGCCGAGCTCATGCGCCTGAGCCATCGTGCGCTCGGCCGCCTCGCCGGTGAGGAGCGCGTCCGCGCCAGCCGATGCGGCCTCGGCGAGATAGTCGGCGCCGGCGCCGGAGACGATCGCAAGGCGGCGCACGACGTCGGGGCCCGAGGCGAACACGAGCGGCTCGTGCGAGGTGATGCTACGCACCCGCGCGATCAGCTCGCCCGAGGCGAGACCGTCTCCGGGAACTCTCGCGAGGACGCCGATCGCCTGGCCGCGATGTCGCGCGAACGGCTCGAAGCTCTCGGCGCCGAGCGCGCGGGCGAGCAGCGCGTTGTTCCCGACCTCCAAGTGCGCGTCGAGCGGGAGATGGTAGGCGGCTAGCGCGATGTCTGCGTCGAAGAGAATCTGCAGGCGGCGCTTGAGGACGGCGTCGATCGGTCCGGGGCCGGCGTCCCAGAAGAGGCCGTGGTGTACGAGCAGCAGATCGGCGCGCTCGTCCGCGGCGCGCTCGAAGAGCTCGGCGTGAGCCGATACCCCTGTCGCGAGCGTCGTCACCTCGGCAGGTCCTGGCACCTGCAGGCCGTTCGGGCAGTAGTCCTCGAAGCGGCCTGGCTCGAGCAGGCGGTCGACCTCCGCGAGGATGTCAGAGATGCTGGCGGGCATTGGGCGAAGATAGCGGCGCGGCCGGTGTGGGATACTGCCGGTCTGTCGGGGCGTGGCGCAGCCTGGTAGCGCGCACCGTTCGGGTCGGTGAGGTCCCCGGTTCGAATCCGGGCGCCCCGATTTTATGGACCCGCACTTTTTGCAGCGGGTTCAGTCGGCATCAGAACCGCTTAGAAAACGACCGGCCCGCTGTCCCTGGCTCAACGCGGAAGTCGTCGATGGCCGGCCGCGGCGGGGGAAGGGCGCGGCGCCATGTCTAGTCGAGCACCACGAGCGCTTGGCCGTGGAGCCGGGGCAGCTGGGCCACTGGCCCAAGAAAGCCGCCGTCCGAAAAGTCGAAGGCCACGACATGCTCCTCACCCACGCAGTAGAGGCGGCCGTCCGGTCCGAATCTCAATCCCCGCGGCCTACGGAACTTGAGTGAGTGGTCCGGAACGAAGAAGACGCGCATGAGCTGTCCGGTAGTCGGGTCGTATTCGCGGATGCTCTTGACAGCGTCTGGAGCGCCGAAGGGGCACTCACTGGCGACCACGATGTGCCCGTTGGGAGCGAGCGTCAGATCAAGCGGGCTCAGCTCGGGGTCCGTGACCAAGCGCCGCGCGCGCCGAGCTCCGTCACGATCGAACACGGCAATCGTATTATCGCCTTCCCCGGAGGGACCGACGCCCGACGCGAGGTAAAGCCGGCCGTCGGGCGCGAAGCCGAACCCCCGTGGGAATGGGACGACGCGATCAGGTAGAAACGGTTCGGGAGCCTCGTCGAGGGCGGCGGGCATAGCCAGTATCGTCCTCCGGCGGCGCGTGCCGACGTAGTAGCGACCATCGCCCCCGAACATGCCGCCGCCGGGGTCGAGTCCGGATATCCGCCCGGAGTCGCGCACGACGTCTCCCCGGCGATCGAGCGCCAACACGCGATCAGTGCCGCTGTTGAGGTAGATGAGTGCGCCCGACGGGTCGAGAGACAGACCGCGCGGATCGACGATCCGCCGATCGCTGCTGAACGGCCCGATCAGTTTGCCGTTCGTATCGAAGCCGAGGATCGTGCTGTAGCCCCTGCCGTTGGCGCTCCCCGCACTGGTGAGGAGCAGGTGCATCAAGTCATGCTTCCTCGGGGAAGTCGCTGCTTCGGAGCGAGCTCGTGAAACCGAGCTCGTGTGCGCGTCGGCAGCAGTTTTCCCCGTTACAAGGCAGCGAGAAGATCCCGACAAGCTTGCTCGCAGCGCCGACAGGCCTCCTCGCAGACGCGGCAATGCGGATGTTTGTCGGCGTGCATCTGGCACTCGTCCGCGCAGCGCGCGCATACCGCCGCGCACGCCTGTAGAAGCGGGCGGGTGACGCTCGCGTCAAAGGCCGTCTGCCGACTCGCGACCCGAGCGGTGCTCGTGCAGACATCAGCGCAATCCAGGCAGAGACGCACGCATGTGATCATGCTTGCGACGTCCTCATCGCCTAAGTCAGCGTCGGCGTCCGCGGTGCAAGCCTGGGCACAGTCGTTGAGCGCGTCGATCGTGCCGGCGAGCGCACTCGGGTCGATGATGGCGGTGGGATAGGTCTCGAGTATCTGCTTTGCATAGCTCATTTCCTGACTCCTCAGCTCGTGGTGTGAGAAACGGCAGATACGCCCGCGTTGTCTTCTGTCGGATCGTCACACTCGGTAAACACCTTGGTGCTCCTGTCTCGATCGTCCGACAGTCTCGCCGATCGCCTGCGTGAGCGCGACTTAGGCCGAACTATCTCGCGCCAGCTCGTGGAGCACGGCGTCAGTCAATGCATTGAGCCCCGTGAATCCCGCGGCCAGCAGGCAGGTCGAGCGTCGCGAGCGGCGCGGCCTGCATCACCGGCGTGCCGGTCTTTGGGGTTGCCGAAGATCACGAGCATGGTCTTACGGAGCTTCAGCCCCTGTGCTCTGGCCTCGCCGCACCTCGGCGATAGGTCGGCATGACTCAGGGTCCGTCCGGCGAGATCGAGCAGGCCTATCTCACGGCGGCGGACGTCTGCGAGCGGTACGTGCTGGGACCCGTGCACCATTCGCCCCGATTGATCGACGTTTCGTGCACGCAAGCGCCGCGAAGCCTCTTTACCGCGCCCGTAGCTAGCGATCTCGCCGCGCTACGGTAGGCTAACCGTCGGGGGGTTTGTGCAGCAACCGAAGACACAGTACGCACGCAATGGCGATGTCAACATCGCCTATCAGGTGGTCGGCGATGGGCCGATCGACTTGGCTATCGTGCCTGGCTTCATATCGCACGTCGATCTGTGGTGGACGATTCCCGAGACCACAGCGTTCATACGCCGGCTTGCGACCTTCTGCCGCCTGATCCTCTTTGACAAGCGCGGCACCGGCCTATCGGACCCGGCCGCCGGCCTGTCTTCGCTCGAGGAGCGCATGGAGGACCTCCACGCAGTGCTCGATGCGGCGGGTTCCGAGCGCTCCGCCCTATTGGGCGTGTCGGAGGGCGGCCCGATGAGCGTGCTGTTCGCAGCCACCTATCCTGACCGCGTCGCCGCGCTGGCGCTGTACGGAACCTTTCCGACGGGGAATCCCAACCGCTTCCCCGCGGGGCTGGTCACACAAATGGAGCGCAGGCTCGCCGAGCTGACCGCGATCGTCGACCAACACTGGGGAGAGGGGCTCGCGATCGAGTGGTTCGCCCCAAACCTCGCGGGCAGCCCGACGATGCGTCGCTCGTGGGGGCTGTTCGAGCGCGCGGCCGCGAGTCCGGGAATGGTCTCGGCGCTGCTTCGCTCCTATCGCGAGATCGATGTCACCGACGTCCTGCCGACCTTGCGCGTCCCGACGCTCGTCGTCCACCGTACGGACGACACGGCCGTCCCGGTCGAAGCGGCCCGTATGTTGGCCGAGCTGATTCCCGAGGCGCGCTACGTCGAGCTGCCAGGCAACGACCACATCCCCTGGTTCGGCGACGCTGACGCGCTCCTCGAGGAGATTGAAGAGTTCCTCACCGGCTGTCGCCACGCGCCCGAGCGCGATCGGGCATTGGCGACGGTGCTTTTCACCGACATCGTTGGCTCAACCGAGCGCGCTGCAGCGCTCGGCGACCGTCATTGGCGCGAGTTGCTCGAGCGGCACCAGACGCTTGTGCGCGATCGGCTGGACGTCTACGACGGGCGCGAGGTCAAGACGATCGGTGATGGCTTTTTGGCGACGTTTGACGGCCCCGCCAAGGCGATTCGCTGCGCCTGCGCGATCGTCGAGCGCTCGTTTTCAGAGGGAGTCGAGATTCGAGCAGGCGTGCACACGGGCGAGTGCGAGCTGATCGGTCAGGACGTAGGTGGCATGGCGGTTCACATTGGCGCGCGCGTCGCGGCGCAGGCAGCGCCAAACGAGGTGCTTGTCTCAAGCACCGTCAAGGATCTCGTCGTGGGCTCGGGGATCGAGTTCGCGGACCGCGGCAGTCACGAGCTAAAGGGCGTACCCGGCGACTGGCGGCTGCTCGCGGTGACCGATCACAGCCCGGCGTCTTCGCAGCCACCGACTGGGCGGCGTGACCATGTAGCCCCTAACGCAGCGTTGCGACAGCGGGGCGACCGTGCGATGCTGCGCCTCGCGCGTCGCGCGCCCAGCGCGATGCGCTTGGCGTCGCGAGCCGCACGGCGGCGAGCCGCCCACGAGATCGCCGGATAGACCGACTCACGGCCACTCGGACACTGTGACGGCCTTCGAGAGTCGGTGGGCTGAAGTCGGCGACCGGTTCCGCCCGCCGCTGACTGCCGCTCGCGTCAGGGCGCCGGTCAAGGCAAGCACGACGCGTGTGGTGCATGATCAGCGAGCAGGCATGAGGCTTCCGAACGCAGCACACGAATCCCGCCCCTGGCGTATCCGCGAGATCGCGCGAGACTTCACCGTGGAGGATGTCTGGGCTCTTCCCGTGCACGGTGGCGCCGAGGACTTCCAAACGCTGCTCGAGCTGGCTGCTTCGCTGGATCCGACTGAGTCGGAGTCCCGCGCTGCTCGCGCGCTATGGCATGTCCGCGATCTGCTCGGCAGTTGGTTCGGGCTCGGCAGGATTTCGGCCCCGATCGACGTCGGTGGGGATGATGCAGGCAAACTGCCGATTCCCGGGACGAACGAAACCTCGCTGACCGGCCGACTGCCCGACGATCTGCGCAACACGGCGGCGGATCTGGATTTCGGCTCCCTACCCTTCGAGCCCCTCTATCGCAGCGATGTCGAGTTTGCCGCGGAGGTGTCGAACAGGACCGTGCACGGCGTCATCCACCTGGCTTGGGCCGATCAGGGCGCAGGCCGCTACCAAGGGCAGATGGCCGTCTATGTCAAGCCACGCGGCCTGCTAGGGAAGGTGTACATGGCGCTCATCAAGCCGTTCCGGTATTCGGTCGTCTACCCAGCACTGATGCGAGAAATCGAACGCGCCTGGAACGCCCGCATGGCGCTGCGCAGCGGGACCGACTAGTTCACCGCGCCTCCAGCTCGTTCGGTGCGCGATCGCCGCGGGTGAGCTCCGCCGCGGTGGTCACGCTCGTGGCTCCGAGGAGCTCATCGGCGCGGCGCCTAGCCTCGTTGCCAACGAGACGGCCGAAGCTCTTTCGTTGCGCCGCCACGCCGCGGTAGAGCAGGGCGGTAACTATGGGCAACCTGCGGGCCAGTCGACCGAGCGTCCGGGTTGGCGGAAGCACGCTTAGCACGTCGGTGGCTGCCGCCCCTCCTGAACGACGGCAGCCATCGTCTCGGATGACGTGAGCCGAGCGGAGACGCTCGCTCGGGGCGATATCGGCAAGAAGCTCGGAGCCGAGCGAGGACTGAATCGGCACGGTCACGAGCACGTGGTGAAGGTCGCGCCTCACGGCCCAAGTCATCGCCCAGCGGCAAAAGCCACAATCTGCGTCATACAGAACGATCACTGCTCTCCTGCAAGCGATGCAGTCCAAATGGCCACCAGTGTCAGTCTAAGTCGCGTGAATTTCCGCGCGGGCCGTTGGCTGCAGACGCAGCGATCAAGGCGTCCGCGGTCCGCCGCGGCGCTGGCGCTAAGCCTGGATCCACCGCGTGGCGCCGCGACGAGCCGGGACGGGCGGTGTCGGTGGGGTTATCGGGTGCTGTGTCGGTCTTCGGGCGCGCGAGGGGCGCCTGACGTTCGGTCGGGCGTCTCGGTTGCGGGTTTCTTGACAGGGCGAGATCGCCGGGGTGGCCGGCGGTCTGCGTGAGTGGTGTTGTTGTCGGCCGGGCGCGCTTCAGGGCGTCGCGGGCAGCGCTCGTATCCGCTGAAGCGCACGGGTGAAGTCACCTTGCCAGGGCCAGCGGGCTGGAAGGTGAAGTGTCCATTGGCGCGCGGTGCGCGTCAGCCGGCCGGGCATCTGAAGCAGCCGTCGGCGGGAGGTGCGGGCTGCGCGGACGGTCTCGCCGGGCAGGCCGATCAGCGTGCTCCAGCGCAGCAGGTTGTGCGCCAGGCAGGCGATCACCGTCCAGGCGCTGTTCGCGTTGAACTTGCCGGAGGGGAAGTGCGCGAGCGCTTGGTCTTTCAGGTCGCGGATCGTGAGCTCGACGACAGCGTGCTGGCGGTGCTCTGACTCAACCACCTCTAGCGCCTCGGTGCGGTTGGTGATGAACGGGAAGTGCCGCCAGTCCGGCCACAGCTCGGCCTGGGCACCGACCAGCCGGGTGCGGCGAACGATCAGGCGCTTGCCGGCGGCGGTCGTCTCGGCGATCTGTGCCTCCCCGTCCTCGGGGTAGTCCTGCAGCGGTTGCCAGGCCGTCTCGGGGATCACTGCGACCGCGTCCTTGACCCAGAACTGCAGGCGCACACTGATCGAATAGGCCCAGCCCGCCTTCTCCAGACGGGCGATCAGCTTGTTGTTCCAGAACGCCGAGTCGGCCCGGAAGAGCTTCGCACCAGTGGCCCCGGCACGCTGAACACGGGCGATCAGCTCCTCTGCGAAGCGCAGCACCCCGCGCGGGCTGGCCGCCTGCCCCTTGCGCAGGCGCACGTGCAGGACCTCGCCGGTCCCGGCCCGAGAGGCGAGCATCGGGTGATACCCGCGCCGTCTGGTGTACCCGAAACCGACCCCCTCCTTCCGGTAGCCGTGAACTTCACCGACGAAGCTATCGACATCGACCACGAGGCGCTCCTCACCAGGGCCAGCACCCGCCCGCCATGCACGCGTCAGTGTCTGGTCCAGCACGCGGTCGAGCTGGCGCACATGGCCGAAGGTGAACGCCCGCAGGAACGTCCCCAGCGTCGATGGTGCCGGCAGCCAGCCACCCAGAAGCCGGCGCGTGCGCCCGGCGCGCAGCACCTCACAGTCATCGATGCAATCGGCGCCGAGCACCATCCCGTAGATCAGCGCCATCACCTTGCGCCCGGCGTTCGCCGCGCCCGGACGACCGCCGCGAAGACGCACGAACCGGCCGACCAGACGCTCGATCCTCAACCGCCCGGCGAGCGTGGCGATCAGCGCGATCCCGGCATCGGAGACCACCCGATCATCGTCAAAGACGACCCGCACACCGTCCAGTCCGACCGGCTCGTCATCGTGCACCATCAAGGTGACCTCCTGACGCCGGGCCCCGGCTGCCGTCACAGCCTGAAAAAGCCCTGCTCAGGAGGTCACTTAAGAGACACCGCCGGACGGAACCCACCCACCAACCCGGTGGATCCAGGCTAAGAGGTTGGTGGCGCGGGGTCGATCGCCGAGGTCGGGGTCATCGACGCCGTGCGCGCCGCCCACCACTCCAGTGGCACGATCCGCAAGGCGAGCTTCAGCGTCTCCTGATCCAGCGTCTCGGCGAGCTGGCCGATGGCGACCAAATTGTTGCTCAGCCATTCGTCGTCGAAGTCGCCCTGCAGCTGAATGACCGGGCTGCTGCGGCTCAGTCGCCGGCGCGTCGGATCGTCGTCGGTAGGCTCGAAGTACTCCAGCAGGCTCCCGACCCAGGCCAAACGGCTGTACAGCTCGACGTGGCGGTCGATGACCTCGGCGTATGGCGCCGAGTTGAGCATCACCCCCGCCCAGCGGCCCAGTACCTCGTCGCTGCGAGCCATCAAGCGCTGGATCGATCGGTGCAGCCGCTGACGACGGTCGGGGTCGGCGAGCAGCCCGCACATGGCCGCGACCACTCGTGGTGTGTCGCGCAGCGTCTCCGCGCCCGCCTCAAGCGCTGCTTCGGTTTCCTCCGCGGCGTCCATGAGACGCAGCAGCTCGATCAGCGTGGTCCACGTGAGGCGAGCGGTGCGGACGAGCTCGAACAGCACGTACTGCGCGAGCACGCTCCAGCGCTGCCTCTGGCGGCGCTCGAGGGCCTCGTTGACGACGGCGACCGACACGACCACCACCACCAGGCTCGCGACCAGATTGGTGGCCAGCGGGTTGCGTGTCCAGAATCCCCTCGCGAGCCGGTCGGAGGCGAGCGCCGCGATCAGCACGAGGACGGCCAGCCCGCCGATGATCCTGGTCTGGCGCAGATAGCCCCGAGCCGAGTCCGAACGTCGCGGCGTGGGGAATTGGCGGGCCATCTCCGGCGAGGATACGACTGATCGAACACCGCTTCCGCAACTGAGACCATCGACGACTGCGAAACTCATCGGGAGACTGTCGAGCAGGCTCGTGGGCGGTAGCGTGTCCGCCGTGCGTGCGGAGACCCGGACCCGAATGCACCCCAGCGCGTTCGCATACGCGAGCTTCGCCGACCTGAACGCAAGCTTCGCCGACCTGAATGCAAGCTACCTGCGCTTGCGCGAGATCGCGAGAGCTCAGCTCGCCCGACGCGGTCACTCTGGCGGCGGGGACTGAGGCGATGCGCCTCGTCAGCTTCACGAGCGACAGCGAGGCCGCAGCGGCGGTTCTGCTCGGCGATCGACTCGTCCCTACCTCCGCACTGGGCGCATCATCGAGCGTGCGAGCGCTGCTCACGGAATCGGACGCGGAGCGGTTGCGCGAGGTGGCTGCGCGCGCGGCGGACGCCACCGCCGAGTCGATCCGGCTGACCGACGTGAGCCTCTGCGCACCCGTCCCAGATCCGCAGAAGATCATCTGCATCGGGCTGAACTACCGCGATCACGCCGAGGAGACGGGACAGGACATACCGTCTGCCCCTATGTGGTTCGCGAAGTTCGCAAACTCGCTATGCGGCAGCGACCACCCGGTCGTGCTGCCGGCCGCGCACGCCGAGTACGTCGACTACGAGGCAGAGCTTGCGCTCGTCATCGGACGCAAGGCACGCAACGTCAGCGAAGCGACCGCCATGTCCTACATCGCCGGGGCAATGCCGTTCAACGACGTGAGTGCACGCGACCTGCAAATGCAAAACCCGCTGTGGACGAGCGGCAAGGCGATCGACACCTTCGCTCCCTGCGGACCTGCCCTCGTCAGCCTCGATGAGGTCGGCGACCTCGGCAACCTCACGCTGCAGACCCGGATCAACGGCGAGACCCTGCAGCAGGGCACGACCTCTGACCTCATCTTCGGCCCGGCCGAGCTGGTCGCGTGGCTCTCGCGCACCATGACCCTGCTCCCCGGCGACATCATCGCCACCGGCACCCCTGCAGGCGTCGGTGCCGCTCAGGGGCGTTTCCTGCGCGACGGGGACGTCGTCGAGGTCGAGATCGAGAAGCTCGGCACCCTCAGCAACCCCATACGCAACGAATGAGCCTCACCCCGCCATCGCCCGTCCGGCCATCTAAGCCTTGGAGCAGGTCTCGTCAGCTGCTGCGTCAGACTTGATCGTGGTCCCCGGCTGTCCGTTCATGGGATCCGATGCCGGGATGCAGGCCGGCTCACCCTTGCCGACGAACCAGCCGTCCTCGCAGGCGGTCGCGTACTCGACAGCCTTGATGGCACCCTCGCCCAGGTGGTCGCAGCTGGCATCCTGCGTGTCGCCGGCGAGCGCGTCTGCATAGCCCTGTTCGCAAGCTGCAGGCGATCCGTCGCTGGCGCCTTCGGTTAGGGAGGCGCATTCCGCCATAGCCTTCGCGTTGGGCGATGGCGCAGGCTGAGTCGCTCCGCCGGCGATGATGAACCCCAGCTTGCAGTCGCGCTGGTTCTCCACGGCTGTGATCGCAGCGACACCAAGCGCGCAGCTTGCAGCCAATGTCGAATGTGCGCCCGCATCCATATAGCCTTGTGCGCACGCAGTTTCCGCATTGGCGCTCGCGCCTTCGGAGATCGCGCTGCAGGCCTGAGTTGCGGCCGGCGATTGTTCAGACGCGCCCAGGGACGAACTCGACGCGACGAGAAGCACGAGTGCCGTTGCGGCGATCGACGGGAGCCACCTGGACCTCATGGCGAAAAGCCTTCCCCTTTCCCTCCGGCTCGCTGGGCCGGCAGGGTCCCGACAGCGTCAATGAACTCGTCGATTATCGCCGCTCGCTGAATCACGGGCGTATGGACCCACGGCCAAATGATTTCGCCCGAGGTTCGACAGCCGGCGAAGTGTCGCGCGGCGACAGGCAGCCGGAAGCCAGTGCTTACGCGACAGAGATGGTCCGGCCGGCAACGGCCGCTCGGTCGCTGGCGCCGTGAGGAGCGGCCGCGAGAGCATCGGCGAGTTGAGGTTTACGACGCAGGAGTTGTGGGTATAGCTCGCAGCGTTTAGCCGAATCACGAACGGGGAGGCGGGCGGATGCGTCGGTGCAGGCGCGCGAGTTTTGACGCGCGACGGGAAGGAGATGCCGCGTCGGCATCTTGGATGCCGAGGAGGTTCTTCCTCGCCATGGCCGGTTCGGTCGGCTTATTCCTCGTCGGCGTGGTAAACGCCCAGGCCGCCATCAAGATCCATGTACTGTCAAACCGGGCTGATCTGATCTCGGGCGGCGAAGCGCTTACGTCCGTCAGCCTGCCGAGCCGAGTGAAGCCGAGCTCGGTGACGGTCACCTTGAACGGCAACAACGTCAGCAGCGAGTTTGCGCTTCGCGCCAACGGCAACTATGAGGGTTTGGTCACAGGCCTGACGCTGGGCAGCAACGTCCTCGAAGCCCAAGCGCCGGGGACGAGCGACCGCGTGACGATCTTCAACCATCCGATCGGCGGACCCGCTCTCGCTGGGCCACAGGTCGAGCCGTGGCGGTGTGAGAACTCTGACGCCACGGACTCGCAATGCGATGCCCCTCCGACATACACCTACGAATACAAATCCGCGGTCACCGGCAAGCTCGAAACGTACGAACCTGGCGACCCGCCCAATCCAGCGCTCGTGGAATCGACGACGACGGAAACCGGCCAGACCGTGCCATTCATCGTCCGTACCGAGACTGGCTATGAGGATCGCGACCAATACAAAATCGCAGTTCTCTATCAGCCCGGGATGCCGTGGGAACCGTGGGCTCCGCAGCCCCAGTTCGCACACAAGCTGCTCATCACCCACGGGGCCAGCTGCGGCATCGAACACGAGTCGGGCACAGCGCCGAGCGTCACCAGCGACACCGTCGGCGTTCCCGGCGGCCCAGGGGTGACCGACAGCCCCACAACCGCGCTCGGGATGGGCTTCGCGGTCATGTCCACCGCACTCGACAACGCGGGGCACAACTGCAACATCGCCACAGAGGCCGAGTCGCTGATCATGGTCAAGGAGCACCTGATCGACCACTACGGCACGCTGCGGTTCACCATCGGCACGGGCTGCTCGGGCGGTTCGCTGGTCCAGCAACAGGTCGCCAACGCCTACCCAGGTATCTATCAGGGGATCCTGCCGCAGTGCAGCTTCCAGGACGCGTGGTCAAACGCGGAGGAGATCGCCGACTACCACCTGACGTTGAAATACTTCGAGGACCCGGCGGAGTGGGGAACCGGCATCGCCTGGACGCCCACTCAGATTGCCGCTGTTGAGGGGCACCCGAACCCGGGCAACGCCGTCATCTTCAACGCCGTCTACTGGGAAGAACTGGCCAACCCGGTCAAAACGTGCGCCGGCGTCGAAAGCTCGGAAGCCTACAATCCGGAAACAAATCCGGCCGGTGTGCGCTGTGCCCTGGCGGACTACATGATCAATGTGTTCGGGCCGCGGCCGGAAAGCTCCTGGGGAGCGGTCGAGAAGGAGCTGGGCCATGGATTCGCCGGTCGCCCGGTCGGCAACGTCGGCGTGCAGTACGGGCTCAAAGCGCTCGAGGAAGGAACCATCTCGCCCGCGCAGTTCGTCGACATCAACGACAAGATCGGCGGGGTCGACATCGATGACAACCCGACCAAGCAGCGCGTCGTCGCCGACCAGCCTGCACTGCAGTACGCCTATCGCTCCGGCGCGGTGAACGAGGCGAACAATCTCACTGACGTCGCGATCATCGACCTGCGCGGGCCCGACCCCGGCGCCTTCCACGACGCCTACCGCTCTTGGTCGATGCGCGCTCGCCTCGAACGAGACGAGGGGCACTTCCCGCGCAACGACGTCATCTGGTTCGGCCAGACGCCGCTGATTGGATCGCCGACCTATACCACCGAAGGGTTGCTCGCGATGAACAGCTGGCTGGACGCCGTCGAAGCCGACAAACGGCGTCTGACCCTCGAAGAAAAGATCGCGGTTGACCGTCCAGAAGACGTGCATGACAGATGCACGTCCTCGGAAGCAGCAGAAGAATATGTCCGCGAAGTCGAAGTTCCGGGCGTGGGCAAGGTTTGTGAATCGCCTCTCGTTGAGACGAGGTTCGCGACCCCACGTGTGGTGGCGGGCGAGGAAATCACAACTGACAACCAGGAATGTCAGCTCAAAGTGCTCGAGCGTTCGGCCTACTATCCGATCGAGTTCACCGAAGAACAGTGGACGCAGCTGCAGCAGGCGTTCCCTACCGGCGTGTGCAACTTCTCCAAGCCTGGCGTCGGTCAACAGCGCACGGTTCCCTGGCTCACCTATCAGAATGACAGCGAAGGTGGTTCGGTCGTCTACGGTGGAAAGCCGCTCGGCAAGGCGCCGGCCGACTCGGGTGAAGGCTGGACCAGCGCTGCGTTTGCGGGCTGGCTGAAATAGGCCACGCACGCCGCGCAAGCGCAAGCGCGATCGTTAGGCGGCGGCCATCGCGGACATGCCGTCTAGATGTTCTGCCTCGGCTCCTCCCGAACGCGGCTGATGGGCGGCCGGTTGCCGATGCCGCTGTGGTTCCTGGTGGTGTTGTAGTGCATGAGCCAGATCGGTAGCGCCTTCGCTCGAGCTGCGCTTGAGCGGTAGCGCTGTCCGTAGGCCCACTCCCGGGCAAGGGTCTGCTGGTATCTCTCAACCTTCCCGTTTCGCTTCGGTGTGCGTGGTGGGATGAAGCGGTGGTGGATGCTGTGGCGGGCGAGCAGCTGGCGCAGACTGCGGTTCTTTGCATAGGAGAAGTGATTGTCGGTCTGCAGGCGCTTGGCGTGGATGCCATGCCCGGCGTAGAACTCCAGCGCCCGCAGAACGAAGCCGGTGACCGTGGCCGCTTGCTCGTCGCCGAGCAGCTCGGTGTAGACGAGTCGACTGTGGTCGTCGATCATCGAATGGGCGAACTCCCAGCCGACCCTGGCGCGCTTCTCTTTCCCTGAGCGATAGCGCTCGCCGGTGACGCGGTGCCCAGGCCGGCTGAAGCGCGCGAAGCGCTTCACGTCCATCTGCAGCAGGTCGCCCGGGCAGGGCCACTCAAAGCGCCGAACCTCCTCGCGTGGACCTTTCGGGCGACGCGAAACCCCACGCCGAGACAGACAGCGAGAGACGGTCGCGTGCGACATCTGAAGCTCTGAGGCAATCAGCCTCGGCCCCCAACCTGTGCGCCGACGCGCCTCGCAAACACGGTCATGCACGAGCTCTGAGCAACGGGCTGGCTGACGATGAGGCACCGACGGTCGATCTTCTGCCCACGCTCCCGAGGCACGGTCCTGATCGCAAGCACCGCGATAGCGCTCGATCCAGTACTGCACCGTCGAGACCGACACACGCCGCCACGCAGCGGCCTGGCGGCGGGTCATGCCGTGCTGCAAACACATCTGCACCAACTCGACGCGCTGCCAGCGGGGCAGCCACCTACGCTTGTCCAGCATCCGGGTCCTCCTTCGTCGCGGATCTTTGGAAGGACCCACAGCGTCGGCTGTGACCCGGATGCCTCTACTCAACCGTTCGGAACGTCCCGAGGCACGTCATCTAGAGCCTGCGCAATGCGCGCCGCGTGAAGGCGAGTAGCTCGAGCTATACGCTGCTGAGCTGATGGCCGACTGGTCGACGATCGCGTCGCTGGCGACCGCCGGGGGCACCCTGGTGCTCGCTGTCGCGACGTTCTCCTCGGTGCGCTTCGGGCAGCGCTCGGCGCGCATCGCAGAGCGTTCGACGGCGATCGCCGAGCGGGCATTCTTGCTGGGCCTGCGGCCGGTGCTCGCTCCCTCCCGCGTGACTGATCCGCGCGAGATGGTTCGCTTTGGGGACGGGCGGATGGTGGGCGTCGACGGCGGTCTCGCCGCGGTCGAGCGCGACGGCGAAAGGTACTACTTCGTGATCCCGCTGCGCAACGTCGGCAACGGGCTCGCGGTGCTTCAAGCCTGGCGCCTCACGGCGCAGCGCCCGCAGCTCGACACTCCACACGCCGAGCCGGCGGAGCACCGCCTGCAAGCACGCGACCTCTACGTGCCGGCCGGCGACACCGGCTTCTGGCAGGGGGCGATACGCGAGCCCGACGACCCCTTCCGCGAGGGCCTGCGCGAGGCGTTCCTCGCCGGCGATACGCTGACGGTCGATCTGCTCTACGGCGACCATGAGGGCGGCCAGCTGACGATCAGCCGCTTTGTCCTGACGCGCGAGGAGGACGGGCGCTGGCGCCCTGGCGTCGTCCGCCACTGGGCGCTCGAAGGCGTCGACCCGCGGGCGAGCTAGCAGCATCGGGCTCGGCTGTGGGTGATATCGCAGCTTTACCGAGGCCAGCTTGTCGAGGTCGATGATCAGGTTGAGCTCGAGGATCGCGGAGACGAACCTGGCGCGGCACATGGACCCCGAGGTCCTGGCTCGTCTGCGCGCGTCCGGCACGTACAAGACGCTGGAGCAAGGAGCGGCGACGAGCGTGCTTGTGGCCGCCACGCCGCAGCTCGAGGGCATCGGCGGCCGCTACTTCGAGGACTGCAACGAGGCGGTCATCGTCGATCCGAGCACCTCGGATGTCGGTGGCTCCGGTGTTGCCGCGTACGCGCTCGATCGCGACACCGCGAACAGGCTGTGGGAGCTCTCCCTGGCCGCGTCGAGGTTGGGGAGCTGACGATTCTGAAAAGCAGAGCTCGTTCGCCGCACGAGGACGAAGCGGCAGAAACCTGCATAGACCTCGCAATAAGCAGCTTTTAGCAGGGCGGGATCGACCTCGCGCTCCACAGGTCCGTGATGCGGTGATATGACCTGGACGAGGGCCGCAACCACGACGAAAGGGATGCAACCCATGGAGCTGCTCGGGGCGGGGAAAATCCCGGGAATGAGCGGCGCAGAGATGCGCAACGCGCGTGCGCTCGAATACCTCTCGAAATGCATTGCCGCGCTGGAGGGCTGCGCAGCCGAGATCGCCGCCGGCGCTCCGCTCACCGAACACGATCGGGAGACACTCGCACCAATGCTCGAAGTCGCCGACGGCGCGATGCAGCACCTGCGCGAGGCGATGAGCCGCGAGGATCGACCGCCACCGCGCATGGGCGGACGCTGGGCTCGCTTTCCGCCTCGGCGCTGAACGGCGAGACGCGGCAGCGCCCCGGGGGCTTGCCGCAGGGTCACCGCGAAGCGGAGTGACCACACTCACAGACAAGCGCGCAGCGACGCGGCATCCTCCACGACAGAACAACAAGCTGACCGCGCGACGCGCCCTCGGGGGGCCGGCCCGTCGCTCGCTCTAACAGGGACCGCTCCGGTGCTCACAGCCGCAGGCGCTCAGCTGGGGCCGGAGCGCTCCGGGGCGGTCCCTTCCCTCAGGGTCCCGCCGGGGGGTCAGCGAGAGCCCTGGATCCACTCTAGCCTCAGTCGGGCAGGACTTGGCAAAAGAGCGCGAGACGTTTCCGGCCCGCAGCGCCGAGCACATCGTGAGACGGCGATGTCAAGACCGCGACGGCGACGGCTTTCGCTTGCAAGCGTTGACTGCCCGCGCACGATCCCCTAGCGTTTAAGCCGCGTGGTTCGGCTGGGGGAACCGCAGAACCGCGTCTCAACGTTCAAGGAGGGACGGAGCTATGCCTGGATCGACGGCAGACGCACGGCGCGTTTTGCGGCGAGTGATTGCGGCGGTGGCCTTGACCGACGTCGCCTATCGGCTGTTCCTGCGCGAGCCGCTGCGGCGGGCGCTGGGCATCGACGCGAAGCACGCGTGAGACCGACACACGCCTGAGACCGACACACGCCGAGACCGACACGGGCCCGAGACCGACACGGGCCCGAGACCGACGCACGCCCGAGACGGGAGCGTGGCTTGTGGCGCCGCTATACCGTGCCATCACCACATCAGCGAGCAAGGCGCGTGGCACGTGACCCGGATCCCGCCGTCGGGCGAGCAGTTCGAGATCATCCATGGTGAGCAGCGAGCGACGATCGTCGAGGTCGGCGGTGGGGTGCGAGCCTACGAGGTGGCAGGACGGCCCGTGCTGGACCCTTATCCACGCGAGGCGATCTGCGACGCTGCCCATGGCGCCGTCCTGATCCCGTGGCCCAATCGCGTGGCCGATGGTCGCTACCGCTTCGATGAAGTGGACTACCAGCTGGCGCTGACAGAGCCAGAGCGGCACAACGCGATACACGGCTTTCTGCGCTGGCGCCCCTGGAGCGCCGCCGAGCGCGATCCGGATCGCGTCGCGATGACGACACGCCTTTATCCGCTCACCGGCTATCCCTTCACGCTCGACGTGCGCGTCGAGTATGAGCTGAGCGACGCCGGACTCGCCGTCTCCACGAGCGCCACCAACATCGGCGAGGCAGCATGTCCATACGGCAGCGGGCAGCATCCCTACCTGTCTGCCGGGAGCGGACTGATCGACGACTGCACCTTGCAGCTGGCAGCCGGCACTCGCGTCCTCGTCGACGAGGAGCGCAAGATTCCCACCGGACTCGAGCCCGTCGCGGGCACGCCCTTGGACTTCCGCACGCCGCGGCCAATCGGCGATCAGCGGATGGACTTCGCGTTCACCGACCTCGCTCGCGACACCGCCGGGCTTGCGCGGAGCACGCTTTGCGCCCCTGATGGCGAGCGCATCGAGCTGTGGGTTGACGAGCGTTATTCGACCCTCGAGGTCTACACCGGTGATGACCTCGCCTCGGCTCGACGACGTCGCGGCCTGGCGCTCGAGCCGATGACGTGCGCGCCGAACGCCTTTCAGAGCGGCGACGGGCTCGTCAGGCTCGATCCGGGACAGACGTTCACCGCCCGCTGGGGCGTGCGACCCATCTGAGGAGCCGTGGCGCAGCTGTTGACGGCGCTGCTCGTAGCGCACGTTTGGGCGTCCCGCGAAGGGGCATTAGAAGACGAGTGCCCTCGCGGGGGCCGGCAGTTGAACGCGACTGAACGGAGAGCAAGCCATGAACCAGGCTGAGCAGAAGATAGTCCAGCACCTCAACGAGGCCTACGGCATCGAGCAGGCGCTCGAGCGCGCGCTTGAAGCGCAGATCGCCGTGGCGCCGAGAGGCAGCTACCGCTCGGGTCTCGAGACGCACCTGCGCGAGACCCGTGACCACGCGAAGCGCCTGCAAAGGCGCGTGGATCAGCTCGGCGGAGGCGAGCACCCACTGCAGAGTGGCATCGGCCTGCTGCAGAGCGCGGTCGGCCAGGCGCTCGCGCTGGGCAAGATGCCGCTTGATCTGCTGCGCCGAACTGGCGGTCAGGAGAAGGTCCTGAAGAACGCCAGAGACGCGTGCGCGACCGAGTCGCTCGAGATCGCCACCTATACGGCGATCGAGCGCTTGGCCCGCTCACTCGGCGACAAAGACACCGCGGCGCTGGCAGCGTCGATTCGAACCGACGAGCAGAGGATGCTCGACCGCCTGATGGGCGAGCTCCCCGCGCTCGCCGATGCGGTGCTCGATGCCGAGGCGCCCGCGAGAAGGTCGCGCAGAAGCTCGAAGGCCGGCACGCCTCGGGCCAAGCGGGGTGCAGGCAAGAAAGTGAGAAAAGCCCCGCGGCGCCGAAGCGAGAGCGCGAAACGCACGGCCCGGTCACGGAGAGCTGCCGGCGCCACACGGGCCGACGGCCAGATCAAAGCGGCGACGGCGCCCGATCCGGACCTGCCGATCGCCAACTACGCCAACCTTCCGGCACCGGAGATCCTCGAGCGACTCCCCGAGCTCTCGCAGATCGAGCTCGCGAAGGTCGACTCGTATGAGCGCAGGACGGAGAAACGCGCGACGATCGTCGCGCGAATCGAAAGCCTGCACGGCACGGAGCCGTGGTCGGGCTACGACGAGCTCGGCATAAGCGAGATTCGCTCGGTGCTCGATCGCGCCGATGAGCAGCGCATCAAACGGGTCCGCGCATACGAGCGCGCGCACAAGCGCAGGACGGGTGTGCTCGAGGCGACACAGAGGGAGCTCGCCAGCGTCTGAGCCGGTCCAGCTGAGGACGCTGCGATCGAGCTCCATCGCACGCCCATCCGGACACTCCTCCGGGCAAGCATGCAGCGGGCTCAATGGGCAGGGTGATCGCCCTGGATCAGATCGACCGCGTGCGCAAGCGGCTCCACAAGCGCGTCGGCGACCTGTTCAATGCTCGCCGGGCTGCCGGGGAAGTTCACGATCAGTGTCGCACCGTGCACGCCGGCGAGCCCGCGAGAGAGCATCCCGTTGGGTGTGTGCGCGCGCGAGGCGGCGCGCATCGCCTCGGCGATGCCCGGAACCTCCCGCTCGATCACCGCCGCCGTAGCCTCCGGCGTGACATCGCTTGCGGCCACCCCTGTCCCGCCGGTCGTGAGGACCAGAGCGCAATGCTCCTTCTGCGCCCAGTGGCGCAGCCGCTGTTCGATCGTTGGCCGGTCGTCGGGTATCACCTCGCGGCCGACTATCTGCGCGCCAAGGCGCTCCGCGAGCTCGCCCAGACGCACCCCGCTCTCGTCCTCGCCGCTCCCGGCTGCCCGCGAGGTGCTGATCGTGATGATCGCCGCCCGCGGCTCCGGCCCACCCTTCGGCGGCCGGTGATCGTGCTCGCGTGCGAGCGGATCGCGCGGCGTGGGCTGCTTGCGCCCGGAGCCCTCGAGTGCCCGGCGATATACGCTGCGCCCGCCGTGCTTCTCGAGCAGCGCGACCTGCTCGATCACGATCCCGCGCTCGAGGCCCTTGACCATGTCATAGACCGTGAGCGCGGCCACGGCGCACGCCGTCATCGCCTCCATCTCCACGCCGGTGCGCGCGACGGTCCGTACCTCGCTGACGAGCTCGACGATCCCCCGCTCGGTCTCCACGCTCGCCGTGACGTCAACGAAGGTGAGAGTGAGCGGATGGGCAAGCGGAATCAGCTGCCCGGTCTGCTTGGCGGCCTGGATCCCCGCCAGGCGGGCAACTGCGAGCACGTCTCCCTTCGGCCCGCTCCCGTCCTCGACCGCCAGCGCGCTGCTCGTCGACATGTGCACCCGCGCACGCGCTCGCGCCGTCCTCTCGCTGACGTCCTTGCCGCCCACGTCAACCATCCGGGCGCGCCCGGCCTCATCGACATGCGTCAAGCGCTTCGCGCTCACCCGGCGACCCATTCTCCCGGGCCGTCCGCGGCATGCTCGCGCTTCCAGATGGGAGCCTCGGCCTTGATGCGGTCGATTGCCGCCCGCGCTCCCGCGAACGCTTCGGCCCGGTGGGCGGCGGAAACGGCGACGATCACACTCGGCTCGCCGAGCGGGACGCTGCCGATGCGGTGCTCGACCGCGCCCCCGAGCAGGTCATGGGCTGCGATGCACTCGAGCATGATCCGCTCGATTCTCTGCTGGGCCATCTCGACGTAAGCCTCGTAGTCCAGCCGTCTCACCTCGCGGGTCACGCCCTGGAAGATCACGATCGCTCCCGCACCGCGATGACCAACGGCGCGCGCAAGCCTGTCGACCGACAGCGGCTCCTCGCTCACCCGCACGTGCGGTGGGGCGTGCTCGGCCGAGCCGAGCTCCGGCGCATCGCCGCCTCCGCTGACAGGCGGGATCAACGCCAGCTCGTCGCCTGCAGCGAGCGCTGTGTCGGAGGTCGCGTAGTCGCGGTTCACCGCCACCCGAACCGGCACGCGCCCGAGCAGCTCTCCGAGCGCCTGCAGCTCCGAGAGCGCGCAGATGGCGTCGGCGACCGTCGCACCGCTGCTCAGCCGCAGCTCGAGCGCGTCGCGCCCTGCACGTTCGCGCAGGATCGCAAAGAGCCGGATGCGCACGACGATCTCCTCGGGGTTCGGGCGCAGGCTCATCCGGCGACTCCCAGCCACCTCGCCAGCAGCTCGATCTCGACCCGCTCGCCGGCCCGGACTGCCGCGACCTCGCTGGGCGCGATCGCCAGCGCGTCGGCGCCAAGCATCGAGGTGAGGATGTGCGATCCGTGCGCCCCCGTCGGCTCGGCGTGCAAACCGTCCTCACGTGCGCTCAGCCGGCAGCGCACTGGCCGCATCTCTTCGGCAGCGAGCAGCTCGCCGTCGCGGCGGATGTCCTCGAGCCTGACGATCTCCTCGGCCCCGTCCAGCAGCATCGGGCCTATGGAGACAGAGATCGCCTCGCCGCTCGCCAGTGCGTGCGACGCCGGCGAGCCAGCACGCGACTCGTCGATCACGCGCAGCACCATCTCTCTCGCCGCGGTGACGCCGAGCAGGTCCTCGGCGCGCACCGCGAAGCCATCCATCGCCGAGTTCTCGAACGCGGGCACCGGTTCGCTCGCGGTGATCTCCTCGGCGAGCACGCGCCCGAGGGCTGCCGCACCAAGCGGAACGGTCGCAGAGGCAAGCGCGCTGACGGCGGCGAGCACCCTGCGGCGGGCCTCCTCGATCTCGACCAGCTTGCGGCGTTCATCGCCAGCCACTGTAGTGCGACACTCCCGACGTGGCTGAGCATCGCGTGTAGCGTGGGGGATGACGATGCTCGACCAGTTGCAGCGGCCACTGCGAGATCTGCGGATATCCGTGACCGACCGCTGCAACCTGCGCTGTCCGTACTGCATGCCACGCGAGGTCTTCGGGGCGGAGTTCCAGTTCCTTGCGCGCGAGGAGCTGCTGAGCTTCGATGAGATCACGCGCGTGGTTTGTGTGATGGCGGCGCGCGGGGTGAGCAACGTCCGTCTCACCGGCGGCGAGCCGCTGCTGCGCCGCGATCTCGAGCGGCTGGTCGAGATGCTGGCCGGCGTGGAGGGGATTCGGGACATCGCCCTCACGACCAACGGCGTGCTGCTCGCGCGACACGCGCAGCGGCTCAGGGACGCCGGGTTGAAGCGAGTGACGGTGAGCCTCGACGCCCTCGATGCGAGCTCCATGCGCGCGATGAGCGATGCCCCTGTCTCGCCCGAGCGCATTCTCGAAGGCGTCGACGCTGCAACCCAGGCGGGGCTTTCGCCTGTCAAGATCAACATGGTCGTCCGCCGAGGCAGCAATGACCACTGCGTCCTCGACATGGCTGCGCGCTTCCGTCACCGCCCTGAGATCGTCCGCTTCATCGAGTTCATGGACGTTGGCTCGACGAACGGCTGGCGGACCGAGGAGGTTGTCCCCGCAGACGAGATCCTGGCGGCCATTGGCCAGCGCTGGCCGCTCCAGGCCCTGCCTCCGTCGCGCAAGGGAGAGGTGGCCACGCGCTACCGATACCGCGATGGAGCCGGCGAGATCGGCCTGATCCACTCGGTTAGCGGGCCGTTCTGCGCCGGCTGCACCCGCGCGCGCCTGTCTGCCGACGGACAGCTCTTCACCTGCCTGTTCGCACGACACGGACACGACCTGCGAGGCCTTCTGCGCAGCGGTGCCGCCAGCGACCAGCTCGAGCGGCGCCTGCGCGAGATCTGGAGCGCGAGGAGCGACCGCTATTCGGCCGAACGTTCACGCGCGCGCGAGGAGCCGCAAACGGCGCCGAAGGTCGAGATGTCCTTTATCGGCGGATGAGGCTGCGGCTGCGAAGAGCCGGCCTGATCGTCGGCTAGCGACCGGCGACGGCCCGTGAGCCCAACGCGAGCTTGATCGTGAGCAGCAGCACCGCAGAGACGATCACGAGCACCGCCGACAGCGCGAGCGCTGCCGGGAAGTCGGAGGCAAATTGGCTGTAGATCGCCAGCGGCGCCGTCTGCGTGACACCCTGGAAGGACCCGGCGAACATCAGCGTCGCGCCGAACTCGCCGAGCGCGCGTCCCCACGCGAGGGCCAGACCGGCGATCAAACCGGGCCGCGCGTTTGGGAGTGCGACACGCAGGAAGACCGTGTGCTCCCGCGCGCCCAGCACGCGCGCCGCCTCGAGGTGGCTCGGGTCGACCGACTGAAAGGCGGTCTGCGCCTGGCGCAGGTAGAACGGCGAGGCGACGAACGTCAGCGCGACGACGACGCCCGCGGTCTGAAGCACGAGCTGTATGTGCGCGTCCGCGAGCGCGCCACCGAGGATCCCGTCCGGGCCGAGCGCCGCGAGCAGCCCGATGCCTGCGACCGCCGGTGGCAGGACGAGGGGCAGCTCCAAGAGGGTCAGCACCAGCGCCAGTCCGCGGAACGGTCGCACGGCCAGCAGGTAGGCCGCCGGGGTGCCGACCGCGACGATGATCGCCACGGCGATCGAGCTGGTCTGGAGGCTGAGCAAGAGCGCTTCCCTCGACTGCGCTTCGCCGAGGCTCGATATCAGCCGCGCCGGGGAGGTGTTCACGAAGATCGCGATGACCGGCAGCACGAGGAAGGCGAGTGTGATCGTCAGGGCAAGCGCGAGGAGCGCCCTGAACCACGGCAGCTGCGCGCTCATCGACCCGGTGGCGGCAGGAATCCGGCGCGCAGCAGGTCCGTGCGTCCAGCGCCATTCAACAGGCCGGAGATGAACGCGCTCGCCAGGGTCGGGTGCGATGCTCCTCGCACCACCGCGACCGCGTAGGCGATCTGCGGCTGCAGGGCCGGCGGCAGCGTGATCGCTCGAAGCTGGCCGGCCGTGGCGGAGACGTCGGTGGCGTACAGCAGGCCGGCGTCGACGGCGCCCTCGAGAAGCTTGCCCACGATCCCGGTCACGTCGGGCTCGCGATCACGGATGTTGGCGAGCAGTCTGCGGCGCTCGCCGATCGGCAGCCGGTCGAGCACGAGTGTGGTGTATGAGCCCACAGGCACGGTCGCCGTGCCCACCGCGATGCTCACGCCCGCACGCTCCAGCTCGCTCAGCCCGGCGATCGCGGAGCGCTTCGGCACCGCGATCACAAGCCGGTTTGCGGCGAACACCACCGGCTGCGCGACCAATCCCTCGGCGAACAGCATGTCCGGGAGCTGTGTGTTGGCCGACGCGAAGACGTCAGGACGCAGGCCCTGCTCGATCTGCGCCGCCAGCGCGTCGGACCCGGCGAACGAGTAGCGCACGGTTGCCGGGGGGAACTGGCGGCCGTACTGCGTGAACGCCTTCTGCAGCGATGCCGCAGCCGAGACGTCGAGCTGCAGCCTTCCACCTCCTCCGCAGCCACTCAGCAGCAGCACCGTGATGAGCGTCGCAGCGCCCGGCGCGTGCAACCTTCGCGCCGCAGCTGTCAAGAATCGCTCCGCTCGATCATCACCGATGTCGCCTTCACCGTCGCGCTCGCCCGCACCCCGGGCGCGAGAGCCAGCTCCGCGACCGAGTCGCGGGTGATCGCCGCGGTGATGAGGAAGGGTCCTGCCTTGATCTCGACGAGCGCCATCACGCCGTCCGTCTCAACCGAGCGCACCACTCCCGGAAAGCGATTGCGAGCCGATCCGCGCGTTCCGGTCCGGTGTCGCTGCGGGCGTGCCGCCAAGCGCCGCACCTCCTCCACCGAGACGCGCCTGCGGTTGCGCTCATCGCGACGCGTGCGCAGCTTGCCCGATCGGTCCCAGCGACGCAGCGTGTCGACGCTCACGCCGATCGCGGCTGCCGCTTCTCCGAGCGAGAGCTCGGATTGTGCTTGCCCAGGCACTGCCCATGCATCCTAACCACCTGACGTGGTCACCGACGGCTCCATCGCCGCTTCGCGCGGCACGTTGATATGCAGCCCGTGCGCCGACGCAGGCAGCTTGCCTGCGCAGCCGTTGGAGCTCAGCGCTGCGGCGGAGTCGCCTGTTCCGGCGGGATCCCGAAGCGCTGCTCGTATTCGCGATTGAGCTCTCGCCAACCGACCGGCAGCCCCTCGGCGTCGATCCGCTGCTCGGTGCGCGAACGATCGAGCGACGACGACAGCGCGGCCAGGCACAGATGCCAGCCGGCGGCGTCGCGAGCCGCCTTGAACCGATCGCCGAATGCATGCGTGAGGACCAGCATCGAGCCGGCCGCGTGAGGCCGGATCTCCCAGCGCAGGCTGTCCTCGCCCCAGGTGTGGGCGAGAAGGCGTGGCGGCTCGTAGGCCGTCACCTTCCCGTCGGCGATCGCCGGCTCGCCGCCCGCGAGGTATCTGACCCAGCCTCCCACGGTCGGCTCGAGCTCGAACGGCGTCGGGTGCCAGCCCGACAGCTCTTCGGGATCGGTCAGGGCGCTCCACACGCGCTCGGGCGGGTGCGCGAGGATCCTCTCGAAGCGCAGCAGCAAGCCGCCCGTGTCTTCCTGCAGGACTGCCTGCGTCGTCTCAGACATCTCACTCCCTTCCGTCTAGGTGCTCTTCGAGGGCGCTGACCCCGTCCTGCCAGATATCTCTCGAAGATGTCGATTCGCGCGCATGCCGTTCGTCATGGAGGCGAGGATACTTTTCGACTAAGGAGGAACACGATGCAGTACATGCTCCAGATCTACACGAACGGCACGATGGCAACCTACGAGAGCCTCTCTGAAGAGGACAAACAGGGGATCACGAGCGAGTACCTCGCGATCTCCGCAGAGCCCGGCGTGAACGGCGGCGCGCAGCTGCAGCCGACCGCGACCGCGACCACCGTGCGCGTGCAGGACGGGCGCACGCTCACAACCGACGGCCCGTTTCCGGAGACGAAGGAGGCGCTTGGCGGCTACTTCCTGTTCGAGGCCGACGACCTCGATGCGGCGATCGAGCTCGCGGCACGGATTCCCGCAGCTCGCATGGGTAGCGCGGTCGAGGTCCGCCCGGTGGTGGAGCGCTGATCGAGCACGTCTTCCGGGAGCAATGGGGCAGGGTCCTCGCGACGCTGATCGGACTCCTCGGCGATTTCGACCTCGCGGAGGAGGCCGCTCAGGAGGCCTTCGCCGTCGCGTCCGAACGCTGGCCGCGCGAGGGAACACCGGCGAACCCCACGGGCTGGCTCGTGACCACGGCGCGCAACCGTGCGATTGACCGCATCCGCCGCGAACGGACACTCGCGGCCAAGTCGAAGCTGCTGGAGCTGCCGCAGGCCGTGGAGCACGACACCGAGCAGAACGCGTTTCGCGATGAGCGGCTCGAGCTGATCTTCACCTGCTGTCATCCGGCGCTCGCGACCGACGCCCAGGTGGCGCTCACGCTGCGTGCACTCGGCGGCCTCAGCACCCTCGAGATTGCGCGCGCCTTCCTCGTTCCCGAGACGACGATGGCGCAGCGGCTGGTGCGTGCCAAGCGCAAGATCAAGGCCGCTGCGATTCCCTTCAGGATCCCTCCCGCTCACCTGCTGCCCGACCGGTTGACGGCGGTGCTCGCCGTCGTCTATCTGATCTTCAACGAGGGCTACGACGGTCGCCGAGCGCTCGCGTCGGAGGCGATTCGTCTCGGCGCCTCGCTGGCCGAGCTGATGCCGGATGAGCCCGAGGTGTATGGGCTGCTCGCCCTGATGCTGCTCCATGATTCGCGGCGTGCGGCACGCCTGCGCGACGACGAGCTAGTCCTGCTCGCAGACCAGGATCGAGCGCTATGGGACTGGCCCCAGATACGCGCGGGTCGCGCGTCGCTCGAGCGCGCGCTGGCATTGCGCGGTCGTGGCCCTTACGTCATGCAGGCCGCGATCGCCTCGCTGCACGCTGCGCCGAGCAGTGACTGGGCGCAGATCGCCGCGCTCTACGGCGAGCTCGCGCGGTTGACGCCCTCCCCGGTGATCGAGCTGAACCGCGCCGTTGCAGTCGCGGAAACGGACGGCGTGGAGGGCGGACTGCGGGCGATCGACGGGCTCGAGCTCGACGGTTACCACTATCTTCACGCGACGCGTGCCGACTTCCTGCGCCGTCTCGGCCGCCCGGCGGAGGCCCGCGTCGCCTACCGGCGCGCGCTCGAGTTGGCTCGCTCGAACCCCGAGCGGCGCTTTCTCGAGCGTCGGCTTGCAGAGCTCGAGCGTTAGACGAGCATGTCGTCGGGACTCGCGATGATGCACAGATGCTCGCCCGCGCCGCTGACCGTCAGCAGACGCTGCACCTGCGGTGAGCCGGGGGTTAGGGCAAGCTCGCGAGCGCTCTCCTGGCAGCGCTCTCGCGCCCAGAGGATCAGCCGCAGCCCCGTCGAGTCCATGAACTGGAGCTGCTGCAGATCGAGCACGAGCATCGACTTCCCGTCGAGATCGAGGTCCTCGATCGTCGCCCGCAGAGGCGGTGCGCTGGCCATGTCGAGTTCCCCCTCGAGCCGGACCACCACGCGGTCGGCCTCGAGCCGGACCTCTATCAGCAGCTGGTCACCTACCCCCATGATCCATATTTTAGCCTGACGGCGACAGCGGGTTGCAAGTCCCAGCGCCTCGCTCCGAAGAGCGGCGCGCGCTGAGGATGTCGTTCGTCCTCCTTCGCCTGCGCGGCGCCAGCTCGGATGTTCCGTTTGGTGTTTGGCTGTTTAGAGCGTTGGAATAGGGGCATGTTTGTTTGTGACCCCCGCACGGGGGCAGAGAAGCTCGCAGTGCCGCCCCCCGGCAGGTTGCAGTCGCATCCCCCGGCGGCTGCTGCCCCATAGAGGGGGGCGGTACAGGCGGCGTGTCGGCGCGGCCCCCCGACTACTGGCTGTGCCGGCATGCCGCCGCTGTCGGGCGCGACCACGCTGTTCGCGACGCTGCATGCCGGTTGAGGCCGCCGCCGATTGGGTAGCGAAAAGACGGCAGCGCTCGGAGTGACAGCTAATCGGATATTGCAGAACAGGAGGTAGACGATGAGGTTGCGACGCCGAAGCGAAGCAGTTGAGGAACGGCCCCGCGAGACGTCCGCCAACGGCGCGACGTTTACCCGCGCGGGCGGGATGTCAGGTGAAGGGCGCGAAGGCGCAGCGCCTGTGCGGCCGGGAGTTGCATGGCGGACCCGCGAAGCGGGCGCCGGCGCCGTGGGCGCAGCAGGAGCCGCCGTGGTCCTCCTCGCTCGGCTCGTCAGGACGGCGGCCGTGCTGGTCGCGCTGCTGATCGCGCTCGCGATCGTCCTCAGGGACGTCGATGCGAACGCGAGTAACAGCATCGTGAAAGGCATTCACGAAGGCGCGAACGTGTTTGCAGGCGCCTTCACCGGACTGTTCACGTTCAACGGCCACCCCAAGCGCGCGATCACCGTCGACTGGGGCATAGCGCTGATCGTGTACCTGATCGTCGGCGCGTTGATTGCCAACCTGATCGCGGCGATCGGACGCGGCGGGCTGCGGCTGGAGCGCTCCCGGCGGGCCGCGCCGACGGTCTGAGCCAGCTCGCGGCGCTACGGGGCTTCGAGGAGGCGCAGCGCGAGCGTCTCTGAGGAGTTCGAGGACGCAACGCGATGATCGTCGGTCAGCCGCTCGATCACCGCTCCGATGCCGTCGCCGCCGGGCTCGATCAGCTTCCTCGCGGAGCCGGCGCGCAGTGGCCCGATCCGCAGCTCCAGATGGCGCGGCGCCAGCGTGACCCCCACGCCGAGATGGGTCCCGCTGATGGAGTCGCGGGCATTCGCGACGAGGGTGTCCGCGACGAGCTGGACGTCGGAGATCCGATCTGTCGAGAAGTACGCCCTGGCCGCGAGCGCGCTCAGCACACGGGGCAGCACCGCACGGGCGACGGTGCTCGGGGCGAGGGTCATCTCGATGGTGCTCGCGAGCTCTGTCCTTGTGGGACTGGGGGTCTCCTGCCCTTCGTCTTTGAGTGGTTCGGGCGCGTCTGCCTGCGGCGCGGCGAACTGCATGCGAACTTCGGTGCCGCTGCCCGCCAGGTTGCTGAACTCGACGCGCTGCGTGAGCGCGTGGATGACCGGCAGGCCGATCCCGGGGTGCGCCGCATCGCTGTCCTCGGCGTGCGGGCGGATCCCGATGCCATGGTCGCGAACGACGACCTCCACCGCACCCTGTAGCGCGTACACCTCGACTTCGAGCGGTCCTTCCTCGCCCTCGTAGGCGTGCTGTACGACGTTGTTGGCCGCCTCGGTGACAGCGGTGTTGAGATCGTTGGCCTCGACGGCGTCGAGACCAAGATTCTCGGCAACGCCGGTCAGCGCCTGGCGGACCACCAGGACGTTCTCAGGCCTGTTCGCGAGGTTCAGGCAGACGTTCGGAATATCGGCCATCGAGCGGCGATCGACCGGGTCCGACAGTACCGTCTCGAAGGGCTGCGTGAAGCGGCGGCGCGGCTTTCGATCGCTCCAGTGCGGATCTTAGGTCGCATGCGTGAGGGTACGCAGCTGATCGAGCGAGCGGCGCAACAGGCGTGAGACCTGCATCTGGGAGATCCCGACCCTCTCCGCGATCTCCGTCTGGGTCAGATCGTCGACGAAGCGCATGCGCAGGATCAGGCGCTCGCGCGCCGGGATGTGCCCAAGGACCGCTGTGACGGTGGCGTCGAGCTCGACGAGCTCGTAGCGCTCGTCATCCTTGCCAACCGAGTCGCCATACGCCACGACGTCGCCGTCGGCGCCCGGCCGCGGCGCATCCAGCGAGAGCGTCTCATACCCCTGGATCGCCTGGAGCGCATCGATCACGTTCTCGGTATCGAACTCGAGGTACTCGGCGAGCTGGTTGACGGACGGCGCGCGGCCGCGCTCGTTCGCGAGACGCTCCTGCGCGTCGCGCACCTTCAGCGCACGCTCCTGCGCGCCGCGCGGCACGTGAACGGCCCAGCCGGAGTCGCGGAAGTAGCGTCGCATCTCGCCGAGGATCGTGGGCACGGCGAACGACGGGAACGGGTGGCCGCGGTCGGCGTCGTAACGGTCGAGCGCCTTCAGCAGTCCGAGCGAGGCGACCTGGAGGAGGTCCTCGAACGGCTCGGACGAACGTCCGTAGCGCCGGGCCAGGCTGCGCGCGAGCGGCATGAACCGCGCGAGCAGCGCTTCGCGGGCGGCAGTATCGCCGTGATGCTGCCAGCGAAGGAAGAGCTGGCGCGAGTCATCGGCGCTGCCTGCGCTTGGCGGTCTCGATGTATGGGTGCCTGCCGTGAACGGCATCTCGACTCCCCTTCCATTCGCGTTGTTGATCGCTGTTTACAACGCAACTTGGCGCCGGCGCCCGCCGGCTTGACGACATTGTACCCCGTTTGCGCAAGACGTACGTGCTTCTTATCAACCCGGCCACGGGCCGCGAGCTAGTCTCAAGCGATGAGCGCTGAGACCCCGCCCACGGTCCGTGAGATCCTCGCGCTGCGCGGCGGCGAGGAGATGGCGCTCAACGATCGCTTCCTGAACCCCCAGATGGGCCGGATCCTGCGCACGCTCGGGTTCGAGAAGGTGTGGGCGGGGGGAGAGGGCGCGCACCTGATCGACGCCGACGGGGAGCGCTATCTGGACCTGTTCGGCGGCTACGGCGTGTTCGCGATCGGGCGCAACCACCCCGAGGCGATCGCGGCGGTCGAAGATGTGATGGCAGCGCGGACAGGGAACATGCCGCAGCTCGGGGTCACGCTGCTGAGCGGCGTGCTCGCCGAGCAGCTGCTCTCGCGCGCGCCCGGCAGCGTGGGTGCGATGGTCCCTGCCAACACCGGGACCGAGGCGGTCGAGGCGGCGATCAAGATCGCGCGCGCCGCCACCGGGCGAGGGCGAGTGCTGTATGCCGATCACGCATTCCACGGCCTGACGCTCGGAGCGCTCTCGCTCAACGGGAACGAGGAGTTCCGCGAAGGCTTCGGTCCGCTGCTCCCCGGCTGCGAGCGCGTCGGCTTCGGCGATCTGGAGGGCCTCGAGCGCGAGCTCGCGCCTGGCGACGTTGCCGCGTTCGTGGTCGAGCCGGTCCAGGGCAAGGGCGTCAACCTGCCGCCAGGGGACTACCTGCCGCAGGCGCAGCGTCTGTGCCGCGACGCCGGCACGCTCCTCGCCTGCGACGAGGTCCAGACCGGGATCGGACGCACCGGGCGCTTCCTCGCGCTCGAGCACTGGGACGTGCAGCCGGACATCGTCTGCCTCGCCAAGGCGCTCTCGGGCGGGCTCGTGCCGATCGGCGCCGTGCTCGTGTCGCGGCCGGCGTTCGACCGGGTCTTCGACGGCATGGAGCGAGCGGTGCGTCACGGGTCGACGTTCGGAGGCAACGACCTCGCGGCGGCAGCCGCGCTGGCGACGCTGCGCGTGCTCGACCGTGAGGGGCTCGTCGAGCGCGCCGAGCGGATGGGCGCGCTGCTGCTGGAGCTCACCGGGCCGCTGACCGAACGCTTCGAGGTCGTCAAGGAGGTGCGAGGGCTGGGCTTGATGTGGGCGATCGAGTTCGGTCCTCCTGCCGGCCTGCCCGCCCGCAAGCTGTGGGAGAGGGTCGAGGGCCGCCAGCCGGGGCTGTTCTCCCAGCTCGTCACCGTGCCGCTGTTTCACGAGCACCGAATCCTCTGTCAGGTCGCGGGGCATGGCATGAACGTGATCAAGGCCCTGCCGGCGCTGACGATCGAGGAGGACGAGATCAGGCGGTTCGCAGCCGCGCTAACGGAAACGATCGCCGCCGCTGAGCGCTACCCGGCCGCGCTGGCCCGCTTCGGTCTCCTTACAGGTCTCAGGGCCGCAGGCGTGCGTCGCTAGCCTGTCAACCCGTGCTCGTAGCACGAGATGACATACGCAACGTCGCGATCGTCGCGCACGTCGACCACGGCAAGACGACGCTGGTCGACGCGATGCTCTGGCAGTCGGGCGCGTTCAGAGCCGGCCAGGAGGTCGCCACGCGGGTGCTCGACTCGATGGACCTCGAGCGCGAGAAGGGCATCACGATCCTCGCAAAGAACACCTCGCTGCGTTACAGGGACGTCAAGCTGAACATCATCGACACGCCCGGACACGCCGATTTCGGGGGCGAGGTCGAGCGCGGGCTGACGATGGTCGATGGCGTCCTGCTGCTCGTCGACGCGTCCGAGGGCCCGCTGCCGCAGACCCGCTTCGTGCTGCGCAAGGCTCTCGAGGCGAAGCTGCCGGTGATCCTCGTGGTCAACAAGGTGGACCGTCCGGACGCGCGCGTGGCAGAGGTGGTGGACGAGGTCTACGAGCTGTTCCTCGATCTCGACGCCGACGAGCAGCAGATCGAGTTCCCGATCGTCTACTGCAACGCCAAGGCGGGCGTCGCCTCGCTGCACTACGAGCCCGGGCAGCCGCTTCAGGGCACCGACCTCGCACCGCTGCTCGACCTCCTGCTCGAGCGCATCCCTGCGCCGACGTACGACCCCGAACATCCGCTGCAGGCGCTCGTGACGAACCTCGACGCCTCTCCGTACGTGGGCCGGCTCGCGATCTGCCGCGTGCGCCACGGAACGATCCGCAAGGGTCAGCAGATCGCGTGGTGCCGCGCCGACGGTTCGATCAGGCGCGTGCAGGTCGCAGAGCTGTACGTCACGGACGCGCTCGAGCGCATCGATGCCGCGCGGGCGGGTCCGGGCGAAATCATCGCCGTCGCCGGCATCGCCGAGGTGACGATCGGAGAGACGCTTGCCGACCCCGGCGACCCGCGCCCGCTGCCGGTGATCACGGTCGACGAGCCCGCGATGTCGATCACGGTCGGCCCGAACACCTCGCCGCTCGCGGGCAAAGATGGGGCCAAGCTCACGGCCAGGCAGATCGAGGCGCGTCTGGACCAGGAGCTCGTCGGCAACGTCTCGCTGCGCGTGCGCGAGGCCGAGCGGGTCGGCGGGGCCCCGACATACGAGGTGCAGGGTCGCGGCGAGTTGCAGCTGGCGGTGCTCGTGGAGATGATGCGCAGGGAGGGCTTTGAGCTGACGGTGGGACAGCCGCGCGTGGTCGAGCGCGAGATCGACGGCGTGCGCAACGAGCCTGTGGAGCGGCTGTCGGTGGACGTGCCCGAGGAGCACGTCGGCACGGTCACCCAGCTGCTGGCCGCCCGCAAGGGGCGGATGGAGCACATGACCAACCACGGGACCGGGTGGGTGCGGATGGATTACCTCGTCCCGGCGAGGGGACTGATCGGATTCCGCACGGAGTTCCTCACCGAGACGCGGGGAACGGGGATGATGCATCACGTCTTCGACCGCTGGGAGCCATGGGCCGGCGAGCTGTTGACGCGCACGAGCGGTGCGCTCGTCGCGGACCGCCACGGTGAGAGCGCAACCTACTCGCTGATGACGCTCCAGGAGCGCGGGATCCTGTTCGTCGGCCCCGGGGAGGAGGTGTATGAGGGGATGATCATCGGCGAGAACGCCCGCTCGGAGGACCTCGACGTCAACCCGTGCAAGGAGAAGCACCTCACGAACATGCGCTCGTCCACCGCCGAGGTGCTGGTCCGCCTCGATACGCACCATCGGCCGACGCTCGACGAGGCGTTCGAGTTCGTGCGCGAGGACGAGGCGGTCGAGGTGACTCCCGGCTCGGTCCGCATGCGCAAGGTGGTCCTCTCGAAGGTCGAGCGCCTGAAGGCGGTGAGGTTGGCGCGAAAATGAGAACCGTCGGCGCGCAGATCAGCACCGGCGTGATCGCTGGCGCGCCTACTGGCTCGTTCGCGCCAGTCACGTGGCACTCGGCGGCCGCCCTTGGAACCTGATGGGATGGACCGTGATCGCTGCCTGGACCGTCGCCCTGAGCCTCCTGGCCGCACGCGCGTATCGCCGCGACACAGGACGGATGTAACGGCTAGGGTTCCGCGGATGCACAGATCCCCCAGAGCACGGCTAGCCGCCGTATTCCCACTGAGCTTGTGCCTCACGCTGGCGCTGCTTGCGCCGAGCGCAAGCGCAGCCGAAGGCACGATCGTCTACACCCACGAGAGCCTCTCGGCCTACGAACAGCAGCTCGCGAGCGGCCAGATACAGGCTGCAACCTTCAACAAGCGTGTGCGCTCGCTGCACCTGACCCTCAAGGACGGGCGCCACGTGCTCGTCAAATACGCAGCCCACGGAGAGCCGGCGCTGGCCGCGCAGCTGCAGGCCAAGAAGATCCCGGTGAGCGTGCTGAAACCTGCCGAAGCGCTGAACGAACAGAAAAAAACACCGGTACACCACAAAATCCGCTATATCGCCGGCGGCATTCTGATCGCCGTGATCATCATCGTCGGGGCCGTGCTGCTCATCAATCGGCGTCGCAAAGCCGCGATCGAATAGCGCCGGCGCTCGGCTATGTCCCCGCGACGCCCGATCGAGACACGCCAGCCAAGGGTCCGTCTGCAGCCACGAGCGCGTACGCGCAGCTGACGATCGCGATATCGCCCCGCCGGTGTCACACCTCTACGATGCTCGCATGACGGCCGGCCCAAGCCGAGATGCCTGACTCCGGTCCCACCGCAGAGGAGGCCGCCGATCAGGCCGTCCTGCACCGCAGCGTGGACGCGTGGTCGCTGCTGCGCGACGTGGGCCTGCAGGCGCCGTGGGTGCGGCGCTTCGATGATCCTTCGCGCGAATGGCGGCGGCTGTTCGCCGAGCTGTTCGGGACCTTCCTGCTGGTGCTCGCCGGCGCCGGCGCCCCGGTCGTCAACGCCGTCAGCCACGGGGCGATCGGAAGGGGGGCGGAGGTCAGCGCGCCCGGACTCACCGTCCTCGCGATCATCCTCTCGATGGGTGCAGTCTCCGGCGCGCACCTGAACCCGGTGGTCAGCATCGCGTTCGCGCTGCGTGGCGACTTTCCCTGGAAGCGCGTGCCCGGCTACGTCGTCGTGCAGCTCGCCGGAGCCACGCTCGCCGTCCTGTTCCTCGATGCCATGTTCGGCAAGGTCGCGATGCTCGGCGCGACCCTGCCCGGCGCGGGTATCGACGACGGGCAGGCGCTTGCGATGGAGTTCGTGCTCACCGCCGGGCTGGTCGGCACGATCCTGGGCACCGCCTCGCGCTCGCAGAACGTCGGCCCCCTGTCGGCCGTCGCCGTCGGCAGCTACATCGTGCTCGCGGGTCTGTGGTCGAGCCCGATCTCGGGCGCATCGATGAACCCGGCGCGCTCCTTCGGTCCGGACCTCGTCCTGGGCGACTTCAGCCACTACTGGGTGTATGCGGTCGGGCCAGCCGCCGGCGCGCTGATCGCGGTCGGCATCGCCTTCATCCTGCGCGGGCGAGGCGGCGATCTACAGGCGCTCGCCGCCGCGCAGGGGACGCTGCGCGACCGACCGCCGCAGGCGAGCGCTCAGCACGCGGCGAGCGCTCAGCACGCGGCGAGCGCTCAGCACGAGGAACATCGCGCCGGCGGTTGAGCGTGGGGTGCAGCGTCGATGCCTAAGCCACAGTGGCTCAGCGAGCCCGAAGAGAAGGACTACGCTGCGGCGCACAGCTACCTGTCGCTGCTGCTGGCGCCGGACACGCTGGCACAGGCGGTCGCGCTCCTGCGCAAGGCGCCCGAGGGGCGCTGGCGAGCCAAGGACATCCTGCGCGCTGCCGGCCTCCCTCTGCTCAAGCGCAAGCAGAGCTCGGAGGTGGCCGAGAAGCTCGAGCGCATCGTCAAGGGCCAAGCGATCTCGCCCATTCTGCTGATCCACGACGGGCGCGGGCGGCTGGAGATCGCCGACGGCTACCACCGTGCCTGTGCCGCATGCATCCTCGACGAGGACAGCCAGGTGCCCGGACGGCTGGCGCTGCTCAGAGACTTGGCGTCGCGGTAGCCGCCGGCTGCTCGGTGCGTCTGGCAGGGCGCGCGATGGACGCCGGATCCTGCCCCCAGAGGTAGCTCACGACGCAGCCGAGCGCGAACAGGGCGACGACTAAAAGGACCGGGCCGGAGTCCTCCACCAGCGCGCCGACGACGCCTGCGGCGAGGCCGCCGGCGAGGGCCGCGATCCACGCGGGGTCTGAGCTGACAGGCGCGAGCAGGCGGGTGCGCCGGCGCAGGCCGAATCCGGCGTAGGCGAGCGCGAGCGCCGTCGCCGCGGGCATCGCGTGGTTCTTCAGCTCGTCCCACGCGGCGGTGTAGCGCCGCACGATGACGTCCCGCAGATCCCCCGCAGAGCGTGCGTGCAGGATGCTGCCCGTGAAGTGGCCGCTGCCGTGGGCGGTCGCGAGGTCGAGACCCGCGAGCGCCACGAGGCCGGCGACCGGGCTGATCATCACGATCAGGAGCCGTCTGCGGGTGACGGCGCCCGGGAGCATCATGACGCCGGCGAGCGCGAAGCCGGCGCTCACGAGTATCACGCCGCCGACGCCGGCCCCGATCCGTGCAGATCCCTCGACCACCGCCAGCACGACGCCGGCGGCGATCATCGTGGCGGCCGCCCGGCCGCCACGCACCGCGGGATACAGCGCGGCCGCAACCGCCGCGAGCACGAGCACGGCGAGTCCGGACTTGAGCTCGTTTCCGATGCCGTAGAAGCGTGCTCCGAGAATCGGGTCCGGACCGAGCAGCGAGCGCATCAGCAGCTGCGTCCCGGCCAGCGCGTCCACGACGAGGGCGATGATCGCCGCGAGCGCTGGAGCGAGCGGCGCGCGCGGCCATGGCAGCAGCAGGTCGGTGAGCGTGCCGAGGCCGAGGCACACGAGCACGATGGTCAGGTACTCGACGGCCGCGCTCGGCTCGAGCGCAGCTCCGATCAGCACGGCGACGGGCGCCCACAGCACGCCGAGCGCGCCGATGCGCATGGCGCGCGCGCGCGCCCGCGGCGAGCGCGCCGACCCCAGGAGCAGCAGGGCCCAGGCGCCGAGCAGGCATGCGAGCGCGGTCAGGCGGCGTCCGCCGATCACGCGCAGGCGAGCCATCAGCGCGCGCAGGCTCGCGGAGTGCAGCGGCCCATCGGTCGTGATCGGCTTACCGCGCATGTCCGGCGCAATAGCGGCGCCGAGGTGGCTGAGGATGGTCGGCGCGAGATCGATCGAGGCCGTCAGCCCCCGCTCGTTCGTCGTCTGCGAGCTCAGCTCCCTGCCGCCGCCGCCGGCGAGCCCCGCGATCGCCGTCCACAGCAGCTCGCCGCCGCGCGAGTTCAGGGGGCGCTGGACGGCGATCAAGAGCTCCCCCGATTCCCGCTCCTCGCTCAGCGCGCGCAGCTCGGCTCGACCTTCGGCACCGCCGGCAAGGTCCGCCACGACGAGTGCTGTGCGCCGGCGAAGTGCCGCTACGCGCGCGAGCAGCGTGGGCGCTGTGCCCAGCGAGATCGCGGCGATGCGCCCTTCGCGCCCGGCCGCGGCAGCGCCATCTGTGTCTCCGGCTCCCGCGACGCCGGCGTAGGCGGCGCCGCCGGGGATCTGCGCGGCCAGCAGCCCCGGCTCGAGCAGCTGTGGGGCGTCTTGCGCGCGCCTGCGCGCCGCGCCCCAGCCTTCCACGATCGCGCCGGCGCCCGCTGGCCTCAGCGTCAGCTTCGGCGGCGGGCCGCGATAGGCCGAGGATGCGATCCGCGCTCCCTGAGAGATGTCAAGCAGGAGCTGTTCGGTCGTGTAGCTGCCCTGCGCAGCCGACATGATCCCCACGGACAGTCCCTCCGTGCTCGCGAGCTGCGACTCGCCCACCGCCAGGAAGACCACCAGCGCCGAGCGGCGCGCCGGCGGCGCGACCGCTGCCGCGCGCGGCGGCCAAGCGCCAAGCGACGCCAGGCAGAGCAGGAGGGGCAGAGTCGCCCCCCGCCGCAGTCGCCTCAGCCCTCCGCTCCCTCGGTCGCCACCCCGGAGCGCACGGGGGCGGAGGCGGGCGGGCCGAGGGATGGCCGCGCCTCGCCCTCGACTGGCGTGGGGGTCAGCACCGTGCCCTCGATGTTCACGCGTGGGAGCAGCCGCTCGAGCCAGGCGGGGATCTGCCAGGTCCTGCTGCCGACGATCTGCAGCACGGCCGGCAGCAGCAGGCAGCGCACCACCAGCGCATCGAGGAATACGGCGCTTGCGAGGCTCAGCCCGAACTCCTTGATGACGCGCTCTTCGCCGAGCATGAATGACAGGAACACGCAGACCATGATCGCGGCCGCTGCCGTCACGACGCGCCCGGTGAGCGCGAGGCCCTCGGCCACGGCGCGCGAGTTCTCCCGCGTTTGCGTCCAGCGCTCGTGCATGCGCGACACGAGGAACACCTCGTAGTCCATCGACAGGCCGAACACGATCGCGAACAGCATCACCGGTATGAACGACTCGATCGGCCCCTTGCTCACCCCGAACAGGCCTCCGAGCCAGCCCCACTGGAAGATCGCCACGATCACCCCAAGCGACGCGCCGATGCTGAGGAGGTTCATCACGGCCGCCTGCAGCGGGATCACCAGCGAGCGGAAGACCACCATCAGCAGCAGCGCGCTGAGGAGCACCACCACGCCGATGAACAGCGGCAGCTTGTGGCCGAGCACGCTCGCAAAGTCGACTGCTCCGGCGGTCACGCCGCCGACGTAGACGGTCATCCCGGTGCGGGAGGCGATCGGCGGGACGACCTTTTCGCGCAGTCGCGACACGAGCTGCGTGGTCGCGTACGCCTGCGGCGAGGAGAGCGGATAGACGGTGATCGTCGCCACGTCCCCTGAAGGGTTGATCCGCGCCGGGGCGACCGCCGCGACCCCGGCCGTGCCGGCTACGGCCGTGCGCAGGCTTTCAATGCTCGGGGACGTGCCGGCACGCTGCGGGAGCTTCGCCACCACCTGCAGCGGACCGTTGAAGCCTGGGCCGAATCCCTGCGCCAGCAGCTCATACGCGCGGTGCGTGGTCTGGCTGGCGGGATCGTTCGCCGCGTCGCTCGAGCCGAGGCGCAGCGCGGTCGCGGGCGCCGCGATCACGAGCATCGTCAGCGTCGCGCCGAGGGCGATGGCCCATGGCCGGCGCTCCACGAGCGCGCTCCAGCGGAGCCAGGTCCGACCAGCGCCCGCCGGCTCCGACGGCGAGGACGCCGCCGCAGCGTGCCCATTCACGCGCGCGGCGGCCGCCCGGCGGCGAGCCCGGCGCCCGGGCCTCGCCACGCGCGCGCCGGCGATCGTGAGCAGCGCCGGGAGCAGCGTGAGCGAGCCCAGCATCACGAGCAGCACGCCGATCGATGCGGAGATCGCGACGCCGTAGAGGAAGGTGACGCCCAGCAGCATCATTCCGAGCAACGCGATCACGACCGTGCAGCCGGCGAACAGAACGGCGCGCCCGGCCGTGTCCATCGCCTGCACGACCGACTTGCGTGCGTCGCCGAACGTCGGCCCCGGCGTCCTGTACGCCTCGCGGAAGCGCGTCAAGATGAACAGCGAGTAATCGATGCCGACGCCGAGCCCGATCATCGCGGCGAGCTCGGAGGAGAAGTTCGGCGTGTCGACGACGTGGGTGAACAGCGCGATCGCGCCTAGACCGGTCCCGAGCCCGAACAGCGCCGTCACGATCGGCAGGCCCATCGCGATCAGCGAGCCGAACGTCAGCAGGAGCACCACGATCGCCGCGAGCAGCCCCACCGCCGTCGATAGCCCGAAGCCGGCCTGCTCGGTGGCCTCGATCGCCTGTCCGCCGAGCTCGACCTCGAGACCCGGGCGGGCCGCTGCGCGAGCCACCTCGACGACGCGTTCGGGGGCGCTCTTGGGCAAGAGGTTCGCTTTCTCGTCGAATACGACCGTGGCGAACGCGATCCTCCCGTTGGCGGATATCGACCTGCCCGCCGAGGCGCCCGCATACGGGCTGATCACGCTCGTGACATGCGGGAGCTTCGCGACGGCTGCGAACATCGTGCTCATCTGCGAGCGGACAGCTGGTTCCAGGACGCTGCCGGTGCTGAGCTCGTAGACGATCGTGTCGCGGTCGCCGGCCTGCGCGGGGAAGCTGTGCTGCAGCAGGTCGGCGGCGCGCTGGGCGCCGGAGTTCGGCAGCGTGAAGTTGTTCGAGTAGCTCGTTCCGGCCGAGCGGGCGAAAGCGTTGACGATCAGCAGCAGGGCGATCCAGCCGAGCAGAACGTACTTGCGGTGGGTGGTCGTCCAGCGGGCGAGCCTGACCATGGCGGCGGTCCCTCGGGGAGTTGGGCGGCGGGCGGGATCGGCGCTGAGGGCGCCTCTGCAGAAGAGTAGTACGCGGGCAGCGGCTCGCCCGTCACAGGCAGACGCACGCCGCGTCCGCGCGGCTCGCGCGAGGACGGCGCCGGCGTTCTCAATTCACGCTCGGGTCGGGCGGCATCCGCGCGATCAGCGCATAGCTTCCGCCCTTGCGCGTGAGGATGCTGCTCCAAAGCTCCTCCGGCGTGTCGCTGAAGACATCCTCGGGCATCGCCGCCTGGGCGAACCAGTCGCCACTGTCCACCTCGGCGTCGAGCTGCCCGTCGCTCCAGCCGGCATAGCCGGCGAACACGCGCCGGCGCGCCGTCGCCTCGGCCAGCTCCTCGATGCCGGTGTCGGGCGCAGGGAAGCCGATCCGCCCGAGCACGAGCAGCTCAGCGAGCGAAGGGTCGTGGAACTCGGCCAGGCACACGACGGATGTCGGCTGCACCGGGCCGCCGACGTACACGGGCTCGAGCTCGTCGACTGCCGGCTCGAGCTGCGGCACCGCGTCGCGCACGGTGACCGCGGAGGGGCGGTTGAGCACCACGCCCATCGCGCCCTCCTCGTTGTGCACGCCGATCAGGACGACGGTTCTCATGAAGTTTGGGTCGCGCAACGATGGGGACGCGAGCAACAGCTGACCGGCAAGCGATTCCGCCATCATCCACCGAGGCTAGCGCCCGGCGGCAGCGCGTCCAAGCGGGAGCGCCGTCGCGCGATCTGCGGCAACGAGAGATGGGAGCTCCGTGACCGACATCCGAGAGTTCGATGTGGTCGTGATTGGCGCCGGCCCTTCCGGCGAGGTGTGCGCGGGCCGCCTGGCCGAAGGCGGGCTGTCGGTGGCGCTGATCGAGCGCGAGCTGGTCGGGGGCGAATGCTCCTACTACGCCTGCATACCGTCCAAGGCTCTGCTGCGGCCCGCCCAGGCGCTCGCCGAGGCGCGCCGCGTGCCGGGGGCGGCCGAGGCAGCTGGCGGCGAGCTCGACGTCGGCGCTGTCCTGCGCCGTCGCGACGAATTGATCCATGGGCTCGACGACGCCGCTCAGCTGCCGTGGCTCGAGGAACGCTCGGTCACGCTCGTGCGCGGTCGGGGCATCGTGAGCGGCGAGCGTGAGGTCACCGTCGGCGAGGCGACCCTGCGGGCTCGTCGCGCCGTGGTCCTCGCGCCCGGCAGCCGTGCGGCGATCCCGCCCATCCCCGGATTGCGCGAGGCCGTGCCGTGGACGAACCGCGAGGTCACCACCGCAAGCGCGATCCCCTCCTCGCTGCTCGTGCTCGGCGGCGGCGTGGTCGGCGTCGAGATGGCCGATGCCTATGCCTCGCTCCGAGCGCGCGTGACGATCGTCGAGGCTGAACCGCGACTGATCCCCGGCGAGGAGGAGTTCGCCGCGGAGCTCGTGCGCGAATCGCTCGATCGACTCGGCGTTGAGGTCGTCCTCGGCGCGAGGGTCGCGGCTGTGCGACGAGAGGACTCCGGCGGCCAGGTCACGCTCGAGGCCGAGGACGGTCGCTCGTTCACCGCTGCGCAGCTGCTGGTCGCGGTCGGGCGAGCACCGCACAGCTATCCACCGGGGTTCGAGTCGCTGGGGCTCGAGCCAGGGAGGTTCGTCGAGGTCGACGAGAAGATGCGAGTGCCCGGTCGCGACTGGCTGTATGTCGTAGGAGATGCCAATGGGCGCGCGCTTCTCACGCACATGGGCAAGTACCAGGCGCGTCTCGCCGCCGCCGACATCCTCGGTCGCCCGCTACCGCTGCTGAGCGATGGAACCATGGCGCCGCGCGTGATCTTCACCGAGCCGCAGGTGGCGGCGGTGGGGCACACGCTGGCGAGCGCCGCCGAGGCCGGTCTGAACGCTCGCGCCGTCGATCAGCCGGTCGGGGACAACTCGGGCGGGCGCTTCGTCGGGATCGGCGCCCCCGGAACGGTTCGCATCGTCGTCGACGAGGACCGCCGGGTGATCGTCGGGGCGACCTTCACCGGTGTCGAGGTCGCCGAGTCGCTGCACGCGGCGACGATCGCGGTCATCGGCGAGGTGCCGCTCGAGCTCCTGTGGCACGCCGTTCCCTGCTTCCCCACCCGCAGCGAGGTCTGGCTGAGGCTGCTCGAAGCCTACGGCCTCTAGCCCGTCGAGAAGATCTCGATCGTGCCCGCGAGTTGGTGGTCGTTGGCGTTGCCCTCCGGCTCGACGACGTGGCCGTCGACCACGATCGGGCTGTTCCAGTGCCCGGGTTCGCCGGGAAGCTTGACGATCGGTCGCGAGGAGCCCGGCCGGTAGACGTAGATCCCGCCACTGGAAGGGTCGTAGACGTACAGCAGCCCTCCGGCCATCACGGGGCTCGTGCCGGGTTTGTCGTTCTCCCACGCCTGATAGAGCCGGCCGCCGCGCAGCACATAGGCCGCGGTCGCATTTTCGTCGGCGATGAACATCGTCGTGTGGCCGTCCCGTCGCCAGACCGCCGGTGCGGTGAAGAGCTCGCCGCCGCCGGGTATTTCCAGGTGCTGCAGTTCCCCGCCGAGCGGATGCCGTCGTGCCTGCGGGCTGCCAGGCGGATGGCCGTCCAGGCGCGCAAGCGCGAGCACGCGCATCACGCCGTCCTTGCCGGCCAGCACGACGCGGCCTTCCCCGAGCAGCACCGGGGCGCTCGAGCCGAGATCGGTGTCGCTGGTGTTGAGCTGTTCCTGGTCGGTCGGCGTGAAGGACTGGAGCAGGTTCAGGCCGGGGAAGCTGAGCTCGAGCACGCTGTCGCCGAAGTTCGTGCTGCCGTTCCACGGCCCGTTGCCGGTGTCGATCAGGATCCGCTGGCCCCCCGGCTCGACCACCGGCCCGCTTCGCGACAGGATCGCCGAGTCGCTCGCCGGGCACGTGCTTGGGATCTGCAGTTCGCGGCGGTTGGAGCAGAGCGTGTTGAACACCCTCAGCAGCCGGCCGCTGGCGCGGTCGATCAGGACCACATGCCCCTGATAGGGAGGGATGTCGCCGAGGTAGCCGCTGGTCGCCGCGACGATGTCCGGGCCGTCGATGTTGAGAGCCGCGCCGAGCTTCTCGTGGGTGGGGTCGCGCGTGATCTTCACCGGCCAGGCCCCGCTCGAGTCCTCGCTGCCGTCGGTGAGCGAGAGCTTGTGGATCAGCCCGTTCGGCGAGGTGGCGTAGACGAACTGGCGATCAGGGTCGGCGAGCGGGCTCGAGACGGTGATCTGCGCGCTGCCCGCCCACCCGCCGTAGCCCGCCGGGGTGAAGGTCCACAGGATCCTGCCGCTGCCGGCATCGAGCGCGATCGTCCTGCCGTACGTCGTGGTGAGGATGATCACGTCGTGCACCGCTCCGTCGACGAGCACGCCGTGCAGGTAGATCGGCGAGGAGTCGACGGTGCCGGGCAGCGTGACGGTCAGCTGGTGCAGATGGGCCACGTTCGCGCTCGTGATCCCGGTCGCGAGTTCGCTGACGTCGCTGCGCTGCGGATCGAGCCCGAACTCCGGCCAGTCGAGCAGTCGCTGCGTGGAGGCGCTTGCAGCCGAGGGAATCGCGGCCCTGCTGACGGTCGGCGTGGAGGTGTCCGCCGGCGCGCTACCGCCGCATGCGGCGAGCAACAGGCAGCCTGCGGCAAGTGCGACGCTGGTGAGGAGGCGGGGGCGCATCGCGTCTTTCTAGCGTACCCCCGCACGCGTTCGGCGCTCCGGTCCGAGCCGCGGGCGCCGATCGTTATGCTGCGAGCGCGCCGCATCGCGTCCCGTACACACGACGAGGGAGGGTGAGCGAACATGGCCAAGACCCCGCAGGTCGGCGAACCGGCGCCCGACTTCGAGCTTCCCGGCACGGCCGGGCCCTTCCGGCTCTCCGATCATCGCGGTGAGCGCGTCGTGCTGCTCTTCTATCCGGGCGACAACACGATGGTGTGCACGAAACAGTTCTGCTCCTACCGCGATCGCGCGGATGACTTCGCGGCGTTGGACGCGACGGTGCTCGGCATATCGTCGCAGGACCTCGACTCGCATCGCGGGTTCATCGAGAAGAACGGCCTCACGGTTCCGCTTCTGGCGGACGTGGACGGGAGCGTGGCGAGCGCCTACAGCGCGCACTCGTCACGGATGGGGACGAAGCGCGCGGTGATCGTCATCGACGAGCAGGGCGTCGTCCGGCACCGCCACGATCACCTGCTCGGGCTCGACTACCAGTCGGTGGACGAGCTGAAGGAGACGCTCGACGCGCTCCCGGCCGCCGCGGCCGGCTGACGCTCGTCGACGGGGGCGACCTCGCGATCGCGAGAGCTGCGCTCGGCGAGGGCTCGCGCCGCGTACAGCTCCGCCAGCTCGAGCTGGAGGCTGCGAGGACGTTCGCCGGGCTCGACCGAGCGACGGTGCCACACGCCTTCGCCGTCGAGCTGCCACGAGTTCTGGTTGTCCGCGAAGGCGCGTTCGAGCGTGTCGAGCAGCTCGGCCTTGAGCTCCTCGGCCGCGACCGGCACAGCGAGCTCGACGCGGTGGTCGAGGTTGCGCGGCATCAGGTCGGCCGAGGCGATGTAGAAGGTCTGCTCGCCGTCGCGCTCGAACGCGTACACGCGCGAGTGCTCGAGCAGGCGGCCGACGATCGAGACGACGCGGATGTTCTCGGAGATCCCGTCGAGCCCGGGTCGCAGACAGCAGATGCCGCGCACGTTGAGGTCGACGCGCACGCCCGCCTGTGAGGCCTTGTAGAGCGCGCGGATACAGCGTCCGTCGACCAGCGCGTTCATCTTCATCGCGATACGCGCCGGCGACTGCTCCGAGTGCGCGGCGATCGTCCGCTCGATCTCATCGATGATGCCGTCGCGCAGGTGATCGGGTGCCAACAGCACCTTGCGGTAGTGCAGCTGGCGTCCGAACCCGGTCAGGTAGTTGAACATGTCCGCGACGTCCGCCCCGATCTGCTCGTCGCACGTGAACAGGCCGAAGTCCGTGTACAGGCGCGCGGTCGTCGAGTGGTAGTTGCCGGTGCCGATGTGGACGTAATTGCGAACGCCGTCGCCCTCGCGGCGGACCACGAGCACGCACTTCGCGTGCGTCTTCAGCGCCGGCTGGCCGTAGACGACGTGCACGCCAGCCTCCTCGAGCGCCTTGGCCCAGTGGATGTTCATGCGCTCGTCGAAGCGCGCCTGGAGCTCCACCAGCGCGACCGCCTGCTTGCCGCGTTCGGTTGCGCCGATCAGCGCCGGCACCAGCGGCGAGTCGTCGCTCGTGCGATAGACGGTCTGCTTGATCGCGAGCACGTTCGGGTCGGCGACGGCCTGCTCGACGAAGCGCTCCACGGAGGTCGCGAAGGAGATGTAGGGGTGGTGGACGAGGAGGTCGCCTTCGCGCATCGCGCCGAGCACGTCCGGCCGCTCCCCCTCGTGGCGCAGCAGGCGCGGGTGCGTGACTCCGATCGGCAGCTCTTCGCGCAGCTCGGCATGGCCGGGGAGTTTGACGACCTGCCACAGCGCGCCCATGTCGAGCAGGCCATCGACAGGGTAGACCTCGTCGTCCTGCACGCCGAGCAGTTCGGCCAGCTCCGCCCGCAGCTGCTCCGAGCCCCGGGCGCCGACCTCGACGCGCACCACCTCGCCGAAGCGCCGCCGGCGCAGCTCGTCCTCCACCGCCTGCAGCAGATCGGCGGCGTCATCGGACACCTCGAGGTCGGCATCGCGGGTGACGCGAAAGAACCCGTAGTCGGCGATCTCCATCCCCGGGAAGAGCGCGTCGAGATGGTGGGCGATGACGTCCTCGAGCGGCACCAGCAGCGGTGGGGCCGGCGCCGGCTGCCTGACGGTCACGAAGCGCGGCAGGATCTCGGTCGGGACCTTCACGCGCGCGAACACCGTCTGATCGCCGATCGGGTCGTGGACGAGCACGGCAAGGCTGAGCGAGAGGTTGGAGATGTAGGGGAAGGGGCGACCCGGTGCGACCGCGAGCGGCGTCAACGCAGGGAAGATCGCCTGCTGGAAGTGCCTCGCGAGCTCGCTGCGCCGCTCATCGTCGAGGTCCTCGACGCCGACCACCGGGATGTCGTGATCCGCCAGCGCCGGTCGCAGCGATCCTTCGAAGCAGTCGGTCAGGCGCCTGCCCTGCTCCAGCACGCGCTGGCGGATCAACGCGATCGTCTCGGAAGGCAGCAGGCCGTCCTGGCTCGGGTTCTCCACGCCGGCGTCGATCTGGTCGCGCAGACCGGCAACCCTGACCATGTAGTACTCGTCGAGGTTGGTCGTGTAGATCGCGCAGAACTTGACGCGCTCGAGCAGCGCCAGGCGCTCATCTTCGGCGAGCTGCAGCACGCGGTCGTTGAAGTCCAGCCAGGAGAGCTCGCGATTCAGGTACAGCGACGGATCGTCGCCGCCCTCGGCGACGGCGGCCGCGGTTGTCGTAGGCTCGGTCCGGGTGTGCTGAGGATCGCCGTCCATGATTCATTCAAGCTACACCCTGAGGCGCCGTGCCGGAATATCTCACCCGGGATTCACCCAGACCTCGCGGCGATGGTGAATTGCACGCGCTAGTCTGCAGCCCGAGGGGACATGGCTCGTCAGCTCTGGCTACTACGTCATGCCGAGGCGGAGCCTCATGGCGCTCGGCCAGATGCCGAACGCCGCCTCACCGAGCACGGCGAGCAGCAGGCGCGCGCCGCGGGCGCCGCGCTGGTGCGAATGGGCGCGGCCTTCGACGCTGTGCTGTTCAGCCCAAAGGTGCGCGCGCGCCAGACGGCGGAGCTGGCCGCGGAGAGCTGGAGCAAGGAGGCGCGCGCGCGATTGCGCGTGCACCAGCCGCTGAGCGGCGGCTTCGACGCCGCGCACGCCATCGAGACGATGGCGCCGGTCGGGGTCGATGGACGCGTGCTTCTCGTCGGCCACGAGCCCGACCTCTCGCAGGTGGTCGCGGAGCTCACGGGCGGCCGCGTGGATCTGAAGAAGGGCGGTCTGGCGGTCGTCCGGCTAGAGGACGCGAGCGGCGAGCTCGTGGTCCTCATGCGACCCCGTGAGCTTGCCCTTATCGCGGGCGTCCCAGGCGGCGGGAATTGACGAGGGCACGTCGTTCGGGTCGATGACCTCGAGCGATTCGGCGGCGAAGCGGTAGCCGATGCCGAAATGGGTGTGGATGTAACGCCATGCCGGGGAGGCCTTCTCGAGCTTCTGGCGGAGCTTGCGCACGAACACGTCGACCGAGCGGTCGCCGCGGACCATCGTGTAGCCCCATAGGCGGGAGTAGATCTCCTCGCGCTCCAGCACCCGCCCCTCGGCGGCCGCGAGCAGCTCGATCAGCTCGAACTCGCGTCTGGTCAGATCGATGCTCTGCTCGCCGACGAACGCCTGGAAGCGATCCGCGCGAATCACGACCTCGCCGGCGACGACCGGCTTGGCCTCGACCCTGCTCGTGCTGCGCCGCCGGCGGCGCACGACGCTCTGCACGCGCGCGATGACTTCCTCGGGATGGCACGGCTTGGTGATCCAGTCGTCGGCGCCTAGCCGCAGTCCGCGCACCCGCTGGGCCACGGTCGAGGGGCCGGTGCAAACTACGATGCCGAGCTCCGGCAGGCCCGCGCACAGCCGCTCCAGCCAGCTCCAGGCCTGCGGCCCGAGCACGGTCAGGTCGACGACCAGGGCGCTCAGGCGCATCGACACGACAGCCTCCGTCGGGACCGGGCTGGCGAGCACACGGTGCTCCCAGCCGAGCCGGTCCAAGCGCTTGCTCAGCACCTGGATGAAGCCGCTGTCGCGATCGAGAACCGCGATTCGCAGTGATGCAGAGGCCGGGGGCGTGCCGTCAGAAGCTGTTGACGAGGCCCCCCGGTCGTCGGCGCGCACGCTTGCCGTCATCGCGGTGCAGTCTAGGTGATCGAGGGGACGCGCGGCAGCTCCGCAAGCGAACGTCACACGATGTTCACAGGTGCCGTTCGCTGTTTGCGGGGCTCGCTGCGCTAGAAGGCTTCCGGCGTGGCGTCGGGTGCTGCGTCGGCGGGAACGCCGGGAGGATGTGAGGAGTCGGAGAACTCCCTGAAGAGACCCGTCACAACGAACGCCACCTGCTCGCCGATGTCCACCGCGTTGTCGCCGATCCGCTCGAGCGCCCGCGCGACGAGGGTCATGTGCATCGCCCACTCGCGCGTGTCGGGCTCATCGCCGATTTCGATCGCAAGCCTGAAGATCTCGCGGTTGAGACGGTTGATCTCGCGATCCTGGCGGACGAGATCCTCGGCCAGGCCGATGTCTCGACCGGCGAACGCGGCCTTGCACTGTACGACCTCCGAGCGCGCGAACGCGCCCATCTTGGCGAGCGCCTCGAGCAGCTCGCGCCGCACCGGCGGCTCGTATCCGGAGAGCGGGATCATCTTCGCGATGTTCACGCACTGATCGCCCATCCGCTCGATGTGCTTGATCATGTGAAGCAGGGCCGCGACGAGCCGCAGGTCGCCTGCCACGGGCGCCTGCAGAGCGAGCAGCGAGAGGATCCCCTGGTGCACTTCCAGGTAGCGCCCGTCGACGCGGTCGTCATCGGCGATCACCATCTGCGCCAGCTCGACGTCCTGGTGGTCGAGCGCCTCGAGCACGCGGTCGAGCTGCTCGACGATCAGATCGAGGCCACCGAGCGCATGGGCTTCGAGCTCGCGCAGCTGCCGCTGGAAGTGCGCGCGTCCTTGCAGAGCGCCGCCGGCCGCAGCGTCCTCGAACGTGCCGAGCGCTGCGCCGGCGTCCTGCTGCGGCGGCCGCGCATCGCTGCCGTCGGCGTCAGCCGAACTTCCCGGTGACATATTCCTCGGTGCGCGGATCGCTGGGATTGGTGAAGATCTCCTGCGTCGGGCCGACCTCGACGAGCCTTCCGTCGAGCATGAAGGCGGTGCGATCGGCCACGCGCGCCGCCTGCTGCATGTTGTGCGTCACGATCACGATCGTCACGCGCGCCTTGAGCTGATCGATCAGCTCCTCGATCTTCAGGGTCGCGATCGGGTCGAGCGCCGAGCACGGCTCGTCCATCAGGATCACGCCGGGGTCGACGGCGAGCGAGCGCGCGATGCACAGGCGCTGCTGCTGCCCTCCCGAGAGACCTGCCCCGGGCTCATCGAGGCGCTCGGAGACCTCATCCCACAGGCCTGCGCTGCGCAGCGCCGACTCGACTCGCGCGCGCATGTCGCCGCGCCGGCTCGCGCTCAGGCGCGGACCCGCGGCGACGTTGTCGAAGACGGACATCGTCGGGAAGGGGTTGGGCTTCTGAAAGACCATGCCGATCGCCCGTCGCACCGCCACGACATCCACCCCGGTGTCGTACACATCGAGGTCCTCGAGCATCACGCGCCCTTCGGCGTGGGCTCCCGGGATCTCCTCGTGCATGCGGTTGATGCAGCGGATGAGCGTGGACTTGCCAGAGCCCGACGGGCCGATGATCGCCGTGACCTCGTTGGCCCGGAATTCGAGATCGACGCCCTTGACCTGTTCGACCCCTCCGTAGAAGGCGCGCAGCTGCTCCAGCCGCACGCTCAGCCCGGGCTCGACTGGGACGGCCGTGATGACCCCCGACGGCGTGGCAGCAGTCGAGGCCGCGCCTGTGCCCGATGTCAGCGCGTCGCGGCCATGCTCGTCGACCTCGGATCTGCTGTCGGGCTGCATGTCAGCCACGTTCGAGGTCGGTCGGCGAGATGTCATGCAAGGCGGCTCCTTCGCGAGATCAGGCGGGCGACGAGATTGAGCAGCAGGATCATGACGACGAGAGTGAGCGCGGCCCCCCAGGCGCGGTTGACCACGGCCGTGGTCGGCGATGTGACGTCGTTGTAGATTTGCACAGGCAGCGAGTTCATGAACTGGCCCATGTTGAAGGTGGTCGTGTGCGTGTACGCCGCGGTGAACAGTAGCGGCGCGGTCTCGCCGGCCGCGCGGGCGATCGCGAGCAGCACGCCGGTGACGAGGCCCGGGAGCGCGGCCGGCAGGACGATGTTGAAGATCACCCTCCAGCGGGGCGCACCGAGAGCCAGCGCCGACTCGCGCAGGGCCGAGGGGACCAGCAGCAGGATCACTTCGGCCGAGCGGATGACGATCGGCAGCATCAGCAGCGAAAGCGCGATCGACCCCTTGTAGCCGGCGTATGAGCTGCCGGTGCCGATGACCAGCACGATATAGACGAACAGGCCGAAGACGATCGATGGCACGCCGGTGAGCACGTCCACGAAGAAGCGCACCGTTTGGGCGAACCGGCTGCTGCGCCCGTACTCGACCAGCCATACCGCGACGCCGACCCCGATCGGGATCGCGATCGCCGACGCGAGCGCCACGATCTCGATCGTCCCGAGGATCGCGCTCTTGATCCCGCCGATGTTCGCGCCGCCGAAGAACGTGTTGCCGGTCGGGTCGGTCGTGAAGAAGCTCGCGCTCCAGGAGCCAAGTCCCTTGCGCAGCAGGTAGTAGACGATCAGCACCAGCGGCACGAGTGCGATCACCGTGGCAGCGAGGACGCTCGTGCGCGCCATCCTGTCCCTGCGCCGGCGCGCGGAGCTGACGGCGAACCGGCCGAGCCGATCGGTCGAGGCGCCGCGCGGGCTCATGCGCCGGCCGCGGCGCCGGCCAGCAGGCCTCCCGCGCCTCCCTGCTCCACCGGCGGCGCCTGCCGGGTCCCGCGGGCTGCTCTGACGACCAGCACGCGCGCGACTCCGTTGACCAGCAGCGTCAGCACGAACAGCACCAGGCCGGCGGCGAACAGCGCCGAGCGGTGCAGGCCCTGGGCCTCGCCGAACTCGTTGGCGATCACCGCTGCGAGGCTGTATCCCTGCTGGAACAGGTGCGAGCCGAGCCGCGGTGCGTCGCCGATCAGAATCGTCACGGCGATCGTCTCGCCGATCGCACGGCCGAGGCCGAGCATCGCCCCGCCGACGATGCCGGAGCGACAGTAGGGCAGGACGGCCATGCGGATCATCTCCCAGCGGGTGGCGCCCAGGCCCAGCGCCGCTTCCTTGTGGTCGGATGGCACCGTCGCCATCACCTCGCGGCTGATCGCGCTGACGATCGGCAGGATCATGATCGCGAGGACCAGGCCGGCGATGAAGTAGTTGGGGATGATCACGACGCCGCCGCCGATGAAGGGGATGAACGACAGCCGGTCAGCCACCCACTGCTCGGCCGGCTGGAGCTTGGGCGCGAGGAAGAAGATGCCCCACAGCCCGTACACGACCGAGGGCACCGCGGCGAGCAGCTCGACCAGCACGGTCAACGGCGCGCGCAGCCGCAGCGGGCACAGCTCGGTCGCGTAGATGGCGGTGGCGACCGCCACCGGCACGCCGATCAAGAGCGCGAGCGCGGAGGTGATGAGTGTGCCCACGACGAGCGGCAGCGCGCCAAAGTGTTCGGCGCTGACGTTCCAGTCGTTTCCGAACACGAAGCCGAACACGCCTTCCCTGGCGAACGCGGGCCTGGCTTCGCCGAACAGGCGGACGAAGAAGTAGACGATCAGCGCCACGATCAGCGCCGCGAGCGCCGTCAGCCCGTACTTGAGCGCCCGATCCGGTAATCGAGCCAGTGGTGACCGCTCGAGAACCGAGCGGTCACCACTGGAAGCAGATGCCGCCTCCACGACCGAAGGCTATCCGGTCAGGATCCGCGGCTGCGGTAGGCAGGGCTCACCCGCCGAGCGACGCTCCATTGCATTGCAGGCCCGCCACCGCTTCCTTGGACTTGGCGAGGATCGCGGCGGGCAGGGCGGCGTAGTCGGCCTTGGAGAGGATCGCCTGTCCTTCCCCGAGCCCGTAGTCGAGGAACTTGACCACGCCCTTGGCGGCCGCTTCGCCGCCCGGGATGCCGGCCTTGCAGAGGTCCTTGTTGACGACGATGAACGTCTGCGAGGTGATCGGGTAGGCGGTCGGTGCCGCCGAGTTGATGACTTTGATGCCGAGGTTCGTCGGCACCTTGACCCCTTCGCCGGCCGCGCTCGTCGAGGCCAGCGACGGTTCGACGAAGGTCCCGGCCTTGTTCTTCACCGATGCGACGGTGAAGCTGTGCGTGAGCGCGTAGGCCTGCTCAACGTAGCCGGCCGCGCCGACCGTCTGCGAGACCGCGCCGGCAACCCCGGCGTTGCCCTTGGCGCCCGTGCCCGTCGGCCACTGCACGGTCTTGCCTTCGCCGACCTTGCTCTTCCATTCGGGGTCGACCTCGGACAGGAAGCTCGTGAAGCCCGAGGTCGTACCGGAGGAGTCCGAGCGGTGGATCAGGGTGATCGCGGTGCTGGGGAGCTTGACCCCCGGGTTCAGCGCCATGATTTCGGCGTTGTTCCACGTTTTGATCTTGCCGAGGTACATGTTGGCGATCGTCTTGCCTTCGAGCTTCAGGCCGCTCTTCACGCCAGGCAGGTTGTAGGAGACGGTGATCGCGCCGAGGAACATTGGGATCTGCACGGCCGGGCTGCCGTTTTTCGCGATCGTCGCTTCGTCGGCGGGTTTCAGCGGCGGGTCGCTCGCTCCGAAGTCGACGGTCTTGTTCTCAATCGCGGTGAGACCGGCGCCGGAGCCGACGGCCTGGTAGTTGACGGTCAGGCCGGACTGCGCCGAGGCCCACTGTTCGTAGACGGGGGCAGCAAACGTCGAGCCGGCACCCGAGATCGTGGTCTTGCTGGAGGCGGTGGTGGCCGAGGTGCTTGATTTGCTGGAGCTGCCGCACGCGGCCAGACCCAACGCGAGCAACGCGCAACCTGCGAGCGCGCTCATCTTGTTCTTGATCACTGCGTCTCCTCTGGTGGATTGTTAGGGACAACGCATAGACCACGCTGGTGCCCCGATCCAACGTGTCCAAACAGTGTCCTCAGCCGCCAGCGGTCTCCATGTGAACATTTCGTGAAGGCTGAGGCTGGAAGCGGTAGCCGAATCCCGGATGCGTGTGGATGAAGCGCCGGTCCGGCAGGGCCTCCTCGAGCTTGCTGCGCAGCTTGCTGACGTACACGTCCACCGAACGGTCGCCCGGTCGCAGATCGCCTCCCCACACGGTGTCGTAGAGCTCCTCGCGCGTGATGATCGCGCCCGAGCGTCTCGCCAGTGCCACCAGGAGTTCGAACTCGCGCACCGAGAGCATGAGCGCCCGTCCCGTGGCGAGCACGAGCCCCTCGTCCAGCCGGATCTCGAGCTCGCCGACGTAGAGGATGTCCCTACTCTCCGGGAAGGCTGCCACGACGCGTAGCGTCGCAGTGTCCTACGGTCAAGGAGTTGCAAACTCGTGATCGAGCTGTAAAAAAGGCGTGAAAGGGATCACGTGCGTTCGCCGGGTCAATATTCTCGCCGCATGAGCCTGCTGCGGCGCAACCTCGACGGCACCCTGATGGAGCTCGTCGAGGAGGCCGGGCGCAACGTGCAGCGCTGCGGACTGCTTTTGAACGAGCTGCTCGTCGACTATCCCGAGCGCGCGGCGCTCGCCCAGGACCTGAAGGTCTGCGAGCAGGAAGGCGATCGCATCACCCATGACATCATCCACCGCCTGGCCGGGCGCGGACGGGTGCGGGCGCCGTTCGACGCCGGCGACGGCTACGTGCTGGCGACGGCGCTCGACGACATCGTCGATTACTCTGAGCACGTTGCCGCCCAGCTCGGACTTTACGGCGTAGAGGCGCCGATGGAGCAGGCGGTCGCCTTCACCGAGGTGCTCGTCGGTGCCGGCGAGCAGATTGCCCAGGCGCTGCGCGGCCTGCGCACCGGTACGGAGCTGGCTCCGCATCTCGTTGAGATCCATCGCCTCGAGAACGAGGGCGATCGCCTGCAGCGCGACGGCGTCGCCTCGCTGTTCGCCGGCGGCATCGACCCGATGGTCGTGATCCGCTGGAAGGACATATTCGAGTCGCTCGAGGCGGCGGTCGACTCATGCGAGACGGTCGCCCACGTGCTCGAGGGGATCACGCTCAAGCAGCGGCGTCGCAGGCCGCTTTGACTGGACTTCCCGACGCGCGAGCTACCCCAGCGTGGTCGGCGGGGCGATCGCCTGCAGCTGCGCGCCGTGCGGATCGCCGATGAAGAACGCCTGAAAGGAGGTCGAGGATCCGGCGGGGACTTCGGGGAGCACGGCTCTCGCGCCGGCGACGATCTGGCCGGCGCGCCTCGCGACGACGAAGACGACGAGGTTCCGCTGCGAGATCTGCGAGCGGTTGCTGACGGCTCCGGCGGCGCCCATGCCGCTGCTCGGGTCTTCGATCAGATGGAGCCCGTCGACGCCGAGCTGGGGCAGGCTACCAGCGACCGCCGGCGCTTCCCCCACGCGTGCCGTGGCGGAGGCCGGCGCGCCGTTCGCCGGCACCTGGTCGTCGACCCACGTGACCTCGCTGTGCGGCGCAAGCGATGGGACCGACACCAGCGCGGCTTCGAGTCCGGGCGCGTCGTTCTGGAAGACGGTCACGCCGGCGGCGTTCCTGACGGTGATCGCGATCGGCACCGTGCGAAGCGCGCGTGAGGAGGAGTTGCTCAACGTCACGATCGCGGCCGCGCCTTCGGAGTCGCGCACGATGGCTGCGCCGAGGACCCTCACCTCCGCGCTCTCGCGCGTTATCGAGAGGCCCCTCTGCGAGAGCGCTCCCCGGTCGGCCAGCTTCGCCGCGCGTTCGAGCTTCGCGCTCTTTTCCTGGCTCGTCTCGCAGCCTGTGAGCGCGAGCGCGGCGAGCGCGAGCGCGGCGAGCCTCATCCGAAGGCTCCGCTGATGTACTCGCGCGTGCGTTGCTTGCTGGGGCGGTCGAAGACCTGCGCGCTGGGTCCGTACTCGACGAGCTCGCCGAGGTGCATGAACGCCACGTGGTCGGCCACGCGGAACGCCTGCTGGAGGTTGTGTGTGACGATCACGATCGCAACGCTCTCGCGCAGGCCGACGATCAGCTCCTCGATCGTCGCGGTGGAGATAGGGTCGAGCGCCGAGCAGGGCTCGTCGAGCAGCAGCACCTCGGGACCGGCGGCGAGCGCGCGTGCGATGCACAGCCGCTGCTGCTGGCCGCCGGAGAGTTTCAGCGCCGGGTGGCCGAGATCGCCTGCGACCTCCTCATAGAGGCCGGCCCTGCGCAGGGCGTCTTCGACGGCCGCTTCGAGCTCGGTGCTGCGCCTTCGGCGGCGCGCGCCGCGAGGCGGACGCTGCTCGGCCAGGGCGTAGGCGACGTTGTCGAAGATGCTCATCGGGAACGGGTTCGGCTGCTGGAAGACCATCGAGACGCGCCGGCGCAGGTCGTTGACCTCGAGCTCGTAGATCTCCTGGCCGTCGAGCGTGATGCGCCCGCTGCGGGCGGCGCCGTCGGTGACCTCGGTGAGACGGTTGAGCGAGCGCAGGAGGGTGGTCTTGCCCGAGCCCGAGGCGCCTATGAGCGCCAGCACCTCGCCCTGGCGCACCGGCAGCGTGACGTCCCGCACCACCCAGTTCGCGCCGTAGGCGAGCCACAGCGACTCGGCTCTCATCCGCTCGCGCACCTGCGCCTCCGCCTTCGGGGGGCGCGGGTTGGCCGCGGGCGCGGGCGTGACGCCGTTGACGTCTGCAGCAGGGGCGACGCGCGGCTCGCCGTCGAGCGCGATCCTCCGGACCGGCGGCGGCATCATCGGATCGGTCGTGCTCATCCCTTCATCCTCAGCGAGAGCCATCTCGCCAGTCGAGGCGCCATCGCGCGGTCGCTCGGGTTGGTGAGCCGCGTGACGAGCCCGTTGAGCAGCAGCACGATCACGAGCAGCACGAACGCCGCCGCATAGGCCTTCTGCGGTGCGTTCCCTTCGCCCGCCGGGGAGTTTCCGTAGACGTAGCTGGTGAGCGTCGAGCCGGTCCCGCGCAGCGTGCTGAGCAGCGGGACGCTGCCGGTGGGTTCGTTCTTCAGGGTCGAGCCGAGCAGGATCACGATGATCGCGGTGTCGCCGATGATGCGCCCGATGCCGAGCACTACGCCGCTGGCGATGCCCGGCCGGATCGCGGGCAGCAGCACGTTGCGGATCGTCGTGACGCGCGTCTTGCCGAGCGCGTAGGAGGCCTCGCGCAGGTGGCCCGGTATCTGTGCCAGCGCCTCGCGCGTGGCGCCAACGATCAGCGGCAGCGCGAGGACCGCGAGCACGACTCCGGCCACGAGGAAGGACTGCGCGGTGACGGTCCCGTCGCTCGCCCGCTGCGACAGGAACGCTAGGAAGCCCTGCGAGAAGATGATCAGCCCGAAGATCGCGAGCACGATGCTGGGCACGCCGGCGATCATCTCGACCCCGGACTCCACCGCCCGCGCGAGCGGCCTCGGGCGTCCGTACTCCGACAGCCAGCAGGCGATCGCCACCCCGGCTGGAGCAGCGAGCGCGATGCCGACCGCTGTGACGATCAGCGTGCCGATGATCGGGTCCAGGAACCCGCCGGACTGGCTCTGGTGCAGGGATGGCGCGGGCGATTCGAGGAACAGCCCGGGGCGCAGATAGGAGATTCCCTTGACGAGCATGAAGAGGACGATCGCCGCTGCGACGACACAGAGCCCGATCCCCGTGAGCCAGCAGAGCCAGTAGCCGATCCGGTCGGCCAGCGGCCAGGAGGAGGTGCGATCGCGCGGCGGGTGCACTATCGCGGGCGGCGCCTTCGCGGCCGCGAGCTCCGCGCTCGCCATCAGACGCCGATCCCGTAGCGCTTGAGCGGCTGCTTGACCGCCCATCCGGCGAGCGACAGCAGTGCCGCCGAGAACAGCAGCACGGCGGCGATCGCATAGATCGTGCTGGCGAGCGGGCCTGTCGTCTGCCCGCCGAACTCCTGCACGATCGTCGCCCCGAGCGGCTGGACCGGCTCGAAGAAGAAGGTCAGCCCGTCGAGCGGGTTCGCGGCGAACGGGCGCCCGCCGGAGACCATCGCGAGCATGATCGCCTCGCCGAGGGCGCGCGCGGTGGCGAGCACGGTCGCCGCCGCGATCGCCGGACGGGCGGTGCGCAGCGACACCCGCCAGATCGTGCGCCAGCGGTTCACGCCCAGCGCGACCGAGCCTTCCCGCCAGGTGCTCGGCACCGACGAGAGCGCATCCGCGCTGAGCGCGATCATGATCGGCATGATCATGATCGTCAGGATCAGCGAGGCGGTCATCAGGTCGGCCCCGTTGAGCTGCACGACGTAGGCCACCGACTGCCTGCGCGCGTTGCTGATCAGGTGTTCGTTGATCCACGGCGCGATCGCGAGGATCCCGACCAGCCCGTAGACGACCGACGGCACACCGGCGAGCAGCCGCACGACCGGTTCCAGCACGCGTCGCACTCCCTGCGGCGCGAACTCGGTCAGGAAGATCGCCGTCAGCGTGGCGACCGCCACGCCGACGAGGACCGCGATGACCGTCACCACCAGCGTGCCCCAGATCAGCGGCCACGCACGAAAGTACAGCAGCGAGTGTCCGGGCAGGGCGACGCCCGCGTGCATCGCACGGAACTGCGTCACGACGTCGCCGCCCGGACCGAACCAGGAGAAGCCGTTGGCCGAGAACGACGGCCACGCCTTGATCGCAACGGTGAGGACCATCAGCCCGATCAGGACCAGCACGGCGACCGCCAGCGCGCCGAGCGTACGCTCGGCGCGCTTATCCGCGTTGGCGCCCGACCGGCGGCGTGCCTCGCTGTGAGCGCCTGTGGACACCTCCTCAGTAGACGGCTATCCAGCTGGAGTTGATGATCGCTTTGGTGATCTTGTTCCCGCTGATGACCCAGTTGATGAACTTCGCGGCTTCGCCTTTCGGCACGCCTTTGGTGACCATCCAGAAGTTACGCACGCCGCCGTACTGCTCCGACTTAGCGTTGCGCAGGTTGCAGGCGATGCCCTCGTAGCCGACCGCGTTGACGCCGGCGGTGTACGCGAAGGAGACGAAGCCGATCGCCTGTTTGTCCGCGGACACCGCGCTCTGCTCGAGGCCGTTTGAGGTCTCCGCCGTCGCGCTTGGGGAGATCTTGAGGGTTTCCCCGAGGAAGATGTTCTGGAAGGCGTCCTGGGTACCCGACGCGCCGTCGCGGTCGAACAAGTCGATCGGGCCGCTGATGGCGGATCCCGGCACTTCACTCCAATCGCGAATGCGACCCGTGAAGATGCCTTCGACGCTTTCCACAGACAGGTTGGAGAGTGGGTTCTGGTCGTTCGTGATGACGCATACGCCATCGCGCGCGATCTTCGTGAACACGAGCCCGTGCGGGTCGACGCCTTTGATCGGGTTGCGCGAGGAGTCGCCGATGTCGAAGCGTCCGCTCGCGGCGCCGCTGATGCCGATGTCCGACTGCCCGCCGCCGACCTTCGGTTCAGGGATCTTCGGGAACGCCTTGTGGTAGGCCGCGGCGAGTTTCTCGGCAAGGGGGAGGACCGACGTCGAGCCGCCGATGATCAGGCGTCTCGCGGCGGCGCCGGCCGGCACGGCGAGGACGATGGCGAGAACCAGCGAGACGATCAGAGTTCGGTGCGCACGCACGTTAGTTACTCCTTTGCAATCGGCGGTTGAAGAACGACGGGAAACATTGGAAAACGCTCGACGGCGGCAAACAACTCGAGACACTGCTCGATGCGGTTCTGCACGATGAATGTCACCCCTGCGCAAGCGTGTCGGTCTCGCGTTTGGGGGTTGTGTCGTTTTTGTGAACGTCCGCTGCGGGGACGGTGTGTCGATTTTGTGAACGTCCGCTGCGGGGACCGTGTGTCGTTTTTGTGAACGTCCGCTGCGGGGACCGTGTGTCGATTTTGTGAAAGCGCGCTCCTGTGATGTGTCGTTTTTGTGAACGCCATTGCTTTTCTTCCCTGCGCGTGTGACGCTGGCTCCCGCTCGATCGGCGCTGGTTCGTCGGTGGCGTTAACGCTGCCGCGCTCGCCGTCCGGCCTCTCGAGATGACCGACGAGAAAGACCAACCCGAGACCCCCTCCAGCAACGGCTATTCAGAGGCCGGCGCGGCCAGCGTGCGCTCGGGACTCGCGCACAGGCGCAACCCGGTGCTGGTCGCCGTCGGCGACTTTGCGGGCGGGGTCCGCCGTGCCGCCTTCAGGGATCCGCTCTCGCTGTTCCTCGCGCTGGCCTCGCTGGGCCTCGCGATCGCCTTTGCGACATTGCTAGGCGACATCAGGCCGAGCAGCGCAGGCAGGCAGGTGCCCCTGAGCACCGTCCAGGCTCTCGCCGCGAAACGGGAGATCGCTGACGCAACGCTGCTCGACCACGACAACCGTGTCGAGCTGACCACGACGGCCGCCACGCCCTCCATCACCCCGGCCGGGACGATCGCCGAACTCCCGGCTAGCGCCGCCACCCCGACGAGTGCAGCGGCCAAGGCGAAGAAGGGGGCTGCCAAGGCGAAGAAAGGGGCTGCCAAGGCCCCGACGGCCCCGACGAGCGCCGCCCCCGTGGCGAGCGGAACGCCGCAGCTGCTGTGGGCGTCCTATCCGTCTTCCGGAGCCCAGACGCAGCAGCTGCTGCGCGAACTATCGGCCGCCGGCGCGATCGTCGCGGTCGACCAGCAGGCCGGCAAGGGGACGAAGGCGATCATCGTCCAGTTCCTGATCCCGATCCTCCTGCTGGTCTGCCTGTTCTCGCTGTTCACGCGGATGGGAGCGGACGGAGCGGCGGGCGGGATCGCGGCGTTCTCGCAGTTCACCGGCAAGGGGCGGCGCAAGGGCAAGGGCAGCGCCGACAAGGTGACCTTCGCCGACGTGGCCGGCGCAGGCGAGGCGGTGGCCGAGCTGCGCGAGATACGCGACTATCTCGCCGATCCGAGCAAGTACCTGATCGTGGGAGCAGCGGCGCCGAAGGGAGTGCTGCTCGTGGGGCCTCCGGGTACCGGCAAGACGCTGCTCGCCAAGGCCGTCGCCGGCGAGGCCGACGCGGCGTTCTTCTCACTGTCGGGATCGGACTTCGTCGAGTCGCTCGTCGGGGTCGGCGCGGCGCGGGTGCGCGATCTGTTCCGCCGCGCGCGCAAAGTGGCGCCGGCGATCATCTTCATCGACGAGCTCGACGCGGCGGGGCGCAAGCGCGGCGCCGGCATCGGGCAGGGCAACGACGAGCGCGAGCAGACGCTCAACCAGATCCTCGTCGAGATGGACGGCTTCGCCGGAGATGGAGGGCTCGTCGTGATGGGGGCCACCAACCGCCCCGACATCCTCGACCCGGCGCTGCTGCGCCCCGGCCGCTTCGACCGCCAGGTGACGATCGACACGCCCGACGTGCACGGACGTCTGGAGATCCTGCGCCTGCACGCCGGCAAGCGTCCGCTCGCGCCAGACGCCTCGCTCGAGGAGGTCGCGCGCCAGACGCCGGGCTTCAGCGGCGCCGAGCTCGCCAACGTGATCAACGAGGCGGCGCTCTTGAGCGTGCGTGACGGGCGTGCGCAGGTCGATCAGGCGACGCTCGAGGAGGCGATCGACCGGGTCGTCGCGGGGCCGGCCAAACGCCACATCCTGACCGAAGAGGAGCGCTGGCTGATCGCGATCCACGAGTCCTCTCACGCCGTGGTGACCGACGCGCTGGGGCACACCGCCTCGACGCGCAAGCTCTCCATCGTCGCGCGCGGGCGCCAGCTCGGCACCGCGGCGCACATGCTCTCGGACCGGGACCAGATCATCATGAGCAAGGCCGACCTCCAGCGTCAGCTGATCGTGATCACGGCGGGGCTGGCGGGCGAGCGCATCGCCTTCGGCGAGGCCTCGACGAGCGTCAACGACGACCTGCACGCCGCCACCGCCCTGGCTCGCAGCATGGTCACCTCCTTCGGCATGTCGGAGGCTCTCGGGCTCGTGACGATCGGCGAGAAGAGCGGCGAGGTCTTCCTCGGCGCGTTCCTTCAGGACCTGGGCTCGGTCGGCCCCGAGACACTCAACCTGATCGACAACGAGGTCGAGCGGCTGGTCGGCGACGCGGAGGCGCGCGCCGCGGCGATACTCGACCGAAACTGGAGCACGGTCGAGGAGACCGCGACGGTGCTGCTGGAGCAGGAGACACTCGCGGGCGTGGCGCTCGAGGCTGTGCTCTCAACGGTTCAGGAGGTATCGCTCGAGGACCTGCGCGACGTGCGCCGCGCGGCGCAGCCGCGCTTCACCACGCGCGACCCCAAGCAGGGACCATGAGGCGTCTGCTGCGCGCTCCCTCACCGGCGATGGTCGTCGCGCTGATCGCGCTCGTGTTCTCAACGACCGGCCTGGCCGACGCCGCCCGCCGCGCCGTGGTCGCCGCCATCGACGGGCACCCGATCAGCGCAAAGCCGCATGCCGGCGGCATCCTGCTGCTGGGGAAGAACAGGAAATTCCCCGCCGCGGCGATCCCGAAGGTGAAAGAAGCATCGAGGGTGGGCGGCAAGACGGCCGAAGAACTCGAAGGCACATGCCCGCCGGCGACCGTTGACCTCGGCACCTCCTGCATGGACACGGCTCCCTATCCGCTCACCAAGGCACAGCTCGGGAAGAACAACTTCATCTTTGCGAGCAAGACGTGCCAGAAAGAGGGTGGCTGGCTGCCGTCGGCGTCCGAACTGCTCGGCGCTGCCGAACGCGTGAAGCTCGAGTCCACGATCCACGACTCCCAGCTGACCGCCACCATCAACCTCGACCCGAGCCGCGGGCTCAAAGACGAACGCGAGATGAGCTCGACGCTCGTCACGACCGAAGCGGGGTCGGCGGCGGCGGGATTCGAGGGCGTCAGCGAAGGCGCCACCGGCAACCCGCGTCAAGGCCAGGCCAACCCGACCCCGCTGCCGGCGGATCCGCTCCCGGAATCGCTGCAGTACGTGACCGTGTACAGCAACGGGCAGCAGGGTGGCTTCGCGGGCTCCGAGCCGGTGATCGACCCGGAGAACTTCCGCTGCGCCTACAACAAGACGCCCGGCGCGGTGAACAAATCGACCTCTTGAGATGCGCGCGCCGCTCGCACCGTGTTACCAAGCCGTAACCGATCGCGTAGCAAGCCCCCTCTACTGCCGTCGTGGCCCCTGGTGGCGCTCTACGCTCGGCCAGCCGATGGGCGTCCCGACCGCTCCAGGAACGCCGCGCCGCGGCGCCGTCGCCGTTGCGCTCACCGTGCTCGCGCTCGCGCTGCTGCCCGCCGTCCCGGCGGGGGCGGTGATCGTCCCGGCGGTCAGCATCGATGGCCCCAGCTCTGAAATCGTCGGCTTCGGCGGCGTCGCGATGGCCGAAGACGGCACCGGCGGGGTCGTCTACCTCAAGCGCAGCGGCGGGGTGCCCCACGTGTTCGTCTCACGCTTCGTGGAAGGGCGCTGGCTCGCGCCGATCCGGGTGGACACCGAAGAGCCGTTTGCGGCCGCCTGGCCGCGAATCGGGGCCGTCGACGGCGGCGAGCTGATCGTCACCTGGGCCACGCCCTATGCCCTGAACAGCAGCCAACAGCCGGTTTACGAGATGCTCGGCGCGGTGCTCGGCGCCGATGGCGAAAGCTTCGGGCGAGCGATCATCGTCGACCGCGACATCGAACAGGCGACCGGCACCGACCCTGATCTGGCTGTCAGCTCAACCGGCCAGGCCGACCTCGCCTACCGGGTCGTGGAGCCCGGTGCCAGCGGCGTCGTGGCGCTGCGACCCGCCGACGTCGCCGAGAGCGTCAAGGTCGCCCACTTCGACGGCTTGCGCTGGGCAGACCTCGGCGCGGTGAACCGTGACAGCTCTATCGCGATGCGCCCGCCGTCCGCGACCAACGGCCCCCGCGTCGCGATCGGGCCGAACGGCAACGGGATCGTCGTGTGGCAGGAGCCTGAACTGAATGGGGTGGCGCGGATCTGGGCGCGGCGCATCTTCGGCACCTCTCTCGATTACGTGATGCCGGTCACGGCGACCACGTACAAGGGCGCCCCCGTCAACGACGATGCGGACGCTCCGGCGGTCGCCTTCTCCCCGCTGGGCCAGGCCGAGGTCGTCTACCGCCAGCCCGCGGGAGGCTCCTCGCCGCTGCCCGGTCCGCGCATCTTCTGGAACATCCTGCCCGACGGGGAATCGGCGAACGGCGGCGAGTTCCAGGGGGCGAGCGTGATCGACGAACAGGTCCCCGGCGGCAAGGCCGCCACGGTGGGGCCGCCGAGCATCGACATCGACGAACGCCGGAGCGTCAGGGTCCTGTATGACGCCGACGGCGAGCCACGCGCCGCGGAAGGGACCGACCGCGGGCTCACCGGGACGCTTAGCCTCGGCTCTCCCTTCGCCGGCCCCGAAACGACCGCGGTGAGCGTCATGAACCCCGAAGGCGGCGGCCTGTCCGCCTGGGCGAGCACCGACGGCGCAGGGCACCCGGCAGTCGCCATACGCGAGGACTTCCCGACGGGCGCCGTGCAGACCGGCCTCGTCGCGGGCGGCGACGGCGGCGAAGTCAGCGAACTCGCCGTCGGGCGCTCCGGCCTTGGCGACGGCATCGTGGCCTTCCGTCAGGGCCCGCTGGGCAACTCCGCGATCGTTGCGGCCCCCGTGCCGGCGCCGCCCGCGCTCGTGCCGTTCGTGGTGACGCTGCCCACGAGCTGGGTGTCCCCGGCGCAGGCCCTCCTCAGCTGGCTGCCCGCGCCGAGCGCGGACGGGCCGATCAACTACCAGGTCGTCGTCGACGGCCACCTGCAGCCAACCCCGCCTGGCGTCCTTGAAGCCAGGATCGACACGCGCGGCCTGAGCTCCGGAACGCATTCCGTCCAGGTGCTGGCCACAGATCGCTACGGACAGGACACGCTGAGCTCGCCCAGAGAACTGCGCCTCGCCGACTCGCCGCCGCGCGTCAGCGTCGCTCGCAACCGCGCCGGCAACGCGGTGTCCGTGCGGATCCGCGACCCGTGGGATGGGCTCGATACGGCGGCGCTGAGCGTGAACTTCGGCGACGGCGCCTCAATGCGCGGCCGGGCTCAGTACTCGCACCGCTACACGCGCGCGGGTGTGTTCCAGGTCACGGTCTCGGTGCGCGACAAGCTCGGCAACGCGGGCGTGGTGCGCAGATGGGTGAGCGTGCGGTGAGGGTGCGCCGCCGACCAGCGCGGTCTGGGGCGCGCGCCTTCGGGGCGGCCAGCTTTTCGGTCGCGCTCGCGGCCGTCCTGGCGCTCGCGGCCGCCCTGGCCATCGCGGCCGCCGCGCCGCCCGCGGCGCGCGCCGACGTCTTCTCGCCGATCTCGCTCGTCTCCTACGGGGCGATCGACGGCGGCGAACTCGTCCAGCAGGCCGAATACGCCCACGACGCGGCAGTCTCGGCGAACGGGCGTTACGTCGCCTTCGACGGATCGGTCGGTGGTGTCACGGGAGTGTGGAGGCGCGACCTCGACACAGACGTGATCGAACAGGTCGCGGGGGGGGATGCGGACATGCCGTCGATCAGCGAGGACGGCCGCTACGTCAGCTTCACGACAAACGAAGGCGCGAGCCTCCCCGAAATCACCGACCTGCGCCCCGACGCGCAGCCCCGCCCGGAAGCGGTGAACGTCTACCGGCGCGACATGGACCACGCGCCGGCCGCGACCGCGGGCGAAGAAACCGCCCGTGGCGCCTCCGAACGAGCGTTCCTCATCGCCTCAACGCCCGTCGGCAGCGAGGAACCCTTGCGCTACGCCGCCCCGGCCGGCGAGGCAACCCGCGAAGGCGCCTATGCGGTCGGGCGCAGCGCGATGAGCGCCGACGGCAGCAAGGTTGCCTTCGTGACGACGGCGGTCTCCGACCTCGTCGCCTATCCCGCAGATGAAGAAGCCGAACGCGCGCGCGGGGAAACACCCGCACTGCACACGCCCGCCGCGCAGGTCGCCCTCCACGACTTCGAAACCGGCGCGACCGAACTCGTCAGCCGCTGCCGCTTCGGCTGCGGACAGGGCGCCGCGGCAGGCGCTGCGGAACCGGTCGTCACCTCCGAAGACGAATCGACGACGGTGGGGGCGGCCGAGGTGAGCGGCAACGAGTTCCCGGCGCACGCCAAGGGCGGCCAGTCGCCCGGCGCCTCGATCAGCGCCGATGGCAGCACCGTCGCCTGGCTCGGCCAGAACCTCGCACAGCAGGCGCCGACGCTCCCCGGCGAAGGACTGGAACCCGGGTTCCAGGTTTACGTGGAACCGCTGTGGGAGCGGCTCCCGGCGGCCGGCGAGGACGCGCGCCGCGTGACCGGTGGCTCGGACCCCGAAAGGCCCGCGTGCGGGGCCAGCGGCGAGACCACGCTGCCGATCGGCGGCGAAGATGCCGCGGACCCGTGCCAGGGGCCGTTCGAGCGCGAACCTTCCGGCCCCTCAGAAGGCGTCGGCTTCTTCAAAGGCGGCGACCTGTTCGACCTCACGCCGAGGCTGAGTGGGAACGGCGACGAGGTGGCGTTCGTCGCCGACGCGAGGCTTGTGACCCAGGGCAGCGACTTCGGCGAACTCAAGAACGGTCATCCGCTCGACGTCTACGTATCCAACATGAGCCCCGCGCTCACCCGCGCGCAGGCGCTCACGCCGGTCACCGAAGCGGGGCCGCTCAAAGAAGCCGCGGCGGTGACCGACTTCGAAATCTCGCCCGACGGCACGCAGGTCGCGTTCAGCACGGCCCGCACGCAGTTCTTCCTCGGCGTGCCGACCCTGATCAGCCCGCCGGCCGGCGTACCGAGGATCGCGGAGCTGTTCGATGCCGACCTCGGGGACGGCACGCTGACGCGCGTCACGCACGGCTACGCCAGCGAATCGGAACCGAGCGAACAGCCCCACACGACGCGCAGCCAGGGGGGCGATCCCTACAAAGAAGGCCTCATCTCCGAGGTCGAAGAACTCGGCGCCCTATCTCCCGCCTTCGCCGCCGATGGCAACGAGCTCGTCTTCACCTCGACGGCAGCGAACCTCGTCTACGGCGACGGCAACAGCCCGCGCGAACCGGTGCCCTGCTGCGTCGCCGGCGACGGCAGCGACGTATTCGCGGTGCAACGCCGCCAGTTCGCCAGCGAAGTCGCCCCGCAGTCCGCCTCGCCGGCGCCGGCCGCGCCGCTCGTGCCCCTGTGGAGGATGGGCGTCACGGACGTCTCGCGGTCGGACGGCAGCGTGCTGCTCTACGTCGAGCTCCCCGGCGCCGGCCGCGTGCGGGCGGGCGCCCTCGCCTCGGTCGTAGTCACCATCCGGGTGCGCGCGCACGGTCGCTCCTCCCGCCGCACAAGGACCACCGTCGATGCCCGCACGGTCGCCTCGGCCGCGGCCGACGCGGCGCCCGGAGGCGGCCTGGTCGAGCTCGCGCTGCGGCTGCAGAAGGCCTACGCGCCGCTCGCCGCCCGCGCCGGCGGACTCTCGGCGGAAGTGACCCTGACGTTCAGCGCATCTTGGCAGCCAACCCTCAAACAGAGCCTCGCAGTCACGTTCGCGCGGAAGGCACGGCCCGCGAGCAGGCGGGCCCACGCGGTCCGCCGGAGCCGCCGTCACACGACAGTCTCGCGCAGGCCTCGGAAGGCGGCCCGATGAGCCGTCTACTCGGCGCGGTCGCCGCTCTCGTCCTGGCGACGGCGCTGGCCCTGCCGGCGAGCGCGGCCGCCGACGAAGGCTCGGGCGGCGCCAGTTGGCGCCTGGAACAGCCGCCTCCCCCGCCACCGCCGCCGGGGCAGGCGCCCGCGCCCACCGCCGTCCCGCTGGGGCGGATCGGCGACATCGAGTTCTGGGAACCGCCCGGGGCGCCGCCCCAGGCGAATCGCGGCCTATTGATCACCCACGGCAACGGCGACGCCGTGCCGCCCGGCGTTTGGGAGTACGACGGCACCGGCTGGCACGAGATCGCCTCGGTGTGCGGGGCGAGCGACGGTCGCATCGCATGGTCGGGCCCGGACGACTTCTGGACCGTCTCGGACGGCCGGCCCGGTCAGGCGGCGAGGCAGGGAGTCGAACAGCCGCCGCTCGAAGACAACACGCTGTGCCACTTCGCCGGTGGGCGGGTCGAGGCCTCCTACGCGCACCTCGCCTTCGAAGCGGACTCCTACCAGGCGATGGAAGGCGCCGCCTGCCTGCCGCCGCAACCCCCCGCGGCGAGCTCCGAAGACTGCTGGTTCGGCGGCCAGCCGCTGCCGGCGCCGCAGGTCGGCTCCTTCCACCTGCACTGGAACGGCAGGGTTGTGGAAGAGCAGCCTTACCCGAACGAAGGCCACGCGGTTCGCGACATGCGCCAGATCGAAACGGCGATCGTAGAGAGCGTCTCGGTGACCGCGTCCGACCGAACCAGCGGCGAAGAACGGACGACCAGGACGCCGGTGCTGCACATCGCCGAACCTGGCCTCGGCTTCGCGCCGCTGCAGAGCGAACTCCCGCTGTACGGCTCCAACGCGGAGCCCACCGAGGCCCTCGAATACCTCCACCTGGGGTCGACCGAAGGCGTCCTGTGGGGAGCCGCGGGCCGCAATGCAGCGTTCGACGTGGAACCCGAACAGGAAGCGGGCCAGGTGACCGTAGTGAGCCGCGTTGCTGGGATCTGGACGCAGGTCATCGGGGCACGCAATCCGCTGCCCGCGGTCCTCTCGAGCGAAGCTGAAGAAAAGCAGCTGCTTGGTGGTCCCGCGCGGGACGCCGCGGTGCGCGCGATCGCGCCCGAACCGGGCACCGAAGACGCCTGGCTCGCGCTCGGCCCGCAAGCGACCGCCGAAAAAGCCTACGTCGACGGCTCCTCCGTGCTCGTGCACATCTCCGCCGAGGGCCAGGTCCTGGGCGTGCAGGTGCTGCCCACCGCCCACGAACGCGAACTGCCGAGCGACGCGGGCGGTGTCGTCGAAAGGCTCGTGTGCCCGGCCCGCGAAGACTGCTGGCTGGCGACCTTCGACGGCTGGCTCTATCACCTCGCTCCAGCCTATGAACGCACCCTGGCGATGAGCGAACTGCCCGGCTTCCCCGAAGGCCACGTGATCACCGAACGTCCCCACGACGAAGGCATCCCCCAGGAAGTGGTTGACGCACCGCCTCCGGACACCAGTGGCCTGCGCGAAGAACAGCTCGAAGTCAGCTCGGTGCCGGAATCGAAAGTGGGCTCCGAAAACAAAGTCACGCTTCCCCTGCTCTCACACGTGCACAGCCGCCTGATCAAACGCACCACGCTGCAGCTGAGCTTCCACCTGGCCGTTGAGGCGCGCGTGCAGCTGATCGCCAAGCGCGGGAAGAAGGACGTCGCGCACACGCCCAGCCGCGTGCTGGGCGGCGGCAACCACACGCTGGAGCTGCGCCTCGACCCGCATCGCTGGCCGACGAAGCTCGCGCTCAACACGCACGCGCTGGCGCCGCTCCCGCTCGTCTCCTCGGTTACGGGCGAAGGCGCCAATGTCAATACCGAGACCACGCGGCTGTTCGTCCTTCCCCACCTGCCCGCGTCCGGCGACCAGGGCCAGCTGCCTTGAGTCGCTCAAGTCTGCGCCGCGCCCGCCCGGCATCACGCCGAGCGCGCTTCGGAGGGGCGGCGCTGACCGTGGCCGCCCTCGTGCTCGCGCTGGCGCTCGCCGGCTCTGGTGGCCCCTCCCGCGCTGGTGCCGAACCGGGTTTCCAGGAAGCGGAACCGTACACCGACGCCGGGGTCCCGGCGAAAGAAGTCGTGATGATCGGCGCCACGCCCTCCGAACCGGGTGCGCCCGGCGGCGACGAGACGTGGGGGCTGGGCCAGCTCAATGAAGGCGGACGCGTCCAGCCGAAGCTCGTGCACTACTACGTGCACCCGTCCGAAACGGAAGCTGGTGAAGAAGGGACCTGGGCGCCCGGGCCGGCGCTGCCCGAAGATTTCGCCCCGGACACGCCGCAGGGCAAGCCGAGCCCGCTGGCGGGGCAGCTCACCCCCGAAGGATTCGGTGTCCTCGCGGGCACGGTGACAAGGAACGCGCGTTCCAGCCAGGTGCTGCTCGTGCGCAAGCCGGGCAGCGGCTTCCAGGCGACGAAGCCGCTCGGCGTCGAAGGCGCCGCCGAAGAAGGCGAAGCGCCGCTGCTTCACAGCGGGCAGACGCTGTTCGGCAAGGGCCGGGCGCCGGTGATCGCGCCGCTCGACGAAGCCGGGGGCGAAGCCGGAGCCCTCCTCGTGCCGGTCTACGAAGGCGCGGGCGTCGATGAAGCCGTCCTGCACTGGGACGGCCACAGCTGGACGCGCGAGCCGATCAAGATCCCCGCGGCGAGCGCAGGAGAATTTCGCGTCCTCGAGCTCGCGGCCGACGGTCCCGAAGACGCCTGGCTCATCGCGCGCCTGTCATCCGCCTACGGCACCGGCGCCGTCGCCCTGTTCCACCGCGTAAAAGTAGAAGAAAGCTGGAGCTGGCAGCCGGTGGAAGTCGAAGTCGGCCCCGGAGCGGCCCAGCTGCCGCTGGCGGCGCCGGTCGCCGGCGGATCTCCCGCGACCGGCGAGCCGTTCACCGTCTCGGGAGCGGGCGGCTCGCAGATCGCCGTCGAGTCGCAGGTCCTCACGGTTACGAGCGCCGGCGTGTGGGTTGACGGCGTGCGCACCGACGTCGAACGCCAGAACCCGTTTGTCACCCTGTACCTCAAGCCGGAAGGCTCCAAAGCCGCGATCGAGCGCAGCTGGTGTGACGCGGCCGCCGGCACCCCCGCCTGCCAGGCGACCCTGCCGCAGGAACCGCCGCAGCAGTACGGGCGGAGCATCGCCTGGAGCAGCTCCCAGCCGTTCGGCGAACGTGTCATCACGGGTCTGCCCGAAGGAGTCAGCCTGCGCCTGGAGGGGGAACGCTTTGTGCGGGTCCTAGCGCTCGGCGGAGGCGAAAGCACCTCGCTCTCGACTATCCCCGGAGCGCAGTACGGCGCGGCGTTCAGCTCGCCGACGGAGGGCTGGCTGGGGAACGACTCCGTGCCGGTCCACCTCACCCTCTCCTCGCAGGCCGACCGTCTGCGCAACTGGCCCGTAGCCACGCGCCACCCTCTCTACGCGATCGCTCCCCAACCCGGGGCGGCGGTCGGTGCGCTCTCCAGCGAAGCGCTGGCCGTGGGCGACGCGGGCGCCGTCGCGCGCTACCGTCCCGGTCAGGGCTGGCTTCCCGAAACCCTCTTCGGTCCCGGCGAGAGAGTCGAAACGCCGCGCCTGCGAGCCGTCGCATGGCCGACCGCCAATCGCGCCTACGCGGTGGGCGAAGGCGGCGAAATGTGGCTGTGGCGCGGAGAGACGGGGCTCTGGGAACGTGACCCCGCGACGCCGATCAACTTCCGCGACAACCTCGACGGCATCGCGTTCGACCCGGCGAACCCGGCGCGTGGCTACGCGGTCGGCCCACTTGCCGTGGGACGCGGCAGCGTGATCCTCCGGTATGGCAAGACCTGGACTGAAGAAACGGGGCTCCCGGAAGCCGTCAAGGACGCCTACTTCACCGGCATCGCCTTTGCCGGCTCCGAGGCGATGGTCGCCTACAGGGTGCAGCCCAACCCCGCCCAGAACGTGTTCGTCGGAGGCCTGCTCGTCAATGACGGCAGCGGCTGGACGATCGATCAAGAAGAGCAGGCGGCGAGCGGCGGGGCCCCGCCGATCTCCGTTGCCGGACTCCCCGACGGCGGCGCGGCAGTGCTGGTCGACGACGAAGGCACAGACTACGTCTACGAGCGCCAGACCGGCGGCTCGCCCTGGGAACGCGATCCGATCCCGGTGCCGGCCGAACTCGCCGGAGCGCTGTCCCTGTTCAGAGAAGGCGGAGCGCTGCGGGCCGCCATCGCCGGCGGCGGCGCTGGCGTCGGGGCGGAAGCGCTGCGGATCGAATCTGCGCCCGGATTCCCGCCCCTCGAACAACCCTCCAGCGGCATCACCGGGGGCCCCGAGGCAGGGTCGCTGCTGCGCCAGGCTGCGCAGGGCTGGCGCGATGAGCGGCACTCCGTGAACACCGTTGAGCAGGGGCTGTCCTACGAGGAATACGACATGCCTGGCCGGCCCGACCCGCTGTTCGCGCTGCTCGTAGGTCCAGAAGGCAAAGAAGGCTGGGCGATCGGCGGCATCACCAGCTCGAACACGAACGAGGAGACCGCCGACATCGAGCGCTATCCGGCCGAAGGGCAGCCTCCCAACGAAGGGACCTCGACGGTGCCTGTGTCGCCGGAAGAAGCGACAGCCGGCGCCGCCGGCGGGGTCACGACGCTCGCCTTCGGCGGCCAGGCCCAGTGCGAGTCGCCGTGCTCCGATCGGACGAAGACAGACATCGGGCCGCAGCTCTGGCTGAGCAGCGCGGTTTCGCTTGCCAAGCGGATCGGCGCCTCGGCGTTCTTCTACACGGGCCCGATGGTCCATCCCTCCCAATGGCAGGGCCGGATCCCGCCGCCGCTGCCCTTCGAAAGCGAATACGCCCGTTACGCCGGAATCCTCGGCGCGGGCAGTCCATGGCCCGCGTACGCAGCGACCGCCGAGGGCGAACTCGGCGGCGAGGCCGCGGCCGCCGGCGAGTTTGCAGGCCTCGCCGAGCCGCAGGGAGGCGGCGAATCTGCCGGTTGGCAGCCCGCGGGCAGCTCCCCGAGTGCCGGCGAACGCGCGAGCTGCGGCTGCGAGGCCGCCTACTTCGCAGTCCAGAATCCACACGTCGAGGTGATCGTGCTCGACGATGCCGGCGCGAATGGATCCGTCGAAGCGACCCAGCGCAGCTGGCTGGAGCAGCAGCTGCAGCAGGCCGGAGCCGTGCTGCACAAGCCCGTGGTCGTCGTCGCCAACTCCGATCTCAGCCAGCAGCTCTCGGCCGGCCGGCACGAAGAAGCGGCCGAACAGCTGTTTGCCGCGCTCGTCGGGCAGAACCCGGACGGTCCCGACACCGGTCACTTCGCCGCCTCGGCCTACTTCTACGACGCGCCCGAAGCCAACGTCAAGAACATCTTCACGTTCCACGGCGCGACGCTCGCGACGTTCGGCTCGGGCACGCTCGGCTATGGGCTCGAGGCCAACGAAGCGAGCAGCGAATTCCACGGCGCCAAGGGGATCATGCTCGGTGAAGTCCTGTGGGGGCAGGGCACCGCCACCGAACAGGCGGCCGACGTCGCACCGGTCCGGGTGCGGCTGATCCCCGTGCTCGGCGAACTCGCCGTGGAAGCGGTGGACGGCACGCTGCTGCAGCGCAGCCGCGCTGCGCTGTTCCGCGGCCTCGCACGCCGTCCGCGCGCCGGCTGCCGCGCCCCCAGCGGGCAGGATCAGTGCGAAGAAGGCCAGTACATACCGATCCCTGCAATCTGCGTAGGGACGAGCTGCCAGACCGAAGCGGTGCTGCCGGAGTACGAATTCGCGTCCAGTGCCCCCGACATCGGTGGCTTCGTCAAGCTCAACACCGCCTCCAGCAATCCGCGCTCGGTCCTCGAGAACGAAAAACGCGAACCCGTGCCCGACGGATACGAAAACGAAAAACGAGAACAGGTGGGGGCCACCTCTGGGCTGTTCTGCGCCTACAACAAGGGCGTCACCGACGTCAGCATTCGCGCGGGCGGCCTCTCGTACACGATCCCCGTCACGGTCCAGGCCGGTAGCGTGAGGGAGCCCTGCGGGACGGTGCCGCTGCGCGAACTGCCGTCCAACCCCGTGCACGAATTGGCACCGCCCGCGCCGGCGCCCACGCCCTCACCGGCAACCGCTCCGCCAGCCTCCTCGCCGCCGCCGGTGCCGCCGCCACCCGCGCCGGTCGCGCTCGCGCCGCCGCCGGCGGTCCAACCGGCGCCGCCGGCGCCTGCGCCCGCCTTCGTCCCGCTCGCTGCCGCGCCCACGCCCCTGCTTGCGTTCGTGCCGCCGCCTGTGCCGACACCGGCGCGTCCGACGCCGCCAACGGGCACCTCAGCGGTCACCTCGCCGGTCGAGGTGGCCGAACGCGAAGAAGAGGAGGAGGAGGCGCCCGAGTCTGTCTCCAACCAGGCCGTTGCGTACCGCGCCCAGGAACACGAACCCACAGCGCTGTACGTGCTCGGCATCATCGTGCTGGCCGCGCTCGCCGGCGCCTCGGTGCGGCGACGGCCGCGCGCGGGGCGGCGCGGCGAGCGGATCGCGCCGGCGACCGTCAACACCGCGCGCGCTCAGCGCCTATGGACACGCGAGGAGCGGCGTCGGCGATGGTGAGCGCCGCCCGGTTCACCCGCGCTTCACCGCTTCGCAACATGGTCGGTCGGGCTGGCAGGCAACCTCTTGGCGGCATGGACGTGGCCCGCAACCGTATCCGCCTGCTCGCGCTCGGGACCCTGGCCGCATTGTTGTGCGCCTGCGGCTCGGCGCGGGCCGCGAGTCCCTGGGGCAAGCTGAACCACTTCTCGCTGCCGGTCGGCAGCGAACCGGGTCACGTCGTCCTCAGCAACGTGAGCCCCACCCCCAAGTTCGCCGCCGGCACCGACGGGAGCTATTACATCCTCGACTCGCCCAATGAAGACGAATTCCGCCTGCAACGGTTCACGGGCAGCAAAGTCGAAGCGTCGATCTCGTTCTCGCCGCCGCTAACATCTCCGGAAAAAAAAGGCATCGAAGGCGCAGGGCGTGAAGCGGTGAACATGACGCTCGCTGTGGACCCGAGCCGCAACCGCGTGTATGTGCTGACACACTACGAACGAAAAACGCCGAGTCCGAAAGAAGAAAAAGAAGAAGAAACGACGGAAAAACCTGTGTTCCCCCTGGATTCCGGGGTCAGCGCGGCGGGGACCCTGTACGCGTTCGAATACGCCTCGGCAACGAAAACGCTGACGTCGGTTGCCAAACGGAAAAACGAAAAAGGCGAAGAAGAACCGGGCCCGGTGCTATCGCGTACGGTCCTCGCGGCACAGGGCGAAACGCCGGGTGAAGCGCTGCTCGACCCGCGCGGGATGGCGGTGGATCCGAGCACCGGCAATCTCGTCGTGACGGGCAACCAGGATCAGGAAAGCAATCAAAAGGTTCGCGAAGGCGCGCAGAAACAATGCCGTCCGGCGGTCCAGTTCGTGGCGATCGAAGCGAACTCGAAAGGCGAAATCAAAGCGGCCAAGCTGGGACGCCGCTACGTGGACCGGAAAGCAGCGATCCTGAACGCGAACGGACAGGAACTCGGGTGCGGCGAACGCGAACCCGAAGAAGCCGAGGAAAAGGCGCCGCTCGCACCGGTCTTTGCGCCCGATGGCAGCCTGCTCGTGCTCTATGACAACGAAAGCGAAGGGACCGGTCAGATCTGGGAAATGGCCCCCACGCAGACCACTTCCCAGGCCCAGGAAGAAGTCGAAGCCACCCCGCAGCAGCTGTTCGACACCGAAGCGGTGGAAAGCGTCCTCGAAGTGGAACCGGCCGCTGAACAGGGCGACAACATGATGTCCCTGATAAGCGAAAGCACGAGCGACGGCACGATCTACCTCGACGAGGAGGGCCGCGGCGGCCTGGAAGACTACATCTCGGGCGAATCGGCTCCGCTGGTGCTCCACTACCATCGCCCCTCGGGTGGCAAACCGTCGCTGAGCGAGGTGGGATGGACAGCCGGCGGCAGGTTCAGCGTCCATGGCGGACCGGAAGCCTGCACGCTGCGCAAACCCGAACAGGGCTCGGTCGAACTGGCGGGCCTGGGGTCTGGCAAGTACTTGGGCTTCACCACCTACGTCGAAGCGGAAGGCCCCAACAACGAAATCCGGGTACCTCGGGTGGAACTCGTGGAATTCGGCGAAGGCGGCAGCACGTCAGGATGCCCGCTACCGGCGCTAACAACACCGGTGCAGTCATTCGCCGGCCAAGAAACCCACACCCTGCCCGCAAGCGCCGAAAAGATCACCGTGTCCTCCTATCTCAACCGGATCGAAGGCGGAGTCGTGAAGTCGCCCGCGCTCGCCAACGCCAAGAGCGTCGAATGGACGATCAAGTTCATGGGTCCCGCCGGCGAAAACGAAACGAAACACCTGCCACCGGTCGAATATCCGCTTGGCGGCGCAGAAGACCCGCTGAAGCTGCTCTTCGCGTTCGAACACGCGGGCACCTATGAAATCACCGACGTCGTGCACACCGATGCGCTCGCGGGCGAAGTCGTGAGTCCGTCGAGTCCGGACAAGGTCAAGGTGAACGGCAGGGAACTGTCGGTCAAGATCGGCCTGCCGAAACCGCTGTCGGTTCGCGCGCACGAAGAAGAAGCCGAATTCACGGCGACGGTAGAAGATCCGACCGTCGCCAAGGGCGCGCAGCTCACGCTCGCGAGCGTCACCTGGCAGATCGGCGAAGAAGCTCCGCTCGTGGAAGGAGAACAGAAGCTCGAAAACGGCGGCACCCTGAAGCTCAAGCACGCGCTCGCCCGATGCAAGACGGCGAAGTGCAAGGTGGCGGTGACCGTCAAGGAGGCTGGGGCCGAAGGCCTCATCGGCCACAGCGAACAGACCGAAATCACGGTCACCGAAAGCAGGGCAGAAGAAGCCGCCCGGATCGCAGCCGAAGAAGCAGCGCGCAAAGCGAAAGAAGCCCAGGAAGCCGCCCAGCACACCAAAGAAGCCCAGGAAGCGCAGCAAGCCAAAGAAGCCCAGGAAGCCGCCCAGCACGCCAAAGAAGCCCAGGAAGGCGCCCAGCACGCCAAAGAAGCAGAAGAAGCCGCGCGCAAGGCGAAGGAAGCCGAAGAAACCAGGATCGGCCTGCTCGCGTACCAGGTCAGCGCCGCTCCGCAGTCTTCGATATCGGTCAACTCGAGCGGGGCGCTCGCGCTCAAGCTGAGCTGTCCGAGCGGCGCAACGTGCAGCGGCACCCTCTCGCTGCGCACGGTGAAGGCGGTCATCGCAGGCAAGAGCAAGCACAAGTCGATCCTCGCGCTTGCGACCGGCTCCTTCTCCGTGTCCAGCGGTCAGACGAAGTCGATCACCCTCCACCTGAACGCTTCAGCACGCGCGCTCCTGGCAAAGAGCCACTCGCTCGCCGCGCGCCTGATGCTGGTGGCGAACGGCCCTCACGGCCAGGAGCCGCAAGGACCGCGCAACGTGATCCTGCGTCTGGTCGCCTCCAAGAAGCACGGCAAGCACTGAACCTCAGGCCGCTCGCGGCCGAAGCCGAGGGTGCAGCCTCGCGCACCCTTCAGGCTGAACAGGCCACGGTGTGAAGGCCGTGTGCACGCCTGGTGAAAACCGTTCGGGAACAGGATGGTAACCCCAGCGGGCCCGCGTGCTGGCAGAGTTCGACGTCGCAGGTCGACACCTGCACGCGCGGATCGGTTATCTGCGCCAGAAACGGAATGCCGAACAGGAGGTCGTTACCTAATGACGTTTCTCTCCGCGCGCCGCGCGGTACCGACGCTTGCGTCGGTCGCCTCGCTCGCCTCGGTCGCGGCGTTCGCGCTGCCGTCGGTGGCGATGGCGAAAGTAGAACCCAAACCTGACATCAACCAGCAGTGCTCGGGCCCGGACATCCAAGGCGAGGGCTCGACCTTCCAATCGTCGGCCGAGTTCCAGCTCACCGGTTTCAACTGGGAAACCAGCAAAGAACAGGCGACTGGGTACAACCACTCGACGAACGAATTCGCGTGTAGCGGGACACAGGGCAGCAAAGGCACGCCGACGGTGCGCTACAACCAGACCAACCCGCTCGAACGCGGAAGCGGGAGCTGTCTGAAGAGCTTCGGCGTCGGGGTCACGACCTTTGGCGAAGAAAAAGAAGAAAAAGGCGCCAAAGACAAATATCCCCGCATGAGCAGGTTCCCGTACTGCGGGACCGACGAAGCTCCGAGCGCGACGGCCAAGGCCGAAATGGAAATATTCGCTGAAAGCACCTCGCCGATCGAGTCGATCCCGTTCGCCCAGGGTGCCGAGGCGATCATCATCCACCTGCCCGAAGGCTGCACCGCGTCGAGCGAACCGGTGGTGAAAACAAAACTCACGCCAGTGACTCGCCTTTCGTTCGACCAGTCGACGGTCGAGGGGATCTTCCGCGGCACGATCAAAACGTGGAAGGCCGCTGTGGAAGCGCAGGGAGGCCATGCGAACGACAAACTCAGCTGCACCGGCGGTGCCGCTGAAGAAGAAAAAGAAATCCACGTGGTCGTACGCTCCGACAAGTCGGGCACGACGCACGTGTTCAAGAAGTTCCTTGAACAGGTGAACAGCGCGCCGTTCGAAGCCGAAGAAGGCACGTTCGCGTGCTCGGCTCACAAAGGCGTGGAAACCAAGACCTGGGAAAACGTCTCCGAAGGCTGCGAAAACCAGCGCTGGCCGGTTGCCGCGCACGTCGTGAGGCCCGCCAACAGCGGTAACCAGGGCGTCATCGAACAGGTGGGCAAAAACGAAAGCTCGCTGGCCTACGCCGACCTGGCTGTCGCCCGCGAATACGAAGGCGGCTGGTTCTCGGGTAAAGCCAAACACGGTGGCGAAAACAAAAAAGGCGAAAAAAACCACGAGTTCTGGGCGCTGATCCAGAACAACCCGGAAAAAGTCGAATATCAGGACCCGTCTAGCAACAAAGACGTAGAAAAAAAAGCGGACTCCAACTGCGCGAAAACGGTGTACATCGCAAAAGCGGGTGAAAAAGTCCCGCCGCCGAGCACGCTCAGCGACTGGTCGAAGGTCAAGGGCAGTGACGTTTCGGTTACCTACCCGATCTGCGGGCTGACCTACGTCATCGCGCCGCAGCTGTATTACCCGTACCTCAAAAAGTACGGCGAGTCAGAAGAAGCATCGAAGGCGATCGCCACCTCGGCGCACGACTTCATCCACTGGGCCGTCAACGCCAAAACGGGCGGAGGCGGGCCGACGCTGAAAAACACCGACTACGAAAAAATCAGCGGCACGGTCCAGAAAGAGGCCGAACTTGGCGCTGAGGAAATCGGCGACACCATACCGTGAGGAGGGTTCGTAAGCCGAGCATCCGCTCTGGCGGATGTTCGTGAAGTAGTGAGGACGCGTGAGAGCTGGCCGCCCCGCAGAAGGTGCGGCCAGCTCGCGTTTGCGAGGGGCCGGGCGCCCGGCGGAAGCGCAATCGCCTCGAATCAAAGCGCTCGAGGCGCCTCAGAGGGTGTCGAGCGGAACACCGATGATCTTGAGCCTGCGGCTCAGGCCATCGAGGGCGAAAGCACGCAGCTCCCCGGCCGACGCGCCGAGCACCGATGCGTCAGCACCCGCAGGCGGCGTCAAGGACTCCGCCACGGCCGGGAGCAGGTCCCGCAGGCTGGCGCGCACGACGTCGCCCATGCGACGCTCCGTCGCGACGGCCTGGCGTAGAAACCAGACGCCGTAGCCGATGTGGCGGTGCTCGTCGTGGTGGATCTTCGTGTAGCCCGCGACGAACCCCGGGAGCAGGGCCTCGCGCTCGAGAAAGCGTGTCGAGAACTCGAACGTCGTCAAGCCGAGAGTCGCCTCGAGAACCAGGTGGTAGATCGCGACGAATGCGACCTTCGCGGCGAGGTCGCCCGGATTGGCGAGGAGGCGCTCGTGCGCGGCGACGAGCTTGTCGTCGAAGATCGTCTGGAAGGCGGGCGAGACCTGCTCGCGGGCCCGTTGGACGTGCGCCGCGATGACCGCGGGCTCCGAGACGACCTCGTCCTGAAAGCGCGCGTAGAACTGCATGTGCCTGGCCTCGTCGACCTGCTGGGTGGCGAGGAAGGTGATTTCCTCCTCGCTGCCGTCGGCTGCCACAAGTCCGGAGAACTTGGTCGTGATTCGCTCCTCGGCCACCATCAGCGAACCGAGGACGAAGGAGAGGAGCGACCGATCGTTCATCGTCACCCATTGCTCGTGGTCGGCGGACAGGTCGATGTCCCACGGGCTCCACTGGCTCTCCTCCCAGTGCCGGTACAGCGTCTGCGGGTCGTGCAGATGGGGCTCGTGACTCACTGCGCTCATGCAGAGCGCCCGCTCGGCTTGCGGGCTCGAACGATCGCCGCGGCGGCTTGCTCGTGGACACGATGCGTCTCGCGGATCTCGATGTTCACGAAACCCGCGTTCGTCAGGGCCTCTTCGTACTCCCGTTCGGTCAGTGCTCCGGCGATGCAGCCGGTCCACTGCTGCATGTCAGCGCGGGTCGCGTCGTCCATGTCCTCGTCGGCTATCACGTCTGAGATCGCGAAGCGTCCGCCCGGGCGCAGGACGCGCGCGGCCTCGAGGAGCACCTGCGGCTTGTCGCCGGAAAGGTTCACCACGCAGTTGGAGATCACGACGTCGACGCTCGCGCTCGGCAGTGGGATCGCCTCGATGTAGCCCTTGTGGAACTCGACGTTCTCGACGCCCGCATGTTTGGCGTTGCTGCGCGCGAGCGCGAGCATCTCGTCGGTCATGTCCAAACCGATCGCCTTGCCGGCCGGCCCGACGCGGCGGGCGGAGATCAGGACATCCGCACCTGCCCCGGAGCCCAGGTCGAGAACCGTCTCGCCCTCCCTCAGGTCGGCCACGGCTGTCGGTACACCGCAGCCGAGCGACGCTTCGAGCGCTGCTGCGGGTGCCTCGCCGGATTCATACAGCGCCCCGCCGAAGACCTGACTGCCTTTAGCGTCCGCCGTCGGCACGGCCGCCCGGCGCTCCGAAGGCGTGGCGGTCTTTGTCGCGGGCTCTTCCGTTGGCTGCCGTTCGGCGACGCCGCGCGCTGCCGCGGCGTAGCGCGTCCTCACCTGCTCACGCACGCCGCCGCTCCCGACCGGGTGGGCCGCCGGCATCACAGCCGCAGCTCTCGCCGGGTCCGCAGCACTCGTCCTTCTCGCTCGGCTGACAGCAACTGGTCTGCTGCTGTGGAGCACAACAGACGCGTGGATCTTCGCTCAGCTCAGCCATTCGGACAGCTCCTCTAGGGCGGCGGGGATGACGTAGTAGTAGGCCCACAGCCCGGGGCGCTCTGAGTCGACGATCCCTGCGTCGCGGAGCTTCTTGAGGTGGTGGGAGAGCGTGGGCTGAGAGACGGCGAACAGCGGCACGAGCTCGCAGACGCAGACCTTGCCGGCGTGCTTGCGCAGGACGTCGACGAGTTGCAACCGGATCGGGTCGCCGAGGGCCTTGGCGACCTCGGCCATGCGCAGCGCGCGGTCACGGGCGACGTCGGGGTAGACGACGGGCTCGCAGCAGCGCTCGCCGGCGGCTCGCTTCTGCTTGGGCGCTAGCTCCATATCGACAGCCATCTATATACATATATCACTTACAGTCATGACTGTCGATGTAATACCATCGGGGCATGAGCGACGACGTTCTCGCGCCCGCCGATCAGGCGCCCGGTCCACGGCCCACCAGGCACGTGCTGTTCGTCTGCAACCACAACGCCGGGCGTTCGCAGATGGCCCAGGCGTTCTTTGAGCGCTACGCGCCCGGAGGACGTGCGCGCCGAGTCGGCCGGGACCGAGCCTGCGCGCGAGATCTGGCCAGTTGTGATCGACGTGATGCGCGAGGCTGGCTTCGACCTCGCTGGACGCAAGCCGCAGAAGCTCACGCTCGAGATGCAGCTGCACGCCGATTGGGCGATCACGATGGGCTGCGGCGACGCATGCCCCTACGTGCCGACGATGGTGGAGGCGTGGGAAATCCCAGACCCGGCCGGGAGGACAATCGAGGAGGTGCGCGCAATCCGTGATGGCATCGAGGAACACGTCCGCGAGCTGATCGAGCAACGCCTCGAGGCGATCCGCAGCGACCGCACAGCGCACCAAATGCGCCTCACGCGGCTGCTGCCGATGCTCGCCAGGGAGTTCGCCGGCGTCCGCTCGCCGGAGGAAATCCGCGCGTGCGCCGACGCGGTCCTCGAGCGCTTTGAGGGGGCGCGCGTACGCACGCATGTCATGACCCTGGCGCACCGCCAGACGCGCGAATGTCTGCGTAGGGAGACCTGCGACCTGCTCGTTCCCCCGGGGGCGTCGTGAGCTCGGATGCCGTGGCGGTGATCACCGATGTCCACGGCAATCTGCCCGCGCTGCAAGCCGCGCTCGCGCGGATCGAGGAGCTTGGCGTTAAGCGCGTGTTCTGCGGCGGGGATCTCGTCGGCTACGGCCCGCGCCCGAACGAGGTCTGTGCGCTGATCTCCGAGCGCGACATCCCCACGATCTACGGCAACTACGACTACGCGATCGCGCGCGATCTGGAGGACTGCGGCTGCGCGTACGTCACGCCGCACGACCGCGAGCTCGGACAGCTCTCGGTGCAGTGGACGCTCGCGCACACCGACGAGCGAGCAAAGGAGTTCATGCGCAAGCTGCCGTTCGACCGGCACTTCCCGTTGGGGAACGTGGATGTCCACCTCGTGCACGGCTCGCCGAGGAAAGTCAACGAGTACCTCTTCGAGGACAAGCCGGCGAGCCTCTACGAGCGCCTCGCCGCAGCCGAGAGCGATGACGTGCTCGTCTTTGGGCACACCCACAAACCGTGGGTCCACGAGTACGGCGGCGTGCTGTTCGTCAACTGCGGCTCGGTTGGAAAGCCCAAGGATGGCGACCCTCGCGGCGCGTTCGGCGTGCTCACGGCGAGCGCCGACGGCGTGGATGTGAGGATCGAGCGCGTCGAGTATGACGCGCAGGCCGTCGCCGCCGAGGTCCGCGCGGCCGGGCTGCCCGGAGGAGTTCGCCGACAAGCTGCTGGTCGCCGCGTGATGGCACGCCCGGGTCTCGCGCGCCGCGCGCTGATGGAGGGGATAGGCGCGTTCGCGCTCGTGACCGCCGGCTGCGGGGCGATCATCACCAACACTGTGCACCGGGGTTCGCTGGGCGGCGTCGGAATCGGCCTCGTGTTCGGGCTGGTGATCATGGTGATGATCTACGCCGGCGGTCACCTCTCCGGCGCGCACTACAACCCCAGCGTCACGATCGCGTTCACGCTCGCCAGGCATTTTCCGCTGCGCGACGCCGTCGCCTATGTCGCGGCTCAGCTCGTCGGGGCGAGCGCCGCCGCGTTCCTGCTTCTCGCGGCGTGGCCGAGCGAGCCCGCGCACCTGGGCGCGACGCTCCCCAGCGTGGGAAGCGGGACTGCGCTCGTCTATGAGATCGTGCTCACGGCCTTCCTGATGTTCGTCATCACTGCCGTGGCGACCGACACGCGCGCGGTCGGCGCGGCCGCCGCCATCGCCATCGGCGGGACCGTCGGGCTGGACGCATTGTTCGGCGGGCCGATCACAGGGGCCTCGATGAACCCCGCCCGTTCCTTTGGCCCCGCTCTCGCGTCCGGTACATGGAGCAGCTTCTGGGTTTACGTCTTGGGACCGCTCGTCGGTGCCAGCATCGGCGTCTTCACCTACGAGCTCGTTCGTGGCCGGCAGCCAGCGTCCCCGGCGGCCGATGCCGAGCAGGATGAGAACGCCGGCGAGGAGCCCCCGGTACGTCAGCCCGCCTGAGGTCCGGGCGTCAGAAGCGCGCCGCGTGCCGGCTCCCGCGTCCGCGGACGCCGCCGAGGCGGGAGTCGTGCGGGACGGGCGTGCTGCGTCGCCTGACGGTGGCGGGTCGCCGCCCGCCACGCTGGTCGGGCGCCGAGAGCGCCGCAGCGAGGATGCGCAGCCTGGCCGAATCGCGACAGTCCCAAACCGTGAGGCCCGGCGCCGTCATCGCAGGCGCAGCCGGCTCGGGCGCGTGCGCATCCCGCGCGCGGAGCGCTTGAAACGGCATCGCCCGCCGCAAGCTCGTTCGAGCCGCCGCCCCGTCGTCGGCTGCTCTCGCGTCGGCACGCGCCGCTGTGCGGCATGCGGCCACGACGATGGTCACGACCGCCAGCCAGGCGAATGGGATCAGGATGAAGAGCATGCCGATTGCTTTGGCGCCAACAGGCCCATTCGCATTGTCGGACGCCATCGCGGCGGACTTGAATCACCGGAATGGCGCGTGGGTCAGACGTCCACGAAATGGAGCGCGAGACGAGGTGGCGGCGGTGCAGGTGGACGCGGCGGCTACTTGGCGTCCGGCTGCGCGATGACGTCCGCTGCCTCGAGGTCGCGGAGCGGCTTCGTGCTATCCCATGGTCGGCTGCGCACGACCCAGGTCAAGGCACCGACCAGCAGGATGGAGCAGAGGATCCAGCCGAGCGCGGTCGTGCCGACGCCGACGTACTTCAGCCCCGAGGCGCCGACCACGAAGGTGATGGCCGGCCTGATGTAGCGGTCGGGAGCGCTCGAGGACAGCAGCGAGCCGACGAGCACGGCCGGGACGCTGCCGATGATCAGCGACAGCGTGACCCCGAACTCGACATGGCCGAAGGCGAGAGCTCCGAGCGCCGCAGCCAGGGTGAGGGGAACGGCCTGCGTGAGGTCGGTGCCGACCAGCTGGTTGGCGCCGAGCATCGGGTACAGGAACAGCAGCAGGATGATCATCAGCGAGCCCGAGCCGACCGACGTCATCCCGACCACGAGCCCGCCGATCATCCCGATCGCCACCGTCCGTAACGGCCGTGGCGTGACATTGCTGACGAGCGCCGTGCGCGCCTCGCCGCCGCGGCGGTCGAGGACGTAGCGCAGGACCATGGCGGCGGCGCCCAGCAGCAGCGCGGCGCCGAGCGCCGTCTCGATGTTCTGCTGCGCCGCTTTGGCATGCACCATGACGTGCAGCAGATATGCGCCGAGAAACGCCATCGGGACCGATCCGAGTACCATCCAGCCGACGAGACGCCGGTTGACCGTCCCTTTGCGCAGGTGCACAGCCGCTCCGAACGGCCGCATCACGACCGCGGCGACGAGATCGCTGGAGATCGCCGAAGAGGGCGTGACGCCGAACAGAAGGATCAGCATCGGCGTCATCAGGGCACCGCCGCCCGCGCCGGTCATTCCGACAAGGAAGCCTACGACGGCGCTGCCGAGGATGATGTACGGATCGACGTGCATGGCTGTCGCGGGCCGGCGTATCGCTCTCGAGCTGCACAGCCGGCATGCCAGAGGAGCGCATGATAGCCCGTTTCTCACGTTGTGGGTGGAATTGGGCTGGATTGGGCGGCGAGATTTTAAGCAGGGGGTCTTGCTTTAGGTCTAGCGCGTGTTTATGATCCCTGCCCTGAGTGGAGGTCACGGAATCTCGACATTTGTTGGGGTTGGTGGGCTCACCATACGTGGGCCTGGTCGTGGCGAGCAAGGAGGCGGAGACGCTGTGAGTGTCGAGACGGGGAGCACTACCGAGGCGGCGGGTGTGCCCTGGGCCGCGTCGCCGGCGCTGCCCGCGCCGCGGGGGTTTCTAGGGCTCGGGACGCGGCGCCGCGTCGCGGCGCAGGGGATCGCGGAGGTTCGCGGGCCTGCGGCCTGCATGCGCCGCGATGCGCTGTTCCGGCGGATGCTCGTGGTCGCCGATGTGGTCGCGATCGTCGGGGCGTTCGTGCTCACGGTCGAGCTCTCCAAGAGGTCCCTGCAGCTGACCTGGGCCGGGATCGCCGCGGTGCCGATCCTCATCGTGGGCGCGAAGGTACTCGGGCTGTACGACCGCGACGAGACGCTGCTTCGCAAGACGACGCTCGATGAGGCGCCGAAGCTGTTCCAGCTGGCGACGCTGTCTGCGCTGGTCGCGTGGCTGACGGGGGGATTGATCGTCAAAGGCCAGCTCGATCGCCACGAGGCGATGTTCCTGTGGCTGGCGCTGGCGGCGCTCCTGATCCTCGCGCGGGCGAGCTCGCGGGCGATCTCGCTGCGGATCGCCCCGGTCGAGCGATGTCTGTTCATCGGCGATGAGCGCTCGGCGGAAACTATCCGCTCGAAGCTGACCGGTCACGGGGGGGTCAAGGCGAAGGTCGTCGCGCATCTCGATCTCGACAAGGTCGCGCCGTGGTCGACCGACACCTTCTCCGAATCGAGGCTCGCGGAGATTCGCGACCTCGCGCAGACACTCGACGTGCACCGGGCGATCATCGCTCCGCGCAGCGCCGATGCTGGGGAGATGCTCAACCTCGTGCGCACGCTGAAGGCGGTCGGTGTGAGGGTGAGCGTGCTGCCGCGGCTGCTCGAGGTCGTCGGATCGTCGGTCGAGTTCGACGATCTCCATGGCGTCACCGTGATGGGGGTCAGACGCTTTGACCTGACACGTTCCTCCGCGCGCTTCAAGCGCGCGTTCGACCTGTTCGGCGCGTCGATCGGGCTGCTCGCGATCTCGCCCCTGATGATCGCGATCGCGATCGCCATCAAGCTCGACAGTCGTGGCCCGGTGTTCTTCCGTCAGCTGCGGGTCGGCCGGCACGGACAGCGCTTCCAGATGCTCAAGTTCCGCACGATGGTCCCCGAGGCCGAGGCGTTGAAGGAGTCGCTGCGCGATCGCAATGAGGCGAAGGAGGGGCTCTTCAAGATCGCCGAGGATCCGCGCGTCACCCGCATGGGGCGGCTTCTGCGCCGCAGCGCGCTGGATGAGCTGCCGCAGCTGATGAACATCGTCAGGGGCGAGATGAGCCTCGTGGGGCCCCGCCCGCTGGTGATCGACGAGGACCAGCGGGTCGAGGGATGGCACCGCCGGCGCTTGGAGCTGATGCCCGGGATGACCGGTCCGTGGCAGATCCTCGGCCCCGCCCGCGTACCGCTCAGGGAGATGGTTGCGATCGACTACCTATACGTCGCGAACTGGTCACTCTGGACCGACATCAAGATCCTCCTACGCACCGTGCCGCACGTCCTTGGACGCCGCGGCCTGTAGATAGACTCGCCGGCGGCTCGCAGCTTGCCTGAACCGGGCCGACGTCCGATGCTCCACGTCGCCACGGTCCATTACGCCTCGCCACGCTGGATCGAGATCCAGACCCGGTATCTGCGCGAACATCTTTCGGCTCCGTACCGGACCTGGACGTCGCTCGAGCGGATCGACCCGGCCTACTCGATTCACTTCGACCGCGTGATCGAGCAGCGTGGTCTGCATGCAGCCAAGCTCAACCACCTCGCGATGGAGATCGGCCACGAGGCCGCCGAGGACGATCTGCTGATGTTTCTCGACGGCGACGCGTTCCCGATCGCGGACCCGATGCCCCTGATCGCCGATGGCTTGGCGAGAGCTCCCCTGATCGCGGTGCGCAGGGCCGAGAACGTCGGCGAGCCGCAGCCTCATCCCTGCTTCTGCGTGACGACGGTGGGAACGTGGCGCGCGCTCTGCGGCGACTGGAGCGCCGGCTACACGTGGCAGAGCGTTCGCGGCCGGCCGACATCCGACGTCGGCGGCAACCTGCTTCGTCGGCTCGAACTGTCAAGGACGCCGTGGGTCGAGGTTCGGCGGTCCAACCGCAAAGACGTCGATCCGCTCTACTTCGCGATCTACGGGGACACCGTGTATCACCACGGCGCCGGATTCCGTACCGGAGAACTCAGCCCAGCCCATCGCGCCGGCTCCCCCGAGGCCCTGCGCCTTCCCGGCTTGCCGGGTCTCGGCTCGGCGGCTCGGCTGTTCAACGGGCGCCGCTGGCGCCGCTGGGAACGGAGCGTCGAAGAGCGTCATCGGCGCCAGTCGCAGCTGATCTACGACAAGATCCGATCTGGCGGCTCGGACTGGCTGGCAGAGTTCATGTAGGGCTGCCCACGGGCGCCGCCTCAACGAGGTCCCGCTCCTCGGACCCGCCGACGAGGGCTTCGAGCGCGCTCGAGATCTGCTCGCAGATGACCTCGGGTGCGAACAGTCGCTCGGCCTCCGCGCGAGCCAGCGACCGCGTCCCTACCGGGTCCGATCTCAACCTCTCGAGCATCGCCGTGATCGCGCTGGCCAGGCCGTCGACGTCGCCCGGCTCGACCTCGGCGGCGACCGAGCGGTTGACGTGCTCGATCGAGCCGACCTCGCTCGTCGCCACGACGGGCACCCCGGCCGCCAGGGACTCGAGCACGGTCATCGGACAGGGATCGAACTTGCTCGGCAGCAGCATCATGTCGCTGCGTGCGAACTCCTGCGGCATCTCGGTGTGCGGGACTTTGCCCACGTATTCGGTGTTCTCCGGCGGCAGATCCTCGAGCAGCTTCGTGTAATCGGAGAAGAGGCTCGGCCCCCCTACGATCCGCATCCGAACATCGACGTTGCGTTCGAGCAGCATCTTCGCCACCGCCACCACGTCCTCTATGCCCTTGCGCATGGTGATTCGCGTCGGCACGAGGATGACGGGCGGCTCCCCGACGCGTCTGTCCACGTTCGCGAAGCGATCGAGGTTCACCGGGTTCTGGATGACAACGGTGTTCTCGACTGGGAACCCGTAGTCGTGGACCATGTGATCGCGGAACACGCTGCTGATGCAGATGAGCAGGTTTGCGCGGTGAATCTTCACACGCTGGACCACGGCGCGGAAGAACATGATCGACGCGACGAGCGCGAAGATGTAACGGGGCTGGCATCGGAAGCTCAGCCGCCGCTCGGCGATCAGGCAGCGGAGCTCCCCCGCCTGGTGAGTGTCGGGACGGATCACAAACGGCACGGCGCGCGCGAGGCTTGACGGCACGCCGAGTGACTCGATCGACTGATTCTGGTAGATCAGGTCGTATGGCTCCTGCCGATGCCTGCGGACGACCTGCTGGCGGAGTCGCAGCGAGGCGAGCGCGCGTGAGAGCAACCCGGTGGCAAACGCGCCGACTTTAGTACGACTGTACCAGTGGTCCCAGCTCCAGCCGCTCGTTCCCCAAATCACCGTGAGGTTGTCATATCCCGCAAGGCGCTCCGGCAGCTCGCGCGCTTGAGCGGGAAAGAAGCAGTCAATTCGGTGACCGCGCTGCAACAGGCCTTCGAGAAGGTCAGTCACAATGCCGGGAGCGCCGCCCGCTTCAACGGGAGCCCCCCCGAGCCACGCTATCCGAAGTGGTTTGGTGACTGCCATTTGGCCTACCCTACCAGCCACCCTCTGGCTCGGTCGATTCACCCTTCTGTTCGACCGTCCGCACGACGTGTGCCGACAGCCTGCAGCGGAATGCCCCGACCGAGAAGCGCGCGGCATTCTGCCACGGCGGCCGCCGGATCGAAGTCGAGATCATCGATGCTCTCGATCGCCCGCGTGAACGACTCGACGTCGTCGAGCACCGCGAGACGCCCGGTCTGCCCGTCGATCACCGTCTCGAGCGCTCCGCCGGCGCCCGCAGCGATGACCGGACGCCCGGCCGCCTGGGCCTCGACGGCGGTGATGCCGAACTCCTCCATGCTCGGCACGACGACCGCACGGGCGGTCGCGTAGAGCGCCGCGATCTCCTCGTCGCTCGCACGCCCGAGGAACTCGGCCTCTGGATACGCAGCGCTGAGCGCGGCGTAGTCCGGTCCCGCGCCGACGATCCGGATCGGCGCATCCGCACGCCGAGCGGCCTCGAGCGCGACCTGCACGCGCTTGTGACGGACGATCTCCGAGACGACCAGCAGCGAGTCGCCGGGCGTACCCGGCGTGAAGCGTTGAGTATCGACCGGCGGATGGATGATCGGTGCATCGCGACCGTAGAAGCGCCTGATCCGGTCACGGGTGAGCTCGGAGTTGGCGATGTAGGAATCGACGCGGTGGCTCGCCGCGAGGTCCCACCTGCGCATCCATCGCAGCTGCAGGCGCAGCAGCGGGCGCAGCGCCCTCGGCGTCTCGGCGAGCGCGCGAGCCTGCTCGTACCACGCATAGCGAAAAGGTGCGTGGCAGTAGCACACATGCACTGCGCCCGCCGGTGCGCGCACGCCGTGAGCGAATGCGCTGCTGCTCGAGAGGAGCACGTCGCACGCCGGCGGTTTCAGCCGCTCGACCGCGAGTGGATAGAGCGGCAACAGCCGCCTGAAGGTCGACTGGCTGACACCGAGACGCTGGAGTGGGGAGGTGGTGATCGAGCGGGCCCTGAAGCGTCCGCTCGTGCCGGCCTCGTCATAGAGCAAGGTGAAGATCGGCGCCTCGGGATAGAGGTCTGACATGACCGCGAACGTTCGCTCGGCGCCGCGCATGACGAGCAGGTAGTCGTGCGCGAGTGTGACGCGCAGGCGCGATCTCGGTAGGGGGACGCCGTCGGATTGCACCGCGCGCAAGCGTACACGTCGCCTGCCCCGCGATCGGCAGCGCCGTCCGTGGCGGGCTTGGCGTTGATATATGTTTCACGCCGTGTCGGACGCGATGCTCAGGGTGCTCGGGTGGCGCTCGCTGTTGATCCACGGCGACCCGTGCGTGCTCGATCGGTGGTTTTGGCTGCGAGGGCAGCTGCGCAAGGGTGATGTGAAAACCTTCGATGCGGGATGCGGTAACGGCGGGTTCAGCATCTATGCTGCACTTGAAGGGAACAAGGTGCTGGCAGCGTCGTTCTCACCCCGCGAACAGGAGGACGCGCGTCGGCGGGCTGGCGTTCTCGGGGTGAACGGCATCGAGTTCCGCACGCTGGACCTGCGCGATCTGGAGAATCATCGCGACTCGCTGGGATCGTTCGACCAGATCATCTGCTTTGAGACGATCGAGCATGTGACCGACGACGATGGCCTCGTGAACTCCCTCGCGGGCATGCTCACGCCCGGGGGGCGGCTGCTGCTGAGCGCCCCCTTCGCCGCCCATCGCCCGCTCTACTCCGAGGAGCGCGACCCGAGCCCGGTCGAGGATGGCTCTCACGTCCGCTACGGCTATTCCCAGGAGCGCCTGCGGCAGATCGCGCAGGACGCCGGTCTCAGCGTCGCGGCGGAGGGCTTCGTGAGCGGGGTGGTGTCGCAGAAGGTGACCGACCTGATGAGGAGGCTGAGCACTCGGCTCGGACGCCCGGCAGCCTGGGTGCTTACGCTTCCGCTGCGCCCGCTCGTCGTCATCGACGCGCCGCTCAGCAGGATGTTGCGATACCCCTACCTGAGTGTGGCGCTGTGTGGCGTCAAGCGCGCGTAGGGAGACGCCGTGCGCGTGCTCATCACCGTGCCCTGGGGGCAGAGCCTGGGCGGTGCCGAGGCGATGCTCCAGGGCGCGCTCGACGGATCGCGCTCCAGTGGGCATGAGCTCGAGGTGGCCTTCCTCGCGCCTGGACCATGGCCCGAGCAGCTTCGCGCCGAAGGGTTCCACGTAGAGGTGATCGACGCCGGGCGCCTTCGCCAGGTGCACCGCTGGATCGCCACCGTGCTGCGGCTCGCGCGGATATTTCGTGATCGCGATCCCGACCTGATTCTCAACTGGTCGGCCAAGACTCAGCTGTATGGCTCGCCGGCCGCGCTGCTCGCCCGCATGTCCGACCGCGTCGTCTGGTGGCAGCACGCGATTCCGAAATGGGATTGGCTCGACGGCTCGGCGACGCTGCTGCCTGCGGCAGCAATCGGATGCACCTCGCAGGCCGCCGCGCGTGCACAGGCGCGGCTGCGCCCGGCGCGGCGAGATCTTCACCGTCGCCGCAGGATCACCGATTCCCGACACGCATTCTCAGCCTGCGCCGCTCGAGCTTCCCGCGGGCATCCCGATCGTCGGGCTGGTGGGGCGCCTGCAGTCCTGGAAGGGGCAGGATCGGCTGCTGCGCGCCCAGGCGATCCTGCGCGAGCGCGGCCAGGATATGCACACGGTCATCGTCGGAGGAGACTCTTATGGGCTCTCGCCCGAGTACGCCGCGTCGCTCGAGCCGCTCGCTCGCGAGCTGGGTCTTGCGGACGCGGTCACGATGACAGGTGAGGTGCCGGACGCCGGCCCGTACATCCAGCAGATGGACATTCTCGTCAACGCCTCCGACCAGGAGCCGTTCGGGATCGTGATCCTCGAGGGCATGTCGCGCGGCGCTGCGGTCGTCGCGGTCGACTCCGGCGGCCCGACCGAGCTGATCGAGGATCGGCAGACCGGAATGCTCGCCCGTTCCGGCAGTCCCGATGCCCTGGCGGACGCGCTCGAGCCGCTGCTCGCGTCCGCCGAGCTGCGTGATCAGATCGCCCGAGCTGGGCATCGACGATACATGCAGGAGTACACCGACGCCGCGATGAGCAAGAGGTTCTTTCGTCGGCTCGAGGAGCTCGTCCAAGCCCGAGAGCAGCGCTCGCGAAAGCGCTGAAGGCGCGTTGCTCGCCGGTAATCGGCCGGGGTCGCTCACGCGGGAGTGTCCGACGTCTGCCACGACGGAGTCACACCGAGCAGCGCGGAGAGCCCGCCGGCATCCTCTGCGTAGTGCTCGCGCAGGCGGGTCAGCGTCGCGAGGCTCGGCTCGGCGTTCGCCTTGACCTTGTTCGGAGCGCTGCGCCGGTTCCAGCGAACCACCTGCCTGGCGACGCGTTCGTAGGGTCGCTTCAAGCGCCGCTGCCTAGCCTCGGGGATCAAGTGCCAAGCCGCCCGCGCGGCCGGGTTGCGACTGAGGCCGCGCCGCACCCCCTGAGGGCTGATCGGAGAGGATGGGCTTATCCAGGAGGAGGGAGCGCTCCAGGAAAACCCGCGCTCGAACGCACCAGGGTTATACCTCTTGTTCAGATTGTCGGGTTCGAAGTCGGCGCTCACACCGATGAACTCCTGGATCTGCTTCAACAGCTGTGCGGGAGCGCGTTCCAGTTCGTCGGTGAAGACGACGAGGATCTGATCCGCGCTGAAGACGTCGAAGTAGCCGGCGAGGATTCGCCCATACTCGCCCCACGCGACGTAGCCGGTGCTCTGCTGCGGGTGCCGGCGCGCGCCCTCGAGCGCGTCAGGGCGCAACAGCTCAGCGATCGCATCATCAACCGATCGACGCTCGCGGCCGGCTCTCACCATCAATCGATGATGTGAAACCGCGCGTTCGACGGGATCGCGCAGGATCGCAACGAGGCGTACGTCCGGCAGACGTTCGTGTATCCGCGAAGGCACGGTGTGCTCGTCATAGCTGTCGGCGGCGTCATTCCTCGCCTGGTAGACGCCACCCACCATGTAATGCGGCGTCACCGTGCCCCACGTGCGCGCCGGGTCGGCAGCCGCTCTGTAACCCTCCCTGGCGAGGTTCGTCATGTAGGTGGACCAGCCTCGTGTGTAAGCGGGATCGTGGCTGAAATACGGCCACTCCTTGCCGGCGGGCAGAGCGATCTCGGGATGATGGCGGAGGTACTCGAACAGCGAGGTGGTGCCAGCCTTCTGCGCACCGATGACGATGAAGTCGAGTATGTCCTTTTCAGCTTGCATGCAGGTCTGCGGCTCGCCCATCGTGCGCGCCGGGTTCACGACGGTACGTTACCTGACTGATCTGCCTTACCTGACTGATCTGCCGACGCGCGAGCTGCAGCGATCACGATCGAGACCGACATCAACTGCGGATGGCGCCGCCGCAGGTCCTCGGGCCAGACTCTCCCTTTCGTCAGGGAAATCACGTCAGCGCCCGCGAAGAGAGGGGCTTCGACCAGGAGATCCTCTTCGCTCAGGATCCGAGTGATCACGTGGGGGAGGGCGGGGGAGATGTGCGGGCGATAGTCGGGCCGGAAGCTCGTGAGGTGGCCTCGCACGCTGAGCTCGAGGCGGTTTCGCAAGCTCGCCACGTTTGGCGTGGAGACGACGATGCGCCCGCCCGGCGTGACGAGCCGGGCCGCCTTTCGCAAAGCGCTCCAAGGGGCCTCGAGGTGCTCCAGGACCTCGACGAGCAGGACCCGATCAGCCTTGGGCAGCTCATCCGCGTCCTCTGCGGCAACGGTGTGAAACGTGACGTCGTCCCGGAGATCGGCGTCGAGCCAGTCGATGGGATCGATGCCATGGAGTTGCGCCGGATTCCACTCGGCCCTGATCCGGCGAAGCAGATCCCCGCGACCGCAGCCGATGTCGAGCCAGCGCAGAGACGGCTCGGGTCGCGCGGCCTCGAGCGCTCGATCGATTATCTCGTCCATCGACGCACCCGCCGAGTCCAACTGGTCTGTGTAGGTGCGCATCCTCGCGGATCTTAACTGGAGGCCTGGTGAAAGCGGCCTCTGAGGCTCACCCATCCTCGTCGCCTGAGCCTCTGCCGGACGCGCGCGAGGTCCGTTGTCGCGAGCAACGCCGGAGGGTCCCACATTTTCCTCGTGTGGGAATCCGCCGGTGAGGAGACGATGGGACCCGCCAGCCCCTGGCGCACGCCGAGAACGGTGTAACCATGCGATTCGAGCAACGTCGTGACGGGTGTCGGGGGTGGCTCGAGCTCCTCGAAGAGGATGTCGCGGATCAGCCGGCGCGAAAGCAGAGACGCCGCGCCCTGCAGAGCCGCGAGCTCGTGCCGCTCGACGTCCAGCTTGAGAACGGCGATACCAGCGGGAAACTCGCTGTCGAGCCTGACCGTCTCGACCATCGTCGCGTCCGCCGAGTGAGCCTGCTCCAGCGACGCAGTTCCCTTGTTTTCGGCGAACGTGTCCGGGTCGACGGCCAGCGGAAGCATGCCGTCTGACGACGACACCGCGGCCTCGCGCACCTCGATCACCTCGATCCGATCGACTGCCTGCCAGTGCGCGACATTGCGGCTAAGCGTGTCGAAGATGAGCGGATGCGGCTCGAAGGACACCACCCTGCCGGTTGATCCCACCGCATGGGCGAGAAGATTCGACATCAGGCCCACGTTCGCGCCGGCGTCGACGGCGGTCTCGCCGGGGTCGGCCAGGCGAGCGAGGGTCTCGGCGACGGTGAGGTCGTATACGCCCGTGCGGGCGACCGCTCGCCCCACCGGATCCGGCCAGCAGTACAGACGCGAACCCCAAGCCGTGCGCAGGAGACGCGGAGCGCCATCGGACTCGCCCCTCATGCGAATGCGGCGTGCGAGCTGCGTGGGTCTGTACCAGTAGTAGGGACGGTTCACGAACCGGTACGCCCGCAGCATCGGAGACGGTCGTTGCGGGGCGATCTGGCTCATGCTGGATCGAGGGCACTGTAGAGCCTCGCGGGTGCCGATGTGCTCGAATAGTCTCACGACTCCGAAGGAGACCAGTGGCGCGCACGCACCTCGACAGCGAGACCGAGCAACAGGCACCGCGGGCCGGCTCCTCGGCGGATGTGACAATCGTCGCCCATGACCTCGGCGCTGTCGGAGGGATGGAGCGTCAGCTCGCCGAGCTCGTGCTCGGTCTGCGGCGGATGGGCCACCACGTCACAGTCATTGCTCGCACGTGCGAGTTGCCGGCCGATGCCGGCGTCGAATTTCACCACGTGCGCGCTCCCGGCCGGCCGTTCGTGCTCGCCTATCCATGGTTCATGATCGCCGGGTCGCTCGCGGTGCGGCGCCGGCGCCGCGGTGTGGTTCAGGCCACGGGTGCGATCGTGCTCAACCGGGTCGATGTCCTCGCCGTCCACTATTGCCACCAGGTGGGGCCGGCGAACCCGAGCCGCTCGACGAGGCTGTTTCGCGGACACGTGAGGTTGGCGAGCATGCTCAAGCGCCTGGGCGAGCGAGTGTGCTTTCGCGTGAATCACGCCGCGGCTTTCGTGTGCGTCTCGGACGGCGTCGCCGAGGAGATGCGCCGGCATTTCCCCTGGCTCGCCGAGCGCGTCGTGACGATCCACAACGGAGTGGACACCGACACGTTCAGCCCGGATGTGCGACGTGCAGAGGCAGGCAGGCGGCGCGCCGAGCTTGACATCGCCGAGGACCAGCTCGTCGCGGCGTTCGTCGGCAGCGAGTGGGAGCGCAAGGGTCTCGAGCCCGCCATCCGAGCCCTCGCGATGGCGCCGGAATGGACGCTCGTCGTTGCCGGAGACGGAGACCGCGGGCGCTATCAGGCGCTGGCGGAGTCGCTCGGCGCGTCGGGGGCGGTGCGCTGGCTGGGCGTCACGTCCGACGTCCAGCTCGTCTACGCGATCGCTGACGCGTTCGTGCTCCCCTCGAGCTATGAGACGTTCTCGCTCGTCACCTTCGAGGCCGCGGCCAGCGGGCTACCCCTCCTGGCCACTCCCGTAAGCGGCGTTCGTGAGCTGATCGAGGATGGGCACAACGGCTTCCTGATCAGTCGCGAGCCGGGAGAGATCGCCGCACGGCTGAAGCTGCTCGCCAGCGATCCGCCGTTGAGGGCCCGTTTGGGTCGTGCCGCCCGGGAGTCGGCGCTGGACTTCAGCTGGCGGGCGATGGTCGTCGCACACGATGAGCTCTATGCGCGTCTCGCCAACACGGTGACGCCGGCGGCGAAGTCAGTGCCCGCCCGAGGTGGCGCGTGAGCCCTCGCGCGAGCTGATCGCAGCGAGCAGCAGGCGCTCGAGCGCGTCGGTGGCCGCAGGCACCCCGAACAGGCGCTCGACGGCCGCGCGGCCGGTGCTCGCCAGCTGCTCACGAAGCGCGGGCCTCTCACGAAGCTCGGCAAGGCGCGCCGCGAGGGCGTCGCGATCCCCCTCCGCGAAGACGAGGCCTCCTCCCGTGAGCTCCAGCAGCCAGGGGATCTCGCCCGAGCTCGAACCGACGACCGGAACCCCGCACCACAGCGCCTCGACGATCACGCGACCGAACTGCTCCTTCCACGTCGGCGTCGTGTGCGACGGCAGCACCAGCACATCGAGCTGGGCGTAGCCGGCACCCATCTGATCGTGGGTCAGCTCGTCGAGGATCCGGACCCGCGACCCCGGGATCGACTGCCCGTCGAGCTCGTACCTGAGCTGGCCGTCGCCGATCAGGATCAGCTCGACGGGCGGCTCGAGCTGGCGTACGGCCGCCAGCAGGTCGATGAGCCCCTTGCTCTCGACGAGCCGGCCGGCATAGCCGACGGTGAAGCGAGTGCGCGGGGCGGCTGGGACGCGCTCGAGATCGGGGACCGCCGGCGGGGCCAGTCCGACCTCTCCGGTGGCTCCCCATTTGCGCGCGAGCCGGCCGGCGCTGTCGGAGCGAGCGGCCACGAACGCGGCGTCGCGCAGCACGCGCGAGCGCATCCATCGCACGGGCGCCGAGAACTCTCTGTCGATGTTCTCGTAGCACTGGACTCCGAACGGCACCCCGAGCCTCACGAACGACCGCCCCCACTGAGTGGCTGCGAGCGAGAACGGCTCACCCTCGACGAAAGCCACCTCGGGACGCGCGCGAGCGCACACCGAGCGGCAGCTGGTCAGGTAGACGTGACGTTGCGGGCGTCCGGCGAAGGCCACCCTGGTCGGGCGCAGCGTGTCCTCCATGCCCTCGAGGGCGCGCGGTGTCAAGTACCCCTCCGAGTAGGCGTGGCGCCAGCGGTCAGGCAGCACGATCGTGACGTCCCACTCGCGTCGCACGAGCTCCCTGTAGACCTCCTGGTTGACGCTCACGACGGCTGGATGGCTGACCACCAAGAGCCGTCGCCCGCCGTGCGGGTCGAGGCTTGCGTCGGGGCCGCTCTGAAGACGCTGATCGGCACGCTCTGGAGCCTGCTCGCGCCCCGGAATACTGGCCCCAGTCTTTCCTAATTTGGGCTCCTGCACGGTACTCTTTAGCGACGAGTTATGCATGTCCTTACGATGGCTCCGGTAAGACCGGGGACGGATCCTACAGTCGATGAACGAGACCACGACCGACGCTGCAACGATCTTCGCTCCGCTATGGAAGCGCAAGTGGCTGATACTCGCCGTGGGCATCGTCGTCGCCGCTGGGACCTATCTCTACTACAAGCACAAGCCGGCCGTCTACACGGCGTCGACGCAGCTGTATCTCAATGCGGCCGCCGAACAGCAGAGCGCGCTCAGCGGGAACCTCGGCAAAGGCCTGAGCGGACGCGCGCTCGCCGATCAGGTGGGGCTGATCAACTCGCCTGTAATAGGCGAAACCGTTCGTAAGCAGCTGCGCAGCGAAGGAGATCGCGCCGCGGCTCGTGCCAAAGCCAAGGCGACGGCAGCCGGGGGGAGCGATTTCATCACCATCAAGACAGAAGCAAAAACGCCCAAAGCGGCCGTGATTCTGGCGAACGCGTACGCGCGCGGTTACATCACTCGGTCGCGATCGAACTATCTGCGCGCGGTCGACACCGCGATCGAAAACACGCGCCGGCAACTGCACCGGATCGAAGCGTCGGCGGCGGTGCCGGCTGCGACCAAACGAAAAGGCGCTGCGAAAACCCTGGGCACGCTGAGCACCTCGGCGACGATCCAGGCTGCCAATCTGCAGAACAAGCTCAGCCAGCTGGAATCGGAGCTCTCGATCTCGGGCGTCCAGCAGGTCGGCACGGCCAAGGCGAACCTGCTTCCAGTCTCGCCGGCGCCAAAAAAGAACGCGATCTTCGGCTTCGTCCTCGGCATCGTGCTCGCCGCGATCGCCGCCTACATGCTGAGCCGATTCGACCGGCGCCTGCGCTCCCTCGCCGACATCGAGTCCGTCTTCCACACGCAGATACTCGCGGCGCTCCCCGCGGTGAGGAAACCCGTGATTCACGAAAACGGTCGCCCGCGGCCGTCCGAGCCGCTGCTTGAGCCGCTGCGACGATTGCACGCGACGCTCATGCTCGGCGATATGCTCGAGCACGATCGCGAGAAGTCGCCCCGCGTGATCCTCGTGCTCAGCGCCGACGCCGGCGACGGCAAGTCGGCGCTGGTCGCCGATCTTGCGCTCGTCCAACGCGATGCGGGCGAGCGGGTGGCGGTCATCGAGGCTGATTTTCGCCGGCCCGTGCAGGCCAATCTGCTCGACGTCGAGGGCGCGCACGGACTTGGGCAGGTGCTCGCGGGGAGGCTCGCGGTCGAGGAGGCGATGCAGCGGGTTGCGTCGATGCACTCGGGCACCGGCGCCGACGTGTCGGGCTCGATCGCCGAGGTCGCCACCGTCGTGGAGTCGCCCGCCGCCGGTTCGGCGTTCGTGCTCACGAGCGGTGAAGCGGTCGCAAACCCACCGGCGCTTCTGGCGAGTCGAACGATGGCCGGGCTGCTCGACTCGGTCCGGGAGGACTTCGACCGCGTGCTGATCGACGCGCCACCCCCGCTGGAAGTGAGCGACGTGATGCCCCTGCTTCACTCCGTCGACGGGATCCTGATCGTCGCGCGGCTGGGGCACACGCGCGAGGTATCGGCCCAGCGGCTTGCGGAGCTTCTCGGGCGCACGTCGAGTGCGCCGGTGCTCGGGGTTGTCGCGAATCACGTCCCGCGCAAGGACATCGAACGGTACGGCTTCGCGGCGCGTCCGAGCAGGGCACGCGGGCGCCGCAAGTCCAAGGCCTGATGAGCACCCCATATGGACGCCTGTCGGTTCGTCCTGCAGGAGCGCACCCGGCTGTCGTGACCCGGCGCGTCGAGGACGTTCTACGCGTCGGCGTCGCCGGCCTGATCGCCACCGGGATCGCCCTCGCCGTGGCGGTCGAGACGCCCAAGCCCAACTACCTCGTGCTGCTCGGAGGCGCGGCCCTTGGCGTGGCAATCGTCGCGCTCATCGTGAACACGCGTCTGGAGGTGTCGGTTGCCGTGCTCGCGCTCTACCTCGGCCTCCTCGGGGGACCCGTGAAGCTCGGCATCGGCGGGCACGAAGTGGGATCCGCAATGCGCGACGTGGTGATCGGCGCCGTCAGCATCGGTGCGATCATCCGTCTGCTCGCGAAGAGAGAACCGCTCCGATTACCCCCGTTGTTCGGTTGGGTGCTCGCGTTCGTGGCTATCGTCGCGATCCAGGCGTTCAACCCCGCGACGGACGGGTTCCTGCACATCGTCGGTGGGCTCAGGCAGCAGCTCGAGTGGGTCCCGTTCTTCTTCTTCGGCTATCTCGTGATGCGCTCGAAGGGTCGGTTCCGCAGGATGTTCATCATCCTGGGCGTGCTCGCGGTGGCCAACGGCGCCGTGGCCACGTATCAGACGCGCATCTCCCCCGCTGCGCTCGCGAGCTGGGGCCCCGGTTACAGGGAACTGGTCTTCGGCGGAGCCGAAGGGCTGTCGGCGCGGACCTACCGCAACGCCGAAGGTGAATCGCGCGCCCGCCCGCCCGCTCTCGGCACCGATGCCGGATTCGGCGGCGGTGTCGGCGTGCTCGCTGTGTCTGGTGCCGTTGCCCTTTTCGCCATGGCACGCGGACGACGACGATGGACGGCCCTGCTGCTCTTCCTCGGGGCTCTCGTTGCGGTCGTCACCGGGCTTGGGCGAATCGAGGTCGTCGGTGCGGTGATCGCGATGATCACCTTCGCTCTGCTGTCGGCGACGAGCGGAGGGCGCATGGCACGCCCGATCATCGCGCTCGTCGCGATCCTCGCGCTGGCGCTCCCGTTTGGGGTGCTGTTCGTGTCCGCCGAGGGCAGCGGCACATTCAATCGCTATACAAGCATCGCGCCGGAAAACGTGTCATCGGTGAAAGACACGAAGACCTCGAGCCTGACGCACATCCCCGCGCGGATCGAAGCCGCCCCCTTCGGTCTCGGACTCGGCTGCTGTCGGGCCGGCCGCGTCGCTTGCGGGAAAGACAGAACACGAAGGCCCTGGGGTCAGCGCCGAGACACAGTACAATTTCGTGAACGACGAACTCGGCGTCATCGGCCTGGTTCTGTGGGTCACGCTGTCGCTTTACGTGATCGTGCTCGTCGTGCGCAGGATGAAACGGGTCACCGATCCGGAGATGCGCGTCTATTTCGCCGCCGCGTTCGCGCCTTTCATCGCCTTCACCATCATCGGCTTGTCCGGGCCGACGATGTCCGGCGCCGCATTCGGTCCGTACTTCTGGTTCTCCCTCGGGATCGTCTCGTATTGGTTCGCCGGCCACAGGACACCTCGCGCGCACCGCGCGAGACACGGAGGCGCATTGGGCACGCATGAAGGCGCATTGGCATGACGCCGAGCAGCGAGACTCCGGCGCACGCCGACGAAGTGTCGGAAACCGTCCAGGACAGCTGGGATGCGTCTCCCGCCAGCGAGGCGCACGCCAGGGTCCCCGACTTCTTCATCGTCGGCCAGCCCAAGAGCGGCACCACCGCGCTATATGAAATGTTGAGGCGCCACCCGCGCATCTACATGCCCGATGGCAAGGAGCCGTGGTACTTCGCGACCGAGCTGCACTTCCGTCCACCGCCGCGTCCCGACGGCATACCGGCGACGCATGACGAGTACCTCGCGCTCTTCGAGGCCGCGGGTGCCGAGCAGCGCGCCGGCGAGGCTTCACCGATGTATCTCTGGTCTCGCACGGCTGCGAGCCGCATCGCGGAAATGCAGCCGGCCGCGCAGATAATCATGATCCTGCGCGAGCCCGCGAGCCTGCTGCACTCACTTCACCTTCAATTCGTAAAGACGCACGTGGAGACGGAGAGGGACCTCCGCAAGGCTCTCTCACTCGAGGAACCGCGGCGCCAGGGGAGGCACATCCCCCGCCGCTCCTACTGGCCGAAGGCGCTGGCCTATTCCGAGCACGCGCGGTATGTCGAGCAGTTGCGCCGCTACCACGAGCTGTTTGGGCGCGAGCAGACGCTGGTGCTGATCTACGATGACTTCCGCCGCGACAACGAGGCCGCCGTACGCGCGGTGCTGCGCTTCCTCGAGGTCGACGACACGCTGCCGATCGAGACGATGGAAGCCAACCCGACGGTGCAGGTGCGATCGCAACCGCTCCACGATCTCGTCCATGCGGTTTCGGTGGGCCGCGGCCCCATGTCGGTTGCCGTCAAGCGAGCCGTCAAGGCCGTGACGCCCGCCGGCGTGCGGCGCGCTGCGCTCCGCGCGGCGCAGACTCGTTTCGTGTACGGCGAACCGCAGCCGCCGGATGAGCGCCTGATGAGTGAACTGCGCCGGCGCTTCAAGCCGGAGGTCGTGGCGCTGAGCGAGTACCTCGGGCGCGATCTCGTGACGCTTTGGGGCTATGACCGGCTCGGCTGAACGCGCGGCTGCCGCGACAGAGCTGCGGCGGAGGGTTCCCGACTTCTTTATCGTCGGCCACGCGAAGAGTGGGACGACCGCCCTCTATGAGATGCTCAGACGCCATCCGGAGATATACATGCCCGACGGGAAGGAGCCGTGGTTCCTCGCGAGCGACATGCGCCCCCGCTTCCAGCGGTCCACGATCGGCGCTCCCCCGCAGACGCTCGATGAGTATCTCGGCCTGTTCGCATCGGCTGCGCCCGGACAGCGGGTGGGCGAGGCATCATCCTCCTATCTCTGGTCGCGCACCGCTGCGCAGGAGATCGCCGAGGTGCAGCCCGACGCGCGCATAATCGCGATCCTGCGCGAGCCCGCGAGCTTCCTGCGGTCACTGCACCTTCAGCTGCTTCAGACCCACGTCGAGGTGAAGAAGGACTTGCGCAGGGCGATCTCGCTCGAGGCGGCAAGGCGTGAGGGCAGGCACATCCCGCGCCGTTCGCATCGGCCTCAGCTGCTCCAATACTCAGACCACGTGCGCTATGTCGAGCAGCTGCGCCGCTACCACGCTCGCTTCCCGGCCGAGCAGGTGTTGATCCTGATCTACGATGACTTTCGCAGCGACAACGAGGGGACGGTGCGAAAGGTGCTGCGCTTCCTCGAGGTGGACGAGACATATCCGATAGAGGTGCTGACAGCCAACGCATCGATACTCACGAGGTCGCAGCGGCTCGACGACCTCGTGCACGCCGTATCAGTCGGACGCGGCCGCTTCTCGCGACCCGCGAAGGCCGCGATCGAGGCGATCACCCCCCGACGCGTGAGACGACCGACCCTGAGGTTGACCCAGCGGCGCGTCGTCTACGGCGAGCCGCCCCCGCCGGACGAGGCTTTCACGGCGCATCTTCGCCGCCGCTTCAAGCCGGAGGTGGAGGCGCTGAGTGAATACCTCGATCGCGACCTCGTCGAGCTCTGGGGCTATGATCGTCTCGAGTGAATCGCCGGCCGCGGTGCGCGTCCCGCACAAGCGAGTTCCAGACTTCTTCATCGTCGGGCACGCGAAGTGCGGCACGACCGCTCTGTATGAGATGCTGCGACGGCACCCGCAGATCTACATGCCGGAACGCAAGGAGCCTCAGTTCTTCGCGCGCAACCCGCTCAGCTCGCAGGCGACGCGATTCGATCAAACCGGCAGGTTCACCGAAACATTCGACGACTACCTGTCACTGTTCGCCGCCGCAAGACCGGAGCAGCGGATCGGCGAGGCTTCGACGTTCTATCTCTGGTCTCGTGAGGCCCCGGCGAGGATCGCGCAGGCGCAGCCCGACGCGCGCATCATCGCCATCCTGCGCGAGCCGGCCAGCTTCGTTCGCTCGGTCCATCTTCAGATCTTGCAGAATCAGGCCGAGACCGAGAAGGACCTGCGCAAGGCGATCGCGCTCGAGGACGTGCGCCGGAGCGGAAGGGCCATCCCCAGCAGCGCGCATTGGCCGGAGGCGCTCATGTACTCGGACCGGGTGCGCTATGTCGAGCAGCTGCGGCGCTACCACGCCGTGTTCCCGCCAGAGCAGGTGCTGGTTCTGATCTACGATGATTTCAAGCGTGACAACGAGGCGACTGTGCGCACCGTGCTGCGCTTCCTCGAGGTCGATGACACGTATCCGATCGAGGTCGTCCAGGCCAATCCGACCGTGGGTCTGCGCTCGGTGCGCCTGGCCGCGCTGATGCGCGCGGTGCAGGGGGAGCAGGGTGCGCTCGCGAGCGCCGCCAAGCGGACGGTCAGAGCGCTCAGCTCCAGGCGGCTGCGACGCGTGCTGCTCTACCCGGCCCGGCGTCGCGTGCTGTGGAACCGTCCGCCCCCTGCGGACGAGGACTTCATGGCCGAGCTGCGGGCGCGCTTCAAGCCAGAGGTGGTGGCGCTGAGCGAGTATCTCGGCCGTGACCTCGTGAGCCTGTGGGGCTATGACCATGTCGGCTGAGCCGCGCGTCGGGCAGGTCGACTCGCGTGCGTGGCTGGGGCCCGCCTGGCGCGCGCAGGCCTCGAGGGACCAGGAGGCGGTCCTGCCGTCCGGCCGCGTGGCCGTGTCATGCTCGGCACCCCTCGGCGTCGGCGGTCTCGGGAGGCACGTCAACGAGATCCTCGACGCGCTCGATCGCAGCGGCCGGCCCAGCGTCTGCATCTGCGGGTCGCAGTTCGCATCCCGCTCCGGAGCGAGGGGCCTGCAGGCGCACCTTCCGAGCCGCAGCAGGATCCTCGCCCGACTCCCGATGCGCTTCTCCGCAGCCACCCGCCAGTGGGCCGGCAGCGTCGACTTCGACAGCTATGCCGCGCGGCGGCTGCCGGCGGCCGAGCATCTCATCGCCTTCAACGGCACCGCGCTGGCGCAGTTCCGGGCGGCGCGGCGGGCGCACTTCGAATCGATCGCTCTCGTCGCCGCGAACTCGCACATGAGGCGAGTGCTACGCCAGCACGGCCAGGCCTACCGCCGGTATCCGCTGGAGGGTTCGTGGGCGACGCGCGTTCTCAGGCGAAACGTCCTCGAGTACGCGCTGGCAGACCGCATCTACGTCGCGTCTCCCTACGCGTGGGAGTCGTTCCTCGAGGAGGGGTTCTCCGACGATGCGCTCTCGCTGTTACCGTTGACGCCCCATCCTCGCTTCGAGCCAGGCGAGGCGCGCGATGCTGCGGCGACCTTCGATGTCCTCTACATCGGCAGCCTCACCGTCGCGAAGGGGGTTCCGCTTCTGATCGATGCGTTTCGCCGTCTTCCTCACAGCGACATGCGGCTCGTTCTCGTCGGTGGCTGGAGATCGCGGGGTATGCGGCGCTTCGTCGAGCGCGCGCGCGCCGAGGACTCGCGCATCGTGGTCTCCCCGGGCGATCCCCTGCCGCACCTGCGCGCGTCGCGGCTGTGCGTCCACCCGGCCTACGAGGACGGCTTCGCATATGCTCCGGCCGAGGCTCTCGCCTGTGGCGTGCCGGTCCTCGTCAGCGAGGACACCGGGATGAAGTACCTGATCGATCCAGGCGCCAACGGCCTGATCCTGCCGACGGGGGATCCTGGCGCGCTCACCGAGACGATCGACGCCGCATACCGCGGAGAGATCTTGAGCGCTCGGCCGGGCCGGACGTCGCCGTGAGTGACGACGGAGGAGCTGGATCCACCATCGCCGTGGTGGGGGTGTCGGTCGGTCCGAACTGCGGCGTGCGCGATCATGCAACCGTGCTCGCCGAGGCGCTGGCCCGCGAGCAGATCACCTCCTCGCTTCACTGGTTGTCGCGCAGAGAGGGGCACTCGATCCGCGCCGCCCGATCAGAGTTCAGAGCCTGGACGCGAGACCTCGCCGCCGAGCTGGACGCGAGTCCGCCCGGCGCGGTGCTGCTGCACTACTCGGTCTTCGCATTCTCCTACCGCGGTCTGCCGCTGTTCGTGCATCCGACGCTGTCTGCGATGCGCGGCTTGCGCAGGCCCGTAGTGACGGTGCTGCACGAGTTCGCATACCCATGGAGGTATGGAGGATGGCGCGGCGATGTTTGGGCGGCGAGCCAGCGGATGCTCCTCATCGATGTGGTGCGCGCATCGACGGCCGTGATCGTGACCGCAGACTTTCGCGCGCAGTGGCTCGCCTCCCGACCATGGCTGCCGAAGCGCCCGGTGATCGTCGCGCCGGTCTTCTCGAACCTGCCACCGCCGGCCAACGGCACGCGCCCGGATCGCGCGCGCCGGCTGATCGGCCTGTTCGGTTACTCACACCAGGGAGCCGGCGTCGCGCTCGTGCTCGACGCGATCGGTGCCCTGCGGAGCAGAGGTCTGGACGTGGAGCTCTCGCTGCTCGGCGCCCCGGGTCGCTCCTCGTCCTCCGGCGAGAGCTGGCTCGCAGGAGCGCGCAGCCGTGGCCTGACGGATGCGCTCTCATTCTCAGGAACCCTTCCCGCTCAGGAGCTCTCAGACGAGCTCGCCGCCTGCGAGGTGCTCCTGTTCGCGGACACCTCGGGCCCGACCTCGCGAAAGACGACGCTCGCGGCATCGCTCGCGTCCGGCACGCCGGTCGTCGCGATCGATGGCGATCGTCGCTGGTCGGAGCTGGTCAACTCGCAAGCGGCGCGTCTGGCTGCCTCCACACCCGATGCGCTGGCGGACGCGATCGGCGAGCTGCTCGCCGACGACGGCCTGCGCGAGGCTCTCGGTGCCCGCGGGCGCGAGTTCGCCGCGCGGGCGATGGGCGTCGCGGGGAGCGCCGAGGCGGTGAGGCGACTGCTCGATGACGTCGTCGGGAGCCGGTGATGAGCGAGGTCCGTGACGCCGGCACGGGCGAGCCGCCCGAGTCGTCGAACCCCAAGGTGCTCTACATGATGGGAGCCGGTCGCAGTGGCAGCACCGTCCTCGGCGTCGCGCTCGGAAACTGCGCAGGTGTGTTCTTCGCGGGAGAGCTCGACAAGTGGCTGGTGAGGCGCGGGGTTCCTCAGCCGGAAGACCAGGCGCGAACGCGGTTCTGGAACAGCGTGCGCGAGGACGTCGAGGCCGGCGACCTCTTCGGTGGCCAGGCGCACATGTCCCTCGAGCGCTCCTCGGCCCTGTTCCGCGTCCGCGGGTGGCGGGGCAGGCGCCGCCTGCGCCGGCGCTACCGCGCGGTCTCGCAGGATCTCTACCGGGCGATCGCGCGCGCCGCGCGGGCGATGCGCATCGTCGATACCTCGCACTATCCGCTGCGAGCACGGGAGCTGCGTTCGCTCGAGGGCATCGAGCTCTACCTGGTGTTCCTCGTCAGGCATCCGCAGAGCGTCGTCGCATCGCTCGATCGCCGCGATGTCGCCGAGCGCCGCTTCGGCATGCTCACCGCCAACGCCTACCTGTGGTTGACGCACATGCTGTGCGTGTTCGTCTTCCTTCGCCATCCGCGCGATCGAAGGCTGTTCCTTCGCCACGAGGACTTCATCGCCAACCCCGAGGGCGTGCTCCGAGAGATCCTCGATCTTGTCGGATCCTCGGCTGCGATTCCGAACACAGCAGAGCTCAGGACCGGTGTTCCGCTGCACGGCAATCGGCTCCTCAACTCTGAGGTGATCGCGCTCGAGCGCGAGGCGCCCGTCCCTGCCCGGCGCTCGCTGATGACCACCTTGCTTCAGCTGCCGTGGGCAGCCGTGCTCCCGAGACTGCGACCGGCGGTCACCGTCTCGACGCTGCGCCAGGCGGCCTCCGCACCGAAATCTGAGTAGTCACGGCGCGGTCTTGCGCCAGTAGGCGGCTGCCTCCACCGCGATCAGGGGCTCATCGATCGAACGGGCGACGCGGAACTCATCGACAGCCTGCCGGGCGCCGGACCAGACGCCGTAGTCGTCGACGGCGATGAACCCTCCTGGCGAGATGCGGTCATAGAACGTCTCCAGCGTCAGGCGCACCGAGGCATACCAGTCGCCGTCGGCATGCAGCACCGCGATCGGACCGACGGATCCGACCTCCCGGGGGAACGTGTCCTCGAACCAGCCTTTGACGATGTGAAGACGCTCCGGCGAGCCGTGGCGACGCAGAGCATCCCTCACGTTGTCTTCTACACCGAGGCACCAGCCGGCCCGGTCGACGCTGTCCTCGCCGTCGATCTGCTCGTCGGGAGTCGGTAGCCCTTCGAAGGAGTCAAACGCATACACCTCTCGTGAGGGCGCGCCCGCCGAGAGCAGCGCGGTCGATCCACCGTTCCAGACCCCGCAGTCAACGAGCGCGCCAGGGATCCTGTCGCGTTCGACCTCGCTTGCAAGTCTGTAGAGGGTGCGCCCGCGGCGGCAGCCGAGCATCGTGTAGCCGCGCTGGCGGATGCGTCTCCACAGCAGCACGCCATGCGCGTACTGCCGCGGGCGGCGGATCTCGGCTCTCATCGGGGCCAGGTCCTTGAAGATCCAGCTCGGCTGTTCGGCGATGCGCCGGAGCGGAAGCGGCCGGTTCAGGGCCCCCTTCGGAGGCCTACTCGGGTACGCGCTCGAGTCTTGCGCTTGGACGGTCATCACTGTGGATCTTTCCATAGCAGACGTCCGCTCGAGCCTTGGCCGCTCGCGGACTTGGGTCGGCCCGGCGCGAGCGTCAACTATGTTGACCGAATGTCTGAGAGCACCACGGAGCCGGCTGGCGGGATCCGTACGCCACGGCTGCTCGTCCTCACACCTGGCTTCCCGCCGAGCAGGGGCGGGATACAGGTGGTGGTTCACCGGCTGGTGAGCGGCCTGAAGGATTTCGAGACACATGTCGTGGCGCTCGACGCGGACGGTGCACGGCAGTTCGATGCGACGAGCGGCCTCTCGATCAGGCGCATCCGGGCCGACAGGCGGCTGCGAGCGGGGCGCAACGTGCCGCTCAACATATTCGCCGTGCGCGAGGCTGCGAGCTTCAGGCCCCATCTGACGCTCAGCGCGCACATCGTCACGAGCCCGGCCGCGGCGGTGATCCGCCGTGCACTCGGAGCGCCAACCGTGCAGTACTTCTATGCGAAGGAGATTCCCGACAAACCGAGGCTGGCGGGCTTCGCGGCGCGGCGGGCGGACGCGGTCATTTCGATCAGCAGCTACACCTCGAGCCTGCTCGGCGCGCTGGGCGTCCCACCGGCGCTCGTGAGGCTGATCCCCCCGGGCGTGGATCTGCCGTCAGGTCCGCTGCCGCAGCCGGCCGGACGCCCGACGGTGCTGACGATTGGGCGGCTGGAGGATCGCTACAAGGGCCATGACGTGCTGCTCGAGTCGCTGCGCTCGATCCGCAAGCAGGTGCCGGACGTCGAGTGCGTCGTGATCGGCGACGGCCCGCTGCGCGCCGAGCTCGAAGGGCTCGCCCGCTCGCTCGCAGTCAGCGATTGTGTGCGCTTCCTCGGCGCGGTCTCCGACGCGGAGCGCGACACCTGGCTCGGGCGCAGCGACCTGCTGGCGATGCCCGGCCGATTGCCCGGCGGCCGCCAGGCTGGGGAGGGCTTCGGGATCGTCTACCTGGAGGCCGGCGCGTATCGCAAGCCTGTCGTCGCGGGCAACGCGGGCGGCGCGCTCGACGCCGTCGTCGATCGTCAGACCGGGCTGCTCGTCGATCCCAGCGATCCGGACGCCGTGGGGGAGGCGATCACGAGGCTCCTGCTGGACAAGGACCTCGCGCGGCGTCTCGGCGCGGCAGGCGCCGAGAGGGCGCAGAGCTTCGCCTGGCCGCTGATCGTCGAGCGCGTGCGCGCGCTGCTGCTCGAAGCGCTCGACGGGTCCGCGAGCCTGCGCTCCTACCGGCGTCGAGAGCGTCCGAGGAAGACGCCGACCGCGGTATGACGATCCGCTCTGCCTAGAGACAGCGTGAACGTTCTGTATGTCAACCACACCGGCGAGGTGAGTGGGGGCGAGCGCTCTCTGCTGGGCCTGCTCGGTGCGCTTCCCGAAGAGGTGCATCCGCTCGTCGCGAGTCCGCGCGACGGGCTGCTCGATGCCGTGGAGCGATTGGGTATCGAGTCCACGGCGATCACCGGCACGGCGGGGAGCCTCAGGCTGCATCCGCTTCACACCGCGCGCGCCGTCGCCGAGCTGAGTTTCGCCGCGCTGCAGGTGCAGCGTCTCGCGCGTCGCCATCGCGCCGACATCGTGCACGCGAACTCGATTCGAGCAGGGATAGTGCTCGCCCTGGCACGCGTCTCACCGGCGGCGGAGGTGGTGCACGTGCGCGACTGCCTGCCGAGGAGCATCCTCAGCTTGGCGACGATGCGCCTGATCGCCGCCACCGCCAGGACGGTCCTCGCCGAACTCGCGCTATACCGCCTCCTCGGTGGCGTCCCTCGCGCCGAGGGCACGGCTGGAGGTCGTCTACAACGGTGTCGATTTGAAGCGCTGGGATCCCGAGCGCATCGATCGCATCCGCGCGCGGGCGGCTCTCAGCGAGACGGCGGGCAGCAGGGTGCTGCTCGGCGTCGTCGCCCAGCTGAGCCCGTGGAAGGGACAGGACACCGCGATCGAGGCGCTCGCGCTGCTGAGCGGGGAGGGCATCGATGCGCACCTGCTGCTGATCGGCTCAGCCAAGTTCGTCGCGAGCGCAACGCGCTTCGACAACGAAGCGTATGTCGCGCGCCTGCGAAAGCTGATCAGCGATGCCGGCCTCGACGATCGCGTGTCGTGGTTGGGCGAGCGCGAGGACGTGCCCGAGCTCATACGCGCGCTCGACGTCCTTTTGCTTCCCTCCTGGGAGGAGCCGTTCGGACGTGCGCTGATCGAGGCGATGGCGCTCGGCGTCCCGGTGGTCTCCACGAACGTCGGCGGGCCGAAGGAGATCTTCGACGATGGACGCGAGGGCTTTCTCGTCCCGCCGCGCGACCCGGCGGCGTGGGCGAGCGCGATCCGACGGATCGCCGAGAATCCGGCGCGCGCCGAGGAGATGGGGCGCGCCGGGCGCCTGCGAGTCGAGCAGCGCTTCACGATCGAGCACCACGCCGCCGCCACGCTCGCCGCCTACGAGCGCGCCGTGGGTTGACAACATGGAGACGCACCCTAAAGTTCACGGCTGCCTCGCCGGCCATAGCTAGCCTGAGCCAGCACGGATGCCAGTCGCCACCTATCACCTCTCACATCTGCGCACGCTCGAGGCAGAGGCCGTCCCGAGGTGTGGAGCCTCTACAATGGGCGCATTCGCAAGGGCGGGCACGCGCGGGTCTTTCCAATCTCCAACTGGACCGAGCTCGACGTGTGGCAGTACATAGCCGAGGAGGGGTTGGAGGTGCCGTCGATCTATTTCGCCCATGATCGCGAGGTATTCGCTCGTGATGGCATGCTGTACGCGGTCAGCCCGTTCGTCGAGCTGACCGACGGCGAGCAGGCCTTCTGATGGACGCCCCGGGCTCCTCCTCTGGCCTGGTGACCAGCGGCAACGGAAATGCCGTGGCGCCTGGCAGCGAGGCCGCCGAGGTCGCGTCGCAGACCGCTCGGGAGGTGTTCCGGCGGCTCACCGACCGCCCGACCGACCTCCTGCGCTTCGCAACCGCAGGGTCGGTGGACGATGGCAAGAGCACGCTGATCGGGCGCCTGCTGTACGACTCCAAGCAGGTGTTCAGCGACCAGCTGGCCCATGTCGAGGAGGCCAGCCAGCGCAGGGGCCAGGACTTCCTCGACCTCTCGCTGCTGACCGACGGCCTGCGCGCAGAGCGCGAGCAGGGCATCACGATCGATGTCGCCTATCGCTACTTTGCGACGACCCAGCGCCGGTTCATCATCGCCGACACGCCGGGGCACGAGCAGTACACGCGCAACATGGTCACCGGCGCCTCCAACGCCGACCTCGCGATCGTGCTCGTCGACGCACGCAAGGGCGTCGTCGCACAGTCCAAGCGCCACGCGTTCATCAGCTCGCTGCTCGGCATCCCGCACGTCGTCGTGTGCGTCAACAAGATGGACCTCGTCGACTTCGACGAGGCGGTGTTCGATGCGATCGTCGAGGAGTTCGACAGCTTCGCGGCCCGCCTCGAGCTGCCGGATGTGACGTTCATCCCGATCTCGGCCCTGCTCGGGGACAACGTCGTGGAGCGCTCGGAGTCGATGCCCTGGTATCAGGGGCCGCCGTTGCTCTACCACCTCGAGCACGTCCACATAGCGTCCGATCGCAACCTCATCGACGTGCGCTTCCCCGTGCAATGGGTGATCCGGCCGCCGTCGACGAGCGTCGCCGACTACCGCGCCTATGCCGGCCAGGTCGCCGGTGGCGTGATCCGGCCGGGAGACGAGGTGCTCGTGCTGCCCAGCGGACAGCGCACCACGATCGCGGGGATCGACACGCTCGAGGGCCCGCTGCAGGAGGCGTTCCCGCCGATGTCGGTGGCGCTGAGGCTGTCCGATGACATCGACGTCGGCCGCGGCAGCACGATCGTGCGTCCGCACAACCAGCCGAGCGTGTCCAACAGGTTCGAGTGCCTGCTCTGCTGGATGTCCGAAGAAGCGCTGAGCAGCCGGCGCCGTTACCTCGTCAAGCACTCCACGCGCACGGTGATGCTCGGCGCGGCGGAGATCCGCTACCGGATCGACGTCGAGACGCTTCACCGCGACGAGAGTGCGACGACGCTCGAGCTCAACGATCTCGGGCGCGTGCACCTCGAGCTCAGCTCGCCGCTGGTGTTCGACTCCTACCGGCGCAACCGCCTGACGGGGAGCCTGATCGTGATCGACGAGGCGAGGAATGAAACCGTTGCCGCCGGGGTGATCCTCGATACCGAGGTCGAGGAAGCGGACGAGCCCAGGCGGGAGCGCAGCCCGAACGTGAGATGGCAGGGATCGAGGATGACTCGCGGTCGCCGCTGGACCACGCTCGGGCATGGCGGCGCGACGCTCTGGTTCACCGGCCTTCCCGGCGCCGGCAAGTCGACGGTTGCGGCCGCCGTCGAGGAGCGGCTCATCGAGGCTGGCCGGCCGGCCTTCCTGCTCGACGGCGACAACCTGCGTCATGGTCTCAACGGCGACCTCGGATTCGACGACGCCGCACGCAGCGAGAACGTGCGGCGCACGGCGCACGTTGCGAGGCTGCTGGCAGAGTCCGGGACCCTCGCCCTCGTCAGCCTCGTCAGCCCCTACGCCGCCGACCGCGAAGCCGCGGCCGCCCTGCACGCCTCCGACGAGCTGGACTTCATCGAGATCTTCGTCGACGCTCCGCTGGAGCTGTGCGAGAAGCGCGACCCGAAGGGCCTGTACGCGCGCGCGCGCGCGGGAGAGCTCACGGACCTCACCGGGGTGGGGGCGCCCTATGAGGCGCCGTCGCAGCCGGATCTCGTCCTCGGCACCCGCGAGGAAACCGTCGAGCAAGAGGTCGAACGGGTGCTCGATCTGCTCGCTGCGCGCGGCCTCATCGCCGGCTGAATCCGCTTGACCGCGGCGGCAGCAATCACGGAGCTGGCGAGCCGGGGGCATGCAGACGCCACGGTGAGCCCGGTACGCCTGAGCGTCGCGCTCGTGACGCGCAACCGGCCGGACAGCCTCGCGCGGACGTTGCGATCGCTGCGAGCGCAAGACGTCCAGCCGTTCGAGGTGATCGTGTCCGACGACTCGGATCCCGATCGTGCGCCGGCGAGCAGGACCGTGGCGCTCGAACATGGCGCTCGCTACGTCGAGGGACCGCACCGCGGCCTGTATGCGAACCGCAACGCCGCGGCGATCGTGTGCGAGGGCAGTCACGTTCGCACGATGGATGACGATCACGAGTTTCCTCCCGGGCACATGGCGACGTGCACCGGTGCAGTTCAGCGATCACCGGAGATCGTATGGATCATCGGCGAGCGCCTACCTGGCGAGGACGGCGGCGCCCAGCGGTGCCCGCCGCAACTCAGCCCCCGAGGGTTCTCCGTCGCCCCCCGCGAAGGTGAGCCCATGTGGGCGATCGCAGACGGCGCCGCGATCTATCCGCGTGAGATATTCGACCGCGGACTGCGCTTCTCCGAGAGCTTCCCCTTCGGCGCCTCCTACCTGGAGTGGGGAAGCCGGCTGCGCTGGCTCGGCTACGAGATCCGCTACCTCAGCGACACCTTCGTGATCCATCATTTCGATCCCGCTGCGCGCTCCTTCAGCGACGTCCGCTGCAGCGCTGGGGCGCGCCTGTTCGCCGGCATGTGCCACTCCTTCATCTATCAGCGGTCGTTAGGCAATCGCGCGCTGACGCTCGCTCAGCTCGGGGTGATCGTCGCGCGCTGGCGCACGGTTGGAATTCGCGCCGCAGGCGACGCCTTCAGCGCGTTCCGAAAGCAGCGGCGGGCGTCGCTCGAGCTTGCGCGGCAAGGAGGGCTCAGGCCCGGTAGAGGACGTTGGCGTAGCTGAACTCGGGCGCCCAGTCGGCATCCAGTCGCTCGCCGCCGAGCGTGCTTACGCCGTATCCGAGCCCCGCCAGCAGCTCATGAACGGGCCAGTCGCCGAGCCTGCGCGCCTCTACGTGCAGCTTGTTGAACTCGATCACGATCCACGGTCGCTGCGCGAGCGCCTCGCGCGCTCCCTGCAATACCTGTAACTCATGTCCCTCGACATCGATCTTGATGCCGCTCGGCGGTCGCTCGAGCGCCGCGTCGAGCGTCGTCGCCGCAACTGCGATCGTTCCGTTGTCGCTGATGTGCGCCAGGTTGTGATGGCTCCCGACGTCGAGCGTCACAGAGCCGGGTCTATCTGACAGCGCAGCCGCGTGCACCTTGATCACCGGGCTCTGTGCCGCATGCGCCGCCAGTCGTCTCGCCACGTCAGGGCTCGGCTCAAAGGCGTCGACCTGACCTTCGGGCCCGACGATCGGAGCGGCGACGAGCGACCACAGACCGATGTTCGCTCCGCAGTCGATGAAGCTGTCACCTGGGTGCAGGAGCCTCGATAGTGCCCGCAGCTCCTCCTGCTCCTCCCATCCGATCCAGACCATCGCCTCGTATGGGATCGTCATGTCGAGCGACATCCGCAGGCCGCCCGGCAGAACGCGCGTCCGCTGTCCCGAGCGGGATCGCAGCCAGTACGAGGTGATGCGCCCCTTTCCGTTGAAACGCGGCGTGCGCCGGAGTAGTTCTGCCAACACGTCCATGGTCAGTCACACCGGCCCGAGTCGCCGGCGGCGTGCTGCGGGTGGGAGCGATCGCCGCGAACCCTACCCGATAATCTGGCGCAGATGAGGCGGGACGACTTCCGTGCGTGCGAATGAACGCTGACGGTGGCGCGAGCACCGCTCGCGAGGCTTGCGCTCTTAACACGTCGGAGCCGGCAGACATCGAGAGAGGCATGGAGCACCCGCTGCGTGTGCTCATGGTGATGCACCTGCCGGGATCAATCGACCTGGGCGGCGCTCGCGTGCAACTCGAGCTCGCAGAGGTGCTGCGCGCGCACGGATGTGAGGTCCAGATCCTCGCCCGTGAGGAGATACTCGAGGGACGTCACGAAGGGCGTCTTGGCGTCTCGCCCGATGCTTTCGCCGCGGCCGCGATCCGTCGCGTTCGCCCGATCGCCAATGATTTCGACATCATCGACGCCCACCAGGGGAACCTCCCTCTCTCCAAGCAGCGTCTAGGCTTCAAGGGCCTCATCGTCGCCCGTTCGGTGGGGCTGGCCCCGCTGTATGCGCAATTTGCGCGCGAGGCGCAGAGGCGCTGGCCGGCTGACACGAAGGCTCACCTCTTGACGCGCCCAGTGCGACGCTGGCGCAAACGGCGATTCCTGCAACAGGTGACTGCGACGTTCGATCTGTCTGATGTGATCATCGTTCCCAACAAAGACGAAAAGACCTACCTCGAGCAGCATCTCGGAGTCGGTGGGAAGACGGCGGTGCATCCGCTCGGGATAAGCGAGCAGCGGCTCGGCGCACTTCGAGGATTCCTCAGCGAGCGAACCTCAGCGCCGGCGCGCGTCGCCTTCATCGGAGACTGGAGCGCCCGCAAGGGCGCACATGACTGGCCCGACATTGTGGCGCGCGTGCGCGAGCGCGTGCCCGAGGTGTCGTTTGCCTTCCTCGGAACGCGCGCCGGCCCCGCGGAGGTGGCACGGGCCGTGGGGGTGGGAGCCGACACGGTCGAGGTGGTCCCCTCCTATCGCTCGGAGCAGCTGGGCGACCTGCTCGATGGCACGCGTGTGGGGGCGCTTCCGAGTTACATCGAGGGCCTCGGGCTGGGCGTGCTCGAGAAGATGGCGGCTGGCATCCCCAGCGTCTGTTACGACGTCCCCGGCCCACGCGAGACGATGGGCCAGGTCGATCCTCGCCTGCTGGTCCCAGCCGGCGACACGGAGGCGTTTGCAGAGCGCCTGGTCGAGTTGCTCGCGCTCGACGATGACGCCTACAGGGAGCTCTCGCAGCGCTGCCGCTCGGTGGCCGAGCGCTTCTCATGGCGCCTGATCGGGCGGGACACGCTCGAGACGTATCAACGGGCGCTTCGGACGCTCGCGAGATGAGACGCGCCCAGGATCAGGCCTAGGTTTTGTGTTTGGATTTTCCGCCGTTCGGTGCGGCGTGGAGAGAGACCGTCTGGGTGCTATAGCCCGACGCCACAGGCCCCGGGCGCACCTGCACGAATGCACGGTAGCTGCCGCCGTGGCGGACGGTCACGACCAGGCTGAACCGTGAGAAGGAGCGAGTGTCCTTCTTGACGACGGTCTCGTACTGGGTGAAGTACCTCGCGCTGGTTTCGGTTTCTTCGTTCTTTCGCGGCCTGGCCGCTTTCAGCAGCTGGAACTCGACCTTCGCGCCGACCGCTGCCGGCGTCACGGTGCCGTAGAGGCGGACCAGGCCGCGACGTCCGCTCGCGCGCACGTGCAGCGTCACGCGCACGGTCGCAGGCACCGTGATCGTGTGGCTGTACAGCGGACGCGGGTCGGACGTGATGACGCGGAACTGCGTCGTGGTCGAAAGGTGCGACACGTGGAATACGAAGCCTCCGAGTGAATTGGTCAGCACCGGAAGGCCGACGTCGCTGAAGGCTTCGAGGAAGGGGTACGGGCTGGCCTGCAGGATCACGGTGTGGTCGGGGCCGTCCAGCCCCCGCAGGGTGCCGGTGACGAGGAAGTTCGTCCCCACGACTACCTGGGCGACCTTCGCGAGTTCGAACTTGAGCGCGCTCCCGCCGACCACGAACGTGCGGGGCCTGCCGAGGATCGAGCCCTTGCTGTAGGTGCCGACGATCCGGTAGTAGTACAGCTCGCCTTTGTGCAGGCCGACGACGGACTGCCCCACTTTGACCTTCGCCATCCCGCTGCCCGCGCTGACCGTCGGAGTCTGCAAGCCGTAGGAGGTCGTGGGCCCGTACTGGAAGTAGTAGCTGGTTGGGAATCCGGCGGGATCCACCACGCCGGTGAGCAGCGCCGAGGAGGCGAGCACGTGCTGGGCGCCGCCAGTCACGACCTTCGGCTTGGTGGGGGGCTTGGTCGTCGCTGTCGCTGCCGCGATCGGAAGCATCAGCGCAGCTGCTGCGAGGATCGATGAGATCGCCATGATCAGCCGGCTGGTCCTGCAACTCCTCATGTCCGAGTCTCTCCCTTTGTCGCGGTCCTGAAGGCCCAAGCCAGCGCCCGGTCACCCGGCTCGATCGTCCGATCGCGCACGCAACCCTGACGCGCTTGATGGCCTCATCCTTGATAACCCGGCTGGCGTCCCATCGATGCGGTGACCTTGGATGAATGTGCTCCGGCGCGGTTGCGCCCGCACGCACCAGGTCCTCCGGCGATCATACCGCAGGGCTGACGGCGCGATCGAGACGCCGCCGCGAGGCGAACCCGTGTCTTCGACCGCGCGCCGAGCGGCTGCCGGGGCCTCCGGGGAGGGGCTCGGCGGACAGCTATCTCTATAAAGCTGATATATTTGATGAGGAACACGCCACATCATCCTCTCACCTGGCCAACCCGGAGCCCTCATGACCATCGCGCTCATTCTCGCCTCATGGATCCTGATCCTCGTGCTCGTCACCGCCCTGTGCGTGGCTGCGCGGCACGGCGACCTCCAGAATCGCAGCGAGGCCACGCCGCGTCGAGTGACCGAGGAGCCCGAGCTGATCGCGATACCCGTCCCGGCGGGCACACGCCTCCCCAGGAGGGCAGAGCCGGCCGGTCAGCTGGTCGGGGCTCGTTCCGCGACGGGCTGACGCGGGCGGCGCGCTGCGCGCTCGCGCCCAAGCACGAGCCGAGCACCCCGCGCGCGTGAACCTCCGCTTCACCGAATATTCACGCAGGCGAGGGCGCCGATCTGGAGCATGTACGGTGGAGCGTCCGCCGCTCCAGGATCGTCTGCGTCGGGCGTCAAGACAAATCGCCCGGAGCACGCGCACGAAGACAATCACGGTGTCCACCGAATCGATCGCCAGCTCATCGCATTCCGTCGGCGCCGCGGACTCGTGTCCGAGCTGCGGAGCGCCGATGGCGGCGGACCAGCGCTACTGCCTGGAGTGCGGCGAGCGCCGTGCTGCGATGAGCAGCGTGCTCCGCGGTGGGCCGCCGACCGGCGGCAACGAGGCCTCAGGGCCGCCCAGCCCCCCCGCGCCGCCCGGCGCCCCGCCGGCTGACGCCAGCTGGCAGCGCGGAAACACCCTGACCGTGATCGCCGGCGTCGGGGTGCTGCTGCTCGCGATGGGCGTGGGCGTGCTGATCGGCCGCTCGGGGAGCTCCAAGCCAGCCGCCGCTCCACCCCAGGTGATCAGCGTGGCCTCGACGCCGTCGGCGGCCGCCACTCCCACCGAAACCGCCTTCACAGACAACTGGCCGTCCGGCACGAGCGGCTTCACGGTGCAACTGCAGACCCTGCCGTTGGGGACGAGCGTGAGCGCGATCGAAGCAGCCAAGTCGGCAGCCAGCGCAAAGGGCGCTAAGGCGGTCGGCGCGTTGAAGTCCGAAGACTTCAGCAGCCTCCCCGCGGGCCATTACGTGATCTACTCGGGCGTCTACCACAAGAAGGCCGAAGCCGAGAAGGCGCTCGCCGGCCTGAAGAAGAGCTTTCCGGGTGCCTCACTGGTCAGCGTCTCCAACCGCTCGTCGAGCTCGTCCGGCGAAAGCTCGAGCCCCTCGGGTGGGGGAGGCGTTGGTTCGAGCTTGAGCAAACCCGCTCCGCCGACGGTCCTGCAGAAACTGTCGAACAAGAAAGGCAAGAGCTACGAGCAGGAATCCAAGAACCTCCCCGACGTGATCTCCACCGGGTAGTCGACGATGAGCATTCTTGGCGACGCGATGGCTAGGGCCGCTCGGCGAGGATCCAGTCCGGCCTCTGCGCCGGCGAGCGCGGGGCCCCCGCCGGCGAGCTCGCCGGCCGACGCCCGCCTCCCGCGCGAGGAGGCCTCTGACCTGCGTCGCCGGCGAGATGCCCTGGCCGAGCTGGTGACGGAGCTGCACTGGGATCTCGGCGGGCTCGCATACGAGATGGCGATTCGCGATCACTTTCGCCTCGATGTGCTCGTTCGCCGCGCCGCGGCGCTGCAGGAGCGCGACGCCGAACTCGCCGAGGTCGAGCGCCTGCTGCGGATGGAGGAGAGCGCGGTCGCCGGCAGCTGCCCGAACTGCGCGGCGCCGCACAGCCGCGGAGCCTTGTTCTGCTGGCAGTGCGGGACGACGCTGATGGAGCGCCTGCCGAGCTCGGCGATCGCTGCGCACGATGGCTCGACGGCCATGATCGACGCCCCGACGGACGTGATGGACGCGCTGCTCGCACCCGATCGCGGCCGCCTCGCCCGGCCCGCGTCGAGCCCGGACGAGTAGGCGGGCGCCGCCGATGAGCGTCGAGCGCGCGGATCTCTGCGAAGAGTGCCGCGCCCGCCTCGTCCCCGGGCAGCGCTACTGCCTGGGATGCGGCGAGCGCATCGGAGCGCGCAGCCCCGAGCTGGCGGAGGTCCTGCGGCGCGTGAACGACCGCTTCAAGGCGCAGGACGCCGCCGTCGACGGCGCAGAGCACGCACCGCGATCCGCATCGCCCCTGCGTCATGCCTCCTCCGAGCCGCCGCGCCAGGCGAGAATGTTCGCGCCGATATCCGCCCTGAGGCTTCCGCCAGCGCGCGTCTCCACGCTGCTGGTGATCGTGTTCCTCGGCTTCGGCGTGCTCCTTGGCGGCGCGGCGAGTCCGCACGCGAACAGCAGCCTCGCAGCGTCCGCTCGACCGCTGAAGGTCGTGCTTCCGCGCGCCGCCGCCGCTGCTGCTGCTGGACCATCGGCCTCGACGCCGGGATCCTCCTCGCCGGCGTCTGCGCCCGAAGCGCCCGAAGCGGAAACGACCCCGACCCCCGCCGCAAGCGAAGGCTCGACCACAGCGGCGAAGAAACCCTCGCGGAGCGCCGGAGGCACGGCGGGCGCGAGCCCCGCGCCGACCTCGGGCGGGGGTGAAGGCGCCGCGTCCAATCCCGCCCCAGGCAGCTCGAGCACGAAGCTTCCTCCTGTCAAGCACGTGTTCGTGATCATGCTCTCCGATCAGCCCTACGCCGCCGTGTTCGGCCCCGCCTCCCCCGCGCCCTACCTCTCCCAGACGCTCGAGCAGCGCGGCGAGCTGCTCGTCCGCTACGACGCCGTAGCTCACCAGCAGCTGGCCAACGAGGTGGCGCTGCTGAGCGGTCAGGGGCCGACCGTGGAAACAGCCGCGAACTGCCCCAACTACACCGATATCGCGCCCGCGACGCCCGCCGCGGACGAACAGCTGCTCGGCAACGGCTGCGTGTACCCGGCCGCCACCGAGACGCTGGCCGGACAGCTCACGACCAAGCACCTCACGTGGCGTGCGTATGTGGAAGGTTTCGACGAAGCCGGCACGCAGACCGTCGCATGCGCGCACCCGGTCCTCGGCCAGCCCGACCCGACCTCGGCGCCTACGGCGAGCGGCGCGGATTATGCCACCTTCAGCAACCCGTTCGTCTACTTTCACTCGCTCATCGACTCTCCGGCGTGCGCCGCCAACGACGTCGGTCTGAACCGCTTGAAGGCGGACTTGGCCAACGCCCGCGCGACGCCGAGCTTCTCCTACATCGCCCCGGACCTCTGCCACGACGGCAATCCGACGCCCTGCGCCCCCGGGGCCCCGGCCGGCCTGGCGCCGGCGGACAGCTTCCTGAAGACGATCGTGCCGGAGATCGTGGGCTCGAAGGCATACAAGGAAGCGGGGCTGCTCGTGATCACCGTCGATGATGCGCCGTCGAGCGGCGAATTCGCCGACTCGAGCTCATGCTGCGGGCAGCCGCAGTACCCGAACCTCGCCCCGCCGCCCGCGGGCCGCTCCCCGCGGGGAGGCGGCGCGGTGGGCGCGCTGCTGCTCTCGCCGTTCGTAAAAGGCGGGACGACCAGCCAGGAACCGTTCAACCACTTCTCACTGCTGCGCACGATCGAGGACCTGTTCGGGCTCAAGCATCTGGGCTACGCCGCGCTGCCCGCTGTGAAGCCGTTCGAACCCGCCATGTTCACCGCTGCAGCGGCCAAGAGGTGACGCTCGGAGCGCTCGGCGGGGCCGCTGCCGGGGCTGCTCAAGGACATCGAAGGCGCTGCCGATACGCATGGCATGAGCGTCTTCGGAGAGGTCGAGAGCCTTCGGCAGACGCCCACTCTCCTCGGCCTCCTAGCGCTCGCTCTCGGGCTCGCCCTGCTCCTGCCCGGCGCTGCATCGGCGACGCGGCAGCGGGGCGAGGGACGAGCCGGCCGTCATGGCGTTTGCGAGGTAACGATCGACGTCGCTGCAAGCCGGCTGACGGCCGGGGAATCGACCACCGTCGCGGGGACCCTCGTCTGCCCCCTCTCAAGCGAATCGGCCGAACAGACCGTGACGATCTATGAGCATGTCGCCGGAACGCCCGCCTTCGCGGCCGTGGGCACCGCGACGACCGATGCGGACGGCGCTTACGAGCTCACGACAGAACCGATGCAGGCGAACAGCGCCTTCTACGCCCGCTCCCAGGGCGCCCACAGCGGACACATCGCCGTGAAGGTCGCTCCCGCGGTGAGCATCGGCAGCTCGGTGGCGGGCACGCAACTCGCGATCGTCGGCCGCGGGAACGGTGCCGCCGCGCGCGCAGGCAGCACGGTGACGTTCACCGGAACGGTCAGTCCGCAGGAAGCTGGCGCGCTCGTGGTCCTGCAGCGTGAGAGCGCAACCGTCAACGAAAACTGGTTTCGGATCGGTCTCGGCGAAGTCGCTTCAGATGGCAGGTACTCGATCACCCACACGTTCACCATGCCCGGGACGACCAGCATCCGCGTCATCGTGCGGGCGCGGGGAATGCTGCCCGGAGTCTCGGAACCGCTCCCCTATGAGATCGCGCAGCGCCAGAACCCGCGCCTGACGATTCAAGGCACGGCCCAGCCGCTCACCTACGGGCAGTCCGTAACGCCGAGCGGAACCGCCGCCGGAGCCGTGCACCAGCCGCTCACACTGCTCGCACACACCGCTCAGCACGCATTCGCGCCCGTCGCGACGGTGACGACCGACGGCAGCGGCAACTATCGATTCCCGACACAGTCACCACTGCAGAGCACCTGGTACAGGGTGATGGGCGCCCGCACCAGCTCGACGACCCTGTTCGAGGGCGTCAAGCCGCTCCTCAGCGGGAGCGTCTCCTCGACCGCCGTCACGTCCGGTGAGCCGCTCACGTTCTCCGGCACGATCGCGCCTGCTCGCAGCGGTGAGGTCGTCTATCTCGAGCGCGAGAACGGCGGCGGGGTCGGCTTTCACATAATCGGCGCCGGCACGCTTGGCGCCGGCGGGAGCTATTCGATCGAACACACGGTGTCCGGCGCTGGCACGCAGATCTTTCGCACGATCGTCTCGAGGAGCCCTCAAATCCAGGCTGCGGCCAGCGAACCCCTCAAGGTCGAGGTGACGCCGTCGCCGGCTGGCTCGCTCGAACCGGAAGCGCCCGTGCCGGGCTCCTCGCTCTCTGGCGAAGGCTAGAGAGTCATCGCTGCGGCCAGAGGTCCTCGACGCGGTCGAGGATCTCGAGGAAGCGGCTGCGCTCGGCAGCGAGGTCGCGCGCCAGGGCCTCCGCGCGCGCCGAGGCGAGCATCGGCTCCAGCTCCGCCGCGGGCGCGGCGAGGGCCAGGAGCGCCGACTTGACGATCGAGCGTTTGCCGCGGTCTGGCACGAAGCACGTGTCGCCGTCGCGGCAGAACGAGCGGTTGCCGATGCAGTCCGGGCAGACGACGGCCGCGCCGAGCGCCATGCTCTCGAGTGCCGGCAGGTATGCACCCTCGCGAGATGACGGCAGGTGCACCGCCACGCGTGCGTGCGCCATGGCTCCGAGCAGCTCGTCTCGCGGGAGCGGGCGATCGAGGAGCAGCACCCTGTGGCCCGGCGCGCTGAGGCGCTTAGCGATCGATCGTCCGAGCGGCGGATCCTTGAGCGCGATCACGACGCAGTCGATGTCGCGCTCCTCGGCGGCGCGCCCGGGCGGCAGCCGGTCGAGGTCGAGGCCGATCGGGACGGTGAACATCGGCCCCGCGACCGCGCCTGTGCTCTCGAGCGACTCCTGGACCTCGCTGCTGATGCAGATCCGGATGGCGGGATGCCCCAGGAACTCGTGCAGCGGAGTCGTGTGGCGCGGGTAGAGGCTCTGGATCAGGTTGACGATCGGCACTGGCGAGGCCGCGCGCTGCTCGACTGGCAGCGACCGCCAGTCCATGCCGGCCAGGAACAACACGTCGGCGGCGCTACCGTCGTGCGGGCCGATCACGCTCTCGGGCAATCCGTACCACGGGTTGCTGGCGTCCCATACCGACTCGGGCGAGAAGCGGATCCGAGCGTCGTGCGACGGAGAGCTGCGTACGTGCTCAAAGTAGTGAAAGACCTTGAGGTGGCCGCCCTGAAAGCGCTGGAAGTTCCGGTGAAAGACGACGACGCTCATGCGGGCACTGTCAGAAACGGATCGACGGGCTTTGAGTCTTCAGCCGAGCTCGTCGTAGCTCCACAGCGTGAGGAGATCACGATCAAGGTATTCGCTCAGCGCGACGACCTCCGGCTTGAAGCGGCGCCGCAGGTCCGTCATCAGGCGCTCATCGGGCGGCGGAACATCGCGCAACGCGCCGCGACGCCTTGCGGCCCTGAAGGCTTCATGGCGCTGCGTCGGCGGAGTCAGTGCCTTGATGGTCGCCCGCGCGGCTCGCGAGATCAGCGAATGTCCCTGCGACAGCGAGCGCAGCAGATCGTCGAGTTGATGCGAGCGGATGCTCCGCACCGTATGTTTGATGTTTATTTCCTCAATCGGCTGGTCCTCTTCCAGCTCGAGGAACCGCAGCACCCTGCACACAGTGTCGTGATTGTCACGACGAAAATCATCGTATATGAGCACCAGCACCTGCTCTCGCGGGAAGTGAGCATGATAGCGGCGCAATTGATCAACGTAGCGCACGTGCTCTGAATACTGGAGCAGCTGTGGCAGATGTGAACGGCGGGGAACGTGCTTGCCTTCACGCCTGGCAGTCTCGAGTGACATCGCCTCGCGGAGATTCTTCTCCGTCTCGACATGACTGCGCAAGAGCTGATGGTGAAGCGAGCGGAGGAAGCTCGCCGGCTCTCGCAGGATCGCGATGCAGCGCGCTCCCGGCTGCACTTCCGCGATACGGCCTGCGGCGGTGTGAGAGAAGAGATATGACGGCGATGCCTCGCCGATGCGCTGCTCCGCGGTCGCCGAGGTGAACAGCGACAGGTAGTCCTCGAGCGTCTCTGGGAGCACGGCGCCCACGGCCGGTTGAAACCGAGAGCGCATGTCGCTCGCAAAGTAACGCGGCTCCTTCAGCCGCGGCATGTAGATCCGGGGGTGCTGCTTCAACATTTCATAGAGGGCGGTCGTCCCACACTTGTGGTGGCCGAGGATGAAGAAGTCGGGGACTCTCATCTGCACGTCGCGCGCGCCGGTAAATGACTCAGTCGACGCCGTCATATGCCCAGAGTGTATCCGCTCAGACAGAGGCTTGCCCGCGGCCTCGTCGCTCTCCGGCCCAGCCGGTCAGCTTATGTAGGCAAGCCAGTCGGAGTCGCCGCGCTGGATCTTCTCGAAGATCCTTTTCGACTCGAGAATCTGTGGCAGGCGGGTCCTGAGTCTCCACGGCAGGAGCCTCGCCGCTTCGATTTTGCGCACCGCGCTGCGCAGCATCGGCGTGCTGCGCGGCAGTGGCAGAGGCTTAGGCTGGGAGTCGTAATAACCCCTCGACGGGCCGCCGCGTCGAAAACCGGCGCCGTGATGGTAGATCGTCTCGCCATAGATCGCAAAGAAAAGCGGGTCCACGTGCACGCGATTGGACCGGAGGATGTCCACCCATGGTGTTTGAGTCAACTCGAGCGTCCGCAGAAGGTTTCCCCCGACATCCGTCGGGCGCCTTCCGTCTGCGACTTTCCACCGGTGCCCCGCAGACCAGTCGCCGGGTAGCTCACGCCAGGTTCCCACCGTTGTCACACAAAAGCAGGGGTGCGGCTGTTCGTCACCGCCGTTCTCGGCCCTACGAACCGCGATCAACGGTGCTCGCCCGAGGCCGTCGCCTATCAGCGGCATCGGGTCGATGATCGGAAAGGCATCCCCGTCGAGAAACATGAGCAGGTCGCTGCTCTCGGCCTGGTGTGAGATCTCCACCGCGAGGTTGTTCAACTTGCCGGGGTGACTGCCTGCCTGGTCGATGACGTGGTCGAAGTGGACGCCATAGGACGGGTCGATGCCCTGCAGCGAGGTCCACGTTTCGTATGGCACCGGGATGTGCTCACGGAGGTGCCTCGTCTGGATCTCGATCCAGCGAGGGGAGCCGAAATGCACCGTGGCGATGTGGAGCACTGGTTTGTTCTCTTCGGACGCGGTTCGCCCATTCACAATAAAAGCCGCCATATCAGCGACTGGCACCGCACGGCTGTGACGCGGCAGAAGTGTAGCACGCGATCTTGCACACGCCGGGGACCATATACTGCGACGACCGCGCGATGAACAGACGCCATCAACGCAGGCTCCCGGGCATCGGTCGAACGTTAAACCGGCGTTCGCGAGAACGCTCCGAAGCTCGCGAAGAGAGCCGTTTCCGAGCCAGCCTGCGCACCGATCCCGAGGCGCCCGAGCTGCTGCTCTCTCCCCATTGGGACGACGCGGTCCTCGATTGCTGGAGTCTTCTCGCGAGCGACCGGCAGTTGAACGTGGTGAATATCTTCGCGGGCTTACCGCCACCCGGTCGCACCGGGGTGTGGGAGGCGATCATCGGGGCAGTGGACTCGGCTGAGCGTGCACGCGAGCGGATGGCCGAGGACAGGCTTGCGCTGGCTCGCGCCGGCCGCGAGCCGCTGAACCTCCCGCTCCTGGATTCGCAGTACCGCCGTCAGGAGGGGTCGGTGCTCGACCTGGAGGACCTGGATCGCGTCCTCTCGATCGAGGTGCAGAGCGCTTCGCGCGTTCATGCGCCCGCCGGAATCGGCTCTCATGTCGACCACCTTCTCGCACGTCGCTACGCGCGCACGCTGGTGCGGACGGGAATGCCGGTAACGCTTTACGCCGAGCTCCCATATTGCATCTTCCACGGCTGGCCGGCGTGGGTCGACGGTCGCGAGCCCGCGCCGAACCGCAACGTCGATGCCTACTGGGAGTCCTTCCTGAGCGACGTGCCCGAGATGCCCTCGCTGCGCTCGGCCGAGGTCGTGCGTCTCGACGGGCAGGCAGCGGGCGCAAAGTACGAGGCGCTGCTGTGCTACGAGACCAGCCTGAACTATGGAGTCAGACGGCTGCTGGCCGATCCTGCATTGCATGGCTTCGAGGTGCGTTGGGAGCTCGTGAGACCGGGAGCCGGCTCAGCTGCGTCACCCCAAAGCCCCGGCGCGGCGGGGTAGCGAACGCGCTAGCTCCGTTTGGCCCCGGCGTTTCGCGCCGTTACACTTCGGTGCCGTGACCGTCGCCGCCAATCGATTCAAGAATCGCCGCCGACACGCGCGCCGCGAGCGCGACGTGGCGTCGGCCGCCAGCGAGCGGCGGGCGAGCAGGGCCGGCTCGGGATGAGCTCTCCAAATTCACACGATGTCGGTGCTCCAGCGCCGCGATCGACGATGCGCTCGCAACTGGATTTGCTGATTGGCGATAAGCGCAGCCTGATCGTCGCGCTTGCTCTCACCTCAACGCTCGCCGGCTTTTCCGAAGCCGCAACCCTCGCGATCATCGCGCAGGTGGCCAACGCGCTCGTGAGTCACGCAAAGTTGATAAATCCGAAGATCGGCCCGTTTCATCTGCACTCGACGGTGGGAACGTTGATCTGGATCGGGCTCGTGATCACGATCGCACGACTGGCTCTGCAATGGCCGCTCGCCACGCTGCCGGCGCGAATCGCCGCGAACGTGGGGGCAGGGCTGCGCACGCGGTTGTTCGGCGCATTCTCGCATGCCTCCTGGGACGTGCAGTCGCGCGACCGGGAGGGACAGCTGCAGGAGATCATGACCAACCAGACCGGGCAGGCGACTGGAGGGGCGCTGCAGGCGACGGCGCTGGTGATCGCAGGGATCACATTCGTGATCATGATGGCCTCCGCCGTGCTGCTCAGCGCGCGGGCCGCCGTGGCGGTGTTCGTGGTCGCGACGGTCATGTTCGTGCTCCTGCGACCGGTGAGGTCGCTCGGCGCCCGGCGCAGCCGCGCGCTCTCGCAGGCATACGTGGAATATGCCGGGGGGATCGCCGAGGCGAACCGGCTCGCCGAGGAGACGCAGGTCTTCGGTGTGACCGAGGCTCAGAACGGAATGATCGCGCGACTGGTCGTGACTACTCGGGACCTCCTCTATCGCACGCAGGTGATCGCCAAAATCGTTCCCGGCCTCTACCAGGGTCTCATCTACGTGGTGCTGATCGTGGCCCTCGCGGCGCTTCACGCCTCGGGCACCGTCCATGCCGGATCGCTCGGCGCGGTCGTCCTGCTGCTCGTGCGCGCAGCGCAGAGCGGTCAGACGGTGCAGGCCGCCTACCAGGGCCTGCAGCAGTCGCTGCCGTTCACCGAGCGCCTGGACAAGGCGGAGCGACGCTACGCCGAGAGCCGCCCTGTTGACGGAACGCGACCGCTGCCAAGGGTGCAGACGCTCGGTTTCGAAAGCGTCTCCTTCGCCTACAACCCCGGTCGCCCGGTGCTCACGGACGTGAGCTTCGCCGTCGACGCCGGCGAGGCGATCGGCATCGTCGGCCCCTCCGGTGCGGGAAAGTCGACGTTGGTCCAGATCCTGTTGCAGCTGCGCCCGCCCGACGCCGGTCGTTATCTGATCAATGGTGAGAACGTGCGGGAATTCGCGCGCGCGGACTGGCATCGGGCCGTGGCGTATGTGCCGCAGGAACCACGCCTTCTTCACGCGTCGGTCGCGGACAACATCCGCTTCTTTCGCGATCTCGACGACGAGGCGGTCGAACGAGCCGGCTGGCTCGCTCGCATCCACGACGACGTCATCAGCTGGTCCGACGGATACGCCACGATCGTCGGCCCGCGCGCCGACGCGGTCTCAGGCGGCCAGCAGCAGCGGATCTGCCTCGCCCGCGCGCTCGCCGCGCGACCGCAGGTGCTCGTGCTCGATGAGCCCACCAGCGCGCTCGACCCGCACTCGGAGTCGCTCATCCAGGAGTCGCTCACCGCGCTGAAGAACGAGCTGACACTGTTCACCATCGCGCACCGCATGTCGACGCTCGACATGTGCGACCGCGTCATGGTCATCCTCAGCGGCCGCCTCGCCGCGTTTGACACGAAAGCCGTCCTGAAAGAGGAGAACCCCTACTATCGCACCGCCTCGGCACTCGCCGCCGGCACGCCCGAGGGCACGCTGCCCGACGCGGTATGACACTAATATCGCCGTGGTGAAGAGGGTGCGCAGAGGGACGCTGTGGAGGTTCGTTCCCGCGCTGTTACGTCCCGCGTCGCCCGATGTGGCACGCCGGGTCGTACAGGAACCGGTGTTCCGCAAGGCGGCCACCGTGGGTCTTCCGCACGGGCGATGCCTGAACGCCGGCAGCGGCGGAGGTCTCTACAGCGCGTTCCTCGAGTCGTTCGGAGAGATCACCGAGATCGTCAACCTCGACATCGCGACGCCCGACATCTCAAAGCTCCGTGCGGATCCACGACACACCGACGTGGTGGGATCGGTGACCGAGCTGCCCTTCGAGGACGAGTCGTTTGACTGGATCCTCTGCTCGAACGTGCTCCCTGTCATTCAGGACGATCGCGCCGCTGCACTCGAGCTCGCCCGCGTGCTCAAGCCGGGTGGCTTTGCGCTGATCAGCGTGCGCACCCCCGCCGGACCGCCGCGCCGCACCGACGCGATCGTGCGCGACGACGGCTACCGCGTCGTGCGGGACGGCTATACGCTCGAGACGCTGCGCGAGCTGCTTGCACAGAGCGATCTCGAGGTCGTCACGCATCGCTACTGCTGTCACCTTCCCATGAAGTGGCTCATCGCCGTCTGGCGCAGGGTGTACTCGCGCCCCGGCCGCTGGCGCCGCCTGTTGATGCCGCGCGTGGCGATGCTCGGGTTCGGTTACGCCGATCGGTTGCTGCCCATCGGGAGCCCGTGGGATCTCACAGTGCTCGCGGAGCATCGGTCCTCGCTGCTGCAGCCGGCGAGCTCCTCGTAGGTGACGGCCGTGCGGTTCAAGGACGTGCGGCCGAGGACCCACTCGAGAGCCATCATGTGCCGCGGGTGCTCGAGGTCGGCCGGGTGCAGGTCCACGCGCAGGGTGCGGGTGGGCAGCAGAGCGCCGATGCGCACGAGCGACGGCGAGATGACGCGACTGAACGGTCCCGCAGCGGCAAGGCTAAAGGCCGGAGCGAGCGGCTCTCGCCGGCCGGCGTGGTGCTCGCAGCTGGTCGGGTGCACCCGTAGCAGCCCGGCCCACCAGCGGAACCTGACGCTCAGCGTGCGGCGCAGGGCCGACGTGTACGCGTAGGACGGGGCGATGAACCCGTCTGGCTCGATGCCGGCGAGCTTGAGCAGCCGCCAACCCGCGCGCACCGCCCTGCGGGTCTCCTCGCCGTCGAGCCCGACGAACTCGCCGGCGCGATGTCCGTGTACGCGCGCCAGCAACTGGCGGTGCGAGGCGCCGCGGTTCGGTGGCGCATGCTGAAAACCGTGCTGCGCGATCGAATCCCCAAGCCGGCGCCGCTCGCTGAGCCAGCTGACCATCTCAGGAGAGCGCTGCCCGACCGGATGCAGGTCGCGCGCCGGGATCACCAGCAGGGTGACGCGGTCCACGCCGTGGTCCTCCAGCCAGTCGCGGACCAGCGCGCAACGCTCGAAGGTTGCGGGCTCGATCCCATGCAGTGCGACCGCGATCGTGTGCGTCGTCTGGGTCGACCGTCTTCCGGAACGGTCTACCCGATCAGACGCCAGCGGTCGCATCGCGATCAGGCCGCGCGGCCGCTGGCTCCGGCGCGCGAGCGCCGCTGCGCGCGATGGTGGGTGAGCGCCCGGCGGTAGCCGGCGGCCAGTCGCTCGAGCGTGCGCTCCCAGGTGCGCGCGCGAACCGACGGCAGCGCGGCTGCCGCCAGCTGCTCGCGCAGCGGCCGCGAGCGCGCCAGCTCGAGCATTGCGCCGGCGAGCCGCTGCGCATCGGCCTCGCAGAGCAGCCCGCTGACGCCGTCCTCGACGAGCGAGACCGGACCGCCCTCGGCCACGGCGATGACGGGCAGGCCGCTCGCCTGAGCCTCGAGGATCACCTGTCCGAAGGTGTCCGTAGCACTGGGAAACAGGAAGATGTCGGCGCTCGCGTAGGCGCGCGGGAGCTCCTCGCCCTCGAGCCAGCCGAGGAAGGTGGCGGCGTCGCCGAGGCGCTCCCGCACCCGCTCCTGCTCCGGGCCGCCACCGGCGAGCACCAGCTGCAGCCGGGGCTCGCGAGCGCGTGCGAGCAGGAACGCCTCGACCAGCAGCTCGATCCCCTTCTCGCGGGTGATGCGCCCGCTGTAGAGGACGTTGATCGCGTCCGGCAGCAGCGTCCGATCGCGCAGCGCCGGGTCAAAGCGCGAGGTGTCCACGCCGCGGTCCCAGCGCAGCACGCGCTCGCTCGGCATCCCGATCGCCGCCAGCGCGGCATCGGAGGCCGGGCTAGGCGAGAGGACCACATCACACGCGTTGTAGAAGGCGGACACGGCCATCGCCGTCGCGTCGGCCACTCGCCGCTCGCCCGAGCGCAGTCCCGCGTAGGTGGAGAGCTCGGTGTGGTAGCTGCCCACCAGCGGCAGCCCGAGCGCACGGGCCACTAGCGCGCCCGCGACGCCGGCCGGGCCAGGCGAGCAGACGTGGACCGCGTTGAAGCAGCCGTCCGAGAGCGTCTGCACGGCGCCGGGAAGGCTCGGAACCCCGATCCTGAGCCCGGGGTAGAAAGGCACGTCGATCTCCGCGACGGCCGGCAGGCGGCGGTCGACCTCGGGATCGGTGCCGACCACCTCGATCTCGAAACCGACAACGCCGCGCTGGCGGATCTCCTCGATCGTGCGCGTCACGCCATGGGTCGAGCCGATGCCGTCGGCCAGGATCGCGACACGCGGCGTCTCGCCGTCCGCGCGGCGGCCGTCGACGCGGCGATCCATGGCGAGCGTGCCCGCGTAGGGGATCGCCGCGAGCTTCGCCTGCTCGTTCGCGAGAAACGCCGTCGCGGGGGCATACGGGATCGCGGCGATGCAGGCCTCGAACAGACCTTCGGCGGCGGCCAGTACCTCAGCCTGGCCCGTAGCCGCGCGAACGGCCACCTCGACGGCGGCGCGCAGCTTGCGCTCGTGGGCGCGACGGGCGCGCCTGTATAGGTCGGAGTGGCTGAAGCGCTCGTCCTGCATGTAAGCGATCAGACCCTGCTCGTCGAGGTGATCGAGCTCGACCGCGCTCAGCCACGCCCGCAGCAGGCAGCGTGCGTCCTCGGGTGAGACTCCTCCGTCGCCACCGGCGGCTCCGTGGCGGGCGTCGCCCTCGCGCAGCAGCCGCCGCGCCATCGTCATGACCCGCTGCGGGTCCGGTCGCGCGTTGTGCCCCTCCGGCCCCCGTCCGAGCGAGCGGGCGGCCAGTGCGATCGCGGCGTGCGCCCACTTCGCGGCGCTGCCCTCATCGCCGCGTGCCAGCACCCTCCCGGCGCGCACGTGCGCGAGGAACTCCGCCGGGGTGCGCGCGGCCGGCGCTTCGGTGTAGGTGCGCCCGATATCGACCCCCGCGTGGTCGTCGCTGCCGGCGATCCCGATCCCGTCGCGGGTGGCGACGTACGTCGCCGCGGGGCGGTTGAGCTCCCGCGGGCGCGCGCCGTTGCGGATCTCCCAGACGCCGAAGAGCTCGGCCAGGCGCCGCCGGTGGCGGGCGCTCAGCGGCTCGGCGACGGTGTAGTACGGATGTGCGAGGGCGCAGGCGATGTCCCGCTCGTACATGTAGGCGGCGCACAGCTCGACGTCGCCCCGGTGCGCCTGCAGCCAGTCGTGGTCCTCGACGGAGATCCCGTAGCAGAGGACGTGCACGGCCTGATGCTCGCCGCGGAAGTGCGCGGTGAGCTCCTCGGAGATGAACACGTCGCGGCGCTCGGCGATCTCCAGCACCCCAGCGATCGTGTCGTGGTCGGTGATCGTCACGAAGTCCATGCCGCGCCGCTTCGCCAGCTCGTAGACCTCCTCCGGCGGCGTCGCGCACTCGGGAAGCCCGACCGCTCGCTGCACGCCGAGCCTCGAGCGCTGCGACGCTGCCGAGTGACAGTGCATGTCCGCGCGCGTCGCGCGCTGCCTCTGCGAGGTCGTGCTAGGAGCATTCATACCATCGAGATTCCCCTGCAAACGGTGATCTTTTGTGACGAAGCGGGAACGATCTTGTGAAAGGGTTGTGAAGATCAGCTCGGGATCGGCGCGCCGAGCAGCCCACGGCAGCGTATGTGCTCGCGTGCGCACAGCTCAGCCAATAAGCTCTCGCCGCCATGACGGCCCCGCTGACGATCCCGCTCGCCGCAGCCCTCACCTATTTCCAGGCGATCGTGCTCGGGGTGCTCCAGGGTGTAACGGAGCTGTTTCCGATCTCGAGCCTCGGCCATACCGTGCTGTTCCCGACGCTGTTCGGATGGAACGAACTCGTCAAGGCCCAGTCGCAGCCCGAGTCGTTCTGGCTCGCGTTCGTCGTGATGCTTCACGTCGGCAGCGCGCTCGGCCTGCTCGTGTACTACCGCCGCGACTGGGTCGAGATCATCACTGCCTTCTTCCGCACCCTCGCGACGCGCCGGGTCCAGACGTCGACCGAGCGGCTCGCGTGGCTGATAGTGGTGGCAAGCATCCCCGCGGGCATACTCGGCCTCGCGCTCGAGCACCAGCTGCGAACCCTCACCGCCAAGCCCGAGATCGCGGCGATCTTCCTGATGGTCAACGGCTTGATCCTCTTCGCCGCCGAGCGCTACCGCCGCCGCGCCGAGGTGCGCGAACTGGCGATCCGCGAGGGTGCCAAGCCCGACGGCGCGCGCGAGTTGGAGACGCTCGAGTACCGGGAGGCCGTCGTGATCGGCGTCGCGCAGTCGAGCGCGCTGGTGGCAGGGATCAGTCGCGATGGCGTGACGATGGGCGCCGGCCTCGCCCGCGGCCTGGACCACAGCGACTCAGCGCACTTTGCCTTCCTGCTTGCGACGCCGATCATCCTCGCGGCGGGCATCGTCAAGCTGCCGGACCTGCTCGGCCACCTCGGCAACGGCATCCGCGGCCAGGCGCTCGTCGCCTGCGCGGCGGCGGCGATCACCGCGCTGTTCACGGTCGCGTTCCTCGTCCGCTACTTCAAGACGCGCACGCTCATACCGTTCGCCATCTACTGTCTGCTGTTCGGGCTGGCGATGCTGATCTACACGCAGACCTAGCACCACGCCGCGACGCGGCGCGCGCCACCGGCCCCGTGGTCGCGCTCGTGCAGCCGATCCGGCCAGGGCCGCGATCGCGCGCTCCGTGCACCATCATTGACCGACGATGCCAGATCGCAAGCCACCGCCACCGATGCCCGAGCGCAACATGACGCCGCGGATCTCCCAGCGGATGTTCGAGACGCGCAGCCAGGCGTGGAAGGAGGTCGGCCTCTTGCGCCAGATCAGCCCGCGCCTGGTCAAACGTGCGCGCCTGGAGGCGCTCGTGCTCGTGCCGATGTTCGTCGGCGTCGTGATCCTCTACGACAACCGCGTCAGCCTGCTGGGGGCTGCGGGCCGGCACGGTGCCGCGGCGAAAGAACTGCAACCTGCGCTCGAAACGCCGGTGCGCGTGGTGACGGTCGCCGCGCTGATGATCCTCGGCTGGGCGATCGCGAGGGACATCGGACGCAGCCTCGGTCCGCCGCTGTTCCGGCGACTCGATCCCGCGACGGCCGGCACCGTCGGCTTTCTGATCCGTCTCGTCACCGTCGTGGCGGCGCTGTTCGTGGCGTTGAGCGTGGCCGGCATCGAGGCGCGCACGCTCGTCCTCGGCGGTGCGTTCACAGCTGTGATCTTCGGTCTCGCCGCCCAGCAGACGCTCGGCAACCTTATCGCCGGCACCGTGCTCTTGAGCGCACGTCCGTTTCGCGTCGGCGAGCGGGTGCGCCTGCAGGGAGGCCCGCTCGCCGGGCAGGTCGAAGGGACGGTCAGCTCGCTCGGGTTGCTCTACACGACGTTCGCGACCGGCGACGACTCGACGATGGTGCCCAACAGCGTCGTCTTGAACGTGGCGGTGATGCCGCTGCGCGAGCCCGAGGCGGTCAACCTGCGCGCTCGCCTGCGTGCCGGCATGACCCCCGGCGACCTTCAGGAGATACTCGAGAAGTCGATCGAGACACCCCTCCGAGACGCTCCACGCATCACGCTCGAGGAGCTCGACGGCGACGAGGTCGTGGTGCGGATCGCCGCCACCCCGCGAGTTGCCGCTCAGGGGCGCCATCTGGCGAGCGAACTGCTGAGCGTCGTATCGCGCGAGACGCGCCCACACCCGGAGGAGCCGCTGGCGAGACCGGCGGAGGGGCCGCCGGCAAGGACCTCGGACAGATCCGAGGAGCGGCCTGCCGAGGCGCCCTAGGCGCGGACGCCGTAGCGCAGGAACAGCTGCGAAGCACACGCGAGCACTCCCAGCAGCTCGAGCCCCAGCGGCGGATCGAGCTCGCTGCCTGCGAGGATCCGCAGCGCCTCACCGATCGCCGCCTCGCCGCCGGCGAGCGTCGGCGCGAGGGACAGGAACAGCTCGTCGACGAGCCCCGCGCCAAACAGCTCGAGGCTCAGGTGGGGGCCGCCCTCGCACAGCAGGGCCTGCACGCCGAAGCGCGCGCGCAGCTCCGCCAGCGCCGCCGTCAGGTCCAGGCGTCCGCCCCGCTCGGCCCGCACGTACTCGACGTGGGCTGCGGTCTTTGGCAGGCTCGCCGCCGACGCGGTCACGATCACGACGCGTGCCTCTGGCTCGGCGAGCAGCGGGATGTCCGTCTCCAGCGCCATCCGTCCCGAGACGATGCACGCGAGCGGCTCGTCGCTGAGGCCCCGTTCGCGCCGCCGGCGGCGGAGCGCCTGATCGCGGATGATGCGGCCGTAGCGCTCCTTGCGCACCGTGCCGGCGCCCACCAGAACGGCGTCCACGGCGCCGCGCAGGGCGCGGAACAGCTCCCTGTCCGCAGGTCCGCTGAGCGCCCCCGAGCGTCCCCCGACGGTTGCACGGCCATCGACGCTGCTGACCATGTTCACGAGGGCCAGCGGCCGCGAGCCCGCGGGGACGGGCCGCTGCCAGAGGCCGAGCTGCTCGACGATCTCTGCCGCGGTCGCCGGGTCGCCCGGCGGCAGCAGGCGCCTCAACCGCAACGGCTGGTCGGTCTCCGCCCGGGCATCCGGCTCTGCCTGCACGGCCATCCGCCCAGAGTAGACAGGTTCGCCGCGCGCGAGCGCCCCGCCTGGCGATCGCCGGTCCTCGCAACATCTCGACAACACACGGGCACGGCGACCTGCTACGGTCGTGATGTCTGGCCGGCACATGAGACCGGCGAAAGTAGTGCAAGCGCTCGCAGGTCGAAGCTCTGAGCAGCATCCTCCGCGTCGCAGCACGCACAACCGTGGAGGAATTCACACCATGCCAACTGGCACCGTAAAGTGGTTCAGCGACGACAAGGGCTTCGGCTTCATCACACCCGATGACGGCGACAAGGACCTGTTCGTCCATCACACGGGCATCAACGGCGAGGGCTACCGCTCGCTCCAGGAGGGGGCCAAGGTCTCCTACGACCCGGAGCAGGGCGAGAAGGGCCCGAAGGCCGTGAACGTCCAGGCGATCTGAGCCGCACGGACATAGATCCGGTTTCGAGGGCTCGCTTCGGCGGGCCCTCTGCGTTGCCGAGGGGTATCGTGGCGACGCTCAGCATGTCGGGCGACGCGACGACACTCCCCCTTCGTGACGCACCCGTCGGCGGCCCCGCGGCCGGTCGCGGGCTCCTGCGGCGTCGCGCCGGGGCGCTCGCCGGCACCGACACTCGCGTGGCCGTCGCCGTGGTGGCGGTGCTGGTGATCGTGATCCTCAGCGCGCTGCTCGTGATCATGGCGGCGGATCGCCCGAGCCTGCTGTCGGCTACGACTCACGGGAACTTCTTCCCAGGCTGGATGGCCGGGCCGCTCGGCGGGCTCTGGCCAAGCCTGACACGAGACGGCACCACCCTCAGGTGGCTGTTCACTGGTGCGGTCGTGATCATGTACGCGGCCTATCTCCTCGCCCTCGCCAATGCGCCGAGGCTTCCAGTCCGCCTGGTGATCGGCGCGATCCTCGCGGTTCACGCGATCTTCCTGCTCGCCCCGCCGATGGCCCTGACCGACGTCTTCAACTACGTCAACTACGGGCGCATGGAGGTCGTCCATCACCTCAACCCATACACGACGATCCCGATCCTCGAGCCGCACAGCGATCCGAGCTACGCGCTCAGCAACTGGCACGAGCTGCTGAGCCCCTACGGGCCGCTGTTCACGCTGGTGACGTTCGCGGTAGTCCCGCTCGGCGTGGCCGCGTCGTTCTGGGCGCTGAAGAGCATCCTCGCGCTTGCAAGCCTCGCGACGCTCCTGCTCGTATGGAGATGCGCGCGGCTCCTCGGTCGCGACCCGCTTCCCGCGATCGTGCTCGTCGGGCTGAACCCGATCGTGCTGGTATGGGGCCTTGGCGGGGACCACAACGACTTTCTCACCGTCTTCTTCATCGTGCTCGGCTTCTACCTGCTGCTGATCGCGCACGCTCGCGCTCGCGCGTCGGGGAGCGCCGAGCCTCGCGAGCACGGCAGCGAGACCTCCACGCAGGCGCCTCGCCGGCGCTCCGCGGCGCTGCACATCCCCGAGATCGGCGCAGGCGCCGCGTTCGTCACCGCGACCGCGATCAAGGCGTCCGCGGGCGTCCTCTTGCCGGTGGTGCTCGTCGGCCTGCTGCGCAGCCGGCGCGCTGTCGCCAGCGCCCTGCTCGGGATGCTGCTCGCCGGCATCGCCGTAGGCGTCGTCAGCCTGCTCGCCTTCGGCCTGCACATTCCGGACCTCAACACCCAGAGCCGGCTCGTCACCAGCGAGAGCGTGCCCAACCTGATCGGCCTTGCGGTCGGTGCGGGCGGCGAGAACGAAACGGTCCGCGCGATCATGAGCGGGGCACTGGCGGCATCGATCCTCGGCTGCTGCTGGCTCGCGTTGCGCCGGCGGGAGTCGATCACGGCATCGGGCTGGGCGAGCGTCGCGCTGCTCGTGACCCTCAGCTGGGTGCTGCCCTGGTACGTGCTCTGGGCCCTGCCGCTCGCTGCGCTCTCGAGCTCGCGCAGGCTGCGCAGGACCGTGCTGGTGCTGGGCGTCTATCTGATCATCGCCTGGGCGCCCGCGTCCGGCCTGATCTGGAACGCGATCGGCTTCCATCCCGAAAAGACCGCGCTCGGCCGTCTGCACGCGCGCTACGTCAAGGAGCTGCTGGACTAATCGGTTTCAGGGTCCTGCCGGCGCCGTTCCACCTTGCGCCGGCCAGCACGGCGCTTCTCCTGCAGCCGGCGTGCGCGCGAGGCCGCCGTGGGCCGCGTCGCCCGGCGCGCGGGCGGCACCACGAGCGCGGCGCGCACGCGTGCGGCGAGTCGCTCGAGAGCCAGCTCGCGGTTGCGAGCCTGCGAGCGCTCATCCTGGGCGATCGCGACGACACGCGGCCCCTCACGCGCGAGCACGCGCTGGCGCTGAGCCTCGCTCAGCGAGGGCGAACAGGACGCGTCGAAGATCGCCTCCACACGCGAGGCGGTGACGTTGGCGTGCTGGCCTCCGGGACCGGAGGATCGGCTCGCGCGCAGCGTCACCTCCGCGAGCGGGATCTCCAGCTCGCCGTTGATCCGCAGCCGCTGCTGCGCGCCGTCAGCCTCGGCCACCGCGGCGCTCGCTGGAAGCCTCCACCAGCTTCTCCTCCTCAGTGCTCTGCCACGTATCCGCCCGCGGGCGCGAGCGGCCTGCCCTCGCGCGCCCAGCGCACGAGCCCGCCGGTCATCGAGTATGCCTCGAAGCCCGCAGCGCGGAGCGCCTGCGCGGCCATCTGCGAACGTGAGCCCACGCGGCAGTAGAACACGACCCGGCGCTCTTGCTGCAGCGAACCGGCCTCGGTCGGGAGCTTGACCAGCTCGATGTGGCGCGTGCCGGCGATGTGTCCCGCCTCGCGCTCGTAGGTCTCGCGCACGTCGATCAGCTGCAGGCTCGGGTCCTGCGCGAGCCACGCCGCGACCCGCTCCGGATCGACCTCGGTGCCGGCGGTTTCATCGGTCGCGCTCATTCCCATATGAGCCTAGCGGGGGCCTCGCGAGCGCAGACACGCCGACCATCCGTCCAGACGCGCGCGAACCCATCCTCATCACTAGGATCACCGGTCATGGAGGCGCTCAGCGACGTCTACACGATCCCGCAGGAGCACCTCGACTTCTGCGCCACGATCGCGCAGATCGCCCGGGAGAAGATCGCGCCGCGCTCGGCCGAGATCGACGAGCGGGCCGAATACCCGTGGGATGTGCGCCGCGTCCTCGCCGAGCAGGACATCCTCGGGCTGCCCTTCCCCACCGAGTACGGAGGCACGGGAACAGGCACTCTGATGCTCAACATGGCGGTCGAGGAGATCGCCAAGGTGGATGCGTCGTGCGCGCTGATCCTGATGGTCCAGGAGCTGGGCACTCTGCCGATTCAGCTGTACGGCTCGGACGAGCTCAAGGAGCGCTTCCTGCCGCGCTGCGCCACGGGCGAGTTCTCGCCGGCGTTCGCGCTGTCAGAGCCCGAGGCCGGCTCGGACCCGGCCGGGATGAAGACGACTGCCGTGCTCGACGGCGAGGAATGGGTGATCAACGGCACGAAGAACTGGATCAGCAATCTCGGCGTCGCCGACTTCTACATCTGCTTCGCGGTGACCGACCGCGAGAGCCGACGCATGACCGCGTTCGTCGTCGAGGCGGACCGGCCGGGGTTCAGCGTTGGCAAGCTCGAGCACAAGCTCGGAATCCGCGCGTCACCCACGGGCCAGCCGATCTTCGATGACGTGCGCGTGCCGCAGGAGAACGTCATCGGCGAGGTCGGCAAGGGCCTGTCGGTGGCCCTCGGCACGCTCGAGCGCACTCGGCTCGGCGCCGCCGCGCAGGCCGTCGGGATCGCGCAGGGCGCAACCGACTACGCCGTCGCGTACGCGCGCGAGCGCAGGCAGTTCGGCAAGCCGATCAACGAGTTCCAGGCGATCCAGTTCAAGCTCGCCGACATGGAAACGCGAACCGCCGCCGGCCGCGAGCTGCTGTACAAGGCTTGCGCGATGGCCGACCAGCGCCATCCCGAGCGCGCCAAGTACTCCTCGATGGCGAAGGTCTTCTGCTCGGACACGGCGATGGCGGTGACCGTGGAGGCCGTTCAGGTACTCGGCGGCTACGGCTACGTGAAGGAGTACCCCGTCGAGCGGATGATGCGAGACGCGAAGATCACGCAGATCTACGAGGGGACGAACGAGATCCAGCGGCTCGTGATCGCCCGTACGCTCAAGTAGCGGTCGAGGACAGCAAGACGTGCAAAAAGCCGCCTTCCGCAGGTTCGTGCCTCGGCTGCTGCAGCCGGGATGGCCCGACGAGGCGCGCAGGGTCATCCAGGAGCCGCTGTTTCGCGAAGCGGCCGTCCAGGGTGAGCCGCGCGGCCGATGCCTCAATGCCGGCTGCGGCGAGGGCCTGTTCAGCGCGTTCCTGGAGTCATTCGCCGAGATCACCGAGATACTCAACATCGACATCGACAGGCCGCAGATCAGCGAACGGCGATCTGATCCGCGCAACAGCGACTCGGTCGGCTCGCTCACCGAGCTGCCGCTCGAGGACGGATCGGTTGACTGGGTCCTCTGCACCGAGGTGATCGAGCACGTCGAGGACGACCGCGCAGCCGCGCTGGAGCTCGGCCGCGTGCTGAAGCCGCGCGGCTTCGCGCTCGTCAGCGTTCCGACGCCTCCCGCGCCGGACGATCCCCAGCACGTTCGCGAGGGCTACTCGCTCGAGCAGCTGCGCGAGCTGCTCGCCGAGGGAGGACTCGAAGTCGTCTGGCATCGCTACTGCTTTCACCTGCCGATGCGATGGCTCGCCGTGGTTTGGCGCTGGCAGCACGAACGTCTCGGACGCGGGCGCCGGAGCCTCATGCCGCGGCTGTTCGTGCTCGCGTTCGGCTACGCGGACCGCTGGCTCGCCGTCGGAGCGCCCTGGGATCTCGTCGTTCTGGCCACCAGACGCTGAACTGCGGATGATCGCGAGGCTGGCGCATCGCGGGCGCATAAGCTCGCGAGCGCGCAGCGCATCGTGGCCCACGCGCGCGAGCGACCGGACTACACTGCGGCAAGGATGGCTCAAGCAGGCTTCAGGCGAACGCCGAGCGAGATCTACGAGCGCAGCGCCGAGATCGAAGGTCTCGTGCCGGCCCGCATGCCCGAGTAGGCCGAGTCGATGCGCACGCCGTCCTCGCCAGGCGCCCCTTCGTCGTTTCGGCGTTTCGGCGTCGCGGCGCTGATCGCGATGTCGCTGGGGCTCGTGGTGCTGGTCGTGGGACAGGGGTTCAGCTCGATCGGCGTGGTCAGGGCGCTCGAGGACGTCGCGCTCGGCGTCGTCGTCGCCGCCGCGCTGATGGGCGGCATCGCGTTCGTCGCCGTGCGCATGGCCGGCTGGCGCGACCCCGAGTCCGAGAGCGAGTTCGAAGAGATCGTGCGCCACTCGGAAGAGCTCGCGCGCGAAGGACTGGCGGTGGCGCCGGATGAAGGCGAGTTCTTGGAGCTCGATCCTCTCGACGATCACGACTTCGAAGAGCTCGTGCGCGACGCGCTCGACGATCTGCCCGACCTGCTCCAAAACGCGCTGTCGCACGTCGCCGTCGTGATCTCCGACGGCGGACGACGCCGCGGCGCCTACGGGCTCTACCAGGGCGACGGCGCCACCCGCGACAACACGCACGATCGGATCGTGATCTTCCGTGACACGCTGCGCCGCGACTTCGGCCACGACCCGGATCTGCTGCGCGACCAGGTCACGCGAACCGTGCGCCACGAGCTCGCCCACCACGTCGGCTTCGATGAGCTGGGCGTCAGCCGCCTGGACCTATGACAGCGTCGGCTGAGGGATCGACGCCGAGCGAGGAGCTCACGGAGGCAGGCGGCTCGCAGGCGGTGGGGGTGCGCAGCGCCGAGGAGGAGAAACCCGCAGCTGCGGACGTGCGCGAGAGGCGGGTGCCCGACTTCTTCATCGTCGGGCATCAGAAGTGCGGCACCACCGCGCTCTACATGATGCTGCGCGCACACCCGCAGATCTTCATGCCGGAGAACAAGGAGCCGAAATTCTTCGCATCCGACCTGCGCTCCCGCTTCCCCGTTCGCTCGCCGGAGGCCAGGCGCCTGCGCACGCTCGACGGCTACCTCTCCCTGTTCGAGGACGCCCTCCCCGAGCAGCGCGTCGGCGAGGCCTCGCCGCAATACCTGAGGTCTCGCGCCGCGCCAGGCAACATCGCGCAGCTGCAGCCCGCTGCACGGATAATCGCGATCCTGCGAGAGCCCGCGAGCTTCGTGCGCTCGTTCCATCTTCAGATGGTCTCGAGCAACGTCGAGTCACAGCGCAATCTCGGGAAGGCGATCGCGCTCGAGGAGGAGAGGCGCGAGGGGAGGCGGATACCCCGCCGCTGCATGATCCCCGAGGCGCTCCAATACTCCGACCACGTGCGATATGTCGAGCAGCTCCGCCGCTACCACGAGGCGTTCGGCGCGGAGAACGTGCTCGTGATCATCTACGACGACTTCCGACGCGACAACGATGGGACCGTGCGCAGCGTGCTGCGCTTCCTCGAGGTTGACGACACGCTGCCGATCGACGCGATCGACACCAAACCGCTGAAAGCTGTCCGCTCCCTGCAGTTGCACCATCTCGCGAACGCCGCTCGAACCGCCCGCACGAACCCGCTCGCCGCCGGCCCCGTCGGTCGAGCCGTCAATGCGCTCACGCCGAGGCCGCTGCGCAGTGACTCATTCCGCGCGCAATGGCGCCGCGTCGTCTACCGAACCCCGAGCCCGCCCGATGAGAAGCTGATGCTCGAGCTACGCCGCCGCTACAAGCCGGAGGTCGTTGCGCTGAGCGACTACCTCGGGCGCGATCTGCTCGGCCTGTGGGGCTATGACCGCATAGACTGAGCCGCCGCTCGCGAGCCCGATCGGGCCCGCGCAGAGCTAACCACAAGGAGACCACCCGCATGCCTGAAGCAGTGATCGTCGACGCCATTCGCACACCGATCGGACGAGCCGCCAAGGGGTCGCTCAGATCCGTTCGCGCCGACGAGCTCGCCGCGGTCCCGCTGCGGGCGCTGCTCGAGCGAAACCCCGGCCTGGACTCCGCATCGGTCGGTGACGTGATGATGGGCTGCGGCTACGGCGAGGGCGAGTCGGGCTACAACGTCGGCCGGATCGCCTCGCTGCTCGCCGGCATCGACCACCACGTGCCCGCGTGCACCGTCAATCGCTTCTGCGCGTCCTCGCTGCAGACGACGCGGATGGCCTTCCACGCGATCAAGGCGGGCGAGGGCGACATCTACATCGCCGCCGGCGTCGAGGCCGTCAGCCGGGTCGGGCGCGGCGGCCAGTTCGAGTTCAATCACGCGCTCGACGGCTCCGAGGGCTCGCTCTTCAATGTCTACATCCCGATGGGCATGACCGCCGAGAACGTCGCCGAGCGCTGCAGCGTCAGCCGCGAGGCCCAGGACGAATGGGCGCTCGTCTCGCAGACGCGCGCGGTCGCGGCGGTCGAGTCGGGGCACTTCGACAGGGAGATCGTTCCGGTCGGCGTGCCCGCGCACACCGAGACCGACAAGGAGGGCAACGAGGTCGAGGTGCCGGAGACGGTCGTGAGCAAGGACGACGGGCCGCGACCGGGCACGACGATGGATAAGCTCGCGGCGCTGCCGCCCGTGTTCAAGGAGAACGGCACCGTCACGGCCGGCAACGCCTGCCCGCTCAACGATGGCGCCGCCGCGCTGCTGGTGATGAACGAGGAGAAGGCGACGTCGCTCGGGCTGCAGCCGCGTGCTCGCATAATCGCCTCGACGGTCGCTGCGATCCGCCCTGAGATCATGGGCCTCGGGCCGATCCCCGCGATCCAGAAGCTCCTGAAGGACACAGGCATGTCGATCGGCGACGTCGACGTCGTGGAGATCAACGAGGCGTTCGCCGCGCAGATCGTTCCCTGCAAGCAGGAGCTCGGGATCGACGACGAGAAGCTCAATCCGTTCGGCGGAGCGATCGCGCTCGGTCATCCCTTCGGGATGACCGGCGCGCGCATCATGACCACGCTTCTGAATGACCTCGAGACGCTCGATGCGACATACGGCATCGAGTCGATGTGCGTCGCCGGAGGGATGGGCATGGCGATGCTGGTGCAGCGGCTGTCCTGAACGGATGCCGCTGTTCGCGGCCGCCTCAGCGAGGCGGCATGCGCAGCGCCCCGTCGAGCCTGATCGTCTCTCCGTTGAGCATGCGGTTCTCGATGATCTGGCCTACAAGCAGCGCGTACTCGGCCGGCTGGCCGAGTCGCTGCGGAAACGGGACGCCGGCGCCGAGCTTCTCGCGCGCCTCCTGCCCCAGCGCGGCGAGCAGCGGCGTGTCGAACAGGCCGGGAGCGATCGTGTTGACCCTGATCCCGTACTGGGAGAGATCGCGCGCCGCCGGGAGCGTGATCGCGACGACGCCGCCCTTGGACGCGGAGTAGGCGATCTGGCCGACCTGGCCGTCGAACGCGGCGATCGACGCGGTGTTGACGCACACCCCGCGCTCCGCGTCCTCGAGTGGCTCGTTGGGGATCATCGCGGCGGCGGCGAGTCGCAGGACATTGAACGTCCCGATCAGGTTGATCGAGATGATCGTCTCGAACGGCAGCAGCGGATGGGGCCCCTTCGAGCCCGCCACCTTCTGCGCCCAGCCGGTTCCTGCGCAGCAGACGGCGATGCGCAGCCCGCCGTCGGCCGCGGCCGCCCTCTCGACGGCCGCCTGCACCTGGGCCTCCTCGCGCACGTCGCACGGCACGAACTCGAGCCCGAGCTGCGCGGCGAGCGCCTCTCCCTTCTCCGCATTGACGTCGGCGATCGTGACCAGCGCTCCGCGCGAGTGCAGCTCACGCACCGTGGCCTCGCCGAGACCGGAGGCGCCTCCGGCGACGAGCGCTGAGGAGCCCTCGATCTGCACGCGTCGGAGCCTAGCGTGCGGCGGCTCGCGACAGCGTCAGGGCGAACAGCTCGTCCGGGTCCGTGAGCCAGAGCGCGAGCTCGAGACCCGCGGCCGAGAGATCGCCTTCGAGCCGCTCGGGCGTGAACTTCGCGCTGATCTCCGTGCGCAGCTCCTCGCCGGCGTCGAAGTGGACCGGCAGGTCAAGGTCGCGCACCACCGTGGTGTGCTCGCGCCGCGCTCGCAGCCGCATCTCGATCCACTCGTGCTCGGAGTCGAACAGCGCGACGTGGTCGAAGTCATCGGGGTCGAAGTCGGCCTGAAGCTCTCGGTTCAGCACGCGCAGGACGTTGCGGTTGAACTCGGCGGTCACGCCCTGCGGGTCGTCGTATGCCGCCTCGAGCACCTGCGGGTCCTTGACGAGGTCGGTGCCCATCAGCAGATGGTCCTCCGGCCCCAGCATGCGCGCGATCTCGCGCAGGAAGCGGCGGCGGCTGCCGGGCGGGAAGTTGCCGATCGTGCCACCGAGGAACGCGACGATCCTGGGGCCGGCGCCCGGCGGGACGCGGTCGAGATGACGCTCGAAGTCCCCGATCACGCCGTGCACCCGCAGTCCCGGGTACTCGCTCGTGAGCTCCTCGGCGCACTCGCGCACCATGCTCTCGGTGACGTCGACCGGCACGTAGCGGCGCAGCGTGCCGGCCGTGTAGAGAGCGTCGAGCAGGACGCGCGTCTTCGCGGCCGTGCCAGAGCCCAGCTCGACCAGCTCGACGGCGCCGGTCAGCGCTGCGAGCTCCTCCGCCGCCTCCTCGAGGATCGCGCGCTCGGCGCGCGTCGGGTAGTACTCCGGCAGTTCGCAGATCCGCTCGAACAGCTCCGCGCCGCGGGCGTCGTAGAAGTGCTTCGGAGGCAGCTCCTTGAACGGCCGCGTGAGCCCGTCGAGAACGTCGTCGGCGAGCGAGCGCTCCTCCGCGCCGTCCAGATGCGATTCGATGCGGATCGCCGAGTCGGCGAGCGGCTCGGACGGCGTCGCAGGCGTGGACGGCTCCATCAGGCGTCTCTCGCGAGTCGCAGGCCGGCGAAGATCTGTCGCCGCTGCGGCAGATCCCAGTTGCGGAACGTGTCGCTCGCAACGCGCGGGTGGGTGGCCCACGATGCGCCGCGCAGCACGCGGTAGCGCTCACCGAAGAACACCTCCGAGTACTCGCGGTAGGGGTGCGCGACGAAGCCGGGATAGCCCCTGAAGCACGAGCTCGTCCACTCCCATACGCGGCCCACGCCGGCAAGGATGCCGCGAGGGCGAGGGTCCCGCCCGCCGGCAGTCCGCCGGTTCCAGGTCGCCGCCTTCTCCCACTCGGGCTCTGTGGGCAAGCGCGCGTCCTGCGCGCTGGCGAAGGCGTCGGCCTCGAACCAGGAGACGTGGCAGACGGGCGCGTCGGCGCGGCCGTCTGCCACGGCCGGATGGTGCGTGATGTCGTGCTCCTGCTTCCACGCCCAGCCCTCGTCCGACCACCACTCGCGGCGCTCATAACCGCCGCCCTCGCTGAAGCGCATCCAGCTCTCGTTGCTGACCGGGCGGCGCGCGATCTGAAACGCAGGCAGCTCGACGATGTGACTGGGACGCTCGTTGTCGTAGGCGAAGCCCGAGGCATCCGCGCCCATCGCGAACCCTCCCGCGGGGACGTGCACCCAGTCATCGGGCGGCTCCCCATCGAGGGGCTCGTCGATCTTCGCGCGGTCCTCCTCGCTGAGCAGCCCGGCGATCGCCATCGTCTGGCGCATCGTCTCGGTGTGCTGGAGCTCGTGGCGCAGGACCATCTCGCATACCTCGCCGTCACCGATCCCGCGCGCGGCGATGACCTCGCCCGTGCGCGCGCTCACCTCGTCGAGGTACTCCAGCGCGCCGGCCGGGCTGAGCGCCTCGATCTCGCCGCGGATCGCACGCGGCGTCTCGAACGCGTCGTAGACCTCGGCCAGCTGCGGTCGCAGCAGCGGCAGGCGCCCGTAACGGTGGGCGAGCCACAGGTCCTCATAGGCGGCGATGTGGCCGAGGTCCCACGCCAGCGGGCTCATGATCGGCGAATGCACGCGGGTGAGGTCATCCTCGCCGATATCTGCCATCAGTCCCAGCGTCAGCTCGCGCGCCGCGTGCATCGCAACGAGCGCCCGCTGAGCGCCGGTGGAGAGACGGATGGTCTTCTCTGCGTTCACGGCCACGGCTCGGCCCCACTGTAGAGCTTCCACTTCACCTTCGACTCCCTCCGCGGCCCGATTCTTCCCAGCGGGCCGCTCTCAGGCTTCGCCGCGCAGCTCGCTCGTGTAGTTCCAGAGCGCGAGTATCGAGGTCTCGCGCTCGAAGGAGAGCACCGAGATCGCGCCGGGGGAGAGGCCGAGACGCGCTCCCTCCGCGGGCGCGAGCGCGATCCAGCGCGCGCCGAGCACCCGCAGCATGTGCCCGTGCGAGAAGACGGCGAGCGCGCCATGCACGGCGCTGGCCTCGGCGATCACGCGGTCCGCGCGTGCCCCGACCTGCTCCGGGCTCTCGCCGCCGGGGCAGCCATCGCGCCACAGGCTCCAGCTCGGCCGCTGCGCGTGTATCTCCGCCGTGGTGAGACCCTCGTAGTCGCCGTAGTCCCACTCGTGCAGGTCCTCGCGCAGCTGCGCGATCTCGCCGAGCCCGCACAGCTCGCAGGTTTCGCGGGCGCGGCGCAGCGGGCTGACGAGCACCAGGGCGAAGCGCCACTCGCCCAGCCTCGGCGCGAGCGCCCTCGCCGCGGCCCGTCCGCAGTCGGTCAGCGGGATGTCGGTGCGCCCAGTGTGGCGGCCGCTGGCGCTCCACTCGGTCTCGGCGTGGCGCACCAGCACGATTTCGCTCCTCCTAGGCGCGTTCATCCTCGCGGGCCCTGCGGCGACGCCGCGTCGTCGACGATCACGCTAAGCCGCTCGCGCCTGAGCAGGCTCGCTGGGACGTGGAGGCTCGGCTCGCCGAGCATCGCGTTGACCGCATCGGCCTTGCCGGCGCCGGTGGCGAGGAGCAGGCAGGCGCGCGCCGCACGAAGCACCGCGAGACTCAGCGTGATCCGCTCCGGCGGCGGCTTCGGCGAGTCCCGCACACCGAGGCAGATCGCGTCCTCCCCGGCGCTCAGGGTGGGCGATCCGGGAAACAGCGACGCGACGTGCCCGTCGGGGCCGATGCCGAGCACCACGAGGTCGAGAACCGGCAGGATCGGCGCACCCCGCTCGCTGCCCGGCACGTGCTCGATCAGCTCCTGCGCGTAGCGACGGGCGCCCTCGTCGGGCCCCAGCTCGCCCTCCATGCGATGGACCTGCTCGGCGGGGATGCCAGCCGGTACGAGCAGCGTCTCGGCCGCCATGCGGTAGTTGCTCTGCTCGTCCTGCGGGGGAACGCAGCGCTCATCGGCGAACCACACGACCGCGCCGGTCCAGTCTGTCATCTCCGCGGCGAGCAGCTCGTAGGTGCGAGTCGGGGTCGTCCCGCCGCTGAGCGCGAGGTGGACCGTGCCGCGCTCCCGGCGCGCCCGCTGCAGCTGGCGCTCGAGATGAGCGGCCGCTCGCTCTGCGACCGTCTCGGGGTCGGGGCAGCTCGTCAGCCGCGTCACTGCAGCATCGCCCGCGCCGCAGTGACCGCCGGGATGTAGGTGGGGTCGCGCAGCAGCGACTGCCGGATGCCCTCGCCGAGGATGCCGGCCTCTCCCCTCGAGGCGCCGGGGATCGTCCACTCGCGCTCCTCGCCGCGCGGGTCGCGCGTGGTCGCGTGCAGGCCGCCAGGGCCGCGCTCGAGGCGCATGCGGCGCCCCGACGCCGTCTCGATGCTCACCCCCTCGAGCCCTCGCACCCTCAGCTCCGGAGCCGACTGCAGTCGCAGCGTTATGTCCTGACGCTCGCCGTGCGCTTTGCCGAGGAGCTCCCCTCCGTGGCCCACGAGCGGGGCCGGCTTCCAGCGGAGTCGCGACGCGAGCCAACCGCCGAGCAGCATCGCCGCCACGGTCGAGTCGGGGTGGTGTCTGATGGCGACGCTCGTGATCGTGCGCAGCTCGCGGCGCAGCCGGGGGGGATCGAAGGCGCCTGCGATACGCTCGCGCCACGGCGTCGAGCGCAACCAGGCGAGGTCCACCACGTAGGCGCGCCCCGTCAGGCTGCACACGCGATCCAGCGCGTCGCCGGGGATCGGGTCGTCCACCGAGTCCAGCAGCACCGCCTGCGAGAGCACTAGCAGCTCCTGCGCGATGTCATCGTGGCCGTGCGGCGACCACAGCAGCGTCGGCAGGTCGGTCACGACGAGGGGATCGGCGATCGTGATCAGGTCGTCGAGGTGCCGGTCGCCGATGTCGAGCACCACCGTCTCGCGCAGCAGCGTCACTTCATCGGTGTCGGGGTCTGCTTCGGCGGCGATCGTCACGCGCGCATCGAGTCGCTCGCGGCGCGGCTCGTATGCGAGCACGATCAGCCGCGAGGCGTGATAGCGCCCGACGCCGCGCAGCCGGTTCGCGATCTCTCCGCTCCACTCACGGTCGACGAACACGATCATGTTGAGCACGCGCGTCGGCGCGAACCTGTCGTTTTCGGCGTGCCGTTCGATCAGCAGCTGCCGCAGAGCCGCTTCGATCTCGTCCGGCGTCGTTCCATGCGCGCTCCACACCGCGTCGCTCGTGCCGACCATCAGATCGCTCGCCAGTGATCGCCGCCGCGCAGGAGATGCTCGGCATCCGTTGGCCCCTGCGAGCCGGCCGCATATGTCGCCAGCGGCCCCGGCGTCCTGGCCCAGGCGCTCACGATCGGATCGCAGATCTGCCACTGCGCCTCGACCTCGTCGTTGCGGGTGAACAGCATCGCGTCGCCGCGCATAGCATCGGTGATCAGGCGCTCGTAGGCCTCCGGCGACTGCGACAGGAAGGCTGTGCCGTAGAGGAACTCCATGTTGACCGGGCGGATGATCATCCGCGTTCCGGGGATCTTCGCCCCGAGCCGCAGCGAGACGCCCTCGTTCGGCTGCACCGTCAGCACCAGCTGGTTGGGCAGCACTCCGAGCGAGCCCTGCTGGCTGAAGGCCAGATGCGGGACCGGCTTCAGCGTGACGGCGATCTCGGTGACCTTGCGCGCAAGCCGCTTGCCGGTGCGTAGGTAGAAGGGAATCCCGGCCCAGCGCCAGTTGTCGACTTCGAGGCGAAGGGCCGCATAGGTCTCGGTCGTCGAGTCCGGCGGCACGCCGTCCTCTTCCAGGTAGCCCGGCACGTCCTCGCCGCCGGCATGGCCGGCCGCGTACTGGGCCCGCACGGCGATCTCGGGGACCTCTCCCGGCGTGGGCTTCGGCACCGACTCGAGGACCTTGACCTTCTCGTTTCGCACCTCTTCCGCCGTGAAGCTGACGGGCGGCTCCATCGCGACGTGGCAGAGCAGCTGGAGCATGTGATTCTGGATCAGATCGCGCAGCGCGCCGGCCTTGTCGTAGTACTCCGCGCGCGTCCCGACGCCGATGTCCTCCGCCGCGGTTATCTGCACGCTGTCGATGTAGTTGCGGTTCCAGAACGGCTCGAACATGCCGTTCGCGAACCTGAACGCCAGGATGTTCTGGACCGTCTCCTTGCCGAGGTAGTGGTCGATGCGGAACACCTGCGTCTCGTCGAAGATGGCCAGCACCCGCCGGTTGAGCTCGCGCGCCTCCTCGAGGGACGTTCCGAAGGGCTTCTCGATGATCACGCGGACCTCCGCGCCCTCGTGGTGGGCGAGATCGGAGGAGCCGAGCTCCTCCACGATCAACGGGAAGAACTGCGGAGCAGTCGCCAGGTAGAAGGCGCGGTTGAGGGGTTCTCCGGCTTGCTTCTCGAACTCGTCGAGGGCCTTTCCGAGGCCGACGTAGACCGAGTCCTCGTCGAACGTGCCGGGGATGTACCTGACGTTCGCGAGCAGCCCCTTCAGGACCTCCGGGTCGGGCTTGCGCCGCGAGAACCGGCGAATCGCCTCCGCGCACTCTGCGCGGTAGTCCTCGTGCGTTTTTTCTTTGCGCGCGACGCCCACCAGATGAAAGCGCTGCGGCAGGGCCCCGTCGTGGGCGAGGTTGTAGAGCGCCGGCAGCAGTTTGCGCCTGGCCAGATCGCCCGTTGCGCCGAAGATGACGAGCGTCGTCGGCGCGACCGGCAACCGCTCGAGACCGGTTGTGAGCGGGTTCTCTGCCTCGGTTCGCGGAGTCGGGATACCGGCTGTGACGGCCACCTTCAGCCGCCTTTGCGTCGCGCGCCCGCTTTGGCCGCGCCAGGACGGGACGCTCCGTCGGTGCTCGGAGCCTTCGCGCCGCCGGCCCGCGGCGCCAGCTTGACCGCATGGCCGCCGAACTGGTTGCGCAGCGCCGCGAGCACGCGGTCGGCGAACTCGCCGTTGCCGCGCGAGCGAAAGCGCGCGTACAGCGAAGCGGTGATCACAGGGGTCGGCACGTCGTGCGCGGTCGCGTCGGCGATCGTCCAGCGGCCCTCGCCGGAGTCCTCGGTGTAGCCCTCGATCTCTTCGAGCTCGTTGCCGTCGGCTTCGAATGCGCGCGCGGCGAGTTCGCACAGCCATGAGCGAACCACCGAGCCCTGTCCCCACAGGTGCGCGATCTTGGCGTTGTCGAGCTCGTACTCGCACTTGTCGAACACGTCGAAGCCCTCCGCATAGGCCTGCATCAGGCCGTACTCGACGCCGTTGTGGACCATCTTCACGTAGTGCCCCGCTCCCGATGGGCCGAACTGCATCCAACCGCGCGGCCCGATCGCGGCGCGGCTCTGCGCGTTGGTCTCCGGCGCGAGCGCGTCGAGGATCGGCGCGAGCCGCCTGACGGCTCTCTGCGGGCCGCCGACCATCATGCAGTAGCCGACTTCGAGCCCCCACACGCCGCCGGACACGCCGACGTCGACGTATTCGATGCCGACATCCTTCAGCGCCGCGGCGCGGCGCTTGTCATCGGTCCATCTCGAGTTGCCCCCGTCGATGATCGTGTCGCCGCGGTCGAGCAGCTTGGCGAGCTTGTCGACCGTTTCCTGGGTCGGAGCGCCGGCGGGGATCATGATCCACACCATCCGCGGCGGCTGCAGCTGCCTGACGAGGTCCTTCAGCGAGCTCGCGCCGGCCGCGCCGTGTTTGACGGCCTGCTTGACCGCCTTCTCGTCGAAGTCGAACGCTACGACCTCGTGATCGGAGTCGCGGCGGATGCGGTGAACCATGTTGCCGCCCATCTTGCCCAGCCCGACGAAACCGATCTGAGTCATCTTCGCTCCTTGATTCTCGTGGTGAGAGCGCGCAGCGCGCTCGCAGGGTCCTCGCCTCCGAGCGTCACCCGCTCGGCCGGTCGTCCGAGCTCGCGCAACGTGTCCAGGTCGCCGATCGCCTGGGCGTGCTTGAGCGTCGTGAAGGTATACGGGGCGCCGGGGATGTCCACGTCGGCGGGTCCGTCGTGGATCAGCTGCAGAAAGCGCCCGATCTTCGGGCCCCCCTTGTGGAACTGGCCCGTGGAGTGCAGGAAGCGAGGGCCGTAGCCGAACGTCGTCGTCGCCCGCGTCGCCTCGCGGATGGCGATCCGCAGCTCGGCGGCGGCGTCGTCGAAGTCGCTCGAGGGACGCAGGTAGGCCATGAGCGCGACGTATTCGGGCGGCGCCGCATCGAGCAGCAGCCTGTGCACCGCCGGCTCGCCGGCGTCGGGCTCGTGCGGCAGCGCCCCCTTCGATTCGTACTCGGCGAGCACGCGCTTGGTGGCGTCCTTCGCCTGCTGCACGTTCGGTTGATCGAAGGGGTTGATCTCGAGCCCCCAGCCGGCGACGGCCACGGCCAGCTCCCAGAGCATGAACACGCGCCCCAGATCACCAGGTCCCGCCGTCGGGATCGTGAACAGCGGATGCCCGGCGTCGGCGAGCAGGCGCACGCGCGCGTCGAGATCGGGGTCCCGGTGGTTCGCGTCGGGCAGATACGCGAGCACGCGGTCATCCGCATAGACCTCCGGGCCGCCGAGCGGCTCTTCGGCGACGGGCAGGATGCCTCTGGAGCGCTTGCCGGTCGACTCCGCCACGAGCTGCTCGAGCCACAGGCCAAGGCCGGGCAGCGACCGCGAGATCACGAAGGTGAGCTTGTCGCGACCCTCGCGCGCGAGCGCGCTCAGCGCAGCTCCTAGCCAGACGGCTGCGGTGCGCTCGATCTCCGACCCGGGGGAGCCGGAGGTGGCGTCGTCCCCGGCCGGCGCCGGAGAGCCGTCCCGGAGGCTCGTGTCCCATGCGGCCGCCGCGCGGCTGAGGAGCCCGCGAACGTCGATGCCGGCGACGGCTCCAGGAACGATGCCGAAAGGCGAGAGCGCGCTGTAGCGCCCGCCGATGTTCGGGTCGCCGAGGAACGTTCGCCTGAAGCCGCGCTCGTTCGCGAGCTCCGCGAGGCCCGAGCCCGGATCGGTGATCGCGACGAAGTGCCGCCCGTCGCTCAGGCGCGACCAGAAGTGGGCGAGCAGCGAGAGCGGCTCGATCGTGCCCCCTGACTTGGAGGAGACGATGAACAGAGTGCGCTCCAACTCGACCGCTGCCTCGGTCGCGCGGATCGTCTCGGCGTCGGTCGAGTCGAGGACATGCAGGCGCGGCCTGTCCGCCTGTGCGCCGAAGGAGCGGCGCAGGACCTCCGGCGCGAGCGATGAGCCGCCCATGCCGAGGAGGACGACGTCGCGCAAGCCCTCTGCGCGCACCTCCTCGGCGAAGGCCTCCACGGGGCCGAGGTCGGCGAGCATGCGCTCGGCGATCGTCACCCAGCCGAGCCGGTTCGCGACCTCGGGGGCGCCGGGCGGACCCCACAGCGTGGCGTCCCGCGCACGCAGCCGCTCCGCCACGTGCGCCTGCTCCGCGAGCGCCAGGCGGTCCTGCACCCCTCGCTCCAGCGAGCCCGGGATACGGGCCTCGACGGTCAGGGGACGGTCGCTCACGAGAACGATCGTAGTGGCCAGGCGCTGCTATAGGTTTCCAGCGCTGTGAACCCGGACGCCTCCCAGCAACGCCCCGATCGCAACCTCGCGCTGGAGCTCGTCCGCGTCACCGAGGCGGCCGCACTCGCGACGGCGCCGCTGGTCGGCGCGGGCGAGAAGGAGGCGGCCGACCAGGCGGCGGTCGACGGCATGCGCTACATGCTGCACTCCATCCAGATGGACGGTGTCGTCGTGATCGGGGAGGGGGAGAAGGACGAGGCGCCGATGCTCTACAACGGCGAGCAGATCGGCGACGGCTCGCCCCCGCAGGTGGACATCGCGGTGGACCCGCTGGAGGGGACCACCCTGGCGGCGAACGGCATGCCGAGCGCGCTCGCCGTGATCGCGCTGTCGGCTCGCGGCACGATGTTCGATCCCGGACCGTGCGTCTACATGGAGAAGATGGCAGGCGCGCCCGAGATCGCGGATCTGCTCGACCTCGACCGGCCGCTTGGGGAGACCGTCAGGCTCGTGGCCGAGCGTAAACGCAGCCCGGTCAGCGACGTGATGGTGGTGGTGCTCGACCGCCCGCGCCACGAGGAGGGCATCGCCGCGATCCGCGCGGCCGGCGCACGCGTGCGCCTGATCCCCCATGGCGACGTCTCCGCCGCCCTGCTGGCGGTGACCGAGCGTTCCCCGGTGGACCTGTTGTGGGGGATCGGCGGGACACCGGAGGGGGTCATCTCCGCCGCGGCCGTCAAGTGCGTCGGCGGGCAGCTGCTCGGGCGGCTGTGGCCGCGCGACGAGGACGAGCGCGCCGCGGCGGAGCAGGCGGGCTATGAGCTCGGGCGGGTGCTCGACCGCGATGACCTGGTGGCCGGCGAGGACGTGTTCTTCTCGGCCACCGGGGTGACCGACGGAGACGTGCTCGAGGGCGTGCGCTACCCGCACGCGGGCGGCGCCACGACGGAATCGCTCGTCACGCGCTCGCGGTCGGGGACGATCAGGCGGATCAGGGCGACCCACGACCGCGCGAAGCTGAGGGTCTTCGCCGGCGAGCGCTTCTCAAGGGGCGGCGAGCCGCCGAGGTGAGCCCGGAACGGCTGTGGAGGCTTTCGGCCGCGCTGCGCAGACGCGGATACAAGCGGCTGGCGCTGTTCGTGAAGAAAGTGAACTCCGCGATCTACCACAACTCGCTCGCGCCGGGCGCCACCTTCAGCCCGGACATCCGCTTCGGGCATCACGGCTTCGGCACGATCATCCACAGCAACGTCGTGATCGGGCGGCGGGTGAAGATCTGGCATAACGTGACCCTCGCGGTGCGCTCATCGGTCGGCTCATCCGTGCGCATCGTGATCGAGGACGACGTCAAGATCGGCGCCAATTCGGTGATCATCACGCCGTCCGAGCAGAGCTTGCGGATCGGGCGCGGAGCGCGGATCGGCGCCGGGGCGGTCGTTGTCCACGATGTTCCCGCCGGCGCCACAGTGGTCAGCCAGCCGGCGCGGGTCCTGGAGGGCAGGCCGAGCGGTCCGGCGGAGGAAGACGATCAGTTCTGAGGGGCGAAGCGGCCCACCCTCGACTCAGCGAGGTCGAGGCGCGCGAGCGAGCGCAGGAAGCCGTAGGTGATGATCACGTGGATGCGCGACTGCGTTGCGTTGTAGATGCCGCGGCTCAGCCTCGACGCGATCGATGGATAGAAGTTGGCCACCTCGACCTCGACGTGCAGGCAGCCCTGGCCGGGCTCCTCGCCAGGGCGCCGCGTGACTTCGATCTGCAGGTATCCGCGTCCGTTGCGCCCACGTCGGGAGACGAGCAGGCCGCGTGCGATGCGCCAGCGCACGAGGCCGCGCGTGGCGTCCATCTCATACTCGGGCGCCTGGAAGATCAGCAGCTTCAGCGCTGGCGCGAGCAGCACGATCGAGCGCTCCGCCGCGGTGTAGTGGACGCGGACGAGGCCCAGCGTGACGCGCGTGAGGAAGCGCCAGTAGGTTCGAGCGAGCCTCTCGAGGTGCTCCGGGGTCCAGATCTCGGCGAGCGCGGACTCGCCGAGCAGCAGGTCGGCCCGCTGCACGGAGCGCACGGCGCCGGTGTCGCTGTCCACCGAGGTCGAGTCGTCGAGGTCGACGATCCGCGCCCGCGGCGGCCTCGCTCGGAGGTTGCCGAGGAGCAGTCGGCCCGCCACGCCCGCCAGCAGCGTCGCCGCGGCCGCGACGGCGATCCACACGCCCGTCATGTCGCCCTGTAGCTGCTCACGGCTTGCTCAGGCTATCCCGGCTGGACGATCGCGTCCCCGATGGGTGATATTCAACGTATATGAGCGAGGTTCTGCGCATGCACCAGGCTCCTCGCGCGGCGCCCGTCGCCGGCCTGCCGCTCGACTCCGTGCTGACGCGCTCCGAGGAGCTGGCGAAGCGCTGGGCGATAGCCCTCGTGCTCGCGCGCCCGCTGGGGAGTCTCGGTGAGCTTCCCCTGGAGGATCTCGCGCGGGAGGCGCCTGCGCTGTGCGCGCAGATCGTGCGCGCGGTGGAGTCCGATGCCGAGCTCGATCAGCTGACGGGAGCCGCCCCAGCGAGCCGCGAGGGGAGCGCGCCGGCGCGCCGGCTGGCCGCGATGGCGGGCGCCGGCGACGCGCCGGCGCTCGTGGAGGCCGTCGAGGGGCTGCGCGGCGTGGTCTGGGAGACGCTGCTCGAGGAGCTGTGCAGGCCGCTGTTCGAGCACGCGCATGCGCGACGCGTCGCTGAGGTCTGCGACCGGCTGGCGTGCGTCTGTGCCAGCGCGCTCGCGGCCGCCCTCGCAGAGGGCCTGCCCGAACGGGATCGGGCGGGCGCTGACGCGCAGCCGCCGCCCGCCGCCGAGCCGCCGGCCGCAGCGGTCGACGCAGAGGGCCGGCGCGCGAGCGAGGCGGTCATCGTCGACGAACACGCGCAGGTGCCCGTCGCGCCCCGGCGGGCGCCGGCGGAGATCGAGATCCGCGATGAACGCGGCGAGGTCGGGCCCGCGGCGTGGATCGGATCGATCGGGCGCCAGCTCGAGCGCTTCAGGAGGGATGGCGGCTCCTTCGCGGTGCTGCTGCTCGAACTCCGCGATATCGAGCGCCTGCGTCGCGACGGTGGACCGGAGGAGCTCTCCCAGCTCGTCGACCAGGTCGAGCAGGTGCTCGCGTCGGAGCTGCGGCCGGCCGCGTGGCCGGCGCCGGGCACGGGCGAGGACGGTCAGGCCGGCTCGCTCACGCGCGAGCGTCCCGGCAGGTATTGGCTGCTCGCGCCGGAGACCGACCGGATCGGCGTCAGGGTCCTCGCGGAGCGGCTCATCGGAGCCGTCAGACGACTCAGCGACCAGCGCGGATCCTTCCTCGAGCTCGCAATCGGAATGGCGGTGTGCCCCGAGGACGGGCGCGAGGCGGCAGCGCTTGCGGCGCACGCGGACCTCGAGCTCTACGCCGCGCGCTCCTCGGCGAGGACGGCCGCGAGCAGGCCGCCGGCCTCGGTCGACGAGACGGTGCAGTAGGGCGTCAGCCGGCGACCGCGCCGCCGGCGATGGCGGAGCTTGGCGCCGCTCCGGGCGGCAGGCCGAGCGTTGGACTGTTGGCGGCGCTGCCGACGACGCGCGTTCCGATACGGACGGTTTCGGTCACGTCGAGCGCCGCTGCCGCACCGGCCGTCAGGTCCCAGTCGGCGCCGATGTGGCTGTACGGCCCGCGATCGAGCACCGGGACGATCAGAGCGTGGCCGTCATAGGTGATCTTGACGAGCGTGCCGCAGGGAAGCGTGCGGTTGGCCACGCCGATGACGCTTGGCGTCAGCGTCTGGCCGCAGGCGGTGCGCTTGCCGTAGAAGCCCGGGCCGAACCAGGTCGCGATCCCGCTCGTGTGCACCTTGCTGTTGGACGCCGGGTTCGTGGCCGCGGGCGTGCCTGCGGGGGCCGCGGCTCCGCCGGTGGCGGCCAGGGCGCTCGCCGCGGCGAGCGCGGCGCAGACCGGCCCCGCGAGGAGGGCAAGCAGAGCAGTGGCTGTCCTTGGCTTGATCGGCATCGTCTTCGTCGCCTACGGGGTGAGCTGACGGGCTCGCGCGGCACGTGAATGCGGCGCTACGGCCCTTGCGGGCCGATTCGCCCCGGCGGATCAGACCGATCCGCATTGGGTCCCCCGTCTGCCGTGATCTGGGTCTCGGCAGCTCGGCGTGCGCGGCAGTATACAGATCGCTCAGGAGGGCGTAGGAGGCAGACGCGAGAAAACGTCCTTGACCAGACGCTCTCCGGCCGCGAGGCCTGACTTCGCGAGCTCGCCGACTATCTCCACCGCCGAGGCGACGAGCTCGGTGCCGCCGGGCGGCTGGACCGGTCCGCGCGCGCGGTCGCCATCGGACTCGAAGCCCTGCCTCGGGACAGCCTCGCGGGCGCGCGGCTGGCGGGCGGGGCGCCGGGAGGCGCCGGTCGGGCGCTTGGAGGCGCTCGTCGCAGCGCGCTTCTTGCCGGCGGCGCTCCTCGCCGGCTTCGGCCTGCCGCGAGCGCCGGTGCCGTCGTGGTTGCCGCCCTCGTCTCCTGGGACGGCCGCGTGGAGCGCTCGCGCGGCGGGGCGCCCTCGGCGCTCGCGCTCGCGCGGGCGGCGTTCGCGCTGCGTGCGGCGGTGCGGCGCGGGCTCGAGCGCTGCGGGCGCGTGCGCGGCAGGTTTACGAGGACGCTCGCGCTCTCGGAGGGGACGCTCGATCGACCGTCGCTCTGGTTCGGGCCGCTCACTCCCACATCATTGCTTAAGGCGGCAGGGCGGCGGCTTCAGAAGATCGTCGGTCGTTCCGATGTTTCACGGCGACGCGTTAGCATGACTGCCAGGAGAAGCATGTTTGACTTGTAACGTTGGCCGTGCTCCGGCCGTATGTCTGACGGTGTTCTCGGCGTCGGACAGCCCCGGCCGTGCGTCTGACGCCCACTGCGATTTGTCGATCGAGCCAAGAATGGAAACACGATGTCAGTAGTCGAGCTTCAGGAGCTGGATGAGGTCAAGGGTCTGCTGGCCAAGGGGCAGCAGGTGGGCGTCCTCTCCTACGCAGAGATCAGCAAGGCGATGTCGGAGCTCGACCTCGACGAGGCAGACGTCGAAGAGCTGCACGGGTTCCTCGAGCGATCGGAGATCGAGCTCGTCGAGGACATCGACCCCGCGATCGCGGCGTCCGCCCAGGTCGAGCGTGCCCCGGACAAGCGTGGGCGGCGCAAAGCCAAAGCCGCGCTCGACCTCAAGCCGGACATGACGACCGACTCGCTGCAGCTGTTCCTGAAGGACATCGGCAAGGTGCGGCTGCTGACCGCCCAGGAGGAGGTCGATCTCGCCAAGCGGATCGAGCGTGGGGATCTCGACGCGAAGCAGAAGATGGTCGAGTCGAACCTGCGGCTGGTCGTGTCGATCGCCAAGAACTACCGCAACCAGGGTCTGCCGTTCCTCGACCTGATACAGGAGGGGACCCTCGGACTCGTCAGGGCAGCCGAGAAGTTCGACTACCGCAAGGGGTTCAAGTTCTCAACCTACGCGACCTGGTGGATCCGCCAGGCGATCGCGCGAGCGCTGGCCGACAAGGCGCGGACGATCCGTATCCCGGTGCACGTGGTCGAGAAGCTCAACAAGATCGGCCGCGCCGAGCGCAAGCTCGTGACCGAGCTCGGCCGTGAGCCGACGGCGGACGAGATTGCCGAGGTCACCGGGATCGACCCGGAGGAGGTCGACTCGATCAAGCGCTCGGCCCAGGCGCCGGTCTCCCTGGAGAAGCCGGTCGGCGACGAGGAGGAGTCGGAGTTCGGCCAGTTCATCGCCGACGAGCGCGCCGAGTCGCCTTACGAGCGCGCCGCGGAGATCCTCACCAAGGAGGCGCTCCGCGAGGCGCTCGAGAACCTGTCCTACCGGGAACGCCGCGTGCTCGAGCTGCGCTACGGGCTCGGCGGCGAGCACCCGCGCACCCTGGACGAGGTCGGGCGGACCTTCAACGTGACGCGCGAGCGAATCCGCCAGATCGAGAACCAGTCGCTCAAGAAGCTCCAGAGCCTCGCCGAGGCGCAGAAGCTCCGCGACGTCGCCTGACGGACCGTCCACCGCGGCTGCTCGCATTCAAGCGCCGCGAGGAGGTTGCCGATGAGGGGCCATGTTCGATGTCGATGGCGCGCTGCGCGAGCTCGTCGCGAAAGGCGGCTCGGATCTGCATCTGAAGGTCGGCTCGGCGCCGCTGTACCGCGTCAACGGCGAGTTGGGTCTGGACGGCGGCGTCGAGGCGCTGAGCGCCGCCGACACCGAGGGCGCCCTGCGATCGCTGCTCCGCGATGAGGCCAAGCTCGGAGAGTTCGCGCAGGAGCACGAGGTCGACTTCTCCTTCGAAATAGTCGGCGTCGCACGCTTCAGGATCAACGCCTTCCAGCAGCGCGGCGTGATCTCGATGGCGTGCCGTGCGATCCCGCACCGCATCAGCACGATCGAAGAGCTCGCGCTGCCGACCGTCGTGCGCGAACTCGCCGAGGAGGAGCGCGGCATCGTGCTGCTCACCGGCACCACCGGATCCGGAAAGTCGACCACGCTCGCGGCGATGATCGACCACATGAACCAGACGATGAGCAAGCACATCGTCACGATCGAGGATCCGATCGAGTTCGTCCACGAGGACGTCCGCTCGGTGATCAACCAGCGCGAGGTCGGCATGGACACGGCCTCGTTCAAGCGCGCGCTGCGGAGGGTCCTGCGCCAGGACCCCGACGTGATCCTGGTCGGCGAGATGCGCGACGAGGAGACCGTGCAGACGGCGCTCTCGGCGGCGGAGACCGGACACCTCGTGCTGTCGACGATCCATACGGTCGACGCGACCGAGTCCATCAACCGGATGCTCGACTTCTTCCCCCCGCACCAGCATGGCCAGGCGCGGAGCATGATCGCGGGCACCGTCAAGGGCGTGATCTCGCAGCGACTCGTGCCCGGCGCGGAAGGCGGACGCGTCGCGGTGTGCGAGATCCTGAGGATGACCGGCCGCGTGCGCGACATGATCATCGACCCGGCGCAGACGGGAAAGCTCGTCGAGGTCATCACCTCGGGCAGCTACTACGGGATGCAGACGTTCGACCAGGCCCTCTTCGGCCACGTCAAGGCCGGCCGCGTGACGTTCGAGGACGCCATGCGCGTCGCATCGAGCCCGCATGACTTCAAGCTGCTGATGCAGGCCGAAGGGCGCAGAGGAACGACGATGGACGACGTCGCCGCTGCCGAGTCCAAACGCGAGCCCGACGCAAACCCGTCGCTCACCGCCGCCTAGATCGCCTCGCCGCCCGGGTCCCAGCCGGTGCGCGCACCGTCCGGCGTGCTTGAGCCAGGCTCGCTGTGCCCCCTCACTCCTCACCCGGTGTGACGTCACGGGTTGCGAGGAGATTGTGGCTCGCCTGCGCCAGCACTCCGACTATGTGGAAGGGATCGCCGACGTTGAAGCGCGCCCGCACGTCGGCGAAAACCCGTACGTTGCCATGCTCGTCCGGCTCCCCCTGCGGTTTGAGTACCTCGACGATGGTGACTACAGCCCCGATCTGCGCGTCTGTGTCGCCGTACGCCTGTTCTAGGGCTGCCATCTGCTCGGCCGCGACTTTGCCGAGCACGGTTCCGTCTAGCGCCATTTCTAGTCCTCCAAGTCGAGAAGGGATGTGTCCGATGTTCGAATCTCTGGCCCGCCCCACCATCACCTACCGTCAGCGCCAATCCCCCACGGTTGGCCAGGCCTTCTGATCCGGCTGCTTCCAAGCGGCAGCAGACGCGGAACGCGAATCACGAATGATTCCAGTTGCGGGGTCGGCCGGCGGCGGCTCCAATCCGATCCACTACCCACGACAACCTGACCCACCACCCCGGGGTCGCTTTACTTCAGTTGGTAAAGTAAGGGCGCAATGGCCGTCGATGAGACATGTCCGGTGTGTATGACCGCCGAGATCATCTGCGGCAAGTGGACTTTGCTGCTCGTGCGCGAGCTGTCGGAGGGCCGGTCGCGCTTCTGCGAGCTCGAACGCTCGCTGGCCGGCATCAGCCCGCGCACGCTCTCGCTGCGACTGCGGGCGCTCGAGGAGGAGGGCATCGTCGAGCGTCACACCTTCCCCGAGGTGCCACCGCGCGTGGAGTACGCGCTGACAGCGAAGGGGCTCGCGCTGCTGCCGATCATCGACGACATGCGCGCCTACGGCGAAGACTGGCTCGGCGAGGAGTGCGCCGAGCGATCCGACACCGACAAGCCGGCTCTGATCGTCGCCTAGCTCGCCGGCGAGCCGGCGAGCCGCTCTGGCGACTGCAAGACGACCTGCGCCGCGCCCACCGGGGAGGAGGGCGATCGGGGAGCGCGAAGTCAGCGCTCCATGCGCTCGGTTAGATTCCAGACGGCGCTGACGGAGTTCCTCGAAGCGGCCGCCGAGCGGCTGCAGGCCGACATCGTCGCAGGCGCCGAGGTCGCGTTCGAGCTCGAGCCGCGCACCAGGCGCGGCGGGTCGAGCGGCACGGCCCTCTACTGCTACCGCGCGCTCACCGGCGAGTTCATCGCTGAGCGCGCCGAGCTGCTCGAACGCCTGCCGAGCCACGCCGAGGCGGCCGAGCTGCTTGCCGGCTTCGACGGGCTCGAGCGCTATCTGGCGAGCGCCGGCGCCGAGCTCGGGAGGGTCGCCAGCCGGGCGCGCGTCCGCGCGGCCACGCTCGCGCTCCTGCAGGATGTGTTCTCCGAGCAGACCGACTTCGAGCTGCGAGCAGAGCGCCTGCGCGCGGCGCTCGAGCGACTCGAGTGCTGCGCGTTCGCGACCAGCGGCGAGTTCACCCTCGTCGCGACGCTGCACGGTCTGACGATCAGCTCGCCGGAGCTTGCACTCGCGACCGGGCTCACGATCGCCCAGTGCGACGCGCTCGATGGCCTGCCGGAGGCCGCGATCCCCAGCGCTCAGGGCGATCCGGCCGAGCACCTGGTCGTGGTGCTCACCCTCGAGGACGACGATCCGCGCGCGGCCGCCTCGCGGGGACGCGCGGTGTTGCGAGACCTGCTGCGCGCGCTCAGGCTGTTCGGCGACGGCCGCGTGGCGCTCGGCGCCCTCGCCTGGGCGCGGATCGGCGGCGGCGCGTGGAGCCCGCTCGCGCTGGGTGCTGGGGGGCGCCCGCACGGGATGCTCCTCGTCACGCCCGAGCAGGAGGACGAGCTGCGTGGGTTCTGCAACCTCGTCTCCCGCCGCGCCCCGCACGGCAACGAGCTCGCGTGGGCGCTCGTGCGCTTCGAGCTCGGCTGCGAGCGCGAGCGCTCATACGAGGCGCTGACCGATCACCTGCTCGCGCTACGAGCCCTGCTCGAGCCGGAGGGGCCCGCGAGCGGCATGCTCGCCGGGCGCCTCGCCGCGCTGTGCGCCACGCCGGGCAACCGGCAGGCGCTGACCGAGCGGACCGCGCAGGCGCTCGCGCTCGAGCGCGAGGTCGTGGCCGGCACCGCCGTCGAGCACGCCGGGGGACAGGCGCTGGCCCAGGAGGTCGCCGACAACCTGCGCGCGCTCCTGCGGGACGTGATCTGCGGGCACCTGTCCGCGGACCTCGCGGCGCTGGCCGACGAGATCCTGCTCGCGCCCGAGCACGAGTCAGGCGAAGAGATGCTCGGCGACGCGCGAGAGCCCGAGGAGATCCTGGATCTGATCATCTAGGTCGGGGACGAGCAGCGGCTTGCGCTGCTCGAGCGCCCCGGAAAGGCGCGCGATCATCTCGCGGTCCCGCTGCACGAGCACGTCGAAGTCGGCGAGGTTGCTCGCGACGCGCGCGGCCAGCTCGGCGCCGAGCTCGGGCGCGAGCAGCTCGATGACCTCGTGCACCGAGTGACCTTCAAGGCCGTCGCTGTGGACGCGGTTGACGATCAGCTCGCCGCGGTGCATACCGGCTTCCGCGAGCCTGTCGGCCAGGTACACGGCCTCGCGCGCCGGGTCCGGTTCGGGCGAGGTGACGATCAGAAATGTCGTCTCCGGCGCACCCAGCAGCGCGGCCACGCCGCGCGTGCGCTCGCCGAAGCCATCGAGCACGCCCGACAGCGAGCGGAAGAACGTCGACAGCTCGCGGAGCATGTCGATGCCGGTCACGCGCGCGAAGATCGCGAACACCAGCGCCGTGCCGCGGCCGAACAGCCGCGCCGTGAGGCCACCGGGCGCGAGGAACACCTGCAGCGCGCGTCCTTCGAGGAAGCCGAGCAGGCGGGTGGGCGCGTTGAGGAAGTCCAGCGCGTTGCGCGACGGCGGCGTGTCGAGCACGATCACGTCGAAGTCGTGCTCCTCGTAGAGCTCGTACAGCTTCACGATCGCGCTCAGCTCGTGCGAGCCGGCGACTGCCGTCGAGAGCTCGCGGTAGACGGGGTTGGCGAGAATCTCCTCGCGCGCGCGTTCGTCGGGCGCCAGGCGCGTGACGATGTCGTCGAAGGTCCGCTTGGTGTCGAGCATCATCGCCCAGAGCTCCCCGGCGAGATGCAGGCCCTGCGCCGAGAGCGTGCCGGGCTCGATCCGCCGCGGCTCGCCCGAGAGCTCCTGCAGCCCAAGGGCCGCCGCGAGGCGCTTGGCCGGGTCGATCGTCACGACGGCGACCTTCTGCCCACGCGCCGCCAGGCCGAGCGCCAGCGCCGCCGAGGTCGTCGTCTTGCCGACCCCCCCTGCCCCGAGGCAGATCACGACGCGCTTGCCCTGCAGGCGCGCGCGCAGTCTCTGCTTGCCGCTCGGGGCCATCACGGGATCGTAGTTCCCATGCAGGAATCGCCGGTCCCTATGCGAATACCCACCGGACGGCTTTCCAGCAACCGAATATCGGAGCCACCGTGGAAGGAAAGGCCAAGGTCATCGCGTTCGCCAATCAGAAGGGCGGCGTGGCCAAGACGACGACGACTCTCAACCTCGCCGCCGCCTTCGCGGAGGAGGGCCATCGCGTGCTGTGCGTCGACATGGACCCGCAGGGCAACCTGACGATGTCCCAGGGGATCGACCCGGACACGCTCGAGAAATCGATGTATGACGTGCTCGTCCACAAGGTGTCGATCCGCGAGGTGATACGCAGGCGCGAGATCGACGTCGCCTGCGCGTCGATAGATCTCGCGGGCGCGGAGATCGCGATGTCGACGATGATCGGTCGCGAGCGCGCGCTGCAGAAGGCGTTCGAGCCGATTCTCGACGACTATGACTTCATCTGCATCGACACCCCGCCGAGCCTCGGGTTGCTGACGATCAACGCGCTCACGGCGGCGGACAGGGTTATCGTCCCCGTTCAGTGCGAGTATCTATCGATGCGTGGCCTCATCCAGCTTCAGAACACGCTCGCGATGATCCGCGAGAACCTCAATCCGGGCGTTGACATCGAGGGTATCCTGCCGACGTTGGTGGATTCGCGAACGATCCACGCCAAGGAGGCGATCGAGATCCTCGAGGAAAACTTCGGTGATCGCGTCTTCGCCTCGCGGATCCGCAAGACCGTGCGCTTCGCCGAGGCTCCGGTGAAGGGCATGTCAGTGCTCAAGTACGAGCCCGACGGGGTCGCTGCTCAGTCCTACCGACAACTCGCGCAGGAGGTTCTGACCAATGACCAACGTTAAACGCGCGAGCATGCGCGAAGGGCCGCTGGCGGCGCTGTTCCGCAAGACGGAAGAGTCCGAGGAGCTCTCCGCCGGGCCGGACTCGCCCAAGCCGGACAGAGCGCCGCGCCGCACGCCCTCGTCGGACGCCCCGCAGGCCCACGCGCGCGAGAGCGCCCTGCCGCACCCCGGCCTCGTCTCCCCGCAGCCGGACGTCGAGGAGGACGTGCGCGTGCCCACACCGCGAGAGCGGCTGCGGCAGGCGTTCTCCTCCGACATCCCCGAGAACGTGATGGAGCGCCCGCTCGCAGACTCGATGATGGACGAGTACACGCGCTATCACCGTGCTCCCGCGAGCATTCCGGACATCGTCGGTCGCCCCATCATCAGGGTAGTCGGCGTGGGCGGCGCCGGCGTCAACGCCGTCAACCGCATGGTCGAGGCGGAGGTCGAGGGGATCGAGTTCCTGGCCGTGAACACCGACCTGCAGTCGCTGCAGCAGTCGACGGCCGACATCACGCTGCACATCGGCGCCGAGCTGACCAAGGGGCTGGGCTCCGGCTCGGACGCGAACGTCGGGCGCCAGGCGGCGATGGAGGACTACGACCGCATCAAGGCGCTCCTGAAGGGCTCGGACATGATCTTCATCACGGCCGGCGCCGGAGGCGGGACCGGGACTGGCGCCGCACCGATCCTCGCGCGCATCTCGCGCGAGGTCGGCGCGCTCACCGTGGCGATCGTGACCAAGCCGTTCGGCTTCGAGGGTTCGCGCCGCGGCGAGCAGGCCGAGCACGGCGTGAGCGCGCTTGCCGAAGAGGTCGACACCCTGATCGTGGTGCCCAACAACAGGCTGCTTGCCGTGCTGGACAAGCAGACGGCGATGGTCGAGGCGTTCCGCGTGGCCGACGACGTGCTGCGCCAGGGAGTCCAGGGAATCTCAGACCTCGTCACGCTCCCAGGCCTGATCAACCTCGACTTCGCCGATGTGCGCACGATCATGAGCGACGCGGGCAGCGCGTTGCTCGGGATCGGGATGGGCGAGGGCGAGAGCCGGGCGACGGAGGCCGCGATGCAGGCTGCCTCCTCGCCGCTGCTCGAAACCTCGATGGAGGGCGCACGCTCGATCCTGCTCTCGATCACCGGCGGCACCAACCTGTCCCTCTGGGAGGTCAACGAGGCCGCCAAGTCGGTATCGGAGGCCGCGCACCCGGACGCGAACATCATCTTCGGGGCGATGGTCGACGAGAAGCTCGACGATCAGGTGTGGGTGACCGTCGTTGCGACCGGCTACGGCGACGAGGGCAGGCGCAAGAGGATCGCACGCCTGAAGGAGCCGGCTGCCGGCGAGATGCGGCTCCAGCGTCCCGGCGCTCCCCGCCCGGGCCGTCGCGACAGGCCGGAGATCAGCCGGCGTCGCGCGGGCGATGAGCTGGACATACCCGAGTTCATCCCCAACCTCTGAGCCGGCGCGCATCAGCTCGCTCCCTCGTGGCGCTGCGCTCGGCACGCGCGGCGGCGCGTGTGGTATCGCTCTGGAATGGCCGAAGCTGAGAAGGGCGTAGTCGCTGCCGGACATCCGCTCACGGCGGAGGCGGGCGCGCGGGTGCTGCGCGAGGGCGGCAACGCCGTAGACGCCGCCGTCGCGGCGATGCTCGCGTCGTTCGTGACCGAGCCGCTGCTCACCGGTCTCGGCGCAGGGGGCTACATGCTGGTGGCGGGGTTTGGGCGGCGTCCGATCCTGCTCGATTTCTTCGTGCAGGCTCCTACGCGAACAGGCGATGGCTCGGAGGCCGAGCTGCAGGGGATCGACGTCTCCTTCGGCGACGCCGACCAGGTGTTCTACATCGGAGCGGCGTCGTGCGGCGTGTACGGCACGCCGGCCGGTGTGTGCGAGGCGGTGCGGCGCTGGGGCACGTTGCCGCTCGAGGACCTGGCGGCTCCGGCCTCGCGACTGGCATGCGACGGCGTCGTGCTGAACGCCGGCCAGGCGTACGTGGCGGAGATCCTCGCCGACCTGCTGACCTCGACGCCGGAGTGCGCCGCGCTGTGGGCGCCCGATGGCCGCATCCTGCGCGAGGGCGAGCTGCTGCGCAACCCGGAGCTCGGCGACGCGCTGTCGCGGCTCGCGCGCGATGGATCGGGGCCCTTCTATCGAGGAGACATCGCTGCGGCCGTCTGCGACTGGCTGCGAGCGCGCGGCGGGTCGCTGACGGGCGAGGACCTCGCCGGCTACGGCGCGATCGAGCGCGAGCCGGTGAAGATCGCCTACCGCGATCGCGAGATCCTCACCAACCCGCCGCCCTCGGCGGGAGGGATCCTGCTCGCCTACGCGCTCGCGCTCCTCGATCGCGGCCCGTCGCCGCCGACGCTTCGCGGTGTGGTCGCCGCGATGGCGGCCGCCCAGTCGGAGCGAACGCCCGAGTTCGTCGAAGGCCTCGGGGAGGCGGGCTTCCTCGAGGGCTTCCTGACGGCCCGCCTGGGCTCGACGACACACATCTCGGTGATCGATGTCGAGGGATGCGCGTGCAGCGTGACGTGCACCAACGGAGAGGGCTCCGGCGTCGTCGTGCCGGGAACCGGGATGCACCTCAACAACGTGATGGGCGAGGAGGATCTCAATCCACTCGGCTTTCACCGCCACCCCGCCGGACGCCGGATGCCGAGCATGATGGCTCCTTCGATAGTGATGCGCGAGGGAGAGGTCGAGCTGGTGCTGGGAAGCGCAGGCTCAAACCGCATACGCTCGGCGTTGCTGCAGACGATCGTCGCCGTCGTCGACCACGCGATGCCCGTGCGCGATGCCGTCTACGCGCCGCGCGTGCACTTCGAGGACGGCGTCCTCTTCGCCGAGCCGGGGATCGACCTGACGGAGCTTGGCGGGAACACGCAGATCGTGCGCTTCGGCGAGCGCAACCTCTTCTTCGGCGGCGTCCAGGCCGTGCAGCGGCGCGGGTCGCGTGCGACCGGGGCGGGCGATCCACGGCGCGGCGGGGTGGCGGTGGGGGTGTGAGCGTAAGGATCGGGCTGTGCGGGCTCGCCGCCTGCGCAGCGGCGGCAGCGGCGGGCTGCGGCGGAGTCCAGGCCGCGGACCTGTTCGTCGTCTACCGGAGCGGCTCGATCCCGGCGGCGCGACTGACGCTGCTCGTCGACGAAGAAGGAGGCGTGCACTGCAACGGCGGCCCGACGCTGAAGCTGGGTGACCCGCAGATCATCCAGGCAAGGGACATCCAGGAAGAACTCCACGACCCGGCCTCGAGCCACCTCTCGCTCCCGCCGCGGCCGGGGTCGGTGCTGAGCTACTACGTGCGCGACGAGGACGGGACCGTCCGCTTCAGCGACAACTCCCAAGGGCAGCCGACCGTGCTCCGCCGCCTGGCGCTGTTCGTGCTGCAGACCGCCCAGCAGGTCTGCCATCTCGCGGAGTAGCGCCCGCGCCGACGGCGCTCGCGCAGGCCCGGCGCCCGCGCTATCCGAACCGCACCTTGCCGTTCGATCGCGCGCGAGCCTGGGCGCGCTCGACGAGCTCCAGCCGCTCGAGCGCCTCGCGCAGCAGGGTGGCGAGCAGGCGCAGGCGCTCATTCTCCGAGCGCCGCTCGAGGAGCTGCTGCTTGGCCTCCGCTGCGAACTCGACGGTGGCGGCCATGCGGTAGGCGTCCATCTCGCGCAGCTCGGAATCCTCGAGCGATCTGTCGGTGGCCTGCATGACGAGCTCGCGGTATAGCTCTCGGGCCGTCGCCGCGGCCTCCGGATCCGGGTCCTCATCGCTGTCCGCGAGGAACTCCACGACGCCGGCCGGGTAGGGGAGATCGTCCTGGCGCTCGAGCAGGCGAAACGGCTGCGTGCCGCGCGTGAGGATGTTGAGCCGCCCGTCGTCCATGCGCTCGAGCACCTCCTCGATCTCGCATGCGCAGCCGACATGCTTCAGCTCCTCCTCGGACAGCCACACGATGCCGAACTGCCGCTCGAGCGATCCGGGCTCGCCGAGCAGGCAGCCGTCGATCATCCGCCGGTAGCGGTCCTCGAAGATGTGCAGCGGGACGCTCTCGCTGGGCAGTGCGACGATGCCCAGCGGGAACAGCGGAAAACCCATGGAGGGTCGCACGGGCATCTTGGGAGTTTAGGTGCACGCGATTGCGCCGCTCTCCCATCGCGCGAGTTCCGCTAGTGGGCCTTGAGGAAACGTTGGACCGGAAACTCGCCCTGGGTGGCGAATATGGATGCATCTCGACCGTGGAGGTGGTGATGCGTCCCCCGGAGGTGTTCGTCCGGCCGCTGTTGCACGAGGAGGCGGTGCGGTTGAAGCGGTTGTCCAAGCGTGCCAAGCATCAGTGCACGCGTCAGCGCGCGGCGCTCTTGTTGGCGTCGAACGTGAGGATGTCGGCGCCGCAGATCGCGGAGATGTGGCGGACCGATCCGTCGTGGGTGCGGAAGGTGATCCACGAGTTCAACGAGCGCGGGATGGACAGCCTGCGCCCTCGCTACCGGGGCGGGCGTCCCCGCCGGATCACGACTGAGCAGCGCAAGCGGATCGTCAGCGTGGCCGGTGCCCGTCCCGACAGTCAGGGGGTGCCGTTGACGCGCTGGTCGCTGCCGCGGCTGGCGTGCTATTTGGCCGGGGAGGGCATCGTGGAGGTCTCCCCGCGCCATCTTGGGGCGCTGCTGGCCGAGGCGGACCTGTCGTTCCAGCGCACCCGCACCTGGAAGGCGAGCCCCGACCCCGACTACGAGGCCAAGGCCGCGCGGGTGCTCGCGCTGTGCGAGAAGCCGCCGCGACGGGGCGGTGGTGATGCTTCGACCAGATGGGGCCGGTCAGCCTGCGACCAACCGCCGGGGCCGGCTGGGCGCCCAAGGGACGCCCCGAGCGGCAGCGCGCCGACTACAACCGCGCGCCGGGACCCGCTACGTGTTCGGCGCCTACGACGTCCACCGCGACCGGCTGCGCGTCAGGCTGCGACCGCGCCGCGGCGGCGCCGACAATCTCGCGTTCATGAGACAGATCCGCGGCAGCTACCCCGCCCGCCAGCGGATCTACTGGATCCAGGACAACCTCTCGGCCAACTGGACCCCCGACATCCGCGCCTACGCCGCCGCCAACCGGATCGAGCTCGTCCCGACCCCGACCTACGCCAGCTACCTGAACCCCGTCGAGTGCCACTTCTCCGCGATCAGCCAGTTCGTCGTCGCCAACGCCGACTACCTCGACTGGGACGCCTTCGCGTTCGCGCTCGCCCGCCACATCACCTACCGCAACGGCGAACACCGCGACCGCCGCCTCACCGCCGCCGAAGCCCGCCACCGCATCGCCGCCTGACATGCCATTACGAGTCCAACCTAATCTCAAGGCCCACTAGGCGATCGTGCGCTTGCGGGCGGTGAGCATCAGGTTGTAGAACACCGCCGCCGGCAGCCTCGGCTCGAGCAGCCGGCGGTCGAGCTCCTGCAGCAGCAGGTAACCGCGGTAGGCGTAAAGTCGCCACGCCCACGGCACATCGCCGGGATCGGCGCTCGCCTCCAGCGTGCGGTTGGTCCAGCCGAACCAGTTCGCCAGCAGCTCCTCACCGCTGACGCGGACCTGTTCGAGGCCGGCCCGGCGGGCCGCGCGGCTGAGTTCGGCGGGCGCGAAGGCGTGCACGTCGACGACCCCCTCGAGGGCCGCATCCGGCTCGCCGTCGCGCGCACGTGGCGCGCACCGCGCGCCGATCGCCCGCCGCCACAGCGGAGCAGCGGCCGCCGCGAGGCGCTTGGGTACGTTGGCGAGGCGGTCGCCGCCGCGCGAGGGCTCACCTGCGAAGAGGATCGTGCCGCCCGGGACCAGCACGCGCTCGAACTCGGCGAATGCCCGCGAGAGGTTCGGGATGTGGTGCAGGACGGCGTGCCCGAGCACGAGATCGAAGCTGCCGTTCGCGAATGGCAGCCGCTCTGCATCGGCGCGCTCGGTCGCGACCTCGACGCCGAGGCTGCGCGCGTTCGTCTTCAGGGTCTCGAGCATCCCCTGCGAGATGTCGCTGCAGGTCGCCTTTCCGATCAGGCCGGCGCGGAGGAGGTTGAGGGTGAAGTAGCCGGTCCCAGCGCCGATCTCCAGCGAGCGCCCGTAGTGGCCCGGCTCGCGCCCGAGTGCCTTGCGCACCTTGGCGGTGACCTGCTCGAGACCCAGCTCGCCGAAGTCGATGCCCCACTTGGAGTCGTAGTGGCCGGCCGCCACGTCGTGGTAGCGCGTGTTGGCTTCGCGGATCTCCTCGGGGCTGAGGGCTGGCGGCACGGGGCCGCACCATATACTCGCGCGCCGTGTCCGCGCCGGCCAACCGGCGTGACGGACTCGACCGGCGGTATCTCTTGACATCAACCTCCTACGTCCAGCGCGACCAGCCCGAGGGCGTCCCGCCGCTCGCGCTGACCGGCGAGCGCACCCTGCCGGACGTGCCGGAGGAGAACTACTGGTTCCGTCGTCATCTCGTCGTCTACGAATGGATCGCCGCGCGCGTGGCGGGGTTGAGCGTGATCGACATGGCCTGCGGCGAGGGCTACGGCTCGAACGTGCTCGCCCGCTCCGCGGCGAGTGTCGTCGGCGTCGATGCCAACCCCGAGGCTCACGAGCATGCGCGCCTGCGCTACCGGCGAGCGAACCTGCGCTTCGTGCGCGACCTCGTCGGCGCCTTCTCCGAGCCGGCCGACGCGGTCGTGTTCCTGCAGACGGTCGAGCACCTCGAGGAGCCCCGACCGGTGCTCGAGCACTTCCGCTCGCTCGTCGCCGGCGCGCAGCCGGGAGGGTTGGGCCGCGGACGAGTGTTCATGTCCACGCCCAACGTGCTCACGCTCGCGCCGCCGGGCGCGTCGCGCTCGGAGAATCCCTGGCACGTGCACGAGTACTGCGCGGAGGAGTTCGAGCGGCTGTGTCGCGCGCGCTTCGCCGCGGTCGAGATGTACGGCCTCTTCCACACGCGCAAGCTGCGCCTGCACGAGCTCGCACTGCGCCTCGGCTGGGATCGCGTGCATGCGCGGCTCGGGCTGACCAAGCGCTTCTACGGCTGGTTCACGCCCGCCATCGCTTCGTCGGACTTCGGGCTGCGCGCCGCGCACCAGGCCAACATGGATCACGCGCTCGACCTCATCGCGGTGTGCACGCCGTGAGGGCCGGCCGCGACCGCGGTGCGCTCGCGATCGTCCTGCACACCCACATGCCCTACGTCGAGGGCTTCGGCACGTGGCCGTTCGGCGAGGAGTGGCTGTGGGAGGCGATCGCCGGCTGCTACCTGCCGCTGCTCGAGCTGCTTGACGCGGGCGCGCCGCTGACGCTCTCGCTGACGCCGGTGCTCTGCGACCAGCTCGAGGCGCCGGGGGTGACCGCGCGCTTCGCGACGTTCCTCCGCGAGGTCCGCCGCCGCACGCACGAGGAGGACGCTGCCGGGCTGCGCGCCGCCGGGCACGAGGCGCTCGCGCGCGAGCTCGAGCGCTCGTGGGGAGACTACGCGAGCGCGCTCGAGAGCCTCGATCGTCGCGGCGGGGACCTGCTCGGCGCGTTCGCCCCGCACGCCCAGTGGACGTCCTCTGCGACGCACGCCGTGCTTCCCCTGCTCGCCACCGACGCTGGCGTGCGATTGCAGCTCCAGACGGGCGTCGACTCCCACCGCCGGCGCTTCGGCGAGTGGCGCGGCGGCCTCTGGCTGCCCGAGTGCGCCTATGCTCCGCCGCTCGAAGAGGCGCTCGCGCAGGTGGGAGCGAGCGCCGTCTGCGTCGAGCTGACCGGCCGCTTCGGCCTCGGGGCGAGCGAGCATCTGCGACCGCTCGCGACCGATTCAGGTGTCGTGCTCGTGCCGATCGACCGCTCGACGATCTCGCTCGTGTGGAGCGACGACGGCTACCCCGCCAGCAGGGTCTACCGCGACTATCACCATCACACCATCCACCACCACAACCCGTGGGACAATGGCGGCGGCGCCTACGACCATGGCCGCGCGCTTGCCCGCGCGCGCACACACGCCGCGGACTTCGTCGCAAGGACGATCGCTCGCCTGCGCCGCGCGAACGAGCTCGCACATCGGGGCGGCGGGCTGCCGGCGGGTGGTCTGGTGGTGTGCGCCGTCGACACAGAGCTGCTCGGCCACTGGTGGTATGAGGGGCCGGCGTGGCTGCGGGCGGTCGTCGAGGAGTGCTCGCGACAGGGACTCGAGCTGCTGCGTCTGGACGATGCGCTCCAGCGCAGCGAACCGGCTCCCGTGGGGGACCGCTGGAGGGGGATGCAGCAGGCGAGCTCGTGGGGCAGGGATGGGGATCTCTCGACCTGGTCGGGACCGGCAGTCTCGGACATGGCGTTCGCCGCGCGCGCGGCCGAGCTGCGAGTGCTCGCCACCGAGGGCCGACCGGGCGTCGCGGCCGTGCGGGAGCTGCTGGCGCTGCAGGCGAGCGACTGGCCGTTCATGGTCTCGCGCGGGCTGACCGTTCCCTACGCGCGCGAGCGCTTCGACGGCCACCTGCGGGCGCTCGCGCGCGCGCTCGAGAGCGGCGAGCCTTGCGTCGCGGCGCTGCGCAACCTCGCGATCGACGCCGATCCGGCGTCGCTGCGCATCCCGACCTAGTGGCCCTTGAGGAAACGTTGGACCGGAAACTCGCCCTGGGTGGCGAATCTGGATGCATCTCGACCATGGAGGTGGTGATGCGTCCCCCGGAAGTGTTCGTCAGGCCGCTGTTGCATGAGGAGGCGGTGCGGCTGAAGCGTTTGTCCAAGCGCGCCAAGCATCAGTGCACGCGCCAGCGCGCGGCTGCTCTTTTGGCCTCCAACGTGAAGATGTCGGCGACGCAGATCGCGGACATGTGGCGCACCGACCCCTCGTGGGTGCGCAAGGTCATCCACGAGTTCAACGAGCGCGGGATGGCCAGCCTGCGCCCTCGCTACGGGGGCGGGCGTCCCCGCCGGATCACGACTGAGCAGCGCAAGGCGATCATCAGCGTGGCCGGTGCCCGTCCCGACAGTCAGGGGGTGCCGTTGACGCGCTGGTCGCTGCCGCGGCTGGCGTGCTATTTGGCGGGTGAGGGCATCGTGGAGGTCTCCCCGCGCCACCTTGGTGCGCTGCTGGCCGATGCGAACCTGTCCTTCCAGCGCACCCGCACCTGGAAGGCGAGCCCCGACCCCGACTACGAGGCCAAGGCGGCGCGCGTGCTCGCGCTGTGCGAGAAGCCGCCCGACGGGGCGGTGGTGATCGCATTTGACCAAATGGGGCCCGTCAGCCTCAGACCAACGGCAGGGGCGGGCTGGGCGCCCAAGGGACGCCCTGAGCGCCAGCGCGCCGACTACAACCGTCGCGCCGGGACCCGCTACGTGTTCGGTGCCTTCGACGTGCGCTGCGACCGGCTGCGCGTGAGGCTCAGACCGCGCCGCCGCGGCGCCGACAATCTCGCGTTCATGAGACAGATCCGCGGCAGCTACCCCGCGCGCACGCGCATCTACTGGATCCAAGACAACCTCTCGGCCAACTGGACCCCCGACATCCGCGCCTACGCCGACGCCAACCGCATCGAGCTCGTCGCGACCCCGACCTACGCCAGCTACCTGAACCCCGTCGAGTGCCACTTCTCCGTGATCAGCCAGTTCGTCATAGCCAACGCCGACTACCTCGACTGGGACGCCTTCGCGTTCGCGCTCGCCCGCCACATCACCTACCGCAACGGCGATCACCGCGACCGCCGCCTCACCGCAGCCGAAGCCCGCCAACGCATCGCCGCCTGACATGCCATTACGAGTCCAACCTAATCTCAAGGGCCACTAGTCGCCGCCCAGGCTGCTAGTCATTGATCCTCGGCACTTCCAGCGACAGGAGGCCCTATGGCAGCCATCGAAGTCCAGCAGCAGAGCCCGGCCCCGAAGGATCCCCTGCGCCACCACACGCATTACCAGCAGAGAGCGGATGGCTCATCCCCGTACGCCGGCGGCAGCAGCTTCATGGAGCGCGTCTCCGAGGCCGTCGCGAGCGGCATGGGCACTGTCGGATTCCTGCTCATAAGCTCGGGCATCATCCTCGCGTGGGTGCTGGCCAACCACGTGATCCACTTCCTGAGCAACTCATGGACCGGGCTGCTCAACGGAACGGGCTTCGACCCGGCGCCCTTCATCCTGCTCAACCTCGTCTTCTCGGCGGTTGCCTTCTACACGGGCGCGCTGGTCATCATCGCCCAGAAGGCGCAGACGAGGACCGACAAGGCCAACGAGGAAGCCGCGGCGAAGCACAGAGATGAGCTCGCTCAGTTTCAGACCGACCTGCTCAAGAAGAACACCGATCTGACCCAACAGATCCACGACTTGAGCGAAACGCTCAGCACCCTCACACAGGAGGTCCATGCGGCCACCTGCCACACGCCGCCCCCGGCGTCCGATTTGAAGCCGCTCTGAGGGCCTGTCGCGATCACGGCACGGCCCCGCTCGCTGCTCCTCTCGCCGCGAGCCCGGGCCGCTACTCCCAGCGCAGCGATCGCGGCGCCTCGCGCATGCGGATCAGGCGCGCGGGCGAGCCGCCGAGCACAGCGTTCGCCGGGAAGTCCCTCGTGACCACCGAGCTGGTGCCGACGATGCTGTTCTCGCCGATCGTCACCCCGCGCAGCACGCACGCTCCGTAGCCCATCCACACGTTGTGGCCGATGTTCACGTCACGCTTGTAGATGCCCTGCAGGCGGATCGGCCGCTCGACCTCGGTCACGCCGTGGTCGAAGTCGATCAGCATCACGTGATCGGCGAGGATGCACTCGCGACCGATCGAGACGTGCTGGAAGGCGGAGATCGTGCACTCCTGGCCGATCACCGTCTTTGCGCCGATGCGCACCTCGCCCTCGTGCACGCGGATCTTGCAGTCATGTCCGATCCAGGCCCAGCGGCCGATTCGCAGCGTGGCGGCGGGCCCGATCTCGAGCTTGACGCCGGGGCAGATGAAGCAGATCCCGTCGGTCTCGAGCCTTCGGCGATAGCGCAGCTTGAGCAGGGCGTAGCGGACCAGCAGGAGCGCATAGCGCGGCGTGAGCATGTGGTTGGCGCGCATGAATCGCGCCAGCGCCAGCGGTCCGCCGCGACGCGGCTCGGGTGCGCGACGCACCGCAGCTGCGATCTCATCCAGCGGGCGCTCGGGGGTGGGGGCGGCAACCAGCTCCATCGCCGTCGAATCGTAAGGGACCTTGGGCGGGGAGCCCGCCCTGCGATGATTCCGCGCGCGATGAGCGACCCCACGCTCGCCCAGCGTCTGCTCGACGGCGACCGCCGCGCGCTGGCGCGCGCCATAACGCTCGTCGAGGACGACCGCCCGGAGGGCTGGGAGCTGGTCAAGCAGGTCTATCCGCACACCGGCCGCGCAGCGGTCGTGGGGTTCACCGGCCCGTCCGGCGTCGGCAAGTCGACGCTCATCGGCGCGCTCACGAAGGCGCGCCGCGAAGCCGGGCGAACGGTTGGCGTGCTGTCGATCGATCCCTCCTCGCCGTTCACCCACGGGGCGCTGCTCGGTGACAGGATCCGCCTGTCCGAGCACTTCCTCGACCAGGGCGTGTTCATCCGCTCGATGGCCAACCGCGGCGCCCTCGGCGGCCTCTCGGAGGCGGCGCTGCAGACGGCCCTGCTGCTCGACGCGGCCGGGCGCGAGGACGTGTTCGTGGAGACCGTCGGCGTCGGGCAGGCGGAGATCGACATCATCGACCACGCCGACACGATCGTGCTCGTGCTGATGCCGGGCTCAGGCGACTCGGTCCAGGCGCTCAAGGCGGGGGTGATGGAGATCCCGGACGTGATCGTGATCAACAAGGCCGACCATCCGCTGACGGACACGATGGTCCGCGAGATCCGCGGCGTGCTGTCGCTGGCCAACCTCGACCGCTCTCCGGAGGAGGTGCGCGGAAGCTGGCGCGTGCCGATCGTCAAGACCGAGGCGACCCGCGGCGAGGGCGTGCCCGAGCTGGTCAGGGCCCTCGAGGAGCACCGCGCCCACATCCTCGCCGCCGGCCAGCTCGCCGCGCGCCGCAGGCGCAACCTGCACAACGAGGTCCTCGCGATCGCCACCGCCCGCATGCGGCGGCGCCTGGAGGACGAGCTGAGCGAGGACGCAGAGTTCCAGCGGCTGCTCGAGGCGGTCGTCGAGCGCCGGCTGGACCCGGCCAGCGCCGCGACGGCGCTGCTCGAACGCCCTACCCTCGCCGAGCGCGCCATCGAGTAGGGTCGAGCGGCGATGGACTACATGAGCATGACGGACCGCAGCTGGCCGCTGCTCGGCCGGCTGATGCAGGGCCACACCGCGATCTATCGCGCCAGCCACGGCCGGATCGGTCACCGCGTCCCCGGCTTCGCGCCGGTGCTGCTGCTCGATCACGTCGGCGCCAGGAGCGCGAGAAGGCGCACGAGCCCGCTCGTCTACACGCGCGACGGCGAGAACCTCGTGCTGGTCGCCTCCAAGGGCGGCTATCCGAAGAACCCTGCCTGGTTTCACAACCTCCTCGCCAACCCCGACACGACGGTCCAGGTCGGCTCGCGCCGCATCGACGTGCACGCCCGCGTCGCCGGGCCGGAGGAGCGCAAGCGGCTGTGGCCGATGGTGCTTGACGTCTACAGCGGCTATGAGGGCTACCAGCGGCGCACCGATCGGGAGATCCCGCTCGTGATCCTCGAGCCGCGCTAGGCGCCGAGCGCCCGGGCGATCACCATCTGCTGGATCTCGTCGGTCCCCTCGCCGATCGTGAGGATCTTCGCGTCGCGGTAGAAGCGGCACACCGGGTACTCCTCGATGAAGCCGTAGCCGCCGTGGATCTGCACGGCCTCCTCGGCACAGCGCACGGCCAGGCGCCCCGTCTTGAGCTTGGCCTGCGCCGCGGTGAGGGTGAAGTTGCGGCTCGCGTCCTTCTCGCGCGCGGCCTTGTAGACGAGCAGGCGCGCCGCGGCGATCTCCGCCGACATGTCCGCGAGCTTGGCCTGGATCGCCTGGAACTTCGAGATCGGCTTGCCGAACGCCTTGCGCTGCCTGGCGTAGCCGAGCGCCTGCTCGAGCGCGCCCTGCGCCAGTCCGACGCCCATCGCCGCTACGCCGATCCGTCCGATGTCGAGGATGTGCAGGAACTGCCTGAAGCCGGCGCCGCGCGGTCCGAGCAGGTTCTCAATGGGAACACGGCAGTCGGTGAACGTCAGCGGTCGTGTGTCAGACGCGTTCCAGCCCATCTTCCTGTAGGGCTCGCCCTGCTCGTAGCCCTTCGTTCCGTTCGGCACGATGATGTTCGAGATCTCCCTGGGGTGCGTGTTCGAGATCTCCCTGGGGTGCGCGGGATCGCCCTCGTCCACTGCGGTCACGGCGGTGATGCACACCATCCCGGAGATCTCCGTGCCGGCGTTGGTGATGAACTGCTTGGTCCCGTCGATCGCCCACTCGCCGTCCTCCGCGCGCGCCCGCGTGCGCGTATTGCCCGCGTCCGAGCCGGCCTCCGGCTCTGTCAGCCCGAACGCTCCGAGCCGTTCGCCCGAGCACAGTCGCGGCAGCCACTCCCGCTTCTGCTCCTCGCTGCCGAACAGGTACACGGGCTGGGTTCCCAGCGAGGTGTGCGCGCAGAGCGTGATCGCCACCGATGAGTCGACGCGCGTCAGCTCCTCGACGGCGAGCACGTAGGCGAGCGTGTCGCCGCCGCCGCCGCCGTACTCCTCGGGAAACGGGATTCCCATCAGGTTGAGCTTGCCGAGCTGCTCCACGATCGCGTATGGGAACGACTTCGTGCGGTCGAGCTGCTCGGCGACCGGAGCGACCTCGCCCTCGGCGAACTCCCTGACCGTGCGCCTGATCAGCTCGTGGTCGGGCGAGAGGTCGAAGTCCATCCCGCCTGATTCTCACACGTCGGGTCCTCCAGCGCCGTGCGTGAGCAGCCACCGCCGTGACGCGAGGGCTCTAATCGCAGTAGGACCTCGCGAGCTCGACGAGCAGGCGCACGCCGTAGCCGGAGGCGCCCTTGCCGACGTAGGCGCGGTCGAGCTCCCAGGCCGAGCCGGCGATATCAAGGTGAGCCCACGGCACGTCAGCGACGAAGTTCGACAGGAACGTCGCGCCGACGATGGTGCCCGCCTTGCGCCCTTCGGGCGCGTTGTCGAGATCGGCGTACTTGCCCTTCACCAGCTGGTCGTACTCTTCGTGCAGCGGCAGCCGCCAGACGATCTCTCCGCTGCGCTCTCCCGCCGCCGTGACACGGGCGGCGAGCGTCTCGTCGTTGCTCAGCAGCCCGGCGTAGGTGGAGCCGAGCGCGACGATCACAGCGCCGGTGAGCGTGGCCAGGTCCACGATCTGCTCGGCCCCCTCGGCAAGCGCCTGCGAGAGGCAGTCGGCGAGCACGAGCCGTCCCTCGGCGTCGGTGTTGTTCACCTCGATCGTCTTGCCGTTGGATGCGCTCACGATGTCGCCTGGCTTGACCGAGTGCCCGCTCGGCAGGTTCTCGGTGGCGCCGACGACCGCCACCAGCTTCACCGGCAGCTGCAGGCGCGCAATCGTCGCGACGGCCTCGATCACGGCTGCACCGCCGGACATGTCGAACTTCATCTCCGCCATTTTCGCGCCGGGCTTCAGCGAGATCCCGCCGCTGTCGAACGTCACCGCCTTGCCGACGAAGCCGAGCTTCGGGCCCTTGGCGCCCGGGGCTTCGTAGCGCATCGTGATCAGCGCAGGCTCCTGGTCGGAGCCCTCTGCGACGGCGCCAAAGGCGCCCATCGCTCGCGCGCGGATCCACTCGCGTCCCTCGACCTGCGCCGATAGGCCCTCGATCTGCTCAGCGAGCGAGGAGGCGTAGTCGCCGAGCGCCGTCGGCGTGAGGTCGTTGCCCGGCCGGTTCTGCAGGTCGCGCGCCCGGTTCACGGCCTCGGCGATCAGCGTCGCCTCGGCGACCGGCGCCTCGAGCGCGCCGGGTCCAGAGACGATCAGCGCCTCGAGCCGCTTCGGGGCGTCCTTCGCGGGATCTCCCGCGCCCGAGGAAGCCGCCTTGAAGCGCTCGAAGCGGTAGTCGCCGAGGATCGTCCCCTCAACCAGCGCTGCTGCGATCGCGGGCTCGGCCTCGCCGGGAAGCTGCCAGCAGAGCGTGCGCGTCGAGAGCTCGCGCGCGCGCTCGCCGGCGACGGCTGCGGCCACGCGCGCGCGCTCGGCCGTGAAGTCCCTGCGCGCTCCGAGGCCGACGAGCAGCCAGCGCTTGCCCTCGGCGTGGGCCAGCGCGAGCTTCTTGAACGAGCTGCCTGCCTCGCCGGACGCGAGCAGCGTGGCAAGCTCGGGCGGTGTCTCGCCTGGTAGCTCATCGCCCTCGAACGCTCCGATCGCAACGGTGTCGGCATCGCTTGTCCTCGCGGGCTGTGCGATGGCGGAGACGTTCATCTGCGCGGGACCATACCCAGCTGGACGCCGATTAGTCTCCAAGCCGCCCGTGCCCGCAGCGGGCCGCGCGCGCATCGGTGTGATCGGCCGTCTCGGCCCGCGCGCGGGGGACCACGGGGCCGTCCACTACCATTCTCGATCTCGAGTCCCCCTCCAACCGATCCACAGGAGAGACCGCCTCCATGCCCAAGACCGTGATCCTCGGCACCGCGCGCACTCCCATCGGCAAGATGGGCGGCGGCCTGTCCTCGCTGGACGCCACCGAGCTCGGCGGCCTGGCCATCAGCGCGGCGCTCGAACGCGCGGGAGTGGAGCCCGGGCAGGTTGAACACGTCGTGATGGGCCAGGTTCTGCAGGCCGGCCAGGGTCAGATTCCCTCGCGCCAGGCGCAGATCAAGGCCGGCATCCCGAAGGAGGTCTCCTCGGAGACGATCAACAAGGTCTGCGCATCGGGGCTGCGCGCCTCGGTGATGATCGACCAGGCGATCCGCGCGGGCGACATGGAGGTCGGCGTGGGTGGTGGCATGGAGTCGATGTCGAGCGCCCCGTATCTGCTCCCGCAGGCGCGTTTCGGCTACCGCATGGGGGACGCCAAGATGCTCGACGCGATGGTTCACGATGGGCTCACCAACCCCTTCTCGGGCAAGCAGATGTTCGTCGAGGCCACCGAGGTCGGCGACGAGCTCGAGATGACACGCGCGGACCTCGACCGCTGGGCGCTTCGCTCGCACGAGCTTGCGCTCAAGGCCACCGACGAGGGCCGCCTTGCGGAGGAGATCGTGCCGGTGAGCGTGAACGGCCGCAAGGGCGCGACGGTCGTCGAGGTGGACGAGGGCCCGCGCCGGGACACCTCGCTCGAGAAGCTGGCGGCGCTGCCGGGGCTGGTCGGGAAGGAGGGCTCGCACACCGCCGGCAACTCGCCCGGCGTCAACGATGGCGGCGGCGCCCTCGTGCTCGCCTCCGACGAATGGGCGGCGGCAAGCGGCAAGGAGGCACTCGCCGAGATCCTCGCGCACGCGCAGAGCGCGAACGACTTCGCCTACCTGGCCACCACGCCGGCGAGCGCCGCCAGGAAGGCGTTGGAGAAGGTCGGCCTTCAGCCGGGCGACATCGACCTGTGGGAGATCAACGAGGCGTTCGCCTCGGTCACCCTCAACTCGATCAGGATGCTCGGGATCGACGAGGACCGGGTCAACGTCAACGGCGGCGCTGTGGCGCTCGGCCATCCGATCGGCGCGTCCGGCGCGCGCATCCTTGGCAGCCTCGTGCTCGAGCTGCGCCGGCGCGGTGGCGGCCTCGGCTGCGCGGCGATCTGCTCGGGCGGCGGTCAGGGCGACGCGGTGATCCTCAAGGTCTAGTGGCCGACGACGTACAGGGTGCTGGCGGCTCGCCGAACGGTCGGCCGCGTGTGGCGGCGTTCTTCGACCTCGACAAGACGCTGATGGCGGGCTCCTCGGGGATCTTCTTCGCCCGCGCCGCCTATGAGACGGGGATGATCACGCGCGCGCGTCTGGCGCGCGATGTCTATGAGAACCTGCGCTTCCGCCTGCGTGGCTCCACCGACGATCGCGCCGACGACGTCCGCAAGCGCGTGGGCAAGATGATCGCCGGCGTGCGCGTCCGCGACCTCGAGCGGCTGTCGCCCCGCGTGCTCGCCGGAGTGCTCCCGCGGCTCTACCCCGAGATGCTCCAACGCGCCTACGCTCACCAGGATGCCGGCGAGCTGATCTACATCCTGACGGCCGCCTCCCAGGAGATGGCGGACCTGCTCGCCCACGTGCTCGCCTTCGACGGCGGCCTCGGCTCGCGCTCGGAGATCGTCGACGGACGCTACACCGGTCGCCCGGCCGGTCCCTTCAACTACCGCGAGGGAAAGGTCCTCTCGATGCGCGAGGTCGCTGATCGCGAGGACATCGACCTGGGCGTCTCATACGCGTACTCGGACTCGGAGTCGGATCTGCCGATGCTGCGTGCCGTTCGCCACGCCGTCGTCGTCAACCCGGATCCGCACCTCAGGCGGATCGCCGGCGAGGAAGGCTGGGAGGTCCTGCACCTCGACCGCCTCGGCCGCCGCCTGAAGGTGCTGGCCGCTCTGGGCGCCGGCACCGCGATCGCGTCGCTCGGGCGCGCAGCTCGCGAGCGCAGCGTCTCGGCGCGCGCGGACGCCGGGCGGGCCGCGCGTGGGACCTCGCGCGCGCTGCAGTCGCGCGCGTCCCGCCGCGGGGCGCCCTCGCGGCGCGCGAACGGCCGTCGCGGCCGCTAGGCCCGGCCGCTGCGCCGGGCGCCTGCCGGCGCGGCGCGGCTGCGGCGCATAATGTATGCCCGCGATGCCCGCCGCCACGTCGCAAAGCCAGAGCAAGATCCGCGTGGTCGTGGCCAAGCCCGGGCTCGACGGTCATGACCGCGGCGCGAAGATCATCGCGCGCGCGCTTCGCGATGCCGGGATGGAGGTGATCTACACCGGCCTGCATCAGACCCCGGAGCAGATCGTCGAGACGGTCATCCAGGAGGATGCCGACGCGGTCGGGCTCTCGATCCTATCCGGCGCGCACATGACCCTAGTCCCGCGCGTCATCGAGCTGCTGCGAGCCCAGGGCATCGATGACGTCGTGATCACGGTCGGTGGCACGATCCCGGCGGAGGACATACCCGAGCTCAAGGGCCTTGGCGTGTCCGAGGTGTTCACCCCGGGCGCTCCGACGCAGGCAATTGTCGATTTCATTCGTGGCGCGATCGCCGCGCGCGGTAGCTGATTGACTCGTCAGTCAACCGCTCGACCAGATAGGATCGCTGCCAACAGACCCCAAGGAGTTGCCTGAATGAAGATATGCGTTCTGGTGAAGGAGGTCCCTGACGCCGCCGTCGAGAAGAGAATCGATCCGTCGACGGGGCGCATGGACCGCAGCGGCGAGAAGAACCTCAACCCGTACGACACCCACGCCATCGAGGCGGCGATGCAGATAAGGGAGGGCGGCTCGGCCCCGGTCGAGGAGATCGTCGCCGTGACGATGGGACCGGAGAGCGCGGTCCGCGCGCTGCACAAGGCGGTCTCGCTCGGCGCCGACCGCTCGGTCCACTTGAGCGATCCGCTCGTCGCCGGCTCGGACGTCGCCGCGACCGGCTACGCGCTCGCCACGACGCTTCAGCGCGAGAGCCCGGACCTGGTTCTGCTCGGCCAGCAGTCCGACGACGGCGAGTGCTACACGATCGGCGCCGTTGTCGCGGAGCATCTTCGCATGCCCTCGCTCACGCAGGTGATCAAGATGGATATCGAGGGCGACGGCCTGCGCTGCGAGCGGCAGGCCGAGTACGGCTACGACACCGTCCAGATCAAGCTGCCCGCCGTGATCTCCGTCGGGGACGCGATCAACGAGCCGCGCTACCCGTCGCTCAAGGCGATCATGGGCGCGAAGAAGAAGCCTCTCGACTCGCTCACCACTGCCGACGTCGGAATCGACGCGGCGAAAGTCGGCGGCGATAACTCCGCCGCGCAGTGGATCGGGTCCAAGCCGCCGCCGGCGAAGGCCGCCGGCGAGATCATCGAGGACGAGGACACCGGTGAGACCGTCGAAAAGATCATCGCCTGGCTCGACGAGCGCAAGCTCATCTGACCCGCGGATGAGCGAAAGGAACTGAAACTGTCATGGCAAACATCCTGGTCTACGCGCTCCACTACGAGGGCGCGATCAACAAGAACTCGCTCGGCGCCGTCTCAGAGGGCGCCAAGCTCGCCGGCGAGCTCGGCGGCGAGGCGCACGCGATCCTGCTCGGTGAGAACGTTCCGCAGGATCTCGCCGCGTCGCTTGGCAGATACGGAGCGAAGAAGGTGCTCGTCGCCGAGGGACCCGAGGGGCTCGCGCAGCCGCTGGTCGACGCGATGGCCCGGGCGATCACCGACGGCGGCTACTCCTATGCCCTGTTCGGCGGCGGCCTGCTCGGCTTCGAGATCGGCGCCGGCCTGGCGGCTCGGCTCGGCGCAGGCGTGGTGATGGAGGTCACGGCAGTTCGCGCAGAGGGCGGCGAGCTGATCGCCGAGCGTCCGATCCTCGGCGATTCCGCGATCTCGGAAGTCAAATACCGCTCCGATGTCGGCATCATCATCGGGCGCCTGAACGCATTCGAGGCGAAGGAGTCCGGCGACGCGGACGCGCCCGTCGAGCAGCTCTCGTTCGAGCTCAGCCCGCATGCTCAGCAGGCGACGATGATCACCCGCGGCGAACAGCGCGGCGCAGACGTCGACATCGAGGGCGCCGACATCCTCATCGCCGGCGGACGCGGGCTCGGCAAGGCCGAGGGCTTCGAGCTCGCCGAGGAACTGGCGAAGGCCTTCGGCGGCAACAGCGCGGTCGCGGCGACTCGCGCGGTCGTCGATGCAGGCTGGTACCCATATGCGGCCCAGATCGGTCAGACGGGCAAGACCGTCGCGCCGAAGCTGTACCTGGCAGCCGGCATCTCCGGAGCGATCCAGCACAAGGTCGGAATGCAGGGCTCGGAGAACATCGTCGCGATCAACAAGGACGCGAACGCGCCGATCTTCGAATTCTCAGACCTCGGGGTGGTGGGCGACCTCAACAAGATCTTGCCCAAGCTCACCGAGGCGGTGAAGGCAAGGAAGGGAGGCTGACGATGGGCGCGGCCTCTCGTCGGCTCTCATCGCGCCGGCCCGCCGCCAGGCAGGAGGTCTGATGGTGTCCGCTCACGGCCCCGGCAACGGGAAGGTCTCACCTGCCGCCTTCCCGCCCCCCGTCGACTCGCGCAAGGAGTTCATCAAGCGCGGCCTCGACCCGGAGGACGAGCTGATCGAGGTCGGCGTCGCGATCGTCGGCGGCGGGACCGCCGGGCTGGCCTGCGCCAACCGCCTCCTACAGCTGCTGGGCGACGACCCGGAGATGATGGAGCGTCTCGGCGAAGTCCCGGTGGCGGTGATCGAGAAGGCCAAGACCTGTGGCGGTCACAACCTCTCCGGGGCGGTCATGCGTCCGGGCCCGCTGCAGGAGCTGTTTCCGGAGATCTCGCGCGAGGACTGGCGCAAGGAGGGCTTCGCCTTCGGGGAAGTGACGAAGGAGGCTGTCTACCTGACGCCCACCGCCAGGACGAAGCTGCGCATCCCGACCCCGCCGAACTTCAAGAACCACGGCAACGAGGTGATCTCGGTCTCGGCGATGGCGCGCTTCCAGCAGCGTCTGGCCGAGGAGGGAGGCGCCTACGTGCTAACCGAGACCTCGGCGACGCAGCTGATCGTCGAGGACGGGCGTGTCGTCGGCGTGCGCTCCGGGGACAAGGGCCGCGGCAAGGACGGGCAGCCGCTCTCCAACTTCGAGCCGGGCACCGACATCAAGGCGAAGGCGACCGTGCTCGCCGAGGGCTGCTGGGGGCACCTGACGGGCGCGGCCATCAAGGAGTTCGATCTCGCCGACGGGCGCGAGCCCCAGGTGTGGGAGCTGGGCGTCAAGGAGGTCTGGCGCGTCCCGAGGCCGCTCGACCGCCTGATCCACACGATGGGTCCATGGCCACTGAAGCTGTCCTCCAGGTACGGGCAGATCGGCGGCACCTGGATCTACCCGATGGAGGATGCGAAGAGCGGTGATCACCTCGTCAGCATCGGCTTCGTCGTCGACCTCGAGTACTGCGACGCCACGACGTCCGCGCACGATCTGCTGCAGGAGTTCAAGCTCCACCCGCTCGTCAAGGAGATCCTCGAGGGCGGCGAGCGGATCGCCTGGGGCGCCAAGGCGCTGCCGGGCGGCGGCTACTGGTCGATGCCCAAGCTCTCCGCGCCCGGCGCAGTGATAGTAGGCGATGCCGGCGGGATGGTCGACACGGCCGCGCTGAAGGGAGTTCACCACAGCGTGATGTCCGGCAAACTGGCGGCCGAGTCGATCTACGCCGCGCTCGTCCGCGGCGAGAGCTCATTCGAATCCTACGAGCAGGCGATCGAGGACTCGCAGGTGGGCCGGGAGCTGTACCAGGTCCGCAACGCCCGCCAGCCCTTCCAGAAAGGCTTCATCATGGGCGCGCCGCTGGTCGGCATGATGATCGCGAGCAAGGGACGCTTCCCCGGAGGGCGCTGGTCGTGGCACCGCGACGACACCACGCCGATGTTCCTCGGCGAGACGAAGGAGCAGTATCCCAAGCCCGACGGGAAATACACCTTCGACAAGCTCTCCTCGGTGTTCATCACCGGCAACGCGACGCGGGACGATGCGCCGAACCACATCCGCGTGCGCAAACGCGTGCCGCGCGAGATCGCCGAGACGTGGCGCTGGATGTGCCCGGCCGGCGTCTATGAGATTCCCGAGGACGCGCCCGAGCACGGCGAGGTGGACGTGATCGTCAACTACACCAACTGCGTCCAGTGCGGGGCGATCACGGCGAAGGGTGGCCGGCTCACGGCTCCGGAGGGCGGCGACGGCCCGCTGTACCAGCTGACCTGATCGCCGAGACGCGGGCGCCGAGGGCGCAAAGAGCGCGAAACCTGCGCGTGCTCGGAGTGTTACAGGGACGTGATGAGCCCCACGTTCCCGCCCGCGAGTGCTACGCGTGCGATCGCGCGGTCTCTTGGCGCTTCGCTTGCGTGTGCGCTCGCGTGCGCTCTGCTGGCGCCCGCCGCGCCGGCCTGGGCGCGTCTGTCCGACCGGGCGCGAGCCGCGGCGGCCAGGCCGGACATCTCGGCGACGCTCGAGCAGTGCGTCACGGCCGAAGCCGAGGCCGAACGCTCGGCGACCTTCGCGGGCGAAATGACAGCGATCACCGGCTCGGTCCGGATGGAGATGAGGATCGACGTGCTCGAGCGCCTGCCCGAAGAAGCCTTCTTTCACACGGTCAGCGCTCCCGGGCTCGGCGTGTGGCGGGCGTCCGTGCCGGGTGTGAAGGTATACAAGAACCTCAACCGGGTGACGGACCTCTCGGCCCCGGCCTCCTACCGCGCCGCCGTGCGCTTCCGCTGGCTGAACGCGAAGGGCAGGTTGATGAAGGCCGAGGAACTGCGCACGCCGATATGCGAACAGCCGGCGCTGCCCGCTACGCCGTAGCGAACAGCCGGCGCTGTGAGCTACGGCGGGCGCGCAGGCGAGCATGGGCGAAGTGCCGCCGGGCACGGCCGCGGCAGCCGCGAGCGGATAGACGGGCGCTAGAATGCGTGGACGATGAAGGCGAAGATCCACCCGAGCTATGTGCGCGCACACGTGCGCTGCACCTGCGGAAACGAGTTCATCACGCGCGCGACGCGCGAGGAGCTGCACGTGGAGGTGTGCTCCAACTGCCACCCGTTCTACACGGGCAGGCAAAAGCTGATGGACACCGGCGGACGTGTGGAGCGCTTCCAGCGCCGGGTCGCCAAGGGTCGCCTGCACTCAGCGCAAGCTCGCTCCGCACAGTAGCTCGATGTCCGTCAGCGAACGCGCCGCCCCCGCAGAGGCGCACGGCGACGGCGAGCTGACGGCCCAGCGCGACGCGCCTATCGGCGGCCAGGCGGTCCTCGAGGGAGTGATGATGCGCGGCGTCTCAAACTGGGCGGTCGCCGTGCGCAAGCCGACTCCCGACCAGCTGGAGGAGCCCGAGCGCTCGCCGCGGGAGCCCGCGCTCGGCGAGATCGCGCTCAGCACGTTTCCGCTCGTCTCGGCGATGCGCCGCCACCGCATCCTGCGGCTGCCGATCGTGCGCGGAGTCGTCGCGCTCGGGGGGTCGCTGGCGATTGGCTTCCGCGCGCTCGAGGTCTCGGCAAACGCGCAGCTGCCGCCGGATGAAGAGCAGGAGATCTCGCGCGGGGTCTGGGCCGGGACGGTGTTCGTCGCGCTCGCCTTTGCGATCGTGCTGTTCTTCCTGATCCCGGTCGGCCTGACGAGCCTTATCAAGCATCAGCTCGGCTCCTCGCTGCTCTTCTGGCTGGTCGAGGGCACCATCCGCACGGCGCTCTTCCTCGGCTACATGATCCTGCTCTCGCGCGTGCGCGACCTGCGCCGTGTGTTCGAGTATCACGGCGCCGAGCACAAGACGATCTCATGCTACGAGGCGGGGGCTGCGCTCACGCCTGCGAACGCGAAGCGGTTCTCGCGTCTGCATCCGCGCTGCGGGACGAGCTTTCTGCTGGTGGTGATGATCGTCGCGATCTTCGTGTTCGCGCCGATCGGGCTTCCCGCTTGGTACTGGCTCGTGGCGACGCGCATCCTGGGCGTGCCGCTGATCGCGGGAATCTCCTTCGAGCTGATCAAGTTCGCCGGGCGCAACCGCAGGCGGCGCTGGGTGCGGGCGCTCATGTGGCCGGGGCTCAAGCTGCAGCTGCTCACCACGCGCGAGCCCGATCTCGACCAGCTCGCGGTGGCGATCGCGGCGCTCGAGGCCGTCCTCGCGCTCGAGTCCCCCGGCGAGCTCTCGGCGAGCGACCTACTCGGCGTGGAGGTCGTCGCCTAGACGATCTAGACTAGCTGCCTGGCTGGCTGCCCAGCGTGACCTGGACGGTCGCGATCTGCCCTTCCGGGCCGAGGACCTGGACCGGCACCGTCTGGCCGGGCCGCAGCGTCGCCAGCACGGATGACAGGACGTTGGTCGTCGGGGTCGACTGGCCGGCAACGGAGACGATCCCCTCGCCCGGCTGAATCCCGGCCTTGGCGGCGGGACCACCGGGCTCGACGCTCTCGACGAGCACTCCGCCGAGGACGATCGTCGCAACGACCACGCCTAGGTAGGCGCGCCCTGCCCGCGCCACTTTGCCCGATGCGATCAGCTTGCTCGCGAAGTTCTTGGCGGTGTTGCTGGGTATCGCGAAGCCGATGCCGGGGGCCGGGACTTCGCCGAACTCGGGGTCGATGGCCGCGAGCGTCGGGATGCCGATGACGGCTCCTTCGAGATCGACGAGCGCACCTCCGGAGTTTCCCGGATTGATCGCTGCGCTCGTCTGGATGACCGACGGCAGCACGACGCCGTTTCCCTCGGACACGGTTCGCCCGACCGAGGAGACGATGCCGTCGGTGACGCTCGAACGCAGGCCGAGGGGGTTGCCGATCGCGAGCACGACGTCCCCGACCTGGATGCTCGAGGAATCGGCGAACGTCGCCGGACGCGGCGTCGCGCCGCTGACGTGGACCACGGCGATGTCGTTCTGCGGGTAGATCCCCACGATGCTTGCGGGATGCTTGGCCCCGCTGGCGAGGGTCACCGAGAGGGTCAGCGCTCCGGTCACGACGTGGGCGTTCGTGACGATGTCGCCCTTGTCGTCGAACACCACGCCCGAGCCGAGCCCGGAGTTGGTCTGGATCTGCACCACCTCCGGTGAAACCGCCCGCACCACGTCCGTGAACTGCTGCTGCAGCGAATCCGCGGCGGCTGATGGCGCTGTCGTCCTCACCGCCACGTCGTGAGCGCTTGACACGGCGTGGGTGCTGGAGCTTCCGCAGCCGGCCAGCGCGCCGACCGATGCGAACACCGCCGCTATCGGAAGAACTCGCCGACGGCCGGGCGCCAGATGTTCAATATCGAGGCGACAGGATCGCATGCGCACCGGTGAGGCGATTCGTGCAAACTGGTCAATAGGACGACCGCGGCCGATGCCAAGCGTGCTATCGATGCGGGATCCACCTCAAGCAGGCTCCGCGCAGCGGACGGTCCGCATGACGAGCTCGCGCCAGCCCTCCTTCAGGCGCGGGAGCGACATGCCGCGCACCTCGCGCATGTGCATGAACAGCTCGGCGCCGAGCGCGGCGAGCAGCGTCTCGGAGAGCAACTCCGCGTCGCACTCCGGGCGGGCCTCGCGCAGCAGCAGCATGACGTGAAGGCGGTGCACGATAGGGCGGGGTGCGCGAAGCGCACCGGGCCTGTCTCGGCTGCCAGCAGCAGTTCGGAGTGCGCCTCGAGGGTGTCGAGCATCGCTTCGCCGAACGCGATCAGCCGCTCGCGCGGCGGCGCGCCCGGACCGAGCGGCGGATCGCCGCGGATGATTTCCTCCTGAAAGTCTCGCTCGCGCTCCGAGAGCACCGCGGCCGCGAGCGACGCCCGCGAGCCGAAGCGGCGAAAGAGGGTGCCCTTGCCGACGCCAGCCGCATCGGCGACCTCGTCCATCGACACGCAGCCGGCGCCGCGTTCGTCGAACAGCCGTCTTGCGACGCAGAGGATCCGCTCGCGATTGCGCGCTGCATCCGCGCGCTCGCAGCCTTCCGGCTGCGCGAGGGGGAGATCGAATGATGCGGTCCATGACCACCATGTTACTAACCGGACCGCAGTCCGATTATGTGCTAGGCTTTTTGCTGTAACCGGACCACGGTCCGAATCGCTTTGAAATCCCACTACGAATCGCCCTGAAATCCCACCAGAAAAGGAACTCCAGATGAGCACAGCAACAGCACAATCCATCGGCGCCGGCAACTGGACGATCGACAAGGTCCACTCGCACGTCGGCTTCGCCGTCAAGCACATGGTGGTCGCGACCTTCCGCGCGCACTTCGAGGACTACGACGGATCGCTGGCGGTTGGCGAGAACGGAGAGCCACGCCTCGAGGGCTCCGTCCGGGCGGACTCGATCGTCGTCAAGGACGAGAACCTGGCGGCGCACCTGCGCTCGCCGGACTTCTTCGACACCGAGCGCTACCCCGAGATCCGCTTCACCTCGACCGCCGTAAACGTCGGCGAGCAGGGCGAGCTCGAGGTCGAGGGCGAGCTCACGATCAAGGGCCACACCCACCGAATCACCGCGCGCGGGAGCATCACCGGACCGCATGTCGATCTCGCCGGCAACGACAAGATCGGCGTCGAGCTCGAGGCGATCGTCGACCGGCGCGACTACGGGCTCGAGTTCAACGCGGAGCTCCCCAAGGGCGGCTACGCCGTCGACAACGACGTCAAGCCTCGACGTCTCCCTGGAGCTCGTCCGCGAGGCGTAGGGTCATGGAGATCCTCGGATTGTCGGGCAGCCTGCGGCGCGACTCATACAACACGCGTCTGCTGAACGGAGCCGGCAAGCTGCTGCCGCGACGGCGTGCGGCTCGTCGTCTTCGACGAGCTCGCGGCGATCCCGCCCTACAGCGAGGACACCGAGCAGGAGGTTCCGCCGGCGGTCGCCGCCCTGCGGGCTGCGATCGGCCGGCGCGGACGCCCTGCTCATAGCGACACCCGAGTACAACGGCTCGATCCCCGGGCAGCTCAAGAACGCGCTCGACTGGGTCTCGCGACCGGTCGCCGAGACGCCGCTGCGGGGCAAGCCCGCGGCCGTGATCGGCGCGAGCACCGGCCTGTTCGGCGCGGTCTGGGCGCAGGCGGAGACTGCGCAAGGTGCTGAGCACGATCGGCGCGCGCGTCGTCGACCGCGAGCTGCCGATAGCGCAGGCCGACGAGGCGCTCGGCGCCGACGGCCTGCCGCTCGAGCGAGACGCGGTCGAGGCGCTCTCTGCGACGCTCGATGAGCTGCTCGAGCTCGTGCGCGGCGAGCAGCTCGCAGCCTGAACGCCGGGCGCCGCGGACGCGGCCTTAGACTCAGCGGAGATGATCGAGGACCTGGTCAACAGATCGAGACGCGCTTCGCAGAGCTGGGCGCGCAGATGACCGACGCGGAGGTGATCTCCGACAGGGCGCGCTACGCGGAGGTCGGACGCGCCTACAGCCAGCTCGAGCCCGCCGCCAGGCTCGCGGCCGAGTGGCGCCGTGCCCAGGACGACGCGGCGGGCGCCGAGGAGCTGCTCGAGGAGATCGGCGAGGACGCCGAGATGCGCGAGGAGCTCGCGCGCGCCCGCGCGCGCATCGAGGAGCTCGAGGAGGCAGATCCGCCTCGCGATGGTCGAGCGCGATCCGAACGACGAGAAGAGCGTGATCGTCGAAATCCAGGGCGGCGCCGGCGGCGAGGAGGCGGGCTGTGGGCGGGCGACCTGTACCGCATGCTCACGCGCTATGCCGAGCGCCGCGGCTTCGCAGACCGAGCCGCTGGAGATCGGAGACGGCAAGTACACGTTCGCGGTCAAGGGATCCCGCCCACCCGACGGCGCCTACTCGGTGTTCAAGTTCGAGGGCGGCACCCACCGCGTCCAGCGCGTTCCCCAGACCGAGTCCCAGGGGCGGATCCACACCTCGACCGCGACCGTCGCGGTGCTGCCCGAGGCCGAGGACGTCGACGTGCAGATCGACCCCAACGACCTGCAGATCGACGTCTACCGCTCCTCCGGGCCCGGGCGGCCAGTCGGTCAACACGACCGACTCGGCGGTGCGCGTGACGCACAAGCCATCGGGCATCGTCGTCTCGATGCAGGACGAGAAGTCGCAGCTGCAGAACCGCGAGAAGGCGTTGCGCGTGCTGCGCGCGCGGCTGTACGAGCGCGCGCTCGCCGAGCAGCAGGCCGAGCTCGCCGCCGACCGGCGCTCCCAGGTCGGGACGGGCGATCGCGCGGAGAAGATCCGCACCTACAACTACGGCGAGCGGCGGGTCACCGACCACCGCATAAAGCTCACCGTCCACAACCTCGACCAGGTGCTCGAAGGCGAGCTGGACGAGCTCACCGCCGCGCTGCAGGCCGACGAGAAGCGCCGGCGCCTGGAGGCGCAGGCGGCGGTCTGATGCGCGACGGCGCTTCCGCCGGCGAGGGCCTCGAGGTCGCACCCGATCTTCGCGCCCCCGCGGCAACGGTGCTCCGGGCGCGCACTCGATGCGCGACGCGCTCGATGGTGCGATCACCGCGATCGCCGCCGCTGGCTGCGAGACCCCGCGTCTGGACGCCGAACTGCTGCTCGCGCACGTGCTCGGCGTCGCGCGCGAGCGGCTGCTCACCGATCGCGAGCTGCACCGTCGAAGGCCCGGCCGTGCGCGCCTTCCAGGACGCCGTGCGCCGCCGCGCGGTGGAGCGCGAGCCGGTCGCCTACATCATCGGGCGCCGCGGCTTTCGTCGGCTGGAGCTCGCGGTCGACGCGCGCGCGCTGGTGCCGCGCCCCGAGACCGAGCTGCTGGTCGAGGCGGCTCTCGCGCTCGGGCACGGGCGCGCGCGTGCTCGACGTCGGCACCGGCAGCGGCGCGGTGGCGCTCGCGCTCAAGGACGAGCGCCCCGACCTCGACGTGACCGGCAGCGACGTCAGCGAGGCAGCGCTCGAGCTGGCCCGGGCCAACGCGCATGCGCCTCGGCCTGGACGTGCGCTGGCTGCGGAGCCGACCTGCTCGCGGGCGTGCCGGACGAGTTCGACGCCGTGCTCGCCAACCTGCCCTACGTCGCCGAGCCCGAGCGCGCGGCGCTCGCGCCCGAGATCTCGCGCCACGAGCCGCTTGACGCGCTGTTCGCAGGGCCCGACGGGCTCGACGGCGATCCGCGCGCTGCTCGCACAGCTCGCCGCGCGCAAGCGGGTCGTCTTCCTGGCGCTGGAGGTCGGTGCCGGTCAGGCGCCTGTCGTGAGCCGGCTGGCCCGCGACGCGGGCTTCGCGGCCGTACGCTGCGAGCGCGATCTCGGCGGGATCGAGCGCGTCGTCGTCGCGGAGGGCCGGCGGTGATGGCGCCGACGCTCGATGCGCGACGATGCGAGCAGCCTGGAGGAGTGCGTGGCGGGCGGCGGCGTCGCGGTGTTCCCCACGGACACCGTCTATGGCGTCTGCTGCGATCCCGACAACGAGCAGGCGGCGCGGCGCCTGTACGAGCTGAAGGGGCGGCCGGCGACGCGCGCCGTCCGCGGTCATGTTCTTCGCGCCGGGCCCGCGCTCGAGACCCTCGGCGAGCTGCCCGACGCCGAGCGCGCTCGCGCTGCAGGCGCTGCTGCCGGGCCCCGTGACGGTGCTGCTCGCGAACCGCGCGCTTCGCTTCGCGCGCGGCCTGCAGATCGGACCCGGGCGCGCTCGGCCTGCGCGTGCCGCGCCTGCCCGATCGCCTGTCCGCGCTCGCGCGCGATCGCCCGTCCGGTGATGCAGTCGAGCGCAAACATCTCCGGCGAGCCCGACGCGCGGTCGCTGGCCGAGGTCCCTCCCGAGCATGCTCGACGGTGCCGATCTCGTTCTCGACGGCGGCGAGCTCCCGGGCACCCCATCGACCGTGATCGACCTGCGCGACTTCGCGAGGGAAAGGCGCTGGCACCTGCTGCGCGAGGGCGCGCTCTCGAGGGACGCCGTGCGGGAGATGCTCGCGCCGATGAGCTGAGCTCGGAGATACCCGGCGCGTGCTAGCCTCGTTGCAGCTGCCGCAACTGGCGCTGTGAGGTGGAATCGACCACCGGGAAGCGGTCAGCGAACCTGCCGCGCGCCTGGGCACAAAGTCGTCCTCGACTGCCAAGGAGAGCGCCGTGTCCGAGCTGAGCCCCGACTACTTCAACCGACCGCTCGCCGAGGTCGATCCGGAGATCGCCGAGGTGCTGCGCGGCGAGCTCGAGCGCGAGCAGCGCACGCTCGAGATGATCGCCTCGGAGAACTTCGTCCCGCGCGCCGTGCTCGAATGCCAGGGCTCGGTGCTGACGAACAAGTACGCCGAGGGCTACCCCGGACGGCGCTACTACGGCGGCTGCGAGTGGGTCGACATCTCCGAGCAGCTCGCGATCGATCGCGCCAAGGCGCTGTTCGGGGCCGAGCACGCGAACGTCCAGCCGCACTCGGGATCACAGGCCAACGCCGCCGTCTATCACGCCCTGCTCGCGCCCGGCGACACGATCATGGGCCTGTCGCTGGCGCACGGCGGCCATCTCACGCACGGCATGAAGCTCAACGTGTCCGGACGCCTGTATGAGATCGCCGCCTACGAGGTCGACCGCGAGAGCAGCCTGATCGACATGGACGAGGTCGCGCGCATCGCCCGCGAGCGCCGGCCGAAGCTGCTGCTGGCCGGCTGGTCGGCGTATCCGCGCCAGCTCGACTTCGCGCGCTTTCGCGAGATCGCCGACGAGGTCGGCGCGCTGCTGATGGTCGACATGGCCCACTTCGCCGGTCTGGTCGCCGCCGGGCTGCATCCGAGCCCGGTCCCGTACGCCGACGTCGTCACCACCACGACGCACAAGACGCTCGGCGGTCCGCGCGCCGGGGTGATCCTGTGCAAGGAGGAGCTCGCCAAGAAGATCGACTCGGCCGTCTTCCCCGGCCAGCAGGGCGGTCCGCTGGAGCACGTGATCGCGGCCAAGGCCGTCGCGTTCAAGATCGCCGCGAGCGAGCTGTTCGCCGAGCGCCAGCGGCGCACGGTCGACGGCGCCCGCGCGCTGGCGGTGGAGCTGCTGGCGGCCGGCCACGGCGTCAACGTGCTGACCGGGGGCACCGACGTGCACCTGGTGCTCGTGGACCTGCGCGACACCGAGCCGACGCTGACCGGGCCGCCAGGCCGAGGACCGGCTGCGCGAGATCGGGATCACCGTCAATCGCAACGCCGTGCCGTTCGACCCGCGCCCGCCGATGGAGGCGTCGGGCCTGCGCATCGGCACGCCCGCGCTGGCGACGCGCGGCCTGCAGCTCGAGGACTTCATGGAGGTCGGGCGGATCCTCGCGACGCGCTGACGCCGGAGTACGAGCGGCCGGGCGTCGGCCGCGCGGCGGCGAGCTGGCCGAGCGCGTCGGCGCGATCGTCGAGCGCTACCCGCTGTACGAGAGCCTCGGCGAGCTCGGCGATCGTCGTAGCAGGACCAGGCGCGGCGCGTCGCTCGACCTCGGCGCCTGCGATGCTGTGCGCGAGTCGATGGCGCATCCGACCGAGCTCGACGCGCTTTACGCCTTTCTGGTCGCCGCGGCCGTGACCGCGCTGCTGACGCCGGTCACGATGCGCTTCGCGCGGCTCGTCGGCGCGATCGACGAGCCGCGCGAGCGGGGCCTGTCCGAGCGTCCGACGCCGCTGCTCGGCGGGCTGGCGATCTTCGCCGGCGTGCTCGTCGCCGCGCTGATCTGGCTGCCGGCGGGCTACCGCTCCGAACACCAGCTGTGGCACGGCGTGCTGATCGCCGCCGCGGTGATCACGCTCGTGGGCGCGCTCGACGACCGCTTCGACCTGCCGCCGGCCGTCAAGCTCGCCGGCCAGGTGCTGGCGGCGGTGATCGTCGTGCACTTCGGCGTGGCGGTGAAGGCCATCACGCTGCCGTTCGTCGGCGCACTGCACTTCCCCGACGCCGGCGCTACGAACGCCGGGCCGGTGCTCACGGTGATCGGCCTCGTGGCGATGATGAACGTCGTCAACTTCTCCGACGGCGTCGACGGCCTGGCGGCGGGCGTGTGCGCGATCATCGCCGCGACGATGGCGGTGATCGCGTTCGACCTGAACCGGCCGCAGCCGGGCGTGCTGGCGGCGCTGACCGCCGGCGCGGCGCTCGGCTTCCTGATCTACAACTTCCCGCCGGCGTCGAGCTTCATGGGCGACTGCGGCGCCAACCTGCTCGGCCTGCTGATGGGCGTGATCACCGTCGAGGCGGCCGTCAAGACCGCGGCGGTCGTGTCGTTCGTGCTGCCGCTGATCCTGCTCGCGGTGCCGTTCCTGGACACGCACCTTCGTGGTGCTCAAGCGCCTGAAGTACAGGCAGCCGATCTACCGTCCGACAGCGAGCACTTCCATCACCGCATGGCGCGCATCGGCTTCTCCAGCAGGCGCACGATCGCCTACCTGTACGCGTGGACGCTGATGCTCGCCGGACTGGCGCTGGCGCTGCGGTTCGTCCCCTACAGCAACCACAAAGGCCATCTGTACACGGGCTGGACGCTCGTCGTGATCGCGCTCGGGCTGATCGTCGTGGCCGCCAGCGTGTATCTCGTCTACGTGCTCGAGATCCTCAAGTTCAGGCGCCTGGACGCGATGCGCCTGCGGCGGCTGCGCCCGGAGGCCTCACCAGCTGAGATCGAGCGGGGCGTGGCCAAGGACCTGGAGACGGGCGAGTTCCAGGCGGTGTCGAGCGCCGGGCACCGCGATGTGCAGGTGCGGGGCGGCGTGGCGGCCGGGCGGGCTGAGCAGCCCTTGGCGAGCGGCAGGTGGATGAGGATCGCGTAGGCGCAGAAGACGAGCGTGGCGGCGCGCAGACGCCGATCGCCGCTGACCGCCGCTAGCGGCAGCGCCCAGATCGCATACCAGGGCAACAGCCAGGCCGTCGACAGCAGCAGCGCGAGCGTCGTCCAGCCGGCGGCCACGCGCCAGTCGGCGCCGCGCGCGGTGCGCCACAGCGCGAGCGCGAGCACGACGACGAAGGCCGCGACGAACAGCGTGGCGCCACCAGCCGGCGTGCCGCTCAGGCCGACCAGGCGCGCGGTCTCGGCGGGGATGCTGTGGGTCGCCACGAGCTGCTGCTGCTCGCCGACCGCGTCGAGGAAGCCGAGCGCGTGCACGCCGAAGCCGATCAGCCCGAGCACGGCCAGCGCCAGCGAGGCACGAGCGCCGGCGGTGAGCGGCAACCCGCAGGCGCTCGCGGCGGTGCGGCGGCGCGAGCACGAGGAACGGGCAGCACGAGCCCGCGCGGTCGACCTTCACGCCCGACGCCGGCCACGCAGCGTGCGCCGCGCCGGCGCGTAGGCGCGGGCTCGGCGCCGGCCGTGAGCGCGAGCGCGCGCGGCGAGCAGCAGCAGGACCAGCGTGTCGTTGTGCGCGCCGCCGACCGCGAGCGCGAGCAGCACCGGGTTCAGGCCGACGAAGGCGGCCGCCCAGCGCGCGGAGTGACCGAGCCGCCGCGCCGCGCGCGCGACCAGCGCGACCGCGCCGAGGCTCGAGGCGACGGCGAACGCCTTGAACGTCCACAGCCCGCCGGCGAGGCCAAGCGGCGCGGTCGCGTAGCTCGCGAGCGTGAACAGCGGCCCGTAGGGGGAGTGCAGGAAGGGCCAGCCGAGGAAGCTGAAGACCGGGTCGGCGGGCGCGCTTCGGCGGCGACGCGCGTGTACGGGTCCAGCCCGTGCAGCGCGCCCATCCGCGCGAACCCGAGGTAGCCGAACACGTCCTGGGAGATCAGCGGCGGCCCGAGCAGCAGGACCACGTGCGCCGAGCACGATCGCCGGCGGCGAGCGCGCGCATCGGACAGGGCGCGCGCGGCCAGCAGCACCAGCAGGTAGCTCGCGCACATGATCAGCGTGAGCGCCTGGAAGCTGCCGTTGCTGATCCCGACGTCGAGGCCCTCGAAGCGGGCCGGCCATCCAGCCCGGCCAGCCGCCGCTGCGCCCGGGCACGTATACCGACGGGCGCGTGGCGGCGCCCGCGCTGAGCAGACAGCGCCGACGTCAGCACGCCGAGCAGCCCCAGCGAGCCGAGCGCCGCGCAGCGACGGCGGCCGGGGCTCGCGCGCGCGCCGTCCTGCCGGTCGTCAGCAGGCGTCCGTGCGGCGATCCGGCGCGGGGTATGGGCGTTGCGGCCTGTATCGGCCCATTGTTGCGTCTAGCCGGACCGCGCAGGTGTTCGCTGCGCCGCTAACCTGTGGCAGCGCCAGGCCCGCTGGGAGGCTTCCGCGGGCGGACGCCTGCGCGTGACCGCGAGGATGACGGCAGCCGATCCGTATATGCCTCATACCCATCGCAAACGCACTCCGCGCCGCGTCCGTGAACGATCGGCCGCGCCGCCGTCGCACAGGCTGCTGCGCCGCAGGCGTGAACGCTCTGCAGCGCCCGCGCTCCGAGGTCGCCGCGTCGCGTGCTGATCCTGTCCGCCGACGTCGGCGAGGGCCATGCCGCGGCCGCGCGAGCGCTCGCGCGACCAGATCGACGGGCCCCGCGCCAGGCCGAGGTGACCGTGATCGACGGCCTCGCGGCGATGGGGCCGCTGCTGCGACCGGTCGTCGAGGACGGCTACCGCGTGCAGCTGCGTTTCTTGCCCTGGACCTACACGGTCATCTACTGGCTGCTCGAGCACGTCGCGCCGATTCGCGGGCTGACGCGGCGGCTGCTGTGCCTGCTCGGCTCGCGCCCGCTGGCGCGCAAGCCATCGCCGAGCACGACCCCGACGTCGTCGTGTCGACCTACCCCGCCGTGACGGTCGTGCTGGCGCGATTGCGCCGCACACGGCGCGGTGCGCTGCCCGACGGTCGCCACGATCACCGACCTGACCGGCCTGTTCTTCTGGGCGCAGCCGGGGATCGACATGCACATCGTGATGTACGGCGAGTCGATCTCGGCGGTCGAGCGGATCGCCGGGCCGGGCAGCGCCCAGCTCGTGCGCACCGCTGATCTCCGCGGAGTTCCTCAGCCCGCGCTGCCCGCTCGAGGCGCGTCGCGCGCTCGGCCTGCCCGAGGAGGGCCGCATGGTGGTCGTCTCCGGCGGGGGCTGGGGCGTGGGGGACATCGCGGGGGCCGTGCGCGAGTTCATGCGCGTGCCCGAGGTGAGCAGCATCGTGTGCCTGGCCGGGCGCAACGAGCAGCTCGCGAGCAAGCTGCGCGCCAACTTCGCCGACGAACCGCGCGTGCACGTCTACGGGTTCACCGACAGGATGCCCGAGCTGCTCGCGGCCGCCGACGTGCTCGTGCACTCCACCGGCGGCGTCACCTGCCTGGAGGCGATGGGCGGCGGGCACGCCGGTCGTCTCCTACGGGCTGCCGGTCGGCCATGCGCGCCTGAACACGCGTGCGATGGCCGCGCTCGACCTCGTGCGGCTGGCCAACGACACCGACGAGCTGCGCGAGCAGGTGCGGGCGAGCTTCGCCTCGAGTTGGCCAGCCGACTGCGTCGGGCACCGAGCGGACGCGGCAGCGCACGCGGACACGGACGCCGCCGACGTCGTGCTCGGCGCGCCCCGGCGCGTGCGCCCGATTCCCGCCTGGCGCCTGCGGCTGGTCGCGATCGCGAGCCAGCTGGTGCTGCTGCTCGTCGTCGGCGCGTGGGTGATGTCGACCGACGAGGTGACCGCGCTCGCGGCGAAGCTGCTGCGCGTGCATCCGCTCGCCCACGTCGACACGCGTCAGCGCGGAGGTCGGCGTGGTCGTGCGCGTGCCCGGCGCGCGACATCGCCGCTCGTCGCCGCCGAGCTCGCCGCGCGCGGCATCCACGTCTCGTTCGCGGACGGCGGGAGGGTGCCGCCGCAGCGCACGGATCGCGGCGCTGCGCTCGCTCGAGCGACGAACTGCTGCCCGAAGTGCCGGGCTCGGCGCCGCTGCGCTGGCTGCGCACGCGCGCGACGCTGCGCTCCCAGGCGCGCGCGCTCGGGCCTGCGCCATCGCTTCTACTACCTGCAGCCGCGCGGCGGGCTGTCGGTCGGCCAGCTGGTGCTGGCGCGCACCGCCGGGGCCACGCCGATCAGCGGCGCGCTGCGGCTGAGCGCGACGGGCCCGCTGCCTCAGCGCCCGGCGCGCGCCGGCGACGTCGTGGTCGTCGCAGCTCGACGGCTCGCCAGCCTCGGTGCTCGGCGCTGGAGCGGATCGTCTCCTGGCTGGCCGCGGACGGGCTGCGCGTCGAGCCGCTCGCAGAAGCTGATGCGCTCGCCTTCCATCAGCGCGAGCAGCAGCGGCGAGCGCGCGAGCATCGCCGCGCCGCGCGATCAGCAGCGCCAGCGAGAGCGACGAGCGGGAACCCCGCCGAGCGGCGTGTCGCTGAAGCTCTCGCCGAACAGCAGCGGCGCGAGCGCGACCGGCACGATCGTCTGAGTCACGAACACCACCGGCGCGACCTGGATCGCCGGACGCGACTGCAGCGCGCTCATCTCGCTGAGCAGAGCCGACGCATCGAGGCGGCGGCCGTCGACAGCGCCCCACGCGATCGCCAGCGCCAGGGATGACCGAGCGAGATCGTCGGAGGCGAGCTTTGTCGCCACCCCGCTCCAGCGCATACGCGAGGCCGGCGCCGACCATCGTCACCACCGCGGTGGAGCGGCCGAGCGAGCGCAGGAGGTACGGGAGCAGGCTCGCCACGCCGAGGCCGACGAGGACGAGCGTGATCGTCAGATGCTCGGAGGCGTGGCGTCGTGCTGCGCGGCGGCGCCGTCAGCGCGGCGCCGATCACGCCGAGCACGATCGCCCACATCGCCGAGGTGCTCGTTGCGCCCGGCGTGCTCGCCGAGCATCCGCTCGGCGAGGAACAGCAGCACGAGCAGGCCGACCGCGAGCGCCGGCTGCACCACCACGAGCGGCGCGAGCAGCAGCGCGACGACCTGCAGCGGCCAGCCGAGCATCGACAGCCCCGTGCCGAGCAGCCAGCGCGCGCGTCTGACCAGGCCGCCAGACGAGCGCGACGCGCAGATGCTCGTCGTGCGGGCGCCTCCTTGGCGTCCAGGGCCTGGAGCGCGATCCCTAGGCTGTAGAGCGTCGACGCACCGACCGCCGCCAACGATTCCCAGGACCAGATCGACCATGTCAGCCTACGATCATCGCAGCCCGGGCGGGCCGCTCGCGCGCGCGCTGGCCGGTGCGGCGATGGCGCAGCTACGTGCTGCCCGGCGCTCGCCGGCGCGTGGCCGGCGCTGCGCCGGCCGCTGGGGATCGAGGATCGCACGGCAAGCGGGCGCGGCTTCGCGCTCACGTTCGACGACGGTCCGCACGCCCAGGGGACTCCGGCGGTGCTCGAGATCCTCGCCGCCGCGAGCGTGCAGGCGACGTTCTTCCTGGTCGGCGAGCAGGTGCAGCGCAACCCCGCGCTGGCGCGCGAGATCGTCGCCGCCGGTCACGCGATCGGCCTGCACTGCCACCGCCATCGCAACCTGCTGCGCCTGACGCCCGCGCAGGTGCGCGAGGACATCGCCCGCGCCCAGGAGATGATCGAGACGGACAGCGAGCGTCTCGCCGGCGCTGTATCGGCCGCCGTACGGCGTGCTGAACGCCTCCGCGCTGCGCCTGGCGCGCGAGCGCGGCTGGCGCACGCTGCTGTGGAGCCAATGGGGCCGCGACTGGGAGGCGCGCGCCACGCCGCAGTCGATCGCGCGCGCGTGACCGACGGCGCGCGCGACGGCTCGGTGCTGCTGCTGCACGACGCCGACGACTACTCGGCCGCCGGGATCGTGGCGGCGCACCGCCGCGGCGCTGCCGCGCGTTCTCGAGACGCTCGCCGAGCGCGGGCTGCGCGACGCCGTCCCGTGAACCGAGCCGGGCGAGATCCGCTCGGCGGGATAACATCGACTCCTTGTCCACCGCTGTCTCGATCGACACGCGCGCGGCGCCGCCGCTGCCGCCGCCGCGCCGGTCGCTGCGCTGCCAGCGCCCGCGTGCGCGCACGCGCTGGTGGGTCGAGGCGCTGACGTCGCGTGGCTGTGCTGGATCTACGACGTGGTCACGAACCTCGCGCCGCTGCGCCTGCACGCGGCGATGGTCCACGCCGAGGGCATCCTCGCGCTGGAGCGCTCGCTGCACCTCGATCCCGAGCTCACGCTCGACCGCTGGCTCGCGGGGCACCACACGCTCGGGCTGATCCTGTCCGACTACTACGACAACGCCCACTTCGTCGTGACGCTCGGCGCTGCTCGGCTGGCTGTGGTGGCGGCGCGCGGACATCTACCGGCCGCTGCGCAACTCGCTCGTGCTCGCGAACGTGATCGCGTTCGTCGTCTTCTGGCTCTACCCGGTGGCTCCGCCGCGGATGCTCCCCGGCTTCACCGACGTGGTCGCCTCGACGCACGCGTTCGGCTCCTGGCACACCGGCGCGCTGGCGTCGCACGCCAACCAGCTCGCCGCGATGCCCTCGCTGCACATCGCCTGGGCGGTGTGGTGCACGATGGTGCTCTGGCGGCTGTCAGAACGCCGCTGGGTGCGCGCGCTGGCGGTCCTCTATCCGTGCCTGACCGCGTTCGCGGTGCTCGCGACCGGCAACCACTTCCTGCTCGACATCGTCGGCGGCCTGGCGGCGATCGCCCTGGCGATGCTGTGCGTGCGCCTGGCAACGCGCGGACGCGCTCGCCGCGGGTCCACTTCCGCGCCTCGCGCCGCCGCGGATTGCCGTCGACGGCCGCCGATCGCCGTGGCGGGGCGCGGATCGCCGTCGAGGGCCGCGGAGCCCCGCTGGCGGCATCCGAACGGCCCGCGTACCGCATGTCACAAAGTTGTTACGAAGTCCAAGACCGGTTAGACTAGCCGCGCCGCCGCAGACGGTTGAGGGACCATCCGGCGGGCCCGCCGCAACACAGCGCGCGGGACCTTCTTTTCTATAGGGTGGCGAGCGAGCTGAAGATGCCAGGACAACGAGCCAGAGATTGCGCCGGAGGCACGAGATGCGTGGGCAGACGGGCTCGCCGGCGCACGCCCGGCGATCCGACGGGTAATACCTTCGCGCTCCTGGCCAAGTGCTTCGACGACCACCAGCCGGCGTGCAGCCGGCCATCACGCGATCGCGGCTCGAACTTCCCACCGCGGGCCCCGCTCTGTGCGGCGCGCTGATGCGACGCTCGAGCACGGGCCGATGGTGATCTGCGGTATCTCGATCTCGTGCTCGTCGCCGTCGCCGCGGCGCCGGCCCTGGCGCTCGGGGCGCCCGCGGTCGGCTATGCCGTCGGAGCGGGCGGCATGGGTTCTGCAGCGTGTCCTCGCGCAACTCGACCGGCGCTGGGTCGGCAATGCGACCACGCCCAGGGCGCAGCTCGGCCTCAGCCTGTTCGAGGCATTCGCACGGATCTGGCTGCTGGCAGGTGCGATCATCGTCGCCGGCGTGGCAGGCGGGCGCGCCGACGGCCTGGCCGCGGCGCTCGATGATCTTCGGCGCGTACTCGGTCGGCGTTCGCGATCAGGGTTGCTCAGCGGCCGCCACCGCAGCGGAAGGACCGGTCGCCCGATGAACCGCTCGGACGATGAGCCGAGGCCGCAAGATCGGCTAGAGCATCCTGCTCGTCTACGTGATCGGGTTGCTCGGCTTCGCCCTCGGCTTCGGCATCAACGGTCACAAAAACGAAAACTTCAAAGTGATCGACTGCCTTTCACCTGGAAACCTGGGTCCACATCGCCGGACCGCTCGATTTCAACAAGGGCGTCCTGTATCTGCTTATCGCGACGGTGCTGACGCTCGGGATCATGCTCTACGTCGCCCGGCACATGCAGAAGCGGCGGCCGGGCCGGCTGCAGGTGGCGGTTGAGAGGCATACGACCTGATGACGCAGGTGACGAGCGAGAACATGGGCCAGAGGCTGACCAGAAGATGGTTTCCGGTCGTATTCACCTTGTTCGTGTTCATCCTCGTCTCCAACCTGATCGGCTACATCCCGCTGCCGGTCGACTCGCAGAACACGTTCAAGCTGTTCGGCGCGCACATCCCGTCATTGCAGATATACGCCTCGGTGACGAACGTCGCGGTCCCGTTGGTGCTCGCGCTCGGGGTGTTCTGTGCCTACAACGTCGAAGGAGTCCGCGCCCACCATGGCATGCTCGGATACCTGAAAAGCCTGATCCCGCAGGGTGTGGGTGGGCCGATGCTGATACTCATCTTTCCGCTCGAGCTGATCTCGAACTTCGTCCTGCGGCCGCTCTCGCTGACCATTCGTCTCTGGGCCAACCTGCTCGCCGGTCACCTGCTGATCGACTTCATGGCCGGCAACCTTGCGGTGCTCCTCGGACTGCAGCTCCTCGGCTGGTTGACGCTGCCGCTCGGCGTGATCATCTACCTCTTCGAGGCGGTCCTGATCGCCGGTCTGCAGGCCTTCATCTTCGCCATCCTGACCGCCATCTACGTCGGCGGAGCCACCGCCGCAAGCCACTAAGCACTCGACAAGGAGAACGATGCTGACTCACCTCTTTCCCTTCATGTCCATTCATCTGGGCGTGCCGCTGCTCGCGGCCGCGGAAGCGTCCAAGGAAATCGGCGCGAACGCCGGTAAAGCGATCGCCCTCGGCGTGGGCGCCGGCGGCGGGGCAGCAGGGGCCGGCGCAGGTATCGGAATGCTGTTCGGCAAGGTGATCGAGTCGGTCACCCGCCAGCCCGAGATGCGCGACGAGATCACCTCGATCCAATGGCTCGGCTTCGCCCTCACCGAGGCGACGTTCTTCTACGGCCTGGTGGGCGGGTTCATCGCCTTCTTCCTGTAAGCCGATGCCGCCGCTCGCCAGCATTCCGAGCACGCCCCTCGCCTCGAGCGACTCGTGGCTGATAACGCCCAACGTCGGCCTGATGATCTGGACGCTGCTCGTCTTCGGGATCTCGCTCTACATCCTCATCAAGGCCGTTTTCCCGCGCATCAGCAAGGCGCTTGACGAACGCCGCCAGACGATCGAGGTCTCGATCGAGACCGCCGAGCGCACGCGCGAGGAGGCCGAGAAGATCCTCGTCGAATACCGCGAGCGGCTCAAAGAGGCCAGGGCTCAGTCCGAGGAGATCCTTCAGCGCGCCCGTCAGACGGCCGAGGCGCACGAGCACGAGGCCAAAGAGCACGGAAACGAGCTCGTCGCCCTGGCCGCCAAACGCGCCGAACGCGATATCGAGGCGGCCACCAAGCGGGCACTGGACGACATTCGCAGGGAAGTCGCAGACCTCACGATCATGGCCACCGAGAAGGTGACGCGCAAGACGCTCGACGACGCCGACCAGAAGCGGTTGGTGGAGGAGGCGCTTGCCGAACTCGACTTCTCCGAGCTCTCCTCCGGCGCGAGCAACAACTGATGGACGAGCTCGCCCGCGTGTACGCCCGCTCGCTGTTCGAGGTGGCCCGCGAGCGGGGCAAGCTGGACGAGTTGCGCGAACAGCTCGGCCAGTTCGCGGACGCGTTGAAGGCGAATCCCGACCTCTCGCTGTTCTTCTTCTCGCCGTACTTCTCCACCAGCGAGAAGCAGGACGGCCTCGCGCGCGTGCTCGACGGCGCCGACCCGGAGTTCGTCAGCTTCCTCGAGCTCGTGATCGAGAACCATCGCATGCCCGTCATCTTCCGCATCCAGCGCGCATACGACGAGCTGTGGGAAGAGGAGCACCGCATCCTCAAGGTTGAGATAACGAGCGCGGTGGAGCTCGATGAGGACACCGTCGGCAGCCTCAGCGAGCGCATCAGGCAGGGCACCGGTCGCCGGATCGTGCTGACGACGCGGGTCGACCCTGACATACTCGGCGGTATCGTCGTCCGCGTCGGCAACGCGATCCTCGACGCGTCGATCCGCCACCGCTTGGAGCAGCTGCGCCGCCGGGTCGTCGGGACGGCCGCGGCCTGAACCGCTACACAGGAGCCTTAGGAAACCCACATGCAGATCAACCCAGACGAGATCACCAGCATCCTCAAGAGCCGCATCGAGGAACTCGGCGCGGGCCAGGCCGACCTCACCGAAGTGGGTGTGGTCCTGTCCGTCGCCGACGGCATCGCGCGCGTGCATGGGCTCGAGAACTGCATGTCATACGAGCTGCTCGAGCTTCCGCACGGCGTCACGGGCCTCGCGCTGAACCTCGAGTCGGACAATGTGGGTGCGGTGCTCTTCGGCGAGTGGGAGCGCGTGTCCGAGGGCGATACCGTCAGGCGGACGGGCGCCCTGCTCGACATCCCCGTCGGCGAGGCGCTGCTGGGGCGGATCGTGGACCCCCTCGGACGCCCGCTGGACGGCAAGGGCGACATCGACGTCAGCGAGACCCGGCCGGCCGAGTTCAAGGCCCCAGGAGTCGTGCAGCGCCAGCCGGTCAAGGAACCGATGCAGACCGGGCTGAAGGCGATCGACGCGATGATCCCGATCGGCCGCGGCCAGCGCGAGCTGATCATCGGCGACCGCCAGACCGGCAAGACGGCGATCGCGATCGACACGATCGTCAACAACAAGGACACGGGCCTGGTCTCCGTCTACGTGGCGATCGGGCAGCGCATGTCGACGGTCGTGGCGCTTGCGCAGACGCTCGAGGAGTACGGCGCCTTGGAGAACACGATCATCGTCGCCGCCTCCGCGGACGAGGCGGCGCCGATCAAGTTCATGGCCCCGTATGCCGGTTGCGCGATGGGCGAGCACTTCCTCTACAGCGGCCGGCACGCGCTGTGCGTGTACGACGATCTGACCAAGCACGCATACGCCTACCGCCAGATGTCGCTGCTGCTGCGCCGCCCACCCGGCCGCGAGGCCTACCCGGGCGACGTCTTCTACCTGCATTCGCGCCTGCTCGAGCGCGCGGTCAAGCTCAACGACGAGCTCGGCGGCGGCTCGCTCACGGCGCTGCCGATCATCGAGACGCAGGCCGGCGACGTCTCGGCGTACATCCCCACGAACGTCATCTCGATCACCGACGGTCAGATCTTCCTCGAGTCCGCGCTCTTCAACTCGGGCGTCCGGCCGGCGATCAACGTCGGCATCTCGGTCTCGCGCGTCGGCGGAAACGCGCAGATCGCGCCGATGAAAAAGGTCGCCGGAAGGATCAAGCTCGAGCTCTCGCAGTACCGCGACCTCGAAGCGTTCGCGCAGTTCGGCTCAGACCTCGACGCCGACACCCAGCGTACGCTCGCTCGCGGTGAACGCCTCGTGGCGACGCTCAACCAGGACGAGCGCGCGCCGCTGGCGGTGGAGGATCAGACGGTGCAGATATATGCCGCGACGAACGGCTTTCTCGACCGGCTGAACGTCGATCGCGTGCGCGAGTTCCTCGTCGAGCTGACCGAACGGATGCATGCGCAGCACGGCGACATCCGCAAGAAGATCGCCGAAGGCGACTGGTCGGAGGCCACCCAGAAGGCTGTGCACGAAGCCGTCGAGGCGTTCGCGCAGGACTTCGGCTACGACCTCGACGAGGAGGGCCAGCCGCTCGAGGACGATCAGGCGGCGCCGCTCGAGCGAACCCCACCGGCCGAGCCGGCGAAAGCGGTTGAGGAGCCACAGGCGGCCTAGCGCCGACCTTGCGAACGCAATGGCATCCCAGCGCGACGTCAAGAGCAAGATCGCCTCGGTGAAGAACATCCAGAAGATCACGCGGGCGATGGAGATGGTGGCCGCAGCCCGCCTGCGGCGGGCGGAGCAACGGATCGCCGCGCTGCGCCCGTACGCGGATGCGATCGGGCGGATGACGCGCCAGGCGGCGGAGGCGGCTGGCGCGGAGGCCACGCGGCTGCCGCTGCTGCGCGCGCACGAGTCGGAGACGAACGTGGCGCTGCTGCTGGTCACGGGCGACCGCGGGCTCGCCGGCGGCTTCAACTCGCAGATCATCCGCGCCGGCGTGCGCCTGTCCGCTGAGATGGCCGAGCAGGGGCTGAACAGCAGCTGGTATGCGACCGGGCGCCGCGGCGTCTCCTCGCTGACCTTCCGCGGGCTCGAGCTCAGCGGCAGCTACACGGGCTTCGCCGATCGACCGGCATACGCGGACGCGCGCACGATCGCCGATGATCTGATCGCGGCCTACGTCGACGGTCATGTCGATCGCGTCGAGATGCTCTTCAACTCCTACGTCTCGCCTCTCACGCAGCACGTCACGCGCCAGCTGCTGCTTCCGCTCTCCCACCACGCGATCGCCGCGCAGGACGAGCCCGCTGCCGAGGAGCCAGAGACCGCCGGCACCGACGCCGGAGGCCGTGCCCGCGTGCCCGTCGACTACGAGCCGGACCCCGAGAAGATCCTCAGGCGCCTGGTTCCCGACTACATCGAGATCTCGATCTACCGCGCGCTCGTGGAGTCCGCGGCGGGCTTCTTCGGGGCGCAGATGACCGCGATGCGCAGCGCATCGGACAACGCCGGCGAAATCATCACCGATCTGACGCTGCAGATGAACCGCGCGCGCCAGGCCGAGATCACCCAGGAGATCATGGAGGTCGTCGCCGGCGCCGAGGGAGTGTCGGGCAGCTCCGGGGCCGCCTAGCCGATCCGCCTGCGAGACGACCCAATCCGATACAGAGGAGAATCAAGACAAATGGACGCCAGCACGACCACCGAGCCGACGAGCCAAGCCGCCGGCTCCGCCGACGGCGACGCCTCGCAGCGCCACGTCGGACGCATCGAGGAGATCCAGGGCGTCGTGATCGAGGCCGTCTTCCCCGACAAGCAGCTGCCGGAAATCAACCACGCCATCACCGTCGCGCGTCCGGTGGCCGGCGAGGAGGAGGAGGCGCCCGGGATCAGCTCCGGCGCCGGCGGGAGCGTGCTCGTATGCGAGGTCCAGCAGCACCTCGGCGATGATCGCGTGCGCGCCGTGGCGATGGACACCACCGACGGCCTGGCGCGCGGCGCCGAGGTGATCGACACGGGCTCGCCGATCACCGTGCCGGTCGGAGAGGCCACCCTCGGACGCATCTTCAACCTGCTCGGCGAACCGATCGACCTCGGCGACGAGCTGCCGAAGGACGTCGAACGCCGGGGCATCCACCGCGAGGCCCCCAGCGTCGAGGACCTGACGCCGACGACCGAGATGTTCGAGACGGGCATCAAGGTGATCGATCTGCTCGCGCCATATGCCAAGGGCGGCAAGACCGGGTTGTTCGGCGGCGCGGGCGTCGGCAAGACGGTGCTGATCCAGGAGCTCATCCACAACCTCGCCAAGGAACACGGCGGGTTGTCCGCCTTCTGCGGCGTGGGCGAGCGCTCGCGCGAGGGCAACGACCTGTGGCTGGAGATGAAGGAGTCGGGGGTCCTCGAGAAGACGATGCTCGTGTTCGGTCAGATGAACGAGCCTCCGGGGGCGCGCATGCGCGTGGCGCTGTCGGGCCTGACGATGGCGGAATACTTCCGCGATCAGGGCCAGGACGTGCTGCTGTTCATCGACAACATCTTCCGCTTCGTCCAGGCCGGCTCCGAGGTCTCGGCGCTGCTCGGGCGCATGCCCTCCCAGGTCGGCTACCAGCCGACGCTGGAGACGGAGATGGGCCAGCTCCAGGAGCGGATCACCTCGACGCGGGAGGGCTCGGTGACCTCTGTGCAGGCGATCTACGTTCCGGCCGACGACCTCACAGACCCTGCCCCGGCGTCTGTGTTCGCCCACCTGAACGCCACAACGGTGCTCTCGAGGGCGATCTCCGAGAAAGGGATCTACCCGGCCGTCGACCCGCTCGAATCGACATCCACGATCCTCAAGGCAGACATCCTCGGCGAGGACCACTTCCGCGTGGCCAACCGCGTCAAGGAGATCCTGCAGCGCTACAAGGAGCTGCAGGACATCATCGCGATCCTCGGCATCGACGAGCTCTCCGACGAGGACAAGCTCACCGTGCAGCGCGCGCGCAGGATCGAGCGCTTTCTCTCCCAGCCGTTCTTCGTCGCTGAAGAATTCACCGGAACTCCTGGCGCCTACGTCCCGATCGCGGAGACGATCAGGGGCTTCGAGGAGATCATCGAAGGCAAGCACGACGAGGTGCCCGAGAGCGCGTTCTTCCTCAAGGGCACGATCGACGAGGTCGTGGAGGCAGCCAAGAGATGATGGCGCACAGGAAGTTTCCGGCCGAAGTGCTGACGCCGGAGGGCGAGGTCTTCTCCGAGGAGATGGAAATGCTCTCGACGTTCACGGCCGTGGGCTCGATCGGCATCCTCGCGAACCACGAGCCGCTGCTGGCGCAGCTCGAGCCGACCGAGCTGCGGCTGTATCGCTCGGAGACCGAGATCGTGCGCTTCGCGCAGGCCGAGGGCTACCTGCAGTTCGCCGAGAACCGGGCGCTCGTGCTCGTCGAGGAGGCGATCGCGCCCGAGCAGCTCGACCGCGGCGCGTTCGAGGCGAAGCTCTCCGAAGCGCGCGCGGCGGCCGAGCGCGCGCAGGAGGGCAGCGAGGAACAGCGCCCGAGCGCTGCGCGACATCCGCCGCTTCGAGGCCTTCCTCGCGGTCGGCCGCTAGGGCTCGCGCGGCATAGGAGTCGTGAGCAGACGCCGGCGGCAGGGCTCACTTCGAGCGCAAGCGACCCGGTTGGTTCACCGCGCACGTATTCAACCCGCTGGTCGCCGCGCTCACGCGCAGCGGCGTCAGCCTGCTCGGCTCGCGCGTGCTGGAGGTCCGCGGGCGCAGCTCGGGCCAGCCGCGCCGCACGCCGGTGAACCTGCTCAAGCTGGAAGGCAGCGCTATCTCGTCGCTCCGCGCGGGGAGACCCAGTGGGTGCGCAACCTGCGCGCCAGCGGCGAGGGCCGGCTGCTGCTCGGCCGCCGCAGCGAGACCTTCACGGCCGTCGAGCTCGACGACGCGGACAAGGCGCCGCTGCTGCGCGCCTACCTGAAGCGCTGGAAGGCCGAGGTGGGCGTCGTTCTTCGACGGCGTCGGACCAGACTCGTCCGAGGAGGAGCTGCGTCCGGCGGCGTCCAAGCATCCGGTGTTCCGGCTTTCCTCCGGCGCCTCATGATCGCGGCGGTCCCGGCCGAACGCATCGCCGCCGGCTCAGCGCTAGCCTTCCCCGCCTCATGAGCGCCGCACGTGAGCCAATCGGGGTGATCGGCACCGGCTACGTCGGGCTGGTGACCGCCGCCGGCTTCGCCGAGCTCGGCAGCGACGTCTGGTGCGTGGACATCGACACCGCCAAGATCGAGCGGCTGCGCGCAGGCGAGGTGCCGATCTACGAGCCCGGCCTGCGACGAGCTGCTCGCGCGCAACGCCGCGCGGCTGCACTTCTCGACCGAGCTCGGCGACGCGCTGGAGCACGCGCGGCTGCTTGTTCGTCGCCGTCGGCACGCCGCCGACGCACTCCGGCGACGCCGACCTCGAGCGCCGTCAACGAGGTGGTCGACGCGATGCCGGCGTCCGAGCGTCACGCGCTGGTGATGAAGTCGACCGTGCCGTGCGGCACCGGCGCCACGATCCAGCGCATCTTCCGCGAGCGCGGCAAGGGGGACATGGCCTACGTGTCGTGCCCCGAGTTCCTCAAGGAGGGCTCGGCGGTGCGCGACTTCCTCGCATCCCGACCGCGTAGTCGTCGGCGACAACGGCGACTGGGCCGGCGACGCCGTCGTCGAGCTGTACGCGCCGCTGAGCGCCCCGCTGGTGCGCACCGACGTCGCCAGCGCCGAGATGATCAAGCTCGCCGCGAACGCCTTTCTGGCCACCAAGATCTCGTTCATCAACGAGATCGCCAACGTCTGCGAGGAGACCGGCGCCGACGTGATCGAGGTAGCGCGCGGCGTCGGCCTCGACGACCGGATCGGCCCGAAGTTCCTGCAGGCCGGCATCGGCTACGGCGGCAGGTGTTTCACCAAGGATGTCAGCGCGCTGAAGCTGTTGGCCGCCAACTCGGGCTACCACTTCCAGCTGCTGAACGCCGTGACCGAGGTGAACGAGCTGCAGAAGCGGCGTGTGGTCGTCCAAGCTGCAGCGCCACGTCGGCGAGCTCGCCGGCAGGCGCGTCGGCCTGCTGGGACTGGCGTTCAAGCCTGAGACCGACGACATGCGCGGCGCCTCCTCGCTGGTGCTGGCCGCGCGCCTGCTGGCCGAGGGCGCGGTCGTGAGCGCCTACGACCCGATCGCCGAGGAGGAGGCGCGCAAGCTCATGCCCGAGCTCGCCTACTGCGATTCGGCGCTCGCCGCGGTGGACGACGCCGACGCGGTCGTGCTGGTGACCGAGTGGAAGGAGCTGCGCGATCTCGACTGCTCGGAGGTGGCACGGCGGATGCGCGGCAACCTGCTGATCGACGGGCGCAACGCGCTGGACCCGGACGCGGTGCGCGCGGCCGGCCTCGTCTACGAGGGCATCGGAAGGAGGTAGCGGTGCAGGCCGTGATCCTCGTCGGGGGGCAGGGGACGCGCCTGCGCCCTCTGACCTCGACGTTGCCCAAGCCGGTGGTGCCGCTGGTCGACCGTCCGTTCATCGCCTTCATGCTCGAGTGGCTTCGCGGGCATGGCGTCGACGACGTGATCATGTCCTGCGGCTTTCTCGCCACCAGCATGCGCAAGGTGCTCGGCGATGGCTCCGAGTTCGGAATCCGCCTGCGCTTTGTGGAGGAGCCGGACCCGCGAGGCACGGCCGGCGCGCTGAAGCTCGCCGAGCCGATGCTCGACGAGCGCTTCCTGATGCTCAACGGCGACGTGCTCACGGACATCGACCTGACGAGGCAGATCGCACAGCACGAGGCGACCGGCGCGACGGCCACGCTCGCGCTCGTCCCCGTCGCCGACCCGACCGCATACGGGCTCGTGATCCTCAATGAGGACCACTCGGTGCGCAACTTCGTCGAGAAGCCAAGCCCCGACCGCGTGCAGAGCAACCTGATCAGCGCCGGCGCGTATGTGCTCGAGCGCATGATCCTGGATCTCGTGCCAGCGGGCCGAAAAATCTCGATCGAGCGGGAGGTCTGGCCGCTGCTCGTCGGCGCCGGGCTTTACGGCTTTCCGTCCGAGAGCTACTGGCTGGACATCGGCACGCCGGCTCGCTACCTGCAGGGGACGTTCGACATCATCGAGGGCAACGTCGCGACGGCCGTGCGCGAGCGGCTCGGCAGCGACTGGCTGGCGATCGACGACGGCGCGGAGCTCCACGGGAGGGTCATCCCGCCGGCGGTGCTTGAGCGTGGCGTGCGGGTGGAGGAGGGCGCTCACGTCGGCAGCCTCGTCGTCCTCGCCGCCGACGTCTCGATCGGAGCCGGCAGCACCGTGGAACGCGCCGTCATCCTCGGCGGCAGCCAGATCGGCGAGGGCTGCGAGCTGCGCGACTGCATCATCGCCGCCGGCTGCCGGGTCGGCGCGCGCACCCGGATAACGGGTGGAGCGGTGCTGGGCGAGGGCGTCAACGTCGGGGCTGACAACGTGATAACCCGCGGGGCGCGTATCTTCCCTGGTGTCGCGCTACCCGACGGCGCGATCGAGTTCTAGGCTGCAAGCGCCACGAGCCGCCCCCGCCTCAGCAGATTCGACCCCACATGGCAATTCCCAAGCCCGACAGGAGATGAGCACCAGATGAGCGAAGGCAGCGTCACCGCCACACCTGCCGCAGAAGAGCTCTCGCGCGAGGTGATCGCCCAGTTCGACGGCTCAGACCAGCTCGGCGACGTGCTGGCGCTGCCCGAGCACCTGCGCGACGCCGTCTGGCGGGTGGAGTCGGCGATCATGCAGGACTGGGACACCTCCGACGGCCTCGTCGTCGCCGGCATGGGCGGCTCCGCGATCGGAGGCGCCCTCGCGCGTGCGGCGCTCGGCGATCATGCCTCGCGGCCGATCTTCGTGACCCGAGCATACGGACTGCCGACCTGGACGACACCGGACACGATGGTGCTGTGCGCGAGCTACTCCGGCGACACCGAGGAGACGCTCGCCTGCTACGAGTCGGCGGGCGCGCTCGGAGCGAGGCGCACGGTCGTGACCACCGGCGGGCGCCTCGGCGAGACAGCGCGCGCCGATGGCGTGCCGGTGATCCCGCTGCCCGGCGGCTTTCAGCCGCGCGCCGCCGTCGCCTACATGATCGTCGCCGCTCTCGAGGTGGCCGCGCTGTGCGGAGCCGGCCCGAGGCTCACCGCGGAGATCGACGTCGCCGCCTCGCACATCGAGCAGCTGGTGGCCCAATGGGGCCCCGACGCGCCCGAGGACTCGCTGGGCAAGGAGATCGCCCGCGGCCTGCACGGCACGACGCCTGTCATCGCCGGCGCCGGGCTGACGACCCCGATCGCCTACCGCTGGAAGACGCAGATCAACGAGAACGCGAAGCAGCCGGCCTTCTCGCACGAACTGCCGGAGCTCGACCACAACGAGCTCGCCGGTTGGGAGGGCGCGCGCGACGTCGGCCGCTTCTCGGCGGTGTTCCTCGACGACTCCGACGCGCACCCGCGGGTGAAGGAGCGGATGGATCTCACCGAGCGCCTGATCGCCGACAACGCCGTCGCGTCCTTCCGCGTCGAGACGCGCGGGGAGACGGCGATCGAGCGCGTGATCTCGCTCGTTCTGCTCGGCGATCTCGTCTCGATCTACCTCGCCGCGCTGCGTGGCGTGGATCCCGGGCCGGTGAAGGTGATCGACGAGCTCAAGGCCGCGCTCGCCAAACGCTGAGCTATCACTATGACCATGGAGACCTCAACGATGACCCCAACCGCCACGCTGACCGAAACCGATTTCAAGGTCGCCGACCTCTCCCTCGCGGAGTTCGGCCGCAAGGAGATAACGCTCGCCGAACACGAGATGCCCGGCCTGATGGCGATCCGCCGCGAGTACGCGGCCGCGCAGCCGCTCAAGGGCGCGCGGATCACCGGCTCGCTGCACATGACGATCCAGACCGCGGTGCTGATCGAGACGCTAACGGCGCTCGGCGCGGAGGTCCGCTGGTGCAGCTGCAACATCTTCTCGACGCAGGATCACGCCGCCGCGGCGGTCGCGCTGGGACCGGAGGGCAGCGCGGAGAATCCTCGCGGCGTGCCCGTCTACGCGTGGAAGGGCGAGACGCTCGAGGAGTACTGGTGGTGCACCGAACAGGTGATGCGCTGGCCGCAGGGCGAGGATGGGGCGTCAGGGCCGAACATGATCCTCGACGACGGCGGCGATGCGACGCTGCTCGTGCACAAGGGCACCGAGTACGAGCGCGCAGGCGCCGTGCCCGACCCGGCGAGCGCCGAGTCCGAGGAGCTCCGAGTGATCCTCTCGCTGCTGTCGCGCTCGCTCGCCGAGGACCCGCAACGCTGGACGAAGATCGGCCAGGGCATCAAAGGCGTCACCGAGGAGACCACGACCGGCGTCCACCGCCTCTACCAGATGGTCGAGACCGGAGAGCTGCTGTTCCCGGCGATCAACGTCAACGACTCCGTGACGAAGTCGAAGTTCGACAACCTCTACGGCTGCCGGCACTCGCTGATCGACGGGATCAACCGCGCCACCGACGTGATGATCGGCGGCAAGATGGCCGTCGTCTGCGGCTTCGGCGACGTCGGCAAGGGCTGTGCGGAATCGCTGCGCGGTCAGGGCGCGCGCGTGGTGATCACGGAGATCGACCCGATCTGCGCGCTGCAGGCGGCGATGCAGGGCTACGAGGTCCGCACGCTCGAGGAAGTCATCGACGGCGGCGACATCTTCATCACGGCGACCGGCAACAGGGACATCATCACGGCCGCCGACATGCAGCGCATGAAGCACCAGGCGATCGTCGGCAACATCGGTCATTTCGACAACGAGATCGACATCGCAGGCCTCGCCAGGGTCCCGGGCATCGAGCGCGTGAACGTCAAGCCGCAGGTCGACAAGTGGGTGTTCCCCGACGGTCACGCGATCATCCTGCTCTCCGAGGGGCGGCTGCTCAACCTGGGCAACGCGACCGGTCACCCGAGCTTCGTGATGAGCAACTCCTTCTCCAACCAGACGATCGCGCAGATCGAGCTGTTCACGAAGAACGACGAGTACGAGAAGAAGGTCTACGTCCTGCCCAAGCACCTCGACGAGAAGGTCGCGCGTCTGCACCTTGACGCCCTCGGCGCGAGGGTCACGAGGCTGACGCCCGAGCAGGCCGCCTACATCGGTGTGCCCCTGGACGGACCGTACAAGCCCGACCACTACCGCTACTAGGCGCAGCCGTTCAGCGCGCGATGAGAGCGATGGTCCTCGCGGCCGGCCTCGGCACGCGCCTGCGCCCGCTGACGTACGAGATCACCAAGCCGATGGTGCCGGTGCTCGACCGGCCGGTGATGGAGCACATCGTGGACCTGCTCGGCCGGCACGGCCTCAACGAGGTGATCGCCAACCTGCACTACTTTCCCGACACCATCCGCGAGCACTTCGGCGAGCGGCTCGAGTATCACTTCGAGCCGGAGCTGCTCGGCACGGCCGGAGGCGTGCGCGAGTGCGCGGGCTTCTTCGGCGACGACTCGTTTCTAGTGATCTCCGGAGATGCGCTCACCGACATCGATCTCGCGGCGCTTGCGGCGAGGCACCGCGCGAGCGGCGGGATCGCGACGCTCGCCGTCAAGCAGGTGCCGGACACGCGCGAGTACGGCGTCGTGCTGCACGACGGCGATGGGCGAATCACCGGCTTTCAGGAGAAGCCCGAGCCGGAGGATGCGCTGTCGGACCTCGGCAACTGCGGGATCTACGTGTTCGCACCGCAGATCTTCGACTACTTCCCCGACCGCCCGTTCGTCGACTGGGCCAACGACATCTTCCCGGTGCTGCTCGAGAACGACGTGCCGTTCTACATCCACGAGGTGAGCGACTACTGGAACGACATCGGCTCGCTGAGCGAGCTGCGCAGGGGCACCTTCGACGCGCTGCGCGGCGAGCTGCACCTCGAGATAGAGGGTGAGGAGGTGCGTCCCGGCGTGATCGTCGCCGGCGCCTCGCCTCTGCGCGAGGACACCGAGATCGAGGGCCCGGCTTGGATCGGGCACGACGTGCGCATCGGCGCGGGCGCACGTCTGATGGCACCGCTCGTGCTCGGTGACGGGGCGAGCGTCGGCGACCACGCTCAGCTGCGCGGGAGCATCGTCTTTCCCGGTACCGAGATCGCAGCCGAGTCGATCGTGATCGGGGCGATCTGCGGCCACAGCGGCATCCTGCAGAGCCTGCGCCGCCGCCGCTAGCAGCAGCAGCGCGCATGCGTATAGCAATGGTTATACGCTGCTCCGCGTACGTACGTTCATCGCAAGTCGTAGCAAAAACTCGCGTATAGCAATGGTTATACGCTGCTCGCGTGTGAAGAGCCGTGCGGTCCTCGCCGCTCAGACGAGGCCAAAGCGTTCGCGCCGCTGCTCTTCGCGCTCGGACTCGCTCAGCGCTCGCATGAAGAGCACGACGAGTGCGATCCCCATCACGATCGACTGCTCGACGGCCATGATCAGGCCGGCGATCGCCTGATCGTCGATGGCGCTGATCCCCCACACGCGGGCGAGATGGACGTAATAGGGGTACAGCGCCGCCGGCGCGAAGGCGATCCCCATCCCGAGCGCACCGACGAACAGCTTCGTGGAGGCCATGTAGATCACCGGGCCCATGCCGTCCAGGCGCAGGCGCGCGCGGATCGGGGACAGCAGATGCCACCAGTAGAGCGAGCCGACAAGCACGAAGCTGACATGCTCGAAGATGTGAACCACGGGGGTGCGCACCGCGAGGTCGTACGCCGCGGGAATGTGCCATGCCCAGATCACGACGACGTAGAGCACGACCGCCGCGGCCGGATGCGCGAGCGGGCCCGCGCGGCGCTCGAGGTCGCGGACCGCGCGGGTGACCGGTCGCAGGATCACCTTCGTGAAGCCGAGGATGGCGAGGATCGGCACCGCGTCCAGCAGCAGCATGTGCTGCACCATGTGCATGAAGAACAGCTGATCGGCGAGCGCGTCCACGGGCGAGATCAGGGCCACGAGCGCCAGCAGCAGCGACCCCGCAAAGCAGCACAGCCGCCAGACCGGCGCGTCGGCGGCAGCCCGCGGCGAGGATCCGCGCCGCACCTCGAGCCAGCGCCTGAGATATACGCCGCCGACCGCCCCCGCTCCGATCAGCACGCCGGGGGAGAACGACCACGAGAGATTTGGGCTCATCCTGCGGCCATTCTGTCGAAACCGATGGACATCCGCCGTGCCCCGGCGTAGCATCGGTGGGCGCCAGACAAAGTCGACCGAAGGGAGCCTACGATGCAGATTGACATCAAGGGTCGAAACGTCCCGGTCACCGACAAGATCCGCGCACACGCGGAGCGTCGCCTGACCAAGGTCGCGCGGCAGGTCTCCGACCTCGCCCGCCTGGAGATAGAGATCTTCAGGGAGCCCAACCCGCGGGTCGTCGACCGTGAGGTGGCCGAGGCGACGCTCTACCTGAAGGGCGTGACGCTGCGCGCCCGCGACGCTTCGCCGGAGATGCTGCACTCGCTCAACCTGATGATCGACGAGCTGGCGCGTCAGGTGAAGCGCCACCGCGACAAACTTCGCCACCGACGCGAGGCGCACGCCGCCGCGGCCCAGCAGGCGGCAAGCGCAGCGGCGCGCGGCGAGGCGCAGCCGTCGGTCTAGGCTCTTGCCGCGCCCACGTTTAGAGGCCCTCGGCGGCGGGTATTGCTGGCGCCAGGGATGGGGGTACGCGCTCTTCTCGGGGTAACAGGGTCGCTTGCGATCGCCAGCATGCTGGCCGCGCCCGCATACGGCCTGGCCGCCTCGGCCTCCCTGCCCGCCAAAGAGGGCACGGCGCCGCGGCCCGGGCCGGCGGCCCTCTATGAACCGCTGGCGGTCGCGCCGCAGCTGGAAAACGAACCAGGCTCGATCTGGCACGGGGCCCCGATCCTGATCTCGGGCGCGAGCGCCTACCGCAAAGGCGAGTTCGTCTATCAGGGCTATCTGTACGACGACCACGGCGCCAAGGAGGTGACCGACCCGAGCAACCCGATGATCTCACCGGGCGGTGACCCCTCGGGGGGAGACCTCTTCTCCGCTCCGGACGGCACCTACACCTACCCGACCGGCCCAGGCTACGACGAGAATGCTGCCAACCTGATCGAACTGCGCGTCAAGCCGCGGGCAAAGGCCACGGCGTTCCGGATCACGCTCAACACGCTGGAAAACCCGAACCTGGTGGCCACGGCGATCGCGATCGGCGGCACCGAAGGAGTTACGCATCCATTCCCGTTCGGGGCCAACGTGAGCGCGCCGGCGCAGTACTTCCTGACGATCCACGGGGAAACCGCGGTGCTCACGAACGCGGAAACGGGCGCCGAAGTGCCCGGGCCTGCTCCGACGGTGAGCATCGATCTGCCCAGGCACCAGATCACCGTGGAGGTGGTGCACAGCGAGTGGAACCCGGGGAGCTCGACCGTGCGCCTCGCCGCCGGTGTGGGGCTGTGGGACTCCGAAACGAACAGCTACCTGCTGCCGGGGTTCGAAGCGAGCACGACCAAGCCGGGTGGCGCGGGCGAGCTTCCGGACCCACCGGCCTTCTTCGACGTGGCCTTCCGCTTCAACGACCAGGAGCCCGTGCCTGGAACACCGGGACCGGAAACCACGGCCAATCCGCGCTGGTGGCGCGAGGCGGCGCAGTCGCAGGCGCTCGCGGCGGGAGAAATCAGCGAGTTCCACGCCGAAGTGAACTTCGCCAAGCTCCTTGCCAAGGAAGACGACGAAATGGCGAACGAACCGACCGGTGTCCCCAAGACCGGCTACTTCGACCGCATCATGGCCTCGCACTTCTCCGACGGTCAGGGCGCCGACTACGCCACCGGCGGCTGCGGCAGCGCCAAGGAATGCATCGGGGAGATGCGCGGTCAGCTGCAGCCGTACGCGATCTACGTCCCGAGCGGCCCGGAACCGGCCGGCGGCTGGGGCCTGACGCTGCTGCTGCACTCGCTGTCGGCCAACTACAACCAGTTCATGGGCTCCAAGAACCAGTCGGAGTTCGCCAACCGCGGCACGGGCTCGATCGTGATCACGCCCTCAGGGCGCGGCCCCGACGGCTGGTACTACGACCACGCAGGCGCGGACACCTTCGAAGCGTGGGCCGACGTGGCCGCGCATTACCAACTGAACCCGTCATGGACCGACATCGCGGGCTACTCGATGGGCGGCTACGGCACGTTCAAGTTCTCGACCCAGTTCCCGGACCTCTTCGCCAGGGCTCAGCCGACCGTGGGGCCGCCCGCGCTCGGGATCTGGGAGCCGCCCGCGGAACCGACGGGAGGCGAGGCTTCCCTGACCCAGCGCATGCTCGCTTCGGTGCGCAACGTCCCGTTTTTGATCTGGGAAGAGACGACCGACGAGCTCGTCCCGCTTCCGGGCGTGCTCGAGCAGGTGGAAAAGTTCAACGAACTCGGCTACCGCTACGAATACGACCAGTTCGACCTGGGCGAGCACCTGACGCTTTCGATCAACGACGAATACGCCCCCGCCGCGGCCTTCCTCGGCACGGAAACCGTCAGCCGCAATCCGTCGCACGTGACCTACACGTACAACCCCACGATGGACTTCCCCGCCGACGGGACGAAGGCCGGGCACGCCTACTGGGTCTACGGCGTGGAATTGCGCGAAGCGGGCGGAACCGACCCGATCGGCACGGTCGACGTGCGCTCGGAAGGCTTCGGCGTCGGCGATCCGACGCCCTCGGAAACGCAGCACGGCGCCGGAGTGCTGACCGGCGGCCAGATCCCCGCGATCCCCTACACGAGTCAGAGCAAGACGTGGGGGCCGGCGCCGACAGAGCCCAAGCACGACGCGCTCGACATCACGGCCACGAACATCTCAGCCGTGACGATCGACGCAAAAAGGGCGAAAGTCGACTGCGAAGCAAAGCTGAACGTCACAACCGACGGCCCCCTGACGGTGACCCTCGCCGACTGCAAGGGGGCCAAGGGGACGACCGTCACGCAGAGCTTCGGCTGATCGCTCACGACGGCCCGCGATGGCGAAGGCGGCCCAGCCGGGAGCTATCCTTGGCCCATGCCCTCACTGCTCGATCGCGCGCTCAACGTCGGCGAGGCGAAGAAGTTCAAGACCTACGAGAAACGCGTCGCGCTGATCTCGGCATTCGAGCCTGAGCTCGAACACGACACCGATGCCGAGCTGCGCGAGCGCATGGACGAGCTGCGCGCGCGCGCGGCCGCCGGTGAGTCGCTCGACGCGCTGCTGCCGGAGTGCTTCGCGATCGTGCGCGAGACCGGCAAGCGCACGATGGGAATGCGCCACTTCGACGTCCAGCTGATCGGCGGGATGGCGCTGCACGAGGGCCAGATCGCCGAGATGAAGACCGGCGAGGGCAAGACGCTGACGGCGACGCTCGCCGTCGTGCTGAACTCGCTCGCGGTGCGCGCGCCGGGCACCGGTCGATCCTCCTCCGAGCAGCAGGAGGGCCAGCCGCCCGAGCGCAAGGGCGTGCACGTGGTCACGGTCAACGACTACCTCGCGCGCCGCGACGCGGAATGGATGGGACCGATCTACGACGCGCTCGGCGTCTCGGTCGGCGTGCTTCAGAACATGCAGTCCTATGAGGACAAGCAGCACGCGTACGCGTGCGATGTCGTCTATGGCACCAACTCGGAGTTCGGCTTCGACTACCTGCGCGACAACATGGCCAAGGATCTGAGCGAAAAGGTCCAGCGCGGGCACTTCTTCGCGATCGTCGACGAGGTCGACAACATCCTGATCGACGAGGCGCGCACGCCGCTGATCATCTCCGGCGCGCCCGAACAGGCGGCCGACCTATATGTCAAGTTCGCGCGCCTCGCGCCTCAGATGGTGGCCGGCAAGACGCCCGAAGGCATGGACCCGCGCATGAAGAAGCAGTTCCTCGCGGACTTCGACTTCGAGGTAGACGAGAAGCACAAGACGGTCTCGATCACCGAGCAGGGCGTCGCCAAGGCCGAGCGCTTCCTCGGCATCGACCACCTCTACCGCGCCGAGAACGGGCATCTCGTCAACCACCTGATCCAGGCGCTTCGTGCCGAGTCGCTCTACAAGATCGACGTCGACTACGCCGTGATCGACGGCGAGGTGAAGATCATCGACGAGTTCACCGGGCGCATCCTCGAGGGCAGACGCTGGTCGGAGGGTCTTCACCAGGCCGTCGAGGCCAAGGAGGGCGTGCCGATCCAGGAGGAGAACCAGACGCTCGCGACGATCACCTACCAGAACTACTTCCGCCTCTACGACAAGCTCGCGGGCATGACCGGCACCGCGCTGACTGAGGCGACGGAGTTCATGAAGATCTACAACCTGCCCGTCGTCCAGGTCCCGACCAACATGGAGATGATCCGGGCAGACCGCAACGACCAGGTCTACAAGACCAAGGAGGGCAAGTGGAACGCGGTCGTCAAGGAGATCGCCGCGCGCCACGAGGCGGGACAGCCGGTGCTCGTCGGCACGATCTCAGTGGAGGTCTCGGAGCTCCTGTCCGACCGCCTGACCAAGCGTGCGATCAGGCACACCGTGCTGAACGCCAAGCCCGAGCACGCCGCGCGCGAGGCCGAGATCGTCGCCGAGGCCGGGCAGCCGGGCGCGGTGACGATCGCCACGAACATGGCCGGCCGCGGCGTGGACATCAAGCTCGGCGGCAACCCCGAGCATCTCGCCCGCCGCCAGCTCGCCGCCGAAGATGTTGATCCGAGCGACGCCGAGGGGTACGAGCGTCGCCTGCAGCAGGAGCTGCCGGAGCTCGAGCGCAAGGTGCAGGAGCGCCGCGAGCAGGTCATCGCGGCGGGCGGCCTGTTCATCTGCGGAACCGAGCGCCACGAGTCGCGGCGGATCGACAACCAGCTGCGCGGGCGCTCCGGACGCCAGGGCGATCCGGGCGAGTCGCGCTTCTTCCTTTCCGCAGAGGACGACCTCGTGCGGCTGTTCGCAGGCGACCGCATCTACAAGATCCTCGACCGCCTCGGCGGCGTCGACGAGGAGGGCAACGAGGAACCGATCGAGGCGGGGATGCTCTCCAAACAGATCCAGAAAGCCCAGAGGAAGGTCGAGGAGCAGAACTTCCTGATTCGCAAACGCGTGCTCGAGTACGACGACGTCATGAACGAGCAGCGCCGCGTGATCTACGCCTACCGCGACGAGGTGCTCGACGGCAAGAGCATCGGCGAGGAGGCGCGCCGCGAGGTCGCGAAGGTGATCGAACGCACGATCGAGGAGTACACGCCGGGCGAGTTCGTCGAGGACTGGGATCTCGACGGACTGTTCACCGCCCTCGGCCAGTTCTTCCCGATCGACCTCGGTGACGCGGGCCTCGGCGGCGAGGCGGTCGATCACAACGCGCTGAGCGAACGTATCGTCGACATGGCACTCGAGCGCTACGACGCGCGTGAGCAGGCGCTCGGCGAGGAGCTGATGGGCGCGCTCGAGCGCTTCCTGCTGCTGCAGATCATCGACGAACGCTGGCGCGAGCACCTCTTCGACATGGACTATCTGCGCGAGGGCATACACCTTCGCGGCTTCGCCCAGATCGATCCGCTGGTGGCATACAAGAACGAGGCCTTCACCCTGTTCGGCGACCTGATGAACAGCGTCTGGTCGGACTTCGCGCGGATGATCTTCAACGTGCAGGTGAACATCGAGGGCCAGAACGGAGGCAGCGCGCCGGTGCCGGCGTTCGCGGCCGCGGGCAGCTCCACGCGCGCCGGGCGCGTCTCATATTCGGGGGGGCACAGCGCGGCCGGCGCCGGCGCGCTCGCGGCTGCCGCGGCTGCGGCCGGAGCCGGCGGAGCCGAGGCCCTCGGCGCTGAGGGCGAAGCGGTCGAGCCGATGCCTGTGGTCGAGCAGCGGGTCATCGACTCAGAGCACCAGGTCGGACGCAACGAGCCCTGCTGGTGCGGCAGTGGTAAGAAGTTCAAGAAGTGCCACGGCGCGTAGGCCGGAGGGAGCTTGCAATGGAGACGTGGGATGCGATCACCTCGCGGCGAAACGTGCGGGAATTCGAGGATCGGCCGCTGCCGGAGGAGCATCTCGACCGCATCCTCGAGGCCGGAAGGCGTGCGCCCTCCTCGCAGAACTGGCAGCCGTGGGACTTCGTCCTCGTCACCGATCGCGATGAGCTGAAGGAGCTCGCCAAGGTGTGGCGTGGAGCGGGCCACGTCGCCGGCTCGGCCGCCACGGTCGCGCTGATCGTCCCGCGCAGCGATGACCGCGGCGAGCGAGATCGGGAGCAGTACGACATCGGACAGGCCACGATGGCGATGCTGATCGCCGCGGCCGACCTCGGCATCGGCTCAGGCCACTCCGCCGTCGCCGACCAGGATCAGGCTCGCAGGGTCCTCGGCTTCCCCGACGACCGTTACGCCGCGTACCTGATCGACTTCGGCTATCCGGCCGACCGCCCGCTGAAGCCGATTCGCAACCCCAACCGGAGACCGTTCAGCGAGGTCGTGCACCGCGGCCGGTGGTAGCCGGGCGTCATCGCGAGTGATCGCGAGGGCTGTCGCGCAGTCCGGCGGCCTCGAGGCTCTCACCCGCGAGCCCGAGCGCATGCAGGGCTCCTCGCAGCGTCAGATGGTCCTCCACCCGGAAGAAGCGCCCGTGACGCAACCACATGCAGGTAAAGATCTCGCCCTCGAGCGTCATCCCGCTCCCGCGGCCCTCGGTGTGCAGGGTCGCGCAGGTCAGGACGCGGTCATCTCCGACCGCGATCAGCTCGTGGATCGCATAGGCGCTGCGCGTCCACGCTTCGGAATATCCGGCGATGAACCGCCGGAACTCCTGCAGGCCGTGGCAGGCCCGCGCCTCGGGAAACTTGCGCACCGGGTAGTAGTCGACGTCCACATCCCAGAATTCCGGGGCGCGCGAGCGCGCCTCCTCGGGGCCCGCGCTCAGGGCCTCGAGCCAGCGACGTGCGACCTCGACGTTCTCGCTCGACACCCTCGAGAGTATCGCTGCTGTTGTGCCGCGAATGGGCGTGCGACGGCGCGCCGGGTTCGCTCGCGCCGGCGCGGGTCGCGGGCGCACGATTGATAGCGTGGAGGTATGGCCACCACAGCCCCCAGCGAGTCGACGCCGCAGCGCCTGGCTGCGATCCGTGAGCAGATGAAGCTGCTCGCGGACTATCTTTGACCCGGCTGGGCTGGCCGAGCGCGTCGCGGCGCTCGAGAGCGAGATGGGAGCGCCGGGCTTCTGGGATGACGCTGAGCGGGCCGCAGCCGTCTCAGCGGAGCATTCGCGCGCATCCAGGCGGCTGGAGGCGTTCTCTGCGCTGCAGGCCGACGTCGCCGACCTCGACGGCCTGGTCGAGATGGCAAGCGAAGAGGCGTCGCTGCAGGCGGAGGTGGAAGAACAGATCGCCTCGGTCGAGGAGCGCCTGGCCACGCTCGAGGAGCAGCGCCTGTTCTCGGGTCCGTATGACTCGGGCGATGCGCTCGTGAACGTGAACGCCGGAGCGGGGGGGACGGACGCGCAGGACTGGGCGGAGATGGTGCTGCGGATGGAGATGCGCTGGGCCGAGCGCCGTGGCTTTCGGGTCGAGCTACTCGAGGCGAGCGCGGGGGAGGAAGCAGGGATCAAGTCCGCGACCTTCCGCGTCCGCGGCGAGAACGCCTACGGCCTGTTCGCGGCCGAGCGCGGGGTCCACCGGCTCGTGCGGCTCTCGCCATTCGACTCCGCGCACCGGCGCCAGACGAGCTTCGCCGGCGTCGAGGTCGCGCCCGTCGTGGACGATACCGGCGAGATCGAGATCGACGAGGACGATCTGCAGGTCGACACCTACCGGGCCTCGGGGGCCGGCGGGCAGCATGTCAACAAGACCGACTCGGCGGTGCGCATCACGCACCGCCCGACAGGGATCGTCGTGCAGTGCCAGAACGAGCGCTCGCAGTCCTCCAACCGCGCCACGGCCCTGGCGATGCTGCAGGCGAAGCTCCTCGAGCGCTCCGAGCGCGAACGCCAGGAGGAGATCGCGCGGGAGAAGGGCGAGGCCCAGGACGTCAACTTCGGCTCGCAGATCCGCTCCTACGTGCTCCATCCGTACACGATGGTCAAGGACCACCGCACCGGCTATGAGATGGGCGACGTTGGGCGTGTCCTCGACGGCGATCTCGATGGATTCGTCCGCGCGTTTCTGCTCACCACGGCGTCGCCGGACGGGTAGAGGTGGACGATGTCACCGCGCTGGTGCGACGGGCGCTCGAGGAGGACATCGGCTCGGGCGACGTCACGTCCGAGTCAACCGTCGCGGCGGATGCGAGGGCGCGCGCGCTGATCACGCAGAAGGCGCCCGGGGTGATCTACGGGCTCGCTGCCGCCGAGGCGGCGTTCGCCTCGCTCGATCCGGACGCGCGCATGACGCGGCTGGTGACGGAGGGCAACTGGCGCGAGGACGGCGGGCCGGTGATGTCGATCGAGGGCCGCGCGCGCGCGCTGCTCACCGCGGAGCGCACCGCCCTGAACTTCCTCGCCCACCTCTCCGGCGTCGCGACGATGGCTGCGCGCGCGGCGCGCGAGGTGCAGGGCACGGGCGCCGGCGTGCTCGACACGCGCAAGACGACGCCGGGTCTGCGCGCACTGGAGAAGGCCGCCGTCGCGGCTGGCGGTGCGAGCAACCACCGCGCGGGGCTGTATGACGCGATCCTGATCAAGGAGAACCACATCGCAGCCGCCGGCGGGATCGCCGAGGCCCTCGCGCGCGCACGCGCGGCGGAGCCCGCCCTCGCCGACACGCTCGAGATCGAGGTGCGCGAACGCCGATGAGATCGAACAGGCGCTCGCCGCGGGGGCGCCGCGGCTGCTGCTCGACAACATGACCGACGACGAGCTTCGCGCCGCCGTCGCGCAGGTCGCAGGGCGAGCACGGCTCGAGGCGAGCGGCGGCGTGACGCTGCAGACGCTCCGGTCGCGCGCGGAGACGGGGGTAGAATGGATCTCGATGGGCGCGCTCACGCATTCCGCCCCAGCGCTCGATCTTTCCCTCGCGATGGAGTCCCTGCCATGAACCTCCCCATGGCCCCGACCTTGCCTATGGCCCCGACCTTGCCGATGGCACCGACCCAGACGACGCTCTCGGCCGAGGAGATCGACGCTCTGCAGGCCGAGGTGCGTGGCCTGGCCGATGAGCACGGCGCCGTGATCCTCGCGCACAACTACCAGCTCCCGGAGGTGCAGGACGTCGCCGACTATGTCGGCGATTCGCTCGGGCTCTCGCGCCAGGCCGCGACGGCCGCCGGCGAGACGATCGTCTTCTGCGGCGTGCACTTCATGGCCGAGACGGCGTCGATCCTCTGCCCGGAGAAGACTGTCCTGATCCCGGACCTCGATGCGGGCTGCTCGCTCGCAGCCTCGATCGACGCCGAGCAGCTCGCGGCCTGGCGAGCCGAATATCCGAGTGGGGTGGTCGTGATGTATGTCAACACGACGGCGGAGGTCAAGGCGCTGACCGACTACTGCTGCACGTCGGCCAACGCAGTGGACGTCGTGCGCCACATCTATGAGACGCACGGCGAGGGCACCGAGATCCTCTTCGGCCCCGACATGTGGCTGGGGTCCTACGTCGAGAAGGAGCTCGGCCGGCGCATGCACGTCTGGGACGGCGAGTGCCACGTTCACGCGGGCATCCGCCCGGCTGACATCGAAGCCACGCGGGCCGCACATCCGGGCGCCGACTTCCTGATCCACCCCGAGTGCGGCTGCGCCACCAGCATCATGGAGTACGTGGCGGCCGGGGACGTCTCTTCGGAGGGGGTGCACATGCTCTCGACGGGTGGGATGCTGAAGTTCGCCGAGTCAGCTGATCGGGCACCGGCGCCAGAGGCCACGCAGGTCAGCGAACCGGGCTTGGAGTACTCGTCCGAGCCGACGACCGCGGATGCCCCGGGCGAGATCCGGGAGGCCGTGGTCGCGACCGAGACCGGGATGCTCTATCCGCTGCGCATGGCGGCGCCGCACATCGAGTTCATCCCGGCCAACCCGGTCGCCGAGTGCGTATACATGAAGATGATCACGCTGCCGAAGCTGCGCGACTCGCTGCGCGACATGAAGTTCGAGGTGCGGGTGCCCGAGGACATCGCCGCCCGTGCGCGCGTGCCGATAGACCGCATGGTCGCGATCGGCTGAGGCTCAGCGACCGAGCCTCGCTGCCCAGGCCGCACGGCTGGAGTAGCGGAAACGCGAACAGTTCGCGGATCCGCTAACATGCTGGGCATGCACTCGAAGCCGGAGATGCGCGCGGCAGAATTGATCGGCGAGACGCGCCGGCGGGCCGGCATCAATCAGGCCGAGCTGTCGCGGCGCACGGGAATCACACGCTCGGTGCTCAGCGCCTACGAGCGCGGTCACCGCCAGCCGTCGGTCGCAGCACTCGCCCGGATCGCGTCCGCTGGCGGCCTCGAGCTGCAGGTCGCCCAGCGCGCTGAGGACGACGACCTCCTACGCGCCGGTGAGATCCTCGAGCAGGTGCTCGACCTCGCCGAGCTGCTTCCGAGCCGGCCCCGTGGCGCGCTCCGCTATCCCCCACTGCATCGGATTGCTGCATGAGCCTGCTCGCACGGCGGCTGCTCGAGATCGACGACGCCCTCTCGGCCGCCGGGCTCGAGCACGCATTCGGCGGCGCGATCGCGCTCGCCTTCTGCACCGAGGAGCCCCGCGGCACGCGGGATCTCGACGTCAACGTGTTCGTCGCACCCGAGCTCGCCGGCGAGGTGCTGGCCGCGCTGCCTGCCGGGTTGACGCGGGGTCCGCGCGAGCTCGAGCTCATCCGGCGCGAGGGACAGGCCCGGTTGTGGTGGCAGGACACTCCCGTCGACCTCTTCCTCAGCGTGCACGCCTTCCACGAGGACGTCGCGCGCGGCGTGCGCCGCGTACGCTTCGCCGGTCGCAGCATTCCCGTGCTCGGCTGCCGCGAGCTCGCCGTCTTCAAGGCGCTGATCGGCCGCACGAAGGACTGGGCTGACATCGAGGCGATGCTCGAGCGTGGCTCGCTCGCCGCCGCAGACGCATCCGTCGCACTCGAGCGCATCGTCGGCCCTGAGCATCCGGCGATGCAGCGCATGGTGGCGCTGGCGGCCGCCTGAGCTGCCCTGCGGCCGGGCGCCGCTGCCGGCGCGGCAGGATCACGCGCCGTGCGCGCTTGCCCGCGCAGCAGGAGCAGGCGAATGGCTGGCCTAGAACTCCTCGACGCCGTGCGGGCCGACGCAGGCGACGGCGAGTTTCTCTGCGAGGCCCGCCGCAACCTCGCGGACCTCGTCGAAGGTGACCGCGTCGAGCGCGGCGATCGCCGCGTCGGGGTCGATGTCCTCGCCGAAGACGACCTGTTGGTTGGCGGCGTAACGGGCCACGGCATTGGTGTTCTCGAAGGCGAGAACGAGCCGCCCAGCCGCATATGCGCGGGCCCGCGCGACCTCCTCCTCGGTCGGACCCTGCGCGCGCAACTCGTCGACTATCTCGCGCATGCGCGTATATGCCTCGATCGTCTTGGCGGAGTCCAGGCCCGATCCGATCTGCAGGATCGGCACGTCGGCGAACGCGTGATCGACCGCGTAGACGGAGTAGCACAGCCCGCGCTTCTCGCGGATCTCCTCGAACAGTCTCGAGCCCATCGAGCCACCTAGCAGCGTCGAGTAGATTGAGAGCGCCGCGCGCTCGCTCACGTCGCTGACCGCGATGTCAGGCCTGTAGATCATCCGCAGGTGCGACTGGTTGGTCTCGCGCCGGTCGACGAGCTTCCGTGGCGAGAAGTCCGGCGCCGGCAGGTACGGGTCGGGGTCGGGTAGGGCGGGAAAGCGGGCGAAGCGCTCGTGCAGCTCCTCCTCCGGCGGCAGGTGCTCGAGATTCCCGGCCAGGAAGACGCCGCCCCGCGAGCCGGCCCAGCGACGCTCGCGGAAGGCGATGATCCCCTCGCGCGTGAAGCTGCGAAGGTTCTCCTCCGGCCCGAGAACCGTCCGACCCAATGGGTGATCGTCGAACGCGGCTCGGTCGATCAGGTACTCGGCGACGGTCGAAGGCTCGTCGTAGGCCCTGTTGATCTCCTGGATGACCACGCCGCGCTCGCGGTCGAGCTCCTCGGGGTCCAGCCGAGGCCGGCCGACGAAGTCCGAGAGCAGATCGATCGCCGGCCCGGCGCTCTCGGCGCGGACGGTGATGTGGAAGGCCACCAGGTCATGGCTGGTGTACGCGTTCAGGACGCCGCCGAGGTGCTCGGCCGTCTCGTTGACGTCCTTGTAGGTCGGGTACTTCTCTCCGCCCTTGAACACGAGATGCTCGAGGAAATGAGCCATCCCGTTCTCCTGCGGGCGCTCGTTGCGCGCGCCGGCGTCGAACGCCACGAGCACCGTCACCGCCCTGGTCCCGGGCAGTGCGATGCGGTTGATCTGCAGCCCGTTGGCTGAGACGGTGCTGGTCGCGACGCTGGCCATGCGCTCACCCTAGAAGGTTCCCTCCGGGGACTCACCGCGCCTCGACTACGCTTGCCTGCAGTTCCATGTCCAGGAGCCCTCGCAATCCGCGCACCATCGTCCTGGTCGTCCTGCTACCGGTCCTGCTCGCGCTGGGTCTGTGGCTGGGCGGCCACCCCAATGACCTTCCAGGCTTCCTGCGCAGCGCATTCGTCGCAGACCACAAGACGGAGGTCGTCGACGAAGCGATCGAACGCATCTCGAGCGACTACTACCGCCCGATCCCGTCCGGCCGGCTCGCCAACGCGTCGATCGCCGGCGCGGTCGCCAGCCTCGGGGACCGCTTCTCCCATTATCTGACCCCGGCCGAATTTCACGAATTCGACTCCCCGCCTCACTTCACCGGCATCGGCGTGGCCGTCGGTCCCGAACGCCGCGGGCTGCTGATCGCCCGCGTGTTCGACTCCTCGCCAGCCGAACGCGCCGGCCTGAAGGCGGGCGAGCTGATCATCGGGGTCAACGGACGCAAGCTCGAAGGGCTCTCGGCGGAAAGCGCCACGGCACTCATCAAAGGGCTGCCCGGCACCGATGTCGAGCTCGAGGTCGAAGCTCCCCGCACGCCGCACGCCGCTCGTGCTGCGCTGCGCCGCGTGACGATCACGCGCGCGACGATCTCAGAGCCGGTCGTCGCCTCAGAGACGAGGACCGTACACGGCGTCAAGCTGGGCGTCGTTGCGCTGGCGACGTTCAGCCCGGGGGCTCACGGCGAAGTGCGCGAAGCCGTCGAACACGAGCTCAAAATCGGCGCCCGCGGGATCGTGCTCGATCTGCGTGCGAACGGCGGCGGCCTGGTCGAGGAGGCTCAGCTGATCGCAAGCATCTTCATCGCCAAGGGCACGATCGTCAGCACCCACGGACGCTCCCAGCCGAGTGAGACGCTCACGGCAACAGGCGACGCGATCCCGGGCTCGATACCTGTCGTGGTGCTCGTCGACATGAATACCGCCTCCGCCGCGGAGATCGTGACCGCCGCCCTCCAGGACCATCACCGGGCGACCGTCGTCGGCACCCACACATTCGGCAAGGGCGTCTTCCAGGAGCAGGAGCCGCTCTCGAACGGCGGCGCGCTCGAGATCACCGTCGGCGAGTACTTCACGCCGGACGGTCGCAACCTCGGCGGCGGCGGGGTCAAACAGGGCGCGGGTATCACACCCGAAGTCCCCGTCGCGAGCGGCGTGGACACCGAACACGGCCTGGACGTCGCTCTGGACACGCTCGCCGCGAAAGTGAAGTGAGCGCCTCGAACACGCCTCGCCGTGCGGGCTCCTCGCCGCGTGACGCTCCCGCCCCCGCTGGCGCGAGCGTCGCCGTGCTCGAACGCCGCGGACGCTTCCTCGTCGCCGAGCCGCTGTTTCCTCGCCACGAGGTCCCCGCCGGGCCGCGCAGGGGCGGCCCGGCGCGCCTGGTGATCAAGTCGAGCGCGTCCGGCCGGTCCGGGCCCCGCGCCAACCCTGGGGACCTGGTCCTCGTGCAGAGCGCGCGGCGGCGCTCGGACGCGCGCATCGTGCGCGTGCTCGGACGTCCCGACGTGGCCCGCGACGTGCTCGAGGCCCTGATGCTCGATCGCGGCCTCGATCGCGGCTTCGATCCGGCGGTCGAGCACGAGGCGCAGGCCGCCGCCGAGCGCGTCCGAGCCTCTCCAGAACAGAGGCGGGACCTGCGCGAGCTCGCCACGTTCACCGTCGACCCGGTGAGCGCCCTCGACTTCGACGACGCGATCTCCGCCGAGGCGATCGCGGGCGACGCCACGCGCGTGTGGGTGCACATCGCCGACGTCGCCGCGCACGTGCCCGAGGGGTCGCTCGTCGACCGCGAGGCGCGTAGACGCGCCAACAGCGTGTATGTCCCCGGAGGGGTCGAGCCGATGCTGCCGCTTGCGCTCTCGAGCGACGCGTGCTCGCTGCGTCCGGGAGCCGAACGCCCCGCGGTCACGGTCGAGCTCGAGCTCCGCGCGGCGACGGTCACTCGCGCCTCCTTCTATCGCTCGCTGATCTGCTCCGACGCGCGCCTGGACTACGAGCGCGTGGACCGGATCTTCGCCGGAAGCGAGCAGGCCGCTGATCCCTGGCGCACGGCGCTCGCCGCGGCGCGCCGGGCTGCGGCGGCGCTGCAGCGAAGGCGCGAGCAGAGCGGGGCGCTCGTCGTCGACTCCGAGGAGCCCGAGTTCTCCTTCGACGAGGACGGCAACGTGATCGACGTCCGCGGGCGCGTGCAGACCGAGGCGCACCGCCTGATCGAGCATCTGATGATCGCCGCGAATGAGGCCGTCGCCGGCCTGCTCTCCGCGCGCGGCGTCCCGTGCCTGTACCGCGTCCACGAGCCTCCGGACCCGGCGCGCGTCGAGCGGCTCGTCGAGCAGCTCGCCTCGCTCGAGGTGCCGACGCCGCCGGTGCCCGAGCCGATGTCCGCCTCGCAGGCCGCCGAGCTGATCGGTCTGATCTCGAGGCACGTCGAGGATCACGTTCGTCGGACAGGCCGCGGCCGCCTGGCGTTCAGCTCGCTCGTGCTGCGTTCGCTGAAGCAGGCCTACTACTCGCCGCGGAACCTCGGCCATGCCGGCCTGCGATCGCAGGCCTACTGCCACTTCACATCGCCGATCCGGCGCTATCCCGACCTGATCTGCCACCGTGCGCTGCTTTCGGCGCTCGGCGGGCGGGAGCGAGCGCCGCGCTCGGAGGAGCTGGTCGAGCTCGGGGCATGGACCTCCGAACGCGAGCGCGACGCGATGACCATCGAGCGGGATGCCGACGACATCGCGCGCTGCTTCGCACTCGAGCAGGCGCTATATGAGGACGGCTCCGAGCAGGTGTTCGCCGGCGAGATCAGCGGGCTGATCTCCGCCGGGGCGTTCGTCAGCTTCGGCCCTCGCAAGGAGCTGCAAAGCGAGAGCGTCGCGCCGCCCTTCGAGGGCATGCTCCCGGTTAGGCTGATGCGCGCGCCGGCGACGCCCGCGGCGGTCGGCGGCGACGGCAGCGCCGGCGCCGCGAGGACGCGGCAAGCGAAGGCCTCTGGCAGTCGAAGGCGCGATGCCGGCCGCGGACGCGGCGTCGAGGAGGAAGGCGCACGCGAGTGGTGGGAGCTCAACGAGCAGGGCACGATCCTGCGAGGCGAGCGCAGCGGCGCCATAGTCCGCCTGGGCGACCCGATCGAGGTCCGCGTGGTGCGCGTGGATGCAGTCCGCGGACGCGTCGACCTCGAGCCTGCCGGCTAGTCTCGGAGGTATGGCAAAGGGAAAGCGAAAGCGCAAGGTCGCCCCGGGCGACGTGGCGTCGAACCGCTACGCGTCCCACCGCTACGAGCTGATCGAGCGGTTGGAGTCCGGGATCGTGCTCAAGGGCACCGAGGTCAAGGCGCTGCGCGAGTCCGGCGCGCAGCTCAAGGACGGTTACGCGGCGGTGCGCGACGGTGAGCTGTGGCTGTACTCCGTCCACATCCCTCCCTACGCTCCTGCGTCTCGCGAGAACCACGACCCGGAGCGCCCACGCAAGCTGCTTCTGCACCGTCGCGAGCTCGACAGGATCGCCGGCCGTGCGCAGGAGCGCGGCCTAACGCTCGTGCCGACGCGCATCTACTTCGCCGGTCCGCACGCGAAGGTCGAGATCGCGCTCGCGCGCGGCAAGGACCTCTACGACAAGCGCCAGGCGATCCGCGAGCGGGAGACCAAGCGGGACATGGAACGCGCCGTGCGCGAGGCGAGGCGCTAGACCGAGCCGAGCGCGGATCTCAGATCGTGCGGAAGCTGTGGCCTGCGGAGGACAGGATGTGCGTGTCGTACATCCCGAACGCGAGCAGCGCGATAAGGCCTATGTAGACGATCCCGACTAGCAGCCGGTTGCGCGGAGAGACGCGGTAGTAGGCCGCCTGCTGGAGCGAGCGCGTCTTGCGCTGCTGCCAGCGCCGCCACGTCTCGAGTCCGCCGAACACGATGATGATCAGGAGGATCGGGTTCGGGAAGACGAACGCGAGCGCGATCAGCGCGCCGAATCCCACGAACCACATCGATGGCGCCATCGCCGCCATCGCCCGACCGCCGTCGAGGGGCACGACGGGCAGCAGGTTGAAGAGGTTAAGGAAGAAGCCGATGTAGGCCAGCGCACGGAACAGGTCGCTGTTGGTCGTTTCGCCGATCACCAGGCACGCCACCGAGCCGACGGTGCCGAGAATCGGGCCGGCCAAGCCCACGCGCGCCTCGGCCAGCGCGTTCTCGCCGAGCGACTTCGCGGTGATCAACGCGCCGAGGAAGGGGACGAACATCGGCGCGCTCGCCTTGATGCCCTCCCGGCGCAGCTGGATCACGTGGCCCATCTCGTGTACGAACAGCAGCACGACGAAGCCGAGCGCGAACGTCCAGCCCCAGAACAGCGAGTAGGCGGCGACTGACACGAGCGCGGTCCCAGCGGTCGCCAGCAGCTTGAGCTTCGGCAGCAGCAGCACCGCGCCTTTGATTGCAGCGAAGAACTTCGCGATCAGCGCACCAACGGCCGCGAGCGCGCTCCCGATCCGCTTGCGCAGGCTCCTCACCGCGCCAGCGCGCCGTGCCGGCTGGCCGAACGGGTCCTCGCCGGGATGCACGTTGCCGGAAGATGCCCCGGGCACCGCCGGACCACGAGCCGGCAGGTAGAACTCGGGATTGTCCATAGCTCCATTGTGGCAGCACGGATAAGCGCTGCCTAACGCCTGGCCGTTTCCCCCGCGCACCGGCGCCGCGCGCGGGTTGCATGGCGTCTTCTTGTGGCGCCCGTTGTAGGGCACGTGCCCGTCGCCGTTCGAGCCGCGCCGAGACGGCTGTGCGTTTTTCGCGGAAGATGCGAACTACGGCGCGAGCGAGGGTTGCATCGGTCGACGCCGCGAGCTACTTTGAATCCAGACGCGGGACCGAGCCGCAAAGAGCGAGGCCAACGAGGTGTGAGGCCGCGCCACCTGCAAAGAAAGGCCCTCGGGCCGGACAGAGTAGGTTCCTCAAGCGGCTTGGAACCGCGTCGTTTTTTCCTCTCCGGCGCCTCTGTCGCGTGGTTCGGGCTCGCGCGGCTCGTCCGCAGGCGGCTACACTGAATCGGTAAGCATCCCCGGGGACGACAGGCTTCGACGCGGTCGGCTCGTGAGGATGGTGGCGAGTCGAGGTCCCGGGCGGCCTCGTAAAACACCCGGGAAAACAATAAGTGCGGACTCTCACGAGTACGCCCTCGCCGCTTAGTCAATAGCTAAGCCGTGAGGTCTCGGGCCTCGCTTGCCTGTGGCGGGGAAGGCCGGGATCAGAAAGCAGGCTCACCCGGCGCGGTCCGCCTCCGCCAAGCCGGGGAAGCTCTAGGAGGCTGGTCCCCCGCAACCCCGCCGGCGAGGCGAGCGGGGGATGAGATCAGAGCGCCGGCTACACTCGTAGAAGCCACTCTCACGCGATCGCGGACGCGGGTTCGATTCCCGCCGTCTCCACTGTCTCACGTGTGATACACTGGCGGCATGGCCGAGGTTTCCATCCGCGATCTGCGCAATCGAGGTGGCGATGTCGTTGAGCGCGCCGAACACGGCGAGCAGATCACGATCACGCGCGCGGGCAAAGCGGTTGCCGAGTTGCGCGCCCTGCCGGAGGGCGCGTTGTCGGCCGAGTCGTTGCTCGACCGTTGGCGTCGCCTGCCGCGGCTCGACCCGAGTGCGCTGCGGCGCGACATTGATCAGGTCTTGGATTCCGGCCTGTGAGTGCGGCGGCGGCCCGAGCCCGGGGGCTTCTGGATACCTCCACCGTCATCCTGCTGAGCCGTCTAGCCGACGCCACACTTCTACCCGACGAGCCGCTGATTAGCACGGTGACCCTCGCAGAGCTGTCCGTCGGGCCGCTGCTCGCCGAGGGAGAGGAGCGCGCGGCGCGACAGGCGCACCTCCAGCAGGCCGAGGCAGACTTTCGACCGCTGCCCTTTGACGCGGACGCCGCGCGGGCGTTCGGACGCGTTGCCGCGTCGTTGCGTCGTGCCGGTCGCAAGAGCTCCGCGCGGGCATATGACGCCATGATCGCCGCCACTGCGCTCGCGAACGGCTTGCCGCTGTATACGTGCAACCCTGCAGACTTCGCCGACATCGACGGTCTCGACGTGATCCCAGTGCCGGTCCCCTGGGAGTAGGACGCCGAGCAGCTTCATCGCGGGCATGTCGTAGGACCGGATCGAAGTCGAGCACGAAGAACGTCCTGAAGACGCCGAGGATCCGCCTCGGCGCCGGCGGAGCGGAGCTCAACGCAACCGTGACGCCGATCTCGGATGCCGCCAAGGTCGGGCAGGTCCTCGACGAATTCCGGGCCAAGTACGGCGTACGCAGAGCGTTCGCAGCACCGACGACGAGGGATGGCGTAATCGGCTCTGTGATGCCGTTTTTCAGCGCTGTTTTCGCACCCGTCGAACCCACCGTCTCCACTTTCGGACAAGACGCTGCGAACACTGCGAAGTTCGCACCTTGCGCGAACCGGGACGGCAGCGAGCGGAACATTCCCTACAGATGTTCAGCGGGCTCTTGGGTACCGATCGGATTTCATCCCAAACATGCGCTTTGTCTCGGACCGACGTGCCCGCTCTTGGCGATTTGCGGGACTCGCGGTGGGCCGGTCGCGCCGACCCCCGTTCGCGCAGGGATGCAGGTGACGTGGTCTCGCGTTTTGGCGCATCTCAAGGGCCGTCCCTCTAGCGGCGTGTCTTCAGTCAGCCGCTTGTTTCGTCGCGCCGCGGCTGTAGGGCAGCGGGCAGGTGCGACCTGGCAGTGATCCCGAGCTTTGGAAAGATCCGGTATAGGTGCGATCCGATGGTGCGGTGGGAGAGGAACAGCCGCTCGCCGATCTCGCGATTGGACAGGCCCGCTGCCGCCAGCTGGGCGATCTGCAGCTCTTGGGCGGTGAGCCGGTCGCGAGCGTCCGGCGTGCGCGGCCCGATCTTCTCGCCGGTGGCTCGCAGCTCTTGGCGTGCGCGTTCGCTCCAACGCGTCGCGCCTAAAGCGTCGAACAGGCTGATGGCGTCGCGTAGAGGTGCACGTGAGTCCGCGCTTCTCCGCTGCCGACGCAGCCAGCGGCCGAACGAGAAAAGCGTCCGCGCACGCAGGAACGGGTAGCTCCGCGACTCTTCGCCGAGCGCCGCCACGAAGTGCGCCTCGGCGTGATGGTCATCGCTCAGCAGCGGTCGCGCGCAGGCCAGGCCGGCGCGCAAGATCGGCGGCTCGCTGCGCCTCGCAATCTGCTCGAGCTCGTCCGTGACCTTCATGACTCGGGCGGCGTGCTCGCCGCGACCGCCTGCCTCGACGAGGTCCAGCACGGCCGGCCAGCGCATGAAGCGGTGATACGCCGGATCGTCCTCATCGAACACCGGCCAGAGCGCGCGGAATGCCTCGTCGTGCCTTCCCTCGCCGAGAGCGGCTGCACCCCGGGCAAGGTGCGCGGGGGCGAGCAACGGGCCGCCCCTCATCGCCGTCAGTGCTCGCTCCGGCCCGCTGAGCATCGCATCAAGGTCGGTTTCGCTACCGCGCAGCGCAGCGGCCAGCCCGGCGACGAGCTGCCCGGTGAGGCCGAACTGGGGCTGGCGAGTTTCGCGCGCGAGGGTTGCGGCCTCGGCGCCCGCCCGCTCGGCCGCTTCCCAGTCATCGGCGTAGGTGGCAGCCCATGCATAGTGGACGAGCGCCTGCGTGAGCATGCCGAGCCTGCTCTGCTCGCGCAGTCGCTCGACCGCGCGCGCGAGGAAGCGCGAGCCTGCCGCGAAGTCGCCCGCCTTCTCGGCGGCGATGCCCACATACATCGCAGCGACCGGATCGGTCGTCTCCTGCAGCCGCAAGCGGGCCACTCGGCCCCGCACCGCGGGCGCTGTGGACTCCGGATTGGCGAGCGCGATGACAACCAGCAGTCGTGGGTCATCGCCCGGAAGGCCGATGCCTTCGGCCGCATCGACGATGTACTGCCGCGTCCGGGCGCGGGACCGCGTCCACCAACAGCGATGCGCGATCGGCACGAGCGACCGCAGTGCCGCATCCGGATCGCCGCCGGCGAGCAGCTGTTCCGCGATCGTGACGAACGTCTTGGCGGCGCCCTTCTCGAACCAGACGTCACCGCTGATCATCTGCTGCAACCAGGCCATGCGGGCGGCCTCGAGCGGACCCACCTCAAGTGGCTCCGCCTCCCTTAGTAGCCGGCTGACAACGTCGACGCGTCCGAGGTCGTACACGAGCTCGGCCGCCTGTACCAGCCGTTCTCCCTTGCGGCGCGGGTCGGCCGTGAGCATGGCGGCGCGCTCGAGTGCGGCCGCGGCGACCATGACCGCGCCGCGCCGGCGCGCGATCTGCGCCTGCTCTTCCAATGCAAAGGCGACTTTCTCGTCAGGTCCGACTGCGCACGCGGCGCTGTGCCAAAGGCGACGCTCCGGATCGCTCACGACCTCTGCCAAAGCCGCGTACATCGCGAGCCGCTGCGCCGGCGGCGCCGTGCTCTGCGCCGCCGAGCGGATCAGCGGATGTTGAAAGCGCACCTCGGATCCGTGCGCCTGCGCAAGGCCCCGTTCGGCGGCGCTATCCAGAGCTGAAGGCGTCACCTCGTGCCCGGTGACGCGCGTGGCTGCGGAGAGGAGTTCCGCGATCGAGGCTCTGCCGTCGAGCGCGGCGGCAAGCAAAACGAGGCGCGTGTCCTCGCCGAGCCCGTCTAGGCGCGCCCCGAACGCGCGTTCCAGGCGCGCGGTCAGCGCCGCCGGCGTCGGCGACAGCAGCTCGACGGGGTCGCCGGCCTCGGGCATTGTCCGGGCGAGCTCAACGAGTCCGAGCGGATTGCCGGCGGCTTCGGCCAGTACGCGGCGGCGCACGTGCGGGGACAGCCCCGACGCGACGCTGTCAAGCAACTTCTCGGAATCAGATGCGGACAGGCGGCCCAGCTGGAGGATCGGCAATCCGCCCTCCTCGAGCGCTGTCGAGAACCCGTCGCGAACGCCGGCGATAAACACTACCGGCTCGTTGTCCAGCCGCCGCGCGATGAAACCCAGCACGTCAAGGCTCGAACGGTCGAGCCACTGAGCGTCGTCCGCGATCAACAGCAGTGGGCTCGAGTCCGCCGCGTCGGAAACGAGCCGGTAGGCGGCAAGTGCGACGCGGAACGCATCCGCCTCCACCAGGTCGGCAACGCCGAATGCTGCGTCGAGCGCTTGTCGCTGGGGATCCGGAAGCCGCTCGACGTAGCTGCCAATCGGCTCAAGCAGTTGGTGCAGTCCCGCAAACGCGAGCTCAGACTCTGACTCGACGCCTACGGTCGCGAGCGTGCGGGCACCCAAAGAGCTCGCGCGGGGGCGGGCGTGGTCCAGCAGCGCCGACTTTCCGATCCCAGGCTCCCCGCGGATCACCACCGCTCCGCCGCGGTCGCGGATGCGGTCCAGAAGCGCGTCGACCCGCGCGACCTCGTCGGTGCGCCCGATCAGCTCGCTGGCCGCATCCGGCGGGCTCGAGACGGTCATTCGCCGAGGATAAGCGCAAAGCAGTCGCATGACTCAAGCGAAGCGGCGCCGGTCAGACCTACGTTTCCCCTGTGGCGACGAGCCATGAGACCTACACCGCGAGACGGCTGACCGTCGAGGTCCCCGGCGTCCGCGGGTTCCAGCGGCTCTACGAGCAGGCGGTGCCCGCGAATCCGCTCGAGGAGATCGCTGGGCTCGTGCAGCGCGGAGCGAGCTGGTCGGAAGTGATCGATGCGCACGCCGAGTGGGCCCCGCACGGATTTCTCATCTACTGGCGCAACGACGTCCATCCGGTAATGCAGCTCGCGAGCGACGAGAACGACTGCGTCGCCTACCTCATGGGCAACGTCACGATCGCCGAGCAGATGTTCCGCCACGACCCTCGCGCCATGCTCTACGCGCCGCTGCATACGGTCATCTGGGAAGACGCACACGAACGCGCGTGGTTCACCGTCGAGCAGCCGAGCACGCAGTTCGGCAGCTTCGGAATCCCCGCGGTCTCAGCAGTCGGGGTCGAGCTCGACAGAAAGCTCGCAGCACTCTTGGAGGCGCTCCGCGTCGAGGTACCGATGGCATTGCTCTCCTCGACCGGCGCTGCCTGATCACCCCGCGAGAAGCAGTCGCGTGACTCAAGAGAACACGGACGCTACGAGTCAGGCTCCTGCTCGATTGCACCGCTACTACCGAAAGGATGGCCATGTCCACCGAGAGCAAGCTCAGCATCGTGTTTTGCCACGGCATCTGGGCCGACGGTTCGTGCTTCAGCAAGCTGATCCCCCCACTGCGGGCCGAGGGGTACCAGGTGATCGCCTGCCAATACAACCTCGACTCATGCCAGAGCGACGTCGACAGCGTGATTCGCACGCTCGGACGGGTCTCCAGCCCTTCCATCCTCGTCGGCCATTCCTACGGCGGCGCCGTCATTACAGCCGCCGGAATCGACGACCGCATCGCCGGACTCGTCTACATCTCCGCGCTCGCGCCGGATGAGACCGAGACCCCACAGGGCCAGCAGGACAAGTTCCCGACCACCGACGTGTTCGGACAGATCGAGGTCGCGGACGGGCGCATATGGATGGTCCCGGAAGGCATCGAGTCCTTCGCGGGGGACCTGTCCGAGGAGGAGAAGCAGATCGTGTGGGCGACCGCGACGCCGCCCGCCGCGAACCTGTTCAACGAAAAGATCCCAGGCGCCGCATGGAGGACGAAGCCGAGCGCCTACATCGTGGCCACGCAGGACCATGCGGTCAATCCAGAGCTGGAGCGGTTCTCCGCCGAGCGCATGGGTGCCACGACGTACGAGGTCGAAAGCAGCCACGTCCCGATGCTCTCCCACCCCGACATCGTGCTCGACGCGATCCGCAACCTCGCGACGGCCGTCCAAGGATCCCTGGCGACGGCATAAGCACGATAACTCCCCGCACAGACGTGGCCCGAGTCAGGCGGGGCGGCCGTTCCGCCCCGCCTGACCGAACGCCCAACCCGTCGATGTGATGCATGTTGATCGAACCCTACACACGAACAACTCAGCATTCCGCAAGCGCTCAGACATTACGAGCGGCCCATCGATCATCGGTTACGAATAGGAGGCGTGATTCATGTCAGGCAGTGCGGTCCATATGAGCCCACGACGGCGCGAGGCCGACGGCCTCCAGATCAGGTACGCCGAGACCGAGGGAGTCGCGGATGAGACGGTCCTGCTCCTCAATCCCTGGCCCGAGAGCCTCTTCGCGTGGGACACGATCTGGTCGCGCCTGGCCGAGAACGCACGCCTGGTCGCCATCGATCTCCCGGGCTTCGGTCAATCCGAGCGCCGAGCTGAGCTGCTTTCCCCACATGCCATGGGTGGGTTCCTGCTGCGGCTCATCGACGAGTGGGAACTGGGCCACCCGCACGTGGTGGGGCCCGACGTGGGGACCGGCGCCGTCCTGTTCGCGGCAGCCAAGGACGTTGACCGGTTCCCCAGCGCCGTCGTCGGCAGCGGCGGCGCATCCTTCCCGCTCGAGGTGACAGGCGCACTCAAGCAAATCATCGAGGCTCCGGACCTCAGCGGATTCCAGGGAATCGATGGACGTGACATCGTCGCCGGAGCACTCGAAGCCATCGAGCGACACACCTTGCCCGTGGCTGTACGAGAGGACTATCTGACGTCCTACGCGGGCGAGCGCTTCGTCGAGTCAGCGCCCTATGTGCGCAGCTATCCGACTGACCTGCCGGTCATGGCGGAACGACTCGGCGACATCCGGACCCCGGTTCAGATCATCGCCGGCCGCCACGACTCGCTCGTGCCGCCGAGCAACGCCGAGTTCCTGCACGCGCGACTGAACGGCAGCAAGCTCGACATCCTGGATACCGGCCATTTCGCGTGGGAGGACGGCGCCGATGACTACCTGGAGTTGACGAGGTCCTGGATCGAAGCCCACCGCACCGCGAGGTCCAGAGGTTGAGCATCCGAAGTGACGCCAACGGTCGGCGCTGCGTGTTGAGTGCTTCCGAAACACACGTGATCGTCCTGCCCGGCGGGGGCTACGCCGAGCACGCGGCCAACGAGGCCGAGCCGATCGTGGGCTGGCTGAGCGGGCTGGGTGTCCGTGCCAGCGTGTTTCGCTACCCGTTGTTGGTGCGCCACCCCGTGCCGCTGCACGCCCTTCGGGCTGAGATCCACCGGCTCAGTGACGGCGGCGCGGTGCGCATCGGGTTGATCGGCTTCTCCGCGGGCGGGCATCTCGCCGGGCTGGCAGCACTCGCGCCGGGCGGTGATGATGGCGACGCGGTTGATTTCGCTGTACTCGGCTACGCGATCACGTCGATGGAGACAGAGACTTATCGGCCGGCACGCGTGATCCTGTTGGGCGACGACGCGACGCCCGAGCTCCGTCGCGCGACCTCCCTAGACGCGCTGGTGACCCAGGCCTCGCCGCCGTTCTTTCTGTGGCACACAGCCGAGGACCCCTACGTCCCACCCGAGCACACGTACCGCCTGGCGGCGTCTCTCGCCGCACACGGGGTTCCCCACTCTGTCCACGTATTCGCCCACGGCCCGCACAGCCTCGGCTTGGCGCGGGGCAGGGGCGACGCGGCGGCGTGGACGACGCTGGCGGCGTCATGGATAGCTGAGCAGAGCCACGCCGGACCGATTCTCGCGCTAGGAGAGGAGACAGTATGACTATCACGCTGAAGCCCGCCAGGGCGACGATCGAGCGTGCCAGCTCACACGAGCGTCAGCGAGTTCCGGCCCGTCGACTGCACATCATTTTGCCAACGAAGCACCGGATCCACCCCGCGACGAGGCGGGGCGGGCGTAGGAGTCCTGATTGTGCCCATCGACCTCGGTGACATCGAGTTTGGCCAACCCTAAGTGAAAGGAAACCGATGAGCTCAACCACCGCGGCTGATAGCTACATAAACTCCGAGAACCGTCGGGTCGAGGCGGCGAACGGGACGACCTTCGCGTACCGCGATCTCGGCAGCGGCGACGTGCCGCTCGTCCTCCTGCAGCATTTCCGCGGGAACCTGGACAATTGGGATCCTGCGCTCGTCGACACGCTCGCGGAAAACCGGCGTGTCGTGACGTTCGACAACACTGGCGTCGGCGGCTCGACAGGAAAGACGCCGCACACGATCGCGGAGATGGCCCGCGACGCCATCGTGTTCCTCGACGCACTGGAGCTCGCCCAGGTCGACCTCCTCGGCTTCTCGATCGGGAGCTTCATAGCGCAGGAGATCACGCTGACCCGGCCGGCATTGGTCCGACGCGTCGTTCTCGCGTCCTCCGCGCCCCAGGGAGCTGCCGGCATGCACGGGTGGGCGAAGGACGTGATCGACGCCGTCGGCGTTCCCCAGGTCGCGCCCGAGGGGGTCCTCTCCGTGTTCTACGCGCCATCCCCCGCAAGCCAAGACGCCGGAAAGCAGTCACTCCAGCGCATCTTCGGAGCTCGCACGGAGGACCGCGATGTCGAAACGACGTGGCAGACGCGGAAGGCGCAGTACGACGCGGTGTGCTCGTGGGGCGTGCCCAACCACGCGCTGCTCCAGCGTGTCAGCGCGATCGAGTGTCCGGTCTTCATCGCCAACGGCGACAGCGACCCCATGATCCTGCCGCACTACTCCTACCTTCTAGCGGGCCTGATTCCGCAGGCCAAAGCCAAGATCTACCCCGACTCCGCACACGGCTTCCTCTTCCAGCACGCGACAGAGTTTGCCGGAGATGTCGAGGCCTTCCTCAGCGGCTCAGGGACAATCATGACCGGCTCGATTGAGGAACGAAACAAGGCAATCGTGCGCGATGCGCTTGACGCACTGTTCAACCGACGAGACTTCCGGTGGCCGAGACGTTCTTTTCGCCGAACTACATCCAACACAGCGCCCATATTCCGCCGGGCCGCGAAGGTCTAGTTGAGCTGGTCAAGTCGCTCCCTTCAAGCCACCAGCGTGAGATGGGAGCAATGGTGGCGGAGGGCGATTTGGTGATGGCGCACGGGCGTTTGTGGGGATATGGCGACGGTCGCCCAAACCGGATCGTGGTGGACATCGTGCGGATAGCGGACGGGCTGTTGGCTGAGCATTGGGACGTGATCGAGGACGAGGCTTCGAGTGGCGCGTCGCGCAGCGGCCTGCCTTCGTTTGGCGATAGCTTCCCGGAGGATCGTCACGACGCCATTGGGGCTTGATGGGCGTTAGGGCGAGTGCGCTTTCAGGAAGTCCCGAACCCCGGCTCAGCGCGCCAGTCACGGCGGACGACTACGTGAGGGTTGACCTTTGCGCGTCCGCGGCACGGCGTCCGGCCGTATCCACGGCTAGGTGTCAAGAACGCGGAGCAGCAAGACGCTCGCTTTCGCGCAGTGCGAGAGAGCGAGCCCCGGCCCGTGCGCTCGCTCGTCGTCGCGATCGTCGCGTGATCGGGCTTCTGCTGGGCGGCGATCACCCGGTAGGCGACATCCTCGTGCGAAAGCAGGCGCGAGCGCCAATGCCGTCCCGCTTCTGGCGACGAGCAGGTTTCGCGACCCGTTCGGGCAGACACCCGCTTTCGCGATTCGGCGCAACTCTCGACCCTCGTCGGTGAAGCTGCTCCCCTCGTTCCAAACGATCAGTCTCGCGAGGCAGCGTTGTCGGTTGCGGAGCTTTCGCTGTAGATGGCAGCGTTCGCGGAGTTCAGGTGTGTGGGAGCATCGACAGCGTGGAGCTTGGCGTGCATCTGCCTCTAATGGAGTTCCGGGATGAAGGACAGTCCCTGGGCCGCCTGCAGGCAGCGGTCGACGCGGCGGCGCAGTCGGGATTCGTGGCCGTCTCGGCCAATGATCATTTTGTGTTCTCCACCCCCTGGCTGGACGGTCCGACGGCCCTGGCGGCGGTGATCGATCGCTCGGGCGAGATGACGCTGGCGACGACGATCGCGTTGGCGGCGCTGCGCGGCCCCGTGCCGCTGGCAAAGGCGCTCGTGGCGCTGGACGTCCTGTCCGGCGGACGGGTGATCGCTGGGGTCGGTCCGGGATCCTCCGAACGCGACTACGACGCCCTCGGAATCCCATTCCATGACCGGTGGAAGCGGTTCGATGAGTCGGTGCGGATTCTACGGGCGCTGCTTCGCCAAGAGAGCCCGCCCGATGACACGCGATACTTCACCGCGCATGATCTCGCGTTGAGGCCGGCGCCTCTGCAAGACGGCGGCGTTCCACTGTGGATCGGAAGCTGGGGATCGGCGGCGGGACTGCGCCGCGTAGCCCGTTTGGGCGACGGCTGGCTGGCATCTGCTTACAACACCACTCCCGAGCAGTTTGCCTGCACCAATGGGCTGCTGGGCGACGAGCTTCGCCGCCAGGGCCGGCACGCTGAGCAGTTCCCGAACGCACTCGCAACCATGTGGACTTGGATAACAGAGAGCCAGTCCGAGCGCGAGCGCATCCTCGCGGATGTGCTCGCCCCGTTGCTGAACCGCCCCGTCGACGAGCTCCGCGAGCGCGTCTGCGTGGGCTCCGCCGAGAATTGCGCGGAGCTTCTCTCACGGTATGCGAGCAGCGGGTGTCAGCGTGTGTACCTCTGGCTGCTGGGCGACGAGCCGCGACAGATAGAGCTGGCAGCCGCCGAGATCGCCCCTCGCATCAAGTCCTGACGCAAACCGTGGACGACGCTAGGCCATGCGCCGCCGCCCTGAACGAGCGAAGGTGCGCGGCGACGCCGTCGAGAGCCCACACGGGAGGTCGCGGCGTGGGCCGGTGCGGGCGGGTCTCGCACCGCTGGTCGATCCCGACATTGCGGCAGCGCTGCAGCAGCATGCTGCATCTGAGCAGAGGCAGGCGCGTCCCAGTCCACGTCGCCCGCTCCTGCTTCGCCGCCACGACGAGAATCTCGCCGCCCCGGGGGCGCGCTCTCCTCCGCGCGGGATGCAGGCGCGAGCCCCGCGAGCCCCTTGCTGCGATGACATTGCGCCACCGTCGAAACCCATGCTGGCGAGGAGCGGGGCTCGCGCCGCTCTGAGTCAACACCTGCCGTTGTGCTGGCTGGGTACTCGTAGCTCACGTGCTCGCGTGGCTGTGTCATTCAGGCGGTGATTCCGCGGATGTCGAGCTTGGCGACCAGTTCGGGGTCGTTGAACACGTCGATCGCGGCCGCGCGGTCGCCGACAACGGTGAACGCGAGCACCGCGAACGGCTGCTCGCCGTCGAACGCGACGACGCCGGCGGTGCCGTTGACCAGTGCCGGGCGAACATACGGCGCGAAACGCCGGGCGCTCATTGCGCCTCGCGCGACCCGCGCGGCGCCGTGCAGCTCGAGCGGGTCGCCGTCCCGGCGGTGGGCGCGGAGCACTACGTCCGGGTCGAGCACTGCCACCAACGCCTCGAGGTCGCCCTCCCGCGCGGCAGCGAAGTAGGCGTCGACCACCGCCTGCTGGCGGGTCAGGTCCGGGTCCGGTCGCGGTGCCGTCTCGCGCACCCGGCGGCGGGCCCGGCTGGCGAGCTGACGGGTTGCCTGCGGTGACCGATCGAGCATCGCCGCGATCTCGTCGAACGGCACCGCGAACATGTCGTGTAACACGAACGCGAGCCGCTCGGCAGGGCTGAGCGCGTCCAGCACGATCTGCAGCGCGATCCCCACCGCGTCGGCCAGCAGCGCCTCGTGCTCGGGATCGGTCCCGGCGCGCGGGTTGTCGATGATCGGCTCCGGCAGGAAGCCGTCGAGCGGCTGCTCGCCGCGGGTCCGGCGGGACCGGAGCATGTTCAGGCAGATCCGGGCGACGACCGTCGTCAGCCACCGCTCGAGGCTGTCGATCTGCTCTGCGTCGGTCCGCTGCAGCCGTAGCCACGCCTCCTGCACGGCGTCGTCGGCGTCGCTCAATGAGCCGAGGATCCGGTAGGCGATCGCTCGCAGCTGGGGCCGCTGGCGGTCGAACCTGTCGGCCAACTGAACTTCGTCCATCGCTGTCACACAGTCCGCGTCTCGCGGGTCATACCCGATAGACCCACGAACCCCAACCCATGTGACAGAGGAGCCCGATGGCACGCATCAAGGGAGTATCGAAGAGCAAGGCTGGGCCGATGGTCAGGCTCGTCTACAGGCTCGGACCCAGGATGATGAAGAAGCTCACGGGCCGCGAGCCGCAGACTGGTAGCGGCATCGAGCCGATGGAGATCTGGGCCCACCAGCCGAAGATGATGACGGGGATGGGCAGGTTCAACCAGGCGGTGCGCAAGGGGAGGTCCGTCGACGAGCGCCTGAGGAACCTGGTCGAGCTGAAGGGCGCGCAGATGATCGGCTGCGAGTTCTGCGTGGACCTCGGCTCGCAGGTCTGTCGCAACTCAGGCTTCTCCGATGAGGAGTTGCTCGCCCTGCCGCGTTACCGCCAGAGCGACCTCTTCACCGACCGCGAGAAGCTGGCGCTCGACTACACGGTAGCCGTGATGCGAACGCCGGTCGATGTCACCGACGAGCTGTTCGACCAGATGAAGGAGCACTTCAGCGACGAGCAGCTCGTCGAGATCACAGCACTGCTGACGCTCGTCAACCTCGACCGGTTCAACGCCGCCTTCGCGATCGGCTCGGCCGGGTTCAGCGACGGAATGGTCTGCGTGCCACCGGACCGCCCTGCCAGCAACCCCGCGCTGGCAAGGATCGCCTAGAGACCGCGGTCTGAGCAGCCGCGCGTGGGATCCGGAATGCATTTCCGCGAGTACCCGGAGTCCGCTGACTGACTGCCGGGCGCACCTCGGCATCGCGTAATACACCTGCTTCGTTCTCACACCGCGCACCGCCACGGTCTGGCACCGGACCTCCCTTGCGCGGGTCAGCACGGCCCGGTGTCGGCGAGGGCCAGGCGCTTCTGCTCCGCCCGAGAGGAGTGGCCGCCACAGTGCCGGGTCGAAGCGCTGCGTCTCGATCAAGGCGACACTTTGCGGCTTTCCTGGTTTCCGCGCAGACAGTAGAGTCGCTCCGTGCAGGCGTTGGCGCTCGATGGTGTTGAACTTGCGTATGAGGAGCGCGGTAGCGGCGATCCGCTCGTGCTGGTTCATGGCACCGGGCCTCAGATCGAGTTCTGGGAGCCAGCGTTCGACGATCTCTCGGCGCGCCACAGGGTGATCGCGTACGACCGGCGAGGCTACGGGCGCTCCAAGCATCGTCCGGTCCGCGATTACCAGCGACACGTCGCCGACGCGATCGAGCTGATCGAGCGGGTGGTGGGCGGCCCTGCCGTCGTTGTCGGTCACAGCTCAGGCGGGAATGTCGCGCTTGCATTGGCGACTGAGCGACCGGATCTGGTGCGAGCGCTGGTTCTAGCCGAGGCGCCGTTCCACGGCGTGCGCTATGCGACCTCGAGCTTTTTGGGGCTGGTCGCGCGCGCCAAGTGGGAACAGCTGCGCCGAAGACCGCGGGACGCGGCGGCGACGTTCTTCCGCTGGGGATATACGTACCGGACGGGGGGCAACGCGTTCGACCGCTTCCCAGTGGAGCTGCGCGAGCTTTTGCTCGGAAACGCTCGCCCGGTTCTGGCGGAGCTTGACTACCACCCTCGGGGGAGCGCCTTCGAGCAGTTGTCTGTGCGGAAGTTGAGGGCGATCGGCGCTCCAATCACATTCCTGTTGGGCGAATTGACGCATCCGTGGTTTCAACGGACACACGCGAAGCTCGTCGCCAAGGTGCCCGGGATCCAGACCGAGCACATACCTGGCGCGAGCCACGCCATGATCGATGCACCCGCCGAGTTCGCCGCCGCCGTTGAGTGTGGCGCATCGCGAGCGCGGTGAAGGCAGCAGCCCTTTTGCTTCGGCTACTTGCGATTGCGCGGCCGCATCAACGATGAGCTTCTGGTCCCTCCCGATGATGCGGAAGCGATACGCCTTGAGCAGTGAAGAACCCGCGAGACGAGACCCGCTTTGCCTCCCACGCCGTACGTCCAGCCGCTCCTCGCGGAGCCCTCTTAAGCGCGGATACCGCGACTCGAGCACTAGTAGTGGCCGAGATGCTCGTTGTCGGGCCAAATCCCGTCGCCCGGCATGTCGAGTCGATCAGTCAGCGGCTGACGCCATTCGGGCGTCGCGACGGGCTCTCCCCAGTAGTCGGTGACGCGCACGGCCTGGCCAGCCTCCAACTCTCCGATGGTCACGTTCCGGTAAAGGCGTCCGTCACCGTAGTTGCAGGTCCACTCAACCACGATGACATCGTCGAGTTGTAGGCGCCTGCCGACCTCCAATGTGAGCTCGGGGAAGTTGCCCTCGACATCGGCGACGAGCTTACTGCTGCGCACGATCTCGCCCATCTGCGGCCATTGGCGCACGACGTTCTCGGCCAGGGGCACGCCGAGGATGTAGGCCACCCGTGTCGCGCCGTCCGACTCTTGATTGGTATTCATTCAGATCACGGTCCCTCGCATGTCGTTTGCGGGCTCGGCTGGTCAACCTCGGCCGAGCTGGAGTCGCCACGCTCTAGGGGCGCGTAGGTCGAGCGCGACGATCCACGTTGCCGAGGTCATCGACAAAGTATCGTCGCTCTGACGGGGCCGGTTCGACGCGCTGGCCGCCCTGCGTACCTTCGTCCCCGATAGCGAGCGCGTCCGCGGCAACGGCGCCGCTGCTCCGCGGGTGCTGCACGGCCGGCCCATGTGGGCGCGAGGCGGATCCCCTGGTTTCGCCCCCGCGATGGTATCTATGCCGAACCCGCCCTGAGACCCGGGAAGCGCGGCCAGGAGGGCGCTGGCGGGGTCGGCGACGCAGAGCTGCCGCCCTTGTCCGCCGCGGCAGCACGAGTGTCAGACTTGTCCGCGATGAGTGATCCCTCGATGACGGGTGGCTGCTTGTGCGGCGGCGTTCGGTTCGAGCTCACCGAGCCTCTGCCAGCCGCGGGCTACTGCCACTGCACTCGCTGCCAGCGCCGTACCGGCACTGCTGCGTCTGCGCAGGCGCGAGTCGACGGCCGCACCTTCCGGCTGCTGCAGGGAGAGGAGCTGGTCAAGGCGTCGCGGCATCCAGGCGGGGGCCTCGAGAAGTGCTTCTGTCGCGAATGCGGCGCGCGCCGACAGCCGCAGCGGCAGCGGCAGCGGCAGCGCCGGACCCACCTCGCGGTGCGGGACCCGCCGGCTTGCGCGCGACGGGCCCCGAACCGACGGTCAGGCGATCACGCCGGGCTGCCCCCGGGGTGCAGCGTTGCGACCCGCGCGCGCCGCACGCCGGGGATCGCCAGCGCGGCGATCGCGCCGAGCGCCAGCACGGCTGCCGCGACGAACACGGCGGGTGTCAGCCCGTCCACGAAGCTCTGCGGCGTCGCGTAGCTGCCGGCGCCGCTGAACACTGTCGCGAGCACTGCGATGCCGAGCACGCCGCCGACCTCGCGGATGGCGTTGGTGGCGCCGGAGGCCTGGCCGGCCTGCTCGGCGCGCACCGCGCCGAGGACGGCGTTTGCGGCCGGCGCGAACACCAGCGCCATACCCGCTCCAGCGAGCATGAACGGCACGATCACCTTGCTGTATGCGAGTGTCGGGCTGAGCTCGCTGGCGAGCCATGTGAGCGCTGCCGCCTGCAGCGCCAGGCCGGTGAACATCAGCGGCCGGCTGCCCAGGCGGTCCGACAGCATCCCTGCCAGCGGCGCCACGAAGATCGGCATCGCGGTCCACGGCAGCGTGCGCAGGCCGGCTTCCAGGGGTGTGTAGTGCTGAGCCGTCTGGAAGAACTGCGCGAGCAGGAAGATCGCGCCGAACATCCCGAAGTACATCGCCAGCGACACCGCGTTGGTCGCGCTGAAGGCGCGGTTGCGGAAGAAGCCCATCGGCAGCATTGGTGCGCGAGCGCGCCTCTCCCAGGCGACGAACAGCGTCAACAGCACCACGCCGGCGGCTGCGCTGGCCAGCACCGTCGTGCTCGTCCAGCCGAGTTCATTGGCGCGCACCAGCGCGTACACGACGCCCAGCAGGCCGCCGCTCGCCAGCGCCACGCCGCGCAGGTCGAGGTGCTTGTTGGGGCCGCGGCTCTCGGTCAGGCGCGCCAGCGCAAGCGGCGCCACGATCGCGCCAATCGGCACGTTCAGCCAAAAGATCCAGTGCCAGGAGATGCCGCTCACGACGGCTCCGCCGATGACCGGCCCCAGCGCCACGCCGAGGCCGCTGACGCCGGACCAGATGCCGAGCGCCACGCCGCGTTTGCCCGCCGGGAAGGCCTCAGACAGCAGCGTCAGCGTCAACGGCAGCACCAGCGCGCCGCCGGCGCCCTGGACTGCGCGCGCCGCGATCAGCACACTCGTGCTGGGCGCCAGCGCCGCCGCAGCCGAGGCGGCAGTGAAGACGCTCAGGCCGATCGTCAGCACGCGCCGGCGACCGAAACGGTCGCCGAGCGCCGCGCCGGTCATCAGCAGCACGGCGAACGTCAGGGTGTAGGCGTTCACGATCCACTCGAGGCCGCCGAGCGTGGCGTGCAGGTCGACGCGGATACGCGGCAGCGCGGTCGTGACGACCAGGTTGTCGAGCGTGACCATGAACAGCGCGGCCGAGACGAGCGCGAGTGTCCAGCCCGTCCGCGGACGCTGGGGGGTGGTGGGCGACGGTGCCATTGTTCCCTGTGCCTTTCTTATTGATTGATTGATAAGTGGCCAGGCCAAAAAAAAGAGGCGGAGATCAGCCGGCGACTGCGTCCCACTGGAGCATCGGGGCCACCAGCTCGGGCAGGTCCAGCGCGGTCGTGACGTTGATGAGCATGCCGCAGGCGAAGAAGCTCGCGACCTCCTCCTCGGAGGCGCCGCTTGCGCGGCGGACGTCTTCGAACAGTCCCCTGAAGGCGGCCGACATCGACGGTCCGATCTCGGGGTCACCTGCCGTAGCGTGGCCCTGCATCTGCAGCAGCAGCAGGTCGCGGTCGCCCTCGATCAGCGGACGGTAGGACAGCGCGATCAGCTTCAGGCGCTCTTCGGCGCCCTCACCCGCCCGCGCGGCCTCCACGAACGTCGAGCGCAGCTTGTCCATCATGCGCGCGTGGGCCGCCAGGAAGAGGTCGCGCTTGTTCGGGAACAGCGCGTAAATGTAGGGCTGGGATATGCCGGCGAGCTTGGCTATCGAGGCGGTGCTGGCCGCGTGGTAGCCGCGCGCAGCGAACTCGTGGGTGGCGGCGGCGAGCACCTGCTCGCGCCTCTCCTCGGAACTGCGACGCGTTGTCGGGGCGGCCTGCATGGGTGTAGTTATAGATCAATCAATCAGATCTGTCAAGGCACCCCCACCTGGAGGTAGACGAGTGCCGGGAACTCGACGATGAGCGTGTGCTCGTGTACGCGCTCGGCTTACTGGTCGCCGCGTTCGTCCTCCCCGGCTGGTGGCGCCGACGCCGGCAGGCGATCGTCGCCCCCAACCCGGAGCACAGCCCACAGCGCGCCTGAGCCCGCGAAACGAGGTGAGTACCGCGCGGAGGGGCAGCGCCTCGCACTCGACGAACGCATGATCGTGCGAGGCGCCGCGGCCCTGCTTTCCCCAGCCGACATGCACGATCGCCCGGTACAACGCGCGCCCCGCAATGCGCGGCCAGGAGGGCGCTGGCGGGGTCGGCGACGCAGAGCTGCCGTCCTTGTCCGCCGCGGCAGCACGACTGTCAGACTTGTCCGCGATGAGTGATCCCTGTATGACGGGCGGGTGCTTGTGCGGCGGCGTTCGGTTCGAGCTCACCGAGCCTGCGCCAGCCGCCGGCTACTGCCACTGCACTCGCTGCCAGCGCCGTACCGGCACTGCAGCGTCTGCGCAGGCGCGAATCGACGGCCGCACCTTCCGACTGCTGCAGGGAGAGCAACTAATCAAGGCATGGCGGCATCCAGACGGGGGCTTCGAGAAGTGCTTCTGTCGCGAATGCGGCGCGCACCTCTTTAGCCGCAACCCCGGCGATCCCACGCAGATGAGCGTGCGCCTGGGAGCCTTCGACGGCGATCCAGGCGTGCGACCTAGCTGGCGCACATACGTCGCCTACGCGGCGCCCTGGGAGCCCATTCCGGATGACGGGCTCGAGCGCTTCGAGGAGGGCAAGCCGCGGTTCTAGGGACTCGCTGAGCCTCGCTGTACACCTGCGTTGCCGACGCGAGCAGTCTCTACGGCGGGGGGGCGAGCGTCCGCCGCGAAGCGCGGAAACTAGAACGTCCTACGTTCTGGCGAGCGCGGGAGCCGCGGCGTTACGCTGGCGTGATCTCGAGGTAGACGGTCGTGACCCCGAGAGTCCCGCCGATCCGTTCGTAGGCCTTGCGCCCAACCCCGTAATTCGCGTGCAGAGCAGCCTCTGCCAGTTGCTTGTCGCTGGATTCCTCAAGCACCCGCGGCCGCCCTTCCGCGGGAGGCCCAAGCGGCTTGCACGGTGATGTGGCGCAGCCGGACGTTCCCGTTGCCTCCGTTAGCCTGGGGGTATGACGAGTGCGCGGATCGATCACATCGTCGGTGGGATCTACAGGATTTCCGTCTGGTCGCCGGACGCGGACCTGACCTTCAATCAGTTCCTAATCGACGACGAGGCGCCGACGCTGGTTCATACCGGCCGGTATGACGACTACGTCGCGGTCGTCGCGGCCGTTAGCCAGGTGCTTGACCCAGCGCGTCTGGCGAACCTCGTGCTGTTGCACTGGGAGGGCGACGAGAACGGCGGCACGGATCGGTTCATGTCGCGAGCTCCCGGCTCGCGGCTCGTCGGTTCGGCGCTGTCGATCAGCCTAAACGCGGCCGGGTTTGGGATGCACGAACGCTCGAAGGGCTTCAGGGATGGCGAAATCCTCGAGTTGGGCGAGCACAGGCTCCGATTCCTTGAGACCCCGCACGTCCACCACTGGGACTCGATGATGGTCGTCGAGGAGAAGACCAACAGCCTGTTCCCCTCAGACCTGTTCCTCCAGCCCGGCGACCAGCCGCCGGTGACCACAGAGAACCTCGCCCACGAGATGCTTGAGGCCTACCGCCTGTACGGAATCTTCGCGCACGAGGAGCCGGTCCGGGCCGTTGTCCGGCGGGTCACGGACCTGCGTCCGGACTGGATCCACGCGATGCACGGCGCAACCATCACGGGCGACGCGTTCGCGCACTACTCGCAGGCGTAGCTTGACGAGCAGTTCGCGTATCAGGGCGTCCTGTTCGGACGCCCCATCGGAACCCAGGGAGCACCTCGCACCTGATCGAGCAGCGCCCGCCCTGCTTTCGCTCCGCGCCGAGCGTCTTGCCCGACGACGGCAAGCGTCCCGCAACGCGCGGCAACATGACGCCGCGCCCGGTTCGCCGGCGCGAGCAGGCGTGAAACTACCCTCAGCCGACGCGCTCGGAGATCGTCCGTACCGAGCGTCTCGCCGGGCACGACGCGGACGACCGATCTCGTTCGATGGCGGGCGTCAGACGCAGAATATTCGGACCGTCGCTCCAACGGGGCTACCGTCCGTCGCTCTGAACGAGAGCGCGCGACACGCCTGTAGATACGCCCGCATTGCCGAGAACGAAAGCCGATGCCAGCACCGGTCCTGCAGCACCGGCCTTCAGCTTGAGCTGGGTTGGCGGCGCATGAACCAGCAGGACACGCCGATGACCTGCGCCTCCGCTACCACCCGATACCCGAAGCGTTCGTACAGCCGAACGTTCTCAGGCTTTTCGGTCTCCAGATAGCCCAACATGCCGTGTTCGTCGAGGCGTCTGCAGTGCTCGGCGAGAATCTGGCTTCCAATCCCTCGACCTTGGAGATGCGCGTCGACTGCGAGCGGACCGAGGTGAGCGTGAGCCTCATCGGGATCGCGCTGCGCCCACCCTCCGGTCCACTTGAGGACGCGGCGCGCGCTTGTCGGGCCTGCGGCCAAGATCGAGGGCGCGATGCGTAACCGCTGGGTGCCGGTGGGTTGGCAGTGCCCCGGCGGAGCGACTCCTGTCACCCCGACGATCGTTTCGCCATCGCGGGCGCACAAGGGCGTCTGAGCGCTCATAGCCCGGAACAGCCCAGTGAACATCCGCTCCAGACAGCGCCGCCGACGCTCGGGATCCTCGCCGAACGCGGCCACATTGATGGGGTTATCGCGCATACCACGAGAGAGCACGCCAACCGCCTCGTGCACGCGATCTGCGGGAAGATCGCCGACCGTGATCGCCTGAGCCACGGGCTCGTCCATCGAGCGCCGACTATACCCGCCGACGGCAAGTCGCAGTCCACCACTCTCGGTTTCGCCCGCCATGAGCACTGATGGCGTGCTCGCTCCTTCAGCGCGTTCGCTAACCCCCGGTGCGTGCGGCTGCTTGGGACGACCGCAGCAGCGCCCGGAGGCACTCCGCTGGCGACTGCTTCGTCCCCGATTGCGAGCGCGTCCGCGTCAACGGCGGCGCCGCTCCCAGGTTCTGCAAGGCCGCCACGTGGGCGCGAGGCGAACCCCTGCTTTCGCCCCCGCGGGCGTATTCGTGCCGAACCCGCCCGGAGACCCGGAAAGCGCGGGATCCGGGACCGCTATGCGGCGGCTGTGTTGTTTGCGAGGGGGTCGCGCTCCGCGGCGGTCGCGTCGTCGCGGTCGGTGGATCGGCTCAGGTTGCGGTATCGCTCGTCGGAGGCGAGTTGGGCCCGGGCGGCGGCGGTGGCGTAGGCGTATGCCTCGCTGCCCAGCAGCAGGCGCACCGGGGGGTCGTCCATATCGGCGACCTGCAGGATGACTTGGGCTACCTTGGCGGGGTCGCCGAGGGGGCGCCAGGATGAGTTGTGCATCAGGGCGGCGGCGCCGACGGTTTGTTGGTAGGGCTTGCTGATCTCGGGCACGGTCATCGACGAGCCGGCCCAGTCGGTCGCCATCCCACCGGGTTCGAGCGAGGTCACGTGGATGCCGAGCGGTGCGACCTCGGCGGCGAGTACCAGCGAGAAGCCGGCCGCGGCCCACTTCGCGCTCTGGTAGGCAGACAGGCCGGGGGTCGCCATTCGGCTGCCGACGGATGTCACGTTGATGATGTGCCCGCGGCCCTGCTCGCGGAGGATCGGTAGCGCCGCCTTGGTGGTGTGGACCGTGCCGAGGAAGATCGTCTCGATCTGATCGCGGAACGCCGCGTCGGCCATGTCCTCGACCGAGGCGAGCTCGGCGTAGCCGGCGTTGTTGACGACGACGTCGAGCCCGCCGAACGCGTCGAGCGCAGCACGTACGGCCCCGGTCGCTTGTGCGGGCACGGTGACGTCGTGGGCGATGGTGCGGAGCCGGTCGCCGTGTCCGGCAGCCAGGTCTTCGAGAACGTCTGGGCGACGCGCGGTGGCGAGGACGCGGTCGCCGCGCTCGAGCACGGCCTCGACGACGTGGCGGCCGAGACCGCGGGAACTTCCTGTGACGAGCCAAACCTGGGACATGAGCTGTCCTTTCTAAACAGTTGGTTAGCTCAAGTGAAGCAGACTGCATGCCGTTAGTCAACTGACCGGTTAGTCCGTTATCCTGCTGTGGATGATCAGGAATGCGGAGGCGACCCGGCGGCGCTTGCTCGACGCGGCGACGGAGGAGTTCGCGGCCCGCGGAATCGCCGGCGCACGCGTCGACCGGATCGCCGAGGCGGCGCGGTCCAACAAGGCCCAGATCTACCACTACTTCGCCAGCAAGGACGGGCTCTTCGACGCCGTCTTCGACCGGATCGTGAAGGCCACCGTAGAAGAGACCCCGATTGACCCAACCGACCTCCCGGAATACGCCGGGCGGCTCTTCGACCGCTACGAGAGACACCCGGAGATCCAGCGATTGGCAACGTGGTACCGCTTGGAGCGCGCAGACAGCAGTGACCCGCTCGAGGCGATCGTCGCCAGCAACGAATCCAAGGTGAAAGCCATCGCCGACGCTCAGCGCGCCGGACTGCTGAGCACGCGCTTCGAGCCGCCCGTTCTGCTCGCGCTCGTCCTTAACCTCTCGGGTACCTGGGCCTCGATGACCCCCGAGTACGCCGGACTCGTGAAACGCGTCTCGCACGCGAGACGCCGCCAAGCGATCGTCGACGCCGTCGCCGCCCTCCTCGCATGAGCCGCCCTGGTCGCCGGTTCAGTAGTCAAGCCGCCAGGTGACGCCGCTCACATCAGCGCCCGATGCCGCCTACCTGATCAATCAACGTCGGCGCTGCTCGAGAGCGTCGCAGGCTCGCAGGAACCGCGAGCCGCCTCCTCCTTTCCCGCCCACAAGAGCATCTCGACCCAGCCACTGACTGTCACGCTTCGCGCGGACAGCAGGGGCGAGCCCCGCGAGCCCGCTGCTGGCGACGACGTCGCGCCACCGTCGAAACCCCGTGCTGGCGACGAGCAGGTCAGCTCGGCCGTGGGGACTCTGCCCTGCTTTGGCGAGGCGGCGGGCATGAGGGTATAGCCTGGCCTCACTGTCATTGTCGGCTCCACGGTCGACGGAGGCGTCCGACCCAGACGGTTGGTTCTCGGGCTGGCGACGAGCTGACTCTTAGGCTGGCTGTCGACCCGAAGGTCTGACTTGCATGCGTTGTGTCGCTCGCCGCCGCCCGAGGATCTCCGTCGTGACTTGATAGGAGCGTGGCTTCGCCCCGAGTGAGGTCTGTCCGCCGGAGGTCCGTCCGATAAGCGGCAACCAATCGAAGGGACGACGCACATGATCGTGATTGGAACGGACACGCACAAGCAGACCCACACCTGTAGCGCGGTCTTTGCGGGGACCGGTCAGCTCGCCGGCGAGCTGACCGCGTCTGCGCGCAAGGCCGGCTTTGCAGAGCTTCTGTGGTGGGGGCGGGAGCTCGATCAAGAGCGCATCTGGGCGATCGAGGACTGCCGCCACGTCTCGGGCTCGATTGAGCGTTTCCTCGTGGCCGCCGGTGAGCGCGTCATCCGGGTCGCGCCGAAGATGATGGGTGAGTCCCGCAGGGGGCAGCGCACCCGCGGCAAGTCTGATCCGATCGACGCTCTCGCGATCGCTCGTGCCGCGCTGAAGGAGGGGCCGGAGACGCTTCCCGGTGCGCATCTGGACGAGAAGGCGCTGGAGATCAAGCTGCTGCTCGACCACCGCGAGGATCTCGTCAAGGCGCGCTCTGAAGACCAGCAGCGCCTGCGCTGGCACTTGCACGACCTCTCACCGGAGCTCGAGATCCCCGCTGGCGCGCTGGACCGCCTGATCTGGCTCGAACGTATCTCTCGCAAGCTCGCCCGCACAGAGCAAAGCGCGCGGGTGCGCATCGCGCGGGAGCTTGTATGCGTGATCCGCCAGCGCACGCGACGTGCCGCAGAGCTCGAGCGTGAGATCGGTGCCCTGGTCAGAACACAGGCTCCAGGGCTCCTGCAGCTCCCCGGCTGCGGGAGACTGACGGCAGCCAAGCTGCTGGCCGAGACGGCCGGCGCTTCGCGCTTCTCCTCTGATGCCAAGCTCGCTCGCCTGGCCGGGGTCGCTCCGATCCCCGCCTCGTCCGGCAAACGCACACGCCACCGCCTAGATCGCGGTGGCAACCGCCAGCTGAACTGCGCTCTGCACCGGATCGCCGTCACCCAGGGGCGAGTGCATCCGCCAGCACGCGACTATCTGGCCCGCAAGCAGGCCGAGGGGAAGTCGCGCATGGAGGCTCTTCGCTGCCTGAAGCGTCACCTCGCCCGAACGGTCTGGCAGGCTCTTCGCAGTGCCGAGAGCAGACGCTCGAACGTGTCCCCATCGCAATTGAAATATTCACCCAATTTGCGGCCAGCCGCAGGGCTGGCCTTGACATAGGAGCAACGTATGACCCCGGTGCCGCCCGCCAGGCATCTGTTGCGCGCACGCGATCTCGCGGACCGCCACTACGCCGAGCGGATCGGCGTCGTCGAGCTGGCGGCCGCCGCCGGGTTGTCGCGGGCGCATTTCAGCCGGGAGTTCAGCCGCACGTTCGGCGAGTCACCGAAGGCCTATCTGATGACCCGCCGGCTCGAGCGTGCCGCCGCACTCCTGCGCAACACTGACCGGCCGGTGAGCGAAATCTGTCTTGACGTCGGGTTGGTCGGTCTCGGGTCGTTTACCACCAGCTTCAAGCGCCACTTCGGCACGACGCCGACGGAGTACCGCGCGAGCTTCCCGCCCGCTTCCGCCCAGGTGATCGTCCCTGCCTGTTACATGCGCCTGTATGGCCGCCCGCAACACAGCACAAAGGGAGAAGACCGGGTGGCGGCGGTGCATTAGCTTCCTTTCAGCACAACACTGAAAGGAAGAAAGGAGCAGCGATGCAGGTACAAAACGCACAATTATGGGTCCACGACCAGAACGAGGCGCTTGACTTCTATGTCGGCAAGCTCGGCTGGGAGGTCCGCAGCGATGTCACGATGCCCGAGCTTGGTGGCTTCCGCTGGCTGACGGTCAGCCCGCCGAGCCAGCCCGACTTCGCGGTCGTGCTGATGGCAATCCCGGGCCCGCCGGTGATGGACCCAGAGACCGCCGACCAGGTTCGCTCGTTGATGGCGAAGGGGTTCGCCGGGACCGTGTTCCTGGTGACGGAAGATGTGGACGCCGAGTACAAGCACCTCAGCGAGGCCGGGGTGGAGTTCACAACGGCGCCGACGGACATGCCTTACGGCCGCGATTGCGGGCTACGCGACCCGTCCGGCAATTCATTGCGGCTGGCTCAGCTAGCGCCGCAGTTTGCCGCGGCATAGTGCGCTTCACCGGGGGCGCCCTGCCGGGGCGCCCCCGGTTCTCGCGCGCGCGGCGGGCTCGCGTCGCAGTTCAGGTCGCCCATGCCACATACTTTGCGCGCGACGCGTCTTCGCCGTCAGGGGGTTGGGTACCCGCTAAGCGCGGACAGCGGGGCGAGCCCCGTGTGCCCGCTGCTGGCGACGACGTCGCGCCACCAAAACCCCGTGCTGGCGAGAACCAGGGGTTGCGCGTTGACGCTGCCGCGGACGTGCTTTGGGGTCAGCGCGGTGGTTCGCGGCGCGTCGTGCGGACGATTTGTTCGGCGTCCCGGCGCAGTGTCAGCCGATGGTGTTCCCTCTTGCTCCGGATGCTCGTCCTGAGGCTCATGTGGCGCTGGGGGTGGCGGTGCGTCTGCAACCACCGGTCGGAGCGGGACTCGCCGGAGGGGAGGCAGGGAGTTTAGGATTTCGATTGATGGGAGCGAGCCCGTGAACGTGGCGGAATACGCAGCCTGCGACGCGACGGAGCTGAGTCGGTTGCTGCTGGCTGGCGAGATCAGCCCCAAGGAGGTGCGCGAAGCGGCTCTGCGGGCGATCGAGCAGGTGAACCCGAAGCTCAACGCTGTGGTGCATGGACCGTTCGAGGGCGCCGGTGTGGCTGAAGGTCCGTTCAGCGGCGTGCCGTTTGCTGTCAAGGACACGCTGTGGGAGCTAGGGCGTCCGTGCGAGTTCGGCAGCCGGCTGCTGGACGGTCATGTCGCGAGGCTCGACGCAACGCTTGCGGAGCGGTTCCGCGGGTCGGGGCTTGTCAGCCTCGTGCGGACCGCTACGCCGGAGTTCGCGTGCAACCTGGATACCTCGCCGGTCGTGAACGGTTCGACGCGGAACCCGTGGGCGCTCGATCGCAGCCCGGGCGGCTCGAGTGGCGGCTCAGCGGCGCTCGTGGCGGCGAGGGCCGTGCCGATGGCTCATGGCAACGACGGCGCCGGTTCGATCCGACTGCCCGCCGGGTGGTGTGGGCTCGTCGGGCTGAAGCCCTCGCGCGGCCGGGTCCCGATCGGCCCCTTGATCGGCGAGGTGCCCGGCGGGCTCGCGCACGACTTTGCGCTCACCCGTACCGTCCGCGATGCAGCCCGGCTACTGGACGCCGTCTGCGCGCCGGCTCCCGGCGATCGCTACTACGTGGCGCCACCCCGGCGGCCGTTTGTCGAGGAGCTCGGCTCCGATCCCGGAAGGTTGCGTGTTGCCATTCACACCCAGTCGTTCTGGGGTCGGGACACCGAGCCTGAGACACGGGCCGCGGTCGAAGCCGTCGGCCGCCGACTCGAAGAGCTCGGTCACAGCGTAGAACCGGCACGTGCGCCCGTTGATGCGGGAGCGCTACGCATGGCGCATCTGACCCTGTGGCCCTGGATCTTGGCGATGACAGCAACCGGCTTCGGCGCGCTCGTCGGTCGAGAGCCAAGCGAAGACAATGTCGAAGCCGCATCGCTTGCTTGCATCCGTCACGGCTCGGCGTTGACGGCGAGCGACGCCTCGACTGCGTTCGCGATCCAGAACGCCATCAGCCGCGCCTGGGGCACGTTCCTGGATGACTACGACCTGTTTCTCTGCCCGACCAGCCCGACTGGACCACCGCAAGCCGGGTACCCGCCGCAGAACGACCCGAAGTACTCGACCGCCGAGGCGTGGCTCGACGACACGTTCGACCTCATCCCTTTCACGCCGATCGCGAACACGACCGGGCAACCTTCGATCAGCCTCCCGCTCGAGATGGCTACGGACGGGGTTCCGATCGGAGTGATGCTGACCGCGCAGACCCTCCGCGAGGACCTGCTGTTCAGCGTCGCTGCCCAGCTGGAGGAATCGACCCCGTGGGCCGACCGCAGGCCCGCACTCGCAGTCGGCTGACCAGGTCTGAACAACCTATCTGCGATAACAGTGCTGGGATAGACTCGGGCTCGTTGCGGGTCGGGACGAGGCGCGATGGCACCGCAAGCAGACACTTGGGCGTTGCGAGTGAGTTCTGCGAGCGACAATCGCCACAAAGGTCTCTCGTGTGATTCTGCGCGCACCCCCAATGCGCGGAGGCCAGGTCAGCGGGCCACGTTTGTGGACGCTGCCCGCTGCCCGCTGTGTGTCTATCTGCCGATGAGACCGGCCGTGGCTGAGATCACCGGAGCTGGCCGGGAGTGGACGGTGTCGATGATCTCCGAGCTGTCGATCCCTTGTAGGTAGATGGAGGTGACACCGAGGTTCGCGTGCCCGAGCTGGCGCTGGATCACGACCAAGGGGACGCCCTCGTGCGCCATCTCGACTGCATGAGCGTGGCGGAGCTGGTGCGGGGCGAAGCGGCGACGGACACCGGCGAGCGTTGCGGTTCGTCGGAGTTGCTTGCGAGCGGCTGACGGCTCCCAATGCCTTCCGGCTGTCGCTCCGTGGATCACGCAAAGCGCGGGATGCAGGGGCGAGCCCTGCGAGCCCGCTGCTGGGGACGACGTCGCGCCACGGTCGAAACTCCATGCCGGCGAGTTACGAGACTCGCGGTGGGCCGGCGGGTGCGGACCTGCTTTCAGCCGCCCGCGGTGCTCACGACGCCGGCGAATCGCGCGTCGCCAGTCCGAGGTGCCAGCCGCCCGTGGCGACCACCACGCGCTCGCAATCGCAGCTTGACGCACTACGGGCCGTAACGGTAGAGCTGTGGTTATCACTGCGTGGTGACGTGGTCTTGTCCTTCTTTGTTCCGCGGATCGTCTTTTGGGTCCAAGTATTCAAGGCCGAGCGGCCCAATCGCCGTCACCTGACTGACATACTCGCCGGACTTTGCCCAGTGGAAGTGGTGAGTATCGCCAGGTAGAACGATGACGCTACCCGGCGGATACGCTTGCAGCTTATCGTCGTCGAAGTGATCGCCGACACCGATATAGAAGACGCCGGAAATGACCGTGTACACTCGGTCCTCGGGGTGCGTGTGTGGCATGAGCTTCACGCTGCCGGGCACTTTGACTCTGATCACGTAGGGGGCAGCCTCGGAGGGCTGGCCGACAACGACGGCCAGTCGGACGGAAGGTGGGAATGCTGGGAATGGCTTCCAGTCGATGTCATCCGGGAGAACCGACCTGAAGACGGCTTGGTCTGGCTGGTGGGTTCGGCTCATGGGGGAATCTGCCTGGTCGGCGAATGAGCGGGCGTGCAAAGGCGCGCACGCCCGCTCATTGGTTTGCTAGCGCAGCGACCTGAACGCCGCTCGCATCTCGTCCGCGAAGAGCTGCGGCTGTTCCCAGGCCGCGAAGTGGCCGCCTCTGTCGAGCCAGTTGTAATGGATGAGGTTGTTGGGATACGCCCGTTCCGCCCAACTACGAGGTGCTTGATACAGCTCCTCGGGAAAGACGCTTATGGCAAATGGGATGGAGACGTCCTTGGCATCGAAGAAGCCCGCCTTGTTTTCCCAGTAGAGCCGAGCCGAGGAAATCCCCGTGTTCGTCAGCCAGTAGAGCGTGATGTTGTCGAGGACGTCGTCAAGCGTCAGGTCTCCCGAGGGGTTGCCGCGAACGACCTGTTCCACGAGCCCGGGCTGCCCGGCACCGTCACCGTGGTCGAGGATGAACGCCGCCAGGTCGATGGGCGAATCTGCCAGCCCGTACAGCGTTTGCGGGCGCGTCGTCATGATCAGCGCGTAGGCGACGTGCTTCGCGTAGAAGTTGCTCAACTGCTCATACGCGCGTCCCTCCTCGACTGAGAGACCGGACGGTGGCGGGTCGCCGTGCACGAACCCGTTTACAAGATCGGGCGGAGCGGTACCAGGCATGTTGGAGTGAATGCCAAGCAACTCCGGAGCTGCCTGTTCTCCCATCGCTTGTGTGACGGCCGCGCCCCAGTCGCCGCCCTGCGCGACAAACCGTGTGTATCCAAGGCGCTTCATCAGCTCTACCCACGCGCGTGCGATGTGGGGTGGATCCCACCCGGTAGAAGTGGACTTGCCAGAGAACCCGTAGCCCGGCAGTGAGGGAATCACCACATCGAAGGCGTCTGATGCGCTCGCACCCTGTGCCGTCGGGTCGGTAAGCGGATCGATGACCTTCATCTGCTCGATGATCGAGCCAGGCCACCCGTGCGTGATGATCAGCGGCAACGCATCCTCGTGCTTTGAGCGAACATGAATGAAATGAATGTCCAGCCCATCGATCTCAGTGATGAACTGCGGGCTGGAGTTCAGCCTCTCCTGGCAGTTGGACCAGTCGTAATCCGTCCCCCAGTAGCGAGCGAGCTCCTGAATGGTCGAGAGAGGCACGCCCTGCGAATCGTCCGTAACCGTCTCCCGCTCGGGCCACCGTGTCGCGATTATTCGCCTGCGCAACTCGGTGAGCTCCGCCTCGGGGAAGCTGATCTCAAACGGACGAACCGCGGTCTGGTCGCTGCCCGTCTGTTGCCGTACGTCATGTTGAGCGGCGGTCGTACTCATTGCCTGTGCTCCTTTGCGTTCGTGAGGGGAGGCGTCGACTGGACCGGCAACGCAGCCGGCACAGGAGGATCTGTCGGTAAGCGCAAGACCCCCGAGATCAGGACGAGCCCTGCTGGCTAGATGGCGTTTCGGTGGCTACGGACGAAACAGCCCGTGAGGTTGGCGTGAGGTGGAGTCCCCAGGAGCCTGCGCGAGAAATCCGAGCAGAAGCGGCCCGATAACGGTCCCGCGTCGACGCTACTCCTGCTCTGCGGGGTTGTACGGACTGCCAACACCGCCGCTGCGGAAATTGCCGCAAAGAGCGCTGTTTATGCGAGGCGAGCCCGCAAGGATCACGTCGCCCTCGACGCTAAGCGCCGCCAAGCCATCGCGGCCACGGAGGGTCGGTTGATACTCCCGTTCTACGCCCTCGGCTTCGCGGTGCTAACTGGCAGCGGGACGCTCATCCTGAGGCTGATCGGGCGACGCGGCGACATCATCACCGCGGGGATCACCACCGCGGTAGTAGCTAGAGGAGCAGACGCGGAGAGCGGCGACGTCCGTCGTCTGGCGTGCGCGGCCGCCCCCAACCCGGGCGGTCAGCGTCGATCCCGCCGAAATCGGGACCGTATGACGTGCGGCCCGGCACGAGCACGCCCCCGGGGCACCCTGTGGTGCCCCCACGGCCGGCCATCGTGGCAGCCGCGGTGTTAAGTGGAGTAAGACGACGGCGTCGACTGGGGGAGCTCCTGTTCCACCCGTGAAATGGCGAGTAGTCGTCAGCATCCCACGCTTCGCGCAGCCCGGGCTTGCTTAGATCCCAGTCGGGGCGGATCTCGCTGCTCACGACCCGCAGGTCATGCCAGAGATCGACGAACGAGGGGCGCCCCCAGAACCAGTAGCCGTTGTACACGCTGTGGATGATCAGGCCGGGCTTCAGCACGAGCGTGTGGGGGATCATTGGGTCGTGCTCGGGATCCGTGTACTCCTGGATGTCGAGGTCCTTCTGGACGATCCGCCCGGGGTCCGACAGGAACGTCCACTCCGCGCCCAGAGACGCCCTGAACTCTTTGAGCTCGTGGTCGTCGTCGGTCGCGATCGTGGCCACGTGCGTGTAGGCGACAGCGATCTTGGGGTAGTTGGCGGCGAGTTCGAGGTGCTGCTGATGCTCCTTCGGGCAGTAGTCGCCGCGGGCGAGCGTCAGGATCAGGGGATCGTCGCCTTGCAGCTCGCTGAGCCGGCGCGCGGTTTTGGTGTGATCGGGCAGCTCGTAGTCTGGGAACTTGCCGCCGGGGACAATGTCGCTGCGCATGATCTGCTCCTGTCCATGGTTGAGGAGTGACGGGAACGATGGCCGCCGTCCCGTCCAGTCACGCCCGGTGGTCCGCGGGTCCGGACCCCGGTCCGCGGCACGGGCGTGGACCAGCGGTAACCTGCCATCCGAGCCTTTCGGGTCCACATTGAGCCTAGTCAACCGGCGCTGCGGGCGCCAGAAAGGGGGCTATCCCAATGAGCACCCACACGCCGGTGTGCGAGTCGCTGGGGATTGAACACCCGATCGTCCAGGCGCCGATATCTGCGGATCCCCGCCTGCCCGCCGCGGTCTCCAATGCCGGCGCTCTCGGCAGCGTGGCGCTGGCATGGGCCGATGACGCCGGAGACCTCGTTCGCGAAACGGCAGCGCTCACCGACCGGCCCTTTGCCGGCAACTTCGTTCTTAGCCGCCCGGATCAGCACTGCCGACTCGATGACGCGCTTTCCGCCGGTCTGCGGATCGTGTTGCTCTTCGCAGGCGATCCCGACAGCTATGTCGAGTCGGTGCACGACGCCGGAGGGCTTGTCATGCACACCGTCGGGAGTGCCGAGGAAGCGCGGCGCGCAGCCGGATGTGGAGTGGACATCGTCGTTGCGCAGGGCCGGGAGGCTGGCGGGCACGTATGGGGCGGCGTGGCAACGCTCCCATTGGTGCCAGCGGTAGTCGACGCGGTGGCACCGGTCCCGGTCATCGCGGCCGGTGGGATTGGCGACGCTCGAGGAGTCACGGCCGTGCTCGCCCTCGGCGCGCAGGCCGCCTTGCTGGGCACCCGGTTTCTGTTGGCCGAGGAGATGCCGATCCACGAGGAGTATCGGCGCCGCCTGATAGCCGCGACCGAGACCGATGCAGAGTGGTACGCCAACCTTTATGAGGTCGGATGGCCGGACGCCCCCCACCGCGCCATCCACAACTCGACCGCCGAGAGGTGGGAGGCCGCGGGCCGCCCGCCACCGGGTAGTCGACCAGGAGAAGGGCAAGTGATAGCGCACTTCGCTTCGGGCGAACCCATCCTTCGATATTCCCCCGCGCCCCCGCTCGTTGGAACAACCGGCGAGATCGAGGCGCTATCGATGTGGGCCGGGCAGAGCGTTGCGCTCGCAAAGCAGCCACAGCCCGCTGCGGATATCGTGGCCGAACTCGTCTCGCGCTTGTAGCCCCACCCAGGTCAAGGCTTCGCCTCGCGGAGTGCCACTCAGACGCAAAAGCGCCGCCGGGCCATCGGCCACAGAGGGCCCGTCGTTACTTACGTAGACCGAGCGGGGGGTCGGTGTCGTCGTAGATGCGGGCAGCAGCAAGCTTGCCGCCCGGACCGCGCACGTAGACAGCGACCCCGGCCTCCGGCGGCAGCTCCGTCTTGCCCCACCGCACGACGTTGTACTCGAGCGCGCACGAGCCCCCGTCATCGATTACTCCGCAGTGCTCCAGCGGGATGCCGCCGCCGTTCGAAAACAGCAGCTCGTAGAACGAGCGCAGGCCATCGAGATCCCCGTGGACATGCCGGCCGCCCGCAGGCTCGCGGGCGTAGCCGTCCGGTTCGAACGCCGCCACGATCGCGTCGACGTCGCCCGCCGCGAGCGCACGCTGATAGTCACCCACGACGTCTGACTCGCGTAACTCGCGATCGGCCTGCAGGAGCGGCGGACGGTGGGCGTGGTGGCCGGCGAGCGGCCAGTTGCTGAAGTAGATCCGCAGCTCCTCGATCCGCAGGTCGGACCGGCGGTCGGCCACGATCGCGACAGGAAGATCGACTCGTCCGTTCTGGCCGTCTATATGGAGAATGACCTCCTCGAAGCCGTGTCGCTCAGTGACGCCGTGCGCCACGTCCTCGACCGAGAAGTTGTGCTGACGGAGCCACGAGCTCATTTCGGAGGCGAACGCCTCGAAGGCCCGTGTCCCCTTGACGCGCCCGCGTATGGGGTCGTGCAGCTCGGGCACGCCCGCGAACGACTTGACCAAAGCATCGGGCTCCCCCGCCATTAGGCCGTCGAAGAAGGGGACGCTCACGAGCTCGTGCTGCCGCTTCTCCTCAAGTCGCTCGAGCACCGGCGCGGAGAACAGCTCTGGGGTAAACGGCATGCGAAAAGCGTCTCACAATCCTCGTGAGTGCCGTCCAACCACTCGCGCTGGCGCCTTCCCATGCTGCCCTGAGGCTGAGGTCGAGGTCTGGGTCAGCTCAGCCGGCCATCGGCGGTCCCGCGCCGACCGCCTTGGACGCCGCCGCGATCTCGCCGTGGAGCGTCTTCAGCGCGGCGACGTAGATCTCCGAGAACGTCGGGAACGGCTGGATCGTGTCGGCGAGGACGTCGAGTTGAATGTGGGCGCGGATCGCGAGCGTGGCCTGCTGCAGCCACTCGCCCGCCTCCGGGCCAAGCGCGTAGGCGCCCGTCAGTCGCCCGCCGTCGCTGAGCAACGTCAGGAAGCCGTTCTGTTCCGCGGACGCGCGCGTATAGGTCGCGGTCTTCGCGACCTCCGAGACCGGCACCATGGCGCTGAAGCGGCCTGCGGACGCACCCACCGCCGCGGCCTGTGGGTCAGTGTAGACGACGCGCGGGACGGCCTCGTAATTGGCCTTTCGGGGCTCCCCAAGGATGTTCGCGGCGACCACCTCGCCCTGATACTTGCCGACGTGGGTCAGCGGCCAGAGGCCGTTGACGTCGCCGATCGCCCACAGACGCTCGGCGGCGCGCAGATGTGCGTCCACGGGCACTCCGTGGGCGTCCGGCTCCACCCCGACAGTCTCGAGGCCAAGGCCAAGCACGCGCGGACGCCGGCCCGTGGCGATGAGCAGCCGGTCGCCGCGCAGCTCGCGCCCGTCGTCGATCTCAACGACGTAGTCCTCGCCGTCGCGCCGCGCGCCGGTCGCGTTCGCGGACAGCACGAGCTCGATGCCGTCGCGACGCAGCACCTCGCCGAGCGCCTCGCCCAGCGGCGCCGGCTCCCGCGCGAGCACGCGCTCGGACATCTCGACGACCGCCACTTCACCGCCGAGTCGCCGAACAGCCTGCGCCATCTCCACGCCCACCGGCCCCCCACCGAGGATCAGCAGCCGGCGCGGAACGGCCTTCATGGATGTCACCTCGCGGTTCGTCCAAACGCCGTCGAGCTCGCGCAGGCCGGGAACGGGCGGCACGACTGGATCGGCGCCGTTCGCGAGGACCACGTTGTCCGCGGTGTGCCGCACGCCATCGATCTCGACGACGCCAGGGCCGGCGAGGCGCCCGGTGCCGCGCAGCAACTCGATGCCACGTTCGGCCAGCCAGCGCGCCTGTCCGGCGTCTGAGTAGTCGGAGACCATGAAGTCACGCCAGGCGAGCGCCGCCTCGACGTCGACCTCGGCGCTCGCGGCAGCCTCGCGCGCGCCATGGACCGCCTCGCCCGGCCGTAGCAGCGTCTTCGACGGGATGCAAGCCCAGTAAGAGCACTCCCCTCCCACGAGCTCGCGCTCCACTACCGCCACGTGCAGGCCACCCTCCGCCAGCGCGCCCGCACAATGCTCGCCCGGCGAGCCGCCGCCAAGCACGATCACGTCATAGTCGCTGCTCATGTCGGCAGCTCCTCGCCCGCGCGCTCGCGCACCATGGGCAGGGCGTACCAGTACGGCCAGTCCGGGTCCGCCCGGCCCGTTCGCTGCTCCTGTCTGCCGTGTGCCTCTGCCGCTCGCCTGGGTGCGTCCGGCAGATCCTTCGCGGACTCGTACGTCCTCGCCATCAGGCTCTCCTTTCAGAGCAATACGACGACCTCGAACTTGAACTCCCCGGCCTTTACCGGTGCCGTGCCTGTCGCGCTTTCGCTGCCCACCTCGACACTGCCCATCTCGCCTCCATCCGTCGGCGGCGCCTCAGATACGGAGCCGCGGTCTCGCCTCCCGGACGCAGCGAGCAGCGACGACAGCCAGAAGGCCGGCGCTGCGAGCCTGCGCTGCACACGGGACATGGGCACGCGCCCTTTCCTGGTCGCCCCCCGGCAGTGCTCCAACCGAGGACGCTCCCGTCGGGTCGCAGACATCTTGCTCTCATCCGAGTGGAAATCAAGCCCGAGATCTCGAAGCCCGGCCCCAGGAAGACGGCCGGCCCACTGCGGCGTACCGTTTGCTCGACACGTAGCCGCGGCACGGGCAAGCCCTGACAGGAGTAACCATGAGCAACGAACTTCCAGATCCTCGCCTGCGCAAGGTCTATCGCTTGGAGGCGACCCTCGCACGACCGCTGGATCTCGGCGACACCGCGGGAGGTCGCCGGCGTATCGTTCCGCTGACCGGCGGAGCATTCACCGGACCCGAGATCAACGGCAAGCTGCTCCCTGGCGCCAGCGCGGACTGGCAGATCCTCTTGGCGGACGGCACCGCACTCGGCGACATCCGCTACACGCTACGGACCGACGACGGCAATCTGCTCTACGTGCAATCTCGAAGCATCCGCCACGGTAGTGCCGAGGTGCTCGCGCGTCTCGGACGCGGGGAGGACGTCGATGCCAGCGAGTACACCTTCCGCACCTCAACCCAGATCGAGACCGCCGCGCCGCAGCTCGACTGGCTGAACAAGGGCGTGTTCATCAGCGTAGGCGGCCGGCAGCCCGCAGGCGTGATCTACGAGACCTACCTCGTCGAGTGATTCCTTCACCCGAGCACAACGATGGGAAGGTCGCGATCGTCACCGGCGCCTCGCAGGGCATTGGCGCGGGCCTGACGAGGGCCTACCGTGAGCTCGGATACGCCGTGATCGCGACTGCTCTATCGATCGGGCCGTCTGAGGACTCCGGCATCGTGACCGTCGGAGGTGACATCTCCGACCCTGAGACGGCGCAGCGTGTCGTGGGGGAGGCGGTCGAGCGCTTTGGGCGGATCGACTCGTTGATCAACAACGCCGGGATCTACATCGGCAAGCCCTTCACGGATTACACCCTCGAGGACTTCAACGCCCTTGTCGCCGTCAATGTCGCGGGCTTCTTTCACATGACGACGCGCACGATCAAACACATGCTCGACCAGCGTCATGGGCACGTGGTCAACGTCTCGACGACGCTGGTCGAGCAGGCGGATAGCGGTCGACCAGCCGCGCTGTCCGTCCTGACCAAGGGGGGCCTGGTTGCGGCCACCAAATCACTTGCGATCGAGTACGCCTCCCGCGGTCTACGGGTAAACGCCGTGTCGCTTGGCGTGATCAAAACGGCGATACACGACGAGAGCTCCTACGCGGGGATGGGCGCGTTGCACCCCGTCGGTCGGGTGGGCGAGATCGAGGACGTGGTCGGTGGAGTCCTCTATCTCGAGTCGGCGCCTTTCGTGACGGGAGAGGTCTTGCACATCGACGGCGGCCAGAGCGCCGGACACTGACCGTGGGCTGTCGTCACGGAGCGAGACCCCATGGCGCTCCTCAGAACGGGCGATCGTGACGGAAGCGGGGCGAACGCGCGGCGGCGACCGCACAGCGAGCGGGCATCGCACCAAGGGCACACACAGGCGCGCCGCGCGGTGTAAGGCACGACTATGGAGTCAATTCCAACAACGGAGGTCAGCATGAGCAACATCGACGAGCAAATGGTCTTGGCTCATTTCATCGTTTCAGATGATGTAGAGCGTTCCCGCCGCTTCTACACCGAAGTACTCGGCGGCAGGGTGGTCTTCGCCGGGGAGCCAACCTATGTCGCACTATCCAACAGCTGGATCATCATCAATGTCGGGGGAGGCCCGACCGACGACAAGCCGGCAGTCACGCTAGAGACGCCGCGCGATCTCGACCGGGTCAGCAGCTTCCTCAATATCCGGGTCAAAGACATCGAGGCCGTGTACGCCGAATGGAGCGCTCGAGGCGCTCAATTCCTGACGCCGCCAAAGCAGCACCAGTACGAGATCCGCTGCTACGTCCGCGATCCCGACGGTCATCTGATCGAGGTGGGGCAAACCACGGACCCAGAGGGGGACTGGGCGCCGGCTCACTGGCTATCGAGTACGCCCGCCGAGGAGTCCGACTGAATGCCGGGATCACCGGCAAAATCCCTCACATCGACGCTGGCCAGTCCCCCGGCCACTGAGGTCCCTACCAGTCATTTCCGCCGAAGCCACTAAAGAGAGGGTCATCCCATGCGTTCTGCGATCGCACCAGGCGGCGTGTTCCCCGACTGTTCCTTGTCAGAGCACGCCGGCGCGGTCCGCACGCGGAGGTTTCGGTCATGACCACCGCGGTCATCGGCACCGGAGAGATTGGATCGGTCATCGCACGCCTGCTGGCCTCAGGCGGTGAGACCCTGCGGCTCTCAAGCGCCGACAACGAGTCGGCACGAACGCTGGCTGCAGAGATCGGTCGAGCTGCGGTCGTCGCCGGCGACAACCGCGACGCGTTGCAGGGCGCCGATGCCGTCGTCCTCGCGCTACGGTTTACCGTGCTGAAGGGCGTCATAGACGAGATCGCAGACCGGCTAACCGAGAAGCTCGTCGCCGTTCCGAGCAACCCGCTCGGCATCGACGCACAAGGTAACGTCTCACGTCTCCTGCCGAAAGGGCAATCCTCTGGCGAGGTTTTAGCCGGGTGGTTGCCGGCGGGGGCGCGCTTGGCCATGGCGTTTGGAACCCTGTCGGCCGATATCTTCGAGTCCTCTAGCCAGCGGTCACCGGAGCTGGCGGTCCTCTTCTACGTGACCGACGACGACCGTGCTGGCGAGGAAGTCGAGCGGTTGATCCGAACAGCCGGCTTCGAGCCGGTGAAGGCCGGCGGGATCGAACAGTCGGGTCGACTCGAGGTGGGCGGCGACCTTCACGACCTCGTAGTCGGCCCTGCAGAGGCACGGTCATTGACCGGTCAGGCCTGATCGCTCCGCGGCCCTGGCCGGGCGCACCTCTTCGGTCGGGCCCCTCGCCCGATGGTCTTGACGACGCTGACCATCGCTCATCGCTTCACTCCCACCTCAGTCCCCTCGGTGTAGCGAATCGCCTCTCCTTCGACTGGACTCACCAGGAACTGCTCGCGCTCGCCGCGATCCCAGGCCTCGCGCAGCCCTGGTGCGCCCAGATCGAAGTCGGGGCGCAGGTTCCGAATGACCTCGCGCAAGTCGCGGTGCAGCTCTTCGACGGTCGGGCGCCCCCAGTACCAGTAGCCGTTGTAGATCGCGGAGATCTCGAGCCCAGGGGCGAGCACAAACGTGTGCGGGACCATCGGGTCGTGGACGGGGTCCGTGTACTCGACGATGTCGAGATCGTTCCGCACCGTTCGCTTCGGGTCAGAGAGGAACGTGAACTGCGCACCGACGCTATCGCGGAACTCATTGATCTCGAGCTGGTTATCCGTCGAGATCACGGCCACGCGCGTATACCCGACCCGGAAGTCGAGGTATGCGTCGACCAGATAGTGAAGGAAACGATGCTCCTTCGGGTCAAACCCGCCGCGTGAGAGGTGGAGCACCATCGGGTTCGAGCCCTGCAGGTCCGACAGACGGCGCACGACGCCGTCCTGGTCGGGCAGTTCATAGTCGGGAAGGCGTGCCCCGACCTCAATGTCGCCGCGCATAATGCGCCTCCAATCGAATTCAGCTGAACTTCGTCACGGGCCGCTCCCGCAGGATATGACCGCGGAGCGCCCGCTTGCCATCGGCCCCCAAGTACCGCCGCGGGGATCGACCAGCAGCAGTGCCGCGCAGCACTCCGGTAGCTACTGCTTCGTGCCCGATTGCGAGCGCGTCCTCGTTAGCGGCGGCGCAGCTTCAGGGCGCTGCGAGCCCACGTGGGCGCGAGGGCAACGCCCTGCTTTCGCCCCCGCGAGGGGTATTTATGCCGAACCTGCCGGAGACCTGGAAAGCGCGGGATCCGCGACTTCCGCGGGATTGCGACTCGTCCGGCTGGAATCGCCCCTCGCCGATCGTGAGAGCCGGAACACGGGGCCGACGTCAGAAGGAAACTGGACGCCCGCACAGGTGCGATGGAGGTATGTGTGAATCGCGGCGGCGTTTGCGCCCGCACCACTGTTTGCAACAATAAAGACGGCTAACTGGTCGGATAAAGGCGCCTAACTGGTCGGCCCGCGTGCGCCTGTGCTCACGGTCTCGTGTGCTCGCCGCGCGGCGCTCCCGGGCCGGGGAGAAGTTCGATCTGGCCGGGACCCGCTTGTTTGCCACAGCGATCGCAGCGGAGGTCTCGGCCGATGCTGCCCCCGCAGCCGGCGTGGAGCGTGAGTCGGGGCGGGCCGTTCGGTGTCGGGATCCTGCTCACCCTGGCGTGGTCGTGGTGGTCCGGCACCGGACCGTGGACACGCCAGCTCGGACGCCACACCACTCCAGGCACAGCCATCCAATGGCGGCCCTGCTCTACTGAAACGACGAGCACCTCGATCGCTCCGGCCCGAGTCTCGCAACGCGCGGATAAGGGGAACCCGACCCGGTTAGTCGAGGTCGAACGCCGCGTGTGTCGCCGCGGTCAGATCGGCCTCCTGCTCATCGAGGAGACGACCGATCTGCTCCCCAAGAGCAGCGACGGGAATCGTCGTGACGTGGTCGCACGCTACGACACACCGCTCCTCAAGGCCGTTCGCCGTTCCGAGGAGAACCTCCGTCGACAGCGCGCGGATCGTCGTCGTGATCGGTGCGACGGTCACCGTGTTCATGTGGGGGCGCACGAGCTCCCGCGTCAGGATGAGCACTGAGCGCGACTTGTCAAGTCGCGCCACGTGGATCGGTCGCATCAGTGGTCGGGCGGTGTAGCCACGGCGTGCTCGGCCAGCCCGACCAGTTCGGGGTCAGGACCGCTTGCAGCGAGGATCTCGGCATCGTGCAAAGCGACTATGCGTCGCCGCTCCCGCTCAAGCGCGCGAGCCACCACGGCTGCGCGGCTGGGCTGTCTGCCGCTACCCACGATCTCGTCGACGAACTCGACAAGATCGTCATTCAGTCGCACAGCGATCTGCTTGCTCATACCAAGATGGTACCACTCTGGGATCAGAAAGCCTTTTTGCTACTTGGCAGGCATATGGGCTGCGTCAGCTACCGGCCCGCCTCGCGCGGAGACGAGGGGCTGATACAGAGCGAGCAGACCGAGAGGGGGTCGATCGTGCGGCGGCCGCGAAGTGGCGCGTGTGGTGGAATCTGGGGTGGATTGCTGGACCAGCACAGGCCAAACGAGGAGGTGGCATGAACATCGAGTTCCTCTCGACCGTGGCGGTGATCGCGCCCGATCCGCCCGCCAGCCGCAAGCTGTACGTCGAGACGCTTGGGCTGCCGCTCGAGGGTCAGGGCGGCGACTATTACCACAGCGAGCAGATCGCGGGCTCCAAGTCCTTCGGGATCTGGCCGCTGTCCCAGGCCGCTGAGGCGTGCTTCGGGGCGGCGCAGTGGCCGGTGGAGCGGCCGGTGCCGCAGGTCAGCATCGAGTTCGACGTCGCGGACGCCGCGGCGGTGGGCCCGGCGGCGCGGGAGCTCGAGCAGGCTGGCTACGAGCTGCTGCACGCACCGCGCCGGGAGCCGTGGGGTCAGACGGTCGCAAGGCTGCAGTCGCCGGAGGGTGCGATCGTCGGGATCTCATACGCGCCTGTGCTGCACGACGAGGACTGACTGAAGATCCGCGACCTGCTCTATTGACGCGACGAGACGCTTCGGGCTCGAGTCTCGAAAAGCGCGGACACCAGGTGGCCGGACCCCGTTCATCGGTCCACCTGCTGTGAGAGTCGGTGGCTGTCGTCTTCGTGAAGAGTAGGGGTGCCGCCGCCTTGCGGAGCGAGCCCGTAGGGCGAGCGCAGCAAGGCGGCGGGCGCGTCGCCGAGTACCCCCTCGGCCGAATCGGACACGTTTTCACCACCTGGCGTTGAAAAGGAGCCGCTCTCGAGCGATCTGAGGGCCTTCGCGGGGTTGGTGAAGGGGATCACCTTGCCCTCCTTGACCGCCTGAGCCCATACCCTGGCGAACTTGGCCGGCGCCATCATTGAAAGCGCCGAGTGCGGGCGGCGCTCGTTGTAGTCCTCTCGCCAGTCGGCGACCATCACCTGCGCCTCGGCCAGGCAGCTGAACTGCTCGACCGCGAGCAGCTCGTCGCGGATGCGCGAGCCGAAGGACTCCACATAGGGGTTCTGCCACGGCGATCCCGGCTCGATGTAGGCGCTCCCGGCGCCCGAGAAACGGCACCAGTCCCTGATCGCGTTGGCCGTCAACTCGGGCCCGTTGTCGGCGCGCAGGAACGCGGGCACACGCCCGGTCTCGGCGACGATTCGCTCAAGGCGGCTGACCGCCTGGTCGGCGTCGATGCGCCGCTCGCAGCCGACATCGAGCGCCTCGCGGGTGAACTCGTCGACGATGTGCAGGAGCTTCAGGATGCGCCCGTCGGCGGTCTGGTCGAACTGGAAGTCAAGCGCCCATACGTGATCGGGGTGTTCCGCGGCCAGGCGCTTGGCCGGCACGGTCGAGTCGCCCAGGCGCTGGCGCTTGCGCCGGCGGACGGGCACGCGCAGGCCCTCCTCGCGCCACAGGCGCTGCACCCGCTTGCGGTTCACAGCCCAGCCCTCCTCGCGCAGCTGGGCGTGTGCGCGTCGGTAGCCCCAGCGCGGGCGATCCTTTGAGAGCTTGCGTAGGCGGGCGCGCAGCGCCTGATCATCTTGCGCCACGCACAGCGGCCGGCGCTGCGTCGAGCGGTGCTGCCCGACGATCTGGCATGCCCGACGCTCGGAGAGCCCCTTGCGGTCCTGAAGCATCAGGACCGCCTGGCGCCTGCGGGCCGGGCCTACCAATTTCCCTTCGCCACCTCCTTCAGCGCGTCGATCTCGAGCTCCTTGTCGGCCACGATGCGCTTGAGCTGGGAGTTCTCGCGCTGCAGCTCCTTCAACAGCTTGACGTCGTCGGCCTTCATGCCGCCGTACTGCGTGCGCCAGCGGTGGAACGTGTTCTCGGAGACTTCGAGCTCCTTGGCGACCTCGGGGATCGTCTTGCCCTCGGCGAGCATCCGCTCGGCCTCGCGCAGCTTGCGAACAACCTGCTCTGGCGTGTGCCTGCGTCGCTTCATGTGAGTTCCTTCCTCGCCCATGATCGTGGGCGGGTAGAACTCTCACAAGCATCGGACCGAACTGAGGGGGTCGGGCCACAGGTGCCCGACTTCTATTGCAGGCGCCGGAGGGTCGCGTCTATCTCGGCGGTGAGGAGGTAGAGGTCGAGTTGGTCGGGCTCGTTTGGATCGAACGGGTGAAAGCCGAATCGTTCCCACCAGGTGCGAACTTTGTCGGTGAGCGCGGTCACGACGACGGCTCGGCATGCGGCCTTCTCGTTGAGTTCTACGGCGGTGGCGAGCACGTGGGCGACCAGCGTCGTCCCGATCCCCAGGCGCGAGTGCCGGTGGTCGACCGCGAGGCGGCCGAGCAGCAGCGCCGGGACGGGATCAGGAGAGCCTTTGGGGAGCACCTCTGGCGCCGCCGGGCGATCAATGCCGGTCATCGCGACGCTCGCGTATGCCACAACGCCGTCGTTGGCGTCAGCGACGACCCAGGTGGCGGCGGTGTCGCGGCGGCGGTTCTGGCCGGCGTAGCGGCGCAGCCACTGGTCGAGCATGGGCTCGCCGCTGTCGAATTGCTCGCGGTCGTGTCGGCGCGCATCGAGTGGCGCCGGGCGGCGCAGCTCAGTCAAGCCAGCTGAACTTGCGCTTGCGGCGCAGCGCCTTGGCGAGGCGGTCGTTGACCTGCGCGGGCCGTTCGAGTGCCTCGGTGAACGCGGCCGATGCCTGAGCTGAGAGTCGAATGCGCGAGCGCTCAGCGAGGACCTCCTCGGCCTTGGATGCCGCGGCCTGGACCACGAATGCCGACATGTTCAGATGTGATGCGGCAGCGGCTCGCTCGAGGAGGGCCTTCTCGGCCGGGCCGACGCGGATCTGCAGGCGTTCTTCCTTGGTGGTTGACATGTACTTACGATGGCAGTACAGCAGGTGTTTGTCAAGCATCCAACCTAGGGAGGACTCATGGAGGCTCGGTCATGGTCATGCTCGGAGCGAAGATCTCCATGAAGCTGTTCGCGTCGCCCCAGGTCTCGATCGCCTCGAGCAGCTCGTGGAGCTGCGCATGTGCGATCGTCTCGGGCGAGAAGTCCTCAGGCGCAGCGGTCGGCCAGACCGCGAACGTGCCGTAAAGAATCAGCGATGTTATCCGCTGTGGGCGCATAGCGGCCAGCAGCACCGAGGTGGGTCCGCCCTCGGAGATGCCAAAGAGCGCGGCCCGATCCGAGCGCGCGGCATCGAGGACCGCCTCGATGCCGGCCACGCGCTCCTCAAGAGTAGGCAGCTGCGGGATCGGGTCCGACAGACCTGTACCCGGCTTGTCGTAGATGATGAGCCGCGCAAACGAGGCGAGGCGCGCCAGGCAGCGCGAGATACTTGGGTTCGCCCACTGCAGATCGAGGTGGGAGATGAAGCCCGGCGAGATCAGCAGATCGACGGGGCCGTCGCCCACCACCTGATAGGCGATCGAGATCCCGTCGTCTCGCTCGACGTACTGCGTCTGCGGCAGCTGCAGGACAGCGAGTCTACGCTGCCGGTTTCGGACGAGCGAGAGCCTGAGCGATGGCCACGCTAACGCTTCGCGTTGGACGACTCGCGAGCGTCTCGCCCAGCGCGTGCGAGACTCCTCCTTCGCCATGGCGAAGCGAGCATCTCGCGCGCCGCAGCACGGACGAGTGCTCGTCGTCCGTTGCGCGCGTGGCGCCGCCTGCGCCGCTCGGCCGGGCTTCGGAGCAATCCTCGGGCGGCCATCACAGGCTCCGCGTTCGGCCACGGTGCCGCGGATATGCTCGCCCAAACCCCCTAGGAGAGGACACAAGATGGCAGTCGGGATAAGACTCAAGTTCGCCGGCGGAACGCAGGAGCAGTACCAAGCCGTGCACGACACCGTGAACGCGAGTAGCCCGCTCGGCAGGGCCGACGGTTTGCTCGTTCACTCAGCCGGCCCGATCGACGGGGGCTGGGGCGTGATCGACTTCTGGGAGTCCAGTGAAGCATTCGACCGCTTCACCCAGAACAAGCTCATGCCAGTCATCCAAAAGCTCGGCGATCGAGCCTTTCCGAAGCCGCCGGAGCGCAAGGACTTCACGGTCCACAACCTCGAGCAGCACGGCGACTGAGTGCGCAAGCCCGCCGGGGTTGCCCACGGGCTGCCCCGGCGCGCTCCAGGTCATCATCGCAGCGACGTAAAGCTGCGGTCCCACTGGCCTTTGTCCCTCAGGTGGCCGACGCTTTCGACGCGCCGGTGCCTCGATCCAAGCTGGCTTGTCCCGGACGCCCCACCAGTCGCGAGGGCGGGCTTGCGCTCCGGACGAACACCAGCACTCGAGCGCAGCTGCGCCGAGACTTCCGCAATGCGCCGAGTAAGCACCCGTCGCGTGTGCACGGCCGTTTGCCGTGCCCGGCGCGGCACGATAGATTGCGGGCGACCAGTGCGGCCGATCGAGAGGAGGCCAGCCTTGGCCCCAGAGAACGGTAGGACCAAGCCTCGGGTGGGGATGCTTGGGACGGGTCTGATGGGTGCGGCGATGGGGCGGCGCCTGCTCGAAGAGGGCATCGAGGTGATCGCCTGGGACCGCACCGCCGAGCACGCGAGCGCCTTGGAGGCGGCAGGCGGGCAAGCTGCCGGCTCACCCGAAGACGTTCTCGCGAGCGCGTCCACCGTGATCACGATGCTGCCCACGGCTGAAATCGTCCTGGACGTGGTCGAGCCTCTCCTGGCTACGTGGCCCGAGAGAACCGTCTGGCTGCAGATGAGTAGTGTCGGTGCAGGCGAGGCCGACCAGCTCACCCGCGTCGCCCACGAACATCACGTCAAGATCGTCGACGCGCCGGTCTCCGGTAGCACGCACCCTGCACTGGAGGGTCACCTGACGATCCTGGCATCTGGGCCGGACTCTGTACGCGAGCAGTTGCAGCCAGTCTTCGCGGCGCTGAGTTCGAGGGTGATGTGGGTCGGCGAGGCCGGTATGGGCTCGCGCCTGAAGCTGGCGGCGAACCATTGGATGGTCGCGTCTGTCACCGCGGTCGCGGAGTCCATGCATCTCTGCGAAGCGATGGGTCTCGACCAGCAGCCGTTCGTCGAGTTGCTCGAGGATGGTCCGCTCGGCTCGCCATACATTCGCGAAAAGCTGCGGGAGATGCGGAGCCGCGACTATCCGCTTGGCTTTCCCGTCCGCCTCGCGCTGAAGGACCTTGAGCTGGTCGGCGAGGTAGAGGCAGGCTCGGCCGGCGAGATGCCGGTCCTCGACGTCACCCGTGAGCGTTTCTCTCTCGCCGCCAGGGAGCACGCGGACGAGGACCTCGCCGCGGTGTATGAGGTCGGCTTGCGAGCCCGGCTGTCGGACAAGGGCGACTGACAACGAGAGTCCCGGGCGCGCCCGCGATTCAAAGCACGAACGGAATCAGCATCTTCGTTTTCGCTCTGTAGCTCGGGTACGTCGTTGGAAACGAAGCGGTTAGCAGCCTTTCCTCTACTCTCGCGCTATAGACAAAATAGGCCCCTGTTACACCAACGGCGATCAACCAATAGATATTGGTGACCAGCGATGTGCCGAGCATGGCCATCAGGATGCCCGTATAGATCGGGTGACGGACGAGATGGTAGGGCCCCGAGGTGACGAGCTCGGGCTCATCCTTCTGCGTCATCGGCATCCCCCAATTTCGCCCGAGATACATTCTTGCCCACACCGCCACGCCCAGGCCGGACAGGAAGATGAGCGCTCCAACCACGTGCAAGACAGGGTCGTGAATAGCCTGAGCATTCGTTGTGAATATGCGTGTCAGCAAGAAGCCTGCGATGACTATTCGAACGCCTGGAGGCAACCTTCGCCTGGCACGCGGGCCCGTCTTCGCGCCGAAGGCAGCGATGAGCCAATAGACCCAGAAGACGATCCAGACGACGAGGATGGATGTGGTCAGGGCAGACATGTCGGTGTATTACCTCGGCATCCACGCCGTCGTCCTGGCGCCGGCCGTAGACATCGTTGCCGCTCGGCCGCGATGAGCCAAAGACCGATCTGCGCTCGTGAGCATGCCGTCAGCGTACGCGCCGACGCGCGAGCTGAGCAGCCTCTCGAGTCACCCTTGGAATGACATAGTCGTGGACGGGCGCGGCAACGCCTACGTCAACGAGGCCGGCTTTGAGTTTCCAGGCGGCGAGTTCGCCCCGGGAACGATCGCTCTAATTACACCCGACGGCTCGCCCCAACGGGCCGCCGACGGCGTCGCCTTCCCCAACGGAATGGCCGTGACGCCCGACAACGCAACGCTGATCTGCGCCGAGTCCTACGGCAAAAGGCTGACGGCGTTCGACATTGCGCCGGACGGCAGCCTGTCGGAGGGGCGGGTCTGGGCCGACCTCGGCGACGGCGTCCCCGACGGCATCTGCGTGGACGCGGAAGGCGCGGTCTGGTATGGGGACGTCCCCAGCAAGCGTTGCGTCCGCGTTCGCGAAGGCGGTGAGGTGCTGCAGACGATCGAGCTCGACCGCGGCTGCTTCGCATGCATGCTCGGAGGCGATGAGCACAGAACGCTGTTCATGGTCGCGCAGGAGCGGCGCCGGACCGAGCACATGGCGGACGGGGCACGAACTGGGCAGCTGCTGACCGTCCAGGCGCCCGCAGCGGGCGCCGGCTGGCCATAGGGACCAGAGCTCGCACCTTCTCCGGTTCGGGTGAGCGGGCGATGAGCGCCTAGCCTGACCAGCTTCGGCGAACGGTGGGTTGTATTGCGGGTTCGATTCCCGCCGTCTCCATAAAAAATTGGCTCTGGGAGAGCCAAGTCCTGGCGCTCGTGGTTTGCCCTGGGAGGAGACGCTGTGGGAGCGGACCGCCTTTTCGCGCGGAGCGAGCGCGAGAATCAGTTGTCGCAGACTCCACGCTTCGAGGCGAGGCCGGCCCCGCGAACGCCGGCTGGCGATACGGTCCGTCGACTGAATACTCTCGCGACGGCAAACCGATCGCTTCTGAGGTTCGAGCATCGAGAGGAGCACAGCAATGGCTCGCGTGGACGAGGTTGTCGACGGGATCTACAGGATCTCCACCACTGTCCAGCTTCCAGACACAGATTTCAGTTCAACCAGTTCCTGATCGACGATGAGCGGCCCGCGCTCATCCACACCGGCATGTACGGGCTGTACGAGGGCGTCCGTGCGTCGCAGAAGTGCTCGATCCCGGCAAGCTCGAGTACGTGATCCTGCTCCACTTCGAGTCGGACGAGAAACGGAGGCATGGACAGCTTCCTGGAGGGGGCGCCGAACTCGACGCTCGCGTGCACCGCCTTGAGCGCCATCCTGAACCTGAGCGGCTGGAACTACTCGGGCCGCGTCGAGGGGCATACGGAGGGGGAGGTGATCGACCTCGGTGAGCATGAGCTCCGCTTCCTGGAGACGCCGCACGTGCATCACTGGGACTCGATGATGCTGTTCGATGAGACCACCAAGAGCGTGTTTCCATCGGACCTGTTCATCCAGCCTGGTGACCAGCCCCCGGTCGTGAACGAGAACCTCGGGAGCATGATGTGCGAGTACTACCGTCAGATCGGGATCTTCGCCCACGAGCAGCCGGTCAGGGACGTGGTCGATCGAATCGAGGCGCTCGATCCCCACTGGATTCACGGCATGCACGGCGGCAGCCTTGCGCGGGAGGCCGTCCCGTACTTCACGCGCGCGCTGCGGGAGGAGCCGTTTGCCTATCAGGGCAAGCTGCTCGGCCGAGACGTGTTGCCCAGGTAGGACACGTCAAGGCGCTCCAGCATTTTCGCTCGGCCCCTTTGCGTCAGAGCGGCACCCCGCGCCGCCGGAGCAACGCACAGCGTGCGCAGGAAGACCGGCGAGGCGCACGTCGGACACCGCGGTCGCGATCAACCTCGGCTCGCCCGCTTGCGCGCCGAGCGCGAGCCCCACCTCCTGGTCGCGGCTCGCCGCTACATGCCCTTGACCAGCCCCACCACGTGGCCCTCCGGGTCGGCGAACAGCGCGATCGTGGGCCCGTTGGGGACATCCATGGGAGGCTGCACCGTCTTGCCGCCGAGCGCGGCGATCTTCTCCAGCGCGGCCGCAGGGTCGTCGACTTCGACGTAGAACGTCACGTGCCCGGAGCCGCCGTCCGGCGCGGCGCCAACGCCGCCGGCGATCGTGTTCTCCCCGGAGTTGACCATGTAATAGGAGCCATCCATCACGTCCTGCAGCTGCCAGTCGAACGCCGCGCTGTAGAACTCCTGCAACGCTGGCGCGTCGGAGCCGAGGACCTCGAAGTGGATCACCGGATTGCCCATGTGGGACTCCTCTCTCGTCGATTATGGAGCGCACGCGCGCACCGCCGGGCAGCTTCGCACAGGCGGGGCGGCGCGGGCGTTGCCTTGCGGTTGCCTGGGCGACGCAAGTATCCGAGCGCGGAGCGCTGTCGTAGCTGACATCGCGAATCACGCCATAGCAGATCGCGACACCGGCGTATGACATTGACCGTCGCCTGCGGGTCGTCAACGCAGTCTGAGCGGCTGCGCGCGCACGACCACGGGGTTTGCGCAACGTACGGCCCTCTCCACTTCCGCGGTCGTGCCCTTAGCTACCAAGGGTGTATGCCGGCCCGCATCTGCAGACGCCACCGCGAGGCCCTCAGAGCCGCGGGACCGGAGTAGTAGGGCGGTGTCCGAGCAGAACGTGGAGATCGTACGCCGCTGGTTGGAGGCGATGAGGGCAACACCGCAGGAGGTGCGAGCAGGAGCTGAGGAATTTGGGATGCGGACGCCGATTACTACCCAGTCCGCAAGTTTCCCGAGGCTCGTCCCTGCCACGGCCTTGAGGAGATCTCCGAGTTCGCTGCTCGATTTGTGGAAGCGTGGTCTGACTTCGCCTTTGCGATCCAACGGATAATCGAGGTGGGCGAACGGCGGCCTTCAGATGCGCTACGGATCGGTCGTCGTGTACGTGAATGACATGATCTCGCGCCACGTGCCGCCCGACATGGCCTGCGGGATAGCATGCAGCCATGTCGCGCGAGAACGTTGAGCTTGTGTTGGCCTTCCGGGATCCCCCCGACGTTGACCTCGTGCCGCTTCTCCGTGACGACGACCTGTGGGCAGCCAAGGCCGAGCTCGTTGCCAGTCTGTTGCACCCGGACTTCGAGTACGTCGTCTCAGGCTTGCCCGGCAGCGAGAAGCCCGCGAGTGGAATTGACGGCATGAGAGCTGGATTTCTGGACTGGATGACTCCCTGGGCCACGTATCGGAGTGAAGTTGAGGAAGCGGTCGATCTCGGAGATCAAGTCCTCTTGCTCGTGCAGAACTTTGGACGCCTCGAAGGAAGCGCAGGGGAGGTCAAGATCAGCAGCGCGAATATCTGGACAGTGCGAGACGGCAAGATCGCTCGCGCCGAATTCTTCACCACTCGCGATGCTGCCCTCAAGGCTGCGGGACTCGAGCACCAGCCGATATCCCGCAGGTGAATGTAGCGATCGTCAAACGAGTGATCGACTCGATTCGCCGCTCGGGATCATGCTCCGACAGGTGGTCGCGCGCCCGCTCTCACGACTACGCCGAGGCGTTGGGGGCGGCTGTACTCGCGACATCGGCATAGGTACCGTCGTGAACGATCAGGACTGGGATCGGGCTGCGGTCGAGGACGTAATGACTGACGCTTCCGAGGACGGCGGAGCGGATCGCGCCGCGTCCGCGCGAGCCCATCACGATCAGGTCATGCTTGCCCTCGCGGATCGCCTCTAGGAGCGCCGGGCGGATCGGCTCGCGGGTCAAGATCGTGCTCACCGAGATGTCCGCGGGAACGCGACGCGCGGCTGCCTCGAGAAGTTCGCGTGATTCGCGTTCGAGGTCCTCAGCAAGCGATGTGGCGTATGGCCCGGCCATCCCCTCGTATGCGAGCGGGGTCGGTTGCTGGAGTGCGGTGATGAGCGTGAGCCGGCCCTGCGTCGCTTCGGCGATGTCGATCGCCTCGCTAAGCGCATGGTCGGCGTCGCTCGAGCCGTCGATGCTGACGAGGATGTTGCGAAACATGACGCGCTCCTTTCCGGCAATTGCTCACCGTTCGTCGCTTCGACCAGTTTGACCGGGAACTGGCAGTGCGGCGCTGCGGCCCCGGCCCAGCGACCTCCACGGCTGGCTCCGTCAGTCAGCTCGAGATCGCCGCCCGTCACTTCGATCGAGCCGCCCCGGCAGGGACTCGAGCGCCGCTGGGGTCAGCTGGTCGAGCGAGTCCAGGACCAGATCGGCGAGCGCCACTCCCTCGGCGGCCGGCGGGAAGTCACGGTTGGGAATCGCGACTACGACCATCCCAGCCGCCGCCGCGGCGCGTAACCCATTGGTCGAATCCTCGATCGCCGCGGCGCGGATTGGATCGACTCCGAGCTTTCGTGCGGCTGCGAGGTAAACGTCCGGCGAGGGCTTGCCGTGTGCGACCTCCTCTCCGGCGACGGTCGCCGAGAAGCACTCGCTGAGACCGGCGAGCTCGAGCACGGCGTCGATCGCAGCACGGTTGGCCGCGGACGCTACGCCGAGCGGCCAGCGCGCAGACAGAGACCTGACTGCCGTCACCGCCCCCGGCAGCAGCGGCAGCTTGCGGCGGTAGGCGGCGAGCAGGTGCGCGAGGACCCGGTCGTTGATCTCACCGGGCTGGAGCGGGACGCCGAGCTCATCGTGCAGGTAGCGCGACCATTCCGGCGCGCTCATCCCCATCATCGAGGTGGTTGCACCGGCCCGCCAATGCCCGCCGGCTTCGGCCACGACGCGGCGGCGCGCGGCGTCCCAGACCGACTCCGAGTCGACCAGCACGCCGTCGAGATCGAACACCACGGCCCCCAGCTCGATCGCGCCTTGCGGCGGCCTTGACGCCATTTCAAGCGCGATCGTGTGACGTTGGCGGCCGATCAGCGACGGCGGCGCAGGCTCCAGTCGCGCATCGTGCAGACGACCTGCTCGTCGTCGAGCGGCGGGACGGGCATGGGGGATGGTCGACGCCGGTCCGGGCGCAGCCCGTCGAGCGCGATCAACATGATGCGCCGCCACACGTCGGGCGCGACCTCGCGGGTGTACTCGGCGGCTTCGCCGATCGCGTGCTGTAGCAGCAGCAGGTCGGCGACCGTGAGGTCCTCGCGCACGGCGCCCGCCTGCTGGGCGCGGCTCAGGACGGCCTCGACGACGGGCTGTATCTGTTGGCGTCCATGCTCGATGCGGGCATGGGCGGTGCTCGTGCCGAGGAGCAGCTCCTTGAGTCCCCGGTCCTCGACCTGGAGCTCCATCGAGCGCTGTAGGAAGTGCGCGACCGCCTCCCAAGGGTCGGGCATCTCGAGGCTGGCTGTTGCCGCGGCGAGGATCTCGCCAAGGCGATCCTCGAAGAGGGCGTCGATCAGCTGCTCCTTGTCGGGGAAGCGCCGGTAGACCGTGCCGACACCGACGCCGGCATGACGGGCGATCTCGTCCAGGGAGACGCCGAGCCCGCGCTCGGCGAACAGCAGACGAGCGGCGTCGAGTATCCGCTGGCGGTTGCGCTCGGCGTCCCTTCTCAGCGGTCGTTCGGAGGTGGTGGCCATGCACCTATCGTAACAAAGTGGAGGATGTAGCTCCAAATGGAAATATTTTCTCCAAGTGGAGGACAACCCTCCGGTCGTGTGCTATGGTCGCCGAAAGTTGAGAACGGAGCTCCACTTTGAGAGCCCCCCTCCACATACCGAATGCGAGATCAACATGAACCCTGAGACCTCCTCCAAGCAGCACGAGCGCCGTTGGCTGATCCTCGCGACCGTCGCGGTCGCCCAGCTCATGGTCGTCCTCGACGCGACGATCGTGAACATCGCCCTGCCGTCCGCTCAGCGCGCGCTCGGGTTCTCAAACGACAGCCGGCAGTGGGTCGTCACCGCATATGCGCTCGCATTCGGCAGCCTGCTGCTGATCGGCGGAAGGATGGGCGACTACTTCGGACGCAAGCGCGCGCTGATCGCCGGGCTGATCGGCTTCGCGCTCGCCTCGGCGATGGCCGGGCTCGCGCAGAGCTTCGACGTGCTCGTGGCGGCGCGTGCGCTGCAGGGCGCCTTCGGCGCGCTGCTCGCCCCCTCGGCCCTGTCGATCCTGACAACGACCTTCACCAACCCCGAGGAGCGGGGGAGGGCGTTCGGCATCTACGGAGCGATCGCCGGCGGCGGTGGAGCGATCGGGCTGCTGCTCGGCGGGGTGCTGACCGAGTACATCGAATGGCGCTCGACCCTGTTCGTGAACCTCTTGTTCGCGATCCCCGCAGCGGCGGCCGCCATCATGCTGCTCATCAACGAGCATCCCGCGGCGCGGCCCAAGCTCGACCTGCCAGGCGCGGCGAGCGCCACGACGGGCCTGTTCGCGCTCGTCTACGGCTTCTCGAACGCCGAGACGCACAGCTGGGCAGCGCCGCTGACGATCGGCTCGCTCGCGGCGAGCGCTGTCCTACTAGCGACGTTCGTCCTCCTGCAGGCGCGCGGGAGGCATGCGCTGCTGCCGCTGCGGGTCGTGCTGGACCGTGACCGCGGCGGCTCCTACCTGGCGATCGGCATCGTCGGGTCAGGGATCTTCGGTGTTTTCCTGTTCCTCACCTACTACCTGCAGCGCACGCTCGGATTCAGCCCCGTGAAGACCGGGCTGGCTTTCCTGCCGATGATGGCGACGATCGTGACCTCCGCGACGCTCGTGAGCACGCGCATCCTGCCGCGCACGGGCCCACGCCCACTGGTTCCCACGGGAATGGTCATGGCGGGCATCGCGATGCTGCTGCTAACGCGCGTTGGCGTGCATACGAGCTACGCCACCCATGTCCTCCCGGCCCTTGTGGTGACGGGCGCGGGACTCGGAATGGTGTTCGCCCCCGCGATGGCCACGGCCACCGGGGACGTGCGCCCGGAGGATGCCGGCGTGGCATCGGCGCTGGTGAACACGATGCAGCAGGTCGGCGGGTCGATCGGCGTCGCGTTGCTGAGCACCCTGTCGGCGACGGCCGCCACGGACTTCGTCGCCTCCCACGGAGGCCCCACCCCGAGCACCCTCGCAGGCGCGGCGGTACACGGTTACACGACCGCGTTCTGGTGGGCGGCCGGGATCTTCTTCCTCGGCGCAGTCCTCAGCAGCTTGCTCCTGCGATCGGGCGCACAGGAGCCCGACCCGCACGCGGTGCCGGCGCTGGTGCACTGATGTGATGCCCGGATCCCCCAGCCCTGTCGAGCTGGCAAAGTCCGGCGGTTTGCCTGAGGCGCTGTGCAATAGGCTTTCGCGCCGCGGCCGAGCACCGAAGGAGCGGACGCATGACTCCGCCGGGCGGAAACTCCACGAAGGCAAGGGGCTGGCGCGTGATCGTCGCCTACGCGCTGCTGTGTGCGGCGACGCAGCTGCTGTGGCTCACCTACGCGGCGATCACAACCGCGACGGCCAGGCGCTACGGGGTCTCGGTGAGCGCGGTCGGATGGCTCGCGGAGATCTTTCCGCTCCTCTACGTGGTGCTCGCGATCCCGGCGGGGATTCTGCTCGACCGCTGGTTTCGCCCGGCGCTGGCGGCCGGCGGGGCGCTGGTCGCGCTCGGAGGGCTCGTGCGCTTGGGCGGCGAGACCTTCGCCTGGGCGATGGCTGGCCAGGTGATGGTCGCGGTCGCGCAGCCGGTCGTTCTCAGCGCCATCAGCAAGCTCGCCGGCGAGTACCTGCCGGTCGATCAGCGTGCCGCTGGCATTTCGATCGGCTCCGTTGGCAGCTTCCTCGGGATGCTGCTGGCGCTGTTGCTGGGCCCGACCTTGGGTGCTCACGGTCACCTCGAGCGACTGCTCGTGCTCGAGGCTGTGCTGGCGGTGATCCCGGCGGTCGCGCTGGCGATCGTCCTGCGCCGGCGCGGACATGAGAGCGACGAGCATGTGGCAATCGAGGGAAGCGCCGCGCGAGCATTGTGGGAGCTGCCGCGGATGCGCACGCTGTGCGGCTTGGTGTTCCTGGGCTTCGGCATCTTCGTGGCCCTCGCGACGTGGCTGCAGACGTTGCTGCACCCCTCAGGCGTCTCGGAAGCGGCGGCAGGAGGGCTGCTCGTCGGGATGGTGATCGCCGGGATCCTCGGCTGCGCCGTGCTCCCGCCACTGGTCGCGCGGCGGCACGCCGAGCGCGGCTTCATGCGCACAGCCGTGCTCGTCGGCTGCGCGGGCTGCGTCGTCCTGGGCGCTGCGCCGTGGCTGCCGGTGCGTGCGCTCGCGATCGTGGCGATGGGAGCTGTCCTGCTGCCCGCGCTGCCGGTCATCCTCGCCGCCGTTGAGCAGCTTGCCGGAGCCGCCGCCGGCACCGCCGGCGCGATCGTGTGGATGGCAGGCAACCTCGGCGGACTCGTCGTCGCGCTGCTCGTGCAGGTCCTCGTTCACCATCCGCTCGCCGCGTTTCTCGCGATGGCCGCCGTGTCGCTGCTGGGGCTGCCCCTCGCGGCTCGGCTCACCTCCGCGCGTCAGAAAGGCGGCACGCCGGCTCCCGTTGCCGCCGGCTGAGAAGCGTTCGCGCGCGAGCTCCTCGCCATCGTCGGATGCACAAACTTCGCCGCTCGAATTGTCGCGTCCGACCCGCCAGTCGCCGACCTGATCGTGGTTGGATCCCAACCCGGCGCGCCCGCTGGCCGGCTGGCGCTGGGCGGCCCGCGCGCACGATGCTCGATGCCTCACGCGGCTCGGTGCTGGTCCTACCAAGCGGTAAGCCGTTGCGGTTCTGAATCGACCTACGCTCCGCGCGCGGACCAGGCCGACCAGCGCTCGACATCGATGGCCAGCACGGGGCCGGCGGGCCGCTGCTGTGGGTGACGCTCGGCCAACAGCTCGAGCGCACCGCGAGCCTCGGGCTCAGCCGCCTCCAGCACCCTGGCGGCTCCGTCGGCGCGCACCCACCACAGCTCGCTCCAGTCGGCGTCGTCGTAGTGGTCGACGAGCACCGAAACCCAGGGGTTGGACCTGACGTTCTGCAGGCGCTGCAGGTTTGTCGTGCGCTTGGGCTTGGCGTCCACCACGCTGTAGATCGTCTCGCGTGCGAGCGCGAAGACGATCGGCACGATGTGCGGGCGCCCGCGGACGTCGACGGTCGCCAGGCGCGCCACCTCTGCCGCCGCGAAGCGACGTCGCGCTTCGGCGGCGGTCACTCTCCGTGGAGCTCGGCGATCGCGCTCTCCCAGCGCTCCAGCGCGCGTTCGACCGGCCCGAGCCCCGCCGAGGGGATCCAGCGCACGACTCGCCGTACGCCAGCCTTCTCGAGCTCCTCCAGCACCGGCGGTTTGGCCGGCACGCCCATCACCATCACGTCGATAGGCCGCTCGGCTCGCGCCCAAAGCTCCCGCGCGCGCTCGAGCAGATCTTCTCCGGTGTAGTTCGGCAGCCACGCATCGCCGAAGCTCAGCACCCGCTCGAGAACCGTCGCGCCGTTGCCGCCCACGAGTACCGGGGGACACGGTCGCTGAGCCGGCTTTGGCCATGACCAGATTCGCTCGAAGTCGACATGCTCGCCGTGGTAGCTCGCCTCATCCTGCGTCCAGATCGCCTTCATTGCCTCAATCCGCTCGGCCATGATCGCCATGCGCACGCTCGGATCGGTGCCATGGTTGCGCATCTCCTCTCGGTTCCAGCCCGCGCCGACGCCGAACTCCAGGCGCCCGCCGGAAAGGTGATCGACGCTTGCGACCTCCTTGGCGGTCGTGATCGGGTCGCGCTCGATGACCAAGCAAATCCCGCTGCCGACCCGCAGCCCCGATGTCGTGGCCGCTGCCATGCTCAGCGCAACGAAGAGGTCATACGAGTGCGAGTATTTGCGTGGCAGCTCTCCGCCGGCCGGGTAGGGGGTTTCGCGACTCGCCGGGATGTGGGTGTGCTCGGGGAAGAACAGCGACTCGTGCCCGCGCGCCTCGACCACGCGCGCGAGCTCCCCCGGACTTATGCCGTCGTCGGTCGCGAAATAGCCGATGCCGAACTCCATCGCCGCGAGTCTAGTGGCCCGGTGCGCCCGCCAGATGCCCGCTTCGCCGAGACGGTTCACCGGTCGGGACTCCAAGAGGCCGGGGCTCTGAATCCGAGCCGGCTGGCCTTCGGGACATTTTGGCGTTTTGTTTTCCGACGCTCGGGTACATCCGTCTCACTCTGTAGACGCGTGCGTGACAAGGCTTCAGCGAGGGAGTGAGATGAGGAGCATCCGTTCGTGCACGGCCACGGCCGGCGAGCACGGGCAGCGGCGGACGTAGATGGGTGGCGGCGCGGGGATATCGTTGCTACGCGCAGGATGTGTTGCGGCTCTGTCATGCGCGGCTCTCCCTGCCGCGGCAGCGGCGAGCGGTCTGCAAACGGGTTGCGACTCCGCGCAGCCAGCAGTTGCCTACCGGATCGGCTCGGGGGCGCTCGCGCCGCAGCCCACGCGTGCTCTCGTCCCGTGTCTCGAGGTCGTCAGCGGCCGAACCAGCGAGTCCGCGAATGTTGGCGCGCTGCCGTCTGGGCGGATCCTCTATGCGCCGCTGATCGAGAACGAATATCCGGCGCCACTCGATGACGGGGGGCCCGCGGTCGTTGCCGCCTCGGACGACGGCGGGAGCACCTGGCAGACGCTTGAATCCGGCAACTCCGCCAGCCCGTTCCGCTACCTCGATGTTCCCCCGTGGATGGACGTCAACCCACAGACGCACCGCATCTGGTTCGCGACAGCCCTACCCGACCTCTGCGGAGGCGACATCTCTTGGAGCGACGATGGCGGCCAGACGTGGGAAGCCAATCCGCTCGTCGGCTGTCCCGCGATGGGATCGGAGAGCGTGATCGAGGGACCAGCGCCGGCGGGCGGCGCGCAGCCGACGGGCTACCCGCACGTCGTCTACTACTGCGCCAACCTGAGCGACCTGTCGCAGAGCGACCTGTACTGCTACCGCTCGCTCGACGGCGGGCCAAGCTTCTCGTTCGTCGGCTCGTTCCCCGATGGGGAAGCGCAGCCAAGCTGCAGCACCGAGCACCCGGCGCGACCGGGTGCGGTCGGCCCCGACGGCGACCTGTACTTCCCGGTCTTCTACTGCGGCGATCTCTCGGTCGCGATCAGCCGCGACGAGGGTGCGAGCTGGCAGTTCGTGCATGTCGCGAACAGCAACGTGCAGGACCTCTATACGACCTCAGTCGCGATCGACGCAAAGGGCAACGTCTACCTCGCGTGGATCGCCGGACAGGGCAGCGAATCAACGGACGCGGACGGCGTTACGGGCTCCGGTCAACCAATGTTGTCGATCTCGCGAAATCACGGAGCGAGCTGGTCGACGCCTGTCGCCGTGGGTCCCCCGGGGCTCGAGGACGCGGAAGAGATCGCGATCACCGCTGCAGGGCCCCGGCGGCAAGATCGCGATCTCCTACCTCGCCAACACCGATGGCAGCACGCTCCGCGACGGCTGGCTGTCGGAGACCAACGACGCGCTGTCGTCAACCGCGCTGTGGTGGGCCGCGCCGCTCAACGATCCGAGCACGCCGCTGATCAACACAACCAATTCGACGACCTTCGGCAACCGGCTGTTCTTCGCGACCGACACCTTCGCGCCCGACGGCGAGCCGTGGGCCGCCTTCCACTGCGCGGAAACCGCCGCGTGCCCGGGAGAGCGCATCGGCGTGGTGGGCCGCCTCGCTCCAGAGCGAGCGCGATGAGGCGTTCGCGAACAACGCTCGCGCTGGCTGCCTCGCTTGTGGCGCTCGCCTTGCCCTCAGCGGCGCAGGCCGCGCGTGAGCGCAACCCGGGACCCGGCTGCATCCCAAACCAGCCGGCGGTCGCGTACCGCGCAGGGGGGGAAATCGTTGAACCGCAGCCCGCGAATCCTCCGATTCCCTGCGGCACCCACACCGGCTACGCAGGCGGGGAGTCGGCGATCGCGGTGACGGATAGCGGCGCGGTCTTGTATGCACCGGCGGTGCAGGCGCTCACGGGCACGGGCATCCAGGCCCAGTACTTCCTTGGCGGCAACTCCGGCTTCGCAAGGACGACCGACCTGGGCGCCACGTGGAGCTTCATCGATCCGATCGTCGAAGACCTCCAGGCCTCGCCGTTCGAAGACACCTCAGTTCGAGCGACAACCGGCTATCCGGCGTGGGACCAGATCGATGACAAGTTCTACATGGACCGCGAAACGAACACGCTGTTCTGGGCCGACCCGGACCTCCCAAGCGAGACGATCATACGCTCGAACGACGACGGGTTGACGTGGGACTACTCGGTGTTGCCGGTCGGGTTCGGCGGCGAGTGGACTCAGGTCACTACGGCCAAGCCGCGCGCGAGCAGCACGAGCGGCTACCCCAAGGTCGTCTATGCCTGCGGTGAGTTCGACAGCATCGAGCGCAATGGCGATCTCTGCCAGAAGTCGCTCGACGGCGGACAGACCTGGACTGACATCGCCAAGCAAGGGTTCTTCGGCTCTCCTCTCAACAACGAACCTCAATGTGAAGGCAAGGAAGAGCGGCCGAACTTCTCGCCCTGGGCCGCACCCGATCCAGAAGGGCGCCTGTACGAGCCGGTCTTCTGCGCCGGTCGCACCTACCTCGCTCGAAGCGACGACGAAGCGGTCACGTGGCCGCTCGTCTACCAGGTGCCCTACGACATCCCAACCTCGGGCCCAGACGGAGAGGCCGTTGCGGAGCTGCGCAGCGACGCGAAGGGCAACCTCTACCTAGCCTGGTACACCGGCGGCAACCCGAACCCGAACAACAGCGGCCTCGAGCCCGGCGGCATCGATCTGACGATCTCGCGCAACGGCGGGAAGACCTGGAGCCACGCGATCAGCGTGCTCGCTCCGGGCGTGGTTGAAATCAGAACACACTTCGGCTTCGACGTGGGCGCTCCCGGCCACGTCGTGATCTCCTATCTCGGCCGCTCGGAAGCGCGACCGGGCTATTACGGCTACATCACCGAGACCAAAGACGCTCTGGCTGCCAAGCCGCTGTTTTGGAGCGGGATCGTCGATTACGTCTCGCAGCCGCCGCTCGACTCTGGTGGCAAGGGCAGCAGTGGCGGCCTTGGGCTCGACTACGTGAGCGCGATGTTCGGCCCCGAAGGGACGCCCTGGGCCAGTTTCTGGGACGCCTGCGCGGAAAACCTTCCGCACCCGTCGGAATGTGCGCCGGAACGCATGACGCCTGGCACCACGACGTTCGGCTACTCCGACTACGCCGGCCGGTTGGCGAACCCCACCGGCTGACGGATAGGTTCAGGGTTAGCCTGCGCTTGTCGCGCCATCAATGTAGCCGGCTCTGCCAGTCCTCCGGTACCCGCCCAGCTGGCCCCGGGACGGGCTGGTCGAGCGGGTGGTGCTCCGGCGGAGCAAGCGACGGACCTTCGTAGAACTGCTCGTCGGCGTAGCTCCAGAACCATTCCTCGCCAGGCTCGAAGCTGCGGACGAGCGGATGTCCGGCTTGGGCAGCGTGCTTGCTCGCGTGCTGCGACGGCGAGGAGTCGCAGCAGCCGATGTGGCCGCATTGAGCGCAGCGGCGGAGATGAAACCACCATCCATCTTCGGCGAGGCACTCCACGCAGCCGGTTCCGCTCGGCGGAGCTGATGCATCGATTGCGGGGTCGTGAAGCACTCTTGGACCTTTCCCGGCGCTCGGCCAGGTGATGGCGGAGATGTCGAGCCTAGCGCGCGTCGCGCTCCTTGGCCTCTCAGGAAACGCTGAGCCTGCTCGGAGGGTTCGCTCAGGCGCTGCTGGCAAGCTCCGTTCACCGCAGTCGATCAGGCCGCAACCAGGAGGGGCAGATGCTTCTCAGCCGGAAAAATTCGCTCGTCGCACCGCTCGTTCTCGCGTTGGTCAGCACGCCCGCGTTCCCGATCTTGCCCGCATCCGCGGCTCACGGTGGCGCAGGCCAGCCGCCGGTCGTCGAGCTCGCGATTCTCCCCACGCGGCCACGTGTACGCAGAAGGGCCCGATTTGCCAGTGTCCGCGTGATCGCGTTGCGAATGCTGGGTGGACGCCCGGGCCTCGCAGCACTCAAAGCGCGTTGTCAGAACCTCCGCCCGCGCCTGCCGCTCCGCGACTGCTACGCACGCGGTCCTCCGTGACGAAGCGATTCCTGCCTGCAGCACCCGGACGGCGTAACGCCGTCCGGGTGTTTATTGGGAAGCCTGTTGACGCGCCCCCGTGACGGCTGCGTGCTATTTGAATCGCTTCAGGTCAACGACGTTGTTGCCGGCGCGCTCCAGTGTGAGCTCCACCCGGCTATACGCGGCTGGTGCGCATGGGAAATCGCAGCTCCTCGGTTCGCACGCATGTTCGGGTTCGCACGAAGGCCCGACCTCGGTCCAGCTCCCTGGTCGAGGGCGCGGACCCAGCACCCGCCCTTCGGCAGCCGATCGCGTCAGTCACTGCTGACGCTCGCGACTGACGCATCGCGGTCGTCGATGGCCATCTCGGCCAGATGGCGAGCGGCGGCTATGTTCGCTTCGACCGCATGAAATTTCGCGGGGTCTCTGGCAGGCGCGTCGGGCGTCGGGCTCGTCCCAAGGACCTTTGCCTTCGCGGCGGCGAACTCCTCGCTCGTGAGCGCACCTCGTCCGTGCAGGTCCGCGAGGCGTTCGAGCTCATCCGTCGCGCCATTGCCGGATGCGACTGTCTTTGCGATGGTCGCTTTCCGAGCTCGTCCGGACGTTCGCCGTCGCGCTGCGCGTGGCGCCGGCCGTGTGCCCTTCGTCGTCTTCTGTGAGCGCACCTGCTTCGTGGCGGCTTTCGCCGTTTGCTCCTCCTTCGAGCTGTCCTTGAACACCAGGCCTGATAGGCCACCCGTCGCAACCCACAGCGCTTTTCGCATGAATCCCATTCCCATTCCCACTCAGCCTCCTCGAGATCGCGGTGAACCTTCCTATCACGCTCCTCGGACGCGATCGCACCGGATTCGCCCTCCTAGCTGGACCGCGAGCGCGCGCTCGCCGCCCTGCGCTTTTCCCAGGAGGCGCGCCCAGCCGGCACGCCGGACTGACCAGCAACGCGGAATCTCGGTGAGGCTCTGGCGCAGCGCCGACGGCGGCCGCCCCACGAAATTCCGCTCCAGCTCGTGGGCGACGCCCCGAGTGGCCCCTTCGTCCGCGAGCGAAGCTGGCGCAGGAGCGCCAACGAGCGTAGTGTGGGAGTCCCACTGGTGTGGGGCCCCAACGAGCCGGAGGAGACGACATGGCGAGCACCGAGAGCCGGACCGCGGCCACGGGCGAGGACGACGTTGCCATCGCCGAGCTGCGCGACATAGTCGAGCGTCAGCGCGCCGCCTTCCTGGCCGACCCTTTCCCCTCGCTGGAGGAGCGCCAGGGACTGCTCGGAGCGCTTGCGGGGATGATGATCAGCCACCGCACGGAAATCCAGGAGGCGATGAGCAGCGATTTCGGCGTTCATCCACCGTTGGCCGCCGATCTGATCGAAGTGCTCGGGCCGGCGGGCCGCGCGGTGTATGCAGCCGAGCACCTCGGAAGCTGGATGGAAGCGGAGCTGCGACCGGCAGATCCGGCGTTGTACGGGTCCGGGCGCGCGTTCGTCCAGCCGCAGCCCAAGGGCGTCATCGGCAACATCGTTCCGTGGAACTTCCCGTTCGACCTCTCGGTCGGTCCGCTGATCGAGATGCTCGCCGCGGGCAATCGTGTCGTGATCAAGCCTTCGGAGTACACGCCGGCCTGCGCGGAGCTCCTGCGGGAGATGGTTCACGCGACCTTCGACCGCGACCGAGTCGAGGTGGTCGTCGGCGGTCTGGAGCTCGCGCGTGTCTTCACGCGCGTTCGCTGGGATCACCTCCTCTACACCGGCAGCCCGGCGATCGGGCGCGAGATTGCGAAGGCCGCGGCCGAGCAGCTGGTACCGGTGACGCTGGAGCTCGGCGGCAAGTGCCCGGCGATCATCACCGAGGACAGCATCGACGCCCAATCGGTCAAGCAGGTGCTCGCGACCAAGGCGATCAAGAACGGGCAGATGTGCATCTCGGTGGACTACTGCCTAGTGCCGCGTGGGCGCCTCGAGGCATTCGCGGGCCTCGCTGCCGATTACGTGCGCGAGTCGATGCCCGGCTATTGCGAGTCAGACAGCTGCACCGGGATCATCTCGAGCCGCCACGCAGCCCGGATCCAGGGGCTGTTGGAGGATGCCCGGGCACGCGGGTGCGACGTGCGGTCTCTGGAGGAGGCGGGAGACCTCGATCCGGCGACCCGTCGGCTGCCGATGTCGATCGTCATCGACCCACCCGACGATCTCGCCCTGATGCAGGAGGAGATCTTCGGGCCGATCCTGCCGATCAAGGCGTACGACACGCTCGACGAGGCGATCAACCACGTGAACGCGGGCGAGCGGCCGTTGGCCCTCTACGTTTTCGCGAAGGACGACGCTGTCGCCGATGACGTGCTCCGCCGCACAACGTCCGGCGGCGCCTGCGTGAACTCCGCCGCCGTGCATGGCGCGCTGCCGTCGCTGCCCTTCGGCGGCGTCGGCCAGAGCGGCTCCGGTCGCCACCACGGGGTCGAGGGGTTCCGCGAGTTCTCGAATCTACGCGGGGTGTTCGTCCGCGGCGAGGGCGACCTGATCGAGGCTTTCGCGCCGCCATACGGGCCGATGGCACAGGCGGTCATCGACGCGGCGCTCGCCGGCACAGCCTGACGCGGGCCCAGCTCGGAAAGGATGCGCGAAGCCCGGCGTCTCTGTCTGTCGACGGACAAAAATTTGCCCCTCGTCCGACCCCTAAGGGTCGAGATACGACAGCTAGGAGACACCCATGAAAAGAGCATTCATCGTCCTGAGCACCGTCCTGGCCGGGCTTGCGAGCGCCTCGGCGATCGCCAGCGCTCGAGCTGGCACGGAGACGGCCCACTCCAGCCGGGTTGCCAAGGTCGAGCTGCGACACACGCGCTTCGGAGAGATCCTCGCCACGTCTTCCGGCTTCACCATCTACGAGTTCACGAGAGATCGAGGCGACAAGAACAGCTGCGTGAAGCTCAGCGGATGCTCCGAAGTGTGGCCTTCGCTCGAGAGCAGCGGCAAGCCCGTCGCAGGCCCGGGTGTGAAGGCGTCGCTGCTGTCCACGATCAAGCTGCCCGGCGGTGGGGGTCAGGTCACCTACGCCGGCCACCCGCTTTACCTGTACAGCGGCGATAGCCCCGGCGACACCGGCTACGTCGGCGTCAACGCATTCGGCGGTAACTGGGACGCGATCAACGCTGCCGGTCACGCCGTCAGGTAGAGACGACGAGCACGCGAAGCGACTGCGCTTTAGGAATCAGCTCGATGCGCCGATCTATTGGCCGACATGACCGGTCAACGCCCGCACGGACGGGATGAGATCCGGGTTCCGGCGCCGCCGTCGGGGCTCCCGGCGCAGCCCGCCGGAGAGCTTGCTCGCCTCGGCGAGGCCCTGAAGGCTCGAGCCGAGGAGGTGCTCTCGCGGACCGTCGCACAGACGATCGACTCCGGCGAGATCGTCGATGCCCTCGTTCAGGAGAGCTTCGAGCAGATCTGCACGAGCTCGACGGTGGCGGTCGCGCGCTGGATCGCCGGCGAGGGCCTGGAGGTGACCAACGACGCCGCCGTGAAAAGCTCGAAGATCTTCGGCGAGCTGGCCGCTCACCGCGCGGCGTCGCTGAACGAGGTGACCAGGCGCTGCCTTTGGTGGCGCAACGTGATGGCCGAGGTCTTGCAGGAGAGCGCCACCGATCTCGACGCCTCGCCCACCGCGCTCGCCCAGGGTCTGAACATGGTGCAGCTCAGCCTCGAGTTCAGCCTGGTTCGCATGTGCCAGTGCTTCGAGGCCGAGCGGCGGCGAACAGACGAAGAGCTCGCACGGCGCGAGGAGGAGCTCGCCTTCCTGGCCACACACGATCCACTGACGGGGCTGCCGAACCGGACGCTGATCCTGGATCGCGTCGAGCAGATGCTTGCGCGCTCCGCTCGCAACCAGACGCCGGTCGCCGCACTGTTCATCGACCTCGACAACTTCAAGAGCATCAATGACACGCTCGGTCACGGCGTCGGCGACGAATTGCTGCGTGCGGTCGCCGCGAGGCTCAAGGCCGTCGTACGCCACGTCGACGGGCTCGGGCGTCTCGGCGGCGATGAGTTCGTGGTGATCGCCGAAGAGCTGTCGCTGGCGGCGGGCCCCGAGCTCGTCGCCGAGCGTCTGCTCGAGGCGCTCAAGCAGCCCTTCAAGCTCGGAGCAGACGGGGAGACTCGTCTGACGGTCACCGCGAGCATCGGGATCGCCGCGGGCGAGCGAACCTCGGCTGAGGAGCTCCTGCGCGACGCGGACATCGCGATGTACCGGGCGAAGTGGGACGGCAAGAATCGCTATGCCGTGTTCGAGACCGGCATGCAGGACACGGTCCAGGCGAAGATGGAACTGGACATGGACCTCCGCGAAGCTCTCGAGAAGGACGAGTTCTTCCTCGCCTACCAGCCGACGTTCACCCTCAGCGACATGCGGCCGACCGGCGTCGAGGCCCTCATCCGCTGGAACCACCCGCTGCGAGGAGTCCTCCAACCAGATGCCTTCATCCCCCTGCTCGAGGAGACGGGTTTGATCGTCGAGGTCGGTAGGTGGGTACTGAAGGAGGCCTGCCGGCAGGGCGCGGCGTGGCGCAGGGCCGGCTATCCGATCGACATGTCCGTCAACGTCTCAGGACGTCAGCTCGACACCGATCAGCTGGTCGGCGACATCGAGAGCGCGCTCTCGGACAGCGGCCTGGACCCGCGGGCGCTGACGATCGAGATCACCGAGACGACACTGATGCGAAATGCTACGGAGACGGCCACCCGACTGGCCGCGATCAAGGAGCTCGGCGTGCGGATCGCCGTCGACGACTTCGGCACCGGATACTCGTCGCTCGCGCACCTCCAGAAGTTCCCCGTCGATGCATTGAAGATCGACCGCTCGTTCATCTCGGGACTGCGAGCGAACAAGGAGGGTGAGACGCTCATCCACACCCTCGTCCAGCTGGGCAAGGCACTCTCGCTCGAGACCGTCGCCGAGGGCATCGAGGAGCAGCAGGAGCTCTCGGTCCTCCAGCACGAGCACTGCGACAACGGACAGGGCTTCCTGTTCGCCCGTCCCCTCGATGTGGCCGCGGCCGAGGCCTTCCTGCAGAACTGGGTCGACAACGCGGCCCCGCAGCTGGCGCAGGCGCGACACCGCAGATAGAGCGCCGCCGCTTCTCGGCCGCGGCTCAGCGTTCCTCAGCGTGAGGGACAACGTCGGTCAGTCGTGAATGTGGAACGGGAGCGTCGCGACCACGACGCCCTTCGTCTGTGACTTCAGCACCGTCTCGAGCAGCCGCCCGCGCTGGTTGTGCAGGATCTCGTGGCGTCGCTTGCTCGGGACGATCTCCGGAATCAACACCGTGATCGTCGCATCCTTTGCATGAATCGACTCTACGTACCTGAGCACGGTGCGAATGAGCGAGCGGTGCGGGTCCAGCAGCACCTCGAGCGGAACGCTGCATTTCCAGTGATCCCATTCGTGCTTGATCCGTTCGGACTCCTCCTCGTCGCCGGCTACGGCCAAGGCGACGACCGTCTCGCCGAGGGACAGCGCGGCGCTCAGGGCCTCTTCGGTGAGCAGGCTGGTGGTCGTGGTCGGGACGATCACGATGCTCTCGCGACGGCGCGGCATCCCCGGCGTCTTGCCGAGTCGCAGCTCGGAGGCGACCTCGCGATAGTAGCCCTCCGTGCGCGAGAACAGGAGCATCAGCAGCGGGATCACCAGCGTCACGACCCATGCTCCCTCGAGGAACTTGCTCAGCAGGAACACGACGACCGCAATCCCGGTCATCGTCGCGCCGGCGCCGTTGACGGTGGCTCGGAGCCGCCAGCGCGGCGGCCGCGTTTGACGCCAATGGCGCACGAGCCCGACCTGGCTGATCGTGAAGCCGATGAAGACGCCGATCGTGAACAGCGGGATCAACCTGCTCGTCTCCGCGCCGACGGCGATGAGCAACAGGGTCGCCAGCAGCGCGAGCGCCACTATTCCGTACCTGTAGACGGGACGCTCGGCGCGCAGGTAGAAGAGGTGAGGGAGGCGGTTGTCCTTGGCGAGCAGGCTCATCAGCACCGGCAGGCCGCCGAAGCTGGTGTTCGCGGCGAGCCCGAGCACGAGCGTGACCGCGAGGTTCGAGACGTAGAACGGCCAGCCTGTCCCGAACGCACCCGCGGTGATCTGAGCGAGAATCGTGACCCCGCCGCGGGGGACGACATGATGGGCGCGGATCAGGATCGCGAGGCCCACCAGCATCACGGCCAGCAGCGCGCCGAGCGAGATCTCGGTCCTCTGCGCTGTCTGTATGCGCGGCTTGCGGAACGCCGGCACGCCGTTGGCGATCGCCTCGACGCCCGTGACTGCGGAGCACCCGGACGCGAACGCCTTCAGGATCAGCACGATCCCGAGTGCGGTCGTCGCGCGAATCGGACCGAGGCTCGAGCCGATCCTCGCCACCGGGTGGGGATGGAACGGACCGACGATGATCACCGCGAGCATGCTCACGATGAACACGGCGGCCGGGAGCATCAGCAGCCTGGCCGACTCGGCGATCCCGAACATGTTCACCGCGGTCAGCAGGGCGAGTCCGAGCAGCGCGACCAGCAGCAGGTGGTGCGAGAGTGCCGGGAACACGCTGCCGAGGCTCGCCGCGCCCGCTGCCAGGCTTACCGCCACGGTCAGCACGTAGTCGACGACCAGCGACGCCGCCGCGAGCAGCGCCGGGAGGCGGCCGAGGTTCTCCTTCGCCACGGCGTATGCACCTCCGCCCTCGGGATGCGCGTCGATCACCTGCGTGTAGGAGACGACCAGCAGCGCGAGCATGCCGGTGATGACCAGCGTCAGCGGGAGCGTGTAGGTCAACGCGCCCGATCCGGCCGCGACCAGCACGAGCACCATCGCTTCCGGTCCATATGCGACGCTCGACAGCGCGTCGAGACTGAGCGCCGCGAGGCCTCCGATCACGCTGAGCTCGTGTCCTTCGTCGGAGTGCTTGCCCGCTCGCGGGCGGCCCGCCGGGCCTTCGCCGCGTTCGATGGGCCACCGCCCGGCGGCGATGACGGAGGCTCCGGCTCGGTCCGCCGAGTCGAGTCCAGCCGGCTCTCGGGTGGTATCGCTCAAATCAGAACGGGGCCGCTTGCCCCGGGAACTGTGACAGCCCGCGCGGATCCGCGCGAGCGCAAGGCTCTAGCCGCCCTGCAGCTCGTAGCGGGCCTGCTCCTCCGCGGTGCGCTCGGCCCACGGGATCGCCTCCAGTCGCCCGTCCGGGATCGGCTCGCCGCTCTCGAGCGAGATGCCGTACGTCCCCTCGGCCACACGCCTTTCGGCGCGCTCGACCGCCTCGAGCTGCTCCTGCAGCTCCTCGACCAGAGCTTCGCCGAGCTCCGCATCGACCATGTCCGCGCCGGCGTCCGAGGCCTCGAACGGATCGGGATCTTCGTCGTCTTCGCGTGTCAGGTCGGCGAGCGCGCGCTCGATGCGCGCACGCTCACGCGCGAGCAGCTCGCGGGCATGCTGGGCGTCCATCGGACCAGTATGAATCGGAGCGCGAAGAATCGTCTCGCCGTCGCGTTCGCGCGCCACCGGCGGGCTCCAAGCGGCGTGGACCGCTGAGGACGTCCATAGACTGCCGTGAGCATGAAAGTCCGCCGCCGTCGCACGCTGCCGTTGCTGCTCGGTTGGCTCGGCGTGGCATCGCTCGTGCTTCCCGCGAGCGCGCAGGCGCACGGCATCGTCGGCAAGGCCGACCTGCCGATCCCGGTTTGGCTGTTCAGCTGGGCCGCGGCGATCGTGCTGGTCGTCTCCTTCGTGGCGCTCTCGACGATGTGGACGCGGCCGCAGCTCCAGCAGCAGCATCGCAGGCGCCTGTTCCGGCTGCCAGAGTTTTTCTCCTGGCTCGCGAGCCTCCTGGGGCTGGGGCTGTTCGCCGTTGTCGTCTACTGCGGATTCGCTGGATCGCAGGTGAGCCTGGTGAACTTCTCGGTGACGTTCATCTACGTGATCTTCTGGGTCGGCGTGCCCGTGGTGAGCGTCCTGCTCGGCGACGTGTTCGGCGCGCTGAGCCCGTGGCGCACGACCGCCCGCGTGCTGTGGGCGCTTCGCAGACTGCTCGCAGGAGGCAGGGAGGTCTCGCCGCCGCTGCGCTACCCGCGCTGGCTCGGAATGTGGCCGTCGGTGGCCGGGATCCTGGGGTTCGCTTGGCTGGAGCTCGTGTACGTGTACCGCGATCAGCCGTCGCTGCTCGCGGCGCTCTCGGTCGGCTATTTCGCGGTGATGGTGGTCGGGATGGTCCTGTTCGGGGTCGAGGGCTGGGGAGAGGAGGCGGACGGATTCGGCGTCTACTTCAAACTGCTCTCGATGCTCGCGCCGCTCGTCCGCGACAAGGACGGGGTCGTGTACCTGCGCAGGCCGCTCAGCGGGCTGACCGGCCTGGAGATAGGGTCGGGAACCGTGGCGATGATCTGCACGATCATCGGGACGACCACTTTTGACGGCTTCAGCAACGGCGGCATCTGGCGCAACAACGAGCCGAGCCTGCAGAGCCTGTTCAGCGGTCTCGGACTGCATCCGACGCCTGCGCTCGAGATCACCTACACGGTCGGGCTTTTGTTCTGCGTCTCCCTGATTGGTGTCATCTACCGCAGCGGGATCGCCGGCGTGCGCAGCGTCAGCGCCCGCTACGACACAGCTCAGCTCACGCACTCCTTCGCGCACACGCTCGTGCCGATCGGGTTCGCCTACGTGCTCGCGCACTACTTCTCGCTGCTGATCTGGCAGGGTCAGGCGATCGGCTATCTGGCATCGGACCCGCTTGGCAACGGCGCCAACCTGTTCGGGACGAGCAGCTATCAGATCGACTACCAGATCATCTCCTACGCCGCGATCTGGTACGTGCAGGTCGCCGCGCTGGTGGGCGGTCACGTGGGCGGGCTGATGCTCGCCCACGACCGCGCGCTCGTGCTCTATCGCAACGTCGAAGAGGCCGTGCGCTCGCAGTACTGGATGCTCGCCGTGATGGTCGCGTTCACCAGCTTCGGGCTGTGGATTCTGTCCGCCGTCGGTACATGAGCGGCAGGGACGGCCTCAAGGGCCTGCGCGACCGGCGGCGGTGCGGCGCTGTAGAGTTGGGCGGGTCGCGGCCAGAGCACCGCGCCCGGGCGGACGCGCGAGATGCTGCGCTGCCATGTGTCGTCTCGGGCCCTCAGGAGCATTCATGTCACGCCGTCTGTTGATCTACCTGCTCGCCGCCGCTGCGCTGGTCCCGGCCGGCCCTGCGCTCGCAAGCACGGTGACCCAGCCGAGCCCGGCATCGGAGAGCGGGAACCCGATCGCCGACCAGGGCGCCAACTACCACTTCCGCACCTACATCACGTCGGTGACACCGAAGGTGCAGGGCCTCAGCCTCGAAGTGCTCGAGTTCGCCGACCGCATCCTCATGCGCAATCACACCGGCAAGACCGTGACCGTTTACGGCTATTCGGGTGAGCCCTACGCCCGCCTGCAGCCGAACGGCGCGGCCGAACAGAACACGCGCTCGCCGGCGGTGTACCTCAACACGAACTTCTACGCGGACGTCACCGTGCCGCCGTCGGCCAACGCGAGCGATCCGCCGAAGTGGGAAGTGATCGATCGCGCCGGCCTGTTCGAATGGCACGATCACCGCATCCACTGGATGAGCCCTGTGACGCCGCCGCAGGTTAAGGACACCGGCAAGCGCACGAAGATCTTCAACTGGAGCGTCCCGATCAGCATCGGCACGCAACGCGGAGCGATCAACGGAGAACTCTTCTGGGTGCCCGAGAGCTCGAAGGCGCCCACTGGGGCGATCGCGGCGCTGATAGTGCTCAGCGTCCTCGCGCTCGCGTTCGTCTTGTTCATGCGCAGGCGTCGGCGGCGCGGAACGCCAGAGGGCCAGCAGGGAGCGTGGTGAGCGCGGCTGCCCGAGCCCAGGGCGAGGGCATGCTGAAATAGACGTTGGGTTTCGCCGCCGTCCTAACCTGGAGCAGCGAGGAATGAACACCAGCCAGATCGCCGAGCCGCCTATCGCCGCCGAGTCATCGGACGGCCGCCACGACGTCATCGAGCTGGATGTGACCGGCATGTCCTGCGGGTCTTGCGCAGCGCGCGTCCAGGGCGCGCTCGGCACCGCAGCGGGCGTCGCGGACGCCACGGTCAACTTTGCGACGGGTCGCGCGACTGTCGAGATCGAGCGCGGGAGCGAGGATGCGCAGCGGCTCGTCGAGGTCGTCGAGCGTCTCGGCTACGGAGCGAGCCCGGTCGATGCCAGCGCGCAGTCGCCGGCTGCGACGGTGGCCGAGATCGAGGCCGCGGAGGCGACTGATCGTGCTGGATGGCTGCGGCGGGTGCTGGTCGCCGCCCCGCTGGCGAGCGCGGTCGTGGTGCTCACCTACTCCGAGCCTCACAATGTGACGGCCCGCTGGATCGTCGCGGCGCTCACGGTGCCGATTCAGTTCTGGTGCGGCCTGCCGTTCCTGCGCGGCGCATGGGTGCGGGCGCGGGCACGCACGACCAAGATGGACACCCTGATCGCGCTCGCGACGCTGACGGCGTTCATCTACGCGACGGTCGAGCTGCTCACGGCGCCGAACGTTCACGTCCACGGCGGGCCCGGCGGCGAGTTCAACGCGCATCTGCACTACGACATCTCGGCCGTGATCATCACGTTCCTGTGTGTCGGCCGCTGGGCGGAGGCGACGGCGCGCAACAGGGCGGGGCGCGCGGTGCGCGAGCTGACGATGCTCGGCGCACAGCAGGCTCGTCTGCTCGACGCGTCCGATCCATCCGTGCCCGAGCGACTCGTCCCGGTCGAGCAGGTCCGCCGCGGCGATCTGTTCCTCGTCCGTCCCGGGGACAAGGTCCCAGTGGACGGCATCGTCGTGTCGGGTTCATCAGCGGTCGACGAGTCGATGCTGACCGGCGAGTCGCTGCCGGTCGAGAAGAGCGAGGGGGCGACGCTGACCGGCGCGACGCTCAACGTCGACGGCGTGCTGCGCGCCATGGCGACGGCGGTCGGCGCGGACACGGCGCTGGCGAAGCTCGTCGAGCTCGTGGAACGGGCGCAGGCCTCGCAGCCGCAGATCCAGCGTCTCGCGGACCGCATAGCGCGTGTCTTCGTTCCCGCGGTGCTGGCGCTCGCTTCGGCCACGGCGCTCGCCTGGGTGCTCGCCGGTCAGTCCGAGCGCGGACTGTTCGCCGCTGTCGCGGTGCTCGTCGTTGCCTGCCCTTGCGCCCTCGGGCTTGCTACACCGATCGCGATTCTCGTCGGGACCGCGCGCGGAGCGAGTCTCGGGCTGCTGATCAAGGGCGCCCCGATCCTCGAGCGCAGCCAGGACCTCGACACGATCGTGCTCGACAAGACCGGAACGATCACCACCGGAGAGCTGTCGGTGACCGACGTGTGGGCAGCACCCGGCGAGCACGAGGACGCCGTGCTCGCGCTCGCCGCCGCGGCCGAGGCCGGATCCGAGCATCCAGTCGCGACGGCGATCGTCGTCTCGGCGCGCGAGCACGGGCTCGAGATCGCGCCTGCGGTCGACTTTCGCGCGCAGCCAGGGCTGGGTGTTCGCGCCGCGGTTGACGGCGCCGTGGTGTGGGTGGGACGCCCGCAGCAGATCGATGACACCGTCGGCGGTGCCTTGGATGCGCCCCCGGTGCTCGAGGACTGGGAAGGGAGCGGGCGCACCGCGGTCGTCGTCGTCCGCGACAGCCGCACCGTCGGTGCGCTGGCGCTCGCCGACACGATCAAGCCGGAGTCCGCCGAGGCAATCGCCGGGCTGAAGCGGATGGGGATCGACGTCGTGATGTTGACCGGTGACAACCCGCGTGCGGCCGCGGCCGTCGCGGCGCAGGTCGGGATCACCAGCGTGCTGGCGGGCGTAAGTCCGGATGCGAAGGTCGACGAGGTGGTTCGCCTCCAGGATGAAGGCCAGCACGTGGCGATGGTCGGGGACGGCGTGAACGACGCTGCCGCCCTCGTGCAGGCAGATCTCGGCATCGCGATGGGGACCGGCGTCGGCGCCGCGATCGAGGCGGCCGACATCAGCCTCGTCTCCGGCGACCTGCGCGGGGTAGCCCGCGCTCTTCGTCTCGCACGCGAGACCTACACGATCGTGCTGCAGAATCTCGGCTGGGCGTTCGGCTACAACCTGATCGCGCTGCCGCTCGCGATAACGGGACTCCTCAGCCCCACACTCGCCGGCGCGGCAATGGGCGTCTCGAGCGTCACGGTCGTCCTCAACAGCCTGCGCCTGCGGAGCTTCGGGCGCCCGGGAAAGCCGACCCCGGTCCGCTCGCGTCGCCAGCGGGTCTCGAGCCTCGCCTTCGCCACCGTCATGCCGGCCGCGATCCTCGGCGCGCTGGTCGTTGCCGATCCCAATACTTTCATCGGTCCAGCCGAAGCGGCCCGGACGATCGCCGAGCCCCACGGAGAGAGCCTGGTCGTGGACGCGCTCCCGTTGCAACCCGGGAACGTCGCGCTGCACGTCTACCTCTCCGGCGCCACCGGCCAGCCGACGCTGCAGTCGATCGCGATGACCGCGACGTCCAGCACCGACGCCAACGCTCCGGTCCGCTTCTATCGCGCGGGTCCTGCTCACTTCATCGGGCAGGTCCGCCTCACTCGCGGGGAATGGGCGTTCCAGATCTCTGGAGCCGACGGCGCCGACCACGCCCTCGGCGGCTCGTTCGCGATCCCCATCAGCTGATCGGGTCGCGCTGCAGGCAAACGCCGTCTACATCAAGAGCTGCATGGCCGCGAACATGTAGGCCATGCCGAGCGTCATCGCGAACATCGACGCCCGCAGGTCGCGGAAGCAGACAAGCGGTTGCGCTGCGGACATGGCAACCGCGCCGCCGGGCGTGATCGTGATGCCTCCCCTTATCAGGGTCTTGTGGTCCAGATCGCGCATGCGGTCGCTCACCCACAGCAGCGACTGCACGACGAAGTATGCGACGAGCAGCCACGTGATCGGGGCCTGGAAGCCGCTCGGCGACCACATGTAGGCCATCGCGGCGAGGTCGATCGCGATCAGCAGCCAGAGCACGTTGACCGCGCGGCGGCTGATCGCCTGAACGAGGATCCACGCGACGACCGCCAGGGAGGCGTCGGCGAACGCGATCTGCCAGAAGCCGCTCGGGATGTTGAAGTGGTCGATCGACGCGGGCGCGAACATGAATGCCATTCCGAACGCCATCAGGACGTGTCCGGAGTGCCAGAGCCGTTGTTGGCCGTGTGTGTCACGCAGGTGAAGCGCGTGGATGACGATGATCGCGATGAACACCAGCGTCCAGATCACGGTCAGCCACTCGGGGAGGATGTTGGTCGTGCCGTGCCCGGTGCTCATCGACATTCCCCCCACGGCTGTCGAGTGGCTCCCGCCATGACTCATGCTCATGTTCATGCTTCCCATGAGAGCGCGAATGTACCACAGCAAGCTCGCTCGCGGGCCGTTGCAGCGCATGGGTGCCGTGGTCCCTTCACTAGGCTAATATTGGCGCGCGATGAGCAGCGTCAGCTCTTGCAGCCTCAGCAGTTTGTCTAGGCGGCGGGCCCGCGTCGCAGGGCGCCTGGCACTGATCCTTGTGCTCGTCTGTCTCACCGTGCTCGCTCTCGGCGGCGCGATAGACCTGCTGCAGACCGGGGTTCTGACCATGCTCCCGGCGCTCGCCCTCGCCGTCATGATGCTCATGCGCCCCTATCCGGGTGAGCGTGTCGTCGCAAGGCTGCGCGCTCGCCGTCGGCGTGCGAGCGCCGTGCGCTGCACCGTTGGATTCTTGCGCCCGGAGGCGAGCGTCGCGCGCGGTGGACGTCTGATCGCCGTGGCGCTGGCCGGTCGCGCTCCCCCGCTCGCGTTCGCGGACTGTCGCTGAGCGCTCGGCAGTCTGCGTCTCCCCTGCGAGGCCCCGCTGCGCGGGGCGGGTCAACGAGGCCGGCTGGCATCTCGCTCGGCCGGCTCGATGAACGAAAAGGAGTCGCCGTCATGTCCAACCCCTCTGAGCAAGCGCGCGCACAGGCGCACGCGCCGTCGCCATGAGCGCACGATCAGGCGCCCTCACTAGCACCGCGTTACGCGGTCGCTTCCGCGTGACGACACGCGGCATTCAGATCGCCCTTGGCATGGTCTGGCTGCTGGACGGTCTGTTCCAGTTCAAGAGCTTCATGTTCACTCATAGCCTGATCAAGGAAGTCTTCGAACCAGCGATGCACGGCCAACCGGCGATCGTCGGCAATCCGATGAAAACGTTCGACAACTTCTACGGGCGCGACCTGACCTTGTGGAACACGCTCGCAGGCGAGATTCAGGTCGCGATCGGCCTTGGGCTGATCCTCAGCAGGAAGACGGTGAAGCCCGCGCTGCTCGTCTCCTTCGGCTGGGCGTTCGTCGTCTGGTGGTTCGGCGAGGGCTTCGGCGGGTTGACCTCGAACACCCTGCCGTCTCCGCTGATGGGCGCGCCCGGGGCGGTGATCCTGTACGCGCTCATCGGCCTGCTCGTCTGGCCCACCGGCAAGGAGGAGGGGCGCTCCCCTGCTGACCTGGGGCCGCTCGGCGACCGCGGCGGCCTGTCCGTCTGGTCGGGCCTGTGGGCGCTGTCGGCAGCATTGTGGCTGGTGAACGTCAACCGCACGAAGAGCGCGACCCACGACATGATCAAGGCGATGGCGGAAGCGTCTCCTCATTGGCTCGCCAAATTCCAGAACTCGGTCGCTGGCCATACGCAGGGTCACGGCGCGACGATCGCTGTCGTGCTCGCGATCATCTCGCTCGCGGTGGCGATCGGCGTATGGACGCCCCTGCGCTGGCCGGCGCTCGCGATCGGAATAGTGGCCTCGCTCGCCTACTGGGTGCTGGGGCAGGACCTGGGCGGACCCTTCTGGACCGAAGGTGCGACCGATTTCAACTCCGGACCGATATTCGTGCTGCTCGCGTTCTCGCTGTTCCCGGTGGCGCAGCTCGCGACAGCCGGACAGCGTGTCGCCGTCGAGGAAGTGCCACACGCTGAAGTAGGGGTGGCCGGCGTGGCGTGAAACAGCGGCTGCCCAGTGCCCGCGGCCGGCCCGATCTGGTCGCGCGGCACTAGCGGGCGGGCTCGGCGAGGCTGTATCCGGCCGTCTCGACGGCGGCCCGGACGGCCTCGCCGTCAACGCCGCTGCCGTTAACGACGACGACGCCGGTTGCGAGATCCACGTCCACGCCGCTAACGCCGGGAAGCGCGCTGATACTTGTGTTGACGGCGGCCACACAGTGCTCGCACGACATGCCAGCCACGCTGTAGGTCCGCTGCTCACTGTCGCTCATCGAAGCTCCATCTCTCTGGTCCTTCACGATCAGGCTAGCTCGACGGCGTCGCCTACCCGCACGACGCCCTCGCTGATGACCGAGCCGTACACGCCGAAGGCGAGCGGCTCGGTCGTCTGCGCGCCGCCTCGGTAGGAGCGCAGCAGATCCAACGTCGGCAGATCGACCTCGCCGTGCTCCGGGTGCCTGCTCGTCACCAGGCAGCGCCCGACGTGACCGTGCAGGACGACCCTCGCCTCGCCGAGCGTCAGCTCCCGTCCGATCCAGCTGTCCTCCTCGTGGGCATCAGCCCCGGTCACTTCGATCGACATGCGAAAGCGACGCGCGTCGATCTCGCGTTCTCCCGCCATCCGCGCGAGCGAGGAGAGCGACGCGCGGGAGATGATGCTCACCGCCCCCTTGGAGCCGCGATCGACGGCGGAGGATCCATCGGCAGGCGCCACCAGCCGTAACGGCTGCCCGGCGTACTCGGACAGCGCCGAGGAGAACGGACCGAGCAGCATCTGCGCCATGCGAGGACGCGAGAAGAAGCTCGTCTCGAGCGCCGGCCCGCGCTCGATCGCGCCGCTCACGACGGCGCCGCCGGGGAAGGTCAGGCTGAGCCAGCGCTGATCGTCGTCGAGATCGGCCGTGAGGGCGTTGAGCGTTCCGAGCATCTTCCCGTTGACCATTCGCCCACGCTCGTCCACGAGATAGAAGCGGCGATCGCAGCGCACGCCTGCCCGCTCGATCACGACCTGCGAGCGCGCAGAGACGCGAAGGCCCTTGACCGGGGTGCTCCAGAGCGCGGCCACGAGGATGCTCCGCTCCGACATGCCGCTGTTCTAGCGCCTCACCGCCGCGTGCGCGTGAACGCCCTCGCCGCAGTGCTCATTGCGTCGCGCGCTCAGGAGCGCTCGATCACGAGCTTTGTCCAGCGCTCCTCGAGCAGCGCGTCCGCGGTATCGTCCCAGCCGACGAGTCGTGTGGTGACGAGCTCTGGGTGCACCGCGCCGGAGGCCGCCAGCTCGAGCACGTGGGGAATTGCCTCGCGCACGTGCACGCGCCCGGTGTGGAAGGTGATGCCCTTGGTGTACATCTCGAGCAGCGGCAGCGACGGTTGCTCGCCGAAGTAGATCGCGGTGCTCGTGCAGGTGCCGTCCGGAGCGGTCGATCGCAGCGCCAGCGCCAGCCCCTCGGGGTCGGCGCTCGCATCCACCGTGATCGGGAATGGCCCGAGGCGCTTCGCGATCTCGCCGAGCGTGTCCGCGCCGAGGGCTGCCGCGATCCGACGGCGGTCGCCGTCGACGTCCACGTACAGCACCGATTCGGCGCCCAGCGCGACGGCGAGCGCCGCTGCGTAGAGGCCGATCGAGCCGGCGGCCGCACCGCCGACGATGAGCACCGCCGCGCCGGGCTCCTGTGTGAGCGCCGGTGCGACCGCCCTCCACGCGTCGCTCAGGTTGTCCGACGCGCTCGCCACCGCTGCAGGCTCCAGGCCCGCCGGCACCGGCACGAGCATGTGCTCGGCGTAGGGAACGCACACCAGGTCCGAGAGGAAGCCGCCCCACTGCTCGACGGCCGGTCCGAAGCCGTAGGTGGACATGAAGGCGACCTCGGTGCAGTTGCCGCTGCGTCCGCGCCTGCAGGCGACGCACCGTCCGCATGAGATCTGAAATGGAACGCTCACGAGCTGCCCCGGCTGTAGCGAGGAGACCGCATCGCCAACCTCGACTATCTCGCCGACGCACTCGTGGCCGAGGGGAAAGGGAGGTGCAAAGGGTGAGCTGCCATCGATGATGACCGCATCGAGATCGCAGGTGGCGACGGCCTTCGGCCGCACCAGCGCGGCTGCGTCGGAGCTCAGACGCGGCTCCGGGGCTTCGCGCCACTCGAGGGCGTTTGGGCCGGTATAGGTCAGCGCCAGCACGCGAGCCTCCCGTTGATGATCGCCTGAGCCGTCGTTATACACCGCTCGTCGCGGTGCGCGAGGATTCAGCGAGCCCATCCCGGGGCTGTTGCCGCCGGCGGGCGGCCGACCCATGACCATCGACGACGCCAACGAAGCCGACCTGCCAGAGATCGTCGCGATCTACAACGAGGTGATCACCACCTCGACGGCCGTCTTCAGCGAGCGGCCGGTAACGCTCGAGCGACAGCGCGACTGGCTGAACGCCCGCCGCGCGAACGGCTATCCCGTGATCGTGGCTCGCGCGGATGGCGCCGTTGCCGGCTTTGCCAGCTACGGCGAGTTCCGCCCGTGGCCCGCCTACCGGCACACGGTCGAGCACTCCGTGTACGTCGCCGCCGCTCGGCGGCGGCAGGGGGTCGGCCGCCGGCTGCTGGAGGAGCTGCTCGACCGGGCTCGCAGCGAGGGAAGGCATGTCGTCGTCGCCGGCATCGATGCCGGCAACGATCCGTCGCTGCGGATGCACGAACAGCTCGGCTTCGAACATGTCGGGCGGCTGCCCGAGATCGCGCGCAAGTTCGACCGCTGGCTCGACCTCATGTTCATGCAGCTGATGCTCTGAACGTCAGACACGCGCGCGACGGCTGCCACCCGGCGGCTCGGCGCCGCTCCCGGTGAGGAAGGCCTGCAGCCGCTCGTTGTAGGGGCGCCCGGTGGCAGGGATCGTGTGGCCGCGCCCGCTGACCACTGCGCGCTGCGCATCCAAGCGGTCCGCCAGCGCATCGCACACCGCCTCGAACACCGGCGAGTGCGCCCCGGATATGACGAGCTTTCCGAACGCGGCGTCTCTGAGCAGCTCGAGCGGCGGGTCGGCCTCCCACGGCGGGCGCTCGCGCATCAAGAGGCGGGCGCCGTCGAGCAGCTCCCCCGACAGCTTCGCGGGGGTCGCGCGGGACGAGCCTACGCCGCCACGGAAGGCCCGCAGGAACTCGAGCGGGGCGAGCGTCGCCGCTCGCTCGTAGAGAAGCTCGCCGTGAGCGATCTGCGCATCGACGAGCGGGTTACCGCTCGCGACCCGCAGGCAGCCGGGCTCCGACACGGTCAGCGAGCGCACGGCGTCCGGTCGCAGCGCCGCCGCATAGAGCGCGATGACCGCTCCGTATGAGTGCCCGACGAGGTGCGCTTTCTCGCCGAGCAGCTCGGCGATCAGCGGTGCCTCGGCCTCGAAGTCCCCGCGCGGCAGCGGCGGGCTCGCGCCGAACCCCGGGCGGTTCGCCACGATCAACGTCCAATCCCGTGCGAGCGCCAGCTGGCGGCGCCAGGTGCGGAGGGCGCCGACGACGCTCCCGTGGACGAACACGACCGACGGGCCCGAACCGAGGCGCACGGTCTCGAGGCTCACGCTCGTCATCATCGCCGAGGGGGACGGCTGGGCGTGCGGTGTAGGATCGCCACATCTCCGCACCGGTTCTGTGGCAGTACAACTTCTCGAACTTCAACGAAAAGGCGCGGTGGGCACTCGACTTCAAGGGTGTGGCGCATGTGCGCCGCTCGCTGCTTCCCACCTCGTCCCGCGCGATCCTCCTCTCGCTGCGCGGAACGATCCCGGTACTCGACCTCGACGGCGAGCGGATCGTCGATTCCACGCGCATCGTGGCCGCGCTCGAGCGGCGAGACCCGGAGCCGGCGCTCTATCCCGAGGATCCGTCCGAGCGCGAGCGGGCGCTCGCGCTCGAGGACTACTTCGACGAGCATGCCGGTCACGACCTGCGCCGCGTAGCGTTCTATGACCTCCGGGGGGACCCGGACTACGTGAGCGCGTTTCTCACGACCGGCCGCGACGCGCTGACGCGCCGCGCCCTTCGCGCGCTGCTGGCGCTACCCGGCTCGATGGCCTACGCGAACCGCCGCTATCGGATCAATTCCGGGGCCGTCGGCGACTCGCGAGCGAAGCTGGCGGCAGCGCTCGACAGGATCACCGATGAGCTCGAGCCGAGCGGCTATCTCCTCGGATCGCGCTTCAGCGTCGCCGACCTCACGGCCGCCGCTCTGCTGTTCCCGCTGGTCTGGCCCGACGAGCTGCAATACGACTACCCCGATCCTCCGGACGTCCCCTTCATGAGGGACTTCGAGGGTCACCCCGCGCTCGATTGGATCACGGAGATGTACCGCCGCCACCGCGGTTCGACGGCGGAGATTCCCCAGTAGCCGCGCCCCGCTGCGAGATCGCGTCGAGGGCCTCGGCGAAGGCGTCGTAGCTTGCGCGATCGAACAGCCAGAACCTCGCTTCCCGCACTGTCGCATGCTCGCCGAGCGCCGCGCTCGCCGCCGCGATCGCAACCTCGGCCGCGTCGCGAACGGGATAGCCGTACACGCCGGTCGAGATCGCCGGCAGCGCAACGCTGCTGCAACCGTGAGCCCCCGCAAGCTCGATCGCCCTCCGGTAGCAGCCGGCGAGCAGCTCCGGCTCGCCGCTGCCGCCGCCGCGCCAGATCGGCCCAACCGCATGGATGATGCATCTGGCAGGCATCCGGCCGGCGCCCGTGACCTTCGCCTCGCCCGTCTGAGCTCCGCCGAGCCCGCGGCATTCATCGAGCACGCTCGGCCCCGCGGCGCGATGGATCGCGCCGTCGACGCCGCCGCCGCCGAGCAGTCCGGGGTTCGCCGCATTGACGATCGCCTCGGCATGGCCGTCGGTCGTGATGTCGCCGAGGTGCAGTGTGATTGCGGCGCTCATGCGTGAGCTAACGTCTGCTGGAAATGAGGACCGTCCTCGATCGTACGCGAACGATGCGCAGGTGCCTCGCCGCGGCCCTGGCTCTGACCGCCTTGCTCCTCGCGGGCGATCAGGCAGGCGCACGCGCCGCCGGCGCCTCGCCTCCGGCCGCATCTTCGCCTCCAGCCGCGCCTCCGGCGGCCGAATCCCCGCCGGCGGCCGCGCCTTCGCCGGCGGCCGCACCTCCGTCGCCGGCCGCTCCTCTGCCGCCGACTAGGCTCGTCACGGTGCCGTCCGGCACGATCGCCAACGGCACGAACCCGCTGATCGTCACGCTGTCGGCGCCGCTCGCCGAAAGCTCTCCGCCGCCGACGCTGAGGCCGGCGGTCGCTGGCGCCTGGAGCGCGGTCGGCGACTCGGACATCTTCACGCCCGCGTCGACCCTCGCACCGTGCTCCAGCTACAGCCTGACCGTGTGGGCTGACACGCTCAGCGCGGGCCACGCGCGGCTCGGCCGGCGCAGAACGATCGGACTGCGGATCGCGTGCCCGCCGATCGACGGGCTGGAGCAGGCCCTTTCACGCCTCGGCTACCTTCCGGCGAGCTTTAAACCCGTCCATCGAGCGGACGTCCCGCCTGGCCGGGAGACGCGACGGGAAGCGGCCGTTCACGCCTTCGATCCGCCCAGCGGCCGGTTCGCTGCCGACCCCTCGGATGCACCGCCGGTTGACACGGGGCAGCTGGATGAGACCACCCGCGGCGCGCTCACCGTCTATCAATCCGACCACGGTCTGGAGGCGACCGGCGAACCGAACAACCAGACGTGGCAGTCGCTGCTCTCATCGGAGACCGCCAACCGGCGCGACGCCCGACCCTACACGTGGGTGTCGGTGTCCGAGTCCGAACCCGAGACTCTCGAGATCCACCTCGGGAATCGCGTCGCCGTGAGCAGCCCCACGAACACCGGCGTGGCTGGCGCGGAAACCCCGCACGGGATCTTCCCGATCTACGCCCGTTACCTCTCGACGACGATGAGCGGCACGGACCCCGACGGCACCCACTACGTCGTGCCCGACGTGCCATGGGTCAACTACTTCAACGGAGGCGACGCCGTGCACGGCTACCCGCGCGCCTCCTACGGCTTCCCGCAGTCCAACGGCTGCGTGGAGCTGCCGATCGAAACCGCGCATACCGTTTACGGCATGCTCGAAATCGGCGACATCGTCTACGTCACCGGCTGATATAAGCTTGCGCTGGGCTTGCGCTCGGCGCCGAGCGGCCTAGGAAGAGAGCCATGGCAATCACCACACGTGAACTTCAGCGCGGCGAATGGCGAGCGTTCTTCGATGACTTCAGCCGCGACCTCGGCGCGATCATCGCGAGCGTCGAGGTCGCCGGGCGCGACATCGGCGACCAGATCGAGGCCGACCGCCTGATCCTGACAGGGATCACCTACGACGATGGCGATGACATCGTCGTGATCGGCCTCGAGCCCGAGGGCGGGACCACCGAGGCGGTCGAGCACATCGTCTATCAGCCGCAGAAGATCTACATGGCGAGCGGCGACGGTGAGACGACAGTGTTCGACATCGAAGACGGCGAAGAGAACCAGACGCTGGTTCGGCTGAGCCCGGCACCCGAGCTGACCGGCGACTGACGAGTGTGGCGTCGCAGCAGGACGACGGTCCGTCCGCTGCGATGGCGATGGCGGTCGATCGAAGTCCTCACGCCAGGCCGCGGATCAGGTCCGCGCCGCGCTCGGCGATCATCATCGTCGGTGCGTAGGTGTTGCCGCCGACGATCGTCGGCATGACCGAGGCGTCGACGACACGCAGGCCCTCGAGCCCGTGCACCCGCAGCTGCGAGTCGACGACCGCCTGCTCGTGCGTGTCGCTCATGCGGGCCGTCCCGACAGGGTGGTAGATCAGCATCAGGCGCCGGCGCAGGTCCGCTTCGAGCTGCTCGCGCTCGACGGCCGCCTCCCCGGGCTTCAGCTCCTTGACGACGAGCTCGCGGAGCGGATCCTGCGCGGCGATCTCGCGTGCGAGGCGCATTCCGGCGATCATCGACTCGACGTCCTGCGGCTCGGACAGCGTGTTCGCGACGATCCGCGGCTTGGCCGTCGGATCGGCCGATCTGAGCCACACCTGACCGCGGGCCCTCGGCGAGATAAGCACCGGCGCGATCACCATGCAGTGGCCGTCGTAGGTCTCCGCACCATGATCTTCGAAGTAGGCCGCGCCCATGTGGAACTGGACGTCGGCAGCGGGCAGCCCGCCGCGCGTGCGCGTGAAGGCGACCACCTCTGCGACCGTCGAGCTGAGCGGACCGGATCTCCGCAACAGCCACTCCGCGAGCGGCTTCGGCCGGTCCGCGCCGTAGAGCGTGTTCTTGTCGGATACTTCCCAGATGATCGTCACGAACGGGTGGTCCTGCAGGTTGCGACCGACACCCGGCAGGTCGTGACGGACCTCGACGCCTGCGGCGCGCAACTCGTCGGCCGGCCCGATGCCGGAGAGCAGCAGCAGCTGCGGTGAGCCGATCGCTCCCGCCGACAGCAGCACCTCGCGCTCTGCACGAGCGACCTCCACGCCGCGGCGACCCCGGCGCAGCCGGACCCCGATCGCGCGGCCGTCCTCGAACTCGACGCCGAGCACCGTCGCCCTGATGCGCACCTCGAGATTCGGCCGCCCGAGCGCCGGGCGCAGGTAGGCGTCTGCGGCGCTGAAGCGCTGTCCGTTTCGCTGCGTCACCTGGAACATCGAGGCGCCGTCCTGCTCCGGCCCGTTGTAGTCGGCGATGCGCGGGATGCCCGCCGCTTCGCTCGCTTCCAGCAGCTGCCGGTCGAGGGGGCGCGGCGAACGCTGCTCGCTGACCCTCAGCGGGCCGCCGACGCCGTGGTACTCGGAGGCGCCGCGCGTGTTGTCCTCGGACTTGATGAAGTACGGGAGCACGTCGCGGTAGCCCCAGCCGGGCGCTCCCTGCGCCTCCCACCCGTCGTAGTCCAGCGGCCTGCCGCGTACATACAGCATCGCGTTCATCGAGCTCGACCCGCCGAGCGCCTTGCCGCGCGGCATGTACAGCGAGCGACCGTCCACGTGCGCTTCGGGCTCGGTCGCGAAGTCCCAGTCGAGCCTCGTATGAAACTGCTTCGGGAAGGCGGCCGGGATCTTGATGTTCAGCGAGCGGTCCTTGCCGCCCGCCTCGAGCAGCAGCACCCGGACCGACGGATCCTCCGAGAGCCGGTTCGCGAGGACGCACCCGGCGGACCCCGCCCCGACAATCACGTAATCGTGCATCCGAGATCCCTCATTCCCGGGTGCTGAGGAGCTCCGCGCGGTCGGGCAGGGCCACGAACCGGTACTCGCCCGGGTCCAGCTGCCGGGTCTGCTCGCGGTACTCGCGCATGTAGCCCGGCCAGTTGGCGACGATTCGCCCCTGCTCGTCGCGGTACCACGAGTGGCATTGCATCCACGCCGTCCCGGCGAAACGCGCCTGCAGCGCGCGGTCGCTCAGCGACTCGACCTCGGGGCGCACGTCGATCGCGCCGGCCTGGCGGGCGCGGAGCGCGAGCAGCGCCTGGCGGATGTAGGCGGCCTGCGTCTCGAGATAGAAGACGATCGAACCGCCGGAGGTGTTCGTGTTCGGCCCGTACATCACGAACATGTTCGGGAAGCCGGGCACCGTCATGCCGAGATGCGCATGCGCGCCGTCAGACCAGTACTCGCGCAGCTCGCGCCCGCCCGCGCCGGTCACCTCCATCGGGAACATGAACCGCGTCGTCTGAAAGCCGGTGGCCCAGATGATGCAGTCGACCGCGTGCGGCCTCCCGGCGGCGCCGAGCAGCCCATCGTGCGTGACCCCGGTGATGGCATCGGTGACGAGCTCGACGTTCGGCCGCTGCAGCGCGGGAAGGAAGTAGGAGCTGAAGAGCACGCGTTTGCAGCCGAAGGTGTAGTTGGGCCAGACCTTCTGCCGCAGCTCGAGATCCTTCAGCTGAAGGCGCATGAACGCCGCCGAGCGTGCGCCCAGCAGGCGCCCGACGGTTCGCGGGTGGCGTATCGCGAGCGTGAGCGCCTCGCCGTACTGGAACATGAATTTGCGCCGGTATGCCTGCAGGCCGGGGACTCGCTGCAGCGCCGAGGTGAACAGGGCGTGGTAGGGCAGGTTCTTGCGCGGCAGAAACCAGTTGCCCGTGCGCTGAAAGATGGTCAGACGCTCGACGTCCGGGGCGATCTCGGGGACGAACTGGACGGCGCTCGCTCCTGTGCCGACGACGGCGACGCGCTTGCCCGCCAGCGGGTACTCGTGATCCCAGCGCGCGGAGTGGAAGCTGTGGCCCGCGAACTGCTCGATGCCCTCGATCCTGGGATAGGCGGGCTGATGCAGCTGCCCGGTGGCGAGGATCAGCGCGCCGGCCTCATGCCTCTCGCCCTCGGCGGTCGTGACGGTCCACGTGCAGCGCTCCTCATCCCACGCGCAGGAGGTGACGGTGCTGTTCGTCTCGATTAGCTGATCGACGCCATGCGCGCGCGCCACGTCGTGCAGATAGCGGTAGATCTCGTCCTGGCTCGAGCACAGTCGCGGCCAGTCGCGGCGCTGGGCGTAGGAGAACGAGTACAGATGGCTCGGGACGTCGCACGCGGCGCCGGGGTAGCTGTTGTAGAACCACGTTCCTCCGAGATCCGGCGCCTTCTCGAGGACCTTGATGCGGGTGATCCCGTGCCGGCGCAGCTCGATGGCAGCGGCGATTCCGCCGAAGCCAGCGCCGACGATGAGGACTTCCGGGTTCGGTTGCGAGGAGGTGTGCTGGCTCGCGGTTGTGGCGGACAATGTGGCTCCCTCTGCTGAAAACTTGCCTCGGCTGGAATGTCAACCTTAGGCGCTCCCCCGCGGCCGTGCTGCGAGGGGGCTCAGTCCGCGACGGTCGCATCGAGCCAGGCTCGCGCCGCCGGGATCTGCAGGGGATCGATGTGGTGCCCGGCGTCGGACTCGTGGTAGTCGACCTGCAGTCCGCCGTCGCGCAAGAGCTGGCTCGCGTGACGGGCGAAGGCGACGTCGATCACGGGGTCGCGCCGCCCGTGCGCGATGAACACCGGCAGTCCCGTTCTCGCGGCGAGATCCGCCTGCCATCCGGCGACGGTCGGGATGAAGCCCGAGAAGGCGAGGATCCCGGCGGGCCGCGGTCGCTGCGCCCCGAGGCCGAGCGCATAGCTCATCACGGCCCCCATCGAGAATCCTCCGAGCACGGTCCGCTGCGCTCCGATGCCCGTCCGCTCCCACAGCTCGTCGTGAAACTCGGCGAGCTGCGCGAACGCGGCGCGGAACGTATCCGGATCCGGATAGCCGACCCGGGGCACCCTGTACCAGTGGTAGCCCGGGGATCCCGGGAGGGTCAGCGGCGCGCGGGGCGTCACGACATCTAGCCGGCGAGAGGGGTCGAGCGCGTCGCCGAGCGCGAGCAGGTCGTGCTCGTCCGTGCCACGCCCGTGGTGCAAGACGAGCAGTCCGGCTGACTGCCCCGTCGCTGGTCGCTCACCGTAGGTCATGGCGAGCCACCGTAGACCATGCGACGTGGCCCAGCGCACGGCGGCGGCGACGCGGCGAGGTGCTTCTCAGCGCTTTACGGAGAGCGTGGTGGAGGCGCTGGAGTGGGCTTCGCCCTTCTGATGGGGAACGAAGCGCACGCTGACGCGCAGCTTCAACCGCCCGTGCCTGCCGATCGCTCGCAGTCCGGCGTGCGACAGACCCAGCTTCAGCGTCACGGTGGACGCGTTGCGGACGCTTCGCGACGTTCCCCTCAGGTCCCGGCCGCTCGCGCTGACTCGCCCCGCCGATGGGGTCTGAACCGTGAGCAGGAGCGTGTGTCCCGCGAGCCTTCGTCGCACCACTCGCACTCCGCATCCCGCGACGGCGATCTTGGTGCTCTGCCTGATCTGGGCGCCGTTCTGGGCTGTGATGACCGTGGGCATGACGAGGCTCTTCGCACAGAGGCTGCCGTAGGCGGTGAGCGCGGAGTGCGCTCCCATGGGCAGCGTGAGCGCGAAGCTCGACACGGGCACGTCGGGGACCGACGCGAACGTCGAGTAGGTGATGCCCTTCTTGATGGCGGTGTTGCCTTCGAGGATCACGCGCACGCCGCCGTCCTGAAGCACGATTTCCAGGTTCGGGAATGCCGCCCCGCCGTGCGAGACGAGATATGCGGGGCCGCTGAGCTTCCCGGGCAGCACAGGCGTCGCAGCGGTCGCGCTGCCGACGTCGGAGCCGGCCGGACAGCTCGCCGGGTTGGCGGCGAACGTCGCTTCCGGGCATGCTTTCTGGAGGGTCGTCAGGCGCGAGGGAAGCTGCAGCGGCAGCTGCGTGAACACCGAGCGGATGTTCGCCTGGTGCGGGCCCTGGGAGATGGTGACCTGCAGCCCCGCGCCATCGGCTTTCGAGGTCTTGGCGCTCGTCGAGACCTTGAAGGATGGTTTGAACGGCAGCGCGCCGCAGTCGGCAGCCTGGAAGGGGCTGGACGCGGCCTGCGTCGCTCCGAACGTCGAGCTCAGCGTCGAGTTCGTCGCCAGGACGCTGCAGCTGGTGGGGTTCAGGAGGAAGCTCGGCCGGTTCACGAGCACGCTGAGGCTCTTCAGCCGCAGCGGCACGCCGGTGACGACGGTCGGAATCGCGCTCGTCACGATCACCCTGCCGCTGTGCGGTTCGACGCCAACCGCGGCGCGCGTGATGACCGTTCCGAAGTTGAACGGTCCCGCGACGGCGGCCACCGGAACCGACAGGCCATAGGGCGCGCCTCCATACGGGCCCGTCAGGAACACGGGCCCCGAGAAGGAGTACGGTTCCGCGCCGGCTCCCACGCTCACCGTCGCCACGCCGATCTGGCTCGCCGAGGGGCATTCTCCCGTCTGCGCCTGCGGTTCGCCGCACAGCGCGACCGACGGGATCTCACCGACGAGACCCGGTGGCAGCACGGTGCTGAGCTGAGCGAGGTACTGCTGTCCGTCCGAGCGGGCGAGGTTGAAGGTGAACGACGTGTATGCGCCGGCGACGGCGGTGGCATCCTGCGTGCTCTGGCTGAGCAAGAAGGGGATCGGCGAGGAGCAGCCGCTCGTAGCGAACGGGGTGGAGCTGAGGGCTGCGGGCTCTGCGGTGTAGGGAGTGAAGAGCGATTCAACCTGCCACGTGCCACATGCCAGCGGGTTGGCCAGCGGCGCCTGCGCTCCGCTCTTCATCGTCATGATGAAGTCGCTGAACGGGAGCTGCGGGTTTTCCGTGAACGTGGCTTCCAGCCGGCCCGTGTCGAGGTTGGCGTTGACGAGTCCCTGCAGCCTGACCGACACGCCGTAGACGCTCTCGGCGTCGACATAGATCGTGTATGGGGGCCCGGTGATCGCGCCACCGCTCGGATCGCCGAGATACACGTTGCCACTGAGCGAGCCCGGCGGGAGGTCGCTTTCTACCGTGACCGTCCCAATTTTGGAGGCCGCCGGACAGGACACCGGAGTTTCGCTGCCGATCGCGATCTGGGCGGGGCTGCACGTCTCGAGCCCCCGTGCGGCCGAGGGGTTGAGCGTCAGTCCTTCCGGGAGCGTCACGCGTGCGTCCCTTATGTCTGCCGTGTTGATTTCTCCCGCATGGACGTTCTGCGCGACCTTGACTTCCACCGTCGCGCCGTCCGGCTGGTCGGACTGCGCCGTCTGCGGATTGACCTGCGTCGTCGGCTGGAAGGGCACGTTGGCGCAGCCTTCGACGCCCACCGGGGTGCGGGTGGGCGTCTTCGAGATCTGGCCTTCCCACGATTCGACTTCCAGGTAGGACGTGGTGCTGCTCGAGCACGTGCTCGGCAATGTGAGGAAGTTCCCCTCGCCGGCGACGCCGTTGAAGTTCAGTTTGGACTTCAGGGTGGCCAGCGGCACTTTGAGCCCGCCGACTTCGCCTTCCTTGGGAACGTTGTTGATTTCGAAATACTCGTGGTAGTCCGTGCTCCAGGCCACGTGGCCTTCGAGCAGGATGTGCGTGTTGACGAGAGGTTCGGCGCCCACATCGATGCCGAAGATGAGCGGGATGCCGGGTGGTTGTTCGAGGTCGAACACCTTGCCCGAGACCGAGAGGTCGTTCGTGCCGTCGAAGACCACCAGTTCGGTCGTGCCCACCTGCGTGTCGGCTGGACAGGCGTTTGCTTCAAATTCCTGACGCTTGCACTGTGGCAGCGCCTCGGGGTCGGCCGCGAGGCCGGGGGGGACATCGACGCGAATGCGCTTCAGGGCGCCTTCCGGTTCTTCTCCGAGGAGCCCTTTTTTGTGGTTGAGTTCGAACGTGGTGATGCCCCACGGGGGATGGCCGGCCGCCTGGGTGAACGCTTCGGAGGGGTGTTTTTCGACGCTTTCGTACGTGCAGGTCGTGTTGACGCAGGTGCCTGCTTCGAAGTTCTGTTCGGTGACGCCGAATCCAGCCTGCGCGGCAGGGGCGGCCAGCGCGCCGAGCGCGCACGAAAGGGCCGCCCCGCAGGCGAGCCGGGTGAGAAACCTCATGCGGAATCGAACCTCACTTCTACCTCCCTGTAGAGCACGGCCTCAGTTGCGGCTCACAGCGTTCTACGGGTTGCTTACCCCGTCAGGCTCGAGATATTCGCGGGACTAGACAGGTGTGCGAGCGCCGCTCGGCCGCGCGAATCGCTCATCGCGCGAAACGACTCACTCCTCGCGCGGGATGTACGGCGCGAGCTCCCGGCGCGCGATCGAGAGCTTGTGGACCTCGTCCGGGCCATCGGCGAGGCGCAGCGTGCGCAGATGCGCATATGCCCACGCAAGCGTGAAGTCGTCCGAGACCCCCGCGCCGCCGTGCACCTGGATTGCCCTGTCGATGACCTTGAGCGCGACGTTCGGAGCGGCGACCTTGATCGCCGCGATCTCCGTGCGGGCCTGGCGGTTTCCGAGCGTGTCCATCATCCACGCCGCCTTCAACGTCAGCAGCCGCGCCATCTCTATCTCGATGCGCGACTCAGCGATCCAGTCCTGGATGTTGGCGCGCATCGCGATCGGCTGGCCGAAGGTCGTCCGCGAGACGGCACGGGCGCACATCGCCTGCAACGCGCGCTCGGCCGCGCCGATCGCGCGCATGCAGTGGTGGATGCGGCCGGGGCCGAGGCGCGCCTGCGCGATCATGAAGCCGTCGCCCTCGCCCGAGATCAGGTTCGACGCCGGGACGCGCACGTCGGCGAAGTCGACTTCGCCGTGGCCCTCCTGGTCCTGGTAGCCGAACACCGGCAGGCCGCGGAGGATGCTCACGCCGGGCGTCTCGAGCGGCACGAGGATCATGCTCTGCTGCCTGTGGACGGCCGCATCGGGCTGGGTCTTGCCCATCACGATCATGATCCGGCAGTGCGGATGCAGCGCGTTTGAGGTCCACCACTTGCGCCCGTTGAGCACGTACTCGTCGCCGTCGCGCTCTATCCGCAGCGCGATGTTGGTGGCGTCCGAGCTCGCGACGTCCGGCTCGGTCATCGCGAAGGCCGAGCGGATCTCGCCGTCGAGCAGCGGCATCAGCCAGCGCTCCTTCTGCTCGGGAGTGGCGAACTGGTGCAGGACCTCCATGTTGCCGGTGTCCGGCGCCGAGCAGTTGCAAGCCTCCGAGGCGATGTGCGAGTGCCCGAGGATCTCCGCGAGCGGCGCGTAGTCGGTGTTCGACAGGCCGGCGCCGTGCTCGGCGTCGGGTAAGAACATGTTCCACAGCCCCGCCTCGCGCGCGCGCTCCTTCAGCTCCTCCATGATCGCAGGCTGATGATGAGGGTCACCCGATTCCCGCAGCTGGCGCTCGTAGGTCTCCTCCGCGGGATAGATCTGCTGCTCCATGAACGCCGTGAGGCGCTCCTGGAACTCGCAACAGCGTTCGCTCGGCTGGAAGTCCATCGGTCCTCCTCGCTGACGGCAACAGGCATAGGATCATCCACGATGAGCCAGCGAGGCGCCAGCTACCGCGACGCCGGCGTGGACTACGAGGCGCTCGACGCCGGCAAGCGCCTCGCGATCGCGAAGGCGCTGTCGACCTCCCCACTGCTCGCGGCGCGCGGCGGGCGCGCGCTCGATCAATCGCGCGGCGAGCCCGCGTTCGTGTTCGAGCTCGGCGGCCGTGACCTCGCGTTCGTCGTCGAGGGGCTCGGGACGAAGTCGATCATCGCGCGCGACGTGCTCGAGAGCCAGGGGATCGACCGTTTCGCCGACGTCGCATACGACACCGTCGCGGCGATCCTCAACGACCTCGCCTGCGTCGGTGCGCTCCCGCTCGTGGTGAACGCGTACTTCGCGACCGGGGCCTCTGACTGGTATCTGCAGGGCGAGCGCGCTGCGTCGCTGCTCGAGGGTTGGCTTCTGGCGTGCACCGACGCGGGCTGCGTTTGGGGCGGCGGCGAGTCGCCGTCGCTGCCCGGCCTGCTCGACGAGCGAGACATCGAGCTTGCCGGCGCAGCCGTTGGAGCGGTGCCCGACGGACGCTCGCCGATCCTCGGCGAGCGTCTCGCGCCGGGGAACGAGATCGTGCTCGTGTCCTCCAGCGGGCTGCATGCCAACGGAGCATCGCTTGCGCGGCTCGTGGCCGGGCGACTGCCCGATGGCTACGCCACGACGCTGCCGGGCGGCGCAACGCTGGGAGAGGCCCTGCTCGAGCGGACAATCATGTACGTCCCGCTCCTCGCAGCGCTCCTGGATGAGCAGCTCCCCGTGACCTATATCAGCCACGTCACCGGCCACGGCCTGCTCAAGCTGATGCGGCGGCCGGTGGCGCTCACCTATCGCATCGAGCGCCTGCCCGAGGTGCCGCCCGTGCTGAGCTTCCTCGCGGCGCAGGCCGGCCTGGACGCGCGCGCGGCGTACTCGACCTTCAACATGGGCAGCGGCTACGCCGTGTACTGCAGCGCCGGAGCGGGCGAGAAGGCCGTGCGGATCGCCCAGCGGCTCGGCCTGAGCGCGCTCGTCGCAGGCCGCGTCCAGGAGGGTCCGCGGCAGGTCATCCTCGAGCCCGTCGGCGTGCGCTACGCCGGCGAGGAGCTCGAGCTCTCCGCGAGCGAAGCCTAACGCTCCCGCTCAGCGTGATGGTTGGCCTCACTCGGCTGGTGCAGCCGATCGCGGCATCGGACTCGTGCGCCGCGTCGATCGCGTCCGTTCGACCGCTGCGCCCCGTGCATGCGCCGGTTCCAACTTGAACCGATCACCCGAGACGGTATAAGGTTCGTCGAAGAATGTCGCCACTGTTCTCCGGGTAGTAGTCCCGGAGATCTCGATGTCGCCGGACCGGCATGGCTCCGGAGCTACCCGGATCGAGGCGGACCTGTCCATCAAAAGAGGAGAGAAAACTGATGCGCAGAGCATCCACCTGTCTTGCCGTGATCGGCTTGGCCGTACTCGCGCTTCCCGGCGTGGCCTCAGCCGCGCCGACGGTTACGTTCAAAGCCCAGGCGGTCCCGATCACGGGCTTCCCGCACACCGGCAACATCCTCGGCGCCGGAGCGGCGGTTCTCGCGGAATACAAGATCGAAGGGACCGAATACGGCGGCTTCCCGCCCCCGATCATCGGCGTCAACTTCTATCTGCCGACCGGCAGCGAAGCTGCACCCGTCGGGCTTCCCGACATGCGCGAAGACCGTGCTCGAACAGTTCGGGCCCAGCAAATGCCCGAAGAACTCGGCGGCCGGGCCCGTCGGCAAAGTGCTCGGCATCGTTGCCTTCGGCAGCGAACGAGTTGAAGAGACGGCTGAACTGTCCTCGTTCTACGCGCCGGGCGGTGGCCTCGAGTTCTTCACCGACGGTCACTCGCCGGTGTCGCTGGAAATCCTCTCGGCTGGCCACTACGTGCACCTCGGCGGCGGCGCCGGCTACGGCCCGGAGCTGATCACTGAAGTGCCGCTCGTCGCGACCGTCCCCGGAGCGCCGTACGCGTCGGTGAAGTCGATCGAGGTGAAGGCCGGCTCGGCGTACAAGTCGCACGGCAAGCCCGTGTACTACGGCACCCTGCCGAAGAAGTGCCCGAAAGGCGGCTTCCCGATAAAGACGGAAGTCATCTTCGCTGAAAACGGCAACAAAGAAACACCGGTGACCGTGCCGGCGACCTACAAGGCGCCGTGCCCCAAGAAGTAGACAGCGGGGAGCTCGGCGCACTGAGGCGTAAGCTCACTCGAAGCAAAAGTGCTACGGGCGACCTCATCGGATGATGGGGTCGCCCGCCACGTTGTGAACGGCAAGGAAGGATCGGGGTGAGGACGGAGAGCGTCGGGTGGAGGAGATTCGCGGCCGCCGCAGCCGGCGTCGCGTGCATGGGCGCACTCATCGCGATCGTGCTCCTCGCCACCTCCGCCGGCGGCTCGAACGGCACCTACACGGTGCGTGCGATCTTCGACGACGCGGGCAACATAATCTCCGGCGAGGACGTGAAGATCGACGGCGTCAAGGTCGGCACCGTGGGATCGGTAACCCCGACGCCGCAGGCCCAGGCCGCCGTCGTCCTGAACATAACCAACCCGGGCTTCGAGGACTTTCGCGCGGATGCCAGCTGCACGATGCGCCCGCAGGCGCTGATCGGCGAGAAGTACGTCGACTGCCTGCCGACCCAGCCGCGCGTGGAAGGCACGCCGCTGCCGCCGCCGCTGCAGAGGATCCCCAAGGGCCATGAAGGGGAAGGCGAGGTGCTGCTGCCCGTCGCGAACACCCACAGCCCCGTCGACGTCGACCTGCTCGGCGACATCAGCCGCCTGCCCGAACGCGAGCGCCTCACGATCATCCTCAACGAACTCGGCGCCGGCCTCGCCGGGCGCGGAAGCGACCTCAACGTGGTCATCCGCCGCGCCAACCCCGCGCTTCAGGAACTCGAAAAGGTGCTCGCGATCCTCGCAGGCGAGAACCACGTGCTCGCCAAACTCGCCGTCGACTCCGACCAAGGCGCTCGCGCCGTTCGCCGCGCGTGCGCGAACGCGTCGCCGACTTCATCGTGCAGAGCAACACGGTCGCGCAGGCGATCGGCCGCGACATCGCGGGCCACTCGCACGCAACCTGGAACTGTTCCCGCCGTTCCTCGACAGCTCGGGCCGGCGATGGAACGCCTCGGCGCGCTTCGCCGAACAGACCACCCCCGTGTTCACCGACCTCGGCGTCGCCGCGCCGGGGATCAACCAGGCGTTCACGCAGCTTCCGGCGTTCTCGAACAGCTCGTCCACCTTCTTCACGAACCTCGGCAAGACCGCCAAGCTGTCCGGCCCTGCGCTCGTCGCCACGAAGCCGCTGCTGGCCCGCCTCAAATCGCTCGGCAGCGCCGGTAAGCCGTTCGCGGGCAACCTCGCGGAACTGCTCACGCAGCCTGCGCGAAACGGGCGGGCTCGAGCGCCTCCTCGACTTCATCTTCCTCGGCGCGGGCGCCGCCAACGGCTACGACGCGCTCGGCCACTTCCTGCGAACGGAAGGCGTCGGCACGATCTGCCTGACGTATGCGATCCAGTTCGCAGAGAAGTGCAACCGCAAACTGTTCAACTCCACGGGAAAGCCCGAAAGCACCGCTGCCGAAGCGTCCACCGCGAAGGTCGCGTCGATCCCCCCCAACGCCGGTCTCGTGATGGAGCGGACGCTCGCGGTGCTGAATGGCGCCACTCCGGCCGAGGCGCTCTCGAAATATCCCGGCTCCGCCCCAACCGCGAGCGAAATCGCGGGCGCCGGCTCCTCAGGTGGCTCGCCGGCCGCCGCGCAGCCGGTCGGCGGCTCGACCGCCGGCACGACCTACTATACGCCGTCCGCTGAAGGCTCGGCCGCCGGCGGGCTGCTCCTCAACTACCTGCTCGGCAACTGAGCGTTGGGCGATGATCCGGGCACCGCTACTCATGCGCCTGTTCGCTAGCCACGCTGCGCCGTCCTCGCGCTCGCCGCGCCCGCTGGGAGCCTCGCCGCCGAACAGGGCGCTGGCACGAGCGGCCGGCCCGTCGGCCGAGACGACCTCGACCGCGCCCGCGCCCGAAGCGCCGGCCACGACGAGCTCGACGGCGGAAGTGCCTCCGCCCGCGCCCTCGAGCGCCAACGCAAGCAGCGCAGCCGCCGCAGGTGCACGCGCCAGCACTCGCAGAGCAGCACGCCGGTGCCTCCACCACGCCGGCGCGGGTAACGCCCAAGGCCGCCCCGAGCGGGCGCGTCCGGCAAAGGCAAAGGCTCCTCGAGCAGTGGCCTGCGCGTCCAAGCAGCTGGCGCCATCGCCGTCCACGCTCACGCCGTCGCTGCCCTTCGCGCTGCAGTCCTCGATCGGCGGGGTGCCGCGCTTCTTCATCGAAAGCTTCCGCATCCCGCCCTTCCTGCTGCCGATCTATCCAGGCTGCCGGCACCGCCTACGGGATCCCCTGGCAGGTGCTCGCCGCGATCAACGAGGTCGAGACCGACTACGGGCGCGACCTGAGCGTCTCGAGCGCCGGCGCAGAGGGGTGGATGCAGTTCCTGCCCGCCGAGTGGGCCCAGTACGGGGTGGACGCCAACGGCGCGGGCTTCAAGGACCCCTACAACCCCGCCGACGCGATCTTCGCCGCCGCCCGCTACCTGCGAGCGGCCGGCGGCGACACGAACATCAGGGCCGCGGTCTTCTCCTACAACCACTCGCAGGCCTACGTCGAACTCGGTGATGCTGCGCGCCCAGCTGCTCGGCGGCACCCCGCCGAACTGCTCGGCGCGATCACCGGGCTGACCGAGGCGCGCTTCCCTGTGCACGCCGCCGCGCACTTCAGCGACGGCTTCCCGACGGTCGCCGGCAAGCGGATCGAGCCCGCCGCAGACGCTCGTCGGCACGACGATCTACTCGCAGGCGGGCGCTCCCGTGATCGCCGTGCAGGACGGCGAAATCGTGCAGATCGGAGACTCGCCCACGCTCGGGCGGTTCATCGTCGCTGCGCGACGCGTACGGCAACACCTACGTCTACGCGCAGCTCGGCGACGTGTCCACGCTGTATCCGGTGCTCGAGCCGCACGATCACACGGCGCGTCAGCAGCCGCATCGAGCAGACCGGCGGCAAGCGGCCGAACCGGCGCCGAGCGGTCCGGCGACGGCCGGCGCGCAGCCCCGCTCGCCGGTGTCCGAAGGCGCTACCGTGTCGGCGCTCGCGCTCGGAGCGGCGGCAGGGCTGGAAGCGGCTGCCGCCCTTCCCCGAAGCCAGCGCGTCTCACCGCGCCCGCGCAGCCTGCCCCGCCGCGCCGGCCGGCGCCGAACGTGCGGGTCTTCAGGGAAGGGCCGAACGACGTCTACCTGCACCCGCTGCGAGCGGGCGTGCAGGTGATCGCCGGCACGGTGCTCGGTCATGTCGGCCCGGCCGACGGCGCCGAAGGCGGCGCGACTCGGCCGCGCGCGAACCGCACATGCTCTTCCAGATCCGCCCAGCGGGAGCGGGCGCGCCGCTGATCGACCCCAAGCCGATCCTCGACGGCTGGGTGGCGCTCGAGAACACGCTCGATCTTCAGGGCCAAGGGCGAGAACCCGTTCCTCGGCACCTCGCCGACGGTCGGGCAGGTGCTGCTCGAGTCAAAGCAGCAGCTCGAGCCGCAGGTGCTGCACGACAGCGGGCATCCGTCTCGGCCGCTGCGGGCGCCAGGACGTGCAGGCCGGCAGGGTCGACAAGCGCGTGCTGGCGATGCTCGAGTATCCTGTCGGTGTCGGGTCTGAAGCCGACCGTCTCCGGGCTGCAGTGCGCCGGCTCTGACGGCGGCGCGATCGCCGCGCAACGCGCGCAGCGAGCTCGAGCAGCGATGCGGTGGACATCACCGCGGTCAACGGCATGCCGATCGCCGGGCATCAGGGCGCCGGCTCGATCGCGGACACCACCATGCGCAAGCTGCTGATGCTGCAGGGCTCGACCAGGCCGCAGCGGATCGTCAGCCTGATGAGCTATCCCGGCGCAGCCGGAGCGATCGCAAGCTCAGGCGCCGCGCGACTCCATCGACGTCGCCTTCAGCGCGCTGAGCGGGTCAGCGCGCGCACGCGCGCCGGCGCTGTCGGGCTCGGTGCTCACGCCAAGCGAGTGGATCAGGCTGATCGCGCGCCTGGGCGAGATCCCCGACCCGACCGTCGCCAGCGGGCCGTCGTCGGCGGCGATCCCCGACACGCCCGAGCGCGTCGAGCGCCGGCGAGCGGAAAGGGAAGCCGGTGGCAACGGTTAGCCCCCCAGCCCCGCCGGCGGCACCGCCGCCGCCTCCTCGCGGGTCCTGAGCATCCCGCCTGCGACGCCCGCGGCCCTCGCGGCCGTGGGCGTCGCGCGCGCGCTCGCCGTCGGGCGCGCTCGCGCTCGTCGTGCTGATCATCGCCTACCTGCTGTTCGGCAGGCGGCGGGCGGCGCCACCTACCACCTGATCTTCGCCGAAGCCGGCCAGCTCGTGCGAGGCGACCAGGTGCAGGTCGGCGGCGTGCCGGTCGGGAGCGTCACGGACATCGAGCTGACCAAGCGACTTCAAGGCGCGCGATCACGATCCACGTCGACTCCTCGCTGACGCCGCTGCACGAAGGCACCGTCGCCCAGGTCAGGGTGCCGTCGCTGTCGAGCGTCGCCAACCGCTACATCGCGCTCTCGCCCGGGCCCAACAACAATCCGGCGCTCACGCCCGGCGCGACGCTGCCGGCCTCGCGCCACGCCGCGAAGTCGTCGACCTCGACCAGCTGTTCAACACGCTCAACCCGAAGACCCGCAAGGGCCTGCAGGAGTTCATCCAGGGCTTCGCCGAACAGTACGCGGGCGTCGGCCGCGACCTCGGCCAGTCCGACCGAATACTTCGCCGCCGGCGCTGGCGCGCGACAGACCACTTCTTCGCACGAGCTCGTGCGCGACCAGCCGGTGTTCACGAACTTCCTCGTCGAAACCGCCAAGGCGGTCACGACGATCGGCGCGCGCAACGAACAGCTCGACCGACCTGATCGAAAACGCGGACACGACCTTCCACGGCGATCGGCTCGCAGCAGGCAAGACCTCGCGCAGGGGCTGCAGCGAGCTGCCCGTCGCGCTGCGCGCGGGGCAACCACGCGTTCGCCGAGCTCCCGCCGACGTTCGCCGCGCTCACACAGCTCGTCGAACGCCTCCAAGCCGACGACCAAGCCGCTCGAACACGCTGTTCACACGGCTGCGCCCGCTGCTCGACGACGGCCACGCCGGTCGTGCACAACTTCAGCGCTGGCATTCAACCGCCCGGGCCCAACAACGACCTCACCGATCTGGTCCAACGCGCTGCCCGCGCTCGCCAAGGCGCTGAGCGACCGCCTCGCCGGCCAGCGTGACCGCGCTGCAGGAATCGGTCCCGATCACCGCCTTCTTCGGTCCCTACAGCCCCGACCTGCGAGGGCACGCTGCGCACGTTCGGCCAGGCCGGCGCCTACTACGACGCCAACGGCCACTACGCGCGCGTCACCCCGATCTTCCCCGACTTCAAGCTCGGCGAAAACAACAACCTCACGCCGGCGAGCGCTCACGCAGGCGCTCGAAGACCTCAAGACCGGCCAGCTGCGCCGCTGCCCCGGCGCGGCGACCCAGCCCGCCGCCGACGGCTCCTCGCCGTTCACCGACAACGGCCTGCTCAGCTGCGACCCGACGGAGATGCCCTGATGAACCGGCGCCGCGGCGGCTCACTGGCCGGCAGCCCGCTGCTGATCGGCGCGGTCACGACGCTGATCGTCGTCGTCGCCGTGTTCCTGTCCTACAACGCCAACAACGGGCTGCCGTTCGTCCCGACCTACAACATCAAAGTCGAACTGCCCGAGGCCTCCGGCCTGCAGTCCGTCCAACCAGGTGCGCGATCGGCGGCACGCGCGTCGGGGTCGTCGAGCTCGCTGACCGCCCATCGAGAACCCGCACACCGGGCGCGTCACGGCGATCGCCGAGCCTGAAGCTCGAAAAGAGCGCTCGAACCGCTGCCGGCCGACACGAAAGCGATCGTGCTGTCGGTGTCGGCGATCGGCCTGAAGTACCTGCGAACTCGAAAAGGGCACCTCGCGCCAGACGCTCAAGGCGGGCCAGACGATCCCGGTCGCGCAGAGCGCGCGAACCGGTGAACATCGACGAACTCTTCAACATGTTCGACGCCAAGACGCGCACCGCGCAGCAAGGTGAACACTGAACAACTTCGGCGACGGCCTCGCCGGGCGGGGGCTCGGGCTGAACAACACGATCGCGACGCTGCGCCCGCTGGTCACGAACGCGATCCCGGTGCTGCACAACCTCGCCGCTGCCGCAGACCGGCTCTGCGCGAGCTGTTCATCGCGCTCGACCGCGCCGCCTCGCAGACCGCCCCGGTCGCAGAAGCCACAGGCGCGCTTCTGACCGATCTGGACACCTTCTTCACGGCCTGGGCGGGCGTGCGCCGTCGCTGGAAGCGGCGACCGTGGGCGGGCCGCCGTCGCTCGAACAGGCGATCCACTCGCTGCCCTTCGAGGCGCCGTTCACCGAAAAAGCGACCGAAGTTCATGCGCCTGCTGCGCCCGAGCGCGAAGCGACCTGCTCACCGTCGCGCCGCCGCTCGGCGCACGCGTTCACCGTGGGCGCCGTCAACCTGCGCGCCGCCACCGCGCTGAACACGAAGCTCGCCGAATCCTCGCAGGCGCTCGCGGAATTCGCGCAGAACCCGATCGTCCCCGCTCGGCCTCGAAGACTTCACCGAACACGCTCGAACTCGGCCAACCCGCTGCTCGCCGGGCTCGCGCCCGAGCAGGCCTACTGCAACTACTTGACGCTGGCGTTCCGCAACCTCGCGAGCCTCGAGTCCGAGAACATCGGCGTCGGCACGCTCGCGCGCGCCGGCTTCGTGCTCGCGCCGAACGGGCCCAACAACGAGGGCTATCCCTCCTCGGCGCCGGCCAACGGCCCGTCGGTCGAACACGCCGTCAGCGAGCACGAGCGGATCATCGACAACAACCACCTGCACGCCAACCCCTACCCGAACGTCGCCGGCCCCGGCCAGCCGCGCGGTACTGCGAAGCCGGCAACGAGACCTACGTGCCGGGCAAAGCCGTGATCGGCAACGTGCCGGCGCGCGACGTCGGCGACGAACCGCGAACTGACGACCCGCGAACAGAACCTGTTCGGCGAAAAGTACCCGAGCCGCGACGCTCAAGGCCCTCGGCCTGCCCACAGGCGCAAGAACGAAGAGCGGAAGGCGAGCGAAATGAGCCGCGCGCGCTGGTGGCGTCGCCACGACCAGGTGCCCGCCGTCCGAGCTCGGCGCAACAACCCCGTGCGCTTCGGGATCGTGTCTGCTCGTGATCTCGTGATCGGCGTGTACTTCGGCTTCACCAAGCACATTCCGTTCAAACACGGCTTCCGCCTGAAGGCGGAGTTCGCCACCGCCGTGAACATCCATCCGAAGTCGCCGGTGCGCATCGCCGGGCGTCGACGTCGGCAAGGTCAGCTCGATCGCGCGCGAGGGCAACGCCGGCCTGGTGACGATGGAAATCGAATCGAGGCGGCCTGCCGATCCACTCCGACGCGACGCGTGAAGATCCGCCCGCGCATCTTCCTGGAAGGCAACTGGTTCGTCGAACTGCAGCCCGGGCAGCCCCTCGGCGCAGACGCTGCTCCTCGGGCTGCACGATCCCGATCACGCAGACCGCCGACCCGGTCCAGCTCGACCAGGTGCTCGACGCGCTGAACACCGACACGCGCGCGAACCTGCAGAACTTCCTGATCGACTACGGCGACGGGCTCTGACGCGCAAGCCGACGGCCGCCGAAAACGCCGAACAGGACCCCGAAGTGCGCGGCCTGAACGCCGCGCAGGCGCTCAACAAGGCCTACCAGCGCGGGCCGGCCGCGCTGCGCGGCACCGCCGTCCTCAACCAGGCGATCGCGCGGCACCGAACCGCACGACCTCTCCAAGCTGGTCGCGAGCATCGGCAAGGTGACCGCCGCGCTGAACGTGCACGAGCAGCAGCTCGGCGAACTGATCGTCAACTTCAACACCTTCTTCCGCGCGTTCGCCGCGCAGTCGGCGAGCCTGCGCAGCGACCGTCGCGCGAGCTGCCGGGCTCGCTGCCGCAACATCGACCGCGGCTTCGCCGCGCTCGACGCGCCTTCCCGCCGACGCAGACCTTCGCGCACCGACATCCTCCCGGGCGTCAAAAGCGACGAACTCGACGGTCGCCGCGGCGCTGCCGTGGATCGAACAGGTGCAGGCCTCGCTTGCGCCCGAGCGAGCTCGGCGGCGTCGCCAAGGGCCTCGACGAAGCGGCGCCCGTCGCTCGCGCAGCTGCACGAGCGAACAGATCCCGTTCTACCAGCAGACCGAACTGTTCAACAAGTGCCTGACCAACGTGATCTTCCCGGCCGGCAACACCAAGCTCCAGGACGGGTCGAGCACCTCCGGCGTCGAAGACTACAAGGAATTCTGGTACAGCGCTGGTCGGGCCTGGGCGGCGCTCGGCCAGAGCTTCGACGGCAACGGCACGATGGCGCAAGCTTCCTCGTCGGCAACGGCGGCCAGACGCTGCGCTCGCGCGCCGGGTCGATCCTCGGCACCAACCTGAAAGGCGCTGCAGCCTGCTCGCGCACGCGTCGCTGCCGCCGCTGGGCACGCGCCCCGCCTACCCGGCCGAAGAGCCGCCGTATCAGCCGCTCGTGCCCTGCTACACGCAGGCGCTGCCCGAACTTCAACGGCCCGCTCTCGCAGGGCCCCGCGGACGGGAGCGGCGTGATGACGCCGCCGAGACGGCCACGAGGGCGGGCTGAGCGTCCGCGACCAGATCGAGCGCTACCGCACGGCGTTCATCGCGGTCGTCGACGATGGTCGTGATCGCGGCGGCTGTCGGCGGCTACATCCTCGCGCACGAGAACCTCAAGCTGCCCGGCTGGGTGCCGGTGCTCGGCAAAAGCTACTTCACGCTGAAGGCCGAATTCCAGACCGCCCAGGCGGTCGACGCCCGGCCAGGGCCAGGCGGTGACGATCGCCGGCGCGAAGATCGGCGAAATCGCGAGCGTCGACCTGCACGAACGGGATCGCGATGGTGACGATGAAAGTGACCCCGAAGTACGCGCGCATCTACCGCAACGCGACGCTGCTGCTGCGCCCGAAGACGCAGCTGCAGGACATGACGGTCGAGGTCAACCCGGGCACCCCGTCCGCCGGGCGCCTGCGAAGCGGCGACACGATCCCGCTCGCGCAGACCGCGCCGAACATCAACTTCGACGAATTCCTCGCCGGGCTCGACGCCGAAACGCGCGCCTACCTGCAGGAGCTGCTCGCGGGCGCGGGCGAAGGCCTCAAGGACAACGGCAAGGCGCTGTCGGCGACGCTCAAGCGCTTCGACCCGACCGCGCGCCGACTCGGCAGGAGATCGCCCAGCAGCTCGAAATCCGCCACGCCAACATCGCGCGCTCGATCCACAACTTCCGGCTCGCTGATCGAAGCGCTCGGCGGCAAGGACAAGCAGCTCGCCGCAGCTGGTCGACGCCTCCAACGCCGTGTTCGCCGTCTTCGCCAAGCGAGGAACAGAACGTCGCAGAGCACGCTGCACCTGCTGCCCGGCGCGCTGCACAAGACCAGCGCAACGGCCTCGGCAAGCTCGCCACCGCCGCCAACGTGCTCGGGCCGACGCTGCACAAGCTCGAGCCGTTCGCGAGCGCGCTCGGCCCGGCCAACGAAGCGACGCGGCGGCTCGCGCTGAAGACGCACGCCGATCATCAAGAACGAGATCCGCCCGTTCGCGCGCCAAATCCTGCCGGTCGATCAACGAGCTCACGCCCGACACCAGCAGCTCGCCGAAGCGTTCCCCAAGCTCGCCGACAGCTTCTCGGTGCTCAACGAATTCTTCAACGAGCTCGCCTACAACCCCGGGCCAAGCAGGCCGGCTTCCTGTTCTTCCTCGACTGGGCCAACCACAACCTCAACAGCGTCGTCAGCTCCGCCGACGCGCACGGCGCGGTCGGGCGCAGCCTCGATCTACCTCAACTGCAAAGTCGCGCCGCTGCTCAAAGGCGTCGTCGCGAAATCAACCCGACGGTGCAACCTGCTGGTCGGCCTGCTGAACCCGCCCAACCGGGCGGCGTGCCAGGCGGCCGGGATCCTCAACGCCAGAAGCGAGCTCGCCGCGAGCGCGCAGTCCACAGCCGAAGCCCGTCCCGAGCGCGGCCGGCGGGCTGTTCGGCGGGCCTCGACGCGGCGCGCGTCTCCAAGCTCGAGAGCGAACAGCGCGCGCCACGGCCGCGCCGGGAGGAGGTGGCTGAGCATGCAGAAGCGCGCGCCCACGCTCGGCAACATGCTCGTGATCATCCTGTTCGTGCTGAGCTGCTTCGGGCTGCTGCTGTTCCTGTGGGAGTCCTTCGGCGGTCCGCTGCCGCTGAAGCCGAAGGGCTACCGCTTCACGGTCGCCTTCCCGCGCACGCTCGCGCTCGCCGAACAGTCCGACGTGCGCATCAGCGGCGTGGACGTCGGTCACGTCGTCGCGCTCAAGCTCGGCAAGGAAGGGCGCACCGCACGCGACGCTCGAAATCGCCAGCCAGTACGCGCCGATCCGCGCCAACATGCACGCGATCCTGCGCCAGAAGACGCTGCTCGGCGAGACCTACGTGCAGCTGATCCCCGAGGGTCAGACCGGCCCCTACCTGAGCGACGAGCGGCCAGCTCGCCGACAGCCAGGTCGAACCGTCGGTGACGCTCGACGACATCCTGTCGGCGTTCGACCCCAAGACACGCGGCGCAACTTCCAGGTGTGGCAGCAGGCTATCGGCCGAAGGCGATCAACGGGCGCGGCGAACAGATCAACGCCGTCGTTCGCCGACGCTCGAACCGTTCGTCGAACACGCCAACCAGCTCGTCACGCATCCTCGCCTCCCAGGAAGGGGCGGTGCGCGCGCTCGTGCACAACACCGGCGTCGTGTTCAACGCGCTCGCCAGACGCGACCACCAGCTCGAAGGCCTGATCGTCAACGGCGAACACACCTTCCACGCCGCCGCCGAAGGCAGCCAGGCGTTCGCCGAAGCGTTCCGGCGCTGCCGACGTTCGAGCGCAACTCGATCGCATCGCGCTGCAAAGAACTCGACAGATTCGCCGCCGATCGCCGAGCCCGTACCTCGACGAATTCCGCCCGACCGAGCGCCAGCTCGCGCCGCTGCTGCAGGCCGCGAAGCCGTTCGCGCCGCAGTTCAACAACTTCCTGACCTCGCTCGGGCCGCTGACGCAAGGCGGCCAAGACGGGCCTGCCCGATCGTGCAAGAAGGTCGCTCGACCTGACCGTCCCGGTGCTCGAAAACCTCAGGCCGGTGCTGCACAACCTCGACCCGTTCCTGCAGTACGCTGGGCGAGTACGTGCCCGAGCTGCAGGCGTTCTTCGCGAACCTCACAGCCGCCACCGAGGCTCAGCCTAGGCAACAGCAACACCGCAGGCCAAGGGCCCCAGCGAGCACTACCTGCGCACGATGCTCGTGCTCAGCCCCGAGAGCCTCGCGCTCTATCCCAAGCGGATCGGCACCGACCGCTCCAACCCCTACTTCCTAGCCGGGCGCCTTCAGCGCGCTCGGCCAGCGGGCTGCCGGTGTTCAGCGCCAGCACGTGCGCCGAACCCGGCCCCGTCGGTCAGCGGGCCGGCCGAACGAAACGATCTCGACAGAGCCTGATCGAACAGATCATCCAGTTCAAAGTCGCCAACGCGCCCGGGCACGCGCCAACGACGTTGCCGGCGCCGCCGTGCAACCAGCAGGGCCCGTTCACGTTCAACGGCCAGACGAGCCAGTTCCCGCACGTGATCTACGGAGGGAAATGATGACCGACGCTGACGACTTCCAGTACCACTCCGAGCGAGCTCGACCTCGCCGGCGACCCCGAGGCGGGCAACTGGTCGATCCGCTGCATGGACGTGCACAAGCGCCTCGGCGGCGTGCCCGTCCTCAACGGGCTGAACGTCGCGTTCCCCGACGACACGATCACGGTCGTGCTGGGCCCCTCGGGCACGGGCAAGAGCGTGCTGATCAAGCACATCATCGGGCTGATGTTCCCCGACTCCGGCGACGTCGTCGTGCAGGGGCAGTCGGTCCCGAGCCTGACGATGCCCGAAGCTGCTCGCCCTTCGCCGCAAAATCGGCGTGCTCTTCCAGGACGGCGCGCTGTTCGGCTCGATGTCGGTGTTCGACAACGTCGCCTTCCCGCTGCGCCAGCACACGGACTCCTCCGAGGCGCGAGATCGCCAAGCGCGTCACCCAGCGCCTCACCGACGTTGGGCTGGCCGACGCGATGGACGATCTGCCCTCGCAGCTGTCGGGCGGCATGCGCAAGCGCGCCGGGTTCGCGCGCGCGCTGGTGATGGAGCCCGACATCGTGATCTTCGACGAGCCCGACTCGGGCCTCGACCCGGTGCGCACGGCGCTGCTGTGCGATCTGATCCAGGAGATGCACTCGATCCACAGCGGCACCTACATCGTCGTGACCCACAACATCGCCTCGGCGCGGCAGATCGGCGAGTACATCGCGCTGCTGTGGCGGGGGCGGATCGTGGAGGCGGGCGACGCCGAGAGGATGTTCTCCTCGGAGAACCCGTTCGTGCGCCAGTTCCTCAGCGGATCGGCCGAGGGCCCGCTGACGATGGATTGACCTCCGGCCGCGGATTGACGGCGGCCGAGCCATATGCGAACATATGTTCGCATGGTCGTGTGCGTCCATCTACCCCGCTTCGAGCTGGTGGTCGCCGCCGGAGGCCGCTGGAGGCGCTGCGCGCGGGAGCGCGCTGGCGGTGCGCCTCCACTCGGTGCCGGCGGTCGAAGACGCGAGCGCCGCCGGTTGGCGGTCTAGCTGGTGCGCTCAGCGCGTGGGGGAGGTCTCCGGGGCCGCTGAAGCCGCGGCGTGGTCGCCGGGATGGTCGCTCGGCGAGGCGCTCGCCCGCTGCCCCGAGCTCGTGCTCGTGCCCGCGGATCCGGTGGGGGTGGCCGAGGCCTGGGAGGGCGTGCTGCGCGCCCTGGAATCGATCGGCGCGGCCGTCGAGCCGGCCCGCCCGGGGCTCGCCTACTTCGAGGCCGACGGGCTGCGCGGGACTCCACGGCACGGACGCCGCGACGATCGCCGCCGCCAGGCGTGCCGCCGATCCGCCGGCCGTCCCGCGCGCATCGGGGGCCGGCCCGACGCGCTTCTGCGCGCTGGCCGCCGCCCTGGCGGTGCGCTCGCGCCGTGCGCTGGTCGTGGAGGCGCGACCAGGAGGCCCGGCGCTGGCTCGCCGGCCGGCCGGTCGGGCTGCTCGGCTTCCGGGAGGAGACCGAAGCGCTGGTGGAGCCGCTCGGCCGCCTCGGCGTGCGCACGCTGGGCGAGCTGGCGCAGCTGGGGCGGGCCGCGCTCGCCGACCGCTTCGGGGCGCCGGGTGTGCTCGCGCACCGGCTCGCCTGCGGCGAGGACAGCCCGCTGCGTGCGCGCCGTGTCGAGGAGCGCCTGGAGGAGTCGATGGAGGTCGGCGACGCGAGCTCCGGCGCGGCGCTCGAGCGCGTGCTGGCGTGCTGGTGGATCGGCTGCTGGCCCGCTCCGGAGCGCCGTGGGCGAACGCTGCGCGCGGTCACGCTCTCCGCGCGCCTGGCTCGCGGGCGGCGGCTGGCGCGAGCGCGTGGTCTTCCGCCAGGCGCTGTCCGACCCCGAGCGCATCTGGCTGGCGCTGTCGGTGCGCCTGCTGCTGCTGCCGGCTCCGGCCGCGCCGCTGCGACTGACCGTCGAGAGCTTCGGCCCGCCGGCGGGCGAGCAGGAGGCGCTGCTGGACGAGGAGGCGACCCGCCGCGCGCTGCGCGCGCGCGCCTGCGCGAGGCCGTCGCCCAGGTGCGCGCGGTGGCCGGGCCGGATGCGGCGCTGCGAGCCGTCTGCGTGGATCCCGACTCGCGCGTGCCCGAGCGGCGGGTGCGTGCTCGCGCCGTTCCGCGAGTGATTGCCTTGATGCCGGCCCTGACGCGAGCCCTGAACCCTCCCAGGCCCGGCGCGCGTGCGCTTCGAGCCGCCGACCTGGCGCCATCCCGTGGAGGTGAACGGCGAAGCGATCGAGTCGGTGCGCGAGTCCTGGCTGGTGGAGGACCGCTGGTGGACCGGCCGAGCCGCTGCGCCGCCGCTACTGGGAGCTGGTGAGCGAGCGCGGGCGAAACGTGGTCGTCTTCCACGACCTGATCCGGCCGGCGGCTGGTTCCTGCAGAGCTCCTAGGTGAGGAGATGACGCTGCCGGACGTCACCCTACGTGGAGCTGCACTGCCACTCGGCCTACTCGTTCCTGGACGGCGTCTCGCTGCCGGAGGAGCTGGCCCAGCGCGCGGGCGAGCTGGGCTACGACGGCGCTCGCGCTGACCGACCACAACTCGGTCTCCGGCTCGATGGAGCTGGCCCAGGCCGCGGCGGACTACGGGGTGAGGGCGATCCACGGCGCCGAGGTCGATCTGGCCCCCGGCCCCGCCGCCGCCGGTGATCGCGGACGCCACATCACGCTGCTCGTCCGCGACGGCCGCGGCTGGAGCAACCTCTGCCGGATCCTCACGCTCGCCCATGCGCACACCCGCGACGGGTCCCATCGGCGCGAGCGCTCCGAACCCTCGGTGAGCCTGCAGGCGGTGCTCGATCACGCCGAGGGCCTCGTCTGCCTGACCGGCTGCGCAGGCCGATCTGTGATCGGTTGCGGCGCCGGCGGCGAGCCGGCTGCCCGGCGGCTGCTGGAGGCGTTCGGCCCGGAGAGCCTGTTCGTGGAGCTGCAGCGCCCATACGCCCGCCATGATCGCGCGCGCAACCGCGCGCTTGCCGCGCTCGCCCGGCGACTGGGTGTGAGGTGCGTGGCCACCGGCGACGTCCACGCGCACATACGCGCCAGAGCCGAGCTGCAGGATGCGTTCGTCGCGCTCGCCAATCACGTCACGCTCGACGCCTCCGAGCCGCTGCGCCGCGGCAACCACAGCCACGTCATGACCACACCGCAGGCGATGGCAGCTCGCTTCGCCGATCACCCCGAGGCGGTCCGCGAGACGCTGGCGCTCGCCGAGCAGCTGACGTTCGATCTCGACAGGGACCTCGGCTACCGCTATCCGGGGGCCGAGGACGAGAGCTCCCCCCGCCGCCTGGCCGAGCTGTGCCGGGCGCGCCTGGACGAACGCTACGGCCCGGGGGCGCCTCCCACCGCCCGCGCAGCCCACGAGGAGGCCCGCGCGCGCCTGGAGCAGGAGCTGCGTGTGATCGACCAGCTCGGGCTGGCCGGTTTCTTCCTGCTTCACCACGACATGCTCGAGCTCGCCCGCGAGGTGGCTCTGGAGGTTCGCGGGCCGGATTCCGTGCGCGCGCTGCTGGCCCCCGGACGCGGGCGAGGATCCTCGGTCTCATCGCTCGTGTGCTACCTGACGGGCCTCTCCCACATCGATCCGGTCGCGAGCAGGCTGGCGCTGGGACGCTTCCTGCACGAGGATCTGCACGGACTGCCCGACATCGACCTCGACTTCTCGCGTGACATCCGCGAGAGGCTGATCCCGCGCGTGCACGAGCGCTACGGGCATGATCGCGCCGCGCTGGTCGCGGCCTTCCCGACCTTTCGCGCGCGCGGGGCGATCCGCGAGCTCGGCAAGGTCCTCGGCCTGCCGGCCGGCGGGATCGAGCGCCTGGCCCGCGGCGCGGACAGGTACGGGTCGGACTTCGAGCACAACCGGGTTGTCGCCGACGACATCGCCGCCACGCTCGCAGGTGACCGCCCGCCCGCGGTGCAGCCGGGCGCGGAAGGGGGGACGGCGGGAGGTCGGGCGGGGGCGCCTTCAGGCCGCTGGGGCTGGCTTGGGAAGCTCGTCGAGCAGGCGTACGGGCTGCCCCGGCATCTGTCGCAGCACTCGGGCGGGATGATCGTCTCGACCAGGCCGCTGATCGACTGCTGTCCGGTCGTGCCCGCCGCGATGGAGGGCAGGCAGATGGTCCAGTGGGACAAGGACTCGTGCGCGGACGCCGGCTTCCTGAAGATAGATCTGCTGGGCCTGGGGATGCTCTCGGCGGTGGAACGATGCGTCGAGGACATAGCCCGCGTGCACGGGGAGCGCATCGATCTCTCGCGCATCCCGTTCGACGATCGGCGCACGTTCAGGGCGATCCGCGCGGCCGACACGGTCGGCGTCTTTCAGATCGAGAGCCGCGCGCAGATGCAGTCGCTCCTGCGCACGCGGCCGATGAACCTCGAGGATCTGACTATCCAGGTCGCGATCGTGCGACCCGGCCCGATCCAGGGCGGCGCGATCAACCCGTACATCGAGCATCGCAGGCGCCTGCGCGAAGACCCCGCGTATGAGGTCCCCTACGAGCACCCGACGCTCGAGCCGGTCCTGAAGGAGACGCTCGGCACGATCATCTTCCAGGATCAGGTGATGCAGGTGGCCGAAGCCTTCGCCGGCTTCAGCCCCGGCGAGGCGGACGGCCTGCGCCGGGCGATGAGCCGCAAGCGCTCGCGGGAGATGCTCGCCCGCCACCGCGAGCGCTTCATCGCCGGGGCGCAGCGCCACGTCGGCGCCAGCAGGGGAGCGGCAGAGCGCGTCTGGGGGATGGTCGAAGGCTTCGCCGGCTTCGGCTTCCCCAAGGCTCACAGCGCAGCCTTCGGCCTGCTCGCCTACCAGTCGACCTGGCTGCGGGTTCACTACGGCGCGGAGTTCCTGTGCGCGCTGCTAAACGAGCAGCCGATGGGCTTCTACGCCCCCGACAGCCTCGTCCACGAGGCCGAGAACCGCGGTATCGCCGTGCTCGGGCTCGACGTCAACGCCTCGGCGGCGCAGTGCACGGTCGAGGGGGGAGGCGTGCGCCTGGGTCTGAGCTATGTCAAGGACGTCGCCGCCGCCGAGGTGGAGGAGCTCGTGGCCGAGCGCGAACGAAACGGGCCATTCCGCAGCCTCGGCGACCTCGCCGCACGCGCCGGCGTGAGGCGCGGAACGCTCGAACAGCTGGCCTGGTCGGGAGCCTGCGACAGCCTCGCGACCGGGCCGGCGCGACCGGGCAGCGACCGGGCCGGTCGGCGACGGCCCGGTCGCGCCGAGCACCGAGCGCTCGCAGGCGGGGACAGGCGTACGGCCCTGTGGCAGCTGGGGCTGGCCACGCCGGCCACGCCGGCCGAACCGGCAGGTGAGAGCACCCAGCTGGCGCTGCCCCTGGAGCTGCCGCGGGCCCCCAGCCTGCGCCGGCTCGGGCGCTGGCAGCGGCTGATCGCCGACTACTCCACCAGCGGGGTGACGGTCGGCGACCATGCGCTGGCGATCCTGCGCGAGCGGCTGACGGCGCCTATGCTCGTCACGAGCGCCCAGCTCATGCGACTGCCCACCGGCTATGAGGTGGCGGTGGCGGGCCTCGTGATCGCCAGGCAACGGCCGGGAACGGCCAAGGGGACGATGTTCCTGCTGTTCGAGGACGAGTTCGGCACGGTCAACCTGATCGTGTCCGAGGCGGTCTACGAACGCCATCGCCAGCTGGCCCGAGCAGAGCCGCTGCTGCTCGCCAGAGGCCGCCTCGAGCGCTCGCATGAGCCGGCGTCGATGAGCGCATGGGGCGCACGCGAGACGCCTGGAGCGCAGGGCGCAGACGGCGAGGAGGACGAGGAGGAGATCCGCCCGGTCATCAACGTGATCGTGCGCGAGCTCGCGCCGCTCGAGCGCTTCCTGGCAGGCGGCGTCGAGGACGCGCACGAAGCGAGCGGCATCGCGTCCGTGCACCGCCTGCCCGGTCTCGAGCGCGCGGCGCGGCCGGCGGCGGGGGAGCCGAGCGCAGAGGAGGACATCCGCGGAGCGGAGGTGGGATCGAGCATGCGCGCCGCGGCCCCGCCGGTGCAGAGCTTCGGGGGCGGGCGGCGGCGTTGACGTCTGAACGCGCTCGTGGCCGGTAGCCTCAGGGCCATCGCGCGAATCGGCCACACCGATCTGGACGTCTTCCCGCTGTGCCTCGGCGGGAATGTGTTCGGATGGACGATCGACGAGGAACGCTCGTTCGCCGTGCTCGACGCCTACGCCGAGGTGGGCGGCAACTTCATCGACACCGCCGACAGCTATGGCCGGCGCGGGCCCGGAGGTGCGGGCGAGTCAGAGCGAATCATCGGCAGCTGGATGGCCGCGCGCGGCAACAGGGACCGGATTCTGATCGCCACCAAGGTCGGCGCGTCCCCGGATCTGCCAGGGCTATCAGCGGCGACGATCCATCGTGGCATCGACCGCTCGAGGGAAAGGCTCGGCGTCGAGACGGTCGACCTCTACTACGCCCACAAGGACGACCCGAGCACGCCGCTGGAGGAGACGCTCGGCGCCTTCGCCGAGCTCATCCGCGCGGGCAAGATCCGCCATGCGGGTGCAAGCAACTACAGCGCCCCGCGCCTGAGCGAGGCGCTGCGGATCGGCGAACGCGAGGGCATGGCCGCCTACGTGGCGCTGCAGGCGCACTACAACCTGATGGAGCGCGCCGGGTACGAGCGCGAGCTCGCGCCCGTGTGCGAACGGCACGGGCTTGCATGCCTTGCGTACTTCAGCCTCGCGAAGGGCTTCCTCACAGGGAAGTATCGTCGCGACGGCGATCTCCCCGACAGCCCACGAGCCGCGAGCGTGCGCGAGAGCTACTTCAACGAGCGCGGCTTCGCCGTGCTGGACGCGCTGACGCAGGTGGCAGACGAGCAGCGGACGACGATCGCCGCCGTCGCGCTCGCGTGGCTGCTCGCGCAGCCCACCGTCGTCGCCGCGGTCGCCAGCGCCACATCGCCCGAGCAGCTCGCGCAGCTGCTGCCGGCGACCGAGGCCGAGCTCTCGCCTGCGCAGCTCGAGCGCCTGAGCTCCGCCAGCGCTCAGCCGCTGGCGAAGGCGAGCAGACACCATTGACAACAGGGCGCTGCAGGACACCGCATGACGATGAGGCTTTCCATGGTTCACCGGGGCCGGGATACGGCAGCGCGGTCTGTCGCGGTGCGAGAACTCTGCCGGCCCGCGGCTCCCGGTAAGTCATGGTGGCGGTGGTGGCCAATGCTGTGATGCACGGGCGACCGTCCCGAGGTCTCTTGCCTACGGGATCGCTTGGTAGCTATGCCTCGTGCGGGCAAACCGTGGCGTCACCCGCGAGAACGAGTCAACCGCAGGTTATGACGGTGTCAGCTTCGTTGAAGGTGATCATCACCGTCAGGGTGAGCACTACTCGACCGCCACCAACACGAACTTGAGTGCGAGCTTGCCTCCGTGGTCGGCTTCGCCTTCTCTTGCGCCAAGCCGAGCACCTTGCGCTCTGCTCCCGCGCCTAGCTCGCTCGCCTCTCCGATCTGCTCGCGGCTGGTCTCGTCCGTACCCCTCTAGATAGTCGCACGATCAATCGCCGGGTCGTAGGCGTCTTCCATGACGTCGACTTCATAGAACGTGCTCACTTGCCCCCCATCGGTCGTCGGCTAGCCGTGCGAAGTCATACCCGCAGTGCGTAGAAGAGAAACACTGGCTACGCGGACAATCCGACGTTGCAGCGTGCCTTCGACGGCCGGGCTCGCCAGCCGAATCAGTCGCTGCGCAGGGACGGGCCAGGAGCGAGGCGGACCCGCGGCGCGCGAGAGGGGAGAGCGCGCCGCGAGCCTGTCAGGAACCCTCCAATCCCTGGGGTTGCGCCCGATGGTCTAGGGGTCCAGCTGGTGTAGCCCGCGGTGCCGGCAAGAAAGGTCGTCCATTCGGCCGCTCACGCGGGAGCTTCTTCCCAGCGCTTCGCGCAGCGATGGTGCTTAGACGGGACGGACATGGGAACCTCAGCACACAGCGGTTGTGTGTGTAGCGGTCCGGCCCCGCACCCCCGATGCCGCGCCGTCCCTTCTACTCAAGGATCGTCCCCGCGCCCCATCGATCGAGCAAGAAGACGTGGATCGGATCGTAGCTCACCGAACTGCACTTGCCAACACAGCTCGATACGGTTTCAGTGCATCCTCCGTCAAATCGGATGGCTGGTGGTTCTTGCGTATGCGGGACGCGAGTCCAGAAACGCCCGGGGCACGGGCGCTTTGTCCTCGCGCCGCCTACGCGGCTCGGTCCAGAACCGAACCGCTATAAAGCGCAATATGCCTTCTGGCGGTCGAAACAACTGGCCCGGATGGCATCAAGGCAAGCGCGCTCAGCCGTGCACGCCTCCGCCGCCGTAGTCAAAATCAACGGAGCTGCGTAGCAAACGCGAGCAGCTGACCGTCGCTGTCGCGGGCCAACAGCTCGCCATCCTGTGCGCGAGACGCCGGCGCTGCGGAAGGCTCATCGGCGAGCCGGCGCTCCAGCGCCTCGAGCGCCTGTTCGTCGCCGAGCTCGAAGCGCAGCTGGCGCACGCCGGGCGCGCTGTCGGGCGCTCGATCCGCGCCGCGGCTCTGCCACGAGTTCAGGCCCACGTGGTGGTGGTAGCCGCCTGCCGAGAGGAACGCGGCCGAGGGGAGGCTCGCCTGCTCCTCGAAGCCGAGCACGCCGCGATAGAAGGCTGCGGCTCGAGGCACGTCTGAGACCTTCAGGTGCACGTGTCCAACCGTCGTGCCCGCCGGCATCAGCGGCGTCGGCCCCCCCGGATCCTGCGCCAACAGGTCCTCGAGATCGAGTGGCAGCGTGACCATCCTCACGCCGCGCCCGCCGGCCGGTCGCTCCCACTGCTCGCGCGGACGGTCGGCGTAGATCTCGATCCCGAGGCCGTCAGGATCGCTCAGGTAGAGTGCCTCGGAGACGCCGTGATCGGAGGCGCCCTCGAACGGCCAGCGCTGGCCGACGACGCGCCGCACGGTCGCGGCGAGCGCCGCACGCGTCGGGTGCAGCCACGCCACATGGAACAGGCCCGTGCTCGACGGCGGCAGCGGCGTCGGCTGCACGATCGCGCTGAGCACGAGCGCCGGGCGCTCGCGGTCCGGGCCGAGCCGCGCGGTGTCGGCGTCGCTTGCGAGCAGCGGCAGGCCAAGGACCCGCTCGTAGAAGTCGACGCTTCGCGGCAGGTCGCTCACGGCGAGCGCCACCGAGCCGATCCGCAGACCGGGATCGATAACGGTCGTGCCACCAGGATCGGGCGTGCTCATACCTTCCAGGGTAGTCTCGTGCGCGATGAACTTCCGCAAGCTCGGCTGGAGCGACATCGAGGTCTCGGAGATCAGCCTCGGGTCGTGGCTCACGTACTCGGGCGGGGTCGCGCGCGAGCAGGCCGCGGCGTGCGTCGATGCCGCTTTCGACGCCGGCATCAACTTCTTCGACACCGCGAACGTGTACGGGCGCGGCGCGGCCGAGACGCTGCTCGGCGAAGTCCTCTCCGGACGAGAGCGCTCCTCCTATGTGCTCGCGACGAAGGTCTTCTTCCCTATGTCGGACACCGATCGCGGCCTGTCCGCAGCGCAGATCCACAAGCAGATCGACGCCTCGCTGAAGCGGCTGCGGACCGATCACCTCGACCTGTACCAGTGCCACCGCTATGACGATCGCACGCCGCTCGAGGAGACGATGTCGGCGCTCACCGAAGTCGTGCGCGCGGGCAAGACGCGCCACATCGGCTTCAGCGAGTGGCCGGTCGCACGGATCGAGGAGTCGCTGGCCATGCCTGGCGTCGAGCGATGGGTCTCGAGCCAGCCGCAGTACTCGATGCTGTGGCGCGTACCAGAGGCAGAGGTGATCCCGCTATGCGAACGCGAGGGCATCTCCCAGATCGTGTGGTCGCCGCTGGCTCAGGGCGTGCTGAGCGGCAAGTACCGGCCGGGTGAGCCCCCGCCGGCGGATTCCAGGGCGGCGAGCGAGAGCATGGGTGTCTTCATCGACCGGCTGATCGAGCCGCAGGTGCTCGAGGCGGTCCAGCGGCTGCGCGCCGTCGCGGACGCCGCCGGCCTGACGATGGTCCAGCTGGCGCTCGCATGGGTCCTGCGCCAGCCGAACGTCGCCTCGGCGATCGTCGGCGCGAGCCGTCCCGAGCAGGTGCACGCCAACGCCTCGTCCTCGGGCATCGTGCTGAGCGCCGACACCCTGGCCGCGATCGACGAAGCGCTGGGCGACGTCGTCGTGCGCTGAGGGTCCTCGCCCTCAATCCGCGAGCCCGGCGACGAAGCCGGCGAGCGCGCCCGCGTCGCGTAGCGGAGCGCCATGTCCGAAGCAGGTGATCCGCGGCCGCAGCTCAGCGAGCCTGCGCGCAGACGCGCGATTGCGCGCCGGGTCCGGCGTGAAGATCGCCGGCGGCTCGTGCAGGCCGGGGACCCCGGTCAACACATTGATGTTGTTGAGCACGTCGCCGAGGATCAGCACCCCGTCGGACTCGCGCCAGTAGGCGACGTGGCCGGGGGAGTGGCCCGGGCACTCGAGCACCGTGAAGCCGCGAACCTCCTCACCCTCGACAAGCGCCCGCGCGACCGGGTGCGGGGGTCCGGTCCAGAAGCGCCGCTGCAGACGGTTCACCCACGTCGGGGCCTGTGAGTTGAACACTCCTTCCGGCGTCTCCATCGCCGGCACATCGCCCTGTCCGCACCACAGCGGGATCGAGAGCCGTTCGCAGATCGCGTGGCTCGAGCCCTGATGGTCGGGGTGCGCATGCGTGAGCGCGTGCGCAGTCAGCTCGCGGCCTGCGATCTGGCGCATGATCCGCCGCTCCGCATGCCTGGTCCCGGCGTCGATGAGCACGTCGTCGATCAGGTACACGTTGATCGCGTTCGGTGGCCAGCCGCTCAGCATGTGCACTCCGTCGGCGAGCTGCTTCATCGTGATGTCTCCCCGTCGAGGGTCACGTGCGCGACTGCACCCACGAGAAGCCGCGCACGGCGAAGTACAGCCCGAACGCGCCCCAGATCCCGATCACCGCGAGCGCGTCGAGATTGTCGCCGAGGCTCGAGCCGGTCACGATCGCGCCCGACAGTCCGTCGATCAGCGGCTTCAACGGGAGCGCATCAGCGATGGTGCGCAGAAATTCCGGCGCGCTGCTCGAGTCGAACACGAAGAACGAGACGAACACGACCGGCAGGAACACCGCGTTCACGTACGCGGCCGTCGACTCGAAGTTCGGGATCACGTGCGCGAAGGCGACGCCGAGGGCCGCGAAGCACACGACGCCGGCGATCACGAACACGATCAGCTCGCCCCAATCGCGCGGCCATCCGATCCCGAAGAAGATGCGGCCTGCCAGCACGATGATCGCGATCTGGAGCGCCGTGTTCGTGACCGCGTTGGCCGCGACCCCGCCGAAGTAGGAGATCGTGGGCATCGGCGCCCCGCGGATGCGCTTCAGCACCCCGCGCTCGCGCAGGAAGACGATGTTGTAGGCGAGCGCGGTGAACGTCGTCGACATCACGCTCATCCCCGCAATCGACGGTACGAGCTTGTTCAGGTCGTGCTGGTTGCCGCTGAGGATCGCGCCGCCCGCGAACAGGAACAGCAGCGGCAGCAGGAAGTTGAAGAACGCGGCGCTCGGGTTGCGCCAGAACATGCGTCGCTCGAGCCGGTACTGGCGCCAGCAGAGCACAATCGGGTTGGCGCCGCCGAGCGCGTCAGGCATCGGCCGTCAGCTCCAGATAGACGTCCTCGAGCGTCGGTCGCCCCACGGACAGTTCCTCCAGACGCTCGCCGCGCGCGAGCGCCTCGGGCGCTGAGCTCGTGCAGCAGCGTCGTCGGGTCGTCGGTCTCGCGTTCGATCAGCTCGCCGCCGGAGTTGCGGTATGCAACGCGGTAGTGTGCCGCGCCCACGCCGAGCTCGCGCGGCGCTCCGACCGCCAGCACGCGGCCGTCCTTGACGATCGCCACGCGATCGGCGAGCGCCTGCGCCTCCTCGAGGTAATGCGTCGTCAGCAGGATCGTCTTGCCCAGGTCGCGCAGCGATCGCACCGTCTCCCAGGCCGCCCGGCGCGCCTCCGGATCAAAGCCGGTGGTGGGCTCATCGAGGAACATCAGCTCGGGGTCGCCGACGAGCGCGAGCGCGAAGTCCAGCCGCCGCAGCTCCCCGCCCGACAGGCGCCGGCTGCGCACATCGGCCTTCTCCTGGAGCCCGGCCAGCGCAAGCACCTCCTCGACCTCGCGCGGACGAGGGTAGAAACTTGCCCAGTGGTGCAGCGCCTCGCGCGGGGTGATGTGGCTGTAGATGCCCCCCGACTGCAGCACGATCCCGATCCTGCGGCGCAGCTCGATCGACCTGTCCGCCGGATCGTGGCCGAGCACCGAGACGTCCCCGCTCGTACGCGCGCGATAGCCCTCGAGGATCTCCACCGTCGTCGTCTTGCCGGCGCCGTTCGGGCCGAGCAGCCCAAAGACCTCTCCGCGCGCGACCGCGATGTCGAGCCCGCGGACCGCCTCGTACTCGCCGTAGCGCTTGCAGAGCGCGCTCACCTCGATGGCCGGGGCCGTCTCGCTCACGGTCCGATCATCCCAGGACCGCAGTTCGCTGCTACCAGTGAACGCCCCTCGTCAATGTCGCCATCGCGATCTGCTCGAAGGACGCGCGCTCCTCGACGTCGCGCTGGCCCTTCGACGCGGCCGAGTCCGGGAACACCCTGTAGGCGAGATGCAGCAGCCTGTCCACAGCGCTCGGCGAGAGCGTGTAGGCGACTTCGCCGAACCTGCCAAGGCGCGTGCCCATGTGCTTCGGTCGGCTGCGCAGCGCCTCGCAGATCATGTCGGCTGCCTCCTCCGGGCTGATCGCAGGGAACGCGTCGTACATCTTCGTCGGCGCGATCATCGGCGTGCGCACGAGCGGCATGTGGATCGTCGTGAACGTAACGCCGTCGCCGATCACCTCGGACGCGACGACGCGCGTGAACGCGTCGAGCGCCGCCTTCGACGCCACATACGCCGAGAAGCGCGGCGGATTGGTCTGCACGCCGATCGAGGAGATGTTCACGATGTGCCCGGAGCCACGTTCGCGCATGCGCGGCAGAAGGCCGATGATCAGCTTGACGGCGCCGAAGTAGTTGAGCTGCATCGTGCGCTCGAAGTCGTGGAAGCGGTCATAGCTCAGCGCGATCGACCTGCGAATCGAACGCCCGGCGTTGTTGACGAGCATGTCGATGTTGCGGTGGTCGGCGAGCACGCGCTCGAGCAGCCTGTCGATCGAGTCGATGTCGGCGATGTCCGCCGCGTACACGTAGGCCGTGCCGCCCGCGGCGACGATCTCCGCGCGGGCCTCCTCCAGCCGCTCCACGTTGCGCGCGACCAGCAGCGGAACCCCGCCGGCGGCCGCGACCTTCATCGCGGTCGAGCGCCCGATACCCGAGGACGCGCCGGTGATCATCACCGTGCGTCCGTCGAGCGCCTCTTTCAGTGTCCGGCCGCGCCTCAGATCGGGGTCCATCTCGCGCTCCCAGTAGTCCCACAGCCGCGAGGCGTACTCGTGCAGCGGCGGCGGCTGTTCAAGCGGCGAGCCGGCGAGCGCGTTCGCTGCTTCGCGCGTGTCGAACCTCGGCACCAGCTCGATGTGCGCCACGACCTCCTCGGGGATGCCGAGCTCGCGCAGGGTAAGTTTGCGCAGCTGCCGCCACGGCGGCACCTGCGCGGCGAGCGTCAGGGGCCATTTCGGCAGCACGTCGGTGAGTTTTTTGTCGATGCTCAGCGCGAACCGTGGCGCGTGCGCCGCGGTCGCGAGCTCGTTGATGAGCTCGTCGACGCGCTGGGGACGGGGGTCGGTGAGATGGAACGCGCTGCCGTCGAGGTCCGGCTCGTGCGCTATGTGCTCGAGCGCGCCCGCCACCCAGTCGACGGGGACGACGTTCGTGTAACCGAGATCGAGCCCGACCAGCGGGACCCACTCGGGCAGCAGCTGGCGCATCCGCTGGATCGCCTTGAAGAAGTAGTACGGCCCGTCGACCTTGTCCATCTCGCCGGTCTGCGAGTCGCCGACGACGATCCCCGGCCGGTACACGCGCCACGGCACGTACGGCTGCTCGCGGACGATCCGCTCGGACTCGAACTTCGTGAGGTGATACGGCGACGGCAGCCGCTGGCCCTCGTCGAACATGTCCTCTTCGAACACGCCCCGATACTGACCGGCGACGGCAATCGAGGATACGTGGTGCAGGTGCCTGGCATCGAGCGCGCGCGCGAGTTCGACGGCGTGCGTCGTGCCGCCGACGTTGACCGCCGTGTTCGTCACGGCCGGCGCGGTCATGTCATAGACGGCGGCCAGATGGAAGAAGTGCGTGATCTTGCCGCGCAGCTCTGCGACCTGCTCCTGCTCAATCCCGAGCAGCGGTCTGCGCAGGTCGCCGATCACCGGCTCGACGCGGTCGGCCGCCGAGGCTCCGACGAGGACTCTCCAGCGCTCGATGAGATCGTCGAGCCGGCCCTGCGAGCTCTCGCGCACGAGCACGTAGACCTTGCCCTGACGCTTCTCGAGCAGCAGCTCGACGAGACGCCGTCCGACGAAGCCGGTTGCACCCGTGACGAAGTAGGCCATCGCGCCGAGAGCCTACCTCGAAAGCGAGCGCCGGCGCGGCCAGAAGCTCAGGGCGCCCGCGTCGGCGCGCTCCCCGGGCGGGTGCGTCCTCACGCTCCCGCGCCGGCTCCGCCGCGGCCCTCGCCGGCAGCGAACCGGCTGGCGCCGCGTGCGCCGTCCTCGAACACCTCCGGACCTGCGCTCGCCTCGAGCGCGAGACCCTCCGAGAGCGCCATCCCGAAGCCCTCGATCGCGGCGCGGCGATCGGCGAGCATCGTCCGCTGCGGGAAGCGCGCGAGCCCCTCGGCCAGGCTCAGCGCGCGCTCGAGGTGAGTCCCAGCGGGGACCACCTCCGTAACGAGGCCCATCCTCAGCGCCTCCTCGGCGCCGACCATCCGGCCAGTGAGGATCAGATCGAGCGCGCGCCCGAGACCGACGATGCGGGGCAGGCGCTGCGTCCCGCCATCGATCAGCGGCACGCCCCAGCGGCGCTCGGGATAGCCGAGCGTCGAGCCCTCGGTGGCGATGCGCAGATCGCACCACAGCGCCAGCTCGAGGCCGCCCGCCAGGCAGAAGCCGGAGATCGCCGCGATCGTCGGCTTCGACGAGGTCAGGCGGGTGAAGCCCATCGGCCCCTCCGCGTTCATCAGCCGCCCCGCGAACGTCTCGGTCGCCTTCAGATCGGCGCCCGCGCAGAAGGCGACGTCGCCGGCGCCAGTCAACACGAGAACACGCACCTGCTCGTCCGCCTCGAAGCGCAGGTATGCGGCGTGCAGCGCCTCTGCGGTCGGGCCGTCGACGGCGTTGCGCCGGTGCTGCCTGTCGATCGTGATCAACGCGGCAGCGCCGTGGCGCTCGTAGCGAACCGGCGACGCTGCTCGCGCGGAGGCGTCCCCGGCGGACCCCTGCCCGGTCTGCTCGGGCTCGGCCATCGGGCCGGCGCCGGTCTACCAGCCGCCGCGCCAGTGGGCGTTGCCCAGCAGCGCCTTCTGTGCGGCTTGGCGAGCTTCCTTGCGCCGTTCGAGGGCCCGCTGCAGCATGCTCATCACGAACACGAACAGCGCGAAGAACCCGATGATGATGAAGCCGGCGTCGGTGACGACCTTGTCGTTAGTCGGGCCGTAGAAGCCGCGCCCGTCGTTGTATGCACCCGCCGCGGGAGCGAGCGCGAGCGATGCGAGAAGCGCAAGCGCGAGGAGCCTTCCGAGCAGGTATCTGCGCATCCTGGCCGGGATGCTAGCGGAGGTCGCAGGCGGCCAGCGGCAAGGCCCGAACGCCCGCGTCCTACCATCAGCAGCCGATGGCTCTGTTGATCGCATCCGACCTGCACAAGGACATCGCCGGGCAGCCGCTGCTGCGCGGCGTGTCGTTCAAGCTCGAGCGTCGCGAGCGCATGACGCTCGCCGGGCGAAACGGCGCCGGCAAGACGACGCTGCTGCGCATGCTCGCCGGTCAGAGCACGATCGACCGCGGCGAGCTGAGCGTTGCAAAGGGCGTGCGGATCGCACTGCACGACCAGCGCCCGCCGCGCGAGCGGCGGCTCGCGCTGCGCGAGTACGTGCTGTCCGGCTGCACCGAGGAGCTCCAGATCGAGGTCGAGCTGCGCGATCTCGAGGCGAGGATGGCCGATGGCGCAGGCGACGAGGCGACGCTCTCGCGCTACGCCCGCGCGCAGGCGCGACTCGAGGCCCGCGGCGGCTACCTGTGGCGCGATCGCGCGACCGTGATGGCGCGCGGCCTCGGTTTTTCGCAGGACGATCTCGACCGAACCCTCGACAGCTTCTCCGGGGGCGAGCTCACGCGCGCGTCGCTCGCCCGCGCGCTCGCCACCGGAGCGGACGTGCTGCTGCTGGACGAGCCGACCAACCACCTCGACATCGAGTCGCTCGAGTGGCTCGAGCAGACGCTGGTCGAGCTCGACGCGGCCGTCGTCCTGGTCGCGCACGACCGCTGGTTCCTCGAGGCCGTCGGCACCTCTGTGCTCGAGCTCGAGGCCGGCCGGTCGCGCTTCTTCGCGGGAACGTGGCACCAGTGGCGCCGTGAGCAGGCGGCGCGCGAGATCGCGCTCGGCAGGGCGATCGACGCCCAGCGCGCGGAGATCGCGCGCATGGAGCGATTCATCGAGCGCTTCCGCTACAAGGCAACGAAGGCGCGCCAGGCCCAGTCGCGCGTCAAGCGGCTCGCGAAGATCGAGCGGATCGAGCGCGATCCGCGCGACGGCAGGAGCCTCGAGTTCGCGTTCTCCGCTCCGCAGCGCTCCGGGCGCGTGATCTTCGAGCTGCAGGACGGACGCGTCGAGGTTGGCTCCTGCGAACACGCCCGGCGGACCGGGCCGGGCGGCCGATCACGCTGCTCGAGGAGGCCGAGCTGTGGCTCGAGCGCGGCGAGCACGTCGCGCTGGTGGGCCCCAACGGCAGCGGCAAGACGACGCTGATCGAGACGCTCGCCGGACCGCGGCCGCTGGCGGCCGGAAAGCTGAGCGTCGGCCACAACGTGAAGATCGGCTATCTCTCCCAGCACGCCGAGGAGCTCGGCGCCGGCGGTCCCGGCAGCAAAGCGTGCTCGAGGCTACACAGCGCGCCACCGGGCTCACGCCGGGCAAGGCGCGTGCGCTGCTCGGGCGCTTCCTGTTCTCCGGCGAGGAGGCCGAGAAACCGCTCGGCGGGCTGTCGGGCGGCGAGCGCCGGCGCCTGTCGCTGGCCGTGCTCGTCGGCTCGGGCGCCAACCCGCCGAACGTGCTGATCCTCGACGAGCCGACCAACCACCTCGACATCGAGAGCCGCGAGGCGCTCGAGGACGCGCTGCGCGCCTTCGATGGTGCGGTCCTGCTCGTCTCCCACGACCGTGCGCTGCTCGACGCCGTCGGCACCCGCACGATCGCGATCGAGGACGGCACGCTGCACAGCTACCTCGGCGGCTGGCCCGAGTACGTGCGCGTGCGCGACGAGCGCCGTGCCGCGGCTGCCGACGGACCCGCCCCGTCCGGGCGCCGTCGCGTCGCGGCGTGCCAGCGGCGCCGGCCGGCGCCGCCAACGGGTCCTGTCAGGCAGCCGGCTCCGCGCGCTCCCAAGCCAAGCAGGGCAAGCGTGCCGCGGCGGGCAAGGCGAGAGCGAAGCCGAAGGGACCGTCCAAGAACCGCCTGAGCGCGCAGGAGGGCGCCGAGCGGGACGTCGAGGAGGCCGAGGCAGCGATGCGCGCGGTCGAGGAGGAGCTGTGCGATCCTGCGGCGTGGGCGACGCGGTACGAGTCGGCGAAGTCCGAAGCCCGCCACACGGCCGCCAGGCGCGCGGTCGAGGACGCCTACGCGCGCCTCGAGGCCCTGATCGACTGACCTAGACTGCGCTCGTGGACCGTATGAAGACCGTGCGCAACATCGCGATCATCGTCGCGATCGCCCTCGCCGTCTATCTCCTGCCCGGCGGCGGCCGCGTGGCGAGCACGTTCGAAGCTGCGCTGTGGGTCGCATTCGGGGTCGCGATCGGCTATCTCGGGCTGTACCTGTACCGGGAACACACATGTGGCTCTACAGCCTCGGCGACCGCCATCGGGCTCTGCTCTACGGTGCGATTGCGCTCGCAGTGTTCGCGTACGCGGCCAGGAGCGGATGTGGGACACGGGCTCCGGCGAGCTCGTGTGGTTCGTGCTCGTGGGCTGCGTCGTCTACGCGCTGCTCGAGGTCGTGCGCCGCTCGCGCACCTACTGATCGACGCGCACGCCGCCAGAGGTCCCGGGCCTTTCGTGTCGCGGGTTTGCGCCTCCTATCCTCGTGTGGACATGGCAGCGACCGAGCCAGTGACGGATAGCAGCGACGCGACGGCGAGCCTCGCCGAGCAGCGCCGCGCCCTGCCCGACCAGCCGGGCGTGTACCTGTTTCGCGACGGCACCGGTCGCGTCGTCTACGTCGGCAAGGCCAAGTCGGTGCGCAAGCGCGTGGCGTCGCACTTCTCCAAAGCGCAGGTGCCGAGCAGCCCCGGCCACGCCGAGATGGTGGCGAGCGTCGAGCACGTCGAGTGCGTCGTCGTCGCCTCCGAGGCGGAGGCGCTGCTGGCCGAGCAGAGCTTCATCAAGCAGTACCGGCCGCGCTTCAACATCCGCCTGCGCGACGACAAGTCCTATCCGTTCATCGCGATCTCGCTCGACGAGGACTTTCCGCGCGTGTACTTCACGCGCGAGCGCCACCGCCCCGGGAGGGCGTACTTCGGTCCGTACTCCAACGCCAAGCGCGTGCGCTCGACGCTCGAGGTGCTCGCGAAGGTGTTCATGTTCCGCTCGTGCACCGGTCCGGAGCCGGGCCGCCGCAGCGGCAGCCCGTGCCTGGACTACTACATCAAGCGCTGCGAGGCGCCGTGCGTCGGGTTCGTCTCGAAGGAGGACTACCGCGCGAGCATCGACGGCGTGATCGACTTCCTGTCCGGCCGCTTCTCCGCGATCGAGCGCGACCTGGAGGGGCGCATGCGCGCGGCGGCGGCGGCGGAGGAGTTCGAGCAGGCGACGCTCGAGCGCAACCGCCTGCGCGCGGTGCGCTCGCTGCTGGAGCGCCGGCGGGTCGCGAACGAGTCGGTCGGTACGTTCGACGCCGTCGCCGTCGCGGTCGACGGGCGCGACGCCAACGCGCAGGTCTTCCAGGTGCGCGACGGCGTGCTCTCCGACCGCCAGTCCTTCTACCTCGCAAACGAGACCGAGCGCGAGCTGGCGGAGGTCGCGGAGGAGTTCATGCTGCAGTACTACGGCGGCCACATCTCGATTCCGGCGCTGCTGGTGGTCCAGCGCGAGCTCGGCAGCCGTCCGGCGTTGGGCGACGCGCTCTCGAGCCGCCGCGGCGGGCCGGTCGAGCTGCGCGCGGCCGAGCGCGGCGAGAAGCGCCGCATCCTCGAGCTGGCCGAGCGCAACGCGCGGCTCGCGCTCGATCAGGAGCGTCTGCGCTCCGAGCGCCGGCGCCAGAGCCGCGTGGAGGCGCTCGAGGGTCTGCAGCGGGCGCTCGGCCTCGACGTCCCGCCCGATGCGGATCGAGTGCTTCGACATCTCGAACCTCGGCGGCACCCACACGGTCGCCTCGATGGTCGTGTTCGAGGGCGGCGCGCCGAAGAAGGCCGACTACCGGCGCTTCACGATCCGCACGGTCGCTGGATCCTCCGACGACTACGCCGCGATGGCCGAGGTGCTCGGGCGGCGCTTCGCGCAGTGGGAGCGCCAGGCCGACATCTCGCCGCACGACCCCGCCTACGACGCGAGCTTCGCCGCGCTGCCGAACGTGGTCGTGATCGACGGCGGCAAGGGCCAGCTCGCCGCCGGGCTCGCGCCGCTGCGCGGCTTTCGCGAGCGCGGCGTCGCGGTCGTCTCGCTGGCCAAGCGCATCGAGGAGGTATTCCTGCCGGGACGCCGCGCGCCGCTCGTGCTCGACCACTCGACGCCCGAGCTGCAGCTGCTGCAGCGCGTGCGCGACGAGGCGCATCGCTTCGCGATCACCCACCACCGCAGCCGCCGCGACAGGGCGATGACGAGCTCGCTGCTGGATGAGCTGCCCGGCGTCGGCCCGGCGCGCAAGCGCGCGCTGCTCGCGCACTTCGGCTCGCCCGAGGCGATCGTCGCGGCCTCGAGCGAGGAGCTGCAGGCGGTGCCGGGCCTGCCGGCGAAGGTCGGCGGGAGCTATATGGCCACCTCCACCGCGCCGGCTGAGCCGCTCGCGCCACGAGAAGCGTCCGCCGCCCGTCCGGCGTGCGCGGCACAATTGACGCGATGGCTGTGATCAGGCCCCTGCGTCCCCTGCTCGCTGCCGAGCGGCAAGTCGCGGGAGCGGGCCCGTGGTCGAGTCGCGGCTGCAGGACCTCGTCGTGATCACCGGCTTCTCGGGCGCGGGCAAGTCGACCGCGATGAACGTGTTCGAGGACGCCGGCTACTTCTGCGTCGACAACCTGCCGCCGGAGATGATCCGCTCGCTGGTCGAGCTGTTCGTGCACAAGGGCTCCAAGGTCGAGCGCGCCGCGGTCGTCTCGGACGTTCGCGGCGGCGTCTACTTCGAGGCGCTGCGCGCCGTCGTCGACGACCTCGACGCGCTCGGGCTCACCCACCACGTGCTGTTCCTGGAGGCCGCCGAGCAGACGCTCGTGACGCGCTACAAGGAGACCCGCCGCCGCCACCCGCTCGCGCCCGAGGGCAGCGTCGCCGCGGGCGTCGCCGCCGAGCGCGCGCTGCTCGAGCCGTTGCGCAGCCGCGCCGACCTCGTGATCGACACGACCGGCATGTCGGCGGCGATGCTCCGCGGCAAGATCGCCGAGGAGCTGCTGCCGCGCAAGGCCGGCGGACGGCTGGCGCTGACGTTCATGAGCTTCGGCTTCAAGCACGGCCCGCCGCGCGAGGAGGACCTCGCTTTCGACGTGCGCTTCCTCGCGAACCCCCACTACGAGCCCGAGCTGCGCGAGCTGACCGGCCTGGACGAGCGCGTGGTCGAGTACATCGCGCGCGACGGCCGCCTGGAGCAGCTCTACAGCCGACTGCACGCGCTGCTCGACTTCCTGCTGGCGCAGTACGTCGCCGAGGGCAAGGCGCACCTGGTGATCGCGATCGGCTGCACCGGCGGCCGCCACCGCTCGGTCGCGATCGCCGAGCACCTGGCCGAGCGCTACCGCGACCACGAGGATCTCGACGTGGCGGTCGCCCACCGCGACATCGACAAGGCCCCGCGCAGCGCCTGAGCGCGCGCGCGGGCCGGTGTCCTGCTCGGACGCGCGTGTAACCATCGCTATACGCCGCCTTCTTGTGGATGTATAAAACGGCGGCGTTGGTCTCGTGGCCCAGAGCCATGGTCCCGCGCGCGCGCCCGCTGATAGCCTCCCGGCGGCACGCCGGGCGACGGAGCCGAAGCTCCCGACCCGGCATCGTTCATTTTCGCTTCAGGAGGCAATGAATGCCCGTTCGCGTGGGGATCAACGGATTCGGCCGGATCGGCCGGAACGTGTTCCGCGCCGCCAAGGCCCGCGGCGAGGCTCTGCAGGGAGAGATCGAGTGGGTCGCCGTCAACGACCTTGTCGACTCGCGGACGCTCGCCCACCTGCTCAGGTACGACTCGATCCTCGGTCCCTACCCGGGCGAGGTGCAGGCTCGCGGCGAGGGTGCGATCGAGGTGGACGGCCGCGAGCTGAAGGTGCTCGCCGAGCGCGACCCGGCGGCGCTGCCCTGGGGCGAGCTCGGGGTCGACGTGGTGATCGAGTCGACCGGGCTGTTCACCGACCGCGACAGCGCCGCCAAGCACCTCGCAGGGGGCGCGAAGAAGGTCATCATCTCGGCGCCGGCGACGGACCCGGACGCGACCGTCGTGCTCGGCGTCAACTTCGACGAGGTCTACGACCGCGACGCCCACGAGGTGATCTCGAACGCCTCGTGCACGACGAACTGCCTCGCGCCGGTCGCGAAGGTGGTCAACGACACGGTCGGCATCAAGCACGGCCTGATGACGACGATCCACGCCTACACCGCCGACCAGCGCCTGCAGGACCTGCCGCACAGAGACCTGCGCCGCGCGCGGGCCGCGGCGATCAACCTGATCCCGGCCTCGACCGGCGCGGCGAAGGCGATCGGGCTTGTGATCCCCGAGCTCCAGGGCAAGCTGCACGGCTTCGCGGTGCGCGCGCCCGTGCCGACCGGGTCGGTCGTGGACCTGACCGTCGAGTGCGAGCGCGAGACAAGCGTCGAGGAGGTCAACGCGGCTTCGAGGCCGCCGCCGAGAGCGGCCCGCTGCACGGGATCCTGCAGTACACCGAGGACCCGATCGTCTCCAGCGACATCGTCCGCTCGCCGTTCTCAGCGATCGTCGACTCCCAGCTGACGGCCGTGATGGACGGCACGATGCTGAAGGTGGTCGCCTGGTATGACAACGAGTGGGGCTACTCCAACCGCCTGGTGGATCTCGTGCAGAGGGTCCTGTGAGCTCGGGCCGGATGGCCAGCCGGGTGTCCGGCGGTATGTCTTCCGGAATATCGTGAAGGAGCGCGAGGAGATGGGAGCTGCCGATGAGGAGCATTGACGACCTGGACGTGCGCGGCAAGCGGGTGCTCGTGCGGGTCGATTTCAACGTGCCGCTGGGCAAGGAGCGCAGGGCAGCCGGTGGTCGCCGACGACACGCGCATCCTCGCGGCGCTGGGGACGATCGAGGAGCTGCGCGAGCGCGGCGCGCGGCTGGTGCTCGTCTCCCACCTCGGGCGCCCGGAGGGCCGGCGCGAGGAGGATCTCTCGATGGCGCCGGTCGCGGCGCGCCTGCGCGAGCTCTCCGGCTGGGACGTCGCGCTCGCGCCTGCGGTCGTGGGCGAGGAGGTGCAGGCGCTCACCCGGCAGCTGCGCGACGGCGAGGTGCTGGTGCTTGAGAACGTCCGCTTCGAGCCGGGCGAGGAGCGCAACGACCCCGAGTTCGCGCGCGCGCTGGCCGAGCTCGCCGACGTGTACGTCAACGACGCCTTCGGCGTCGCGCACCGCGCGCACGCGAGCACCGAGGGCGTCGCGCAGCTGCTGCCGAGCGCCGCGGGCCGCCTGCTGGAACGCGAGGTGCAGACGCTCGGCCGGATCCTCAATAGCCCGAGCCACCCGCTCGTCGCGATCATCGGCGGCGCCAAGGTCGCCGACAAGATCGCGGTGATCGACCGCTTTCTCGAGCTCGCCGACGTGGTGATCATCGGCGGCGCGATGTGCTTCCCGTTCCTGTGCGCGCAGGGCCACGCGGTCGGCGACTCGCTGTGCGACGAGGAGGACACCGAGCACGCGCGCCGGGCGCTCGCGCAGACCGCGCTTCCCGGCCACGCGCGCATCGATCTGCCGGTCGACCTCGTGATCGGCGACCGGCTCGCCGACGACGCCGAGCACCGCGTGCTCGACGGGGTCGAGGTGCCAAAGGGCTGGATGGGGCTGGACATCGGGCCGGGCACGGCCGAGCGCTACGCGCGCGAGATCGCGCGGGCGGGCACGGTCTTCTGGAACGGGCCGATGGGCGCGTTCGAGTTCGAGCCGTTCGCTTCGGGCACGCGCGCGATCGCCGAGGCGGTCGCTCAAGCGGACGGCCTGACGGTCGTCGGCGGCGGCGACTCGGCGGCGGCGCTCGCGCGATTCGGACTGGAGGACGCGGTCGACCACCTCTCGACGGGCGGTGGCGCGACGCTCGAGCTGGTCGAGGGCACGCGCTGCCCGGGGTGCAGGCGCTCGACGGCGCGGGAGTGACGCGCTGATGGCCCGCACGCCGCTGGTGGCGGGCAACTGGAAGATGCACAAGACCGAACGGGAGGCCGAGGAGTACATCCAGGCGCTGCTGCCGCGCGTGTCGGCGGTCGACGGGGTGGACGTTGGCGATCTGCGTGCCGTTCACCGATCTGCGGGCGATGGTCGACAGCGCGCGCGGCTCGCGCGTGCGAGGTGTATGCGCAGAACATGCACCACGAGCCCGAGGGCCCGTTCACGGGGGAGGTCTCGGCGCCGATGCTGAGCGAGCTCGGACGTGCGCGGCGTCGTGCTCGGCCACTCCGAGCGCCGCGCGATGTTCGGCGAGACCGACAGGGCGCTCGCGCTGAAGGTGCCCGCGGCGCTGGCGGCGGGGCTCGTGCCGATCCTGTGCGTGGGCGAGACCGAGGAGGAGCGCGACGGCGACGAGACCGACCGCAAGCTGCGCCAGCAGGTCAGGGACGACCTCGCGGGCGTGCCGAACGAGCGCCTCGCCGAGGTGGTGATCGCCTATGAGCCGATCTGGGCGATCGGCACCGGCCGCGTCGCGAGCCCCGAGCAGGCGCAGGAGGCGATCGCGTTCATCAGGGCGCTCGTCGGCGACCGCGACCGCGCGGCCGCGGAGAGTGTCAGGATCCTCTACGGCGGATCGGTCAGCCCGAGAACGCCGCCGAGCTGCTCGCTCTGGCGGACGTCGACGGCGCGCTCGTCGGCGGCGCCTCGCTGCAGGCCGAGTCGTTCGCGCAGATCGTGACGAGCGCGATCGGTTCTTCACCGGCGCTCCGATGACGATCCCCGCCGGCCCGCGAGCCTGCCGGTCGCGTGTGCGTGCCTGGTCGTGCTCGACGGCTGGGGGCTCGCCGAGCCGGGGCCGGGCAACGCGGTCTCGCTCGCGCACACGCCGGTGTTCGACGAGCTGTGGGCCGGCTATCCGCACACGACGCTGAGCGCGTGCGGGCGCGCGGTCGGGCTGCCCGACGGGCAGATGGGCAACAGCGAGGTGGGCCACCTCAACCTCGGCGCCGGCGCGGTCGTGCGCCAGGACCTGGTGCGCATCGACGACGCGATCGCCGACGGCTCGCTGGCCGAGAACGAGGTCCTGCGGGCGGCGTTCGCCGGCGCAGAGCGCGTGCACCTGCTCGGGCTCGTCTCCGACGGCGGCGTGCACTCCTCGCTGGAGCATCTGCGCGCGCTGATCGCGCTTCGGGCACTCGCTGGCGGTCAAGGATCTGGTCGTGCACGCGTTCACCGACGGGCGCGACACGCTGCCGCACGCCGGCGCCGGCTATCTGGCGGCGCTCGACCGCGATGCCCGGCGCGCGGGTGGGATCGGTGATCGGACGCTACTGGGCGATGGACCGCGACCGGCGCTGGGATCGCACCCAGCGGGCCTACGACATGCTCGTGCACGGCCGGGCGCCCCACCACGCCGCCAGCGGCGAGCAGGCGGTCGCCGAGGCCTACGCGCGCGGCGAGACCGACGAGTTCATCGAGCCGACGCTCGTCGGCGAGGAGGCGCGGATCGGCCGGGCGACAGCGTGATCGCTTCAACTTCAGGCCCGACCGGATGCGCCAGCTGACGCGCGCGCTGGCCGAGCCGGGGTTCGGCGAGGGCGAGCGAGGAGCTGCCCGGCTGGCGCGGGCGCGGCGGTGCGGCGCCCGATCGCGCGCTACACGACGCTGACCGAGTACGAGGAGGGCTGGCCCTACCCGGTCGTGTTCTCGCCGGAGCGTCCCGCGACGACGCTCTCGACGGTGCTCGCCGGCGCGGGGGCGTCGCAGCTGCACGTGGCCGAGACCGAGAAGTACCCGCACGTGACGTACTTCTTCAACGGCGGCGAGGAGGCCCGCTGACGGGCGAGCGCCGCGAGCTGGTGGCCTCGCCGCGCGACGTGCCCACCTACGACCACAAGCCGGAGATGAGCGCGCGCGAGGCCGCCGCCGCGTTCGTCGGCGCCTGGCGGGAGGAGCGGCCGCGGTTCGGGATCATCAACTTCGCCAACGCCGACATGGTCGGGCACACCGGCGTGATCGCGGCGGCCGTGAGGCGATCGAGACGGTCGACGAGTGCCTCGGCGAGGTGGTCGACGGCGGTGCACGAGGCGGGCGGCGCGTGCGTCGTGACCGCCGACCACGGCAACGCCGATCACATGCTCGAGCCGGACGGCAGCCCGAACACGGCCCACTCGCTGAACCCGGTGCCGCTGATCGTGACGAGCCGACGGACTCCGCCTGCGCGAGGGCGGCGGCATCCTCGCGGACGTCGCGCCGACCGTGCTCGAGCTGCTCGGGATCGAGCAGCCGCGGGCGATGACCGGGCGGTCGCTGATCGAGGATCGCTAGATTTTCGCCGGCGGCTCTGTGGCCGACGCATGACGCCGAAGACGACGATCGCGAATCGCGCTGCGAGGAGGACATGGACGATGGCTTTCAAGGGGCAGCGGGGGACAGGAGCGAGCGGATTCTCGCGGCGCCTGCTGGCGGGCCTGTTCATCAGCGCGGGCATCAACCACTTCGTGAACCCGCGCGCCTACGAGCGGATCGTGCCGCCGCGGCTGCAGGGCGACGCCGCGAGCGGTCGTCCAGATCAGCGGCGTGGCGGAGATCGCGGGCGGCGTCGGCGTGCTGCTTCCGAGCGACGCGCCGCTCTCGGGGCTGTGTCTGATCGCCCTGCTCGCGGCGGTGTTCCCGGCGAACCTGTACATGGCGCAAACGCCCGAGCGCTTTCGACGCGATCCCCCGCTGGGCGCTGTATGCGCGGTTGCCGCTGCAGCCGCTGATGATGTGGTGGGCTTGGAGGGCCACCCGGCGATGAGGCGGTCTGCTTCGGGCTCCCGGGCTCGACGCTGCTATGTTCGCCTGAGGGATTTGGGACCCGGACCGCCATGTCGACCGCGACCGCCGTCAAGATTTCACCCTCCGAGCAGGAGGCCCTGACGATAGGGGAGCTGCGCGCGTGGCGCGGGCTGCTGCAGGCCTATGCCTGCCTGGCCAAGCGGCTGGACGCCGAGCTCGAGCGGGCGCACCGGCTGCCGATGACCTCCTACGAGGTGCTCCACCACCTGGAGGAGGCGAGCGGCGGGCGGATGCGCATGTGCGACCTCGCCGAACAGGCGCAGCTGTCGCGCAGCGGGCTGACGCGGCTGGTCGACCGCCTCGAGCGCGAGGGGCTGCTCGAGCGCTGCTCCTGCGACCACGACGCGCGCGGCTCCTACGCGTGCCTGACCGGCGACGGACGCGAGCGCCTGCAGGAAGCGCGCGTGACCCATCTGGCGGTCGTGCGGGAGCACTTCTTCTCGCGCTTCTCCGAGAGCGAGCTCGGGATGCTGGCCGACATGTGGGAGCGGATCGCTCCCTGCAACGGCTGCTGAGGGAACCGCTCCGGCCCAGCATTGCGATCGGCGCGCCGCGGCCTATGTAGTGACTCGGCGGCGAGATCGAGAGCATCTTCGGAGCTCCGCTGCGTGTGCAGGTACGCGAGCCCCGAAATCGATCTCTGCGACTTAGACGGTTGAGGCGTATTCGTTCTGTGATCTCAATAAGTGGAGGTAGAGCGATGGCACTGGTCAGATGGGAACCCGCTCGCGAGCTGCAGACGATCCAGCAGGAGATGAACCGGCTGTTCGGCACGCTCTTAGACCCTCGCGAGGGCGGCGACGGCGGCGACGCCGGAATCATGCGTCGTTGGATACCGGCGATGGACCTCGTCGAAGAGGGCGATAACTTCGTCCTTCGCGCAGACCTGCCCGGCGTGCGCGAGGAGGACGTCAACGTCGAGCTCGAGGACAACGTGCTGACGATCTCGGGCGAGCGCAAGTCCGAGCACGAGGAGCGCAGGGAGGGCAACTACCGCATCGAGCGCGCCGCGGCACGTTCTCGCGCTCGTTGACCCTGCCCGAGGGCATCGACCCGACAGCATCGACGCGCACTTCGAAAACGGCGTGCTCGACGGTGCGGATCCCCAAGCCCGAGGAGCGCAAGCCGCGCCGGGTGGCGATCAGCGTCGGCGACAAGGCTCCGGTGATCGAGGGCTCCGGTAGGGAGAGCTCAAGCGCAACGTCCGGGTCCGCAAGCGCGAGCTCCGGGTCCGGGAGCTCCTGAAGCGACGCCGGCGCCTACTCGCTGGGCGGCTGCCGTTCGTCGCTGCGGCGGGCCGCCGTCTCGGCGGCCCTGCCGTGACGTGCCCTGCGGCGATGGCGGCGGTGCAGGACCAGGTGCGTGCCGACTGCGACGAGCACGGCGCGCCAGCCCGTAGAGGCCGAACGCTTCGATCGCGTTGCCGGCGGAGTGGCCGAGTAAGTAGGCGACCAGGCCGATCACGGTCGCCCAGCAGATGCCGCCGAGCGCGTTCCACAGGAAGAACGAGCGCCAGCGCATGCGCGTGGCGCCGGCGAGCCACGACGCCCACACGCGCAGGCCGAGCACGAAGCGCCCGAAGAACACGGCCTTGGGGCCGTGCGTTCGAAGAACGGCTCGCCGACGGCGAGCACCTCGCGGCGCTGGCGCTGGAAGCTGCCCGGGCGCTGAGCAGCCAGCGCCCGCCCTTGCGGCCGATCTGATAGCCGATGTTGTCGCCGACGATCGCCGCGGCGGCCGCGAGCGCGATCACGAGCTCGATCTCGAGTTTGCCCTGGCTGGCGAGCACCGCGGCCGTGATCAGCGCCGTCTCGCCGGGATCGGCACGCCCGCTCGACTCGCCCATCACGAGCACGAACAGCAGCGGGTAGCCGGAGACTTCGACGAGGTGGTTGACGTTGACGATCGCGGCGAGCATGGTGCGGCTCCTAGGATTTAGCAGCGATGCCGGCAAGGCCACGCGCGGCGCTCAGCTGCGCGGACGCGTGCGGGAGCAGCTCGAGCAGCTAGTTGGTGTTTTCCGAGACCAGCTGCTTGAGCGCGGCGGACGCCTGCTGCACGTCGGAGTAGACGACGTTGCGCAGCACGACCCTCGTCGGCGCCGGCGCGGTGATGAGGACGACGGCGACGATCGCGACGGCGATCACGAGCAGCGCAAGCAGCGGCAGCGAGCAGCCGGCTCGCCGCCTGCTCGCGCGGACGGGCAGCGGCGCGCGGCGCCGGACGGCCTGCGGCGCGGGCGCGTCGCGCCGTGCGGCGGGGCGAGGCTGGCGCGGGGCGCAGCGCGCGCGTGGCGCGCGTCGACCGCGTCGCGGCGCCGCAAGCACGCTGCGTCGCCTGCGTGGCCGGCGCACGGCGCGCCGGCGCGCCGCGCTCGCACGGGGGCGATGCCGCTTGCCGCCGTCGCGCAGCGCGCGCCCCATCTCGCGGGCGGTCTGGTAGCGGTCGCGCGGGTCGAGCGCGAGCGCGATCGCGACCGCGTCGGCGAGCTCGGGGCTGACCGCGGCTACGAGCGTGTCGAGCGTCGGCGGCGGCTCGTGCTGCTGCTTGAGCGCGAGCTCGGTGAGCGAGGTCGCCTCGTACGGCAGGCGCCCGGAGATCAGCTGGTAGGTGACCACGCCGAGCGCGTAGAGGTCGGCGCTCGGGCCGGCCTCCTCGCCGCGCGCCTGCTCGGGCGCCAGGTAGGCGGCGGTGCCGAGCACCGAGCCGACCTGGGTGATGCTCGACTGCTCGGTGGCCTTCGCGATGCCGAAGTCGGCGAGCTTGACCTCGCCTTCGCGCGAGCGCAGCAGGTTGCCGGGCTTGACGTCGCGATGGACGACGCCGTGGCGGTGGGCGTAGTGCAGCCCCTCGCACGCCTGCTCGATGATCGCGAGCGCGTCGTCGACCTCGACCCAGCCGTCGTCGCGCAGGATCTCGGCGCAGGAGGAGCCCTCGATGTACTCCATCACGATGAAGTACTGCGCCGTGCGCTCGTCCTGGCCGGAGTCGAACACCTGCACGATGTTGGGGTGGACCAGGCGGCCGCGGCCTGCGCCTCGCGCTGGAAGCGCGACACGAACGTCGGGTCCTCGGCGAGGTGCTCGGCGAGGAGCTTGACCGCGACCTGGCGCTCCAGGCGCATGTCGAGCGCGAGGTGGACCGTCGACATCCCGCCGAAGCCGAGGCGGCCTTCCAGGCGGTAGCGCCCGGCGATCTCCGCGATGCTCATTTTGCGCCTTCCTGGTGCGAAGCGCCGGCGCCGGCGCCGGGCGACCCGCCTTCGCCGGGGGTGCTCCCGCCCTGCCCGTTGCCGCTCTGGGGCGGCGTTTCCCCCGGGGCGGGCGTGCCGCCACCAGGTCCCGAGGGGACCGTGGTCGGCGGCGTCGTCTGCGTCGTCGTGCTCGGCGTGGTGGTCGTCTGCGTGACCGGCGGGGTCGTGGTCGTGGTTTTGGTGCTCGTCGTGGTCTTCGACGCGGTGCTCGTCGTGTTCGTCTGCGCGAGCGGTTGCTTGCACAGTTCGAGCGCGTGCGTCTGGAGGTTCGCGATGCCCTTGCGCAGGGTATTGCGCAGGCCGGCGTCGACCGTCGAGGGGAGCGCTCCGAAGTCCTGTTCGGTCTTGAGGATGCGCTGCTTCGGTCTCCGAGCAGTTGCCGTCCCCGCTCGGCAGCCTGCGCCACGGCTTCGAAGTCGCTCTGCAGCGGCCCCGCGTGGCCGCGGGGATCAGCTTGCCGCGAGCTCCCGCACGAGACCAGCAGCGCGGCCGCCAAGCCGAGGGCCCCCGCCAGCAGAAGGCGAACGGCCGCTGCCGGCAACGCCGTCCGATCGCGTGACCCGGTCGCTGGCGGGCGCTGGCGCATGCTCATTGACCGTACTCCAGCCGCTCGGCGAGCGAATCGGGCAGGCGCGCGGCGCGGATCGCCGCTGCGGCGCCGGCGACGTCATAGTCGGCGCGGTGAAACGAGGCGGTCATGCCGTCGAGGTCCAGCAGCAGCCAGGACGGCGCGCGGGTCGCCGTCGCGCGGCTGGCCGACGCTGCCGGGATTGAGCAGCCATTCGCCGTCGGCGATGTCGAGCTGCGCACCGTCGCGCCGGGGCTCGCCGGTCGCGAGCGCGCCCTCGTGGCGCGCGAACGAGAGCGCCACGTGCGAGTGGCCGATCAGGCAGATCCGCTGGCTCTGCGCGTCGAGGCACAGCTCGGCGAGCAGCGCGGAGAGCACGTACTCCCAGACGGGATCGCGCGGGCTCGCGTGATAGAGGCCCAGCGCGCCCTCCTCGCCCTTCGGGCTGAGGCTCTCCAGGAACGTGAGGTTCTCGGGCGCGATCACCTCGCGCGTCCATTGCGCCGCGAGGCTCGCGCCGCGTGAGAACTCATCGAGCGGTATCTCGCCGGTGACCGCGAGGTCGTGGTTGCCGGCCAGGCAGACGGCGGCGTGCTCGCGGGCAAGCTGCACGCAGGCGTCCGGCTCGGCGCCGTAGCCGACGAGATCGCCCAGGCACCACAGCTCGGCCGCATCGCTGGCCGCGACAGCCTCGAGCGTCGCCTCAAAGGCGTGACGGTTGGCATGGATGTCGGAGATGACTGCGACCTTCATCTTTGCAGGGTACGAACACCGCTCATCCCGGGACGTTCCACGTCCGCTTCCGTGCAAGCATGCGACGAAGCGCTCGCGCGCACCAGCCCCGGCCCGGCCTCCTGGGCCTACTCCGCCTCCGAATCCGACTCCGAGCCGCCGTACTCGGGAAGGTTCTTGATGCCCTCGCGGGTGAGCCACTTGGAGTAGTTGTCCTCCATCGCGTCGATCAGCTCGCGCATGAAGCGGGGCGAGAGGTTCACGCGCGAGACGACCACGCCCGGCACCTCCTCGGACTCGACCTCGTGGTCGACGCGCGCGAAGGTGACCGTGAACTCGTAGTCGGAGTGGCTGACGTTCGCGAAGTTCGCGTACACGCCACCCATGATCTCGGGGGAGAGGTGGATGTTGATGTGGCGCTCGGCGCCTGAGTCTTGGTCGTTCACGTAGCTAGTATCGCAAGCGCCGAGCTACCGATCGATGACCGCACCCCCCTGCCCACCACGAACGGAGCGCCTCGTGACCACGGTCGCGACGCCGTTGGAGAACCTCCGGACGGCGGTTCTGGAGGCCGCAGGAGGGCTTGCGGAGCCACTTCAGGCGCTGCTGGCGAGGGCGGCGACACCGGGGATGGCGTGTCGCGGAGCCCTCGTCTCGGGGCGGACGCCGGCGGCCGCGGGGCGATCACGCCTCGAGCGGCCGCCGCGCGCGGAGTTCGGCGACTACTCGACCAACGCCGCGCTGCTGCTCGCGGCCGGTCTCGGCGAGCCGCCGCGCGAGGTCGCAGCGCGTCTCGGCGGCGCGCTGCAGACGCGCCTGGGGGAGAGCCTCGAGCGCTTCGAGGTGGCGGGACCGGGCTTCCTGAACCTGTTCATGGCCGATTCCTGGCTGTCGGCCGCGCTCGCGAGGTGCTTGCGGCCGGCGATCAGTTCGGCGCAGGCGGCGCCACGTCCGCCGAACACATGCTCGTCGAGTTCGTCTCAGCGAACCCGACCGGCCCGATGCATGTCGGCCACGCCCGCAACGCCGCCTACGGCGACTCGCTCGCGCGGATGCTCGCCTTTCACGGCCATCGCGTGGAGCGCGAGTTCTACGTCAACGACGCGGGCTCACAGGTGCGCAAGCTCGGCGAGTCGATCCAGGCGCTCGCGCGCGGCGAGCCGGTGCCGCAGGACGGCTATCGCGGCGCCTACGTCGAGCGGCTCGCGCAGCTCGCGAACGATGAGGAGATCGACGACATAGCGGCGCTCGGGCGCGCGGCGGTTGAGCTGATGGTGGAGGAGATGCGGCGCTCGCTCGCGGCCTTCGCCGTCCTGGACTTCGATCATTGGGCATACGAGAGCGCCCTGCACGAGGGCGATCCGAGCCCGGTGCAGCGCACGCTGTCGCTGCTCGAAGAACAGGGACGCACCTACCGCGGCGACGGGGCGCTGTGGCTGCGCACGACGGACTTCGGCGACGACAAGGATCGCGTGCTGGTGCGCTCCAACGGCGAGCACACTTACTTCGCGTCCGACATCGCCTACCACGAGGACAAGCGCGAGCGCGGCTTCGACCGCCAGCTCGACGTGTGGGGAGCGGACCATCATGGCTACGTGTCGCGGATGAAGGCCGCGTATCAGGCGCTCGGCGGGGATCCGCGGCGCCTGGAGCTGCTGATCATGCAGCTCGTGCATCTGGTGCGCTCGGGCGAGCGTGCGCAGATGTCCAAGCGCGCCGGCGAGTTCGTGACGCTCGACGACCTGCTCGAGGAGATCGGCGTGGACGCTGCGCGCTGGTATCTGCTCGCGCGCTCGCACGACACGACGGTCGACCTCGACCTGGACCTCGCGCGCGAGCAGTCAAGCGAGAACCCTGTCTACTACGTGCAATACGCGCACGCACGGATCGCGTCGATGCTTGCGAAGGCCGGAGCGGAGCGTGTTCGCGCGGCGCAGGACGACGCGATCGGCGCGCGCCAGGAGCCGCTGCACGCGACCGAGCGAGCGCTGATCGAGCAGCTGCTCGCGTTCCCCGGCGAGCTGGCCGAGGCGGCAGAGCGTCGCGCGCCTCACCGGCTAGCCGCCTACGTGCTCGAGCTCGCGCAGAGCTTCACGGCCTTCTACCGCGACTGCCGCGTCGTCGGTGCAGAGCCGTACGCCGTCGAGTCGTTTCGCATCGCGCTGTGCGTCGCGAGCAGGCGGACGATCGCCCGCAGCCTGGACCTGCTCGGCGTCAGCGCACCCGAGGAGATGTAGGCGCTCGGCGGGGTGCCCGCGGCCGGATCGCGCGGCGATCAGTCAAAGCGCGCGAGGTCCGACTCGAGCCGCGCTGCGTCGCTCGCGTCCAGCGTCGTCGCGGCCGCCGCGCCGCCGGGCGCAGCACGGGCGTGGCGTCGCCAGCGCGGGAGCAGCACGAGCAGCGTGACGAGCAGACCGAGCACGACGGCGAGAGGAACGAGGTAGACCGTCAGGTCGAAGCCGTGCGCGCTCGGGAGCCCGAGCACGGTCGGTCCGTACTGGCCGACCAGCGCGCTCTTGATCTGCGCTTCGCTGTCGCCCTGGTCGATCAGGCTCTGGATGAAGGCGCGCTCCCGGTTGGCCTGCGGTGACTGGGCGACGTTGAGCGGGATTTTGCACGTCACGCACATCACCTGCCGCTCGATCACCGGCAGTGAGGTGCGCGGCGCCGCCGCCGCGGCGCCAGCCGGCGCAGCGATCGCTCCGGCGGCGATGAGGACCCCAGCCACGGCGCACAGGCGCGCGCGCCCCCGCTCCCGCGGAGAGACGGCTGACCGCTGCAGCCTTAGGCGTATCACGTGCTCTCCGCGAGCGCGAGCGCGCGGTTGAGGAACGCCTGATCGATCTCGCCGCGGCGCAGGGCGACGATGTGGCCATCGCGATCGACGACGAAGCTCTCCGGCAGCTGGTCGGTGCCATATGAATGCGCGAACGCGCCGGTGCTGTCGCGCAGGTTCGGATAGGTGAGGTGATAGCGCTTCACGAAGCTCTGCGAATCGGGCGAGGCATCGAGATAGGTCACGCCGAGCACCGTTGCGTCGTGACGTTCGAGCTGGGTCTGATTGCGCTCGAGCAGTGGCGCCTCCAGCTCGCATGGTTCGCACCAGGAGGCCCAGAAGTTCAGCACGACGACCTTGCCGCTGAGCGATGCCAGCGAGCGCGTCCCGCTGGCGCCGAGGATCGGCAGCCGGCGGGTCGCGTCAGGCGCCCGCGGGTACTCTCGGCGGGCCACGAGCTCATCGATCGTGCGATTCGGCGACTGGGTGGACACGCCGTAGATCAGCAGGCCGACGAGGCCTGCGCCGGCCAACGAGACCAGGATCGGCAGGGCTCGACGTCTCACGCCAATCAAGAGTAGAGATGAGCGCCGTGATATCTGCCGCCACGCGGCGCATACTCACAGGCTGATGCCTGAGTAGTCCACGACCCCCCGACCTGGCCGAGCTTTTTCGCCGCAGCGTTGAAGCTGGGAGCTGCCGCGACGTTGAGTTGTCGTCGAGCTTCCTAGCGCCTGATTCGGTCTGGGACACGTCGCCCCTGGGAATGGGCGCGGTTGAGGGCCGAGGGGCGGTTCACATGTTCGAGGCGTTCGACGAGGACTCGCACTTTGAGACCGAGGAGATTCTCGCCGAGGGCGAGGACTTCGTGGTGGCGAGGACACGCGTCGTCGGGCATGGTGCTCGCTCGGGCGTGCCGGTCACCCTCCGCTGGGTGAGCGTCACCTGGTGTCGAGACGCAAAGCTCGCTCGGACAGCCGGTTATCCAACTCGTCGTGAGGCGCTCGAAGCTGTCGGTTTGGAGACGTGGGCGATGTCGCAGGCACACCTGGAGGCCTCCTCGATCTGGCGATGATCTGTGCCGAGCTGACCCAGAACCACCTAGAATCCCGGGCCACGCGGCGATAGCTCAGTTGGTAGAGCGCAAGCTTCCCAAGCTTGAGGTCGCGGGTTCGAGACCCGTTCGCCGCTCTCACGAACAGCCTGCAAATGCGCCGCTCGGCCGCTCGGCGATCCGGCCGCCTTGTTGTGGGACCTCCGGCGGTCGCGCAGGCGCTGCTAACGCCCGTTGCGCGGCGGCGTGCTTTGATCGCGCCGCGCCCCTTCGATCGCGCTGTAGCGTGGACGCGCCTCGTCGGTCGCGTCCGCTGCGTGCTCCTTGCCGAGCTGCTGTACATAGAACACGGCCACCCGATCGAAGTGCTGCACGGCGTAGTGGTTCACGTCCTCGTCCTGGGTAGGGCTGGCCGCGAGCGCTTCTAGCAGCTTGGCGCTGGTCATCAGCGCGTGCCGAGCAGTAGCGACGTCCTCGGTGGGCATGCCCTCCCATCGTCGTCTCGGGGCATTGTCTTGAACGGAGAGGCGCGGTCCGGACGAACCGGCGCCTGATGATCGCGCCTAGAGTCACACAGCTCCCATCGGACCCGCTGGTCTGTCGCTCAGGCGTGATGCTGTCTTGGACCCGTTACGGCGCGAACGGCAGCAGCACGTTCGAGTCGTAGTGAGGCCCGTGCAGCACGGTGATGGTGCCGCCGACCTCTTCCCCGAGAACCGGTATCGAGGGGGTTGAGGTGAACGTGTCGGCGGTGCCGATTGTCAGCCGTAGCCGGTTTCCCGCCTTGATGATCGCGGAAGTCGGGTAGATCTCGATCTTGTATTCAGTGGGCATGTTCGGTGTTACCGCCTGCTGGCTTTCTTTCGTGAACGGGTGCCACGGCCGGATCATCAGTTTCGCCGGTCCATATGTCGACAGCTTCGGATCCACAGCACGTTGGCTCGCCATCAGGTAGCCCGCCGTCAGCTGGTCTGACGCGCCATCGGGTTCGACTTCTGAGAGGACCGCCACGAGCGTCGCGTCCGTCGTGCTCAGCTCGGCCCATAGATCGGCCGTGATGAGGCCCGTGATCTGCGTGTCTGCCCGCAGCGGCGCGGTCGTGTAGGTCAGCGACGTCGCCTCATACGTGTTGTTGTTTTCGTCACACACCGGTACCTCCGACCCCGCCCCAGCCGTCCACTGTGCTGTCATCCGCGAGCACGGGCTCGAGGCGGGCAGCAACGGCGCGAGATCGCCGCCTTCAGCGGCGGGCGGGCTGCTCGTCAGGGACCCGTCGTGCAGCGACACCGGCGCTGAGCCCGACGATTCGCCGCTGAGATAGAGGCGCTGATAGCTCGTTTCCGGCACCGGAAACCGCGTGTGGTGTTCCCAGTGGGTGCCGTTGATCGGATAGAGGTTGACCTTGGGCGTGCGCTGGACGCCGTTGTTGACGCCCAAAAGCCAGTGCGCGAACCAGTCTTCCTTGAATTTGGGATCTTCCATCGCAGGGCCTTCGGTGATGTGGTAGTGGGGCGACATGAAGAGCACGCGATCTGATGAGTTACGCAGGGATTCCCACAGCAGCGGCTCGCCGCGCTGGAACAGGTCCCACCAGCCGCCGCTGATAACCACCGGGACGCGGATTTCGCCCGCGCGCACGACAGGCGAGCGAAGCCTGTAGAAGGGTCCGTCGTAGGCGGCTTCTCCGCCTAGCGACGCCCCGACGACCTTTTCGCCGCTGAATTCAATGTTGTTGAGCAGGTGTTCGAAATAGATCGATGCGGCTACCTGTGGGTTTTCGCTCGTCGTTGACGGCGGAAGCGCCGACAGTGCGCCGACCAGGCCGAGCCACAGCGGGATGAAGCCCGTGTCCAGAGAGCCGCCCTGGAATGTCACATCGCGATAGGCATCGGCCATCGGGATTTCGGCATAGACGGCCTTCACCGCTCGCGGCCTGCCTTCGGCGACCCGGCTCGCGTCGGCCTCGGCCATCAGCAGCGATGTGATGCCCATGTAAGAGGCGCCGGCGGTCGCGACGCTCGAGTTCGACCACGGCTGTGCTTGGATCCAGGTGAGGACTTCCTTGTAATCTTCCTGCGTGCGCTGGCCCCACGATTCCCATTTCCCGCCGCTGGACCCGGTGCCGCGGTCATCGAAGACCATCACCGCGTAGCCCTTTTCGGCGAGCCCCGGTTCGTCTCCAGCGAGCCCCTGCTCACCCCCGCATTCCTGGCCGGTCGGGTTGGCGGCATCCTTGTTGTAGCCGGTCGCGGTGAGGATGGTCGGGAACCGACCCGTTTCCGAGGGGAGGAATATGTTCGCCCGCAGCACGACCCCATCGCTCATGGTGATGGGCACGTTGCACATGCTCACCATCGCCTGGGCCTGGGACGCGGCGAATGCGGCGAGGAGCAGGGCGAGCGGGAGCGCTCGTGCCAAAAGCCTGGTCATTAGAACGCCGCTGGCCGCGATCGGACCGAACGCTCCGATCCGACGGCACGAGCCGTCAATGCGATGCTCACGTTCGCTGGCCGTGGCCGTCCGAAAGCACGCGTTCCTCATCTCACTCCCTCCCCCGCCCACCTCAGGCCGGCCAGCGTCGACAGAATGAGACGGATCTACCCGAATGTATGAAGTCGAAACAGCTATTCGACCCTCGGTGCGAGGCCGAGGTCGGCGAGGGCTAGATCGCGGTCGTTGTATCCCACGAGCCGCGTGACCTTGCCGCCGCGGAGGTGAAAGACGTTCGCTCCCTTCGCTCGCGTCTGCCCGAGCTCTAGTCCGCTGGTCTTGCCGCGCCCGAGAAGATTGACGAACACCAGCACGCGCCCATCGTCGAGCTCGGCGAACTCCTCCGCCTCGAGACGGTATCCCTCCCAGGCACTCAGGAAGTCGCGCCAGCCAGCCGCCATCGCGGCCAGTCCCCTCCAGGTGCCGGTCACCGGCCCGTCGGGAAGCACGAACTCGATGTCGGGGTGCGCCCACTCGGCCGAGCTCCAGTCGCCGTGTTCCCAGTCGGCGAAGATCGCGCGCACGAGGTCCAGGTTCGCGGACATCGCCTACCGCGATAGGCCGACGACCTTGAGGACGTCGGCCCTGGTGCTGTGGTAGACGAGCGCAATCTTGCCGTCGCGGACCGTCCAGACATTGGCGCCTTCAAGTCTGATCTCCTGCGTGGTCCCCGGAAGGCGTCCAAAGCTCGGGGCGATCAGAACGGGGGATGTCCCGGTCGCCGTGGAACTTGGTGGCGGCCTCGAGGGTTAATTATCTCGGGTGAGGGAAGCGGTCACCTCCGGGGTGGTGTGGCGGTGCAGTTGTTGTTCGGCTGCGAGTGCGAGCCTGGCGAGGTCGGCGTGGCCGATGATGCGGCGGAACTGGCGCTCGGCTTCGAGCATCCCGGCGGCGGTCCAGCGCAGGCACATCTCGCCTGATTGCCAGCGCTTGACGTTGCGGCTGGTGCGCCGCACGGTCTCGATCATCGACTCGCAGGGGTTGGTGCTCTGCAGCGTGCGCTTGAGAGCGCCGCGGATGTGAAGGCGTGTGACGGTGAGCGTCTCGGCCATGCCCTCCTTCAGCGAGGCCGCGGCTCCTGGGTGGGAGTGCTCGAGCTCGCCCACGAGCGTTTGCAGCTGGGCGAGCGCGCGATTGTGGTCCTCCTCGGCCCACGCTCGGCGTAGGCGCTGCTTGACGGCGGGCCGGTCGCGCTCGGCGAGGTGGTGCAGGACGTTTCTCTCCTTGTGGCGGATGCAGCGCTGCACCGGGACCGCCCCGAGCACCTCGTCGATCGCCTTCCTGAGTGCCTTGGCGCCATCGATCACGCACAGCACGCCCTGGTGAAGGTCAAGGCCGCGGGCGACGAGGTTGCTCAACAGCTCCTTGGCGACGGTGGCGTTCTCGGTCGAGCCGTCCCACAGGCCGAGGGGGATCTTCACGCCGTCGGTCGCGATCCCGAGCGCCACCACGCAGCAGCGGCCCTTCAGCTCGATCCCGTCGAGCATCAGCGCCGCCAGGCGAATGTCATCCAGGCGCCGGCTCATCAGAGCGATCAGCTGCTCGGTGGTCTTAGCGACGAAGTCGCGGCTGACACAGGACTTCGAGGTCGAGCGGGCGCCCGCCTCGACCTCTGAGCCCACCGGCTCACGCGTGCGAGCAAAGCGGCGCGTGGAAACGCCGGCGAGCATCTGCTCGAGCACCAGCCGGCTGAGCGGATCACGGTCGGCGAAGTGCCGATAAGTGGACAGCGGAACCTCGGCCTCGCCATCGGCGCTGCGCACGCGCGGGCGCTTGACCGCGACGCGCCGCCCGCCGAGCGTCACCTCGCCCCGCTCGTGGCCGTGGCGGACCGCGACGCGATCGACGTCGTGCCTGCCCTTCGGGCCGACCACATCGTCGACCTCAGCCTCCATCAATTCGGCCAGCACGCCGAGCCCGACACCCACGCTCAGCGCGAGCAGGCCCTCCTTCGCCGCACCCACGAGCTCGCCGAGCGCCTCCCGAACTCGCGGAGAGAGCGGCTCCTCGACGGCATCCTCCCCCGTCACGACCTTCACAGCAGATACGGTGCTCACGGCGGTTCCTCCTGTCTCTTGGACTGATCTCGCACTCACCACGCTCCCAACAAGAGCGGACGAGGCGGGAGGGCCGCCACTACAAAGTTCTACGAGCTACGGGACAACCTCTCAGAACGACCCGCTCGCCGCAGTCGATTGTCTCGTCGACCTCCGTCCGATAGGTCGCCCAGGGAGCCGTCCAGTCCAGAAGTGCAGCTCTCATCCCGTCAAAACCGGTGAATGTCCTCGGCCCGCCTGGCAAACCTGGCCAGATGCTCTCGACATCGGGGGCGAAGCAGCGTGCGATTGCGTCGAGCCAGGCCGCCCAATCGTGGTCGTCGCGCGCGAGCGCAGCCACGTTCACGTCGGGAGCCGGATACGCCTGCAGGACCAGTTCGACGTTTTCGTGAGACATCGCCTACTCGCAAGTATCCCCGAGGCGACGGCCACGCAGGGAGTGATGAATTTCGCGAGCGACCCAGCTGCATCCCGGGTCAAACGGCGGGAACCGCGCCGCCGTCGACGCGTAGAACCGAGCCCGTTATGTACGACGCTGCGGTGCTGGCCAGAAACGCGACCGCGGCGCCGTACTCCTCTGGCTCGCCATAGCGACCGAGCGGGATCGCTGCGGTGCTCGCGCGTTCGACCTCTTCCACCGAGCAGCCCTCCCGCTCAGCACGCGCCTCGTTGAGCTCCTGAATGCGTCTCGTGGCGATGCTTCCGGGCACGACGATGTTCGCCGTGATGCCCTCGGCCCCGACCTCGCTCGCGAGCGTCTTCGACCAGCCCAGCAGCGACATTCGCAACGTGTTTGAGATGCCCAGGTTTGGGATTGGCACGATCACGCCCGACGTCGTGCTCGTGATGATCCGACCCCAGCGTCGCTCGCGCATCTCGGGGAGCACGAGATCTGTGAGATGGATGACGCTCAGCACCATCGAGCGAAACTGATCGCTCCATAGCTCGAGATCGACACCGCTGGCCGTCGTCGGGGGCGGCCCACCGGTCATGTTGATCAGCACATCGACGGCGCCGACGTGCTTTCGCACCACCTCGAGGTACTCTGGGAAGCGCTCGAGGTTGCCAAGATCCCAGGCGATTGCGTGAGCCGTTCCGCCGTCCGAGCGGATCCGCGCGACGGTTGCGTGAGCGCTGCTCTCGCGGAGATCAGCAGCCGCTACACGAGCTCCCTCGCGTGCCAGCGCGAGGGCGATTGCTCCGCCCAGGCCGCCGCCTGCGCCGAGGACGAGCGCGGACTTGCCATCGAGACCGAGGTTCATGCCAGCTCCAAAGGTTCAGGACAGAATAAGACCGCTCCGCCGTTGCGGCCCTGCGGTAGCGGAGCGTCTCGGCGGCGTTCACGCGAGACCGGCGGCTCGGCGGGCCCGCTCCACGGCGGGCCTGACGGGGCATCCGGCCAGGTGGTCGTCCACGAGGCCGCAGGCCTGCATCAGCGCGTATACCGTCGTCGGACCGACGAAGCGAAAGCCGCGTGACTTCAGCTCGCGTGCAAGCGCTTCGCTGTCCGGCGTCGTCGGCGGCACGTCCGCCCAGCTGACGGGTGCTCCGAGCTGGCGCTCGGGCGCGTGGGAGCGCACCAGCTTCTGGAGTGGCAGCTCGCCCGCGCGCAGCTCGATCGTGGCTCGAGCGTTTGCGAGCGTCGCCTCGATCTTCGCCCGGTTGCGGATGATGCTCTCGTCGGCGAGTAGACGTTCGACCTCGGCGTCGCCGTAGCGCGCGAGGACGTCCGGCTGGAATCCGGCGAAAGCCACCCTGAACGCCTCGCGCCTGGCGAGGATCGTCCGCCATGACAGGCCAGATTGAAACGCCTCGAGACTCAGCCGTTCGAACAGACCGCGCTCGTCGATGACCGGGAATCCCCACTCCTCGTCGTGGTAGCGCTCGAAGAGCGGATCGCCATCGCCGAAGCAGCGTCCACCAGCGGCCGCTGCGAGGTTTGGGTCAGGGCTTGGTCCGCCAGGCAGCAGATCAACCCGCGACGCGTTTCAGGTAACCGCGAGGATTGAACGTCAGGAAGTACTTTTCGCACTCGCGGTCGACGACGAACTCCGGATGTGCGGTGAGGAACTCCTCGGCCGCCTCCATCGGCCCGGGTCCGAATCGCCGATGCACGGGATGGCCGTTGAGGTTGGTGTCCTCGACGATCAGATAGCTGCCGGGAGTCACGAGCGGGCCATAGGCCTCGAGCTCGTCGAGAACGTGTGTGCGACTGTGGTCGGAGTCGAGAATCACCATCACCGTCCCGCTCGCCTCTTCGGCTATCCGGCCGAGGATCTCCGGAGATGTCGAAGACCCCTCGAGATAGGTGATCCTGGGATGCTCCGGTCGGTTTGGCTTTGGCCACAGATCGACGGTCACGACTCTCCCGCGGTCGAGCAGGTCGCAGATCGAGGCCATGTAGTGGGCGCTTCCGCCACTGAACGTGCCCGTCTCGAAGATGACGTCGGGGCGCACCCGGATGAGCAGTTCCTGATACATCCAGAGATCGAGCGGACACTTCAGGATCGGTGTGCCGAGCCATCTCGTGCTCATCCACGACTGGTGGCGAAGGCCGTAGTACATGCGGTGGAAGGGGTTGGTGATGGACCGCTGGACAGGCGGCCGCGTGGCGACCCAATTCTTCCCGGCCACCATCGCGCGCGTGAGCGGTTTCCTGCGTCGGCTCTGCATAGACCCATTGCTCTCCATAGACAGCAGCATCATAAGGAGGCAAACCCCCATCTGCGCGTGCCACGCCGCCGATGCTCCGGTCTCGGCAGATGCTCAGGCGCCGCCGTAGGATTCCTGAGCCGGCGGAGCTTCGCGCGTGCTGGCGATCAGCTCGAGCAAACCCTGCGGCGTCGTGCCGCCTAGCACACGCAGGCGATGCAGGCGGTAGGGGTCGTCGGTGGGATGAGCCCAGCCCGGGATGACGGTGGTGGATCCGACGTAGCCGGCTTCCCTGACCGCGGCGACGACGGCCGTGTCGTAGAGGCCGGAGGGGTAGCAGAACCAGTTCACGGGCACGTGGTAGCGCTGCTGCACCACGGTCCGCGCGACGGCGACCTGGTAGTGGAGCTGTTCGGCATCGAGCGTGATCAGATCGGCGTGGCTGAAGCCCTGCGTGTCGAGCTCCCAGCCAGCCGCGACGAGCCCCCGGATCTCCGCCTGCCCGAGGCCGCCCTGCGACGGCGGAAGACCGGTCAGTTGCAGGTTCTCGTCGCCCACCCATCCCAGCCTCTGCAGGACCGGCAGGGCGTTCGTGTACTGCGACTGGTAGCCGTTGTCGAATGTCAGCACGAGCGGTTTGCCGGCCCCGAGCGACGTCCCGCTCTTCCAGTAGGACTCGAGCTCGTCGAGCGTCACCGCGTGCCAGCCGGCATCCTTGAGTGCCTGCATCTGCGCGGCGAATTCCTGCGGCGATACGTACAGGCCGGGGAACGGCGCGCCCGAGGGGGGTGAAGCGATCACGTGGTACATGAGGATCGGGACGGGCTCGCTGCCGGGATGGCCGCCTGCCGCGCTTCTGGCCGAGGCGCGCGTCGGCGCACCCGCAGGCCCGCCGTCCGCCTTCGCCGAGCTGTGAGCTGACGACCCGCCGGGGCGGGCGCTCCGCGAGCTGTGGTTCGAGCTTGCGGCCAGCACGACGACGGCCGCCACGAGCACAGCTGTTGCCGCTATCAGAGCGAGGGCCAGGCGGCGGCGCCGGCGGACGCTCCGCCGCCGATCCTCACGACGGGCGTGCAGCGCTTCGACGTCCATCTGGCCCTTCGCCGGCGCAGCCGTGGTCGCACGAGCGCATCTCAGCCAGCATAGTCACAGGCGAGAACGGACCATTCAATCGCCGCTGAGGTTCGGCGGAAGCGGCTGGCCAGCCGGGGGCGGATCGTCCCTCAAGAGCTGCGGCACCGTCACGAGGCGATAGCCGCGCGCGCGCAGACCGCGGATGATCGCGGGCAGCGCGGCGATCGTCTGCGTGCGCACGCCGCCGGCGTCGTGCATCAGGATGATCGCGCCGGGGTGGGCGCCCGCGAGCGCGCGTTCGAGGATCACGTGGACACCCGGCTGCAGATAGTCGCCGGTGTCCACCGACCAGAGCACCATCAGCAGGTGCAAGGCCTTCAGCTCGCTCATCGTCGTGGCGTTGAACGAGCCGTACGGCGGCCGAAACAGGACCGGCCGCTGTCCGCCGAGCAGTTCGATGCGGAGGATCTGTTCGAAGAGCTCTTCGTGCTGTTCATGCGCTGATAGCAGCGCCATCTCCGGATGCGTCTCGGTATGGTCGCCGATCACATCTCCGTCGTTGATCTCCCGGATCGTGGATGCGCTGAAGTAACGCTCCATCTTGCCGATCGCGAAGAAGGTCGCATGAACGTGGAAGCCCTCGAGGACGCTTAGCACCTGCGGCGTGTACGGCCCGGGGCCGTCGTCGAACGTAAGCGCGATGTCACGCCCGCGGCTGCCTCCCGCTCTGACGAACGGGGTGTAGGCGAGGACCCCGGAGACGACGGCGTTCTGGTCGTTTTCAGGCTCGCTTGGAGCGTGCGCCCGTGCGCGCTGCGCTCGGGCGATTTCGGCCTTCGCGGCGGACGCAGCGCTCATGGCGTGATGGCCGGAGCCCGAGAGCGCGACGACGACCAGCGCGACCATGCCGGCGAACACCACGATCAACGCGCCCCTGCGGCGGTGGAACTTGGTCAGGCGCCCGCCCGGGGGGCCGCCGACCGGCGGCGGCTCGGGCTCGGGTGCCGGCGCTCGCGTCGGGACCGGTTCGCGGCGCGCTGGTCGGGCATCCTCGAAATCCCAGCGCCAGCGCTCCGTCATGGCCAGATGCTAGACGTCATCCTGGCGGCTCGCCCGCCCCGCGGCACACGCTCCCATATGCGACGACTCTCTCACGACGCTTATCTCCAGCCCATTTTCGGGCACGCCCGTCAGGCGGAACGGCGTGCCGGCAACCGTCCGCCGTCGAATACGTGAGAATCGGTGCATGCACGTGACCGCCAAGGCCGACTATGCCGTGCGAGCCGTAGTGGAGCTCGCGGAGAGCAGCCAGGACTCGCCGCGCAAGGTGGACGAGATCGCGCAGGCCCAGGGCATTCCGGTCTCCTTCCTCGAGAACATCCTGACGCAGCTGCGCTCGGCGGGCATCGTTCGCAGCCAGCGCGGACCCGAGGGCGGCTACTGGCTGGCGAAACCGGCCGAGGACGTCAACCTCGCGCACATCATCCGCGCCGTCGAGGGCCCGCTCGTCGGGGTGCGCGGACAGCGTCCGGAGGAGATCGAATACGTCGGCTCGGCCGAATCCCTGCAGCAGGTTTGGATCGCGCTGCGCGCCAACCTGCGCAAAGTGCTCGAGCACGTGACCGTCGCCGAGGTGGCCGCCGGCAAGCTGCCGAGCGATGTGCTCGCGCTGACGCGTCAAGAGGAAGCCTGGCAGACGCGCTAGGACGTGAAGACCCGCGGAGGGGGCAGCCGCAGCGCCAGGATCTGGCCCTCTCTCAGCGCAAGCCGCTGCGCTTCATCGCGCGTTACCTGCGCCCAAATGCCGCGGCCGTCATGCAGCCTGAGCTCCACGCGCACCTCGAAGCCGAGGTGCACAACCCGCTCGACCAGCGCCTCCGTCCCGCTCCGGTCCGACTCGGGCAGGATCTGGATGTCGTGCGGGCGCAGGAAGGCGTCTCCGATGCGGTTGACCGGACCGATGAACGACATCACGAACTCGTTCGCCGGACTCTCGTAGAGGTGGCGCGGCGAGCCGGCCTGCTCGACCCGCCCTGCGTTGATCACCACTATCTGCTCCGCCACTTCCATCGCCTCCACCTGGTCGTGCGTGACGAACAGCGTGGTGAGGTGAATCTCCTGGTGCAGCCGGCGAAGCCACTCGCGCAGCTCGGCACGCACCCGCGCGTCCAGCGCGCCGAACGGCTCATCGAGCAGCAGCACTCGCGGCTGGACCGCCAGCGCGCGCGCAAGGGCCATGCGCTGGAGCTCCCCGCCTGACAGCTGCGACGGGTAGCGGTCAGCAAGTCCCTCGAGGCGAACGAGCCCGAGCAGCTCCTCGACGCGCTCGCCGATCTCGGCCTTCGGCCGCTTGCGAACGCTCAGGCCGAAGGCGACGTTGTCATGCACCGTCATGTGCTTGAACGGCGCGTAATGCTGGAAGACGAAACCCACCCCGCGGGTGCGCGCGGGCGCACGAGTCACGTCCTCGCCGTGGATCAGCACCTCGCCCCCGTCGGGGATCTCAAGGCCGGCGATGATCCGCAGCAACGTCGACTTGCCGCTGCCGCTCGGCCCTAGCAGAGCCGTGAGCGCGCCGTCCGCGACCGCGATGCTCACGTCCTCGAGCGCGACGAAGTCACCGAAGCACTTGCCGACGTTGCGAACCTCGATCGCCATCAGACTGGACACAGAGTGCCACGGTCGACTACTTGACCTCGACCTCCGCAGACGATGCCGAGGGCGCAAACCCCAACAGGGCATTGGCTTCAGTCAGAAATCCTGACCGGATCGGCGAATACAAGAAGCCGCTTCGGGGAATACCCCCCAGGTGGCTCGCCCCGCCGACGCGGAGCGAAACTGCGTCGGCTACCCTTCCAGGGGTCACCAGGAAGGTCTGCCGAGGGCCCTTACGGAGGGTCGGTGCCCGCCCAGCCCTCTGGCACCTCACTCAAAGGAGATCTCGTCTGATGTCAGCCTCACCCTCAGCCGTGTCGTCAGAGCCGGACCCGACCATCTCGGATGCCGCCGAGGCGGCGGTCGAGGCGATCACAGCCGCGGCCAACCAGGACGCGACGTTCTCGCTGCAGCTGACGCAGGATCAGAAGGACATTCGCGACTGGGTCCACGGCTTCGCGGCGGACGTCGTTCGCCCCGCCGCGCACGAGTGGGACGAGAAGGAGCAGACTCCCTGGCCGATCATCGAGGAGGCGGCGAAGATCGGCCTGTACGGCTTCGAAGGGCTCGCACAGTTCTTCGCCGATCCGACTGGGCTGACGCTGCCGCTGGTCAACGAGGAGCTGTTCTGGGGGGATGCGGGGATCGGAATGTCGATCATGGGTACGGCGCTCGCGGTCGCTGCGATCTTCGGCCAGGGCTCGGGCGAGCAGATCGGCGAGTGGATCCCGCGCTGCTTCGGCACCGCAGACGATGTGAAGGTGGCGGCGTTCTGCGCCTCGGAGCCGAACGCCGGCTCGGATGTCTCCGGGGTGCGCACGCGCGCCAAGTTCGACGAGGCAAAGAACGAGTGGGTCATCAACGGCCAGAAGGCGTGGGCGACGAACGGAGGCATCGCGGACGTCCACGTCGTGATCGCCACGCTCGACCCCAAGCTCGGCTCGCGTGGCCACGCGGCGTTCATCGTGCCGATGAGCGAGGCAAAGGGCATCTCCCAGGGCTCGAAGGTGTCCAAGCACGGGCTGCGTGCGTCGCACACCGCCGACGTGTTCCTCGACGACTGCCGGGTTCCGGCCGGCTATGTCCTTGGTGGCAAGGAGAAGCTCGACGAGCGGATCGCGCGCGTGCGCGCCGGCAAGAAGAGCAAGTCCCAGGCCGCGATGCAGACGTTCGAGTCCTCGCGTCCGACCGTCGGCGCGCAGGCGCTGGGCATCGCCCGCGCGGCGTACGAGTATGCGCTCGACTACGCCAAGGAGCGCGAGCAGTTTCACCGCAAGATCATCGAGAACCAGTCGATCGCGTTCACGCTGGCGCGCATGAAGATGGAGATCGATGCTGCTCGCCTGCTCGTCTGGCGTGCCTCGTGGATGGGCCGCAGCGGGATCACGTTCGAGAACGCGGAGGGGTCGATGAGCAAGCTCAAGGCCGGTGAGGTCGCCGTCTGGGTGACCGAGCGCGCTATCCAGATCCTCGGCGGCAATGGCTACACGCGCGAGTTCCCCGTCGAGCGCTGGCACCGCGACGCGAAGATCTACGACATCTTCGAGGGCACCGCCGAGATCCAGCAGCTCGTGATCGCCCGCGCGATCTCGGGCATGCAGATCAAGTAGCTGGGCAGCGCCGTTTTGCGGCTCCTAGCGTAGTTCCTGAGAACGTTGTTCATCCGCGAGCGTCTGGCGCCACCAGTGAGAGCAGGTCGCGATCGGGCAAGTGTTGGAATCCGGCCGCGAATGCTCAAGCGCGCGCAGCTTTAGCCCGACTTGGTCAACATGCAGGCGCAAGCCGGCCCAGGGGGGCTGCAGAAAGCCCCATCCCAGCATGAGACGGATCGCGAGATCTGTTGCTCGATGACGAGCGTCCTGCTGCGGCTCGTGCGCAGCGACGGCGGCGAGGCGGCGGTCGCGAGCCTGCTCGAGCGGGCTGGGATCGAACGCGAGGTCTCGTATCTCGAACATGTCGACAACTGGATCTCACTGGCAGAGGCGACCGCGATGCTGGAGGCGGGAGTCGAGCAGATGGGGGACCCGCTGTTTGCCCGCCGTGTCGGTGAGCACACGCTACGTCAGCATGCCGGAACGCAGGTCGCCACGCTGCTGCGCTCGCTCGGCTCGACCGAGGCTGTGATGAAGGCGATCGCGCAGAGCGCGGCGCGGCTCAGCGCAGTCACGAAGATGGAGGCCGTCGAAGCCGTACCGGGGCGTGGCGTCGTGAGGGCGTGCGCGCGCGAGGGCTTCACCCGCGGCCGGCTGCATTGCGACTGGACCACCGGCTTGCTCGCCGGGACACCACTCCTGTTCGGCCTTCCGCTCGGGCGCGTGGAGGAGAGCGAATGCCAGACGCGCGGCGATGAGCAGTGCCTATACACCGTCACCTGGGACGCCGAGCTGGCCGCGGCCGCGGCCGATCCCCAGCAGCGCGTGACTTCACTCGAGGCCCAGCTCGTGGCGATGTCCGAGCGGCTGCAGAGCTCCTACGCCACCGCCAGCGATCTGGTCTCCACCGACGACCTGGACACGGTGCTGCATCGCATCGTCGAGCGCGCCGCGAACGCGGTGCGTGCGCCAAGTCACATCCTCGCCGTGCGCACGCAGCCGGGCGCCGAGCTGCAGATCTACAGCCAAGGAATCGACGAGCTCAAGGCGCAGGAGCTCGCGCACGCCGCGCTCGAGCGCGAGGTCCCTGCGGGCGAGTCGATGCTGGTCGTAGCGGTGACCAGCGCGCGGCGCCAGTACGGGCAGCTGATTGCACGCTATCCCGGCACGGTCGAGTTCTTGGCGCAGGAGGAGGAGCTGCTGAGGCTTTACGCGAAGCACGCCGCGGCAGTGCTCGACATGTCGATGGCATTGGAGGAGTCCGCGCGCCGGCACGACCAGGTCAGCTCGCTGCTATCGCTTTCGCACGCCTTGGCGCGAGCGGCGACCAGCGAGGAGGTCGCGGAGCGGCTCACACTCGCTGTCCCGGAGGTCGTTGACTGCGACCGCGTCACCGTGTGGCTGTTCGACTACCTGGAACAGAGTCTGAGACCGCTCGCGACCTCGGGTGGACGATCACCCGAGCAGGCGGCATTGTTCCGCGAGCTGACGGTCTCCACGAACGACACCCCGCATCTGAGTGAGATGATCGCCGTGCCGGAGCCGCAGTTCTTCGAGCACGACACCGAGGACCCCTTCATGCGTCAGCTGATGTCCGCGCTCGATGTGGTGTCGGTGGCGCTGGTGCCGATCGTGGCTCGTGACGTCTTCCTCGGCGTCCTGACCGTGTCGGTGACAGATCGACCCGAGCGGCTGCGCAGCGACGGCGAGCTGCTCGAGCGCCTGACCGGCGTCGCGGCGCTGGCCGCGACGGCGATCCAGAACGGACAGCTCGTCGACAAACTGCGTCACAAGGCGAGCCACGATGAGCTCACCGGGCTCCTGAATCGGGTCGGCTTCCGCCAGCACGTCGACAGCCTCCTCGACGGCGCGCAGCCAGGACAGCGCCAGATGGGGCTGCTGTTCGTCGATCTCGACCACTTCAAGCGGGTCAACGACGCCTACGGCCACGACGCCGGCGACGAGCTCCTGCGCAAAGCCGCGCATCGCCTCGAGGCGATTGCCCGCAGCGGCGATGGCATCGCCCGCCTCGGCGGGGACGAGTTCGCGATCATCCTCGCGAACGTCCGCGAGAGCGATCACGTCCGCTCCGCGGAAGCTCGCGTCCGGGCCGCATTCCTCGAACCGTTCACGCTGGGGGAGGCGACGATCTCGATCGGCGCTAGCGTCGGAGGAGGCGTCTGGCCCGATGACGGCGGCACCGTCGCCGAGCTGGCGAGGCAAGCCGACGCAGCGATGTATGAGGACAAGGCCAGAGGCCGACGCTCACCTGTAGAGGTGTAGCGCCTCCGTCGCGGTTCAGGCGGTAGCGAGCAATCCACGAACCTGCCGTCCGCGCGCGACGCGGGCGGCTCAGCCCCGTCCCTGCTGCGCCCGCTCGCGAGCGGCGGACCTCGCTGGCCGCGCAGGCGCCTCCGCCGGCATTCTCTGAGTCGTGGGATCCGAGAGCTGATCCGCGGATTGCCCTGGTTGTAGTCGGCTGCTCATCTCGCTCGCGAACCTCTCCAGCTCCGTCGCCGTCTGGCGGAGGTCGTCGAGCAGCTTGCGACGCGCCTCGGTCGCTCCGTCGATCTCCGCCTGGAGCGCGCGAAGGCGCCTCTGGGCATCATCCTGCAACTTGCCGATCCGGTCGTCTGCCTGCTTGAGGCGTTCCGTCGCCTCGGCATGCGCACGCGCCGCGATCTCATCGGCATCCACCTTCGCCTGCCCGCGGAGCTCGTGCGCCTGCATCCGCGCGTTCTCGAGGGTCTCCTCGGCTTCGACCTTGGCCCGGCGCGTCGCGTGCTCCGCTTCCGTGAGGGCGGTCGCGGTCAGCTCCTCTGCGACCTCCCGCGCGCGCTGCAGCACCCCGCTGGTCTGCTCTCCGACGCGGTCCAGAGCATGCTTGACAGCCGACTGCGGCGAGCGGCTGATCTCGAGCTCGGCGATGACACGATTGACACGCTCGACGTACGCATCGACCTCGCGCCGGTCGTAGCCGCGCACGGCCATCGGGAACGAAACGTTGCGCAGGTCCTCGGGGACATTGCGCAGGAGCGCGCCGAAGACGAGAGGCTCTGTCGACTCGGGTGAACCAGGCGCCTCCTGGCCGCGGTCGTCGCTGTCAAGCGGTTCCTCGCCACCGAGCATGCCAATCAGTATGACCGCGCAAGCGTCACCTCAAACCTCCTCGCCTCGAAATCTCGCGGACGTCAGGCGCGCACCGAGCGTTGACAGGGGAGGCCGAAGCCTGGGAGGATCGGCCGTATGACGGTCCGATGCCGGATCGCAGGCGCACTCCTCGCGGCGGCCGCGCTGACCGGCTGTGGGGACGCGAGCCACAAGGGAACGACGTCCGCCGCCGCGACCGCGCCGCCGAGCACGCACAGCGTAAGCGCCCCTCCGGCCGCGCTTCGCGGCGTCGCCGGTCACATACTGCTGGCCAACGAGCTCCCGGGCTTCAAGCCGCAGGACCGCAGGGTGATCGGCGTCAACGCGGAGAGTTGGGTCGCCGAGAACGAATATCCCGCGAGCGAACGGGCTCGCGTGGTGGCGAGGCTGCAGCGCCTTGGCTTCGTAGCTGCGCTCAGGGAGCGGCTCCTACCGACGAACGGGACGCCCGCGGAAGGTCTGTCGATCGTCGAGCAGTTCCGATCGTCGAGCGCGGCTCGCACGGAGGTGGCCGCGGAGGTCCAGGCGGATCGGGCAGTCGGCCACGTCACGACGTTCGCTGTCGCTGGGATGCCCGGCGCGGTCGGCTTCGGCGGCGTGAAAACGCAGTTCTCCGGCGAGAACATCGCTTTTGCCAAGGGGTCCTACTACTACCTCGTCGGCGCCGGCTGGCCGACGGGCGCCAAATCTCCGCCCACCCGGGCGGATCTCATCACCGCGGCGCGGCGGCTCTACGATCGCGTTGCCGGCTAGAGCCTCATATCGCGCCGCCGGATAACCTCCGCGCTATGGCCAGCTGGAAGCGGCCGGGACGGGCGCGGCGAGTTCTGATCGGCGGGGAAGACGGCACTGCGCACGAGTACTGGCGCTTCGAGGACGATGCGGGAGGCGTCGTCTGGCGTGAGCACCGCGCGCCTGTGGAGGGAAGGCCACGGGTGAGGCGACGACGACGGCCGAGCTGCTGAAGGCGATCGAGGCATCGCTCAAGGAGCGGCGTCGGGCCGGCCGCGGTCTTAGGTTCCGCCTAGGGCGCTCGCGGGTTCTCAGGCGACTACCACGCCTGCCCGGCGCCGCAGTGCGGGCACCGCACCGTCGTGGAGACGGCCGCGACGAACATATAGCCGCAGCCGCAGATGTAGCAGGCGTCATCGACAGGACCGCCGGCCTCGCGTGCGCGCAGGACAGCGGCGTCCCCGACGGCCGGGTTGGGCGCCCGGGTGGCTGTACGCGCGCGCGCAGCTCGCCGCATGCGGCCGTGTCGCGCGGATAGCCGCCGCTCGCCTAGGGGATGAGGAAGGCTCGGTCTCATGACTCGCCACCCATTAAGACAGCGCTCACCCCAAAAGGTTTCACGTCCACGCCAAAGGTTTTCGCCGTCTATGCGTGATTTCCTCGCCTGCCCGCCGTCCGCGCGCGCGGCGGCCGGTGCGCGGGGCGGTCCGCGGGACGCGCGCGAGCGCACCGCGGCGCAGGCGTTCGAGACACTTCTCAGGATGACCGCCGGCGTGGGCGATGGATGTGTCTGCTCGTGGCGTTGAGCCTGCCACCCTGAGGCTGTGAACGTTCTCGCCGCGATCCTCACGCTCGCGCTGCTCGCCGTCGTGTTCCTGGTCCTCAGCGCTCCGCTGCGCGGAGCACGTCGCCACGGGCACGGTCGCGGCGCGAGCGCAGCCGACGGGCGCGGCGGCTCCGAGGATGAAGGCGCGGATCTCGAGCGCGACGAGTTGGAGGCTGCCCGCGAGGCGAAGTACCGCGAGATCCGCGACGCCGAGCTCGACTACCGCACAGGCAAGCTCTCGCGCGAGGACTTCGAGGCGATCGACAGGGCACTGCGGGCGGAGGCGATCGAGATACTAGACCGGCTCGACGCGTCAGGCGCCTGAGGTCACGCCCAGGGCCGCTTGAGCAGAACGATCGCGTTCACGAAGAACAGGATCGCGAAGAAGATGGTCCAGCGGTTGAGGTTGCGCTCGACCATCGATCCGCCGCCCAGCGGACCGGTCCCGCTGCCGACCCCGAAAGCTCCCGACAGCCCCGAGTCCTTGCCCGAGTGCATCAGCACGAGGAAGATCACCGTCACCGCGAGGATGACCTCGAGGACTGATAGGACCGTTTCCATGCGCTGCAGGTTATCGCGTCGAGCAGCTCACGGGCAGGGCACGTGCGCCGCGACGCTGGTCGACGTGCCGTCGGAGAACGCGAAGTCCAAGCCGAAGGGGAACCCGCCGGCCGGGCAATGAGCGGGCACGCTGATCGCGCCGCTTGCACCGTGCGCGGCGCCTGCGCCGCCGATGGTGAGCGAGAACGTGATGATCGAGCCATCCGGCTCATAGACGATCGTCGGGATCGGCGGCACGGACATGGTCAGCTTGGACCCATAAGGCGGCTGATCGGCACCGAGGACGCCGCTGCTCAACGTCTGCTCCTCCAGCGGGGTGACGCCCCGCGAGAGGATCTCGAGCACCGGCCCGCCTCGACCGGGACCGAGCAGGGCCCAGACGCTCGCTTCCTCGGCGATCGCCTGCGAGCCGGCATGCACCTCCACGGTCGCATGGCCTCGCCCGACCAGCGACCGCGGCGGGCAGCCAGCCGGACCCCCGCGCCGCAGGCGAGCAGCAGCGCACGTCGGCAGGCCGAGCAGGTGGACGCCGAGCCCGGCCGGAAGGTGCGCGACGACCCGGCTCACCGCGGGCGGCACGCCTTCTTCCCCGCCGCTTATGCGAAACGCGAGCGTCAGGGCCGCGCTCGCGCCAAGCGCATCGGGCATGAAGGAGGGGTGGACGGTGGCATACACTTCCGCGCGCGCCGAGGCCGCCGGAGCCGCGGCGGCGAAGCCCGCGAGCACCGCGAGCCATCGCGCCGTCCGCGTCACTTCCTGGGGCAGGGGATCGTGCGCTTGGCCATGACGGTCGAGCCGTCCTCGAAGCTGAACTGCGACGCCACCGGCCAACCTCCGCGGGGGCAGGTCTTGGGCAGGATGATGCCCTTGACGTGCATCAGCTTGCGCTTGCCGTGCACCTTCTTGTAGTAGGCGACGTTGTGCGCGCCCAGTGTCAGGAAGGCGCTCGTCGCCGAGGCGTCTGACGCTTCCGGGAGGACTTTGATCAGCGGCACATCGAGGCTGAAGCCGAGTCCGTATGGCCTCGGACCGCGAATCACCGTTGCCAGGAAGACCAGTTCGATCGACACCGGCGAGGACCCCACGAGGAAGATCAGCAGCGTGACGTGTCCCGGCTGGTTGTCGCCGAGGAAGAAGTCGAGCGTGTATTTCTCTTTCACGAGTTCGCCGCCCAGCTCATAGATGCCTTCACCGCCGCCGAAGCCAGCCCGGGAGTCGGCGGGACATGCTCTCGGGCCGACCTGTTCGAGCTTTTCCTTGTTGCATATCCCCGTACCTTCGAGGTCGAGCGTGACCCCGGCCGGGCCGAGCACGGTCACGTGCGTGATCGGCGAGGGGACCGGCCCGGTCGTGGAGCCGATCGTCGCGCTGCCGAACGCGTTCGTCGGCACGCCGAGCGCGTCCGGCGAGAAGCCCGCTTCCGTGATCCTCACCGTCTCTTGCGCGTGCGCGCTCGACGCGGTTAGCAGGAACGCGCTACAGACTACCGTCGCAAAGATTCGAGCCCACGCCATAATTGCTCTCCTGTCCCAAATGACTGACCGGCGCAGCCTTGCCGGCCTCTGTCATATAAAACCCTTGGCAGTGAACAATAGAGCGGCTCGACATAAGCATTGCCCGATGAGCGTAGACCGCGGCCGGCGGACTGCGGCGCGCGCGCACGAGCTCGCAGGGCGGCGCACGCGGGGCCGCTGGTGTCGCCGCGGCCGGATCGCCGCTGCTCGAGCGCGTGATCGCGCTTCAGCGATGTGTGTGCTCGATTACGAATCCTTTACGCATTCGTGGTTGCCTGCCGATATGAATTCCGGTGGGCGTAGCCCGCGTTTGTGGGCCAGCTGCGCCGACCACGACAATGGGACGAGCACCGAGATGAGCGACGTCAAAGCATGCAGCCTCTGAACAACGCTCGCCATCGGGCTTGGCGCGCGGTCATCTCCGCCCTCGCCGGCGGGGGCCTGACGGCGGCCGGTCTCGGCGGACCTCTCAGCCCGGCGCTCGGCGCCACCGCGCCCGTCAACACGGCGACCTCGACGGATGTCTCGACGACGCCGGCCAGCTCCGGCTCGGAAGCGACGACGCCCGAAGGCGGCGCGAGCACGTCGACGACGCCGGCGAGCACGACGACGACGCCGATGACGATCGCCGTGCCGCCTCCTTCGCACAAGGCTCCGGCGAGCAAGCCTCCGGCGAGCAAGGCTCCGGCGGGCAAGCCTCCGATCACGATCCCCCTGCCGGCCACGCCGCCCCCTGCACTGACCGAAGCGCCGAGCGTGAAGCACCAGAGCAGCCAGCAGAACACGGCGAGCAAGCAGGCGAACCCAACTCAGACGACCACGGGCAAGAAGGGCACAAGCACACAGGCGAAGTCCAACGCCGGGTCCGCCGCCAACAACGTCGCGATCCCGCCACAGCTCGCGGCCGATCAGGCTGCAGCGCTCGCCGCCGTGCTCGCATCCTCGGCGGCATCGGTCCAGGCGCTCGGCTTCTATCGCATCCCGCTGTTCCTGCTGCCGATCTACAAGGCCGCGGCCGTCCAGTACGGCGTTCCGTGGGAGATCCTCGCCGCGATCAACGAAATCGAGACCGACTACGGCAGCGACCTGTCGGTGTCGACCGCCGGCGCCGTCGGCTGGATGCAGTTCATGCCGGAAACCTGGCTGCAATACGGCGTCGACGCACTCGACGCGGGTTATGCTGACCCTTACAACCCCGTGGACGCCGTCTTCGCCGCGGCGCGCTACCTGCGCGCGGCCGGCGCCGCAACCAACCTGCCCGCGGCGATCCTCGCCTACAACCACTCCGAGGAATACGTCTCCTCGGTGCTGCTGCGCGCGAAGCTGATCTCGAGCTATCCGCAGGGCGTGATCGCGACGTTGACCGGGCTGACGGACGGCCGACTGCCCGTCACCGGCAGCGGCGTGGAATGGGCCGCGCAGCTGTCATCGGCATCGAGCGCGACCGGGAATGCCAGCGCCGTTCCCGCCGGAGCCGCCTCGAGCGCGAGCGCGGCGCCGCCTGCGCCGAGCAGCGCACCCTCCGCGCTCGACAGCGGCGCCCTCGGCTCATCCCCGTCACTGTCTCCGACGGCGGCCGCGGCCAAGGCCACGCCACCGCCGGTGTTCCAGCTCGCCGAACTGACCAGCTCCCCGGACGCCGAGGTGGTCGCGGTACAGGACGGCCGTGTCGTCGGGCTCGGGCAGTCGCAGCGCCTCGGCAAGTACATCGTCCTGCGCGACGTCTACGGGGACCTGTTCACGTATGCCGGACTCGGCAGCTTCGCCCCCACCTATGCGCTCCCGAAGCCGGCGCATCCGCCCGTCGCCTCGCCGGTCGTGGAAGCGGCGAGCACCCGCGCTCCGACGCCTTCGCTGCCGGCGAGCGCCGGGAGCCAGCCGCCGGTCACCCTGAAGGTCAAGACGCCGGCGCCGACGATCGCCTCGCAGGTCGGACAGGTGAGCAACGAGGGCGAAGGCGAATCAGGGTCAGCCGGCGCCAAGGTCCGCCTGTTCGCCCGTCCCGGAAACCCCGACGCCGTCGCCGCTGCTGCGAGCGCGCGCAGAGCCCGTCCGAGCAGCGCCGGGGACCGGCTGCCGCTGCGCCGCGGGTCGGTGGTCCCGACGGGCACGGTGCTCGGCCACGTGAGCGTCCCGGTAGGGGCGAAAGATGGTCATATGCGCTTCGCGATCCGCCCCGCCGGCGACTCCAGCACGATCGATCCGCGTCCGATCCTCGCCAACTGGGCGCAGCTCGAGGCGGCGCTGCACCCGCAGGGCGCCAAGGCTGAAAACGCTCTGCTCGGTGCAACCGCGAGCGACGTTCTGCTGATGTCTAAGGCTCAGCTCGAGCGCACGGTGCTGTCAGATCCCGGCATCACCATCGGAGCTTGCGGCCGCCAGGAAATCGCCTCGGGCAAGATCGACAAGCGCGTGCTCGCCGTGCTCGCTTTCCTCTCGCGCAGCGGGCTGAAGCCGACCGTGAGCGAGCTTCGCTGTGCTCAGGTCGCCCCCGTCGCCCCCGGCGCGGCCGACGCGGTCGACGTCTCGGCCATCAACGGCGTCGAGATCGCCGGGCACCAGGGCGCTGGGACGATCACCGACCTGACGATCCGCACGCTGCTGAGCCTGCCCGGCGAATTCCTGCCGCACACGCTCACCAGCCTGATGCGCTACCCGAACGCGCCGAGCACGCACGCCGTGCCCGCCTTCTGGAACCGCATTCGCATCGCGTTCGAACCCGCCGGACCCGCCGTTGCCGTGACCCCGGCCACCGCCGCGCACTCCGCGCGCACCGGCCAGACGGCGCCCTCGCCGCTGCTCACGCCGACATACGTGAGCCCGAGCCAGTGGGAACAGCTGATGACGAGGATCGCGTCCCTGCCGGAGCCGACCGTGGCGACGAAGCCGAGCTCCTACGCGATCCCCGACCCCAAACGTCGCTAGCCCGCGCCGGCGCCACGGCGATCACGAGGCGCTCACTGAGCGACCCCGCCCGCGGCGCCTGCGCCGGGCGCTCCGCCGCCTGGCACCCGGCCTGGTATCGCGCTGCGCAGGATCGAGGAGCACGCGGCCTCGGCCGTTTTGAACTGAGTGCTGTTCGTGTCGATGCCGTTGGTGTTGAACACAGGGCCTTTGCCGGAGGTGTTCGGTTCGGGCAGCTTCACGCCATGTTCGCGCACGCATGTGGCGAACTTCGCGAGCGCCGTCCTGAACGCGGGGCTGTTGAAGCGGCCGCGCCCGCCGACACCGCCACCCGAGAAGCCGCCGCACTTTTTCAGCGCGGCTTCATACTGCGCACGCGTCACGCCCTTCGGAAGCACGGGACCGGTGCCCCCACCGAGAAAGCCGCCGCGGCGCTGGCCGGCTGGGCGTTTGGGCAGCGTGATGCCGTTCTTGGCGAGGCATTCGCGAAGTGCCGTGAAGCGGCTCGCGGCTGCCGCGCCGCCTGGCGCCGTGGAGGTCGCGGCGCTCGCACTCGTGCTCGTGCTCGACGAGGAGCTTTTCGAGGAGCTTCCGCATGCCGCCAGTAGGAGGCTGAGGAGCACGAGGACCAGCGTCGCCGTGAGGAACTTTCTTCTTTGGCTGTCGATGTGAGGCATGGACTTCCTTTGTCGATGATCTGATTGTGGTTCGCGCCCGTCTCCAGCGCTCGCGGGTCGGCAGACTGTAGCTAGCCGCCCTTACCGAAGAGTGCGGGTTCGCCGCTGCTCCCGCTGCCACCGGAGCCGCCGCTTGCGCTCGAGCCGCCCGCGCCCGTGCTCGAGCCGCCGAACAGGGCGCCGAAACCGCCGCCTCCGGTTGATCCGACGCGGATCGATTCTGCGCTGATCGCGCCGCTGGCGCCCGTGGCTCCCGTGACGGTCACCGTTTCACCGGGGTGGATGCCGGTGACGCTCGCTTTCACGGACTTGGTCACGCTCGTGGCCTGTCGAGGTCGTGACCTTGACGGTGTTGCCTTCCGAGTTGGTCACGTACAGCGTGTTTCCAGAGAGGAACGCGACCTGGCCGGCGACCGGCCGGCTGGCGCTCGCGCCGGAGCCCGACGTTCCGACGGAGGCTCCGGCTGCGGAGCTCGCACCGGCCCCGGCCCCCGACGCGCCCGCGCCCGACGCGCCGCCGCGAAGGGCGGCGAAGCGCGAGGCGACGCTCGCCGCGCCGCTGGAGGCGGAGCTCGAGGAGGTCTGGCCCTTCTCGACCAGCACGCCGCCGATGAATCCGCAGGCGGCCAGCAGCACGCCGAGCAGCGCGAGCGGGATCGGGCTGAGCAGGCGCCGGCGTGGCCGGGGGGGCAGTTCCTCCTGCTCCTCGAGCCAGTCGTCCTCCTCATCGATCGGCTCGTACGCCGGCGGCTCGTAGGCGGGTGTCTGCTGCGCCTGTACGGCGGGGTCCTGAGCTGAGGTGTCGTGCGATGGCGGGTTCCTCGTGGGGCATCACGGGCTCCTGGTGGGGTGAAGGTGACTCACTCAAAGCGCAGCGCTTCGATCGGTCTGAGGGCGGCTGCGCGGGCCGCGGGATAGGTGCCGAAGAACAGGCCCGAGGCCAGCGCAGCGCCGAAGGCGAGGAAGATCGAGTAGGTCGCGACTTCCGGATGCACTCCGGCGATCTCGAACTGGCTGCCGATGACGCCGACGAGCACGCCGGTGAGGCCGCCGAAGAGGGACACCAGCATCGCCTCGGTCAGGAACTGCGTGAGGATGTCGCGTGCGTCTCGCGCCGATCGCCTTGCGGATGCCGATCTCGCGCGTGCGCTCGGTGACGCTCACGAGCATGATGTTCATGACGCCGATCCCGCCGACGAGCAGCGAGATCGCGGCCACCTCGCCGAGCAGCGTGGTGAAGACGCTGCTCGTCGAGCTCGACGTTTCCAGCAGTGAGCCCTGGTTGAGCACGCTGAAGCCGGGTTCGGCGGTGTTCTTGATCTTGTGACGTTCCTCGAGGATCGACGTGACCTCGCCTTCTGCGGCATTGAGCGAGGATTCGGACTTCGCCTCGACGGTGATCGAGTTGATCGGCCCGGTGCCTGTGAGCGAGTCCTGCACGGTCGTGATCGGCGCCATCACGACGTCATCCTCGTTGGTGGTGCCGTTCGATCCCTTCGAGGCAAGCACGCCGACGACTTCGTAGTTGCTCCCGTTGACCTTCATGGTCTGCCCTACGGCGCTCTGCCCGGCGAACAGTTCCTGCACGACGGTCTGGCCGATCACCGCCACGCGCTCGTGCTTGCTGACGTCTTCGGAGGTGAAGGACGCGCCTTCCTGGACCTTGTAGGTGTGGGCGGTGAGATAGGACGGCGTGGTGCCGACGAACGAGGACGGTTCATAGCTCGAGCCGCCGTAGACGAGTTTCACGCTGCTGGCGTTGACCACCGGCGACGGCGCTCTTGACGTCCGGCGCCAGGCCGGGATTCTGCAGCGCTTCGGCGTCCGCCTTGGTCAGCGAGACTGGTCGCCGTCGTGCTCGCCCGCGCGCCGCCGCGAAAGCCGCCGCTGCCCTGCACGATCAGCACGTTGGTGCCGAGGCTCTGGATGCGCGACTGCACGGCCTTCGAGGAGCCGTTGCCGACGGCGATCAGGATGATCACCGAGGCGACGCCGATCGTCATGCCGAGGATCGTCAGGCCCGGAGCGGAGCTTGTTCGCGGTGATCCCGCTCCAGGCGATGCGCAGCGTCTCGCGGCCCGATCATGGCTGGGCCTCCGCGACGCCGGCTCCGACCGGGCGAGGATGCGCCGACTTCTGCGTCGTGACCACGGGCGGGGCGTCGTGCAGGCCGATCAAGCGACGGTCGTCGACGACTTCGCCGTCGCTCAGGCGGATCACCCGCTTGGCCTGCTCGGCTACGTCGGGCTCGTGCGTGATCAGCACCACGGTCCGTGCCTTCCTCGTTCAGGCGCGCGAAGATCCGAAGGACGTCCTCGGTGGAGTGCGAGTCGAGGTTCCCGGTCGGCTCATCGGCGAGGATCAGCGAGGGTTGGTCACGAGCGCTCGTGCGACCGCGACGCGCTGCTGCTGGCCGCCGGAGAGCTCCGATGGCTGATGGTGCAGGCGGTTGGCCCATCCCGACCGAGCGCAAAGCCCGTTCGGCGCGCCGCCTGCGCTCTGCCCCCCTCAGTCCGGCGTAGGCGAGCGGCAGCTCGACGTTGACGAGCGCGCTCGTGCGCGCGACGAGGTTGAAGCTCTGAAAGACGAATCCGATCTTGCGGTTGCGCAGATCGGCGAGATCGTCCTCGTCCATCTCGCTGACATCGACGCCATCGATCAGGTAGCTGCCGCTCGTGGGTATGTCCAGAGCAGCCGAGGATGTTCATCAGCGTGGTCTTGCCGCTGCCCGAGCTGCCCATGATCGCGACCAGGTCACCGGTGTCGATCTGCAGGGAGACGTTGCGCAGCGCGCGCACGCGGATCTGACCAAGCTCGAAGATCTTCGTCACCTTGTGCACCTCTATGACCGGATGCTGCACACGGCGGCGCTCGCCGTTGGCCGAGCCGCCGGGAACCGCGCGCCTCACGAGAGGCTGCCCGCGGGGCACGCGCGGGCGCTGCACGCCCGAGCGCAGAGCGCGCCGCATCACCCGCCACCCCTGAAGAAGGCGCCGCCGCCTGCCGCCGCCGAGGGCCCCGCCGAGACCGCCGCCCAGGCCGCCGCCCCCGAGGCCGCCGCGGCCGGCTGAGGCAGGTGCGGCTGGTACTCGAGCTCGTGGTTGCCGTCGGCAGCACAATCGTTTCTCCGGCCTTCAGGCCGCTGAGGATGATCGTCGAGCTGTTGCCGGCGAGCCCCGTGACGACACGCTGGCGTTCATGCTTGCCGTTGCGCACCACGGTCACCGTACCGCCGGAGATCGCGCTAGTCGGCACGTTGATGCCTTCTTCCTGCTTGACGACGACTTCGGCGGTCGCGCTCATGCCGGGCTTCAGAGCCGCTTCCACCTGATCGAGCTGGAAGGTGACGTCGTAGCTCACGACACCGCTGTTGCGTCGTCGAGAGAACCGGCAAGCTCACAACGTGAGCCGCGAACTTGCGCCCTTCAAGCGCTTCGACCGTCACCGTGGCGATCTGACCGACATGCACGTTCGAGATTTCAGACTCGCTCAACGGCACCACCACCTGATAGCCGTGCACGTCAACCAGTTCGATGAACGAATTGCTGCTGCTGCTTTCGCTGCTCGTGCTGGTACTGCTGCCCGTGCTGGCGGCGGTGCTGCCCGTGGTGGCGGCGCTGCTGCCCGTGGTGCCGGCGCTGCCGCTCGGGTCGGCGATGTCCTCATAGACGCCGCCACCGTGGGTGCTGGTGGTCGTCCCGCCGCCGGTGCCGACGCTGACCGCGCCACCGCTGGCGCCGCTGCTGCCGCCGCCGGTGGCACTGCCGCTGGCGCCGCTGCTGCCGCTGCCGGTTGCACTGCCGCCGGCGCCGCTGCTGCCGCTGCCCGTTGCGCTGCCGCTCGCGCCGCTGCTGGCGCTGCCGAGTCCGCCGCTGGCGCCGCTGGCGCTGCTGCCACGCGTGCCGCTGCCGCTTGCGCCCGTGCTGCCGCTTGCGCCCGTGCCGCCGCTGGTTCGGTGCTGCTGCTCCCGGTCCCGGTCGTGCCGTGAGTCCCGCTGCTGCCCGCAGCGCTGCTGCCGCTGCTGCTGCTGCTCGTTTCACTCGACGACGTCCCTGTTCCCGAGACGGCTTCGCCGACGGAGTTCTTGATCGACGCGACCACGCCTTCGGCGGGCGCATACAGCTTCGTCTCCGACAGCGGTCCGGCGCGCGTTTTCGACCGTCAGCTGCGCGCTCTTGACGCTGTTTTCGGCGCTCACCACCGTCGATCTCGTGGGCGGCGCCGCCTTGGCTTCATTGGAGGCGAGCGTGGCCTGCAGCGACTGTTCGGCGTTCGTGACGCTGGTCTGCGCCTGCGCGATCGACTGCTGATCCTTGAGCTTGGTGGACGAGACGTTCAGCTTCGCGTTCGTGACCGCGTTGCGAGCGCTGTCGATCGACTGCTGGCCCTTGAGGGCCGCCGCGGCTTGACCGTTCTGCGCGGTCAGTTATCGAATTGCTGTCCTGGCTGACTTTGGCTTCGTCGGACTTGACCGTCGATTCGGCCGAGATGACCTTCGATTCGGCTGCGCTGACCTTCGCTTCGTTGGGAGGCGACTTGGCCTTTTCGGCGGCGAGCAGGGACTTCGCTTCTTCGAGCTGGGACCTCGCACTGGCGAGGGCCTGTTCATCGGAGCTGCAGCTGGCTGATCGCCTGGTTGACCGTGTCCTGCTCGCTCGTCGCTTCCAGCGCGACCGACTGTTCGGTTCGCTTCAGCGCAAGCTCATCCTGCGCGACCGTCGCCGCGGAGGAGGCTTCGTCTGACTTTGCTGTTTCTCGTGACTGCTTGAGCGATTGCTTCGCGGAGGCGACCGACGCCCGCGACTGCGCTGCGCTGATGTCGTTCTCGCGCACCTCCACGGGCGTGAGCCCTTCAACCGCCGCCTGATACGCCGCTTCCTCGGTGGTCAGGCTCATTTCCGCCGAGCGCAGGCTCGATTCCGCGCTGGTCGGGCTGATTTCGGCGAGCAGCTCTCCGCGTGTGACGTGGTCGCCGACGCTCACGAACACGTGCGTGAGCGTGCCGCTCGTGGCGAAATTGACGCCGACTTTCGATCGCCGGTTGAAGCGTTCCGCTGCCCGACACGGTCGACTGCACGACGCCCTGCGCGACGGTCGCCGTGCGGGTGACGCTCGCCTGGCTGCCCGACGCGGGTCCCACGACGAGGATCGCCGCTGCGATCGCGCCGGCGCAGAGAGCCCCCAGTGCATAGACGAGCCAGGATGCTCTGGTGCGCTCGGTCATGTCACTGCCTCAGATACTGTGGCCAGGACCAGTAAGAGCGGGCGAAGAAACGCTGCAAGCGGGGCTAAATTCGGCTCGCGGCGTAAGCATGGGGCGCGCGCCGTGCCAGCGGTCGGCGCCTGGCAGCAGCCGCCGCGAGCGCGCCGTGGGCGCGCTGTCCTGCGATGATCCGCGCGCATGTCCAGCCTACGGCGGGATCGACCTCGGCGGGACGAAGATCCAGGCCGCGATCGTCGACGAGTGATCATCACGTGCTCGGCTCGGCTCGCGCGCGCCGACGCCGACCACGCGGCGGGCCGGCCGACGTGGCGGCCGAGATGGAGGCGGCGCTGCGCGACGCCGCCGGCGCGGCCGGGGTCGAGCCCGCCGCGCTGGCGGGCGTCGGGGTGGGGTCGCCGGGGACGATCGAAGACGGCAACGTCTCGCAGCGCGCGCAACCTGCCCGGCTGGGAGGGCACGCTTCCCGCTGGCGGCGACGCCTCGAAGCGGCGCTCGGCTGCGAGGTGAGGGTCGGCAACGACGTCCAGGTCGCGACCGACGCCGAGTTCAAGCTGGGCGCCGGGCGCCTGTACAGCTCGCTGCTCGGCGTCTTCTGGGGGACGGGCGTCGGCGGCGGCCTGATCCTCGGCGGCGCAGCCGTGGACGGGTCGCGGCGGCGCCGGGGAGATCGGGCACATGGTCGTGGAGATCGACGGGGCGCGCTGCACCTGCGGCCGGCGCGGCTGCATGGAGGCCTACGCCGGGCGCGCCGCGATGGAAGCGCATGCGCGCCGGCTCATCGAGAAGGGCCGCAAGACCGACCTGTTCAAGCTGATGGCAGGAGCACGAACGCACCCGCCTGACGAGCGGCATCTGGGCGCGCGCGCTCGAGCACGGCGACAAGCTCGCGCACCAGATCATCGACCGCGCTGTCGAGGCGCTCGGCGCCGGCATCGCCTCGGCCGTCAACGTGCTCGACGTCGAGGGGGTGATCATCGGCGGCGGGCTGGGAGTCCGGCTCGGCCATCCATACGCCAAGCGGATCGCGGAAGCGATGCAGCCGCACCTGTTCGTCGACTCGCGCCCGCCGCACGTGCACGTCGCCGCGCTCGGCGACCTCGGCGGCGCGATCGGCGCGGCGCTGCTGGTCGAGCCGAGGACCGAGGCGTAACGTTCCGGTTGGTGCTGTTGCCGCAGCCGGTAGTGCACCTATCGTCGGTGCTCCGCAGCCCGCTGCTGGATCGAGCGGGCGAGCGGCTCGGTCGGGTCGAGGACGTGATCGTGCGTCTCGCCGACGGCGGCTATCCGCCGGTCACGGGCTTGAAGGCGAGGATCGGCGGGCGCGAGCTGTTCGTGCCCGTGGACCGGATCGCCTCGCTCGAGCCCGGAGCGGTGCGGCTGTCCGGCGAGAAGCTGAGCCTCGGGCGCTTCGAGCGCCGTCCGGGCGAGGTGCTGCTCGGCGCCGACGTGCTCGGACGCAAGCTCGTCAACGTCGAGGCCGATCCGCCGCGGCTGGTCACCGCGCACGAGATCGAGCTGGCCTGCATCGAGCGGCTGGTGGCGGGTGGTGGGCGTCGATCCGAGCGCGCGCGCGCGGCTGCGGCGCCTGCTGCCGCGCCGCCTGCGCGGCATGATCGGCGACCGGCCGTTTCTCGACTGGTCCGACATGGAGCCGTTCGTCGGCCACGTCCCGACCGCGCGCCTGCGCTTCTCCCACCGCAAGCTCGCCAACCTGCACCCGGCCGAGATCGCCGACCTCGTCGAGGCAGCCTCGCACGACGAGGGCGAGGAGATCATCGAGGCGGTCGGGCAGGACCGCGAGCTCGAGGCCGACGTGTTCGAGGAGCTCGACGAGCATCACCAGCTGGAGTTCATCCGCGAGCGCCCCGACGCGCAGGTCGCGGCGGTGATCGCGCGCATGGCCCCCGACGACGCCGCCGATCTGATCGTCGAGATCGACCAGGACCGGCGCGGTCGCATCCTCGCGCTGCTGCCCGCCGCTCAGCGGCGGCAGATCGAAGTGCTGCTCGGCTACAACCCGTCGACGGCTGGCGGGCTGATGAGCCCGGACTTCATCGGGCTCGCGCCGGCGGACGACGGTCGCGACGGGCGATCGAGCGGGTGCGCTCCAGCGACCTCGCCGCCGGCACGCTGACCACCGTCTACCTGTGCGACCCCGAAGGCGGGCTGACAGGCTCGGTGGCCGTCGTCACGCTGCTGCGCGCCGATCCGCGCACAGCGCTGCTCGAGGAGTCGCCGAGCACGAGCCCGTGTCGGTCGCGACCGACGCCGACTGCCCGAGGTGGCGCGCATGATGACCGACTACAACCTCGTGATGCTCCCGGTCGATCGACGAGGACGAGGAGCGGATGGTCGGCGTGGTGACCGTCGATGACGTGCTCGAGCTGACGCTTGCCGAGCGGCTGGCGGCGGCGTTTCGGGGTCGCGCGCGACTGAGCGTCCGCGCCGCGCCGGCCATTGCTAGGCTGGACTCGACGAGCTCTCGCAGACGGCGCGAAGAAAGGAGGCCGGCATGGACAACGAGAACAGCCACGAAGTACCCAGCCGGCCGCACGCCCGTCGGGCTCGTCCCTCCTGGCCTAGATCGCGCTTTCCTCCGGGAGCCCGTCGCGCCGGCGTGCGCCGCGACGCGACTGCGTAGCCCGCGAGTCAGGGAAAGGAGGTGACCGACATGGCCGAGGACCAGACGACGCTTGAGCAGCGCCCGTCGAGGCCCGCGCGCAGGCGAGCGGCGTGCCGCCCGTCCTCGACGAGGCGCACATCGGCGACATCCGCGGCGCGCTCGGGACGATCGCGATGCACGACAGCGGCGAGCGCCACGGCTGGCGCTCGCGCGCGATGGCGCTGCTCGCGATCATGGGCCCCGGCCTGATCGTGATGGTCGGCGACAACGACGCCGGCGGCGTCTCGACCTACGCGCAGGCGGGCCAGAACTACGGCACGAGCCTGCTGTGGGTGCTCTTGCTGCTGATCCCGGTGCTGATCGTCAACCAGGAGATGGTCATCCGCCTCGGCGCGGTCACCGGCGTCGGGCACGCGCGCCTGATCTTCGAGCGCTTCGGCAGGTTCTGGGGCGCGTTCTCGGTCGGCGACCTGTTCCTCCTGAACTTCCTGACGATCGTCACCGAGTTCATCGGCGTGAGCCTCGCGCTCGGCTACTTCGGCGTCAGCACAGTACGTGGCCGTGCCGATCGCGGCGGCGCGCTCGTCGCGATCACCTCGACCGGCAGCTTCCGCAGCTGGGAGCGGTTCATGTACGTGTTCGTCGTCGCGAACTTCCTCGTGATCCCGCTGCTCGTGCTCGCGCACCCGCGACGTCGGCGACATCGTCGAGCACACCTTCGTGCCGGGCATCCGCGGCGGCGCCAACTCGACCGCGGTGCTCCTGATCATCGCGATCGTCGGCACGACGGTGGCGCCCTGGCAGCTGTTCTTCCAGCAGTCGAACATCATCGACAAGCGCATCACGCCGCGCTGGATCAACTACGAGCGCGCCGACACGGTGATCGGCGCGTTCGTCGTCGTGATCGGCGCCGGCGCGCTGATCGCGATCGACGGCGTTCGCGTTCGCCGGCACCGCCTACTTCGGCCACTTCTCCGATGCGGGCGCGGTCGCGACCGAGCTCGGACACCGCCTCGGATCGACCGCCGGGACGTTCTTCGCGATCGTGCTGCTGAACGCCTCGCTGATCGGCGCGGCGGCGGTCACGCTCGCGACCTCCTACGCGTTCGGCGACGTGTTCGGGGCCAAGCACTCGCTCAACCGCGGCCGCTCGACGCGAAGCTCTTCTACGGGAGCTTCGCGCTGATGGTGGCCGCGGCCGCCGGGCATCGTGCTGATCCCGCAGCGCGCCGCTCGGTCTGATCACGACCTCGGTGCAGGCGCTGGCCGGCGTGCTGCTGCCGAGCGCGACCGTGTTCCTGCTGCTGCTCTGCAACGACCGCGAGGTGCTCGGGCCGTGGTCGAACCCGCCGTGGCTGAACGCGGTCGCGAGCGTGATCATCGGCGTGCTCGTCGAGCTCTCGCTGATCCTGATGGCGAGCACGATGTTCCCGAGCGTCGAACGTGACGCAGCTGTTCCTCTACCTGTCGCTCGTCCTAGCTGGCGATCCTCGCGGCGATGGCCGTCTACGCCGCTCGCAACCGCGCCGGCCGGGCGCGCCGCGTCGAGGTTGCGCCCGACGGCCGCAGCGCCGCGCAGCACATGGACGATGCCGCCGCTCGCGCTGCTCGAGCGCCCCGTGTGGTCGCCCGGGCGCAAGGCCGGCATGCTCCTGCTGCGCGGCTATCTCGTCGTGGCGGTCGCTGCTGCTCGTGATCAAGACGGTCAGCTCGGGCACTGAAACCGCCAGCCGCCGTGCGCGAGGGTCTAGGTACGCGAGCGGTCTATGTTGCTGGCGATGCTCCCCGTTCTGGATCTCGATCGCCTGCTGTCGCTCGCTGCAGGGGGCCGTGGTCGCGCTGCCCCGCCCGCTCGGTCGCTGCCACGGCTCGCGCGACTGCGCGGCCGCCGCTGGGCGGTCGTCCCGCCGCTGTCGGTGATCGGCTTCGTGTTCGTCGCGCGCGCCGCCGAACACGCGAGCGCGCAGGGCCTGACCTATCTCGCGCTGTGCGCCGTGCCGCTGCTCGCCGCGCTCGCGCTCGGCTGGCTTGCACGCGGCGCGCGGCCCGCGCGCGCGCTGCTGGTCGTGCCGCTGTTCGCGCTGGCCTGGGCCGACCGCGGCGGGCTGGCCGGGGAGGGCGCGGCGCTGGTGCTCTCTGCGCTCAGCTGCGTCGCGCTCGGCGTGCTGCTCGCGGCGGTCACGCCGCCCGCGCTGGCTGGCCGCCGGGATCGTCGCTATGGCGCTCGCCGACACGGCGCTCGTGGTCTCCGACCTGCTGCAGCGGCCCAACAACGCGCTCAACGCCGCGCACCCGGCGGCGGGCCTGCCGCGGCTGCAGAGCGCAGTCTTCGGCTCGGCGGTGATGGGCTACGGCGACCTGTTCATCGCCGGCGCGCTCGGCGGCGCTGCTGGCGGTCGACGCTCGGGCGGCGCGCCTGCAGCTGCGCGGCGCGGTCCTGACGGCGCTGCTTCGCGCTCGGCTTCGACCTGCTGTTCTTCGTCGTCGACGAGCTGCCGGCGACGGTCCCGGTCGCCTTCGCGCTGATCGTGATGATCGTCATGCGCCGGCGGACACGCTCTCCGCGGCGGAGAGCTCGTGCGGCGCGGCCGCGGCCAGCGGCGAGGACACGCCCGGCCCGAACTCCGGCTGCGCGGTGAGCGCCCGCGCGGTGATCTCGACCGCGGCCGGCGCGAGCACGTCGCGCTCGGAGGCGGCGCCGGCCTGCTCGATGCGCCGCACCTGCGGGATCACGCGATGCGTCGAAGGAGCCGACCGCCTCGTTGTAGGCGGAGATCGCCGAGTCGAGCTGGCGCCCGACCTTCGCGAGCGGCTCGACGAAGCGAGCCGAGGCGGCGGTGCAGCTCGCGCGCCGACGTCGGCGATCTCGCGCGCCGACTCGGCGATCAGCTCCTGGCGCCAGCCGTAGTGGACCGCCCACAGCAGGCCGATCAGGGTCGTCGGCGTGGCCATCAGCACCTGCTGCTGGACGCCGTACTCGATCAGCGCCGGATCCTGCGGCGAGCGCCGCCTGGTAGATGCCGTCCGAGGGCACGAACATCACGACGAACTCGGGCGTCGAGTCGAACTGGCGCTGGTAGCCCTTGAGCGCGAGCTTGGCGATGTGCTCGCGCGTCTGCTTGCGCGTGGCGCGCGAGGTGCAGCTCGCGCTCGCCTGCTCATCGGTGGCCTCGAGCGCCGAGAGGTAGGCGTCGAGCGGGACCTTCGAGTCGACGACGATCAGCTTGCCGCCCGGCAGGCGCACGAGCATGTCGGGCCGCAGCGCCCCGTCGGGCGTCTGGATCGTGCTCTGCTCGACGAAGTCGCAGTGGGCGACCATGCCCGCCATCTCGACGACGTTGCGCAGCTGGATCTCGCCCCACGAGCCGCGCGTCGAGGGGCGCTTCAGCGCCGAGACGAGGTTGCCGGTCTCCTGGCGCAGCGTGCCGACGCCGTCGCCCAGCTGGCGGAGCATCTGCGCCAGCTCGCCCTGCGCCTGGCGGCGCTCGCGCTCGAGGCGCCCGATCTCGCTCTCCATCCTGCCGAGCTTCTCCTGGACCGGGCGCACGAGGCCCTTGATCTCCTCGGCGCGCCTCGCCATCTCGCCGGCTGCCGCGCTCCTCCTCGGCGCGGCGCGCCTCCGCGACGCGCTGCGCGAGCGAGTCGCCGGTCTGGCCAGCACGTCGAGCGAGATCGCCTTCAGCTCGTCGCGCATCCGCCGCGGTGCGGCCGCAGCAGGGCGACGGCGCCGGCGGCCCCGGCGAGGACTCCGACGATCAGCAACAGCAGGCTCACGACGTTCATCGGCACGACCCCTCTCGGATGACTTGAATCAAAAGCGTCCCACCCGCTCCGGACGGCTGCGCCCGCTGACGGGGCGGCATTTGCAGTGATCGCGCTCGGAAACCGCGCTTGACATGGGTCTGCGCGGCGGCTATGCTCGGCAGTCTCCCGGGCTTCCGCCTGCAGAGAACTGCATAGAGGGATATTCCATAGAGGGGGCTGTGCCTGCGGGCATGTCCCGCAAGTATGAGGAGGATGTGAGATGTCAGCCACGAATGGCTCGGCAGTTTCGTTGCGCCGCCTTGGCGGGTGCCTGTTCTTCGCGCTCGCCCTGGTGATCTCGGGCGTGTTCGCGTCAAGCGCCAGCGCGAAAGTCACAGTCACGCACACCGACCTGGCACTTGGGGATTCGCTGGCATTCGGCTACTCCCAGGAGCTCTACAACAACGGGATCGCCACAGGCGACCCGGCCAAAGGCTTCGAACTAGGCTACGACAACTACTACTTCAACGGCTCCAAAGCCAAAGCCGCCGGCGATCAGCTGATCAACGACGGCTGCCCCGGTGAGACGACCGACTCGTTCATCGGCAACGGCACGATCGGCAAAGCCCTCGACCCCGAACACAATGAAGCGCCGTGCGCGTATCAGGAAGCCTGGAACGCGTACCACATCCCGGGCGTAGGTGGACCGCTGCACAATCCCTATGTGGGTGAGTCGCAGCTCGAAGACGCGCTCGGCGTCATCAAGGGCGAGTCCGAAAAAGGCACACCGGTCACGACGATCACGATGGACATCGGCGCGAACGACGAGCTTCACGCGATCGCGAAATGCGAAGCAGAAGCGAAACCGGCCGAGGAAAAGGCCTACGAAGAAGCGTATATAAAAGCGCTCGGCGAAGGCAAGTCATCGGCAGAAGCGGAAGCAGCCGGGAAGGCAGCTGCCGAAGCAGCCGGCAAGAAGTCGGTCAAAGAATGCGTTGAATCGCACGCGAGCGAAATATTCAAACATATCCTGGAAAACATTGGAAAAATCATGTTCGCGATCCGCAAAGGCACGGTGTTCGGCGGCGTCAACTACGAAGGCAAGGTCGTCTTCCAGGGCGGCTATGACCCGTACGGCAACGTGTTCGGAACGGGCGAACTGCTGGAAGGCTCGAACACCCTCGCATCGATCCTGAACTTCAAGGAGAACAAACTGCTCATGGACGAAGGGGTCGAAGCGGCCGAAGAAGGTCACGAAGCGTTCCACGTGTGCTTCGCGAACCCGCAGCCGAGGTTCGACCCGGGCACAAAGTCAGAACCGACGAGGCTGCAGGCATGGACGAACATGGCCAACTTCACCGAATTCGAATACGAACCCGGTAAGTTCCTGAAATATGGCGAAAAAGTCACCATTGCACCGGGCGACACACGCAGCGCAGACGGACCCGACATTCACCCGACGCCGGCCGGATACCACACGCTGGCCGACAGCGTCATGAAACCCGACTGCGGGCCTGTCGAATAAGCCGCATCCTGGCCTCCTAGAGGCGAGCTAGGAATCACACTCGGGGCGTCCCACCTGCTTGGTGGGGCGCCCCGAGCGCTTCGTAGCCCCTGGCGGCCTCTTCGAGCACCCCGAGCATCGCCGGCGCGGCGGGCACCAGCCGAGCTCCGGCGGGCACCGCGGCGATCACCTGGCGCACCGGCGGGCGCGGCGAGAGCGCGCGGATCACGATGTCCTCGCGCACGACCGACAGCGCGAGCTCGGGGATCAGCGCGACGCCGACGCCGGCGGCGACCAGACCCTGGACGGTCTGGTAGTCGTCGCTCTCGAAGCACACCTTCGGCTCGAAGCCAGCCGCGTGGCAGCAGCGCACGACGTGGCGCGCGCACGGGCTCGAGTGCGAGGTCTGAACCCACGCTTCTCGGCGCAGGTCCTCGAGACGCAGCTCTCCCTTTGCCGCGAGCGGATGCTCGCGCGGGAGCGCGAGGTACATCGGGTCCTCGAGCAGCTCGACGCGCGTCATGCCCTCGTGCAGAGGCGACTCGCCGGCGAACTCGAACAGCAGCGCGAGGTCGAGCTCGCCGGCGCGCAGCCGCGGCACGATCTCCTCGGGCTCGCCCTCGGCGAGCGTCAGCTCGACGTCGGGGTAGGAGGAGCGGAAGGTGGCGATCGCCAGCGGCATCAGCGTCGCTCCGGCGGTCGGGAACGAGGCCATCCGCAGCCGCCCGCCGCGCAGCCCCGCGATCGCCGACAGCGCCGCCTCGGCCGCCTCCAGGCGCGCGAGGATGCCCTCGGCGTGTCCCACCAGGGTCTGCCCGGCGGCGGTCAGGCTGACGCCGCGCGGGTGGCGCTCGAGCAGCGTCAGGCCGGTCTCGGCCTCGAGCGCAGCGATCTGCTGGGAGACGGCGGACTGTGTGTAGGAGAGCGCCTCGGCGGCGGCCGAGAACGAGCCGCGGTAGGCGACCTCCTTGAGGGCCCTCAGCCGGGCGACGTTGAGCATAAGCACGGCTTATAGCAGAGATCACAAGTATCATTGGTACTGATGGCAGGAGCTGCCAACATGCTCGCGAAAGCACAAGCGAACCCACCACTCAGGCCGGCCGAACCGGCCCACCGACAGGACAGGAGCAAGCCAATGTCCGCCAAGATCATCGTTTCCTACGACGGCACCGCCAACGAGGACGACGCGATCGCCCTCGGGCGCCTGTTCGCCGGCGCCGGCGCCGAGGTCTCGCTCGCCTACGTGCGCCACACGCATGAGCCCGATCGCGATCGCGAGACGCTCGCGGAAGCCGAGGCGCGCGAGCTGCTCGAGCGCGGCGTCGAGCTGCTCGGCGACCCCAATGCCGGCCGTTACGTCGTGACCGACCGCTCGACCCCCGAGGGGCTCGCCGCGCTCGCCGAGCGCATCGGCGCTGAGGTGATCGTGTTCTGCTCGGACTCGCACACCGCCAAAGGCCACGTGGCGATCGGCAACTCGGCCGAGCGCCTGCTCGAAGGCGGTCGCACCGCGATCGCGATCGCGCCGGTGGACCTCGCCGAAGGCGAGCCCGCGATCACGCGGATCGTCGCCGTCGGCGACAGCGAAGGCGGGGCCCGCAAGACGGCCGAGGCGCTCGCCGCGGCGCTCGGCGCGAGCGTCGCGCCCGTCGCCAACGAGCAGGCCGACCTGCTCGTCGTCGACTCGCGCGCGGAGGCCGAGCCGGGCCGCGTCTCGATCAGCGCCTCGGCCGAACACCTGATCGAGATCGCGACCTGCCCGGTGCTCGTGGTCCCGCGCGGCGTCGTGCTCCCGTTCGGCAGGGCGAGCGCCGCATCGGCAGTGGCGTAGCTCAAGCCGTCGGCGCACGGCGGCAGCTGCGCTGAGGCAGCGCGGCGGATCTTCACGGAGCGATCCGCCGCCGCGCCCGCGCGAGCGCGTGCCGCGCAAGCGCTTGCACGAGGTCGAGCGCGCCGCCGAGGAGGTGGCCAGCCGGGCCGGTCCACAGCCAGGTCTCGGCACGCGCGGCAACGCTCGCAAGCGCGTCCTGGAGCTCACTGGCGGCACGGTATCGTGGCGGGGGTGCCAGCCGCGGTGAAGACCACCGTCACCGAGCTGCCCGACTCGCGCGTGCGCGCTGCAGGTGCAGGTGCCGGCCGGCGAGGTCGAGGGGCGCCTCGAGCACAAGGCGCAGCAGCTCGGGCGCGAGCTGAAGCTGCCGGGCTTCCGGCGCGGCAAGGTGCCGGCGCCGCTCGTGATCCAGCGCATCGGGCGCGAGGCGGTGCTCGAGGAGGCCGTGCGCGACACGCTCTCGAGCTGGTACTCGGACGCGATCGAGACGTCGGGGATCGTGCCCGTCGGCGATCCGCAGCTCGACCTCGGCGAGCTTCCGCCGCAGGGCGAGGCGCTCGAGTTCTCGATCGAGATCGGCGTGCTTCCGAAGGCCGAGCTCGGCGAGTACAGGGGCCTCGAGGTCGCCCGCCGCGAGCCGCAGCGTCGGCGAGGAGCACATCCAGCAGGAGATCGAGGCGATGCGCGAGCGCCTCGCGCGGCTGCAGACGCGCCGAGCGCCCGGCTGGCCAGGGCGACTTCGTGGTCGTCGACTACGTCGGCTCGCTCGCCGCAGGCGACGCATCCGGCGGCGGCCAGCAGTGGGAGCCGTTCGCGGGCGGCGAGGGCCGCGACCAGCTCGTCGAGCTCGGCGGCGGCAACCTGATCCCCGGCTTCGAGGAGGGGCTGCTGGGCGCGAGCGCGGGCGAGACGCGCACGCGCGCGCTGACCTTCCCGGCCGACTACGGCAACGAGGAGCTCGCCGGGCGCGAGGCCTCGTTCGAGGTGACCGTCAAGGAGGTCAAGCTGCAAGGAGCTTCCCGAGGTCGACGACGACCTCGCGGTCGACGCCGGCTTCGACGACCTGGACGAGCTGCGCGAGGACATCCGCCGGCGCCTGCTCGAGCTCGAGCAAGCACGCGTCGAGTCCGAGTTCCGCCAGGCCGCGCTCGACGCGGCGGTGGCCCAGGCGCGCGTCGCGGTCACGCCCGAGCTCGTCAAGGCGCGGGCGCAGGAGATGTGGGAGCGGATGCTCCACTCGCTCTCGCACCGCGGGATCTCGCGCGAGGCGTACCTGCAGATCGTCGGTCGCCAGGAGCCGGAGATCCTCGCCGAGATGGAGCCGGACGCGGAGCTGGCGCTGCGCCGCGAGGCGGTGATCACCGCGGTCGTCGCGGCCGAGGGCATCAGCCCGAGCGAGGAGGAGCTGCTGCGAGGCGCTCGCGCCGAGCGCCGAGCGCGAGGGCGTCGAGCCGCAGAAGCTGCTCGGCGATCTGCGCTGCCGCGGGGCGCCTGGAGGAGGTGCGCGAGGACCTCGCAGCGCGCAAGGCGATCGACCTGATCGCGGCGCCGCCGACGCCGATCCCCGTGGCGCAGGCGCAGGCGCGGGAGCAGCTGTGGACGCCCGAGAAGAGCTCCGCGGAGCACCAGGAGGCGGCTGGAGCCGCACGCCTGTGGACACCGCCGATCAGAGATCGCCGCTAGCCTCTAGAGGAATCCGGCCGGCGAAGCGAAACCAAAGCGAGGACTATGAGCCCACTTGTCCCAATGGTCGTCGAGCAGACCTCGCGCGGCGAGCGAGCGTTCGACATCTACAGCCGCCTGCTCAACGAGCGGATCATCTTCCTCGGCACGCCGGTCGACGACCAGATCGCGAACCTGATCGTCGCCCAGCTGCTGCACCTGGAGTCCGAGGACCCCGAGAAGGACGTCTCGCTGTACATCAACTCGCCCGGGCGGCTCGGTCTACGCGGGCCTGGCGATCTACGACACGATGCAGTTCATCAAGCCCGACGTGCAGACGATCTGCGTCGGCATCGCGATGTCGATGGGCGCGCTGCTGCTGGCGGGCGGCGCCGAGGGCAAGCGGATGGCGCTGCCGAACGCGAAGATCCTGATCCACCAGGTCTCCTCGAGCTTCCAGGGGCAGGCGACGGACATCGAGATCCACGCCAAAGAGATCATCGACGTCCGCCGGCGCCTGGACGAGATCATCGCCAAGCACACCCACAAGGACCTCGACGCAGGTGCGCAAAGACACCGAGCGCGACTACTTCATGAGCTCCGAGGAGGCGAAGGAGTACGGCATCATCGACCGCGTGATCTCGGAGCACTAGCTCCGGGCACGCCTGGAGAAAGCCCGACGGGGAGATCAAAGGGATATGGCCAGACCGACAGACTCCAACGAGCAGCTCCTCTGCAGCTTCTGCGGCAAGTCCCAGCGGCAGGTCAAGAAGCTGATCGCCGGTCCCGGCGTCTACATCTGCGACGAGTGCATCGACCTCTGCAACGAGATCATCGACGAGGAGCTCTCGGCGCCGCCGGCGTTCGACATCGAGAACCTGCCCAAGCCGCGCGAAATCTACGAGGTGCTCGACGAGTACGTCGTCGGCCAGGACGCCTCCAAGCGCACGCTGTCGGTCGCCGTCTACAACCACTACAAGCGCGTCCAGATGATGATGTCCGGCGAGTCCGACATCGAGCTGCAGAAGTCGAACATCCTGCTGCTCGGCCCGACCGGCTGCGGCAAGACGCTGCTCGCACAGACGCTCGCGCGGATCCTCAACGTGCCGTTCGCGATCGCCGACGCGACCGCGCTGACCGAGGCCGGCTACGTCGGCGAGGACGTCGAGAACATCCTGCTCAAGCTGATCCAGGCGGCCGACTACGACGTCAAGAAGGCCGAGACGGGGATCATCTACATCGACGAGGTCGACAAGATCGCGCGCAAGGCCGACAACCCCTCGATCACGCGCGACGTCTCCGGCGAGGGCGTCCAGCAGGCGCTGCTGAAGATCCTCGAGGGCACCCAGGCCTCGGTGCCGCCGCAGGGCGGGCGCAAGCATCCCCACCAGGAGTTCCTGACGATCGACACGACCAACGTGCTGTTCATCTGCGGCGGCGCGTTCGCCAACCTCGACAAGGTGATCGAGCGCCGCATCGGCCACAAAGGGGTCGGCTTCGCGGCCGCGATCGAGGCCAAGGCCGAGCGCGACACCGGCGAGGTGTTCGAGCACTGCCTGCCCGAGGACCTGATCGAGTACGGGCTGATCCCCGAGTTCATCGGGCGCCTGCCGGTGATGTCCGCCGTGCACCAGCTCACGCGCGACGACCTCGTCTCGATCCTCGTCGAGCCGCGCAACGCGCTCGTCAAGCAGTTCCAGCGCTTCTTCGCCTTCGACGGGATCGAGCTGGTGTTCTCCGAGGACTCGCTGATGGCCGTCGCCGAGAAGGGCCTCGCGCGCGAAACCGGCGCGCGCGGGCTGCGCTCGATCATCGAGGAGATCCTGCTCGAGGTGCAGTTCGAGCTGCCCTCGCGCCGCGACGTGAAGAAGTGCGTCGTCACCAAGGAGACGGTCGAGAAGGGCCTCACGCCGACGCTCGTCACCGAAGCCGCGCCCGAAGACGCCGAGGACGCCTCGCTGCGCGAGGAGTCGGCCTGAGCGCACTGCTCGCTACTATCGCGGCTGTGTCCAAGCTCAGCTCCAGACGGTCATCGACGTCGGACTCATCGCGCTCGCGCTTGAAGGCGCTTCCGTGGGCCGCGCTGCTGCAGGCGGTGTGGTGCTCGGCGAACGCTGGCGCGCGCTCTCGGAGAAGGATCGCGCACGGCTGACGCGCCTGGTGCGCGAGTCGCGCGGGCGGCTCGGCCACCTCAGCGCCAGGGAACGCGACGAGCTGCGCAAGCTCGTGCGCAAGCTCGACCTGAAGGGCATGGGTCGCGAGCTGCTGCCGCTCGTGCGCGGCGGGCGCGGGCGCAAGCGCCGCTGAGGCGAGAGCGCCCGGACGGTTCGCCGGACTGAGTGCAGCGATGCATCCCTCCAAGCCAAGCAGCGATACGGCCGTGTGGACGGAGGCCCAGGCCGAGCGACAGCTGCGCTCGCTCGAGCTGTTCGGGATGCGCTTCGGGCTGGACCGGATGCGGCGGATGATGACCGTGCTGGGCTCCCCGCAGCGGCGCTTCGACGCGATCCACGTGCTCGGCACGAACGGCAAGACCTCGACCACGCGCATGATCGCCGCGATCCTCGAGCGCCACGGGCTGCGCACCGGCGCCTACACCTCGCCGCATCTGATCTCCTACCGCGAGCGCGTGCAGAGTGGGCGAGCGCGACCTCGGCGCCGACGCGTTCGCGGCGGCGATCGCGCGCGCATCGTGGGCGGCCGAGCGCGTCAACCGCACGCTCGGCGAGGACGATCACGTGACGCAGTTCGAACTGCTCACCGCGGCCGCGCTGTGGGAGATGGCCGAGCGCGGGCGTCGAGGTGGCGGTCGTCGAGGCCGGCCTCGGCGGGCGCTACGACGCGACGAGCGTGATCGACGCGCCGCGTGAGCGTGCTGACGAACGTCGGCCTCGAGCACACGCGCTGGCTCGGTCCGACGCTCACCGACATCGCCGAGGAGAAGCTCGCGGTCGCTCGCGCCGCGCGCGACGCTCGTGATCGGAGCGGAGCTCGACGCCGGACGCGCTCGCCGTGGCCGGCGCGTGGCGCGCGAGCGCGGCGCGCGGATCGTCCGCGCTGGCGCAGCGCCCGATGCCGGTGCCGCTGCGTCGCGCGCGGGGCCTTCCAGCGGCGCAACTTCGCGCTCGCGCGCGCGGCCGCCGAGGCCTATCTGTCGCGCTCGCGCGATCGCGCTCGACGATCAGGCGCGTCGATCGAGGCCGCCGCGTCGACCGACGGTCCCCGGCCGCTGCAGGTGCTCGATCGGGAGCCGCTGACGCGTGCTCGACGGCGCGCACAACCCCGACGCGGTCGCGGCGCTCGTCGAGTCGCTGCCCGAGGTCCTGCGGCCAGCGACCGCTCGCGCTGGTGCTGGGCGTGCTCGAGGACAAGGACGCCGCGCGGATGCTCGCGCACGCTGCTGGGGGTGTGCGAGCGCGCGTGGTTCACCGCGCCGCCCGAGCAGCCGCGCGCTGCTCGCCCGCTGCGCTGCAGTCGCTCGCGCGCCAGCTCGGCTTCGACGCAGACGCGCATGCGAGCCGCGGCCGGAGCGGGCGCTGCGAGCAGGCGCGGCGAGTGGGCGCGCGAGCGATGCGGGCGCGGTGCTCGTGACCGGCTCGGTCTACCTGGTCGGCGAGCTGCCTCGCCGAGTGCCGAGGCGCGTCGGACGAGCGCCGGGCCCGCCCGCGTCCGAGACTCGCGCAGCGTCGCGCTCGTAGCGGATGAACGACGAGGGTCCATCGGTGCTCATGATGATCGGCGCGGTGCGCGCTGATCGTGGCGCTCGTGATCCTCGTGTTCTTCGCCGCTGGTTACGGATTCGGCCGGTTGTTTCTCTAAACTCAGCCCGGCCGATGCCACCCCTTGCCTACTTCGGAATCGAAAGCAGCGGCCTGAACCTGGTCATCGACCTGCTGATCCTGTTCGTCGTCGTCCTGTACTTGTCGCTGATCTACTGGACCTACGCCGACGCGCGCCGCCGGATCCTCGACCCGATGCTGGTCGGCTGCGCGACGGCGGCGTCGCTGTTCCCGTTCGTCGGCACGATCATCTACATGATCCTGCGCCCGCCCGAGTACCTCGAGGACGTGCGCGAGCGCGAACTCGAGATGCAGGCCGCCGAGGCGCGCCTGCACGAGCTCGACCAGTCGGGCTGTGCCCGCACTGCGACTACCGCATCGAGCGCGACTTCATCCGCTGCCCGAGCTGCCTGCGCAAGCTGAAGGAGCGCTGCGTGAGCTGCTCGCGCCCGCTCGACCAGGCGTGGACGATCTGCCCCTACTGCGAGACCGAGGTTCCCGGGCTCGCGCCGCCGGCGCGCTCGCGCCGCCGCCGGGCGGCGGTCGTCGAGCGGGAGCTCGAAGAGGTCACCGAGGCAAGCGACCGGTCGCCGCCGAGCCCGCTCGCCGGCGGGGAGCCGGCGAGCGCTGGCCGACCCGGTCCTCGGCGAGGACGACGCGCCGATGCTGGCGTCGGAGCCCCGAGCAGGCCTCGCGGACGCTCGCGGCGGCCGAGTGGCCGTCCGCGCCCGAGCTCCTGACGAGCGCCTCCAAGCGAAGGGAACCCATGGACCGAACGCTGATCCTCGTAAAGCCCGACGCCTTCGCGCGCGGGCTGACCGGCGAGATCATCGCCCGCTTCGAGCGCAAGGGCCTGCAGATCGTCGCGCTGCGCCACATGACCGTGAACAGGCGAGCTGGCCGAGCGCCACTACGCCGAGCACGCCGAGCGCCCGTTCTTCGGCGAGCTCGTCGACTTCATCACCTCCGGTCCGATCGTCGCGATGGTGCTCGAGGGCCCGGATGCGGTCAGGGCCGCGCGGCAGGTGATCGGCGCGACCGATCCGCTCGAGGCGCGCGCCGGATCGATCCGCGGCGACTTCGCGATCGAGATGGGCGCAGAACATGGTCCACGGCTCGGACTCGCCCGAGTCGGCCGCGCGCGAGTGCGGCGCTGTTCTTCGGCGAGCTCTAGCGCGCCGGCGAGCCGAGCTGCAGCTGCGTCCTCGCCTCGGCCTCTCCCGCAGCGGCGGGCGATCCTCGAGCGCCTCGGCGTGACGTTCACGGTGCGGGCTGCCGGACGTCGCCGAGCTCGAGCGGGGCGACGCCGGCGGAGGTCGCGCTCGAGAACGCGCTGCGCAAGGCGCGCGCGGTGCGCGAGGACGGGCGCGCGCGAGGCGGTGCTCGGCTGCGACACGCTCGTCGACGCTCGACGGCGCGATCTACGGCAAGCCCGCCGACGAGGACGCGGCCCGCGAGACGCTGCGCGCGCTGAGCGGCGCGACCCACGAGGTCGTGAGCGGGCTCGCGCTGCTGCTTCGGCGGCGGCGCGCCGACGCGCGCGAGCGACGGCGATCGCGCGCACCGCGGTCACGCTTCCGCGCGCTCGGAGAGGAGCTGCTCGACTGGTACCTGGCGACGCGGCGAGTGGCGCGGGCGGGCGGGCGGCTACGCGATCCAGGGCGCCGGCGCGGCGCTCGTGCGGCGCGTGGACGGGCGACTACGAGAACGTCGTCGGCCTGCCGCTGGCGACCCTGCTCGACATCTACCCGGAGCTCCTGAGCGGCTGAGCAGTGCGCGCCGGCGCGCGGCCGCCCGTGGCGCGCGCTTTTTGCCTGCAAATCCGCTGCGCACGGCTTGTCGGGCGCCGATGGCCGTCCGCTACACTGCCCGCGGGTACGCCCCGGATCGCGCGCCGGAGGGCGACGCGCCGCGAGGCAGCGGCGCGCGGACCGACTCGAGCGTGCCCGTCTCTCTATATGGGCATCTTCAGCTATCTGACAGGATTCGGCGGCCGCGACATGGCGGTCGACCTGGGGACGGCGAACACGCTCGTGTACGTGCGCGGCCGCGGGATCGTGCTGTCCGAGCCGAGCGTCGTGGCGATCGACTCGCGCACCGGCGAAGTGCACGCGGTCGGCATCGAGGCCAAGCGCATGCTCGGTCGCACGCCGGGCACGATCCAGGCGATCCGCCCGCTGAAGGACGGCGTGATCGCCGACTTCGACGTGACCGAGGAGATGCTCAGGCACTTCATCCAGAAGGTCCACCAGAACCGCTGGGCGCACCCGCGCGTGGTCGTGTGCGTGCCCTCCGGGGTGACCGGCGTCGAGAAGCGCGCCGTCGAGGAGGCGTGCCTGTCGGCGGGCGCGCGCACCGCCTATCTGATCGAGGAGCCGATGGCGGCGGCGATCGGCGCCGGGCTGCCGGTCGGCGAGCCGACCGGCTCGATGGTCGTGGACATCGGCGGCGGCACCTCCGAGGTGGCGGTCATCTCGCTCGGCGGGATCGTCGTCTCGCAGTCGATCCGCGTCGGCGGCGACGAGATGGACGAGGCGATCATCAACTACGCCAAGCGGGAGTACAAGCTGCTGATCGGCCAGCAGACCGCCGAGGAGCTCAAGCTCGAGATCGGCTCGGCCTGCGCGATGTCCGAGGAGCTGCAGGCGGAGATCCGCGGGCGCGACATGGTCGCCGGGCTGCCCAAGACGGTCGTGCTGACGAGCGAGGAGATCCGCCAGGCGCTCGAGGAGCCGCTGAGCCAGATCATCGACGCGGTCAAGGAGACGCTCGACCGCACCCCGCCGGAGCTCGCCTCGGACATCATGGATCGCGGCATCATGCTCGCCGGCGGCGGCTCGCTGCTGCAGGGCCTGGACGAGCGGCTGCGCGAGGAGACCCAGATGCCGGCGCACCTGGCCGAGTCGCCGCTGACGTGCGTGGCCGTCGGCTCGGGGCGCTCGCTGGAGGAGTTCGAGGCGATCCACCGCTCCAACCGCAGCTCGCGCAACCGCCGGCGGCGGTGACGCCGGTAGCCGCCGGTGACAGGCCGCCCGCCCGGCCCTGCGGGTACTCTGTCCGATGAACGCTTCGGAAGGTAGCGATTGGTGTACGACAAGACGGTCCGGCGTCGACGTGCGGTGCTCGTGCTGCTCGTCGTGCTCTCCCTGCTGCTCCTGACCGCCTACTTCGGCGAGGCTCCCGGCGGGCGCCTGCACGCCGTGCAGCGCGGCTTTCTGACGGTCGTCTCGCCGATCCAGGACGGCGCCAACAAGGCGCTGAAGCCGGTGCGCGACCTGTTCGGCTGGTTCGGCGACACGCTGCACGCCAAAAGCCAGCGCGACCAGCTGCTCAAGCAGGTCGACAAACTGCGCCGCGAACTCGATCGCCGAGCAGGCCGAAAAGCGCACCTACCACGAGCTGCTGGCCCTCTACCACCTCGACAACAGCTGAGCGTGAACGACTACCACCCGGTGACCGCCACGGTGGTCGGCAAATCGCCGAACATCTGGTACTGCGACGGTCGACGATCGACAAGGGCGAATCGGCGGGCGTGCGCGTCAACGACCCGGTGATCAACGGCGAAGGGCTCGTCGGCAAGGTCGCGCAGGTCGCCTCCGACGGCGCCCAGGTCGAGCCTCATCACCGACAGCACGATGGGCGTCTCGGCGAGGATCGGCACCGGCAACGCGACCGGCATCGTGCAGCCCAAGGTCGGCGACCCCAACGACCTGCTGCTGCAGTACCTGCCGGCCAACACGCCAGGCGAATCGCGGGCGAATACGTCGTCACCTCGGGCACCGTGTCGAGCCCCGACGACTCGCTCTACCCGCCGGGGATCCTGATCGGCCAGGTGACCTCGGTCAACGAAGAAAGCGCCTACAAGTCGGTCAACGTGCACCCGATCGGCGAACCTGCACAACCTCGACGTCGTGCAGGTGCTGACGGCGGCGCAGCGGCACGCTGCCCGGCCAACCTCTGCCGCCTCGCCGCGAGCCTGCCCGCCGGGCCAGAGCCGCACGGCGGCGCCGGCGGCGAACAGCTCGCCTCGACGGGAGCGGGAGGATGAGCGGCTCCGGGACCGTCAGCCTCGCTGGTGGCGCGCATCGCGGTGCTCGCGGTCGTCGTCGTGTTCTTCCAGATCGGCGTCGTCTCGGAGGTTCCGCTGTTCGGCGTCAACGTCGACCTCTCGCCGCTGCTGGTCGCGTTCGTCGGCCTGCTGTGCGGCTCGATGCTGGGCGCGGTGACCGGCTTCGCGGTCGGCCTGCTCGTCGATCTGGCGCTCGTGCAGACGCTCGGCGTGACCTCGTTGATCTTCACGCTGATCGGCTACTGGTGCGGGCGCCTGCGCGAGCTGCGCGATCCGCAGGCCGCGCTGACGCCGCTGCTCGTCGGCGCGGCCGCCTCGGCGGCCTCGCTGGTCGGCTATTCGCTGATCGAGTTCATGCTCGGCGTCGACGCCCCCGTGAGCCTCGAGCTGCTGCGCCAGATCGTGCTCGGGGTCGTGGTCAACACGATCGTCGCGCTGCCGATGTGGGCGATCGTGCGGCGCGCGCTGGAGGGCGCGCTGCCGGATGATCCCCGCCGCCGCCGGCGCCGCCGCGCGTACACGACCGGCGGGCTGAGCCCGCTCTCGCGCGCATGAGCGCGCTCGAGCGCGGTCCGTCCGAGCGACCCCCGCGTGCCCGTGTCGCCGCAGCTCGCGCTGCGCGTGGCGTGCTCGGCGGGGTCGCGATGGCGATGTTCGGCGTGATCTTCTTCCGCCTGTGGTACCTGCAGGTGCTGTCCGGCGAACAGTACGTCCAGCAGGCCAACGCCAACCGCGTGCGCGATCTGCCGATCGCCGCGCCGCGCGGGCAGATCCTCGACCGCGAAGGCCAGCCGATCGTCACCAGCCGCGCGACCAACGCGGTGCAGATCGTGCCGTCGGCGCTGCCGCCCGGAGGGCATCCCCGGCTCGTCCTCTACCGCCGGCTCGGGGCGCTGCTGGGGATGAGCGCGCGCCACATCGAGGCCTCGTGCTGCACGGGCGCAACCGTCCTGCCCTATGCGCCGGTGACGATCAAGACCGACGCCGGACGGGGCGTGCTGACCGTGCTCGCCGAGCGCCAGAACGAATATCCGGGCGTCGTCCAGCAGCCGGTCTCGATCCGCTCCTATCCGTACGGCGAAATGGCCGCGCAGGTGCTCGGCTACGTGGGTCAGGTCTCCGAACGCGAGCTCAAGATGCCGGCCTTCCACGGCGTCCAGCAGGGCACGGTCGTCGGCCAGGAAGGCCTCGAGTACTACTACGACCGCTATCTGCGCGGCGAAGCCGGCGTGCAGCGCGTCGAGGTCAACGCGCGGGCTATCCGGTGCCGAGCAGGCTCGCGCCGAAGCCGCCGGTGGCGGGACACAGCCTGAAGGTCACGCTCGACCTCGGTCTGCAGCGGGAGAGCGAAAAGGCGCTGCTCGAAGGGATCGAACACGCGCGGGCCGGGGGCAAACCCGCGGACGCAGGCGCGTTCGTGGCGCTCGACCCGCGCAACGGCGAAGTCCTCGCGATCGGCTCCTATCCGACGTTCAACCCCAACAAGTTCGCCAAACCGCTCACGAAGGCCGAATACAACTCCCTGGTCGGCAGCGGGGCGGTCGGCGGACGCCTGACCAACCGAGCGGTGAACGGCACCTATCCGACGGGCTCGACGTTCAAGCCGATCACCGCGATGGCGGCGCTCGAAGACGGCGTCATCACGCCCGAAGAAGGACTCGGCGCGGGTCAGTGCATCTACGTCTCCACCGAGCAGTTCTGCAACGCCGGCCACGCCGACTACGGCGCCGTGGGCCTCGTCGAAGCGCTGAAGGTCTCCTCGGACACCTACTTCTTCGAAGTCGGCGAGCTGGCATTCGACCACGGCGGCGAAGTGATCCAGCACATGGCGCACGAGCTGGGCTTCGGCGAGCAGACCGGCATCGACCTGCCGAGCGAGATCGCGGGCGTCGTCCCGAACGCGGCGTGGCGCGCCGAACAGAACGCGCTCGAGCTGAAGTGCGAGCACCGGCGCCACGTCCCCTCCTGCGGGATCGTCGCCGAAGTAGCGCCGTGGAGGGTCGGCGACAACATGCACCTCGCCGTCGGGCAGGGCGAACTGGAGACCGATCCGCTGCAGATGGCGGTCGCCTACTCGACGCTCGTCAACGCTTACAGCAACAGCGGCGAAGGGACGGTCGTTACGCCGCATCTCGGCACGGAGATCGATGACACCCAGGGCAGGCTCGTGCAGCGTCTGAGCTTCCCGTCCAGGCACCTGCACCTGAACCCGACCAACGTCGGCCTCGTGATGGAAGGGATCCACGACGCGGCCAGCGAGCCCGGGGGGACCTCAGCTGACGTGTGGAGCGGCTGGGACCAGGCGCAGCACCCCGTGTACGGAAAGACCGGCACCGCCGAACACGCGGGCCAGGAGGAACAGTCCTGGTACATGTGCTACGTGGCCGACCCCAACGGCAACCGCCCGATCGTGATCGCGGTGACCGTCGAACAGGGTGGCTTCGGAGCCGAAACGGCCGCGCCGATCGCGCGCCTGATGGCCTCGAAGTGGTTTGGCGTGCACGGCCGTTCGTGCCGGGGAGCTCGAAAACCTTCTGATGCCGCTGAGCCCGATCACCCGCACGGACGAGCCGCAGCCCGCCCAGCCGCGCAGCCTGCGCCTGCCGCTCGACCCGCTGCTGACGCTCGCCGTGGTCGGGCTGGCGATCTGCTCGGTGGTCACCCTGGAGGCGGCGACGCGCAACCTCCTCCCAGGCCAGCCCCACTACTACGTCGACCGCCAGGCGATCTACCTAGTCGTCGGTCTGGTGTTCATGCTGGTCCTCTCGCGGATCGACTACGCGCGCCTGCGGCAGTTCAAGAACGCGATCTACGGGCTGCTGATCGTGAGCATCCTCGCGGTGCTCGCCCTCGGCCACTCCGCCAACGGCGCCACCCGCGCGATCAGCCTTCCGCTGTTCTCCTTCCAGGCCTCGGAGCTCGGCAAGGTGCTCTTGATCGTCGCGCTCTCGGCGTTCGTCGTCGAGCGCTCGCGCAAACTACGCGAGCGCGACACCACGGTGCGGGTGATGCTCGCGGCGATCGTGCCGGCGATGCTCGTGATCGCCCAGCCCGACCTCGGCTCGGGACTGGTCTACATGGTGATCGCCTTCATGCTGCTGTTCGTCGCGGGCACGTCCTGGCGCCATCTCGCGAGCCTGCTCGCGCTCGTGGCCGTCGCGACGGTGTTCGTGCTCGTCGCGGCGCCTGCCGCCGGGATCAGCGTGCTGAAGCCCTATCAGGAACAACGCCTGACCGCGTTCCTGCACCCGTCGTCCAACCCGCAGAAGGAGGGCTAGCAGCAGGAGGAGTCGAAGATCGCGATCGGCTCGGGGCAGAAGACCGGACGCGGCAACGAGGCGAGCCAGATCCCCGACGGATTCGTGCCGGCGAGCAGCACCGACTTCATCTTCTCCGCCGTCGGCGAGCGGTACGGCTTCGTCGGCGCCGGCCTCGTGCTGCTCCTCTACGCGCTGCTGATATCGCGCGCGCTGCGCATGCTCGTGATGTCGAAGGACCTGTTCGGCTCGCTGGTCGCGGCCGGCGTAGCGGCTATGCTGATGTTTCAGGTATTCGTCAACGTGGGGATGACTATCGGGATCATGCCGATAACCGGCGTCACGCTGCCGCTCATGAGCTATGGCGGCTCGTCGGTGATCACCACCCTGTTGGCGGTTGGCCTGCTGCAATCGATCTATGTCCAGGCGCGCGCCTCAGCAGCGCTGAAGGGCCGCGTACTGCGCTACTAGACACCAATGTCCGCCGAGTTCGCCACATCACAGCCTAAGCTCCTCACAGGGCCTGTGTCCGGCGCCCGCCACGCCGCGCCCACGCGGACGCGTCGCGTGGAGGCCTGCGTCGCGGGCACCATCGCCATTTCGCGGCCAGCGCCATGCGCTCCCGCCGGCGCGCCGGCCCGACGCGCATCGGACGGCTGTCCGCCAGCGCGGCGCCGATGCGACCGGCGCTCGGCCCTCTTCCACACCGAAAGACTGGATCAAATTGAAAAAGCAAGTGCTTGTCAGCGTCGACCGCGCGGAGACGCGCGTCGCGCTTCTGGAGGCGAGCGGAACGCCCGCCGCCTCGCGCTCGTCCTCGAGCTCGCGAAAGGCGGGACAGCCGACGAAGGCGCCCGCCCGCAAACGCGGGAGCGGGGCGCCGGAGGCCGGCTATCGCATCGCTGAGCTCTACATAGAGCGCCGCGGCGGTCGTTCGATCGTCGGCAACATCTACAAGGGCAAGGTCGACAACGTCCTGCCCGGACTCGAGGCCGCGTTCGTCGACATCGGCCTCGAGAAGAACGGCTTCCTGCACGTCGACGAGATCGTGCTGCCAGGCGTGGAGACGCCCAGGCGCGGGCGTGGCAGCGGTGGCGGGCGCAAGATCTCAGACCTGCTGTCTCCCGGCCAGGAGATCGTCGTCCAGGTCGTCAAGGATCCGCTGAAGACGAAGGGCGCGCGCCTGTCGATGGAGCTGACGATCGCCGGTCGCTACATGGTCTATGCGCCGACCGGCGAGGGCATCGGCGTCTCGCGCCGCCTGGAGGACCGCGAGCGCGAGCGCCTGCGCCGGCAGACCGCGAACCTCGCGCTCGACGGCGGCGGCGTGATCATCCGCACCGCCGCCCACGGCGCCAAGCGCGAGGACTTCGAACGCGAGCTGAAGTACCTGCACAAGCTCCACGAGGTGCTCGTCAAGCGCGTGCGGGAGACGACCGCACCGGACCTCGTCTTCCAGGAGGCCGACCTCTCCGTGCGCGTCGTGCGCGACATCTTCTCCGCTCACTTCGAGCGCGCGATCGTCGACGATGAGCAGCAGTACCACCGGCTGGTGTCGTTCTTCACGCGCACCGCGCCCGAGCTGGTCGAGCGGGTCGAGCTGTGGGAGCAGAAGGAGCCGCTGTTCGAGGCCTACGGCGTGGACAAGGCGATCGAAGGCGTGCTCTCGCGGCGGGTCGACCTGCCGAGCGGCGGCTATCTGATGATCGACTACGCCGAGGCGCTGACGGTGATCGACGTCAACTCCGGCAGCTTCATCGGGCGCGGCAAGGGCGCTGGCCTGGAGGACACGATCACGAAGACCAACCTCGAGGCGGCCGAGGAGGTCGTCAACCAGCTGCGCCTGCGCGACATCGGCGGGATCATCGTGATCGACTTCATCGACATGGCGCGCGCGCGCAACCGCGACGCGGTCATGAAGACGCTGCGCAAGACGCTCGACGAGGACCGCACGAAGACGTTCACCGCCGAGATCTCGAAGCTCGGCCTGGTCGAGATGACCCGCCAGAACGTGACCGAGGGCGTGCGCGAGATCATGAGCCGGCCGTGCCCGACCTGCGAGGGCGAGGGCGTGATCCGCTCCGAGGAGACGATCGCGATCGAATTCGAGCGCAGGCTGCGCGACGTCGCGCTCGAGCACCCCGAGGCTGAGGCGTTCCTCGTGCAGATCAACCCGCGCGTGAGCACCCAGTTCACCGGTCACGGCTCGCGCGTGCTGCACGCGCTGGAGGCGCAGACCGGCAAGTCGTTCCTGTTCGAGGGCTCCGAAGGGCTCGCGCTCGATCACTTCGCGATCACCTTCATGGGCACGCGCGAGGAGGTCGAGGAGCGCGCGCTGCCCTTCCGCCAGGGCGACGAGGTGCTGGTGGAGATCGTCGAGCCGCACATGTACGACGTCGACGACGCGGTCGCGAAAATCGACGGCTACATCATCTCGATCGCAGGCGCCGCGCCGCATGTCGGCGAGAAGCGCATGGTGCGCATCGACCAGGTGGGACGCACCGCTGCGAGCGCGCTGCTGCTGGACGACTCCGGCGAGGTGGTCCGTCCCGCCACGCGTGCCGCGGGCTCGCGCGGCGAGGCGCCAGACAGGCGCCGCGAGTCCGAGCCGGCCGAGTCGGGGCGGGCCGCGGAACGGGCCCGCAAGCGCTCGCGCGGGCGGCGCGCGCCGGCGGACAGCGAGGACGCCGAGGCGCGGCGCGAAGCGGGTCTGAGCGAGTCCCCGACGGCCATCGACTCCGAGCCCGAGGACGAGGACCTCAGCGGCGCGGGCGCCGCCGAGGTCGCCGCGAAGGGCGCGGGCGCCGGCGATGGCCTACAATCCAAACCTCGGCGTCGTGGCCGCAGAGGCGGGCGGCGCCGTTCGGCTGCCAAGGCCAAGGCAACCCCCGAGTAGCCGACGGCTCGTCGACGAGAGACGGGCGAAGCTTCGTCGAAGCGAGAGAGCGAGACTGGTGCAGACATGTATGCGATCGTGAAGACCGGCGGCAAGCAGTACCGCGTAGAGCGCGGCCAGCGGCTGCTGATCGAGCGCCTCGCCGCCGAGGAGGGCGCCGATGTCGCGCTCGAGCCGATCCTGTACCGCTCGGAGGAGGCCGTGTTCGACAAGGCCGGCCTCGCCAGCGTGAAGGTCACGGCGAAGGTGCTCGCGCACGTGCGCGGCGAGAAGCTGCGCGTGTTCAAGTTCAAGCCCAAGCGCGGCTACAAGCGGCGCACCGGGCACCGTCAGGACCTGACCCGGATCGAGGTCACCGAGATCACCGCCGGCGCCGCGAAACCCTCCGCCAGAGCCCGGGCGAAACGAGCCGATCCCACCGGCGGCGAGATCCCTAAGCCACGCGGCACGCACGCGGCGAAAGCGAGCACGCAGACGCCGAAAGCGACTACGCAGACGCCGAAGGAGAGCGCACCGAAAGCGCGCGCGCGAACCGCGAAGGCGAAACAGAGCGCGCCGCAGGCGAGCGAGCGAGCTCCGCGCGAGCGCAGGAAGAAGATCGACGATGGCCCATAAGAAGGGGCTCGGCTCGAGCCGCAACGGGCGCGACTCCAACGCACAGCGCCTGGGCGTGAAGACGTTCGCCGGCCAGACCGTCACCGGCGGGGAGATCATCGTGCGCCAGCGCGGCACCCGCTTCAAGCCCGGCGTCGGCGTCGGCATCGGCAAGGACGACACGCTCTACGCGCGATCCGCGGGAACCGTGCAGTTCACGGCCGGACGGCGCGGGCGCGTCGTCAGCGTGCTCGCCGACGACTAGCCGCCGGCCCCTAGCCCTGCTGCTCGGTCGGCCGGATGAGGATCTCGTTGACGTCGACGTGCGGCGGCTGGGAGATCGCGTAGATCACTGCGCGGGCGATGTCATCGGCCTGCAGCGCGTGTGCCGGTCGCCGATCGAAGAACGGCGTGTCGGTCATGCCGGGCTCGATCACGCTGACGCGGATCCCGGTGCCATGCAGATCCTGACGGGCGGCCTCGCCCATCGCCGTGACGGCGTGCTTGGTGCACGAGTAGAGCGAGCCCGGCAGGACGCGCCGGCCGGCGACGCTCGAGGTCAGCAGGAGGTGGCCGCGAGAGTCGCGGAGCGCCGGGATCGTTGCGCGAACCGTGAGCGCCGCGCCGTAGACGTTCGTCAGCACCATCGCCCGCCAGTGCTCGGGGGTGTCGTTCAGGAAGCCGCGCGCGGCGCCGAAGCCGGCATTGGCGAAGGCGGCGTCGATCCGACCGAACGCGTCGAGCGACGAAGCGACCATCCGCTGCTGCTCATCCCACTCGGTCACGTCGCAGCTCACCGCGATGGCACGCGCCGGCCCTCCGAGCTCGCCTGCGAGCTCCTGCAGGCGCTCGTGCGAGCGAGCGGCGAGCACGACGCGCCAGCCCGCCGCGGCGGCATGACGCGCGGTGGCGGCGCCGATGCCGAGGATGCACCGGTGATCAAGAGGACGCGGTCGGCGGAGGTCTGGCTCTCGGCATTCATCGTCTTGAAGCTCCCTTCGCTATCGGTGGACGTCCCGCCATATAGCCACATCGCGGTGTGAGCCGTCCGCGCGGTCGCTGCTGGCGCGTCCGCGCGGGTCGCTGCTGTCACGATGGAGCGCATGCTTCACGACCGCGCGAGGATCCACGTCCAGGCGGGCGCCGGCGGCGACGGCTGCACGAGCTTCCGCCGTGAAGCGCACGTGCCGCGCGGCGGTCCCGACGGCGGGGACGGCGGGCGCGGGGGAGCGGTCGTGGTCGTGTGCGACGACTCGCTGCGCGACCTGCAGAGCTTCCGGCGCAGCTCGCACTACCGCGCCGGGCGCGGTGGGCACGGCGAGGGGCGCGCTGCGCCACGGCGCCGACGGGGAGACGCTGACGATCCGCGTGCCGCCGGGGACGCAGGTCGTGGCGCCGGACGGCGAGGGCGGCGATCTTGCCGGGCGGCGCTGGGAGCTGCTCGCGGCCGGACAGCGCGCGACGGTCGCGCGCGGCGGCGGCGGCGGGAAGGGCAACAAGCGATTCGCGACGGCCACGCGCCAGGCGCCGCGCTTCGCCGAGCGCGGGCTGCCCGGCGAGGAGGGCTGGCTCGAGCTGCAGGCTCAGGCTGCTGGCCGACGTCGGCCTCGTCGGGCTGCCGAACGCCGGCAAGTCCTCGCTGCTGGCGCGCCTCACGCGCGCCGCGCCGAAGGTGGCCGGCTATCCGTTCACGACGCTCTCGCCCGTGCTCGGCGTGCTCGAAGGGGACGAGCGCCAGCTCGATCGTGGCCGACATCCCAGGTCTGATCGAGGGCGCAAGCGAGGGCGCCGGCCTGGGGCACGACTTCCTCGCGCACGTCGAGCGCACGCGCCTGCTCGTGCACGTGCTCGATCTCGCTCCCGAGCTCTCGGCCGGCGAGGGCGCGGACGCGGCGAGGAACCACGCGACGATCGAGCGCGAGCTTGCCGCCCACGACGAGCGCCTCGCGCGCCTGCCGCGCGTGCTCGCGCTCTCGAAGGCCGACCTCGTGACCGGGGAGCGGGCGCGCGAGCTAGTCGCGGAGTGGCAGCGCCGCCTCGGTCCCGAGGTGCCGGTGATCGCCACCTCGAGCGCGACCGGCGCAGGGCGTGCCCGAGCTGGCGCGCGAGCTGCTGCGGCGCGTCACGCCGGTGCCGGCGGCCGCCGAGGGGATCGAGGCTCCTCGAGGCGAGCAGTCCGCGCAGCACGCCGAGGACGAGCTCGCCGAGCACATGGTGTTCCGGCCGGCAGCCGCAGCGGCTTCGAGGTCGAGCGCGTCGGGCCAGGGCTCGTTCGCCGTCCGCGGCAAGGGCATCGAGCGGCTGCTGCAGCGCTACGACGTCGAGAACGAGGACGCGATGGCCTACGTCGAGGAGCGGCTGCGCAGGATCGGCGTGCTGAAGGCGCTCGAGACGAGGGCTTCCGCGCCGGGGACGAGATCGAGATCGCCGGGGTGACGTTCGAGCTCGACCCGAGCTGAGGCCAGCCGGCGGGGATCGAGGACCGCTGCGCGCCGGCGGCGGCGCAGGACCGCGTCTCCGATGCCGGCGCCCGAGGAAATAAGCTCCAGGCATGAGACGCGTCGTGGTCAAGCTCGGCTCGAGCGTCGTCGCCGACGGCGACGGCGAGCTGCGCATGGACGCGCTCGCGCGCGTGTGCGATCGTGCTCGCGGACCTGCACCAGCAGGGCGACGAGGCGATCGTCGTCACGAGCGGCGCGATCGCGCGCGGCATGCGCGTGATGGAGCTGCCGCAGCGCCCCAGCTCGATCGGCGAGCTGCAGGCGGCGAGCGCCGTCGGCCAGGGCAAGCTCTACCGGATCTACGACGAGCTCCTGCGCGAGCGCGAGCGTGACGAGCGCGCAGGTGCTGCTGACGTTCTTCGACATGAGCGCGCGCACCCACTACCTGAACGCGCGCCAGACGCTCACCACGCTGCTCGAGTGGCGCGTGCTGCCGGTGATCAACGAGAACGACACGACCGCCACCGACGAGATCTCCTTCGGCGACAACGACTTCCTCGCCGCGCAGGTCGCGGTGCTCGTCGCCGCCGACGAGCTGATCCTGCTGACCGACATCGACGGGCTGTTCACGGCCGACCCGCGCCTGCATCCCGACGCGCGCATCGTCAGCGAGGTCAGCGACTTCGCCGCGCTCGAGGAGCTCGAGATCGGTCACACGACCTCGCCGCTGGGGTCGGGCGGCATGCGCTCGAAGGTCGTCGCCGCGGAGATGGCGACCGCCGCGGGGATCCCGACCGTGATCTGCAACGGCCTGCGCGCGGACGCGCTCGAAGCGGTGCTCGCGGGCGAGCGCGAGGGCACGCGCTTCGCGGCGCGCGAGGCGCGCTACAGCTCGTTCAAGCTGTGGCTGAAGTACGCCAAGCCCTCGCGCGGCACGCTCCTGATCGACGCCGGCGCGGTGCGCGCCGTGCGCGAGGGCAGCGCGAGCCTGCTGCCGGTCGGCGTGGTCGAGGTGCTCGGCGAGTTCGACGCCGGCGACGCCGTCGAGATCGCCGAGCGTGGTCGACGGCGACGCGGGTGCGGTGCGCACGCTCGCGAAGGGGATCTGCAACTACTCCGCGCAGGAGCTGCGGCAGGTGATGGGCATGAAGTCGGCCGCCGTGCGCGAGATCCTGCCGCGCGCCACCGACGAGGCGGTGCACCGCGACTACCTCGTCATGGATTGAGCGGTCCCTACCCTGTAGGTCCATGGCCACTGTCACCTCACCGGTCGCGGACATCTGCCGAGACGCCAAGCGCGCGGCGCGCGCGCTCGCGCAGACCGACACCGCCGTCAAGGACGCCGCGCTCGAGGCGATCGCCGCGGCGCTGATCGCGCGCATGGACGAGATCCTCGCGGCGAACGAGCGCGACATGCAGCTGGCGCGCGAGGCCGGCGATCGGGCGAGGCGCTGCTCGACCGCCTGCGCCTGGACGAGTCGCGCGTCGCAGCGATGGCCGCGGGCGGTGCGGCAGATCGCGGCGCTCGCCGACCCGGTCGGCGAGGTGATCGACGGGCATCGCCTGCCGAACGGACTGGACGTGCGCAGGGTGCGCGTGCCGCTCGGCGTCGTCGCGGTCGTCTACGAGGCGCGGCCGAACGTGACGATCGACGCGGCCGCGCTGTGCCTGAAGTCCGGCAACGCGATCGTCCTGCGCGGCTCCTCCTCGGCGACGCACTCCAACGCGGCGCTCGCGCAGATAGCGCGCCGACGCCGCCGTCGCGAGCCGGGCTGCCGGACGGCTGCGTCGTGCCACCTCGCGGGCGGCGGGCATGAGGAGCTCGCCGAGCTCGCGACGCAGCGAGACAGCGTCGATCTGATCATCCCGCGTGGCGGCGAGGGCCTCAAGGCGGCGCTCGAGGCCGGTCGCGACCGTGCCGGTGATCTACGCCGCGTCGGGCAACTGCCACGTGTATGTCGACGCCTGCGCCGACCTCGACCAGGCGGAGGCGATCGTGATCAACGCGAAGACGCAGCGCCCCGGCGTGTGCAACGCCGCCGAGACGCTCCTCGTGCACGAGCGCGTCGCCGCCGAGTTCGTGCCGCGTATCCTGCGCTCGCTCCGCGCCGCCGGCGTGCTCGTGCGCGCGGACGAGCGCACGCGCGTGCTCGCCGGCGGCGCGGCTGTCGATGACGGCGGAGCGCCCGTCGCGGCGATCGAGCCGGCAGGCGAGGAGGACTGGGCGACCGAGTACCTCGCGCTGATCCTCGCGATCGGGGTGGTCGACTCGCTCGAAGAGGCGATCGAGCACATCGCTCGCTACGGAAGCGGCCACTCGGAGGCGATCGTGACCCGCGACACGGTTGCCGCACGGGCCTTTCAGCTGGGGGTGGACGCCGCGTGCGTGTACGTGAACGCATCGACGCGCTTCACCGACGGCGGAGAGTTCGGGATGGGGGCCGAGATCGGCAACTCCACGCAGAAGCTCCACGCGCGCGGCCCGATCGGGCTGCGCGAGCTGTGCACGTTCAAGTACCTCGTGGAGGGCGACGGGCACGTCCGCGACTGACCGGCCGCCGGCGTTCGACGATCTCCGATCGCTCGGCATCCTCGGCGGTACCTTCAACCCGCCCCATCTGGGACATCTCGCGGTGGCGCGCCACGCACGCGAGCAGCTCGGGCTACAGCGCGTTCTGCTCGTGCCGGCGCACACGCCCGCGCACAAGACGGCCGAGGAGGACCCAGGCCCGGAGCACCGTCTGCGCATGTGCGAGCTTTTGCTCGACGGCGCTGCCGAACTGGCGGTCTGCGCGATCGAGATCCGGCGGGGCGGGCCGTCGTACACGGTCGATACCCTGGATGCCATACATGCCAGCCATCCGGACGCTGAGCTGACCTTCATCGTGGGAGCCGACACGGCGAGCACGCTGGCCGACTGGCACGAGCCCGCGAAGCTGCTCGAACTGGCGGACCTCGCGATCGCCGCGCGTACCGGCTCGGACCGCGAGGGGGTGCTCGACGCGGTTGCGCGCGCCCGAGGCGCCCGCGACGGGCGGCTCGCGACGGAGAGCGTCAGGTTCCTGGACATGGAGACGATCGCGACGTCCTCCTCGGAGGTGCGCCGGCGCGTCGAGCTGGGGGAGCCGATCGAGGACCTCGTGGGTCCCTCCGTCGCGGCGTACATCGCCGCGTACGGTCTCTACCGTTCGGCCGCGGGAGCCGACGGGTGATGCGCTCAGCTGAGCTCGTCGGTGAGATCTCACGCTTCGCCGAGGACAAGAAGGCGCTCGACGTCGTCGAGCTGGACCTCCGCGGGGTGCTCGGATACACCGACTACTTCATCATCTGCTCCGGCAACACCGGCCGGCAGGCGAAGGCGATCCAGGACTGCATCATCGAAGGGCTCAAGCGCGAGCATGGCGCGCTTCCACGCACGGTGGAGGGCTCGGCCGAGGCGGGCTGGATCCTGCTGGACTACCTCGACGTCGTCGTTCACATCTTCACGCCGCAGAAGCGCGACTTCTACCGCCTGGAGCAGCTCTGGGGCGAGGCGCCGGCGCGCGTCGCCGGCGAGGGGGCCTGAGCCTGAGCGGCGGCCTCGGCGAGCGCCTTACTGGGCGCAGCTGGCGCTGCGCAACTGCCTTACGCAGGCCCCCAACGCTGGAACGCCGAAGGGCGGAACGTGTAGCATCTCGGGATCAGGACTCAACTCAGCGGGCGAGCCGAACATGTCGCTGCACTGATCGGCTAACGGGGGCGCCGGCCGGCTCGCCGGCCGGCGCCGAGCCCGCTCGTCCGGCTGTCGCACATCCCTCGCGAGACCGCGAGCGGGCGGCGGGTGGCGCTGCGAAGATGCGGATGTGAGCGCACGCGCACCGAGCCATTTGCCGCATCTGAAAGCGGTGATGCGCGAGGGCGAGCGGGTCACCTCTCTGGAGCTCTTCTTCGACCTGGTGTTCGTGCTCGCGCTCACGCAGTGCACGGCGCTGATGTCGAGGACGCCGACGTGGGAGGGCGTCCTCAGAGCCATGCTCATCCTCGGCGTGCTCTGGTGGTCGTGGGTCGGCTACTCGTGGCTGACGAGCGTGGTCGACCCCGAGGAGGGGTCGGTCCGCCTGGTGATGTTCGCGGCGATGGCGGCGCTGCTCGTCGCGGCGCTGTGCGTGCCGGGAACGTTCGGCGGCGAGGCTCTGCTCTTCGCGTGCGTCTACGGAGTGGTGCGCGCGGCTCACATCGCGCTGTTCATGCTGGCGAGCCGGGACGACGCTGCGCTGCGCCGCTCGGTGCTCACGCTGGCCGGCTCGAGCGCCGTCGGCGTGGGGCTGCTGGTCGCGGCCGCGTTCACCAGCCGCGGGCTCCAGCTCGGGCTGTGGGGCCTCGCGCTGCTGCTCGACATGGGCGGGCCATACCTGTTCGGGGCCGAGGGCTGGAGGCTCGTCCCCGGTCACTTCGCAGAGCGCTACGGCGCGATCATCATCATTGCCCTCGGCGAGTCGATCGTAGCGATCGGAGCCGGCGCGAACGTGAGCGTCGAAGCAGGCGTGGTCGGCGCCGCCATCCTCGGCATGCTCGTCGCCGCAGCGTTCTGGTGGCTCTACTTCGACGTGGTGGCGATCGTCGCTGAGCGCCGCCTCGAAAGGGCGCCGGCCGGCCGGGAGCGCAATGAAATCGCACGCGACTCCTACTCCTACCTGCACTTCCCGATGCTCGCAGGGATCGCCCTCGTGGCGCTCGGACTGAAAAAGACGCTCGGTCACGTCGAGCATCCGCTCGGGGCGGTGCCCGCGGCTGCGATGCTCGGCGGCGGCGCTGTCTACCTGCTCGCGCACGTCGCCTTCAGGTGGCGCAACCTCGGCACGCTGAACCCGCAGCGCCTCTTCTGCGCCGGCCTGCTCGCCGCGCTGTTGGTCGTCGAGCTGGATCTGAAACCGCCGGCGCTCGCGACGCTCGGCGCGCTCGCGGCGGTGCTGAGCGCGCTGATCGCCTACGAGGCGCTGCGCTTCGCCGAAGCGCGCGAGCGCATCCGCCATCAGCTCGCGCGCGAGGGCGTGCCGAGCTGACGCGACTCACGTCCGGTGAGCACGAGCGCGCCGCCCTGCACGAGCAGCGCAAGACCCGTCGCGAGCGCGAATGCCGAGGGCGTGTCGAGGCGGCGCAGCGAGATCGCGAGCGTGAAGCAGAACAGCGCAAAGGCGCCGAAGCCGCTTACGAGTCCGCGCAGCAGGCGCAGCAGCTCGTCGGTGCCGCGCTGAGCGTGCGTGAACGTCGCGAGCACCGTCGCGATGATCGGAAACGGTGCCAGCAGGCCGCTGAGCTGAGGGCCCAGCCAGCCAGCGACGGCGGTGAGCGTCAGCACGAGCGCGAGCGCGCAGCCGGCGCGGAGGGGCAGATCCCACGCGGGAGGCGCGCGATGCCCGCGCGGACGCGAGCCGGGGCGCGGCAGCGAGGCGAGTCCGGCGAGGAGCCCTGCGCCGGCGAGGCCGAGTGCGGCGCCGGCCGGCAGAGACACGGCGCTGAACGCGACGGTGGCAAGGGCGAACGCGAGCCAGCCGGCGAGCATGCTCGCCGCCCAGGAGACACGGCCAGCGAGGCGCGCGTACACGACGACGAACGCGATCAACGACACCAGCCCGAGCAGTGTGCCGGCGGCTGCGCCGGCCGCGAACGCGCGTCCGTGGGCGAGCGCGTAGACGAGCAGGATCGGTCCCGCGACGACCGGCAGCCCGGCGATCAGGCCGCCGACGCGCGGTCCGAAACGGCGGGCGGCGAGCGACGCGCAGACAACGAACGCGGGAGCGAGCAGCAGCTTGGTCGCGAGCAGAGCCAAGCGCAGATCATTGCGCACGTGCCGCTGATCGCGCCCGCGAGCTGATTCCTCAGGCGAGCGCCGCGACCGTGTCCTGACCGCTCGGGGCAGGCGTCCCGCCGGTGAGGCGGTCGCTGAGGACGACGAGACCCCCGCGCGCCGGGCTGATCGTGATGCTCCGCCTGCGCGTCCGCTCGGCGCGGGCGCCGGCCGGTGAGAGCTCGCAGCGCTCGAGCACCGTGCGAATGACGATCTTCATCTCCAGCAGCGCGAAGCTCGCGCCGAGGCAGCGCCGCCGGCCGCCGCCGAAGGGGATCCACGTGTAGGTGCCGGGCGGACTCTCGAGGAATCGCTCCGGGCGGAACGCATATGGCTCGGGATAGACAACCGGATCGTGGTGGAGCAGGTAGGCGTTCGCGAAAAGCGCGACGCCCGGGGGATAGAGAACACCGCCGATCTCCACCGGCTGCTTGACCAGGCGCGGCTCGGCGTTCGGCAGCACCGGCCGGTGGCGCAGGATCTCGTTGATCGTGGCCGTGAGGTAGTCCTCCTGCGCCCCCGCGTCGATCTCCTCGAGCAGGCGCGCGAGCACGAGCGGCTCGCGCGCGAGCCGCTCGAACGCCCATGCAAGCTGGGAGGCGGTCGTCTCGTGGCCGGCCACCAGCGCTGTCATCAGCTCGTCGCGCAGCTCCTCCGCGCTCATCGGCGAGCCGTCCTCGTGCTCGGCCCCGAGCAGCAACGAGAGCACGTCGCCGCCGATGACCGCCGGCGCCGTGCTCTGCCCGTGCAAAGTGGCCCCGTCGCGACGGCGCTCCTCGATCAGGGCGTAGATCAGCTCATCGACCTGCGTCGCCAGGCTCGCCGGTCCTGCCATCGGCCCGATGCGCGCGAGTGGGCCCGGGAGGGGAGGCAGCACCGAGAGCGGGCTCTCGCTGAAAGCGAGCATCCTGGTCAAGAGCTCGCGCAGCGAGTCGAGCTGTGCGCCGCGCTCGAGGCCGAAGACCGCTCGCAGGATGATCTCGAGCGTCAGCCGCTGCAGTCGAGGATGCAGGGGGATCGCCTCGTCACGCGGCCAGGAGTCGACCTCGCGTCGCGCGAGATCCGCCATCAGCCCGGCCATGCGCTGGATGCGCTCGCCGTGGAAGGCGGGCAGCATCAGCTTGCGCTGTTCGAGATGGGGATCCTCGTCGAGCAGGATCACCGAGTGGCGTCCGACCGTCGGTTCGAGGATCCTCGCGCCCTCGCCCGGATGCAGGACCTCGGGCGGGGCGAGGAAGATTTCCTTGATCTCCTGCGCGTCGGAGGTCATGACCATTGGCGGCTGCCCCAACAGGCGGAGCGTGAAGCGCGTGCCGTAGCGCGCGCGGCAGCGCTCGAGAAAGGCGGTCGGGCGACTCCATATGCCGAGCGTCTGCAGCGTGACCGGCATGCGGGGTCCGGGAGGCAGCTGATCGGTCACCGGGTCCTCGTTTCGTCCGATATAGTGTGTGTACCTATGAGTATATCTACTCACCAGTATATGTCAAGCGCGCTGGCTCGCGGCCGTGGAGCTAGCGGCGCCTGCGCGGGGCGGCGCTGATGCCGCGCGGCGACTTCGACCGCAGCGCACGCAAGGCCGAGACGCGTGCCCGGCTGCTCGACTCGGCCGCGCGCGTCTACGCGCGCGCGGGGTTCAACGGCGCGACGCTCGACGAGGTCGCGGCCGAGGCCGGCTTCACCAAGGGTGCCGTCTATGCGCATTTCGGCAGCAAGGAGAACCTGCTCCTCGCGCTGCTCGAGGAGCATCTCGCCGGACAGATCGCCGAGCAGATCGAGCTGTTCGACCGCGAACGGATCACCTGGGAGCGGCCGCTTGCCGGCAGCTCCCGCTGGATGGAGCGACTCGAGCAGGACCCGGACCCCTTTCGCCTGTTCGTCGAGCTGTGGAGCTATGCGCAGCGCGATGAGCGCCTGCGACGGCGGCTAGCGGCCGGCCTGGACACATTGCGCTCCACGTTCGCGCGCTTCGCCGCCGCAAGCGCAGCCGACGCCGGCATCGAGCCCCCAGCGCATGCCACCGAGCAGTTCGCCAATGTGATGGTCGCGCTGGGAGTCGGACTACCGATGCTGAAGCTCATCGAGCCCGACGCTGTGCCGGCGTCGCTGCTCGGGGCGGTGCTCTCGGTGCTCATCCGCGCGACCGAGTCGAGCGCCGAGGCGCGGGAGCTGCTCGCCGACCCCGAGGACTCGAGTGGCGGTGCGATGCTCGGCGCGGGCGCCGACGCGTCAGCAGACCGCGCCTGAGCGGCGCGGCCGGCCGAGCGACGACGGATGCCTAGCGCGCTTTGCTCGTAGCGGTTTTGCGCGCGGGGCTTTTGCGCGCCGGGCTTTTGCGCGCCGGGCTTTTGCTTGCAGGGCGTTTGCTCGCGGATCGCGTGCCCGTTGCGGCGGTACGGGATTTGCGCGTCGTCGCGCTGGCCCGCGATTTGCGCGCGGTGGTCGCTTTTTTGCGGGTCGTTTTTTTGCGGGTCGTTTTTTTGCGTGTGCTGCGCGTCGCTTTGGGTTTTGCTGCGGCGACCATGTCCTTCTGCAGCCGTTCGAGGTCTTTGCGCGTGGCGTTGCTCATCTTCGTGGCGTCGCGGCGCGCGTCGCGCAGCAGCTTCGCGAGGTCTTTGCGCAGATCGCCGACACCGGCTCCGACGCTGCCGCCGACCTTCGAGAGGTCCTTCAGTGCGACGTCCAACGAGGCTGCGATGCGGCGGACCACACGATCGTTCTCCTCAAAGCGCGCGCGGACGCGATTGGCGGTGCGGGATGCGGGGCGCGCTTTTTTGGTCGGGGCCTTTTTGGTAGGTGCCATCGCGATGCTCCTTTTCCGTTTCGTGACAGAGTGGCGAGAGGGCCGCGGCCCATCGTGAGCCTATCTTCCTGACCACGGGAATGTAAATGGGCCAAACTTGTCGGCGCGCAAGTCGCGCGCTGATGTCAGCGCCGCACGTGGCAATCGCTTGGGGGTTGGACGCCTCGATCCAGACGAGCTGCACGCTGTCGATGAAGCGCTCGCGCTCGTCTTGGGTCTCTAGGTTCGCGCTTTCTGCCAGCTTGTTCCCGTGCCACTGCGAGAGCTCGACGTATCGGCAACGCCGACAAGAAAGTGGAGCTAGTCGGGCTCGAACCGACGACCTCTACCGTGCCACGGTAGCGCTCTCCCAGCTGAGCTATAGCCCCAAGCCTCGGCCAGCAAGTCTAGCTGTCCGCGTCTGGAGGTCTCAAGTGAAGCTCTCGCATCTGACGGATCACCGACGCGAACTCGTAGTCACGAGACTTGCTGGAGCTCGCGCCGCCTGACGGCGAACGTTGCCTCGCGCTGAGCGGCCTACTGCTCAATCGCGCGGGATGAACTCCGGCACGTCGAGGTCGTCGGGACCGTCCTCGCCCTGACCTCGCCGTCCCCTCGCGCCCGGTGAGTCCCCGCGCCTCTGGCTCTCGCCCGGCGCGACCTGGTCCAGGCGCGCTGTCATGCCGCCGTGGGCGAGACGCACGTCGCGCAGCAGGCGCTCTGCGTTGTTGCGCAGCGAGGCCGAGAGCTCGCGGAGGTTGCGCGAGACCTCTGCGCCATCGTTCAGCACCTCGCGCGCGGCAACGTGTGCCTCGCTCGTGATCTCGCGGGCTTCTGCGCGGGCATGCTGGCGTATGTGCTTTGCCTGCTCGTCGGCCTCCTTGCGCAGGCGCACGAGCTCTTCTCGACGCGCGATAAGCAGCTGCTCGGTGCGCTCGCGTGTCTCGTCGGCGATGCTGCTCGCCTCCTCGCGCGACACCGCCAGCAGCCTCTGCGACTCCTCCGTCGCGGCCGCGCACAGCCGCTCGTACTCCGCCCTGGCCTCGATGCGCACGCGCTCGGAATCCTCGCGCGCTGCATCGAGCAACCCGCGCGCCTGTTCCTGCGCCTCTGCCAGCACGCGGGCTGCGTCGTCGCGGACGCGCTCGGCCTCGGCGTGCAGCTCGGCGATCGCCGACAGGGCCTCGTTCCGCGTCGCCTCAGCCTGCGAGCGGGCGGCATGGAGGATCTCCTCGGCCTCCTCTTCGGCCGCGTGGACCCGGTTGTCGGCCGCCCGCTCGGCCTCGGCGATCCGCTCTCTCGCACGCGCCTCAGCCTGCTCGCGCAGCTCTGCCGCTGCTCGTTCAGCGGCCGCGACGATGCTCGCGACGCGACTCGGCGCGCCGCCGAGGGCATCAGGATCGTCCCGCGGGACTCGCGACGCGTCGTGCTCACTCTCCACGCCCAAATCGTAAACCGCGACGTGCAGAGCTGGGCCGCTTGGCTGCCCGGAGCACTCCTGCATCCGCATGGCAGGAAATGTGGGAAATCTGTCCTTGCGGACAGACGCGACATGAACGATGATCGTGGGCATGAACCGCCGCAGCTCGCCGCGACAGGTCGTGATCCTCGCCTACCCCCGCGTGCAAAGCCTCGACGTCACCGGTCCCCTCGAGGTGTTCGCCGGGGCGCAGCTGCTCGCCGAGGCCGGCCGCGTGAGCGACCGCGGCTATCAGGTCACGATCGTCAGCCGCGACGGCAAGCCGCTCACCACCTCGAGTGGCCTCATGGTCACGCCGCATTGCGGTGTGCAGGACGCGCCCGCGCCGATCGACACGCTGATCGTGGCCGGCGGCTACGGCTGCATGGAGGCGGCGGACGATCGCGTGCTCATCGACTGGATCGTCGAGGCCTCCGCCGCGGCCAGGCGCACGGTCTCCGTCTGCACCGGCGCCTTCCTGCTCGCGCGAGCAGGGCTGCTCGACCGTCGCCGCGCGACCACGCACTGGGCGTCAGCCGCCGAGCTCGCCCGTCTGCATCCCGCGGTGCACGTCGACCCCGAGCCGATCTTCGTGCGCGACGGATCGATCTGGACCTCGGCAGGGGTGACCTCGGGCATGGACCTCTCGCTTGCGCTCGTAGAGGAAGATCTCGACCGCGAGGCGGCGCTCACGATCGCGCGTCATCTCGTGCTGTTCCTGCGGCGCCCCGGCAACCAGTCGCAGTTCAGCGCGACGCTTACCGCCCAGCACCCGAGGCGCGAGCCGCTGCAGGAGGCGATGCGGTTCGTCGTCGAGCACCTCGCCGAGGATCACTGCGTCGAGGCGATGGCCGCGCGCGCTCACATGAGCCCGCGCCACTTCGCGCGCGCCTTCCGCGCGGAGACCGGCGTCACCCCCGCCCGCTACGTCGAGCGGGTGCGCCTGGAGGACGCCCGCAGGCGGCTCGAGGACACCGCCGAGCCGGTCGCGGCGATCGCCGCCGCCTGCGGCTTCGGCACCGCCGAGACGATGCGCCGGGCGTTCCTGCGCGCCCTCGAGGTCGCACCCGCCGAGTACCGCCGTCGCTTCAACGTCCGCGCCATGCGCTCCGCGGCCGCCGCGTGAGGGCGCACCCATCCAACGGAAGGAGACAGCAACATGAACATCGCGATCCTCCTCTATGAGCGGCTCACCGCGCTCGATGCGATCGGTCCCTACGAGGTGCTCAGCCGCCTGCCGGGCGCGAAGCTGAGCTTCGTCGCCGCCGAGACCGGGCCGGTGCGCACCGACAACGGGATGCTCACCCTCGTGGCCGAGCGCTCGCTCGATGAGCTCCCGCGTCCCGACATTGTCCTCGTGCCGGGCGGGCCCGGCGAGGTGGCGGCGCGCGCAGGCGAGCCCGTGCTCGAGTGGATCCGCAAGGCAGACGAGGCGAGCACGTGGACCACGTCGGTGTGCACCGGCTCGCTCATCCTCGCCGCCGCCGGGCTGCTCGACGGCAGGCGCGCCACGAGCCACTGGCTGGCGCTCGAGGAGCTGCGCCGGCTCGGCGCGCGACCCGTCTGCGAGCGGGTCGTCTTCGACGGCAAGATCGTCACGGCCGCCGGCGTCTCGGCCGGCATCGACATGGCTCTGACGCTCGCGCGCGAGATCGCTGGAGAGCAGGTGGCGCAGGCGATCCAGCTCGGGATCGAGTACGACCCTCAGCCGCCGTTCGACGCCGGCTCGCCGGAGACGGCGCCGCCCGAGATCGTCGAGCTGCTGCGCCGCAACAGCCGCTTCCTGCGAGGGGAGGACGTGCTGGCAGCGGAGCGCTGATCTCACTCGAAGGCCGTCGGCCGCGCCGGTAACTCCTAGGCCGGGCGCTAACCTGCGATCTCCGATGCCAGAGCTCCGCTATGACCCGCACGAGATCGAGCCGCGCTGGCAGGCGGTGTGGGCGAGCGAGCGTACCTGGGAGGTCTCGAACGAGAGTGGTGCAGAGGGGAGAGGCGACTCGCCGACCGGGTCGGCGAGGGCCGAGCCGCACGCGCTCAAGTCCTACGTGCTCGAGATGCTCCCCTATCCAAGCGGCGAGCCCCACATCGGGCACCTGAAGACCTACTCGGTCGGCGACGCGATCGCGCACTTCCATCGCCGTCTCGGTCGGCGCGTGCTTCACCCGATGGGCTATGACTCGTTCGGCCTGCCGGCCGAGAACCACGCGATCAGGACAGGCGTCCACCCGCGCGTGTCGACAGCCGAGTCGATCGCGTCCTTCCAGCGCCAGTTCCGCTCATGGGGGATCTCGATCGACTGGTCGCGCGAGTTCGCCACGCATGAACCGAGCTACTACCGCTGGACGCAGTGGATCTTCCTCGAGCTGTTCCGCGCCGGGCTTGCCTACCGCAAGGAGGCCGCCGTGAAGTGGTGCCCGAGAGACCAGACGGTGCTCGCCAACGAGCAGGTCACCGCCGAGGGTCGCTGCGAGCGCTGCGGAGCGCTCGTCGAAGTCAGGCAGCTCGAGCAGTGGTTCCTGCGCATCACCGACTACGCCGAGCGGCTGCTCGGCGACCTCGAGCTGATCGACTGGCCGGAGCACGTCAAGACGATGCAGCGCAACTGGATCGGGCGCAGCGAGGGTGCCGAGGTGACGTTCCGCTGCGAGGAGCTCCGGATCGACTATCCCGTGTTCACCACCCGTCCCGACACGCTCTTCGGCGCGACGTTCTTCGTCATGGCGCCAGAGCATCCCGACGTCATGCGCCTCGCGCACGGAACCGCGCACGAGCAGAAGGTGCACGACTACGTCAACCACGCGCTCACCGAGACCAGCGAGGAGCGCGGCAACGCCGAGAAGCCGAAGACCGGGGTCCCGCTCGGGCGCACCGTCACCAACCCGGTCAACGGCGAGCAGCTGCCGATGTACGTCGCCGACTACGTCCTGATGGAGTACGGGACCGGAGCGATCATGGCCGTGCCCGCGCACGACGAGCGCGACTACGCCTTTGCGCGCGCGTTCGGGCTGCCGATCCGGCGGGTGATCCAGGCCCCGCACCGCGATGGCGACGATGCCGCCGTGAGCGGGGATGAGGATCTCCCGTACACCGGCGACGGGATCATCGTGAACTCGCATCCCGACTTCGACGGCATGCCCAGCCGCGAGGCGATCGCCGCGATCGTCGCGTGGCTCGATCGTCAGGGCCAGGGTCATGCCTCGGTCAACTACCGTCTGCGCGACTGGCTCGTCTCCAGGCAGCGCTACTGGGGCTGTCCGATCCCGATCCTGTACTGCGAGCGCTGCGGGATGGTGCCCATCCCCGACGATCAGCTGCCGGTGGAGCTGCCGGACATCGACGACTACACGCCCAAGGGCCGCTCGCCGCTGGCGGCTGCCGAGGACTGGGTGAACACGACCTGCCCTGACTGCGGCGGGCCGGCGAAGAGAGAGACCGACACGATGGACACGTTCGTCGACTCCTCGTGGTACTTCCTGCGCTACTGCGACGCCGCCAACGATCACGCCGCCTGGGATCCGGCGGCGCTGCGCGAGTGGATGCCGGTCGACCAGTACATCGGCGGGGTCGAGCACGCGATCCTGCACCTGATGTATGCGCGCTTCTTCACGAAGGCGCTCGCCGACCTCGGCCATCTCGACTTCCAGGAGCCGTTCGAGGCGCTGTTCACCCAGGGCATGGTCACGAAGGACGGCGCGAAGATGAGCAAGTCCAGGGGCAACGTCGTCTCGCCGGCCGCGATCGTCGAACGGCTCGGCGCGGACACGGCCCGCTGCTACATCCTGTTCGTCGGCCCGCCCGACCAGGACGCCGACTGGTCCGACGAGGGCGTCGAGGGGGTCCATCGCTTCCTCTCGCGGCTGTGGAGACTCGCCGCGGAGACCGCCGAGCGCGCCGGCCCGCCCGTCGCCGGCCTCCTCGCCCCGGACGGCGTGGAGGGGGACGATCTCGCGCTGCTGCGCAAGACGCACTGGGCGATCGACAAGGTGAGCGGGGATCTGAGGCGGTTCGCCTTCAACACCGCGATCGCGGCGGTGATGGAGCTGCTGAACGAAAGCTCGCGGCTGCGCGAGACCGTCGCGCTCGACACGCTGCGCTTCGCGCTCGCGACCGGCGCCTCGCTGCTGTTCCCGTTCGCTCCGCACGCCGGCGCCGACATCTACGACCTCCTCACGGGCGAGCGCGTATGGGAGGAGCCCTGGCCGGAGGCCGACGAGGCGCTGCTCGAGAGCGACGTCTACGAGCTCGTCTGCCAGGTCAACGGCAAGGTCCGCGACCGCGTGCAGGCGCGCGCCGACGCGAGCCCGCAGGAGCTGAAGGACCTCTGCCGCGCAGCGCCCAACGTGAGGGCGCACGTCGACGGAGAGAGATCGTCAAGGAGGTCGTCGTGCCTGGCAAGCTCGTCAACCTGGTCGTGCGCTAGCGGGTCCGCGCGCGACGCGCTGCACGCGCGCCTGGCGGCATCTGCGCTCGCGCCTACACTCCAAGCCGATGGCCGAGCTGAAGCCCGCGTATCTGATTCACGGCGACGACCATGGAGCGATCGCCGAGCGCCGGGCGGGGCTGCGCGCGCTCGCGGAAGGAGCGCAGGGGGCGCCCGCGAGCGTCGAGCTGCTCGAGGGCGACGCCGCGACGCCCGCCGGCGTGGCCCAGGCGCTCGCGGCGATGACGCTTGCGATGGGCCGGCGCGTGATCATCGTCGAAGGCGTCGAGCGCTGGCGCGAAGACGACGTCGCCGCGCATCTCAAGGCCGCGATCGGCGAGATGCCTCCCGACACGACGCTCGCGCTGTTCGCGCGCGAGGAGCCGCGCGCGAAGGCGCCAGCCGCTGTCCACGAGGCCGTCAAGCGGGCCGGCGGCCAGGTGGTCGCGCAGGCGACCGTCAAGCCATGGCAGCTCGTCGGCTGGGTGCGCGAGCAGGCGGCGCACATCGGCCTGTCGCTCGACGCGGCGGCGGCGAAGACGCTCGTGGGCCAGGTCGGCGAACGCCAGCAGCGGCTGCTGCGCGAGCTCGAGAAGCTCGCGCTCGAAGGCGGACCTCCCGACGAGGCCGATCCGTCGAGCGCCACCTCGGTGGCGGCCGCGCCGCGGCGCGTGAGCGCAGAGGACATCGAGCGCCGGGCCGCGCATTCGGCGGAGTTGCGCGCCTACGGGCTCGCCGATGCGCTCGTCGGGGCGGACGCGCGCGAGGCAGTCCGCTCCTACCTGCGCCTGCGCGAGCAGGGCGAGCGCCTGTCCGGGCTCACCTACCTGATGGCCCAGCGACTGCGCGACGCGCTCGCGGTCGCGATGCGACTGCGAGCGGGCGAGCCGGTCGCCGAGATCAAGCGCGGCCTGCGCATGCCCGCGCGCGCCGCTGAGCGCTTCGTGGCGGACGTCGCTCGCAACGACCCCGAGCGGCTGCGCGCCGCGCTCGGGGCGCTCGCCGACCTCGAGCTCGACTCGCGCGGCGGCCCGCCGCTTGCAGCGAGTCGCACGCTCGCCGGCCGGCGATCGGTTGCGGGCCTCGAGGAGGACACGCTGGCCCTCAGGACGATCGAAGCGATTACTCGCTAGCCGGCTCGCCGCCGGCGTCGCCGGCCGCTCCGGCGGCGATTACGCGCGCGGCACGGGACTTCTTGCGCGCGCCCGTGTTGCGGTGCATGGCGCCGCGCTTGACCGCCTTGTCGATCGTGCTCACGAGCTCTCGGTGCGCGCTCGCCGCCTCGTCCTGCTCGCCGCCGTCGACCAGCGACTGCAGGCGCCTGAAGTAGGTCTTGATCGTCGAGGTGTAGCGGCGGTTCTCCAGACGCTCGCGCTCCGAGCGCAGGATCCGCTTCTTCTGGGAGTGGATGTTCGCCATCGCAAATGCCGCGACACGCCGACCAAGGCCGGGGGCGCGCCGCGGAGCGCCGTACTATAGCGGCCTTGTCCGCCGCCGGAGAAGCCTTCGCCGAGGAGCCGCCCGCGGCCGCTCCGCCCGGCGGTGGCGGAGTCGCGCGCAACACGGCGATCTTCTCGATCGCGACCGGCGTCTCGCGGGTGGCCGGGCTTGTCGCGCGAAATCGTCGCCGCGAGCTTCTTCGGAACCGCAGGCCCGGCCTCGGCCTACACGATCGCCTTCCAGATCCCGAATCTCGTCAGCAACCTGTTCGCGAACGCCGCGCTGTCGGCCGCGTTCGTGCCGGTGTTCACCGAACTGCTTCAGCAGGGCCGCCGCAAAGAGGCCCTGCGACTGGCCTCGACGCTGTTCTGGATCATGCTGATCGTGCTCGGCGCGATCACTGCGGTGTTCATGCTCGCGGCCGGCGTGATCATGCCGCTGTTCACCGGTCCGACCTTCAACGGTGCGCTCGACGCGCTCACGGTCGGCTTCTCGCGGGTGCTGTTTCCGGTCGTGCTGCTGCTCGGCCTGAACGGGCTGCTCGTGGGGGTCCTCCAGTCGTACGACCACTTCACGATCCCGGCGATCTCGCCGGCCGTCTGGAACGTGGTGATCATCGTCCTGCTCGTCCTGCTGCGTCCGCACTTCCATGGCGGCTACGAAAACGGCAACCAGGTCTACGCGCTCGCGATCGCGGTGCTCGTCGCGACCTTCGTGCAGATGACGATGGCGCTCGCCGCGCTCGGCCGCATCGACTTTCGGCTGCAGTTCCAAATCGACTGGCACGACCCGCGCATCCGTCAGGTGCTGACGTTGATGCTGCCGGTGACGATCGGTCTCGGCATCGTCAACCTCGACCAGCTGATCAACTCCGTGTTCGGCACGCTCGTGAACAAGCAGGCGCCGCGCGCGATCGACAACGCGTTCCGCATCTACATGCTCCCGCAGGGCCTCTTCAGCGTGTCCGTCGCGACCGTCCTGTTCCCGACGCTCAGCCGCATGGCCGCGCGGCACGACGTCTCGGCGATGCGCCGCGCGCTCGGCATCGGCATGCGCCAGATCAACCTGCTGCTGATCCCCGCCGCGGCGTTCATCCTCGTCCTTCCCAAGCCGATCGTGCAGCTCGTCTTCCAGCGCGGCCACTTCAACGCCGAATCGACCCACTTCGTCTCGATCGCGCTGTTCTGGTTCGCGTTCAGCCTGCCGTTCGGCGGCCTGAACCTGCTCCTCACCAGGGCGTTCTTCGCGGTCCAGCGCCCGTGGATCCCGACCCGCCTGGCGGCGCTGAACATCATCGTGGACATCGTCGTGAGCGTCGGGCTGTACAAGCCGCTCGGCATCGCCGGGCTGATTATCGGCACGGTCGCCGCGAACGCCGTGATGACGGCGCTGCAGCTGCAGCGGCTGCGGGCCGGCTTCGACGGCCGCCTGGAAGGAGCGCAGACAACGATGATCACGGCCCGTGTCCTGCTCGCCTCGGCTCTCCTCGCGGGGGTGTCCTTCGGCGTCTGGAAGCTCCTGCACAGCCTGCTCGGCGTCTCGCTGCCCGCGCAGATCGTGAGCGTCGGCGCCGCCGGAGCGTCCGGCGCGTACGTGTATGCGCGCGCAGTGCTCGCGATGCGCGTGCCCGAGGCGCATCAGGTGAGCCGCCTGATCCGCGCACAGCTCGGAAGGGCATAGCGAGCGCACGGGGTGGACCCGCGCATGAGCGGGCCTAATGTAGTCGGCGATGAGCAGAACTCCACGAGTGAGGCCAGAACAGCTCTTCCAGTTCAGCGACGAATGGAGATACGAGCGCTTCGTCACGACGATCGAGCAGCTGGCGAGCGTCACATGGCCGGAGGCCGAACGCGCAGCGCGCGCGACGATGGAAGTGCTCGGCGAACGGCTCAGCGGCGATGAGGCACGCGCGCTCGCGGGGGAGCTTCCCGGTGAGCTGCGCATGTGGCTCTTGAGCGGTGGCGAGCATGCTCAACGCTTCGACGTGAGCGAGTTCATGCAGCGCGTCGCCGACCGCGCGGACGTCGACCCCGAGACGGGGGACAAGCAAGCGCGAACCGTGCTGCTCGCGCTCGGACGGCTCGTGCGCCGGGACGAGATGGCAAAGCTCGCGGCCGAGCTTCCGCGCGAGTATCGCGACACGCTCCTCGCGCATGCCACGAGACAGAGGCGAGATCCGGCGGCATCGGCGGTCGTGCTCGGCGACGTGTTCATCGACCGCGTCGCCCGTCGCGCCGGGCTCAGCCCGGCAGAGGCGCGCCGAGCGAGCGAGGCCGTGATCGAGACGCTCGCCGAGCGGATCGCCGGCGGCGAGGTGGACGACCTCGCCGAACAGCTTCCCGAAGACCTGCATCCGGCGCTCGAACGCGGCAAGTCTGCCACACGGGGGAAGGCGCAGCGGATGTCGCTCGATGAGTTCGTCGAGCGCATCGCCGACCGCGAGCAGCTCGGCTACGAGCAGGCACTCGCGCATGCTCGCGCGGTCTTCGCCGCGCTCCGCGACACGCTCAGCGACAAGAAGTTCTCCGACATGCTGGCCGAGCTGCCGCGCGGCTACCAGGAGGCGCTGCTCTGAGGAGCGGCATGCCGCCGGGCGAGCCGTGGCCCGCCCGGTGCACCCGATCAGAGACCGCCGCTTATCGATACGTCCCAGGACTTCGTGTCTTGCCTGGGCGGCGTGACACTCCCGACACCTGGACTGGCCGCCAGGCTTACGCCTGGCGCGTTGCCACGGCTGGACCCGCCTGTCCCCGAAGGGAGAGGGATCCGCGTCGGGTTGGCGATCCGCCGGACGGCCAAGGCTAGCGCGTCGGGCGCCTTCTACGCTGTAGCAGCCCATGGACCAGTCGCACATCCGCAACTTCTCGATCATCGCCCACATCGACCACGGCAAGTCGACGCTCGCCGACCGCATCCTCGAGCTGACCCACACGGTCGCCCCGCGCGAGATGCGCGCGCAGCTGCTCGACTCGATGGACCTCGAGCGCGAGCGCGGGATCACGATCAAGGCGCAGGCGGTGCGCGTCTTCTTCACGGCTCGCGACGGCGAGACCTACCAGCTGCACCTGATCGACACGCCCGGCCACGTCGACTTCACCTACGAGGTCTCGCGCTCGCTCGCGGCGTGCGAGGGCGCGCTGCTCGTCGTCGACGCCTCCCAGGGGGTCGAGGCGCAGACGGTCGCCAACACCTACCTCGCGGTCGAGTCGGGCCTCGAGCTGATCCCGTGCCTGAACAAGATCGACCTGCCCGGCGCCGAACCCGAGCGCGTCGCGGGCGAAGTCAGCGAGCTGATCGGCGAGCCGCCGGAGTCGATCCTGCGGATCAGCGGCAAGACCGGAGAGGGGGTTCGCGAGGTGCTCGAGGAGCTGATCGCCCGCGTGCCGCCGCCCTCCGGGGATCCCGACGGTCCGCCGCGCGCGCTGATCTTCGACTCGGAGTTCGACCAGTACCGCGGCGTGATCGCCTACATCAGGGTCGTCGACGGCGTGTTCCGCAAGGGCGAGGCGATCCGCGCGATGGCGACCGGGACCGAGGCCGACATCGACGACATCGGCTTCTTCAGCCCGCAGATGATGCCCACCGACCAGCTCGCCGCGGGCGAGGTCGGCTACCTGATCACAGGCCTGAAGGACGTCACGCTGCTGCGCGTCGGCGACACGCTCACCACGCGCGCCAGAGCGGCCGGCGCCTCCAGCCGCTCGGCCCGGCGGGAGGCGACCGAGGCGCTGCCCGGCTATCGCGAGGTCAAGCCGATGGTCTTCTGCGGGCTGTTCCCGATCGACTCCGACGACTATCCCGACCTGCGCGACGCGCTCGAGAAGCTGACGCTCAACGACGCGGCGCTGTCGTGGGAGCCCGAGACCTCCGACGCGCTCGGCTTCGGCTTTCGCTGCGGCTTTCTCGGCCTGCTGCACATGGACATCGTGCGCGAGCGCCTGGAGCGCGAGTACGACCTCGAGCTGCTCGCGACGATGCCCTCGGTGGAGTTCGACGTCACGCTCACCAACGGCGAGGAGCTCGAGGTGCACAACCCCTCGGACATGCCCGACCCGGGCACGATCGCCGAGATCCGCGAGCCGTTCATCCGCGCGTCGGTGATCGCCCCGAAAGAGTTCGTCGGCGCGGTGATGGAGCTCTGCCAGGAGCGCCGCGGCGAGCACGCCGGGATGCACTACCTCTCGCCCGAGCGCGTGCAGATGACCTACGACCTGCCGCTCGCGGAAATCGTGCTCGACTTCTTCGACCAGCTGAAGTCGCGCACGCGCGGCTACGCGTCGCTCGACTACGAGCTGAGCGGCACGAGGCCGTCGGATCTCGTCAAGCTCGACGTGCTGCTCGCCGGCGACCCGGTCGACGCGCTGTCGATGGTCGTGCACCGCGAGAAGGCCTACGAGATCGGGCGCGCGCTGACCGAGAAGCTGCGCAAGCGCATCCCGCGCCAGCAGTACGACGTGCCGATCCAGGCGGCGATCGGCTCGCACGTGATCGCGCGCGAGACGGTCAAGGCGTTTCGCAAGGACGTGATCGCGAAGTGCTACGGCGGCGACATCACGCGCAAGAAAAAGCTGCTCGAGAAGCAGAAGGAGGGCAAGAAGCGGATGAAGCAGGTCGGTCGCGTCGAGGTCCCGCAGGAGGCGTTCCTCGCCGTGCTCGAGCTGGGCGAGGAGTAGGCGGATGGCGGGCGCCCGCTCCGCACCTCCCCGCCGGTGCGCATAGCGATGCGGCTGCTGTTCGTGTGCCTGGGCAACATCTGCCGCTCGCCGACCGCCGAGGGCGTGATGCGCGCGCTGGTCGCACGAGGCCGGGCTGACGGGAGCGTCGAGCTGGACTCGGCCGGCACCGGCGGCTGGCACGTCGGCAGTCCGCCCGACTGCGCGCGCCGCCGCCGCCGCGCACGCGCGCGGGGTCGCGCTCCACGGCGCCGCGCGGCAGGTGCGCCAGCGAGGACTTCGAGCGCTTCGATCTGCTGCTCGCGATGGACCAGCGCGAACCTCGATGCGCTGATGCGGCTCGCAGGCAGCGCGGAGGAGCGCGCCAAGGTGAGGCTGCTGCGCGAGTTCGACCCCGCCAGCGCCGCCGCCGATGCCCTCGACGTCCCCGACCCCTACTACGGCGCGGCGGGCGGCTTCGAGGAAGTGTTCGACCTCGTGCAGGCCGCCTGCGGGGGCCTGCTCGACGGATCCGCGCCGGCGAGCGGCCGTGACCCTCCCTTCCGGGGCGAGCAACGTGCGGCGCGTCGGCGGCGGCGACATCAACGAGGCGTTCCACGTGGTGCTCGCCGACGGCAGCAGGCGTTCGTCAAGACGCGCGCCGACGCCACTCCCGGCGAGTACGCGGCCGAGGCCGCCGGCCTGCGCTGGCTGGCCGAGCCGGGGGCGCTGCGCACGCCGCGCGTGCTCGAGGTCGACGAGCGCTACCTGGCGCTCGAGTGGATCAGCGCCGGGCGCCTCGACGCGGCCGGCGCGCGAGGAGCTCGGCCGGGGCCTCGCCGCTGACCCACGCCGCGGGCGCGGCGCGCTTCGGCGCCAGCGGCGCCGCTGGCACTGCGCGGTTCGGCTCGCTGCGGCTGCCGAACGACCCGAGCGCCGACTGGCCGGCGTTCTACGCCGAGCGCCGCCTGCGTCCGCTCGCCGCGCATCGCGCGCGAGCGCGAGCGCGCTCTCGCCGGCGGCGATCGCCGCGGTCGAGCGCGTGTGCGAGCGGCTCGGCGAGCTCGCCGGGCCGCCCGAGCCGCCGGCGCGCCTGCACGGCGACCTCTGGTCGGGCAACGTGATGGCCGACCCGACGGGCGGCCATGGCTGATCGATCCGTCGGCCTACGGCGGCCATCGCGAGGTCGACCTGGCGATGCTGCAGGCTGTTCGGCGCGCCCGCCGAGCGCGTGTTCGCCGCCTACGAGGAGGTCGCGCCGCTGGCCGACGGCTGGCGAGGAGCGCGTCGAGCTCTACCAGCTGCTGCCGCTGCTCGTGCACGCGCTGCTGTTCGGCGGCTCCTACCGCGCCGCCGCCGAGCGGGTCGCCTGCCGCTACGCAGGCGCGCTGAGCACGTCCGCCGTCCCGCCGCGGCCGGCCCGGTCGGAGAAGGGGATGTGCACCCCGAGCACCGTCTGGCGCGCGCCGCCGGCTGTACCTGCTCGCGCGCGCCGTCGTCGCGCGCCACTACCGCCGCGAGCTGACGCTCGCTCTGTCGCGCGCGCCCTGTCGAGCTCGCCCCGCCAGCTGCAGCGCGCCTATGCGCAGTTCGGCGAGCAGACGTTCCAGCGAGGATCTGCTCGCGCGGCGGATGGCGGCTGCCGCCGACCTGCTGCTCGAGCAGCGCGGCGATCCCCGTGCGCGACGTCGCGCGCCTGGTCGGCTACCGCCAGGCGCCGCACTTCGCGCGCGCGTTCCGCCGCCGCTACGGCCTCTCGCCGGCGCGCTTCCGCGAGCGCGCGCGTCACAACGAGGTGCGATCGTAGAGCGGCGCGGTCGCTCGCTCCTGCCCCTGGGCGGCGCCGTCGACGGACTCCGCGCCGGGCAGGCAGCAGGCGCATCAGCGTGCCGCCGCCGGCGGCCGGCTCCGCCGCGACGCTGCCGCCCTGCTGGACGGCGACCTGGCGCACGATCGCGAGGCCGAGTCCCGAGCCGGGGCGCCCGCGCGCCTCGGCGCCGCGGTAGAAGCGGTCGAAGACGTGCGGCAGGTCCTCGGCGGAGATGCCGGGCCCGTGATCGCGCACGGTCAGCTCGTCGCCGTGCAGCGAGATCTCCACCGGCTCGCCCGGCGGGCTGTACTTGACCGCGTTGTCGATCAGGTTGCCGACGGCGCGCTCGAGCCGCGCCGGCACGCCGGCGACGACCGTCGGCTCGAGCGTCGACGAGCAGCGGCGTGCCGGGCGCGCGCCGGCGAGCGCGCTCGAGCGACCTCGGCGACGAGCAGGTCCAGGCGCACGTCCTCGGCGTCCGCTGCGCGGCTCCTCGCCGCGGGCGAGGTCGATCAGGTCGTTCATCAGCAGCGTCAGCTCCTCGATCTGCTCGACCACGTCGCTCGAGCAGCCGCTGGCGCTCGTCGCGGTCCATGTCGTCCGCCTGCTGCAGGATCTCGATGTTCGTGCGCAGGCTCGTCACGGGCGTGCGCAGCTCGTGCGAGGCGTCGGCGACGAGCTGGCGCTGCGCGTGCACGGAGGCGTCGAGCGCGCTCATCGAGCGCTCGAGCGCGTCGAGCATCGCGTTGAAGCTCTTGCGAGCCGCCCGATCTCGTCTTCGCTGGACGGCTCGATGCGCCGGCTGAGGTCCTGCGTCACCGCGACGTGCTCGGCCGCCTCGCGTCAGGCGCTTGAGCGGCTGCACCGCGGCGCCCGGCGACGAGCCGTCCGAGCAGCGCCGCGAGCGCGATGCCGCCGATGACGAGCAGCGCGAGGATCAGGCGCAGGTCGAGAAAGCAGGTTGTCGACTTCGGTCAGCGGCTGGGCGAACTGCACCGCGCGGCCGGCCGCGAAGGGCTCGGCGAGGATGCGCACGTGGATGCCGTCGACGCGCGCGTCGCGGAAGAACGGGCGCCCGCCGTGTCCGGCCAGCGCGCGCGTGCGCGGCGTTCGACCGGGAGCGTGATCCCGGTCGCGGAGCCGCGATGATGGTCCCGCCTCGGCCGATGACGCTGCTGGTAGCCGCGCACCTGGTTCGGGAGTGGCGGGAGCCTGCCGAGCACGTTGCCCGCGCTCACGCCGCCGGCCGGCGCCGCAGGCACTTTGCGGGCCGAGGCCGAGCCGAAGGAGCCGAGGCCGAGACCGCAATGGCCCCGTCCCCTGCGCCGGTCGGTGCTGTTCTGCGAGAAGCCGCCGGAGCAGGCTGTCGCTCCGCGGTTGCGCAGCTGTGAGTCGATCTGGCTGTGCAGCTGGTCGGAGGTGAGCAGGTAGATGAGCACCGACGCGAGCACGACGGCGATCGCGACCGCGGCGGCCGAGACGAGCGTGATGCGCCGGCGGAAGCTCATTGCGGCGCTCGCAGCACGTAGCCGACGCCGCGCACGGTGTGCAGCAGGCGCGGCTCGTCGCCCTCCTCGGTCTTGCGCCGCAGGTAGCCCATGTACACGCCGAGCGAGTTCGAGGTCGACCCGAAGTCATAGCCCCACACGTGCTCGAAGATCGCCGAGCGGGTGAGCACCTGGCGCGGGTGGCGCAGGAACATCTCGAGCAGCAGGAACTCGGTCCGCGTGAGCTGCAGCACTCGCTCGCCGCGCCAGGCCTCGTGCGCGAGGCGATCCAGGCGCAGGTCCTCGAAGACGAGCGATCTCCTCCTGCTCGTCCTCCTCGCCGGCGCGGCGCAGCAGCGCGCGCACGCGCGCCAGCAGCTCGCGCAGCGCGAACGGCTTGACCAGGTAGTCGTCGGCGCCGGCGTCGAGGCCGGCGACGCGGTCGTCGACCTCGCTCGCGCGCCGTGAGCATCAGCACGGGCGTCCTGTCGCCTCCGTCGCGCAGTCGCCGGCAGACCTCCAGGCCGTCGACGTGCGGGCATCGAGATGTCGAGGATCATCGCCTCGTAGGCGCCGTCGCCGAGCGCGCTCGAGCGCCTCGCGCCCGTCCGTCGCCTGGGCGACCTGGTAGCGCTCGAGCGCGAGCGCCCGCGACAGCGCGTTCTGCACGGCGGGCTCGTCGTCGACGACCAGTATGCGTGCTTGCTCGGCCATCATCGGGACCTTCGCCGCATCCGCCCGCCGCGCTCGCCGAGACAACAGCGCTCGGAGGGGGTCTGCTGCTGAGGCTAGCGTGACGCGTGCCACGGTACCGCCGGATAAGGAAAAGCTAAGAGAATGCGAAGAATCGCCAGCGAAGCAGACAGGGCGCCGGGGAGCGCGAAGGAGGGGGCGGAGGAGCGCGCCGCCGCGATGGCGGCGCAGTCGCGCACGCTGCGCAACAGCATCATCAGCCTGGCCATCTTCTTCGTGCTCGTCGCCGGGCTGCTGCTCGCGCGTGCCGGGCCTGCGCTCGGCGGCCGAGCGACATCACCGACGCGAATCCCGCGTGGGTGGGCGTCGGCGATCGCGCTCGAGGTGCTCTCCTGCGCTCGGCTACGTCGTGCTGTTCGGGCTCGTGTTCGGAATGCTCGGCCGGCGCCTGATCTCGCGCCTGTCGCTGTCGGAGCTCGCGGTGAACTCGGTCGTCTCGGTCAGCGGCCTCGCCGGCATCGCGCTCGGCGCCTGGGTGCTGCGCAGCAAGGGAATCTCCGTCGAGCGGATCGCCAAGCGCTCGGTGCTGATCTTCGTGCTCACCAGCGCGGTCAACGTCGTAGCGGTGGTGGTGATCGGGGTGCCGATGTGGCTCGGCCTGCTGCCGGGCTCGCGCAACCCGCTGCTCACGCTGCTGCCGGCCGCGGCCGCGCTCGCGACGATCGTCGGCACGTCTCGCGCTCGCCGCCTGGGCTCGGCGGCGCGGCAAAGCGCCGCAGGCTCGAGCAGCGGGCGTGCGGCGGTCGCGCTGAGGGCGCTCAGCGGCGGCGTGTTCGACGCTCTGGGGCTGATCCGCGAGCACGACTGGCGGCTGCTCGGGCGCGGTCGCCTACTGGCGTTCGACAACCTCGTCCTCTACGCCTGCCTGGCCGCCTTCGGCCACGCCCCGTCCTTGTGGGCGGTCGCGATGGCCTACCTCGTCGGCATGCTCGCGAACGCGGTTCCCGTCCCCGGAGGGTTCGTCGCGGTCGAAGGCGGGCTCGTCGGCATGCTCCTCCTGTTCGGCGTTCGCCCGGCCTACCAGGTCCTCGCCGCGGTAGTGATCTACCGCGCGATATCGCTTTGGGTGCCGGCGCTGATCGGCTCGCTCGCCTTCCTCAGCCTGCGCCGCGAGATCGGCAAAGCCGCTCGCGCCGCCCCTCGCCGGCTAGCGCGGGGGCTATTCCGTCAGCGCGGTCGCGAATGCCGTCGCGGCGGCCGCCCGCTGGCAGGCGTGACCGGGCAGCGAGTCCATGACCTGCGTCACCTGCGGGTCCAGCGGCCCCGACAGACCGGGGCAGTAGATCGGCCGCGGCAGGCTCCCGGAGGCCGAGCCGGGCGCGTTCAGCGGAAGCAGCCGCTCGGCTGCCTGCAGCGCGTGTGTGAACGTGTCCGAGAAGATGTCGATCGCGACCCGCCCCGTGTAGAGCTCGATCGAGCGGCCTTCGTCGTATACCGTCGCGGGGACCCCGCGCACGACGATGTTGCGCTGCGGACCGAGCGTGGCGTTCTTGTGCAGCGCGGTAGATGACCGTCGTGACCTGCAGCGGCAGCAGGCAGCTGCCGCCGCCGAAGATGCCCTTGTTCTGCACGCAGTCGCCGTAGTACACGCTGTCGCCGACCGTGTTGATGTAGCCCTTCAGCCCGTCGGCGGCCGCGAGCGGCGTGGCCATCGAAGCTCGGCCCGACCCAGTAGACGCGGTAGTAGGGGAACATCTCGCGCTTCGGCGAGCTCGGTCGCGGCGATCGGCCGCGGATGGCCGGTCGCGCATCCGCTCACCGCCGCAGCCAGGCAGATCGCTGCGAGCGCGAGTGGCGCGCGTAGCGCCCAGCGCGAGCCGTGGCTGGCGATCTCAGCTCTCATCGCCGTCATTATCCTTGCGTGCCGATCACGACCACAGCTACTTCCGGGCCTCTCGACGGTTCACACGGGTACACATCTGCCACGGCGTTGGCGGGTGAACCGGGGTCCGGTGCGGTAGCACACCGGACCCCGGTCGATCTTCCCACCGCACCTCCGCGCCTCGCGCCCCTCCCGGCCTGGCGGTTGCGGTGGCCCTGATCGTCGTATGGCTGGTCGCCAATCCGCGTACGCCCGACCTCGCGGCACAGGTCTACCGCGTCGGCCTCTTCCGCCAGCTCGGCTTCGCGGTGTGGGACGAGCACTGGTACGCCGGCCATCGACCTGCCCGGCTACAGCCTGCTGTTCCCGCCGCTCGGCTCGCTGCTCGGCATGCGCGTGCTGGGCGCGCTCTCCGTGCTCGCCTCGGTGGCGCTGTTCGAACGCCTCACGCCCTCGGCCTACGGCCGCTCGGCGCGCTGGGGCGTCGAGTTGGTTCGCGGTGGCGGCCGTCGGCGACATGTGGAGTCGGGCGACTCGCCTTCGCGCTCGGCGTCTCGTTCGCGCTCGCCGCCGCGCTCGCGCTCGTGCGCGCGGCGCTCGCTCGCGGCGGGCGTTGCTCGCGGCGCTGTGCGCGGCGGCCAGCCCGGTGGCTGGCGCGCTGCTCGCGCTCGGCGCGCTGACGCTACGCGCTCGTCCGGCGCGCGCCGCGGGCGCTGCTCGCGCTCGCCGCGCCCGCGGCGGCTGTCGTGCTCGCGCTTGCGCTGCTGTTTCCCGAAGGCGGCTTCGAGCCGTATCCGATCCTCTCGTTCCTCGCGACGGCGCTGGTCGTGCTCGCGTTCCTGTGGGCGCTGCCGCCGGGCGCAGCCGCTGCTGCGCGTCGGTGCGTCGATGTATCTGCTCGCGTGCGTGCTGTGCCTTCTCGTCCACACGCCGATGGGCAGCAACATCGAGCGCTACGGCGTGCTGCTCGCCGGCCCGCTGCTGTTGTGCGCTGCTCGAGCCGCGAGCCGAGCGCGGCCGCCGCTGTCGCGCTGTGCGCTGGCGACGCGCCGTCGTGGGTCGCTGTGGGGGCCGGTGCGCGAGACGCTCGCGGTCGCCGGCAGCGAATCGACGAGCGCCGCTTACTACGCTCCCGTCGAAGCGCTTCCTCGCCGCCACGCACGCGGCCCGTGCGCCTGGAGGTGCCGCTGACGCGCTCGCACTGGGAGGCCGCGCTGCTCGCGCCGACGGTCTCGCTCGCGCGCGGGCTGGGAGAAGCAGCTCGACGAGCGCTATCGACGGCGTACTGCTGGCGCACGGCCTGACCGCGGCGGTATACGACAGCTGGCTGCACGAACAGGCGGTCGACTACGTCGCGCTGCCGGACACGCCGCTCGATCCCTCCAGCGCGCAGGAGGGTCGCCTGATCGACGGCGGCCTGCCGTACCTGCGCGAGGTCTTCGCGAGCAGGCACTGGCGGATCTATCGCGGTGCGCTGCGCCGACGCCGCTGGCCGCGGGACCCGGCCGGCTGACCTCGCTCGGACACGACTCGTTCGCGCTGCGCGCCGTCTCGGCGGGCGCGTTCCTCGTGCGCGTGCACTTCACCCGCTACTGGACGGTCGTCGCCGGCAGCGGCTGCGTGCGCTCGGCGCCGGGAGGCTGGACGTCAGTTACGGCGCGCGCGCCGGGGACCGTGCGGGTCGCCGCGCGCTTCTCGCTGGCGCGCGCGTTCGGCTCGGCGAACCCGTGCAGCTCGGGCAGCTCATCGTGAGACGGCCTCGTCGCCGATGGCGAGGATGAGGGCGCCTGCCGGCCGCGCCCTCGCTGCCGGCGCGGTGACGCTCTGCCTGCTGCTCGGCGCGTGCGGCGGCGCAGCCCACCACGCGAGCGCAGACACCGCGCTCGCGGGGCCCGCGCCCGCGCCCCCTGCAGCGGCGCCGGTGCTCCCGGCGCCGCTGCGCCCGACGCCCGCTTATCGCTGGCTGGTGCGGACGCAGGGAGCTCCGCCGTCGATCGCCGCTGAGAATCGCGCTCGCGGGACCACCTCCTGGCGTCTGCCCGGGCCGGCGGAGCTCATCGGGGGCGAAGCACGCGGCGCGATCGCCGGCTACGTGGCCGAGCAGGCGCTCGCTCCGGGCGACGTCGAGAGGGTGTACGTGAGCGCCCCTGAGGCGCGCAGCGTCACCGTGCAGGTGTACCGGATGGGCTGGTATGGCGGGAAGGGAGGCAGGCTCGTGCTGCAGAGCACCCGTCTTCGCACGACGCCCCAGCCGGCGTGCACGCATCGCTTCTCGACCGGGCTGACCGAGTGCCGCTGGCACGCGACCCTCACCTTTCCCATCCCATCTGCGCTCGCGAGCGGTGTCTACATCGCCAAGCTGACCGCCTCGACGGGAGCGCAGAGCGACTGCCTGTTCGTCGTGCGCGCCTGCGCGTCCGCCGCGGCTGCTCGTCGAGATCCCAACGGCGAGCTACGAGGCCTACAACGCATGGGGCGGCGACAGCCTTTATCCGGGAGGCATGCGCGTCGGCGTCACCGGCACGACGCAGGGCGTCGAAGTGTCCTACGACCGTCCGTACGAAAGCCAGACAGGCGCCGGGCAGTTCTTCATCCGCGACGTCGCGATGGTGCGCTTCCTCGAGCGCTACGGCTACCCGGTCGGCTACACGACGATCGAGTCGCTCGACGGCGACGCCGCGCAGACTCGCGGCGTCAGGGCGCTGATGGACATCGGGCACTCGGAGTACTGGTCGCGGCGCGACGCGCTCGCCTTCGCCGCTGCGCGCGACCGCGGAACCAGCCTGGTCTTCATCAGCTCCGACACGATGGCGTGGCGCGTGCGCTTCGCGCCGGCGACGGCCGCCTCCAGTCAGGCGGGGCAGCCGGACCACAGGATCATCGCCTACAAGGAGTTCGTGGCGCGCGACCCGGACCGGGCCGATCCCACGGGTCTTTTCCCGCTTGGCGGCGCGCCGCTCGTGGGCAGCGCCTACGACGGGTGCATCACGCCGCGGGTGTACAGGCCGGGACCGCCGATCTACCGCTACTACGCGTGGACGCCCTCGCCGGGGCTGCAGCCCGCGTGGCTGTTCGCCCATACGGGCATCACCGCCGCGAGCAGCATCCCGGGGATCGTCGGCTACGAGCTCGACGAGCGCACCTCGGCGAGCCCGTCGCGCACGCTGGTGCTCGGCACCGGCGCGGGCGTGCCGTGCATGGGCGAGGCGGAGCCCGCGCCCGTTCACGGCTCGGTGGCCGAGACGACGCTGTACAGGGCGCGGTCCGGAGCGCTCGTGTTCGCCACGGGCACGCTCGGCTGGGAGTATGCGCTCGAGCCCGTCCCGCAGGCCTCTCCGGATGCGCCGCTCGCGCCCGATCGGCGGGTCGTGGCCATGACGCGCAACCTGCTCGCGCACGTGCTCGCGCGCGCCCGCTAGCGCTACCTCGGCGCGAGCCGGTACAGCCCGGTCATTCCGGTGAGGTAGATGTCTTCGCCGTCGCTGATCACCGGGTCGAATGCGCCGGTGTCCTTCTCGAACAGGACACGGCCGGTGGAGATGCCGAGCCCGTAGGTGCGGTGGTCGCCGAGGTCGGCGAAGTAGACGACCCGCCCGATGATCGTGGCGGAGCCCGAGATGCGCCCGCCGGCGTTGAACTGCCAGCTGATCGCGCCGGAGCGCGCGTTCAGCGCGTAGAAGGTGCCGTCGTAGGAGCCGAGGTAGACGGTCGGCCCGAGACCCGGCGCGTTCGTCACCGCGGGCGAGGCGTAGACGTAGTTGCCGGTCTGCACGGCCCAGTCGAGCTTGCCCGACTGAGCGTCATAGGCGTAGATGCGACCGTCGGTGTTGCCGAGGAAGACGCGACCGTAGACGACGGCCGGGGTCGAGTAGAAGGTGCCGCTCCCGAGCAGGGCGCCTTCTGAGCCGCTGATCCACAGCCGGCGGCCGGTCTGCTCGGAGACCGCCTGGATGTGCCCGGAGTAGTCGCCGAAGTAGAGGACCCCGTCCGAGAGCGTCGGGCTGGCCTTGACGGCGCCTTCGGCCTGATACGTCCAGAGCACGCTGCCGGTGCGCGCGTCGAGTGCGTAGACGATCCCGTCCTGAGAGCCGAAGAACAGCTTGTCGCCGTCGAGCAGAGGCGATGACTCGCTCGGGCTGGGCAGGCCGCGCGACCAGCGCGTCTGGCCGGTTGCGGAGTTCAACGCCCAGACCCGCCCGGGCTGAGAGCCGTGGCCGCTCGCGAGCACCGTCGCGTAGACGGTATTTCCGTTGACGGCAGGGGAGGAGGCGGACAGTTCGCCGAGATGACGCGACCAGAGCCGGTGCGCGTTGTACTTGTCGGTCGCCGTCAGCACGCTGTCGTCGGCGAGCTGGAAGATGCGTTCGCCGTAGATCACCGGCGGGAACTCAAGCAGCGAGCCGAAGTTGTGAGCCCACAGCTGTATGAACGGAGGACGCACGCTGGCGGGGGCGGGGAAGAACCGCGTGTGGTTCTTCGTGTAGCCGTACAGCGGCCACGCGAAGCGGGCCGCGCCGCTAGGCAGCTTGGGCGTCGGCTGGGCGACGAAGCGGGCATGCGGGTGGTAGATGCTGCCGGTGCGGTTGCGCTCGTAGAGGTAGCCGGCGACCACGGCCGCGACGAGCAGCACGACGAGGGCCGCAAGGATGAGGCGGACGCGCCTCGAGCGTGGGAACAGGCGCCCGATGCCGTTGCTCACAAGGCCAGGGACCTCGTCAGGCGGCGAGCCTGCCGGAGGATCCACCCACGGAGCCGCTCGAGCTGGAAGCCGCCTCCATGGGCGCTGCGGTCGAGGTCGGTGTGCCTGCGCTGTCCGCCGCGAGGCCGGGCTCGCGATGCTCGGCGCGGCTGCTGTGCTGGCGCGTGTAGCGGCCGATCAGGCGCGCGCCGCTCAGAGCGAGCAGCCACAGGCAGGCGACCGCGAGCGGAGGCAGGGTGAGGCCGGAGACGAGGGCGAGCACGTCATGGTTGCCGTTCAGCGACCAGTTCCACAAGAGGTAGTCGCCGACGGTTAGTGCGGACACGAAGACCAGCGGCCTGTGGGACACGAACAGAACCCTAGACCTGTTCGAGGACGGACAGCAGCCCGGCCCCCGGCCGCGCGCGAGGCGGCCTATGATCGCTCGCCATGAGCGGCATGGGCGGGCGATCGGATGGATCGGAGATCTTCGCGCCAGGCTTGCTCGCGGGCCGTGTTGCGCTCGTCACGGGCGGCGGGACGGGGCTGGGAAGGGCCACGGCGCTGGAGCTCGCGTGCTGTGGTGCGAAGGTCACGATCGTCGGGCGGCGCACCGACGTGCTCGAGCAGGCTGCGGCGGAGATCGGGGCGAGCGCCGGCTCGGTCGACTGGGTTGGCGGTGACGTGCGCAGCGGCGATGAAGCGGCGAGGCTCGTGCGTACGGTGCTCGAGCGCCGCGGACGGCTGGACGTGCTCGTGAACAACGCCGGCGGCCAGTACTTCACCCCGGCCGAGATGATCGCGCTGAAGGGCTGGCGGGCGGTGTGGCGCCTGAACGTCGAGGGGATGCTCAACATGTCCGAGGCGGCGTACGAGCTGGCGTTCGCGCCGGCGCGCGCGGGGACGATCGTGAATGTCACGCTGTCCCCGCACCATGGCATGCCGGGCATGGCCCACTCGGGTGCCGCGCGCGCGACCGTCGAGGCGCTCACGCGCGAGCTCGCCGAGCGCTGGGCGAGCAGGGGGATCGCGGTCACGGCGGTCGCGGCCGGACATTTCGAGACGGACGTGCTGGCGAAGTACCCGGACAGCGTGCGCGCCGGTGCGTCGCGCACGGTCCCGCTCCAGCGCCTCGGCGACGCGGCTGAGCACGCGTGGCTGGTCGCGCTGCTCGCCTCCCCGCTCGGACGAGCGTTCAGCGGCTCGACGGTGACACTCGACGGGGCGCGCGACAACTGGATGGGACCATGGCCGCCCCCGGGGCTCGCCGACGAGGCTGGCGAGGTACCGGTGGAGGAGCGGCGGTAGGGGAAGCCTGGCTGGCGACGAGTAGGGCGGCCCGCCTGGCGGGGAGAGCGTCGCTCGGCGGCGGGCGGCCGCAGAAAAGCGGCGGACGGGAATCGAACCCGCGTCATCGCCTTGGAAGGGCGAGGCTCTACCGTTGAGCTACCGCCGCGCGTGCGAACCGAGCTCTGCGTGCGGTCCGACGCCGGTGACAGTTTGCACAAACGACGTCGCACTTGGCTAGCTCGTCGAGGATTCTGCCGTGTGCGGAAGCGTCGGCGAGATATGCCGCACGCTGGGCTGCCAACTTATCGCGGCCGGAAGCTCCATTCTCCGGCCGCCGATCCGTAGAATCGACAAAGACCGCGGGGAGTGGCGCAGTCTGGTAGCGCACCCGGCTGGGGGCCGGGCGGTCGCAGGTTCAAATCCTGTCTCCCCGATAGCACGAAATCCCTGCGTATTCTATTTGCGGCGGGGGTTTGGCGGATATGGTGGTGCCTCGCGAGGGTGCTCGCATGACGCAGTAGCGAAGGACATGCGGCGAAAGGAGCCTCTGATGCAGAGCGAGCAGACGGTGCTGGTGACGGGAGGGTCCGGCTTCCTGGGCGGCTGGTGTCTGGTGGAGTTGCTGCAGCGTGGCTACCGGACCCGGACGACCGTGCGAAACCTTGCGCGCGAGGCGGAGGTGAGGGCGAACGTCGGCTCACAGCTCGATGCCGGCGACCGGCTGACCGTCCTCGCCGCCGACCTGACCGACGATCAGGGATGGTCTGAGGCGGTGGACGGTTGCGACTACGTCCTGCACGTCGCGTCGCCGTTTCCACCGGCACAGCCGAAGGATCCGGATGATCTGATCGTTCCGGCGCGCGACGGCACGCTGTCGGTGCTCCGGGCGAGCATGGCGGCTGGCGTGAAGCGCGTGGTCGTCACATCGTCGGTCGCGGCGGTCCGTAACGCAGGCGACGGGGCCGCTGCCGGACGCGAGCTTACGGAGGCGGACTGGAGCGATCCGGATAACCCGCATCTGACGCCATACACCAGGTCGAAGACGATCGCCGAGCGGGCCGCCTGGGACTACATGCGAGGGGAGGAAGCGGAGGACCGCCTCGTGACGGTGCAGCCTGGCGCGATCATAGGGCCGGTCTTGGGAGGCGACCGTTCCTATTCGTTGCAGGCGGTGGAGCGGATGCTGACCGGCAAGATGCCGGGGCTGCCGCGCCTCGGGTTCAGTTTCATCGACGTGCGTGACGTCGCCGCGCTCGAGGTGGACGCGATGACCGCTCCGGATGCGGCAGGCCAGCGGCTGCTTGCAGCCGGCGAGTTCCTCTGGCTCTCGGAAGTCGCCGCCATCCTGCGCGACCAGCTCGGATCCGACGCGCGCAGGGTGCCACGCCGACGCGTACCGGATGTGGTCGTGCGTGCGATCGCACTTTTCGATCCCGGCGTTCGCTCCGTTGTCGGCGAGCTCGGACAGAAGACAACCTATTCGCTCGAGAACGCCAAACGCCGCGTCGGATGGGCGCCACGGCCGATCGAGGAGACCATCGTCGACTGCGCAAGAAGTCTCTCGCATCGGCCTCCGGCCGCGGTGAGCGCAGCGTAGCTCAGTCTGGCCGCGCGCAGCATCGAGCAACCCACCCGGCACAGCATTTAGGCGCGGAGATCGCCTCACGCCGGGTCGCAAGACGCCTCAAGCGCGTCGCAGGCGGCTGCGGCCGCAGCGGATCTATTTGATGACGAGGATCTGGGGGTGGGTTGCGAGGAGGGTCTGGGTGAACACGTAGTCGAAGGCGAAGATCCCGGTGATGGCGATGACGACGGCCTCGTTCACTGCGCGTCCGACGCCCTCGGCGCCGCCGGAGGCCGCAATGCCCTTGTAGCAGCAGACGATCGCGATGATCGCGCCGTAGATGGTGGTCTTCAGCACGGAGCCCCACAGGTCGGTCGTTGAGGCGTTGGCGAACAGTGTCGCCCAGAACGGTCCGAGTGGCTGGTCGTTGACGCGCTCGGCGAGGATGCCTCCGAAGATCCCGAACAGGACCGCGTAGATGTCGAACAGGCCTGTCACGAGCATCAGCGCGAGGAAGCGCGGGACGACGAGGTTCTTCACGGGGTCGACGCCGAGGACCTGCAGGGCGTCGAGCTCCTCGCGGACCTTCCGTGCCCCGAGATCGGCCGTGATCGCCGTGCCGGCGACGCCGGCTACTACGATCGCCGTCACGGTGGGTCCGATCTCGCGCACGGCGCCGAGCACGAAGAAGCCGCCGAGCCGGTCGAGCGCGCCGAAGATCGTGAGGAAGTTCGCCGCCTGAAGACCTGGTGCCGCGTAGCAGATGCAGACGGTGGAGATCAGCAGCGGGAACCAGCAGAGCCGCAGTGCGAACAGGAACTGGGAGACGAACTCCCCGCCGTAGGGGTATGGCGGGCGCAGCGCGGAGGAGACGGTCCGGCCCGTGAGGATCATCATGTCGCCCACCTCCTCGAGCAGGCTCCGGGCCGGAAGGTAGAGCCGCTCGGCGACGCTGCGAACCATCTCTGCGCTCCCTCGGTCGGTGATCGGAGAGTTCGGGCCGGCGCCTCAAGATGCCGGCGACCCATGCTTTGATGCAGTTATAGATCACTAGCACTCTATGTCAATGTCGGTGTGGCGAGATACCTTGTGGTCATGGATGAACCGGCTCAAGATCAGCCGACAGACGACCGGATCGATAGCTTGGGGATCTCCGTGAATCGCGACGCCGACGTGCCGATCGGCGTGCAAATCGCGTGGGCGATCCGCGCCAGGATCGGCGACGGCACCTTGAAGCAAGGCCAACGGCTCCCGGGCCTACGTGAGCTCGCAGAGGGCAGCGGCGTGAACATCAACACGGTCCGCGCCGTGTACCAGCGTTTGGAGCACGACGGGCTCATCGACCGCCAGCAAGGCAGCGGGACGTTCGTCACCTCGACGGCGAGGGGGTCCGCGGCGGTCGGTGAGATAGCCGCGAGTGCCGCCCGCGAGGCGCACGAGAGCGGGATCGACCCGCGTGATGTCGCCGCCGCGCTCTATGTGGCCAGCGATTCCGCGGCACAGGCGGACGCCGGCGCCGAACGGCGACGAGTCCTACGCATGCAGATCGCCGCCCTCGAGCTCGCGGCCAGCGAAATCGAAGTCGAGCATCCGAACGCCGCACGCGAGGCGACCGTGACCCATCCGAGCTCGGGCCCGAGGCTCCTCGGCACCGACGACTTAGAGCGCGTGCGGGCCCAGCTCGTGCGCCGACTCGCAACCCTCCAGCACGCGATCGAAGAACAGCCCACAGACGATCCCCAGACGCCACCACGCGCGAAGGAGCGGGAGACCGCCGACACCGGCGCAACGCCCCTGCTGTCGACACCGGCCGCGCGTAGGCGCGCCGCCACGCGTCCAGCTCCAGCGAGCTAGAGCTTGTGGCGGGGGTGGTCTGAGGTGCGCGGGAGCTTCATTCACGCCGCGCTTTCCGAAGGCCGTTCGGTCGCTGCGTGATGTCCGGCTCGGTTGGCCTTCCGCGGGTGATGCTCGGTCTAGCTCGTGACGATGAGTTCGCCGTGAGGTCGCTGCTCGCGGTCGACGCGGTGACGGATGCGATCGTGGGGGTTCCATGCCCAGCAGGCCGTCGAGAAGTCTCTGAAGGCAGCCCCGACGTCTGGCGATCGACTTCCCTACACGCATGACCTCGACGGCCTGAACGAGCTGTGTCAGAAGAACGGCCTCGAGTTGCCTTCGGCGCTAGAGGGGGTGGAGCGCCTCGCGCCATACGGCGCCTGCGCGGACCGGATCGACCTCGTCGCCAGCGCCTTGCTGGCGTCTCGGTTGGCGGGCCGCTAAGTCCTGCTCGGACGAGCGCAGACGCCTGCGCTCGGACGAGCGCAGGCGTCTGCGCCAACCTCGAGCTCGCACCTACGATGCGCCGCAAGCGGCGAGGGGCCGCGCGCCATCAGGCCGCGACCGCCTCGAGCTCGCCGCGGCGCGTGGCCTTGGCCTGCTCACGGCTGTCACGCGAGGAGATCAGGATGGTGGCGAGGATTGCGCCGACGATCGCGAATCCCGCGCCGACGAGGAAGGCACGGTCGAACCCTTTCGTGAGAGCGATGGACGAGTTGTGCATGCCGGCGCTCAGCAGGCTCTGGGTGCGGCTGTTGGCGATGGTGGCGAGGATTGCCAGTCCGAGCGCGCCGCCGACCTGCTGGGAGGTGTTGATCAGCCCCGAGGCGAGGCCAGCCTCGTGCGGCTTGGTCCCTGTTACCGCGCCGATCGTCACCGAGACAAAGGAGAAGCCGAGGCCGAAGGCGGCGAGCAGAGAGGGCCCCAGCACGTCGGCGTTGAAGGACCCACCTGGTGCAGGCACCCGCGAGAACCACACCAGCGCACCCGCGATCAGCAGCAGACCTGCGATCAGAACCGGCTTGAAGCCAATGCGCGTAACGAGCTGCGAGGCGACTCCGGCCGAGATGATGATGCCCATGGCCAACGGTAGATATGAGACCCCGGTCTTGATCGGTGAGAAGTGCAGGACGTCCTGCAGGTAGAGCGAGATGAAGAAGAACATCGAGAACAGGGACATGCCGATCAGCAGGCCGACGATGTCCGATCCCCGGAGGGTTCGCAGGCGGAAGATCGAGAACGGCAGCAGCGGGTGGCGCTGGCGGCGCTCGATCGCGACGAACGCGAGGAGCAGGATGACCGAGCCGGCGAGCCTCAGCAGCGTGCCGGTTGAGCCCCAGCCGACATTGACGGCGTCGACCACGGCGTAGACGAGCAGCGCGAGGCCCGCCGTGACGGTCAAGGCGCCGGGGATGTCGAAGCCTTCGGTGTCATCTTCGGCGTGGCTCTCGAGAAGCAGCCGGGGAGCCAGCGTCGCCGCGGCGATGCCGATCGGGACGTTCACGAACAGCACCCAGCGCCAGCTCAGTCCGCTCGTGAGGATTCCACCCAAGAGGACGCCGGCGGCACCGCCGGCGCCGGCGACCGCGCCCCAGATGCCGAGCGCGCGGTTGCGCTCCGCGCCTTCGGCGAACGTGGTCGTGATGATCGAGAGCGCCGCCGGGGAGACGATCGCGGCGCCGAGGCCCTGGACCGCGCGCGCGATGATCAGCCATGCCTCCGACTGGGCCAGCCCGCCGGCGAGCGAGGCCAGCGAGAACAGGACGAGGCCAACCATGAACATCTGCCGGCGGCCGAGCAGGTCGGCGAGCCGCCCTCCGAGCAGGAGGAACCCTCCGAAAGTGAGCGTGTAGGCGTTCACGACCCATGTGAGGTCGTCGCGGGAGAAGTGCAGATGGGCCCCGATCGAGGGGAGGGCGACGTTGACGATCGACGCGTCGATCACGATCACGAACTGCGTCATCGCCAGGAGCATCAGCGCGAGGTTCTTGCCCCGTTGCGAGCTCAGGTCGGCTGCCCGGGGCGAATGCGAGGCCATCGTCGCTGCACCGCTGGTTGGGTCTTCGTTTCTGAACATGGTGGTCCTCTCGGAGTGGAGCGCCAGAACAATCCGGAAGCGGAATTACGGTTCCTCTTGTTTATAGCAGCATACGGAGCTAAGATTCCGTTTGTCAAGGCGATGTCCATCAATCAGCGAACACTCCGAGCCGACGCCCGCCGCAATCGCGAGCGGATCATGTCCGCGGGCCGCGAGCTGTTCGCCTGCGAGGGCCCGCAGGTGCAGATGGACGAGATCGCAGCGCACGCGGGTGTCGGGATCGGAACCGTCTATCGCCACTTTCCTACCAAGGAGGCGCTGCTGACCGCGATGGTCCGCGACCGCTTCCAGCAGTTCGCGGAACTCGCGACGCTCGCCGAGGACATCGTGGATCCGTTCGAGGCGCTCGAGACCGTCATGCGACGATCTGCGGAAGCGGTCGAGGGAGACATGGGCTTCCAGCTGGCGATGATGGGCTCAAACGAGCTCGAGTGGGAGGGCATCGAGGAAGAGAAGGCCGCCCTCGCCGAGGTCGTCACGCGGATCATCGCGCGCGCGGTCGCCGCCGGCGTCGTCCGCGAGGGATTCACCTTCGAGGACTTCGGGATGGTGATGTGCGGAATCACATCCACGATGTACTACCGGCCGGGCAGCGCGGATTGGCGTCGCCACCTCGACATCCTTCTCCAGGGCGTGTGCGCCCCAACACGTGAGCTCGACCAGCAGCCCGCCTAGAAGACCGATGAAGAAGTCGATTCCCCAGCGGGCGCGGCACTCGAGCAACAACACCTTGGCCAGCAACGAAGGTGGAATCGACGGGCGACCCATGCGCTCGGAATAGCACTCGGCGAAGTCCTCATCGCACACGATCCGCTCGCCATGCTCCGCCAACATCGCGAAAACGAGCCCTCCGGCAGCGACCCAACCAAACCCGCCGCGTCGAACATCCCGACCTGAGAATCCGTCGTCGAAAGCATGCCCCAAAAGGTCTAAACCCGTCGGACGACACCGCGACTATTTCAGTGGGCTTCTAGAGCCACACGTTCGCGGTTGGCCTACTCATAGCGGGCAAGTCGCTCGCGCCAGAGGCCGGCTCCGTGCGCCGCTCGCCTCTAGCGATTCGACCGTTTACCGCGCGCGGGCCGCTGGACGCTGTTGCGCGGAGTCCTGTTGAGGCTGCGGCTCAGCTGGCATCATCGAATCCGCCTAGCCGAGGTCTAGCTCGAACCAAACTCGGGTGCGGCGGTGGCGACTGGTGCCCCACCTGGTTGCTTGAGCGTCGAGCAGGAAGAGCCCGTAGCCTCCGGAGCTGCTGGGCTCCCGGGCCCGGGGGGCGAATCCCTGTCCGCCGTCGCTTACGGCGACTTGGACGGTGTTGCCAACTAAGGACGCATCTACCTCGATCGGAGTTTCGCCGGCGGGGGAGTGCCTGACGGAGTTGGTCACGACCTCTGAGAGCAGCAGCAGGACGATGTCGCATGCTTCCTGCGAGAGCCCGCAGTCATCGCACCAAGCCTGGGCAGCGTGACGGCTCCTGCGAGGCGATTCAGCCGCGACGGGCAGCTCAATGCGCAAATCGCGAGAAGCCCTCGCGGCGGCTGATCTCATGGTGCGGCGCATATCCTCTCCTAGCGGCGACCTTTGAAAGCCGTCCATCGGGGGTTTTCCCGAGGCCTTCCTCCCGCACTCGGGGAGGTCGGCTTCGTGGAGAATGTGGTGCGAGGACGCCCGGGAGAGGTGTCCTCGCACCGGTTCCAGCGCGAAGGCTGAAAAAGGAGCAAGACCTCCGCGATGGGTGGGCGGCGACACGGGAGTGGGCCGCCGTCCAAGCCTTGTCGGCGATGTTTCTCTCGCCGGAGATTTGTGATGGTCGCGGCGGGCCTCGGCGAGCTCTGCGCCGACGAAGCCGTGTGCGTCCGGACTCCCTCGCTGCGGCGCCGCTCGAATCGACGCAGCGGCACGGGTCAGCGCCGAAAGGCCTGTTGCTGGCCGGCCAGCCGGGGGCTCCTCGGCTCGGCCACACACACGAACCTCGTCGCCGGCTCTCGCCGTGCGACAGACCGCCACGGACAGTGCTACGGCGGTCAACCAAGTGGGTGCGATCAGGATGTAGAACACGCGACCGGAGAGGTCAGGTGCCTCTACTCTCTGGTCGACTGCGTTGACTAGGTCCGCACCGCGCTAGCATCTCGTATCTCCCGCCACGAGTGACTGCACGAACCACGCTTTGGCGGCCAGCATGTGACCGCCTACTCGTTCCGCTTTCTTCGGTGCAATCCCACGCACAGCCGGTGACCGCGCAAGCTGGAATCGCTGTACGCGCGATCATAGCGCGACCGAGCGATCAGCGGAGCGCGCCCCGCAAGCGCGCCGTAGCCGTGAAGAGTGCCAGCGCGACGTAGGCCCCGCTGTCTCCGCGGGCGGCTTGAGGGGCTGTTGGCGGACATTACGCTCTCGATTGGCCACGGTGTGCGCGGTCTGCCGCACCGACGGGACCGAGCCAGGATAAGCGATGGCCGCACCGGGCCTCGCGAGCCCACCGGATCTGGAGTGTTGAAAGCGGACGCGAAAGCTGCGGCTTGACTTCAGCGCCCGCTGGCCTAACCCGCGCTGGGGCCGCGAGGGCGGAACGGTCCAAGGCGCCCGATTGACGTCTCGGCGAGCGAGTGCTACGTTCCCTGAAGCGGCAAGGTCTGAGGAGTCTACGGCGCCCCAGACCAGGCTGAGCAGCAGGAACGGCGGACGAAGTGGCCTTGCTGGCCACTGCGGGAGCTGAGCATGGCGGAAGCGCCACAGGCCGACCGGGAACCGCGCCTCATTGGTGGACATCTGCTGGCGGCGATCTCGACCAGCATCGTCGGCATCCTGCGCGAGCACTACGGGCGCGGTCCGATGAAGGCCAAGACTTACGCGCTCGACGACATCATCGTGGTCGTCATGCGCGGCAGCGGCTTCACGGCGCTCGAGCAGACGATCATGGACAGCGGTGAGCCCGAGCGCGTCGTCGCGATGCGTGAGGACTTCCAACGCGTAATGGCTGAGCGCTACAAACAAACGATCGAGGAGCTCACCGACCGTAAGGTCCTCGCGTTCCTCAGCCAAGCCCACGTCGAGCCCGACATCACGATGGAGATCTTCTTCGTCGACCGCCCACTCGACGGCTTCGGGGCGCTCGAGGTCGTCGGTCCCGAATAGCGACAGCCGCGGCCCCGAGGCCCACCTGGAGCACGTCCGCGAGCTACGCCGGCGCTGACGCGCCGGCGTCGTCTTCGCTCACGATGGGGTCGCCGTCGAGGAGCTCGAGCACGAACGTCTCGACGGCTACGTCAGGGTTGACGTGGTTATCGCTCATGAACGCGGCCACCTTGCGACCGGTCAGCCGCTCGACGACCGCGATCAGCTCTGCACGCATCGTGCCCTGGTACGTGTGACGCATCTGCAGCACCGCGTCCTGCCTGCCGTCCGCGACGAGACTCCGTTCCCCCTTCGTTAGCCCATCATGCAGAATGCAAACGATCAGGTTCTGGTGCACGTAGGTCTGCGACTGCGACGGGCCACGTCCCGTGTAGTCCGCCATCAACGCGACGATCGCGTTCGAGATCGCAGCCGACAGCTCGCCTGGGGTGTCCGTCATCGCGCCCCCCGCCCGCCGTGCGAGCGAGAACCCACCGACGGCGCGCGGCGGCTGGCGAACTCGCCCGTCAACCTCCGCAGCAACCGCGCGGTGTCGGCGCGCGCTAACGCCGAACCAGGCGCGCTCCGGGGAGTCTGACGTGCGGAGCGCGAGATAATGGCCGCCACCGCCGCGAGCAACCGGTCTCGCCGACGAACCTCGCCGTGAACCTCAAGCGGCTTGGGCTCGCCGACCCATGCGCTTCGAGCGTCTACGGTCATGTGCTTTACATCCCTGGCCCGGGAAGGCGATCTGCTTGGCGGCGACCACGCACAGCAGCCAGCCTCTGACCGCACGTCCGTTTCGCTTTCTCAGGCGCAACCCTCGACACGATCGCTGACCGCACGCCGAAGACCGCTGTACGCCCAATCATAACGCCGCCTCTACGCGGGACGCACTGGCGCAGCGACGAGGACGCCAATCGACTCAAGGCTGCCGGGTTTGTCTCGACGAGCTAGCTCGGGCAGGGTCAGGTTCCCCTCACGATCGCGCGAGCTCCTCGCGGCATGCGGCATTGGCTGACGCCTCGTCTCCGAACGCCACGTTTGGGGAACAACTTAGGTAACAAATTGAGCGCAACTGGGATGCACTCGGACGTAGGAAACACAATGAATTCGGGCGTCATCAACTGAGCGCCACCCTGTCTCTTTAGCTGGGGGCCGGGTGAACCGCTCCGGGAATGTTGGAGGCGGTGTCAGATCAAAGCGGCAGATCAACGACTCCACGAAACCCAGGGCAGATCAAAACGTCGTCTGAACCGGGGGAAGTCCAGTTTTGCTCCTACGTCAGTTTAGGAACACACCTCTTCGGGTACGCGTGTGCTCGTGGGTGGGTGGTTTGGTTGGGGTAGAGCGCTTCGAGCCGAGCCGGCTCGATCGTGTCGAGCTCCTTGGTGGTGCTATCGCGCGCCAGCTCGGATCGGCGAAGGCTCGTCTGGTCGCACAACCCCTCGGCACGGCCGCACCACGAGAGCTCGATGACGAACTCTGGCCGCGTCCAACCGGCGTCCGATCGTGCTCGACGGGCCCGGGTGCCGCTGTTTCTCGCCTTGCTCGTCATGCTCGCACTCGTCGGCCCCGGCTCGGCATCAGCCGAAGTCCCTCCCGCGCCGCCGGCTGAACTCCCGCCCGCAACCTATCCGGCGACCTACTCCGAACAGCGCTTCATTCGGATGGACGACGGCGTGGAACTCGGCGCGACGGTTACCTTCCCGTCGGAGAACGGGAGCGAACCGGCGCCGGGGCGCTTCCCGGCCGTCCTCGAGGATCACGCCTTATGGCCGCGATGGCGAGTGCAGCGTGTGAATCCGCCGAAGGCTGGGCCACCCGCGGCTTCGTGTTCGCCGTCGTCGACGTGCGCGGCACCGGCGGCAGCCAGGGCAACCTCGACGAAAACTACTTCTCGCCGCGCGAGGCCCGCGATGGCTATGAACTGGTCGAATTCCTCGGCACGCAGCCGTGGTCCAACGGCAAGGTCGGGATGTCCGGCGGCTCCTATCTGGGCATCATCCAGTACCTCACAGCCGAGCAGGACCCGCGGCACCTGGCGGCGATCGCGCCCGACGAGGCGTTGGCCGACATCTACAACGATGCCGCCTACCCCGGAGGTATCCTGTCGCTTTCGTTCGACGCCCAGTACCTGGGCCTGCAGACCTCGCTCGGGTTGACCGGCGTGAATACCGAACCGAGCATGATCCCGGGCACGATCACGGCGAAGTACGAACAGGCCACGGGGAGGTCGATCGCGTTCGCCTACCTCGAAAACCCCTACGAGGATTCCTTCTACTACGAACGCTCGCCGATCACGCTCGCCTCGAAGATCAAGGTCCCAACCTTCGTGATAGATGGCTGGCGCGACGCGTTCGTGGGGGGGACATCCGCATGTATGAGCGACTCGCGCGCCGCAAGGGCGTCGAAACGCTGCTCAACGTCGGTCCCTGCACGCACAAAGGTTGCGGCGCCCCGTTTGACCCGGAGAGCGACCCCCCGGGCCTGGACGACCTCGAAGCGCAGGAGATGCAGTTCTTCCAGCGCTACCTGATGGGATTGGACGTACCCAGCCTGCCCCGGGTGCGCTTCTACGAACAGCAGGGCGAACGCTACCTCGACACCACGACATGGCCGCCACCCTCCGCCAAGTTCGAGCGCGAGTACCTCGGTCCCGAAGCACTCTCAGCGAAGCGTCCTGCCCCAGGGAGCGAAAGCTACTTCACCGATCCGGCCGCGGGCCTATCGATGACCTTTGACGAGCAGGGCACCGTCGCGCTCACTCCCTACATCCCGATCGACCAGCGAGTCGAAGAAGAGCAGGGCCTGACCTGGCGCACGCCCGTGCTGTCAGCGCCGATGACGCTCGACGGCCCGATCGCGCTGCACCTCGTCGCATCCTCCACGGCGACGAACACGGATTGGTTTGCCAAGATCTCCGACGTCGCGCCCGGCGGCGAACAGAGCATCGTCGCCGAGGGACAGCTGCGCGCATCCCTGCGGGCACTCGCACGCGGGAGCACCCGCACGGAGCCATTGGAGACGCTGACCACGCCCGAACCACTCACCCCGGGGACCTTCTACGACTACGAAATCTCAATCGCACCGACCGCGTATGAGTTCGCACCCGGCCACCAGCTTCAGCTCCGCCTGACCTCATACAACATGCCCAACGCGCTTCCGGGGACAATCGACTTCGACGGGAGCGAACCGGCAGCGTCAAGCTTCGAATCGCTTTCTCCCGCGACCAACACCGTCCGCTACGGAGGAACGGACGGCACCTCGCTGCTGCTGCCCGTCTCGAGCGACGAATAGTCTTGAGGTTCGCGGCGGGCGTTCGCCGTTGCGGCGCCATCGTGGGCTGCCAAACACGGCCGAACATTTTTGCCTTGAGCATTAGAGCGCACACGAGCGTGGGTGCGCACGCCGCGCGAGGAGTGCCTGGATCGTGCTGCCGTTCATGTACCTGGCGGGCATCGGCGCGGCGTATCAGCACCCCGGCGAGGCGTCGGATGCGGAGATTGACGCACGCAACCCTCATCGCGACGACGAGCGTTGCCTACGCCGGAGGTCATGCCCGGTCCGCTGCCGGTCTCTTTGTGTCGCGTGGGTAATCCCGCTCATGCTGGAACGTTTCAGGTGAGGACCGGCGACCAGCTCTCCTATCGTGATCGCTTCGGCGTGCCGTGACTCGGGGCGTCTTCGAGTTCGCCTCAGACCGCTAAGGAAGCGCGCTGCCTTGGGGAAGAGACAGCTGCGGCACGCGGACCCTTTCGGCGGCTCGCTGTGCCATTTCGGCCGCTGAAGCTAGACCTCCGCTCACCCTCCCCGCCGCGCCCGTGACCGAGCCAGCAGGTTCACTCACGTTTGTCACGACGGTTTCGTCACGGGTGGCGATGGCAGGAAGACTCGCGAGCGGGACGGTGGTGCGTGGCAGCCCGGGCAGGCGGGCAGCCCGACCGGGAGCGTTTGCTCCGGTGGCGGGGTTAGCCAACCCTCGTTCAGCTTCGCGACGGCTGGCTTGCGTCACGTCGTGAGATCGGGTCATCGGGGCGCGGTCGCGGCTTGCGCCGTCCCGTCCCGCAGCGGCGCGGGAAGGGCCTCGACCCGAGTCTCTCCCCGCGGGCGCCTTGATGGCGGCCGCTCGTTGTGTTTTCTGGACGGCGGCCTGAACGGCTCGCGCATGCTGAGCGGTTGCCGGCCGGTCTCGCGCTGCTCCCCGGGGTTCCGCCGAGGGGACCCGCCGCACAAGCTGGTGTGGCGGCATCACGTGAAGGTGAACAGCCGCCACCGGTGCCGCGAGCAGGACACCCGCGGCGAGCGCCCGAGCGAGCAGCGCTTCACTCCCCTGTGCAGATCCGACGTTGGCGACCCCAGCAAAACGTCGAAGACCGCGAAGCGCCACGAAGCGTGGAGCGAGCACAGGTGCCAGGAAGACGCTGACCGCAGCCCGGACGCGAGCTCGGGCGCGAACGACGATCTGACGGGCCGCTGCCCGGCTCACCCCAAGCACCTGCGCGGTCTCATGCCCGCTGCGACCGTGAAGGGATGTCCAGACCAGCGCATCTCGCTCGTGCCGGGGAAGTTCGGCCACGGCTGCGAGCGTCGCCCGCGCACGCGCCGACTGTTCGATCAGCTCCTGCGGGGATGGACCGCCGGCAAGCGCTTCCGGGAGCTCCTCCGTCGGTGTTCCCTGATTGCGAAGCGTCTCCAACGCTGCCCGATGCGCGATCGTGAACAGCCAGGCTCGCACGTGGCGCACATCCTGACCGCGACGCAGCGCGTACCAGGCGCTCATCAAGGTCTGCTGGATCGCGTCCTGGGCGGCCGCATCTCCTACGATCCCGCGGCAGTGTGCCAGCAGCGGCGTGCGGTAACGCTCCACGATCTCATCAAATGCTCGTTGATCGCCGCGTCGCACGAGCTCAACGAGCGCCGTGTCGCTATACCGCTCGAGAGGCGCTCGCAGCGGGACTCGCGGCGGACCGACGGCGGCGAAGGCCGCGTCAACGCCGCACCCCGGGCGTGCGGAAAGTCGCCGCGCGCTATCGGGCTGCGGTATGAGCCCGTCCCCGTTTGGCCGGCCAGACGAGGGCGTCCCAAGCCGCGCTGACGGGACTGCAGCCATGGCGCCATATCCAACACCACGCCCGCCGTTTGAGCTCCGGACTGGACATCTGTTCTAAAGCGCGTAGCACACGGATGATTTCCACATCTCAGCGGGCACAGGCTCACCTGCTCCAAGGAGGACAGATGGAGGCCAACCATCCCCACGCATCCGGCGCCGTCTGTCGGCGAGCCTAACCGGCCGCATCGCGCTGCTCGAATGGTCCCCGCCGTGAGCAGCGCGGTGCCGGCCACCTGTGCGACTGAGACATCTCGGGGCAGCGTCCGGGATGATCCACCGACCTTCCGATATGCCGACCTGGCCTCGTGTCATCCACTTGCGGCTAGCGGGGGCGACGGCGACCCTGGCCCTCGGTGTCGCCTTGCTCGCATGCATCGGTTCTCTGCCGGCCAGTGCCCGCAGATCACCCGTCGCTGCGCACGCATCGAGCGCTGCCACGTCCGTGCCATCCGCGGCTCAGCCGCTCGCCCTGGTGGACGTCGCGGTGGCCACACTGTGGATGCATCCGGCCGAATCGCGGTCGCTCGATAGCCCCTCGCTAACGAATCCCGTCCAGCTGAGCGCCTGGCTGAACGCCATGGGCACCGAACAGCGGCGCTGGCTGGTCGGCCGGCTGGTCACCCAGGCGCTGTACGGGCAGCAGGTGCTGGTGCGGGCTCGGCGAGGCGCGTGGGTCGAGGTATCGCTCACCAACCAGCCGACTCCCACCCACCTGAGCTATCCCGGCTGGCTGCCCGCGCGTCAGCTCGTCGCTTCCCCGACTTCTCCCACGGCGACGACGCCGACGTCGGCGTCCTCGACGCCGGCGTCGGTAGCCCTCGTCATCCGGCCCACAACCTGGCTGCGGCAGCTCGCTCCCACCGGGACCGCCGGCCGTCGCCTTCTGGATCTGAGCTTCAACACGAGGCTGCCTGTGGTGGGTCAGAGCGGTAGGTGGGTCTTCGTGCAGACACCCACCGGGGCCGAAGCGCTGCTCGCACGCTCGGCCGTCACCACCCAGGCACCGGGAGCGCCCCCGCCATCCCCCTCCGGCCATCAGCTCGTCGCAGCCGCCGAGCAGTTCCTCGGCGTGCGCTACCTGTGGGCCGGCACGTCGGCCTTCGGCTTCGACTGCTCCGGCTTGACCTACACCGTCTTCGACGCATTCGGCATCCTCCTGCCTCGGACAGCCGCGCTGCAGGCGCAGGTCGGCTCGGCGGTTGCCCGGCGAGACCTCCAGCCCGGTGACCTCGTCTTCTTCGCCACCGAACCGTCGTCGCGCGCCATCACGCACGTCGCCATGTACGTCGGCGGCGGACTCATCATCGAGTCTCCCAACTCAGCCGGCGCGGTGCGCATAATCCCGCTCGCCGCGCGCGGTGATGAGTACGTGACCGCACGCCGCTACCTCGCTGTCACCCAGACGCGACAGGGCTGATGCGAACGCAGCTCGTGCGGATGCTGGTCTTGGTGGGTGTGTGCTCACTGCTCGGCTGCAGCGCGGCCTCTGCAGATCCTGCGGGCGCACAGGTCGCGCCGAGCCCGGAACCCCCGGCGCATCCCGCTGACCAGCTCATAGTCGTGAGCGCACGTTCCTACGGCGACACCTACGCGACACTGACGGCCTACGACGTGACGGACGGACGCCGTCACGTCGTCTTCGGGCCGTGGACCGCGCGGATCGGCGACCACGGGTTCGCGCCACTGGCTCAGAAGCGCGAGGGCGACGGCCGGACGCCTAGCGGCACCTACGGATTTCAGTTCATGTTCGGCGTGAAGGGCGACCCTGGCGTGCGCTACGCGTACCGCAGAGTGCACCCCTACGACGTGTGGGACGACGACCCATCGAGCCCGCTGTATAACACATGGGTCGACGACCGCACGCAGGATCCGGGAAGTTCTCCAGAACCGATGGATCAGACTCCGTACTACGACTACGGGGCGGTGATCGCGTACAACACCGCGCGCAGACCGGGTCTCGGCAGCGCGATCTTCCTCCATGTCGAGGTTGGAGGCGCGACCACCGGCTGCGTCTCGCTCCCCGTCGGCGAGCTGCTTGCCGTGTTGCGCTGGCTGGACCCGACCCGCTCACCGCGCATCGAGATGGGGGTCGGCGTGGGACTTGCTCCGGCTCGCCCTGGCCAGGACTAGCGCGACAGCGTTACGAGCGCGACGCTTCCGGGCTTTACTTGGAGGTGAACGCTGCCCGCGCGAGCCCGAAGTGGTTCGAGCGCCGGCGGCGCGAGGGTGCCGTCGGAGCTCAGCGAGGCGCCGCCGAGGGTCACCCCGTCCAACGCGCCGATGCCCGGCGCGGTGAGCCGCATGACGTTGGCTCGGTGATAGGAGGTCCCAGCGTCCAGCGTGACGGCCAGGGGAGTCGGCTTCTGTCCCGACGCTGCCGGGCTCCTGCTGGAGTTCTCCATGTCATCGATCACGAACCGCAGGCTTCCGCCGGGGGCGCGCAGGGCGAAGAGCGAGATGTCTCTCGAGCTTTCGTAGCTGAGCGGGATGAACGAGCAGTTCTCGAGCGAGTGGAGCAGCAGCAGCGCGTAGTACTCGGGTCGCGCGGCGAGCTGCCCGTCGGGCAGCGTGCAGAGTGGCGAGTACCACGGAGAGAGGAACGTGCCGCCCTGCTGGCAGCCGCCGAGCCCGCTCGTGAAGTTCACTCCGGCGACGCCCTCGTCCGCCGCGATCAGCGACACGTCGATCGCCCACAGCGCCGCCGCGAACGTGTTGCTCGTGCCGGGCTCGCCCCCGCAGGCGACCGAGTTCAGCTCGTCCAGGCGAAGCGGCAGCCCGCGGCCAGCGGCGGCGCGGACGAGGCTTCGGATCTGCGTGGACTCGCGCACGGCGACGGCGCGAGCGAGCAGCGACGCCGTTGAGGGGCCAGGGCTTGCGAGGCGCCCGGCGTGACAGCGATCCAAGGGGTAGAGGTGCGTGGTGAGGACACTCTGGCCAGGGTGCTCCTCAGCGGCGTAGCCGTCGAACCACTGGGTGGTCGCGCTCTCCGGCCCGTAGGAGGGGAGCGAGACCCCCGCAGAGACGATCGCCTTTTGGATCGTGGCGAGTTCGGTCTCGTACTCGGCCAGGTCCCATCCGCGGCTGCGCAGCGCCCTGCTGCCGAGCAGCGCTCGGAAGAGCGCTGGAGGCGGACGCGTGTAGAGGTCTGGCTCGTTGCCGATCGCGACGCCCGCGAGCGAGCTGCCGAGGATCGAGCGCGCCGCAAGCGCCTCTTCGACGGCGGCGGCGGGCATGGGGTGGCCCAGATCGATTCCCAGGATCACGTGCCAACCCGTCGTGTTCGTCAGCGCGGCGAGGTTCTGCAGGTCAGCCGGCGTGAGAGTGGTGATGCTCCACGGCGCCGGTGGGCCGGGCGATGGCAGCCACTGTGTGCGATCGACCGAATCACCCGAGACGCGCAGCACGCCCGTGCCGAGGCCTGCGAGCAGGTGGGAGAGCTCTGAGGAGTGCGACTCGATCGGGGGCAGATGCAGCGCCGGCGTCTCGAGGGACAGCCCCAGGAAGTCAGACGGAACGACCGCACCGGCACGCGCCCCAGCATCGACCCTCACCACGACAGCGCCCGCCTGCGCGCGATCGCTCCCCGCAGCCCCGGCCGCGTCGACGCTCCCCGGGAGCATTAGGAGACCCGCGCCACAGACAGCGACGGTCGCCAGGTGGCGCGAACGCACAGCAGGGATGCGCGATGAGAGCGTGTGCTTGCCTATGGCTCGACGTTAAGGGTTCTGCCCGGCGCCGTGGACGGACGGGACCCCGTCCCCGCGCGGACATCTTCCGTGAGTCTATGTCGGCGTCGTGCTGCCCGTAGGGCCAGCCAGAACGTCGAGGTTCTCCGTCAGCTGATCGAGGCCTTCAACCGCGGTGGCGACGGCTGGCGCGGCTTCTACGACCCTGAGACCGAATTCTGCATCCCGCCCGAGTGGCCGGACGAGCCGGTCATCCACGGCCGTGACGGCATGGGGGGCCTCAGGTCCATGTGGGATAGAGAACTTCGACGAGTATCGTTGGGAGATAGACAGGCTCATCGATCACGGGGACTGCGTGGTTGGGATGTTCCATCAGCGAGGGCGCATCAAGGGCGTTGGTTGGGTTGAGCGGCCGGTTGCCGCGATCTGGTACCTGCGCGACGGACAGGTCATGCGTGTGCTCTCGTACTTCTCCTGGAACGAGGCGTTGGAAGCCGCCGGCCTGGAGCAGTAGGCGATGTCGCGTGATGAGAACGTCGAGATCGCCAGGCGCGTCATTGACGCCTTCAACCGGCGCGATGTCGATGCGATGCTCGAGTGCGTGAACGCGGATCTCGAATGGTTCCCGGCGATGCCGGTGACCTCCGGCGTGGGCGCCTTACGCGGACGCGAGGGGATCGAGTCCTACGTTCGTGAGGTCGGCGAGACCTGGGAGGAGTACCGCGTGGTGAGGCCGGAGTTTCGCGATCTCGGCAACGACCAGGTTCTTGTTCTGAGCCGGGTCGAGGGACGCGGAACGGGCAGCGGCGGAATGGTCGATGCCGCGATGGGGCAGATCATGGATTTCCACGAGAGCAAGATCTCGCGGGTCAGAACGTATCTCGATCAGCGCGACGCGTTGCGCGACGCTGGTCTGTCGGAGTAGCGCCGAACTGCAAGCGTCGCGCAGCGGAAGTGGCCCGGACTACACTCTGCTCGTTGACTGCGGGGGGCTCAGCGACTGCTTTCAAACGCGCGGCGATCGCTGCGGTGCTTGTGTTAGCCGGCACGATTGCGCCTGCGACGCCGGCGCATGCCGGAGCGCTCGGTGTGGCTCGGGACCTCGCGACACCTGCCTTCCCGAGCTCTGTCTCGGCGGTCGGCGGCGTCATCGCATGGGCGGCCGAGTCCGGCCCGGGTCACCGCTTTGAGATCGTCGTGCGCGAGGGCGGGCACAACCACGCGCTGCGAGCGACCTCGGCCGTTGGCTGGATCGACGGCGTCAAGCTCGGAACCGACTCCGGCGGTCACGCGATCGTCGTCTACTCGCGCTGCCCGCACTCGCCATTCGCCAGCTCGAGCGCCGGCAGCGCGGGGACCGACGGCTGCCGACTGTGGTGGGCGCGGATCAGCGGCGGCGACGCGCATCAGATCAAGGCAGCGCCGGCGGACACGAGCGTCGGGGTCGCCGAACACGGCACCGTCGTCTTCGCGGTGCAGCACAGCACGGCACACGAAAACCAGCCTGCCCGTCTCGAGGAGGCGCGGCTCACCGGCACCTCCACCCGTGCACTGGCCCTGCCCACGCCGAACGGCGCGACGATCGATGACATCAGCGCAAGCGGGACACAGGTCGCCTTCAGCGAGGCACCGTTCGCGCCGAACCCGCGGATGGGTGTCTCGGAGATCTGGCTCGACGGCGGCAACGCGGCGCCGCGGCTGATCGCGAAGGTCGTCTCCGACGATGTGCCGATCGACGACTCCGAGCAGTTCTTCGAGGGTCTCACCCTGACGAGCCGCGCTGTCTACGCGTTTGTGTACTCCCAGAGCGGGATCTACCCGCCGGTCGCCTCGCAGCTGGAGCAGATCTCGCTTCCCGGCCTCGCGAGTAGCGCGGCAGCGTGGGAGCCGAGCGCGTCGCTGAGCAGAGACGGAATCAACGCCGCCGCCTTCGACCCCAGCGACAGCCAGCTCGTGCTCGACCTGTTCTCACAAGAGGTCGAATTCTCGACCGCGTCGGCGGCGTGCTCGACCCATGCCGGCAGCGCCAAGTCCTGCCCCGTCGTGCAAACTGGACCGGTCACGTTCGGCTGACCCTCGCCCGTGCCCGCTCCGCCCGGGACGAGCGCTCGCCTGATAGGCTCGCGCCCGCGTCGGGTGTTCCGGCGTGGCGTTGAGCGCAGCGAAGTCCGGTCAGATTCCGGCGCTGTCCCGCAACGGTAACGCCCCTCTGGGGACGAGCCCGGTCGCCTACCTCGGCGTCCCGAATCCAGTCCTCGGATGAAGGGCGGTTCGTGCGCGACCGGCGCAGGGGCTCCTTCATCCTCCTGAATCAAGCGGAGGATGAGCAAGTGGCAGGCACCGGCACACGACTCGGGAGGGCGATCGGGTCCCTCACGGGCCCCGAGCGCGCGCGGCTGGCGGGCATCTGCGCGACGGTGATCGCCCTCAACGCGTTCGGCTGGGGTATCTTCGCGCTGGCGATCCTGCCCCGCCATTTCCACTATCAGGGCCTCGGGATCGGCGTCGGGGTGGCGATCACCGCCTGGACGCTGGGGATGCGTCACGCCTTCGACGCGGACCACATCGCGGCGATCGACAACACCACCCGCAAGCTGATGGCCGACGGCAGGCGTCCGCTCGGCAGCGGGTTCTTCTTCGCCCTGGGGCACTCGAGCGTCATCATGGTCGTCGGCACCGGCATCACGATCGCGGCGCGCACCGTCTTCAAGGCGGTGGTCACGCCGAGCTCCGCGTTCGAGACCACCGGCGGGATCGTCGGCACCGCGCTCGCCGGCACGTTCCTGTATGTGATCGCCGCCATGAACATCGTCGTGCTCGTGGGGATCGCCGGGGTCTTCCGCGACGTGCGCCGCGGCATCTACGACGAGCACCAGCTCGAGGCCCAGCTGCAGGCGCGCGGCTTCATGTGGCGCTTCTTCGGGCGCATCATGGGCTCGATCGAGCACACCTGGCAGCTGTTCTTCGTCGGCTTCGTGTTCGGCATCGGCTTCGACACCGCCACCGAGGTGCTGCTGCTCGCGGGGACGGCCGCCGCGGCCACGCAGGGGCTGCCCTGGTATGCGGTGCTGACCCTGCCGCTGCTGTTCGCCGGCGGGATGACCCTCTGGGACAGCCTCGACGGGCTGCTCATGAACTTCGCGTATGGCTGGGCGTTCGCGCGCCCGGTGCGCAAGATCTACTACAACATCGCGATCACTGCGCTCTCGATCGTCGTCGCGTTCGTGATCGCCACGATCGAGATCGTTGGCCTGCTGTCCACCGAGCTGCACCTGCACGGCTGGCTCGGCGACTACATGGCGAACTTCGACATCAACAAGGCCGGGTTCATCATCGCCGGGCTGTTCGTCGTGGTATGGGCTCTCGCGCTGGCGATCTGGCGCTTCGGCAGGATCGAGGCCCGCTGGGACGCGGCCGCGGCCACGACTCGAGCACAGCGGGACACAGCGTGAGCGGCGACCGCTGTCCAGGCGTGCTCGCGCTTCACGAGGCGGCCGACGGATGGCTTGCGCGGGTGCGGCTGCCGGGCGGGCGGCTGACCTGCTCCCAGCTGCGGACGCTGGCCGATGTCGCCCGGCTGGGCAACGACCTCGTCGAGCTGACGGCGCGCGCGAACCTCCAGGTTCGCGGGCTGGAGGAGGGGGCGGGCGAGGAGCTCGCCGCGCGCCTGGCAGGGGCCGGCCTGCTGCCATCGCCCGCCCACGAGCGGGTGCGCAACGTGCTCGCGAGCCCGCTCGCCGGACGGCATCCAGCCGCGCTCGCGGACATCGATCAGCTCGTCGTGCGGCTCGATCGCGAGCTGTGCGCCGACGCCGGGCTCGCGCAGCTTCCCGGCCGGTTCCTGTTCCTCGTGGAGGACGGCAGCGGGGCGCTCGACGGCAGCGACCACGACATCGCTCTCCTCCCCGTCCCGAGCTCCCCAACGGAGTTCGCGCTGCTGCTCGCAGGCGTCGACAGCGGCTGGCGCGTCCCATCCGAGGACGCCCCGGCGCTCGCGCTCGCCGCGGCGCACTGCTTTCTCGCCCGCCACGACGGCGCGTGGAGGGTGCGCGAGCTGCGCGGTGGGCCGCGCGCTCTGATCGACGCGCTGTGCGACGCGCGCCTCCCCGACTCCGCCCGCCGCGTGAAGGGCACGATCGCCTGGGCGCGGGCACCCGGTCGCGGGCTCGTCGCCGGGCGCACGATCCAGCGCGATGCGTGCATGGCGTTGACCGCGCTCGTGCCGCTCGGCCGGCTGACGGGCGCGCAACTGGCTGCGCTCGCGGAGACAGGCGCCGAGGTGCGAGTCTCGCCATGGCGCACGCTTTCGCTCGTGGACCTGCCGAACGGCTCGGCCGCCGCCGAGCTGGTCGCGCTCGGGCTCGTGCTCGACCCGGACTCGGGCTGGACCGGCCTGTCGGCGTGCGCCGGGCTCGGTGCCTGCAGGCGCGCCCGGATCGACGTGCGCGCCGCGGCGGCCGTGCGCGCTGCGACGCGTGCGGCGGACGCCCCACGCGAGCACTGGTCGGCGTGCGGGCGACGTTGCGGAGAGCTGCGAGGGACCTCGGTGACCGTCGCGGCCGATGGCGAGCGGCTAGTGCTGCGCACGCCCAGCGGAGGGAGCGAGCACGCGCCAGGTCGGAGCGAGCTCGCGCCCCTTGCTGGAGAGGAGCGGACCGCGTCCGACGTGCACGCGGCGCTCGAGCTGCTCGAGGAGGCCTCGGGCATGACCGCACGGGAGCGGGCCACGTGATCGACTACCTGCGCGACGGTCGCGAGATCTACCGCCGGTCGTTCGCGACGATCCGCGCCGAGGCGGACCTCGACGGGCTCGACCCGGTGCTCTCGCGGACGATCGTGAGGATGATCCACGCCTGCGGGATGGTCGACCTGCGCCGCGACGTGAGCGCCTCGGCGGGTTTCAGCCCCGCCGCCGTCGAGGCGCTGCGGGCCGGCGCCCCGATCCTGTGCGATACCGCGATGGTCGCCGCCGGCGTCACGCGCGCGCGACTGCCTGCCGGTAACGAGGTGATCTGCACGCTCTCCGAGCCGGGTGTCGCAGGGCTCGCCCGCGAGCTCGGGACGACTCGCACGGCCGCTGCGCTCGAGCGCTGGCGCGAGCGCCTGCAGGATGCGCTTGTCGTGATCGGCAACGCGCCCACTGCCCTCTTCCGTCTGCTGGAGATGGTCGAGGAGGGAGCGGGACGGCCGGCCGCGGTCATCGGCGTCCCGGTGGGCTTCGTCGGCGCCGCCGAGTCCAAGGACGCGCTGACGCGGCACCCGTCCAGCCTGGATCACCTCGTCGTCCACGGCCGCCGCGGCGGCAGCGCGATCGCCGTGGCCGCCGTCAACGCGCTCGCAAGCGAGGAGGAGTGAGCGGCGTGGCCGGCAACGGAGCGCACCGGCGTGTCGGCAGGCTGTTCGGGGTCGGAGTCGGACCGGGCGACCCCGAGCTGATGACCGTGAAGGCGTGCCGAGTGATCGCGGCGGCCGACGTGATCGCCTTCCCGAACGCCCAGCACGGGCGAAGCGTTGCGCGCAGGATCGCCGCGCCGCATCTGCGGGCGGAGCAGATCGAGCTCGCGCTGGCGTTTCCCGTTACCACCGAGGTGAGCGAGCACCCCGGCGGGTATGAGGCCGCGCTGGCGGAGTTCTACGACGAGGCCGCGGCGGCGCTCGCCGAGCACCTCGACGCCGGGCGCGACGTCGCGGTGCTGTGCGAGGGCGACCCGTTCTTCTACGGCTCCTACATGTACCTGCACGAGCGCCTCGCGAAGCGCTACGAGACGACGGTGATCCCGGGGGTGACGGGCTTCAGCGCCGCGGCCGCGAGCGCCGGCACGCCGCTCGTGAAGCGGGACGACGTGTTCACGGCGCTGCCCGGGACGCTGCCGGCCGAGACGCTCGCCGCGCACCTGCGCACGGCCGACGCCGCGGTCGTGATGAAGCTCGGCCGCACGTTCGCGAACGTGCGCCGCGCCGTCGAGGCGGCGGGCGTCGGCGGCCGAGGCATCTACGTCGAGCGCGCGAGCGCGGCCGAGGAGCGCATCGCGCCGATGCGCGAGGTGGAGGGCAAGGTCCCCTACATGTCGCTCGTGCTCGTGCCGACGCTCGAGCGCTCCCGAGGGACACCGCGACCGCGCACGTGCGCGGCTCGGTGGCGGTCGTGGGACTCGGCCCGGCGGGTCCGCGCTGGTTGACGCCCGAGGCGCGCGCAGAGCTGGCCGGCGCCGAGGAGCTGGTCGGCTACAGCGCCTACCTCGCGCGCGTGCCGGAGCGCCGCGGCCAGCGCAGGCACCCGAGCGAGAACCGCGTCGAGGCGGAGCGCGCCCGTCACGCGCTCGAGCTCGCGGCCGGCGGCGCGCGCGTGGCGGTCGTCTCGTCGGGCGATCCCGGGATCTTCGCGATGGCCGCGGCTGTGCTCGAGGCGCTCGAGCAGGGCGGCGAGGAGCTCGCGGGGGTCGAGGTTCGTGTCGTTCCTGGACTGTCCGCGATGCAGGCAGCGGCGTCGCGCGTCGGCGCGCCGCTCGGCCACGACTTCTGCGTGATCTCGCTCTCGGATGCGCTGAAGCCATGGGATGTGATCGCGCGCCGGCTGGAGGCGGCCGCGGGCGCGGACATGGCTCTGGCGATCTACAACCCCGCGTCGCGCACTCGGCGTGTGCAGCTCGAGGACGCTCGGGCGCTCCTCCTGCGCCACCGCGCGCCGCAGACGCCGGTCGTCCTCGCTCGCGCGGTCGGAAGCGAGGAGGAGAGCGTGAGCGTCACCACGCTCGTGGGCTTCGCCGCGGCGGAGGTGGACATGCGCACGCTGCTGCTCGTCGGCTCCTCGACGACGCGCGTGATCGAGAACGGCCGTGACCTGCCGCTGCTCTACACGCCGCGCCGCTATCCGGCCTGAGCCGACCCGACGTCGAGCCCGGCAGAGCGCGCCAGCCAGTCGAGCGCAGCGCCGACGGTTCTCACCGTCTCGGCATCTGCTCGCGGCGGGCGACGCACGACGATCACCGGCAGCTCGCGCTCGCGGGCCGCGTCGAGCTTGGCGCTGGTGTGGGGTCCGCCGCTGTCCTTCGTCACGATGAGATCGATCCGGCGGGAGTCGATCAGGGCGAGCTCGCCGGCGAACGTGTAGGGGCCGCGGTCGAGCAGCAGCTCGTGGCGGGGCGGCAGCGGCGGCCGCGGCGGATCGACGCAGCGCACGAGGAACCACGTCGACTCGAGCTGCGCAAACGCGGCCAGGCCCTGGCGGCCGGTGCTCAGCAGCCCGCGCGAGCCGAGCTTCGGCACGAGCTCGGCGGCGCGATCGAGGTCCCCGCCCAATGCCAGCGGTCGCCCGGACGCTCGCGCCAGCCCGGGCGCTCGACGCGCAGCAGCGGTACGCCGGCCGTGGCGCACGCGCGTGCTGCGGAGGCGGAGATGCGCTCGGCGAACGGGTGCGTCGCGTCGAGCACCGCGACGACTCGCTGATCGGCCAGCCAGCATGCGAGCCCGTGCGGGCCGCCGAATCCCCCGATGCGGACCTCGCCGGGCGGCAGTCGCGGGCGTGCGACACGTCCCGCGAGCGAGGAGACGACGCGTGCGCCGGCCGTGTGCAGCGCGCCGGCGAGCTCGCGCGCCTCGGCGGTGCCGCCGAGCACGAGGACCCGCCCCGCGCACCCCTCATTGATCATCCGGACGAGCACCTGCGGAGGGTCACGAGGATCTTCTCTTCAGCAGGTAGGTGTCCATGATCCAGCCCTTTCTCCTGCGCGCGGCCTCTCGCGTGCGCTCGATCTCCTCCATCACCGCTCTCAGATCGCCGCTGATCAGGATCTCGTCATCGGTGCCGACGTAGGCGCCCCAGTAGATGTCGATGTCCTCCTCGGCGAGCGCCTTGAACGAGCACTCCGCATCGAGCATCACCACGACGTCCTCGCCCCCGTCCGGGAAGCCCTCGCGCAGGCGCCGGCCGGTCGTGATGTGGACCTCGCCGCCGACGCGATTCAGCGGGACCCGGTGACGCGCGGCCAGCGCCTGGACGCTCGAGATGCCCGGGACGACCTCGCATTCGAGGTCCAGCGCGCCCTTGGCGAGGATCCGCTCGAGGACGGCGAGCGTGCCGTCGTAGAGCGACGGGTCACCCCACACGAGGAACGCGCCCGAGGCATCGTCCTGGAGCTCGTCGCGGATCGCCCGTTCGCAGGCGTCAGCTCGCTGCTCGCGCCACGCCTCGACGGCCGCGCGGTAGTCGGGCGCGGCGCGGTCGCGCTCGGGGTCGCGTATCTCGACGAACCGGCAGCGCCCGTCCTCGATGTGGCGGTCGCAGATCTCCCTCCGCAGCCGCGCGAGATCGTCCTTCTCGCCGCCCTTGTCGATCACGAAGACGACGTCCACCATCTTCAGCGCCTTGGCCGCCTGCAGGGTCAGGTGGTCGGGGTCCCCGGCACCAATCCCGATCACGAGGATCTTCCTCATGCTCGCGAGTCCTCCATCCGTGTTCGCTCGCGCGCCGCCGAATAGAGGTGGCTGTCGGCGAAGCCACGCGCTGCCAGCGCCGGGCCGACGATGATCGTCGCGGTTCGCCGCACGTCCGCGCCGATAACGGCCTCTGCGATCGTGGCGAGGGTGCCGCGCAGCACGATCTCATCCTCGCGGCTCGCACGGGCAACGACTCCGACGGGGCAGTCGGGGCCGTAGGAGGGCGTGAGCGCGGCGGCGATCTCCTCGATGGCCTGGGCGCCGAGGTATACGACGAGCGTCGCGCCGTGCGCCGCAAGGGCGGCGAGCTCCTCTCCCGCCGGCAGGGCCGACGCGCGCCGCGCATAGCGCGTGAGGATCACGGTCTGAGCGACGCCTGGCAGCGTGAGCTCGCGGCGCAGGCTCGCGGCGGCCGCCGCGAAGGCGGGCACGCCCGGCGTGATGTCCCAGGGGATGCCCAGCTCGTCGAGAGCTCGCATCTGCTCGGCGGCCGCGCTCAGCAGCGAGAGGTCGCCCGAGTGCAGCCGCGCCGCGTCCTCGCCCCGCTCGTGAGCGGCGCGCAGCTCGGCGACGATCTGCTCGAGGGTGAGGTTCTGCGTGTCCACTAGGACCGCGCGCGGCGGAGCGTGCAAGAGGACCTCGCGCGGCACGAGCGCTCCCGCATAGAGGCAGACGGGGCACTGCGAGATGAGCTTCTGCGCACGCAGCGTCAGCAGGTCGCCCGCGCCGGGTCCGGCGCCGATGAAGTGCACGGTCATGCCGGCGCCTTGAGAGCGGACCACTGGAGGACCGGCCGCTGCGAGCGCCAGGCGGTGAAGCGGCCCAGTGGCTCCGCCTGGGCGATCTCGATCCTCACGAGCCGACCGCCGCGGGCCGAGCTGGCTGCGAGCAGGGCTTGCTCGCCCTCGAGCGTGACCGCGTTGGCGACGATCCGCCCGCCCGGCCGCAGCGACTCCCAGCAGCGCTCCACGAGGCCCGGCTCGGCGATCCCGCCGCCGATGAAGACCGCGTCGGGCTGCGGCAGTCCGTCGAGGGCGTCCGGGGCGCGACCAACGCGGACATCGAGCTCGGGGACGCCCAGCGAGCGGGCGTTGACGCTCGCCCGCGTGGCGCGATCGGGGAGCGCCTCCACTGCGATCGCGCGCGCGAGTCGGCTCGGCGCGCAGCCACTCGATGCCGATCGCGCCGCTGCCGGCGCCGACATCCCACAGCAGCCTGCCGGGCATCGGTTCGAGCGCGGCCAGCGTGATGGCGCGGACGTGACGCTTGGTGAGCTGTCCATCGCTGGCGTAGGCCTCGTCCGGCAGACCGGGCCCCCGCGCCAGCGGCGTCGTCCCCGGCGCGAGCAGACACTCGATCGCGACGGCGTGCAGCGGACTCGACCGGCTGCTCGCCCCACTCCCGCGCGATGCTGTGGGTGATCCGCTCCGCCGCGCCGCCGAGCTGCTCGAGCACGATCAGGCGGCTCGGCCCGAAACCGTGCTCGCACAGGATGCGCGCGACGCGTGCGGCGCCGTCCATGCCCGTGACGTAGGCAATCAGGCGGCGTCCCGGTTGCAGTGAGCGGACGATCGTCTCGAGCGGGCGGGCGAGGGTGCTGATCAGCTCGACTTCGGCCGCCGGCCAGCCGAGGCGCGCGCAGGCGAGCGCGAAAGCCGACGGGTGCGGATGGATGAGCAGCCGCTCAGGGCCCACGCGCCGCGCGAGGGTCGCGCCTACGCCATGCAGCATCGGGTCGCCGCTGGCCAGCACGCACGTCAAGCCGTTCGCCCGCGCAGCGAGCTCGTCGACGAGGGGATCCATCGGGGAGGGCCACGGTCGTCGCCGCGCGCCGACGGCGACCGGCAGCAGCTCGAGCTGGCGGGTCGAGCCGACGATCTCCTCGGCACCGAGCAGCGCCTCGCGCGCGGGCTCGCCGAGGCCGCTCCACCCGTCCGCGCCGATCCCGACGACGACCAGCGGTCGGTCGCTCATCGCGTGCATGACGCCACAGCCTCCTCGAGCGCGTCGGCGAGGCGCTCGTTCTCGCGCTCACCGCGCGCCGTGATGCGCAGGTGGCCGGGGCCGAGCGCCGGGAACGACGCCGCGGGGCGCACCGCGATCGCGCGATCGCGAAGCGCGGCGAGCACGGCTGGCCCGTCGGCGACCTCGACCAGGCAGAAGTTCGCCACGACGGGCCACGTGCGGACGCCTTCGATGCCGTCGAGGCGGCGCGCGAGGTCGGCGCGCTCGCGCGCCGCGCGCTCGGCGGCGGCAGCAAGCGCCTCGGGCCGGCGTGCCGCGGCAGCCAGCGCCGCGAGCGCGAGCGCGTTGGCCGACCATGGGGGCCGGACGGCGCGGAGCTCGACGCGAGGCCGGCCGCGGCGACCGCATAGCCGGCGCGCAGCCCGGGAATCGCGAGCAGCTTGGTGAGGCTGCGCACGACGATGACCTCGTCGAGCCGCGTACGCACGAGCGTCGCCGGCTCGCCGGGGACGAGATCCATGAACGCCTCATCGATGACGAGCACGCGCCCCGGCCGACGCAGCGCGAGCAGTGTCGCCGCGGGGTCAAGCGTCCCGGCCGGCAGAGACGGGGTTGCCGACGATGACCAGGTCGGCGTCGGGCGGCACCGCGGCCGGGTCGAGCGCGAAACCGCGGTCGGGATCGCGCAGCACGCGGACGACGGGAACGCCATGGACGCGCAGGGCCGCCTCCGCCTCGGTGAAGCCTGGATGCACGCACGCGGCCTGCTTCGGGCGCAGCGCCGCAGGCAGCAGCCACAGCGCCTCGGCGGCGCCGTTCGTCGGGACGATCTCCTCGGGGTCGCGTCCGTGCAGCGCTGCAAGCGCAGCGAGTGCCTCCCGCTCGTCGGGATAGCGTGCGGCGTCCTGCTCGAGCGCTGTTCGGAGCGCCGCGCGCAGCCACGTCGGCGGGCTGCCCGCGAGGACGTTCACGGCGTGGTCGGCGTCGCCCGGGCGCACCTCGCGATCGCCGTGGCGGCGCAGCGCTCTCGATCTCGGAGGGCTCGCGCGGGACCGCGCCTCCCGAGCGCTCGCGCGCTTCCGGTGGTTGGGGTGCGCCGTCGATGCTCAGCGCGCGGCCGGCGATGACCAGCTCGACGCGCTGGGCGTGCGCCGCGACCTTCTGCGTGGCCTCGCCGAGGATGTCGAGCCATGCCCGCGACGCGGGGTCCGGCGGCAGCACCCCCTCGCCGGCCTGCTCGGCGACGACGATCGTCGCGCCCGCCAACCGCGCCGCCTGGACGGCGCGGTCGATCTCGGCGAGCAGCTCCTCGCGCACGCGCGCGAGCACGTCGACCGCGGCGTCGGTCCCCGAGCGCAGCGCGCCGGCGTGATGCAGCGCCGTGGCGATCCAAGGTCCGAGCCCGTCGATGAGCACGCACATGCCGGCGGCGCCGGCAAGCGCATCGGCGAGCGAGCCGGGAGCGCCCGCCGGCGCGGCCTCGAAGGTGGTCCACTCGACGGGGCGGCGTGCCACGTGCGCGCGGATGCGCGCCGCCATCGCCGGATCGGTGCTGTCGGCAGTGGCGACGTAGCGAACCGGCAGGCCGCTCGCGCGGGCCAGGCGCTCGGCGTGTGCGCTCTTACCCGAGCGGGTGCCTCCGATCACGACGGTGAGGCTCATGTCGGGGCGGAGTGCGCCGGCTGTGCGGCCTCGGCGGACCGAGCGGCCTGGCGGACCGAGCGGCGTGGGCGGACCGAGCGGCGTGAGCGGACCGAGCGTCGTGGGCGGACCGAGCGTCGTGGGCGGACCGAGCGTCGTGGGCGGACCGAGCGTCGCGGGCGGACCGAGCGTCGTGGGCGGACCGCGCGGCATGCGCGAATCGCGCGGCGAGCCGGGGGTGAGCGGCCCAGTGCACGTGCAGGTAGCTGGCCTGGATGGCGCCCATGACGATGCCCTCGCTGCGCTCTGTCCCGCGCGCGGACAGCGTCCACGCCGCATCGGCGCGATCGCCGTCGAGTGGCTCGAGCTGCGTGTAGTGGAACTCGTGGCCGCGGACGCGCTCGCCCTCGTCGAGCCACGGGGTGGCGGTGGCCGCCACGGCCTCGCGATAGCCGAGCACGAGACGGTCGGTGATCGACGCACGCGTCGGCAGCGCTCCGCACATCGCATGACCGTCGAGCTCGGCGCCCAGGTACAGCAGGCCGCCGCACTCCGCGAGCACGGGGCGGCCCGCTCGCGGCAAACGCCGCGACCTGCTCGCGCATGTGTCCGTTCGCCGCCAGCTCGCTGCCGTAGACCTCGGGGAAGCCGCCCGCGAGCAGGAGCGCGCCGGCATCCGCGGGCAGGGTCTCATCGAGCAGCGGATCGAACGGAAGGAGCTCGGCGCCCGCCGCCTCGAGCAGCTCGATGTTCTCGCGGTAGTGGAACGAGAACGCCGGACCGGTTGCGATCGCGATCCGCGACCCGAGGGCCGCCTCGCCTGCCGGCTGCGGCGACCATGCCGCGCCGTGGATCGCAGGCGCGTCCTCGGCGAGCGTGAGCAGGCCGTCGAGGTCGAGCCGCTCCGCGCAGGCCTCGGCGAGAGCCTCGAGCGATGCGCGTGTCCGCGCCTCGTGCTCGACCGCGGGCACCAGGCCGAGGTGGCGCTCCGGCGCCGCCAGCCTCCCGTCGCGACGCAGCGCCCCGAGCACGCGGACGCCGAGCGGCGCCACGGCCTCCCGCAGCAGCTCCTCGTGGTGGTCTGATCCGACCCCGTTGAAGATCACGCCGGCGAGCTCCACGTCGGGGTCGAAGCTTCGGTAGCCGTGGACGATCGCCGCGGCCGAGCGCGCCATCGCCGCCGCGTCGAGCACGAGCACGACGGGGGCGCCCAGGAGCTTTGAGACATGCGCGGTCGAGGCGAGCTCGCCGCGGCCCGAGGCGCCGTCGAACAGGCCCATGACGCCCTCGACGATCGCGATCTCTGCACCCGCCATCCCGTGGCGCAGCAGCGGGGCGATCAGCTCGGGCCCGCTGAGGAACGCGTCGAGGTTCCGGCCCGGCCTTCCGGAGGCCAGCGCGTGGTAGCTGGGGTCGATGTAGTCCGGGCCCACCTTGAAGCCCTGGACGCGGAGCCCGCGACGGCACAGCGCGCCGATGACGCCGCACGTGACCGAGGTCTTGCCGGCGCCCGAGCTGGTTCCCGCGATCACGACTCGTCCGCTCATCGGTCATGCTCCCTGTCGCCGGTGCCCACCGCCAGTGGGCCTGCGGACAGCCAGCGCGGATCGACGAGCTCGCTGTCTCGCACCAGACGCTCCTCGACCCTGCGCGGCCCAGATGGATCGACGCCCGCGCCCCAGGCGAGGCCCGGGACAGGATCGGCGGTGTGCTCGCCGGTCGCGGGATCGGTGCCGTGGTCGGGGCAGACGGCCAGACGCCCGCGCGCTCTCGCGACGAGCTCGCGCAGCGGGCGCAGCAGCTCCAGGTCGAGCCGCTCCAGTGCGTCCACGACCGCGTCACGCTCGCGGCGGTGTGCGGCCTCGTCGGGCGCGCCCACGTGGACGACGACGCGCTCCTCGCCGCTCGCGATCGCGGCCGCAGCGGCCCGCGCCTTTGAGCGCAGGTCGGTGTCGACGTCGCCGGTCGCGCCTGCCGGACAGACGACCTCTGCGCCGAGCAGGCGTCCGCAGCCGGCGGCGGCGCCGGGCGCGCACACGAGCGTGATCGGCTCCGGCAGCCGGCCGCCGGGTGGTGGCCCGTCGTCCCATACCCGCAGCCGCAGGCCGAGGATCCGCCGGTCGGCCGGCCGCGAGATACAGAGCAGCAACAGGCGATGGCCGCCGAGCGCGTATGCGGTGTATCGCACTCGTGCGGCGACCTCGCGCGCCTCGCCGACGGACGCGCGCCGTCCGTCTGGATGCGTCACGTCCGCGCGCCACGGCACGAGCCCGTCCGGTACCTCCACGCCGTGCGCCTCCGCCTCGACTCGCCCGCGGCCTACCTGCTGCACACGGGGGCAGCCGAGCAGCGCGGGGATGCCCACCTCCGAGCCCGGCGAGAGACCCGGCGGGGTGGTTGCGACGCGGCGGACGGCGCCCTCGGCCGCCAGCCCGTCGAGCACCGGCGTGTGCGCGGCCTCGAGCGCCGTCGGCTGCTCCCCCCGGACCGGCTGGGCCGCCCCGTCGGGTATCACGAGCACGTCTACCACTCGATGCCCTGCTGCGCGCGGATGCCGCGGTCCATCGGGTGCTTCACCTTGACGACCTCGGAGACGAGGTCCGCCGCCTCGATGAGTTCGGCGGCGGCGTCGCGACCGGTGATGAGGACGTGCTGAAAGCCGGGGCGCTCGCGGACGGTCCTGAGAACATCCTCCATGTCGATCCAGCCCCACTTGATCGGGTAGGTGATCTCGTCGAGCAGCAGGAACTCGTAGCGCTCGGCCGCGATCGCTCGCTTGACCTCGGCCCAGCCCTCGCGCGCAAGCTCCGCCGACTCCTCGAGATCGCGCGAGAGCCACGACCAGCCGTCGCCCATCTTCTCCCAGTCGATGCCGCCGAGCGCCGCGGCGGCCTTCGCCTCGCCGACCTTCCACTTGCCCGACTTGACGAACTGAAAGACGCCGCAGCGGTAGCCGCGGGCCCACGCGCGCAGCAGCATCCCGAAGGCCGAGGTGCTCTTTCCCTTGCCGTGGCCTGTCAGCACGATCAGCAGCGGACGGTCGCGCGGCTTGCGACGCTTCGGCTCGGCGCTGCCACGGTCGCCGGGACGGTGGGGGACGTCGACGTCCTCGCCGGCGTGCTTTGCGAGCGGGTCGGCGGGCGGCCGGGCGCTCACGCCACCCTCCGGGTCGGGGTGGGGGAGACGAGCACATGCAGCCGGCCACCCGCGGCGGCGGCCAGCGAAGCGGCGAGCCCGAGCCGCACGCGGCCCCTCCTCGGTGTCGATCACGTGCACGGCGGCAGCTGTGCGGCCGAGGCGTGCGGCCGCCTCGCGCGCGGTCCCGTCGTGGTCGGCGACCCGCCCGTCGGTGAGGATCACCGCGATCGCGCGCCGGTCGAGCTCGCGCAGCGCCTCGCGTCGGATGAGTCGCTCGGCGCAGTCCAGGCCGGCGGCGAGCGGCGTACGTCCGCCCGTCGGAAGCGCGCGGATCGACGCGGCGGCACGCTCGTGCGGGGTGCCCGGCGCGACGAGCAGGTGCGCGCCGCCGTCGCGGAAGGCGACGATCGCGACCCGGTCGCGCCGCGCGTATGCATCACGCAGCAGGCCGAGCAGCGCGCCCTTCACGCGCGCGAGCCTGCGCTGCGCGCCCATCGAGCCGCTCGCGTCGACCACGAGGCACAGCAGCGTCCCCTCGCGGCCGGCGCGCACGTGCCTGCGCAGATGGCTCGGATCGGCTCCCATGAGACTGGCCCGCAGCGTCGCGACGATCGCGAGATCATCGCGGTCGGCCCCCGCTGGGCGGCTGTCGATGGCGCCGGCTCCGAGGCCTGCCGCGCGTGCGCGGCGGCCGTGCGGACCGCGCCCGGCGGCATCGAGGGCGAGCGCGTCGAGCGGCAGCTGCGCCGGCGCGGGAGCATCGCGTCGCTCGCGCGCCGGGGCTGCGGGATCGAAGCGCGGCGGCGCGCCTTCGGCAGAGGGCGCGGCGGCTGCCTCCCCGCGACGGGGGGCGTGCTTCGGGGAGGCGCCATCGCCGCTGGCGGCGGGTTGCCGGCCGCGTGAGGGCCCGCCCGCGGGATCGTCCGGGGGCTCATCCCCGCCCGCCTCATCGAGCGCGCGCTGCAGCTCCTCCTCGGACGGAGCGCGGCCGTCGAGGGGATCGCGGCGGCGGCGGTGGGCGAGGGCGAGCGAGGCTGCCCGGCGCACGTGCTCCTCGGCCACCTCCTGGACCCCGTCGAGCGCCGCCAGCGCGCGCGCGGCCAGAGCGCACACGATGTCGCCGCGCACGCCGTCGACGCCGAGCCGCGCGCACGCGCCCGTGATGCGCATCAGCTCGCGCTCTCCCAGCAGCACCGTCGCGACGCGCTCGCGGGCGGTCGCGATCCGCTCGCGAAGCATCGCCTCGCGTTCGCTGCACTCCTCCACGAACGCGAAAGGGTCGCGCTCGTAGTCCAGACGCCGCCGCACGATCTCCGCGCGTACCGACGGGTCCTCAGGCGTGGCGACCTCGACGCCGAGCCCGAAGCGGTCGAGGAGCTGTGGACGCAGCTCGCCCTCCTCGACGTTCATCGTGCCGACCAGCATGAAGCGCGCGTCGTGCTCGACCGAGACGGCGTCGCGCTCGACGCGCGCGACCGCGGATGCCGCAGCGTCCAGAAGCGCGTCGACGAGATGGTCGGGGAGCAGGTTGACCTCGTCGACGTACATGATCCCCTGGTGCGCGCGGGCCAGCAGCCCGGGCTCGAAGGTGTGCTCGCCCGCTAGCGCTCGGCCGAGATCGAGCGCGCCGAGCAGCCGGTCGAGCGTCGCCCCGAGCGGAAGCTCGACGAGCGGCGCGGGTCGCGGCGCCGACGGCGCATCGAGCGGCACGCGCCCGCCTGGCGAGCGCTCGCCGGCGGCGAACGCGAACGGCTCATCCACAGCGGCAAGCACCGGTGGCAGCAGCGGCGCGAGCCCGCGCACCGCCGTCGACTTCGCGGTGCCGCGCTCGCCGCGCACGAGCACGCCCCCGACCTGTGGTGCGACGGCGTTGACGAGCAGGGCCTCGATCAGCGCCTCCTGGCCGACGATCGCGCTGAGCGGGAAGGGAGGTCTCACGCGCTCGCCTCCTCGAGCTCGCCCTCGAAGGCGAGGAATCGCTCGCGAACGCTCGACAGCGTCGCATCGTGCGGCTCGCGCCACAGCCCGCGGTCGGCCGCCTCGAGCAGCCGCTCGGCGATCGCCCGGCCCGCCCACGGGTTCGAGCGGCTCATGAACGCGGCGACGTCCTCGTCGAGCAGGTAGCGCCGAGCGAGGTCCTCGTACATCCAGTCTTCGGCGACTCCGGTCGTCGCGTCGTAGCCGAACAGGTAGTCGACGGTCGCGGAGAGCTCCGCCGCGCCCTTGTAGCCGTGACGGATCATCGAGGCGATCCAGCGCGGGTTCGCCACGCGCGCGCGGAACACGCGCCGGGTCTCCTCGGCGAGCGTGCGCGCCACCACGCGGGAGGGGTCCGAGCTGTCGCCGAGGTAGGCGGCCGGCTCGCGCCCGCTCAGGGCCCGGACGGTCGCGACCATCCCGCCGTGGTACTGGTAGTAGTCGTCGGAGTCGAGGATGTCGTGCTCGCGGTTGTCGACGTTCTTGACGGCGAGCTCGATGCGGCGGTAGCAGTCGCGCATCGCCTCGCGCGCTGGCGCGCCGTCGAGACCGCGCCCGTATGCATACCCGCCCCAGGCCTCGTAGACATCCGCGAGGTCGCCGTGCTCGCGCCAGCCCGTCTCGTTCACGGGGTCGCGCGCGTCGAGCAGCTGCATCAGGCCAGCGCCGTAGGTGCCGGGCTTTGAGCCGAAGACGCGCGTGCGTGCGCGACGCCACGCGGCCCCGGTCCCGATCTCGGCGGCGAGCCGCTCGGCGTCGGCCCGCGCGTGGGCGGCGAGGAAGTTCTGCTCGTCCGGCTCCTTCAGGGCGGCGACGATGGCCACCGCGTCGTCGAGGAGCGTGACGACATGCGGGAACGCGTCGCGGAAGAAGCCCGAGATGCGCACCGTGACGTCGATGCGCGGCCTGCCGAGCTCATCGATCGGGATCACCTCGATCCCGGTGACGCGACGCGACTCCAGGTGCCAGGTGGGCCGCACGCCGAGCAGGGCCAGTATCTCGGCGATGTCGTCACCCTGCGTGCGCATCGCCGAGGTGCCCCAGGCGACGAGGCCGACCATCCGCGGCAGCTCGCCGGTCTCGGCCCGGTGGCGCTCCAAGAGCGCGTCGGCCAGCCGAAGGCCGACATCCCACGAGAGCTCGGAGGGAAGCGCGCGCGGGTCCACCGAGTAGAAGTTGCGCCCGGTGGGTAGCACGTCGAGCCGGCCGCGGGTCGGACTGCCGGACGGGCCGGCGGGCACGTGGCGGCCGCGCAGCGCCGCGAGCACGTGGTCGAGCTCCTCGCCGCTGCGGCGGATGCGCGGCACGAGCTCGCTCGCGGCGAAGCGCAGCACCCGCTCCACCCCGGCGTCGCGACGGCCGAGCACCGAGGAGCATGCCTCCTGCACGCGAGCCGGATCCCAGTCGCGGTCAGAGAGCGCGTCGAGCAGCGCCATCTGCGCCGCCTCGAGGCGGTCGACGAGATCGCCGGCGCTCGCCGCCGGGCCGCGGAAGCGCTCGAGCAGCGCCCCCGGATGGGCGGCGACGGGTTCGCCCGGCGAGGCGACGAGGCTGGGCTCGTCGAGCCCGAACGCCGCACCCACAGCCGTGCGCAGCCCCGGCAGCTCGCCCGAGCCGAGGCGGAGCATCGCCGCGGTCAGCCCGCGCAGCTGCTCGCCTTCGGGCGGGAGCCCGAGGACGTGCAGCCCGTCCTTGATCTGGATGTCCTTGACCTCGCAGAGGTATCCGTCGATGTGCTGCACGAGCGCGCCGACATCCTCCGGGCGCTCGTGCACCCCGAGGTCGGCCTGCAGGTTCGCGCGCTCGACCGCCGACCAGATCCGCGCGGCGAGCGCTGGCAGCTTCGGCGGGTCGAGCACCTCCAGCCGGGCGTACTCGTCGAGCAGCGCCTCGAGCTCGGCGAGCTCGTCGTAGGTGTCCGCGCGCATCATCGGCGGCACGAGGTGGTCGACGATCACCGCGTGGGCACGGCGCTTGGCCTGCACCCCCTCGCCGGGGTCATTGACGACGAAGGGATAGACGAGCGGAACGTCGCCGAGCGCGGCGTCCGGCGCGCAAGCGGCCGACAGCGCCAGCATCTTGCCGGGAAGCCACTCGAGCGTGCCGTGCTTGCCGAGGTGCACGATCGCGTCGGCGCCCCAGACCGCGTCGAGCCAGCGGTAGCAGGCGAGGTAGTGGTGGGTCGGAGGCAGCTCGGGGTCGTGGTAGATGCCGACCGGGTCCTCTCCGTAGCCGCGTGGCGGCTGGATGGCGAGGAGCACGTTCCCGAGCTCCAGGCCGGCGATGATGAAGTCCTCGCCATCCACGTAGCGATCGCCGGGCGCCGCGCCCCATCGCTCCTCGATCGCCTCGCGCAGCTGCGCCGGCAGCGTCGCATACCACCCCAGATAGTCGGCCACCGGCATCCGCAGGGTTGCGGCGGCAAGCTGATCGTCGGTCAGGAACTCGGGATCCTGGGCGCCCGAGCCGATCAGCGCTCCCATCAACTCGTCTCCGTTCTCGAAGTCGTGCTCGACGCGCATCCCGTCGGCCGCGAGCGCGTCCAGGAGTCGCAGCGCGCTGGCCGGCGTGTCGAGCCCGACCGCCATGCCCACGCGTGCATGCCGGGTGGGAAAGCTCGTCAGCAGTATCGCCACGCGGCGGTCCTCGGCAGGCGTGCGGCGCAGCGACGCATGGCGCACGGCCAGTCGCGCCACGCGCCTGCAGCGCTCGGGATCGGGGACGTAGCGGGCCACCGCGGTGCGGGGGAGGGAGTCGTCGCGATCGCGCTCCTTGAACGAGATCACACCGGCGAGCAGGCGGCCGTCGAACTCGGGGATCGCGACCTGGGTGGCGGCGTCGAGGGGAGAGAGGCCGCCGTCGGACTGCAGCCACGCGGCGCGCGAGGAGGTCGCACAGACCGCCTGCAGCACTGGCACGTCGAGGGCCGCGAGCGACCGGGCATCCCACTCCTGCCACTGCTCGCCGACGCCCTCGCCCTCCCGATGGGCGATGTCTCCGGCGCCCGAACCGCCGGTGGCGAGCATCGTCGTCACCAACGCGTCGACGTTGCCATCCAGCAGGTCCAGCGCGGGCACGGCGCCGTCGCGGTCGGACGCCGGCGCCATCGCCGCCGACGACGGCGGCCGGCGCAGCGTGTAGCTCCACACGGCCAGCGCGTTGCCCCCGGCCGCGTCGATCGCCGCGCACAGCCCGTCGACGAACGCCGTGTTGCCGGTCAGGCGGTGCGAGCGGTAGAAGCAGATCCCGACCGTCGGGCGCGCCGGGTCCAGGCTGGCCAGCGCGTCCGCGAGCGGCACGTCGCCTGCGCCGGGCACGTAGACGCCGAGGTCGGGGACCTCGCGCGGGGGCGCAAAGCCGTGGCCCTCGAGCAGGAAGGTATCGGCGAGGAAGCGCAGCAGCTGCTCGACGTTCTCGACGTCGCCGTGACGCAGGTACTCACCCGCCTGAGCGACGGCGCCGGCCGGCGCGAGCGAGAGGGCGGTCATCTCCGCGTCGGGCTCGGCCTCGCCGCCGAGCGCGAGCAGGGCGATGCCGCGCTGCTCACAGCGCATGCGCAGCAGCGGCAGCCCCTCGGGCCAGCCGCGACGCCCGCCGAGGATCCGGCAGAGGACGACCAGCGCTCCGGCGAGCACGTCCTCGACGAGCGCGTCGTGGTCGGTGGCCATCCCCGGATTCGCGCAGCGGACCTCCGGGAAGTCCGGCGGCAGCCGCCGTACGGCCGCGGCGGTGGCGAGGATCTCCGTGTCGGCTGTGGTCACGAAGCGAAGCACGCGCGCACCTCAGTCTCGACGGTCGGCAGCTCGGCCGGCACGCCGCTCTCGATCAGGGTCTCCAGGCGGGCCGTGTCGAGGTGGTCGGCGACGAGGTCCCCGAGCACGTCCAGGCGCGCCTCGCGGGTCGCCGCGAACGATCCAGCTCCCGGCGTGAACCGTCGCCCGCAGGCGGCCGCGACCCACCGCAGGAGCGCCCGCCGGAAAGCGTCGTGCTCGAGCGCGCCATGCCAGGAGGTGCCGATCACAACGCCAGAGCGGCAGCCGTCGGTCTCGCCGTCGTCGGCGAGCAGCAGCCCCTCGCCGCCGTGGCGCTCCGTGCGGCCGTGGCGGATCTCATAGCCGCTCACGGAGCTCTCGAGCCATGCGCAGTCGCCGCTGCGGCGCCGCAGCAGCTTCTCGGGCGCGAACGTCGTGACGAGCGGCAGCAGGCCGAGTCCGTCGACGGCGCCGCGGCGCGACTCGACGTCGTCGATGATCCGCTCGCCCAGGAGCTGGGCACCGCCGCAGATGCCGAGGATCGGCGCGCCCGCGCGAGCGCGTGCCGCGAGCGCCAGGTCGAGTCCCGAGTCGCGCAGTCGCATCAGGTCCTCGACCGTCGCCTTCGTCCCGGGCACGACCACGAGATCGGCGCGCTCCACATCGGCCGGCGAACGGGTGAAGCGCACGCGCACGCCCGGCTCAGCGGCCAGCGCGTCGAGGTCGGTGAAGTTGCTCATCCAGCGAAGCCGCACCACGGCGACGTCGAGCGTGTCGCCCAGCGCGCGCGTCTCCGGACGCGGCGCCTCGAGCGCCAGCGAGTCCTCGACGTCCATCCACAGGTCCTCGACGTAGGGGAGCACACCGAGCGTCGGGCGTCCGCTCAGCTGCTCGAGCTGCGCGAGCCCCGGCGCGAGCAGCGTGTGATCGCCGCGGAACTTGTTGATCACGAAGCCGGCGATATGCGCCTGGTCGGCCGCGTCGAGCAGCGCGAGCGTGCCGAACAGCGAGGCGAACACGCCGCCGCGGTCGATGTCGGCCACCAGAGGGCGGGCAGGCCGGCCTCACGGGCCAGCCCGAGGTTCGTCAGATCGGAGTGGCGCAGGTTGATCTCGGCCGGGCTGCCGGCGCCCTCGCAGATGACCACGTCGAAGCGCTCGCGCAGGTCGGCCAGCGCCGCGCCGACGATCGGGTGAAGCGCGTGCTTGAGCTCCTGGTAGGAGCGCGCATCGGCTTCGGCGTAGGGGCGGCCCATCACGACGACCTGACTGTGGCGCTCCCCCGAGGGCTTGATCAGCACCGGGTTCATCGTCGCCTCTGGCTCGACCCCGGCCGCCGCCGCCTGCATCGCCTGTGCACGCCCGATCTCGCTGCCATCGGGCGTCACGGCGGAGTTCAGCGCCATGTTCTGCGCCTTGAATGGCGCGACGCGCACGCCGCGGCGCGAAAGCCAGCGGCAGATCCCGGCGCTCACCACCGACTTGCCGGCGTCGGAGTGCGTCCCGCACACCAGCAGCGCGCCCTTCACCGCGCCGTCCCGATCGAGCGTGCACCGCGCGCCAGGCAGCAGGCGCTCGCCGCCGCTGCGCCGACCGCCAGCGACAGCCGTGCAGCCCGGCGCACGTCCCGCTGCCCCGGCGCCCTCGTGCCGCCGATCTGCGGCCGGCACCCGGCCTGCCCGTCATAGCTGAGCGGCCCGCCGAGGCGCACGTCGAGCGCCCCGGCGAACGCGGCCTCCATCCTGCCCGCGTTCGGGCTCGGGTGCGCGCCGCCGTCGCGACGCAGCGTCCGCCACGCCGAACGCGACGATCCCCCGACGAGCGGTGCGCCGAGACATGCGAGCGTGGCGCCCGCCCGCGCCGCCGGCCAGCTCATCGCATCATCGAGCCGCGCCGCAGCCCAGCCGAAGCGCTCGTAGCGCTCCGAGCGCGAGCCGACCATCGCGTCGAGCGTGTTGGCCGCGCGGTAGGCGGCGACGCCCGCGGGACCCGCGACGGCTCCCCATAGCAGCGTCCCGACCACGGCGTCGCTGGTGTTCTCCGCGAGCGACTCAACGGCGGCGCGGCGCAGCTGCGCGGCATCAAGCTCGGCTGCGTCGCGGCCGCACAGCGACCGCAGAGCGCCGCGCGCGCCGTCGAGGTCGCCGCGCTCGACACACAGCTCGACGCGCCCGGCGGCGCGTCTCAGGGACCGTCCACCGAGCGCCGTCCAGGTCGCGGCCGCAAGCGCTACGTCGCGCGGAAGCTTCGCCCGCGATGCCGCTCGCGCGAGCGCCTCGCCGGCGAGCGCCGCGCCGGCCACGAGCGTCGCGGCGAACGCGGCGCCGCGAAGCCGGGAAGGCGCGTACATGACGCGCTCGAGTGAGGCTGCGACGCGGCCGAACCCGGCGACGGGGTGCCAGCGGGCCGGATCTCCGATGATCTCATCGGCGAGGTAGCCGGCGAGCAGCGCGGCCCCGCTCACGCGAGGAGTGCTCACGCCTGTCGGGCGAGGTCTTGACCGACTGCTGTTCGCATCGAAACCTCCTCGGGATCGTGCGTCCCGTAATCGGAAGGGATCGCGGCGGCCAAGTTCCTGGCTCCCGAGACTGACGTCCCGGTCACAGTGGCGCGACCGCCCCGGACTCGCACCGGGTTCCTCGCGCCGCCGCGCTTACACCGCCGGATGCTATCGGCTGGCAGGCCGCGCGGGTTAGCGGCTGCCTTTACTGTTGGGAGCGATGACCGACGAGCAGCGCTTCGAGCGCCCGCCGACGCCGCCGGGCTTCGATCCCTCTCGCGCAGCCGAGCGAGCAGCCGAGCCGCGAGGCTGGCGCTACGAGCACGCCGACCTCGAGGCGGTTCATCGCGTCATCTCCGAGCGCCGCGACGTGCGGCGCTTCAGGCCGGACGCGGTACCCGACAGCGTGCTTGAGCGCGTGCTGGAGGCCGCGCACCGGGCGCCATCGGTGGGCCTGATGCAACCGTGGCGGCTGATCGTCATCCGCGACGTCGCCACCCGTGCCGCGGTGCGCCGGCTGGCCCAGCGCGAGCGCCTGCGCCAGGCCGGGCGCTTCGATGAGCGCACGCGCCAGTTCCTGGACCAGAAGGTCGAGGGCGTGGTCGAGGCTCCTGTCGGGGTGTGCGTCTGCTGCGACCACGGTGAGCCGGACGTCGAGGTCCTGGGACGCGCGACGATCCCGGAGACGGACGTCTACAGCACCGCGTGCGCGATCGAGAACCTGTGGCTCGCCGCGCGCGCCGAGGGGCTCGGCGTGGGCTGGGTCAGCTTCTATCGCCCGGACGATCTGCGCGCGCTGCTGGGCATACCGCCGGGCGTGGATCCGATCGCCTACCTCTGCGTCGGATGGCCCGACGAGCGGCCGGTGCGGCCGGGCTTGGAGGCGGCCGGATGGTCGGCGCGCATGCCGCTCGAGGAGGTCGTGATGCACGAGCGCTGGCGCGGCCCGGAGCGACGCTCCGCGCCGGCGAGGGGAGATCGGCCGGCAGCCTCCCGCAGCGGACCCGACCGTGCCGCTGCGATCGCGGCTCGCGACCGGCTCGACCGGCTCGTCAAGCCGGCCGGGAGCCTCGGCGCGCTCGAGGGCCTGATCGAGCGCTGGGCCGGGATCGCGACACGTCCGCCCTCGCCGAACGTGCGCGCCGGAGTGCTCGTCTGTGTCGCTGATCACGGCCATGTTCGGCGCGGGACGAGCCTCTTCGACGGCGCAGTATCGGCGCAGGTCGCGGCCGCGGCAGCGCGGGGCGAGACGGCGGTGGGCGTGCTCGCACAGCATGGCGGGCACGAGCTGCTGGTGGCCGACGTCGGTCTCGCGGGCCCGACACCTCCCGGTGTGCGCGATGCCAAGATCGCCGCCGGCACGGTCGACATGACGGCCGGGCCGGCGCTCGACCCCGCCGAGCTCGAGGCGGCGCTCGAGACCGGAGCGGCACTCGCGCGTGAGCTGTCCGAGCGCGACGTCGACTGCCTCGCTCTCGGCGAGATCGGGATCGGGAACACGGCCACGACGGCGGCGCTCGTATGCGCTCTGACCGGCGTCTCGCCGGGGCTTGCGGTCGGCCGCGGCACCGGACTCGACACCGCAGGGCTCGAGCGCAAGCGCGCGACGGTGGCCGCCGCGCTCGAGCGCCACGGAGCCCGGCTTCCCGCGCGCGAGGCCCTGCGCACCGTCGGCGGTCTCGAGCTGGCCGCGCTCGCCGGCGCGGCGCTCGAGGCTGCGCGCCTGCGCCTGCCGGTGCTGCTCGACGGCTACGCGGTCACGGCGGCCGCGCTTGCCGCCGTCCAGCTCGATCCGACCGTGGGCGAGGTGCTGATCGCCAGCCATCGCTCCGCCGAGCCGGGACACGACCTGCTGCTCGCCGAGCTCGGCCTCGAGCCGCTGCTCGACCTGCGGCTTCGCCTCGGCGAGGCATCCGGCGCGCTGCTCGCCCTGCCGCTCATCGAGGCCGCCGGCGTTCTGCACCGCGGCATGGCGACCTTCGCGGAGTCGGGCGTTGCACGCGCGCGCTGAGCCGGCGGCCGCGGCCGGGCGATCGCGGCGCCCGTGGGCCGGCCTCGCGGGCGCGGTCTCCTTCCTCACGATCGTACCGGTGCCCACGGGCGCAGCCGCCGGGCTGGCCGGAACGGCCGGATGGTTTCCGGTGGTCGGCGCCGCGGTCGGCGCGCTCGCCGGCGGCGTGCGCTTGGGGTGCGAGCCGCTGCTCGGACGCACCGCAGGTACGGTGCTGGCGATGGTCGTGCTGGTGGTCGTGACCGGCGCGCTGCACCTGGACGGCCTCGCCGACACCGCCGATGGCCTCGGCGTGCGCGGCGATCGCGCCCGGCGCCTCGCGGTGATGCGCGATTCGGCGACCGGCGTGTTCGGAACCCTCGCGATCGTCGCATGGGCGCTGCTGCTGCTCAGCAGCGTTGCGTCACTCGGCTCCGACCACGCCTTTCGCGCCCTCGTCGCCGCGTGTGCTCTCGCGCGGTGGGCGGCCGTGCTACACGCCGCGGCTGCGGCACCCGCGCGCGCCGATGGGCTCGGCGCGGCGTTCCACGTCGGGCGTCTGGGCCTCGGCGCGGCGACCGCGGTCGCGGTGATCGTCGCGCTTGCGTTCTGCGGCCTCGTTCCCGCAGCGGCGGCGCTTGGCGCGGCCGTCCTCACGGCCGCGCTGTCGGCGGCGTTCGCGCGGAGGGCGCTCGGCGGACGCACTGGGGACACGCTCGGCGCGACCGTCGCCGTCACCGAGGTCGTCGTCTGCACCGTCCTGCTCGCGGTATGGCAGGGCTGATGGCCGCGGGCCGCAGGCCAGGCGGCGCCAGCAGCTAGCCTGCATCTGTCCCGTCGTGATCGATTAGGAGGAGAGCGTGCCGAGTGCGAATCATCTGCCGAGCTGGACCTTCGAGCCGGGTCACACCGAGGCGGGGTTTCGCGCCCGCCACATGATGGTCACGTGGGTGCACGGGTTCTTCAAGGACGTGCACGGCAACCTCAAGCTCGACTGGGATCATCCGCTAACGGCCAGCTTCTCCGGCGAGATAGACGCCGCCAAGCTGTGGACCGGAGAGCCCGATCGGGACGCGCACCTGCGCAGCGCCGACTTCTTTGACGTGGAGAACCACCCGAAGATCACGTTCGCCGGGCGCTTCACCGAACGAACCGGCGACACAGACTTCAAAGCCGAGGCCGATGTGAGCATCCGAGGAATCACGCGTCCGGCCGTGATGGACGTCGCGTACCTCGGTCGGTGGAAGACCCCCTTCTGGGTCGGCGACGAGAACAAGGGCATGCTGACGCGAATGGGATTCGAGGCGAAGACGAGGATCAATCGCCACGACTTCGGCGTCTCCTGGCAGGATGAGATCCCGGGCGGCGGCGTCGTGGTGAGCAACGAGATCGAGATAACCCTGGACGTCGAGGCGATCCTCGACGCCGATCTCGAAGCGACCGGCGCGATCGAGTACTACCGCGCCGGGAAGCCCGAGTAAGGATTTAGCCGCGTGGACGCCGGGATCGGCGCGGCCGAGATCGATAGGCTCTGGCAGCGATGAGCCGCCGGTCGAACTCGACATCCGGCGAAGCAACCGTGAGCTCGCTGGGCGCGCGAAGGGCGAACTCCGTGGGCGCGCGCGCCGCCGCGAGCTCGGCGCTGGACGTGATGCTCACCGATGCGGCGATCGACGATGGAGGCCTGCGGCGGTTCATCAAGCCGACCGCGGCCGTGAAGCTGGCCGCGGCGCTGGCCCGTCATCCCGACCGCCTGGCGAGCCGCGTGGGCGGGCTCTGCCAGGAGCTTGCTCGCGCCGCCGCAGGCCGCTCCGAGCACGTGCCGCAAAGGGGCGACCGGCGGTTCGCGGATCCGGCATGGAGCGAGAACTGGCTGCTGCGGCGCGTGCTGCAGTCATACCTCGCGACCGTCGAGACGGTTGACGAGCTGATCGACGACGCGCAGCTCGATTGGCGAACCGAGCGCCAGGCGCGCTTCGCGGCGGGGAACGTCCTCGACGGCCTCGCGCCGACCAACTTCCCGTGGTCCAACCCAGTGGTGCTGCGCGAGACGGTGGACAGGGGCGGAGCGAACCTGATCAGAGGGGGGCGTCGCTTCGTGCGCGACATGTCCGCCGCGCCGCGGCTGCCGGCGAGCGTCGACACGAGCAAGTTCGAGCTCGGCGTCAACCTCGCGCTCTCGCCCGGGTCAGTGGTGCTGCGCACACCGGTCTTCGAGCTGATCCACTACCGACCGAGCACCGAGAAGGTGCTCGAGGTTCCGCTCCTGTTCGTGCCGCCGACGATCAACCGCTTCTACATCCTCGACATAGCGCCAGGGCGGAGCCTCGTCGAGCACCTCCTGGCCTGCGGGCAGCAGGTGTTCATGATCTCCTGGTGCAACCCCGGCGCCGAGCATGGGCACTTCGACCTCGACACCTACGCGCAGTCGGTGCTCGAGGCGCGCGATGCGGTCGCCGAGATCGCCAAGCACCCGGCCACTCACATCAACGCGGCCTGCTCGGGGGGAATCATCACCGTCGCCGCGCTCGGACATCTCGCCGCGACCGACGGCCTCGATGACGTCGCGAGCCTGAGCCTGTGGGTGTGCGCCCTCGACAACGCTCGCGCGGGCACCGCGGCGGCGTTCACAAGCCGCGAGATCGCGGCGGCCGCGGTCGCCGAGTCCGCGCGCAAGGGATATCTCGACGGCCGCGCGCTCGCCGGCGTGTTCGCGTGGCTGCGGCCGAACGACCTGATCTGGAACTACGTCGTCAACAACTACCTGCTCGGCAAGCAGCCGCCCGCCTTCGACATCCTCTACTGGAACCAGGACTCGGTCCGCCTGGCGGCCGGACTGCACCGCGATTTCGTCCACCTCGCGCTCGAGAACTCACTGACCCGGGCCGGCGCGCTCGAGGCACTCGGAACCCCGGTGGACCTGGCGGGGATCGACGTGGACAGCTACGTCGTCGCGGGCATCAAAGACCACATCGTGCCGTGGGAGAACGCGTACCGCAGCACGCAGCTGCTGGGCGGCTCCTCCCGCTTCGTGCTGTCCACGAGCGGGCACATCCAGGCGCTCGTGAACCCGCCCGATCCGGCGAGCCGCTCGACATATCGCGTCGTCGACGACGCGCCGGATGACCCCCAGGTCTGGCTCGCGCATGCCGACATGAGGCAGGGCAGCTGGTGGCCTGACTACGTTGCGTGGCTCGGGGAGCGCTCGGGATCGCTGGGGCCCGCGCCGAAGTCGCTTGGCAGTCGCGCCTATCGGGCGACCGCGAAGGCGCCCGGATCCTACGTTCGCGCCGCCTGAGCGTGACGTGAGCCTGGCTGCGGACGCACGGCGTTGGCGCACCAAGCGCGTTCGCGCCGGCGGCATCAATCTGCGCGTCGCCCGCAGGGGCCGAGGACGGCCGCTGCTCCTCTTGACCGGCATCGGCGCGAGCCTCGACATGTGGCGGCCATTCGAGCGCCTCGTGCGCGGCCGCGAGGTGATAGCCGTCGACGCTCCCGGCGTCGGTCTGTCCGAGAGACCGCGCTACCCACTGCGGATGCGCGGTCTCGCTCGCGTCCTCGTCGCACTGCTGGACGAGCTCGACGTCGCCGAGGCCGACGTTCTCGGCTACTCCTTCGGCGGGCTGCTCGCACAGGAGCTGGCGCACCGCGCGCCGGAGCGGGTGCGGCGCCTGATCCTGTGCGCGACCGCGCAGGGATTGCCCGTCGTCCCACCCAAGCCCGTGCCGGCGCTGATGCTGATGACACCCGCCCGCTACTACCATCCTCGCCTGTTCAGGCTCATGGTCCCGCGCATCGCAGGTGGGCGCACGCGCCGAGACCCCGGCCAGCTCGACCGCCAGGCCGCGGCGCGGCTCTCGCGCCCGCCGCCGCTGCTCGGCTACGGCTACCAGCTGTACGCGGCCTCGGGATGGACGAGCGTGCCGTGGCTGTGGCGCGTCACCCAGCCGACGCTGATCATCGCGGGCGATGACGATCCGATCATCCCGCTCGCCAACCCGAGGCTAATGGCGCGGATGATGCCCGCGGCGCAGCTGCGCATCCTCCGCGGCGGCGGCCACCTGTTCCTCCTCGACGAGCCGGAGGCGGTCATCGACGACATCCACGCTTTCCTCGACGCTTGAGCGATGTTGTGGTGAGCTTTTACGCCCCACATGCGGTCTTTGACATCGCGTCGCCAGGTATCGGCACCTATGAGGGTCATGCGGCGATACGCGGTCTCTATGAAGACGTCAACTACTGGGACGGCGAGCGCGCTCTCGCCGACCTCAGGCTGGAGGGGAGGCGATGACGCCGGAGGCACTCTGCATCGTTCGGGGTGCGTATGAGCACTTCAGGACGACCGGAGACCTCAATGAGGAGGTGATCGCGCCCGACGTGGTTCGGGATATGTCGAAGTTCGGCGGCTGGCCGGAGCAGCAGGTCTACGAGGGCATCGAGCAGGCGCGAGGCTTCATTCGCGCCTGGACCGACCCATGGGATGACTACGAGATCGAGGTCGACCATTCACGACGCCGGCGAGAAGGTCGTGGCGGTACTGCGCCAGCGCGGGCGCTCGAAGGCGACCGGCATGCTGATCGTCGACACCTTCGCCCAGATCTGGACCCTTCGCGACGGCAAGATCACACGCATGGAGGCCTACCACGACCCGATCCAAGCGCTGGACGGCGCCGGAGCGCTCCGCAGACCGTCCTAGTCGGCGGCGAGCCGCTGGTACGCGAGCCGCACCGCCATCGAGCCCTCGCCGACGGCCGAGGCGACTCGCTTGATCGACCCGGAGTGCACGTCGCCGACGGCGAACACGCCGGGCGCGCTCGTCTCGAGGAAGTACGGCTGCTCATCGCCGTAGGCGGCCAGATCGGCGCCGCGGACATCGCGTCCGGTGAGCAGGAAGCAGTCCTCGTCCATCGCGACCTCGCCACGCAGCCACTCGGTGTGGGGTGAGGCGCCGATGAAGACGAACAGCGCCCTGGCCGGGAGCTCGGTGAGCTCGCCGGTGCTGCTGTCGCGCACGACGACCGCTTCGAGCTCGGACTCGCCCCTCAGCTCGGCGACTTCGCGGTGCGTCGCCACCTCGACCTGCTCGCGTCCTTCGATCTCCTCGACGAGGTAGCGCGACATCGACTTGCCGAGGTCGCCGCCGCGAATCAGCAGGCGGCAGCTAGCGGCGTGCGCGGAGAGGAACATCGCGGCCTGGCCGGCGGAGTTTCCGCCGCCCACGACCAGCACGTCGTCCTCGGAGCACAGTTCCCCCTCGGCCTGGGTCGCGGCGTAGTAGACGCCGACGCCCTCGTAGCGCTCCAGGTCGGGCACGTCCAGCTTGCGGTAATGCGCGCCTGAGGCGACGATCACCGTGCGGCCGTTGACCGTGTCGCCTCCCGCGAGCTGGATGGCATAGTGGCCGTCCTCGCGCGCGAAGCCGACCGCTTCCGCGGGCACGACTAGACGGGCACCGAACTTCCTCGCCTGCAGCGTGGCCCGCTCGGCCAGCTCGCTGCCCGAGATCCCTGCGGGGAAGCCGAGGTAGTTCTCGATCCGCGCGGAGGTGCTCGCCTGACCGCCGAACGCAACGGAGTCGATGGCCTGGGTGTCGAGCCCCTCGGAGGCGCCGTACACGGCTGCAGCCAGGCCTGCCGGGCCGCCGCCGACGATCACGAGGTCGCACAGCGCGGGCGGCGCGCCGCGCGAGCCGAGGCCGAGCATCGCGGCGAGCTCGGCGTTGGACGGATTGCGCAGCACGCCGTCGCCGCCGATCACGACCGGCGTCTCGCCCGCCTCGACGCCGAGCGACCGCAGCAGGCTGTCGGCCTCGGGGTCCGCCTCGAGGTCCATCCACATGTAGGGGACGCGGTTTCGCTGAAGGAACTCGCGCAGACGGCGCGTGTCGACCGAGTAGCGTGAGCCGACGAGCTTGACGCCCGCGCCTGCCTCGATCAGGAGCGAGCGCCGCGACAGATACGCGCGCAGGATGATGTTGCTCAGCTCCTCGTCTTCGGCGACCTCCTTGCGCAACGCCGCCACGGGCACCTGGATGACCTCGCCGGGATCGCGCACGACGGCCGACAGATAGACGTCGGCACCGGTCAGCAGGTTGAGCTCGCCGAGGAAGCGGTGAGGACCGTGGACCGCGATCACGCGGTTCTCCCGGCCGTAGCCCTGGACGATCGCGACGGCGCCCGACTCGACCACGAAGAAGTCGTAGCCGTGGTCGCCCTCGTGGAAGAGCACCTCGCCGGACTCGACCTTGCGCATCGTGCCGAGCGCGCGCAGCCGCGCTCGCTGCTCCTCGGTCAGTCGCGGGAAGGCTCCGTTGCGGTTCGGCGGCTCCTCCATGCCGGCGCCGATGGGCTCGCTCATGCGGAGCTCTCGGGCGCGAGCGCCGTCTCGCCGCCGGCGCGCGGGTTCGCGAGCGGTGTGAGCGTGCGCTCCAGGTTGGCGCGCAGGTGCTCGTGCTGGGGTGGCAGTCGCAGCTGCTCGCCCAGATGCGCGGGATCCTCGTCGATCGCGAAGCCAGGGCTCGGCGTCGCGAGCTCGAACAGCACCCCGCGCGGCTCGCGGAAGTAGATGCTCAGGAAGTACTGGCGGTCGATGATCGGCGTCGCGCGCATCCCCGAGGAGACGAGGCGCTCGCGCCACGAGGAATGCTCGTCGTCGCGATCGCACCAGGCGATGTGATGGACGGTGCCGGCACCCTGCAGACCGACAGCCGAGGGCGGCTCGTCGTAGATGTAGCTCGCATGCCGCGATCCGCCTTCGAGGGCATAGGCACCCGGGCCGGTCATCGTGAAGCCCATCGTGTCGGTCAGGAGCCGGTGCTCACGCTCCCGCTCGGCGCCATAGACGCGGACGCCGTCGAAGCCGAGCAGCGCATGCTCGGCTGGAATCCCCTCGAAGCGTGCGACGCGCGGCTCGTCATCCGTCTCGACGACGGCGAGCTCCAGTCCGAGGCCCTCGGGATCGCGGAAGCGCAGCTCCCGCTCGCCGCCGCCGGACTCGAGCTCGACGCCCTCGCGCGCGAGGCGCTCAGCCCAGAAACCGAGCGCCTCATGCGAGGCGACCCGCCAGCGCAGCCGGTGGATCATCCCCGCCCCGGCGCGGCCGGGCGCGGCGTCGGGGAACTCGAAGAACGTCAGGATCGATCCGGGCGCGCCACGCTCGTCTCCGAAGTAGAGGTGATAGACCTCCGGCTCGTCGAAGTTGACCGTCTTCTTGACGAGGCGAAGTCCCAGCGTGCGCGCGTAGAAGTCGACGTTTCGGGGTGCGTCGGCCGTGATGCTTGTGATGTGATGGATGCCGTCGAGCTGCACGGGGCTGCCTCCTCGGTTGCCTTCTCGCTCACCCTGCACATTGACGAAGCTGTCAAGGCCTGGCTCGCCGCCGAGGACCGGCCGCCCGTGCGCCGGCGGGTGTGCGTCGCCCGGCGTGCTACCGCCTGGCGTGCTACCGCCTGGCGTGCTGCCGCCCGGCTGGTGGGCGGCCGCTGCGCGGCCGCCCACCACTCATGGGGTCATCGCTGGGTCAACCGTCGAACGTCACGCCGCCGCTGATGCCTGCGGTCGTCGCGCCCGTGGACGTGTTGCATGCCGTTGGTTCGGGCGGCTGGAAGGCGAGCAGACCGCTCGATGTCTCGCCGCCGTAGCGTGTCGTTGTGATCGTCGTCGACGTCGGCTGGCCGGCCTGCGGGTTGATCGCCGGCAGCGTGACGCTGGCGATGGCGGTGCCTGACAGCTGCACCGCTGCAGCGGCTCCGGACGTCGAGTATTCAATGACGGTCTGGGTGCCGTCGTCCCACGTGGCGATCGCGATGCCGCTGGTGGTGCTGCTCGCGCAGCCTCCGCTGCCGGTGGGCACCGGCTCCTGGAACTGCTCGCCGTTGATCGTCACGGCGTTGCCGGCGGAGACGGAACCGGTCGCGGGCACGCCCGACTGCGTGCCGCTGCAGCCGCTGAGGGCGCCCGCGAAGCTGTACGAGAACGGCTGCGCGTTCGCGTTCAGGCCCGGCGAGAAGCTCGCCGTGCCCTGCAGCTGGCACCCGCCTGCCGATTGCGCGAAGGAGGGCGCCGCGGTGGCCGCAGCAACACACAAGCCGCAGATCGCGGCGATGGTGAATCGAGCTAACAAGGTTCTCTCCCTTTCGTTGATCGAGATCGTCGACAGCGCCCGCGCTCTCAGCCGGGAACACCCGGCTCCCTCGAGCGTCTCCACCTCGAGCCCGACAGCACCCGGGCCCGCCGCCATCGCGGTGCGGCATCGCTTGCGCGCGGAGTACCCGCGATCTACCGACTCAAACCTTGACGACCTCGAAACGGGAGGCGTCGCGCATGTCAGACCGCGGAGGCGTCAGCGCTCCTCCGTTGCGCCGCTCTCGAGCGCCGCCCGGACGGCCGCGGCCGTCGGCGCAAGCTCCACGGGCAGACGCTCGAGCAGCGTGAGCCACGCCGGTTTGAGAAGGACTGCCTGGCGGACGAGGCCCGCGCCGGCGTCGAGGTCCTGCGCGGCCATGCCGAGGCCCGCCCAGAAGATGAGCTCGTCGGCCTCGGGCGCGATCTCGGCGGCCTCGAGGTAGAGGCTCGTCGCCTCGGCGTGCGCGGCCTCGGCGGCGCGCTCGTCGGCCCTGCCGGCCATCTCGTACGCACGCGCGAGCCGCAGGAGGCGGCGCAGCTCCGCGAGCGGCTCGGGGTGGTCCTCGACGCGGACATCAAAGCGCCTGCGCCACGTCTCACCGGTCGCGGGAACGACGAGCAGCGCCGCCGACTGACGACCTCGCACGTCGCCGCCTGCCGCCTCGGCCGCGTCGAGCGCGCCGAGCAGGCGATCGGCGAGGTCGCCATCCTGCTCGCGGTATGCGGCGGCCATCGCGGCCGGGACGGTCCCGGTCGCCATCATGTTCGCCTGGCACGTGAAGCCCTCGCCCGACTCGTCGCCCGCGTACGCGATGCAGCCGTCCCCTGTGTAGGTCGAGCTCTGCCCGTAGGAGTCGACTACGCCGAGCTGTCGGAACCGGGCGAGATCGTCGCCGCCCAGCGCAGTGGCGATCGCGCTCGCCGGGTCGAGTCCTTCGGCCAGGCGATCCAGGGCGTTCGGCCCGTGTGCGACCTCGGCGACCGACTGAGTCGCCACAGCGCCGACCCCCGGCCGCGCCCACGCGACCACCGCGCCGACCGAGAACCAGTGGGACTGCACGGCGACGCCAAGCTCGCCGCTCGCCGGGTCGCGGGCGACGATCGAATATGTACCGTTGCGCATGCCGCCGAGGCTCAGCTTGCCTCAGAGGAGACCGGCATCTCGCTCGACGATCCTCGCGCCGGCGGACCCACATGCCGGCGCAGGAAATGCAGCTGGTCGGAGATCGCCTGCTCGAACGGCTCACCGGTGTAGATATCGAAGTGCCCGATCGGGTATATCCGCACCTCGCCCCGGCCGGTCGCCCGCCACGCGGCATCCTGGGCGGCCTTGACCGGCGCGACGGTGTCGCGGTCGGCGATCTGGACGAGGATCGGGCACGGGAGGCGATCGGCCTGCAGGCCTGGCCGGTAGGAGCTGGTTCTCAACACGACTCGCGCGGCGGCCTCGTTGCGCCAGGATGGTCCTGCGATCGAACGGTAGCCCGGCTCGGAATCCGGCGCCGTCATCACGGCCACACTGCCAGGCGGGCCAACCACCGGCACGGTCACCGGCGGCCGTCCGCGCAGGCTGGCGGCGACGTCGCGCAGGCCGGCGAACGTGAGTCTCGCGAGGTGCCCGAATCCCGCATAGCGGGCGACGTTGATCAGCCCCGCCATGCCATCCATGAGAGGCACCTGCGCGATGGCCGCGGCGATACGCCCGTCGGCGACCGCCACCGCGACGACGTGTCCGCCGGAGTAGGAGGAGCCCCACGCCACGATACGGTCGGGGTCCACGCCGTCGAGCGAGCGTGCAAACGCGATCGCCGCCGCGTAGTCCGCGAGCTGCCCGGGGATCGAGACCAGCTGGCGAGGCTCGCCGTCGCTCGAGCCGAAGTGCCGGTAGTCGAACGCGAGCGCGTCGACGCCGGCGGCGGCGAAGCGCTCGACATAGGGTTCGAGGCCCGAGTCGACGGTCGCCGCGAAGCCGTTGCCGAGCACGACGCAGGGGCGGCGACCTTCGCCGTCGGCGAAGGCGTCGCCCTCGCCGCGGATGTGAACGCCGGAGCAGCGGATGCCGCCGCTGAAGAACTCGACGTCGCTCACGCCGCGAGCTCCGAGGACTGCATCACCGCGGCGCGCCCGGTCGTCTCGCGCGCCGTGGGCGCGCCCGCACGGGCACGCGCTTGACCGGCTGGGATCGTGCGCGTCTTGAGCTCGTGCTCGAAGGAGTACCACTCGAGCTGCATCGTGTGCCGCGGCTTGTTGACGAAATGCGCGGTGTGAAATGCCTCGTCGCGACGGATCTCCTGCTCCATCTCGGCCACCGGCGGCGGCGCCCAGTCGCCGCTCAGCCAGCGCGCGGCGAGCTTCGACTGCAGCTCCGAGAACGGAAAGATCGTCGGGATCGGCTGACCGAGCCCGATGAACGCGAGGTCGTCGAGCCCCGGCTTGAGCATCCGCTTGTAGAGCGCCAGCACGTTTTCCGGCGCTGAGAGGAACTCGGGGTCGAAGAAGGGGAAGGTGACGTTGTATCCGGTCGCGTACACGATCGCGTCGAGCCGCTCGACGCTGCCGTCCGCGAAGCGCACGCGGTCGCCGAGCAGCTCGGCGACGTCTCCCTTCGCGACCGCGTCCCCGGAGCCGAGCCGGCCCAGCAGCTCGCTGGAGACGGTCGGATGGGCGTCGAGGAAGTTGTGGTTTGGGGTGGGCAGGCCGAAATCCTCTATGCGCCCGGAGAAGATGCGCGGGAGGGCGCGCGCGAGCCGGCGCTGCAGGCCTGCGGGCAGCCGCGGGTTCGTCTTGACGACCTGATCGGCGGGCCTGCCGAAGAGGTACTTCGGTACGACGTAGGCGCCGGAGCGGGTCGAGAGGAAGACGGTGTCGGCGACCGTCTTGCGCGCGAGCTCGGAGACGATGTCTACCGCGCTGTTGCCGATCCCGACCACGAGCACCCGCTTTCCGTAGAGGTCGAGCGGCGTGCTCGGATCGATGTAGTCGTGCGAGTGGATCTGCGGCCCGTCGAAGGAGCCCGCGAATTCGGGATATCGCGGGTTCCAGTGATGCCCGTTACAGACGAGAAGAGCGTCGAAGCTCTCGCGCCCGCCGTCGTCGAGGGCGATCTGCCAGCCGCCGTCCGGGCCGCGCTCGGCGCGCGTGACGCGGGTGTTGAAACGGATCCGCTCGCGCAGTGCGAAGGCATCCGCGTAGTCGCGCAGCCACTCGAAGATGTGGCTGTGATGCGGATAGTCGGGGTAGCGGTCCGGCATCGGGAAGTCGCGGAAGGAGATCGACGGCTTGGAGATGTCGATGTGCAGCGAGCGATACGCTGAGGAGACGCCGTTGGGATTCTGGAAGTACCAGTTGCCGCCCACCTCATCGGACGCCTCGAAGCAGGTATGCGGTATGCCGAAGTCGGCCAGTGCCTTGCACGCGGTGAGGCCGCTCACGCCGGCCCCGATGATGCACACGGCGGGAAGCTGGCCCATCAGCCAATCCTAACGCCGCCAAAATCGCAGCGAGGGCTCCCCGCAGGGCGGCTCCCCGCGCTAGGCTCAAATCGGTGGGTGACCAAGGAGGCGGCATGGTCGCGCGTGAAAGCCTCATCCTGGCCGCGCGTGAAGTGATTGTCCTGATCCTCGTCGTTGCGGTCCTGCTGTGGGTCGCATACGAGGTGCTTCGCGACAACCGCCGTTAGGCGAGCTCGCGCCGGCAGCTCAGGCGCCCGACACACCCGCGCGAGCTTCGGCGGGCGAGGTGGCGAGCACTGCGTCGAGGAGGCCGGGCAGGCGGGCGTCGAGGTCGGCGCGGCGGAGCGTCGTGAGCTTGGTCGTGCCGGTCGGCGACTGCTGGATCACGCCCGCCTCGCGGAGCACGCGAAAATGGTGCGTGGCCGTCGACTTGGTCACATCCAGGTCGAGGCTGCCGCATGGCACCGGCTCGTCCCGCGCTGCGAGGAACCGCACTATCTGCAGCCGATGAGGATCGCTGAGCGCGTGCAGCACGGCGGGCAGCTCGATCTCCTGACGGGACGGGTGGTAGAGGCTCATCAACGTTGGTACGACGACCATCAAACTTTTGTTACGATGGTCATCGTACCAACGAACGAGAGGAATCGCAATGGCAGAGCGCGTCGAGACAGCAAGGCTCCTCCCGGCCGAGCGGGAGCGCTCGAGCCGCCTGGCGCTGCGCCTGCCACACGGCTCCGGCGCGGTTCTCGTGCTCGTCTGCCTCGCCCAGTTCATGGTCATCCTCGACGTGTCGATCGTCAACGTGGCTCTGCCCTCGATCCGCTCCGGGCTTAGCTTCTCGACGACCGGCCTGCAGTGGGTCGTCAACGCCTACACGATCACCTTCGGAGGCTTTCTGATGCTCGGCGGCCGCGCGGCCGACCTGCTCGGCCGCCGGCGAGTCTTTCTCGCGGGCACGGCGCTGTTCAGCGTGGCTTCGCTGCTCTGCGCGCTCGCGAGCTCGCGCGGGCTCCTGCTGGGCGCGCGGGCGCTCCAGGGCTTCGGTGGGGCGGTGCTCTCGCCGGCTAGCCTCTCGATCATCACGACGTCGTTCGCCGAGGGCGCCCAGCGCAACCGGGCGCTCGGCGTGTGGGGCGCGATGGCCGGGTTGGGCGGCGCCTCGGGAGTGCTCCTCGGAGGCGTGCTGACGCAGGGACTCGGCTGGCCGGCGATCTTCTTGATCAACGTCCCGGTCGGCATCGCGGTGATCCTCGCGAGCCGCCGCGTCGTGCCCGAGAGCAGAGCCGAGCACGCCAACCGCCATTTCGACGTCTCCGGCGCCGTCCTCGTGACCGCCGGGCTCGTCGTCGCCGTCTACGGGATCGTCCGTAGCGAGAGCCTCGGCTGGGGTTCGACCGGCGTGCTCGGGCCGCTGGCTCTCGCGGCGGCGCTGCTCGCGGCATTCGTGCTCGTCGAGGGCCGTCTCGCGAGCGCGCCGTTGATGCCGCTGTCGATTCTGCGCATGCCGCGCCTGCGGGCGGCCAACCTCGTGATCGCCCTGCTCTACTCGGCCGTGTTCGCGATGTGGTTCTTCCTGACCCTGTACTTGCAGCAGGTGCTTCACTACGGCGCGCTGCGCGCCGGGCTGTCGTTCCTGCCGATGACGCTGAGCATCGTCCTCACCTCCTCGCTCGCGCCGCGGCTCGTGGCGCGCCTGGGAGTGCGCCCGGTGCTCGCCACGGGAATGCTCACCGCGGCCGTCGGGCTTGCGCTGCTGACCGCCGTGCGGCCCGGAGGCAGTTACTTCGCGACCGTGCTGCCGGGCGGCGTGCTGGGCGCCGCCGGTCTCGGCCTGTCGCTAGTGCCGGCGACGATCGCGGCCGTGCAGGGCGTCTCGAGCGCTCACAGCGGGCTGGCGTCCGGGCTGCTGAACACCTCGCGGCTGGCCGGCGGCGCGCTGGGGTTGGCCGTGCTGAGCACGATCGCCGACTCGCACACGCGTAGCCAGCTCGCTCGCGGCGCCTCCGGTCTCGGCGCGCTGAGCAGCGGCTATCAGCTCGCGCTCGGCGTTGGCGCCCTGATCTGCCTTGCGGGCGCGCTCGCGGCCGTCATCCTGCTGCGCTCGGGCGCCGCAGCGCCCTCCACCGCGCCCGAGCCCGCCCGTCACGCGCGCGGGTAGAGTGGCAGCGTGTTCCCGTCGGAGATCGCGCCGGGCCTCCTTCGCTGGACCGTGCAGCACCCGGAGTGGAGTCAGCAGGCGGAGCCAGGCAGCGCGGACGACTGGGAGCAGGCGGTCGGCTCGCTGATGTATGAGTTGCCCGACGCGGTCGCGTTCATCGACCCGCTGCTCCCATCGGAGGATCGCGAGGCGTTCCTGCACTCGCTCGACAAACGCATTGCGGCTCGTCGGGTGAGCGTCCTGACGACGAACCGCTGGCATCGCCGCGACCGCGAGGCGCTGGCCGAGCGCTACAGCTGGACCACGACGCGCGCATGGAACGCGATCCCTCACGGCGTCGTGCCACGACCGCTGCGCGGGGCGGGGGAGACGCTGTTCTGGCTGCCGGCGGTCGCCGCGCTCCTCGCCGGTGACCGGCTGCTCGGCAATCCCGGCGGCTTGCGACTGTGCCCGCAGAGCTGGCTCGCGGGCACGAGGGTGGATCGAGCCGGCCTGGCAGTCCTGATGCGACCGCTCCTTGAGCTGCCGATCGAGCGCGTTGTCGCGTCTCACGGCGAGCCGGTGCTGCACGACGGCCGCGCGGAGCTCGCGCGGGCGATCGCCGAGGCCGCGCCCTAAGCTGGACCGTCGCTCGAGGCCGCCGCTAGTCGCGTCCCTCGGCGGGCCGTGCCATGCCCCCGGGACGCTTGACCCGCGCTGCGAGCAACGCGACGTCGTCGCGCGGGTCATCGGCGAGATCCGCCAGCGCGAGCAGGGCGTCGATCGCGGCCTGGGCGGATCCCGGCGGCCTGCCGGCGAGATGCCCGAGCAGCTCGTCCACCGTCAGCACGCGATTGGGGGCGTGGGCCTCCGACAGGCCGTCGGTGAAGAGCATCATCGTGTCGCCCGGCCACAGGATCGTCGAGGTCTCGTTGATGACCGGCTCGGTGAAGACGCCGAGCAGGGTTCCGCACGCACCGAACTCCTCGGCCTGGCCGTCCGACCGCGCGATCAGCGCCGGCGGATGCCCGGCGGCGGCGATCGTGATCTGCACATCGGCGCTGCGAAAGCCGAGATGAGCGAGGATCGCGGTCGCAAAGCGTCCGCCGAAGTCCTGTTCCAGCATCGCCTGGTTCACGCGCGTGAGGACGCTCGCCGGACCGACGCCTTCGCGCGCGTAGGCGACGGTCGTGTGGCGCAGGAAGCCGGTCAGCACGGCCGCCTCTGCGCCCTTGCCGCATACGTCGCCCACCACCAGCCAGCAGCTCGCGCGATCTCCGAACACGTCATAGAAGTCGCCGCCCACTTCGGTGCCGGCGCCCATCGGCCGGAAGAAGCTCGCCAGCTCGAGGTCCGGAATCGCCGGCAGCGCCGACGGCATCAGGCTGCGGCGAAGCGTTTGCGCGACCCGCGCTCGCTCTGCATACAGGCGAGCGTTGTCATATGCCAGCGCCGCGCGGCCGGTCAGATCCTCGAGAACCGCCAGCTGCCCAGGCTCGTAGCGCGCGCCGTTTCCGAGATGCAGGAAGGAGACGGCGCCGAGCATGCGCCCGCGCGCGATCAGCGGGAAGATCGCGGCCGAGCGACAGCCGGCGTCGCGCATGAAGCGCGCCTGCTCGTCGCTGTCGGCCGCCCGCTCGAGCGCGCCGGAGGCGCTCAGGTCCTGAGCGATGAACGGCTTGCGGGCCTGCAGCGCCCGAGCGATCGGATGACGCCCGCGTATGTGCAGCGGATGGTCCCTGCGGATGTCTTCGAATGCCTTCGCATGGGCAGGATCGACAGCGGCGGCCACCGTCGTCGCGATCCAGCCATCGGCGTCGATCAGGTCGATCACGCAGAGCTCCGCGAGCTCCGGCACGGCGGTGCGAGCGATCCGTTGCAGCGTCTGCTGCGGGTCGAGCGAGGTATCCAGCTTCGCGGTGGCGGCGATCAGGAATTCCAGACGCCAGCGTTGTTCGCGCATGCGTTCGAGCGAGAGGTGGACGAGCGCCGAGGCGAGCAGTGCCAGCACGACCCCCACGCAGGCCACCGCCCCGAAAGTGCTCGAGACGTGCGAGTAGCTCAGCGGTCCCAGAAAGGCGATCAGCCCGGCAAGGCAGACGACCAGCAGCCGGCCGCGCGGCTGGAAGGCGGCGGCATGGCCGATCGCGAAGAAGTAGATCAGCCCGAAGGGACTGCTGGCGCCGCCGGTAGCCGCGCACAGCAGCGCGACCAGCACGACCCCCCACAGGTCCGCGAGCCACGCGAGCGTGAGCCCGCGACGGGCGCGCGCGAACGCGAGCATGAGACCGGCCGCGGTGAGGTAGGCCGCAACCGCGATCGCGACGACTCCGGCCGGCGAGCTCACATGCGGCAGCAGGACCGCGGTCGCGGTCAGGGTCGCGCCGACGACATACAGGCCTGCGGCGCTGGCGAGCGCGACCCGCGCTTCACGGCTGCGCACTGCCGCGGTGGCGCGCCCCGCTTCCTCCAGCGCCGGAGCACCGGCGAGAATCATCCCGGCCTCTGCCATCCGCCCACTGCGCCCCGATCTCCTCTCCCGAACCGCCGGTGCGCGCGGACTATGCGGACACCACGGCAACTCGCATCGAAGGGTTTCATCGTATGTAGATAAAGAACGCGTCGCCTGCGCCGGTGCAACGGCGGTTGCGCGCTCGCCCCGCGCTCGTGCCGAAGCTCAAGTGGCGGACGCCGGAGGTATCATCCTCTGCGAGTTCGGGGCGTCCTGGGCACCGCGGGTGGTGCTCGTCGCGGCCAATCGCTAAACGGGAGGAGCGGACATGGATGGCGCGGTCACGGAACTGAGCACGCCGGAGCGTTCCGCCGCCAGGGCGGCGACGCTCGCGGAGGCCTTCCGCCTGACGGCCGCCGAACGGGCCGAGGAGGTGGCGATCCGCACCAAAGGTGACGAGTTCACGATCACGTGGGCCGAGCTGCGCCGTCGCGTCGACGACCTCGCGGGGGGCCTCGCCAAGCTCGGGCTCCGACGCGGTGAGACGATCGCGCTGATGCTGTCCAACCGGCCTGAGTTCCATCTCTGCGATCTCGCCGCGATGATGCTCGGCGCGACGCCGTTCTCCATCTACAGCACATACGCGCCGAACCAGATCGAGTACATCGTCGCCGACGCCGACGCGCGGTTGTTGATCTGCGAGCAGCAATACCTGCCGCAGGTGCTCGAGGCGCGCCGAGGCCTGCCGAACCTCGAGCACGTGATCGTCGTCGACGGCGATCCGCCGCCAGGGGTCATGGCGCTGTCGGATGTCGAGGGCACGAACCCCGGCTTCGACCTCGAGGCTTCGGTCGCCGAGATCAAGCCGACCGACGTGCTCACCCTCATCTACACGTCCGGCACGACCGGACCGCCGAAGGGCGTGCAGCTTGTCCACCGCAATCTGCTCGCCGCCTGCGAGGGCTTCGAGGTCCTGATCGATCTCCCGCGTGACGGGCGCGTCATCTCGTGGCTCCCGGCGGCGCACGTGGCCGAGCGCAACGCCCACCACTACCTGCCGATCATCTACGGCCTGCAGATCACCTGCTGCGATGACCCGCGCCAGGTGCTCTCATACCTGCCGGAAGTACGGCCGAGCTGGTTCTTCGCGGTCCCGCGCATCTGGGAGAAGCTGAAGGCTGGACTGGAGACGATGATCGCGAGCCAGCCGGAGGAGCAGCGCCGGGCGGACGCAGGCGGCGATCGAGGCGAGCGTGCGCAAGGTGCGCATGGAGCAGGCGGGCGAACCCGTGCCAGCCGACCTTGTCGAGCAGGTCGCCAAGGCCGACGCCGAGATATTCGCCGGGCTTCGCCAGATGCTCGGACTCGATCAGGTGGAGGCGATCAACGTCGGTGCCGCGCCGACGCCGATCGAGGTGCTCGAGTTCTTCCACGCGATCGGCCTGCCGCTGGCCGAGCTGTGGGGCATGAGCGAGACGTGTGGAGCGGGCAGCGTCAACCCCAGCGGCAAGATCAAGATCGGCACCGTCGGTCCGCCGGCACCGGGCGTCGAGATCAAGCTCGACACCGACGGCGAGGTGCTCGTGAAGTCAGACGCGGTCATGCTCGGGTATCGCAACCTCCCGGACAAGACCAGCGAGGCGTTCACAGCGGACGGCTGGCTGCGCACCGGCGACGTCGGCGTGTTCGACGACGACGGCTACCTCACGATCGTCGACCGCAAGAAGGAGATCATCATCAACGCCGCCGGCAAGAACATGTCCCCGGCGAATATCGAGGCGACGCTGAAGAGCGCCTCGCCGCTGATCGGTCAGGCGTGCTGCATCGGCGACCGCCGCCCCTACAACACGGCGCTGATCGTGCTCGATCCCGACTTCGCCCCGGCGTGGGCCGCCCGGCAGGGCATCGAGGAGACCTCGCTCGAGTGGCTCGCCAAGGACGAGCGCGTGCGGGCGGCGGTGCAGGCGGGCGTGGACGAGGGCAACGCGAAGCTCGCACGCGTCGAGCAGATCAAGAGGTTCACGATCGTCGAGGGCGACTGGCTGCCGGGCGGCGAGGAGCTGACTCCGACGATGAAGCTCAAGCGCAAGCCGATCGCCTCACGCTACGCCGAGGTCATCGAGGCGATGTACGCGGGCTAGACGGCGGCGCCGCGGTTGAGCGCCGGCTCGATGCGCGTCCTCACGTGGAACCTCTTCCACGGCCGTTCGCTGCCGCCGGCAGGACGCGCGCTCGTGCCGGAGTTCGCCGCGCGGATCGCAGAGTGGGACTGGGATGTCGCGCTGCTTCAGGAGGTCCCACCTTGGTGGCCGGCACGGCTGGCGCGCGCGGCAGGGGCGCAGCAGCGCACCGCTCTCACCTCGCGCAACGGCGCCCTGCCGCTACGCCGAGCGCTGGCCGAGCGCTGGCCAGACGTGATCAAGTCCAACGGCGGCGGCGCAAACGCGATCCTCTCCCGGCGCATCATCGTCGAGCACCGCGCGCTACCGCTGCGCAGGTGGCCGGAGCGCCGCGTCGCACAGCTCGTGAGGCTCGACGAGCGGACCTGCGTGGTCAACCTGCACGCCAGCGCGCGCGCCGACCTGGCCGAGGCCGAGCTGGAACGCCTGTGGCAGCAGGCGCTCGCGTGGGCCGGCGGGGATCCGCTGGTTCTCGGCGGCGACCTCAACCTGCGCTCTCCCGCCGCACCCCTTCACGGCATAGCGCAGGTCGCGAGCCGCGACGTCGATCACCTGTTCGCGCGAGGATTGCAGCCGATCGGGGAGGCGCAGCGGCCGGATCGCGAGATCATGCTGGACGGCCGACCGGCCGAGCTCTCAGACCACCTGCCGCTGTGCGTCGGCTTCACGCGCGCGCGCTCGTCCTAGGGTCGAGCCGGGAGATCGTCACCGAGGAGGTCAGCTCGGAGCTCGCCCCGCCCGGCTCAGCTGTCGCAAGACCTCTCCGCGGAGCATGACCGCTCCTGGACGGCTCGGCCTCGAACCTGCGTCAGCTCGGCCAGCGACCGTGGCGGCTGAAGTAGTCGCGCGCGGCATCCTCGGAGTCGCGCTCGCGGTCCCCCGCCGCGCCGATGCGAAATAGCCAGTTGAGGAAGTAGACGGCGAAGCCAACGCCGGCGATCGCCGCGCCTCCCTCGAGATTCGTTTCGCCGCCGAGCGCCATCACGACGATCCCCGCGATCACGATCGTCGCGGGCAGGATGTAGCGAATCGTGCGCAGCAGCCACCTTTGCATGCGATCGATGCTACGACGGCGCGCTCCGCGCGCGATGTGTGTGCTCAGAACCCGAGCGCTGTTTGTGGGCGACCAGCGCTGCCGCCCTGTACGCTCGCCTCGACGGCCCCCGCTCGACGGCGGTGGCCTCGAGTGACCGCCGGCCGAAGGGAGCGCAGTGCCAACCGCCACGATTGACGAGCTGAAGGTCGCCGACGAGCCGGAGCGTTGGGCGAAGCTCGGCTTCGCCGTGTCCGGCGAGCGAGCTCGGATCGGGCGGGTCGACGTGCTGCTGAGCGCCGCGCAGGCGGGCCGCGGGATCGTCGGCTGGTCGCTGCGCGGAGTCTCGAGCGCCGAGCTCGATGGGCTCCCCACGACGATCTCCGACCGCCCGCTTTCCGATCCGGCGCGGGCACACCCGAACGGGGTGCTCGCGATCGATCACATCGTCGCGATGTCACCGGCCTTCGAGCGCAGCGTCGCCACGTTCGAGGCCGCCGGGCTCGACTTGCGCCGCGTGCGCGAGGAGCCGACGCCCGCGGGCGCTCCGCGCCAGGCGTTCTTCAGGCTCGGCGATGAGATCCTCGAGCTGGTCCAGGAGCCGGAGGAGGTGGTCCGGCGAGCCGGTGGACCCGATCGCCCGGCACGCTTCTGGGGTCTCGCGCTGCTCGTCGAGGACCTCGAGCTGACCGTCGCGCAGCTCGGCCCGCATGTCGGAGACGTCAGGCCCGCCGTGCAGCCGGGGCGGCGGATCGCCACCGTGCGGCGCTCGGCCGGCCTCGCGATTCCGCTCGCGCTGATGAGCACGACCGACGAGCGGGTGCGGGCGGGATGAGCCAGAAGCTATGGAGCGACGTCGACGCATACACCGCTGACCTGCTGGTCCGCGAGGACGAGGCGCTGAGGGCAGCCGCCGAGAGCAGCGCAGAGGCCGGGTTGCCGGCAATACAGGTAACGCCCAGCCAGGGCAAGCTGCTCCACCTGCTCGTGCGCGTGCAGGGCGCGCGCAGCATTCTCGAGGTTGGGACCCTCGGGGGCTACAGCACGATCTGGCTGGCGCGCGCGCTGCCGCCGGGCGGCCGGCTGGTTACGCTAGAGCTCGAGCCGCGCTACGCGGAGGTCGCCGCGGCCAACATCGCGCGCGCAGGTCTCGCCGACCGCGTCGAGCAGCGCGTCGGCCCGGCGCTCGATTCGCTGCGGGAGCTCGTCGGCGAGAGAGCTGGACCGTTTGACTTCATCTTCATCGACGCCGACAAGCGCAGCACGCCGCAGTACTTCGAGCTGGCGCTCGACCTCGCGCGGGAGGGGAGCGTGATCGTGGCCGACAACGTCGTCCGCGGTGGCGCGCTCATCGACCCACAGACCGACGATCCGGGGGCGCAGGGGATGCGCGAGTTCCACGAGCTGCTCGCCGCCGCGCCTAGCGCAACCGGGACGACGATCCAGACGGTGGGCAGCAAGGGCTACGACGGCTTCACGTTTGTGCTCGTCATGCCGCGGGCGTAGCGTCGCGCGCGCGTGAGCGCTCGGCGCGGCGCGGCTGGAGCGGCGCCGACGCTGTAGCCTGCCTGCGATGGCGGGGGAGTTGAAGCTCGGACTGAACACCGGCTACTGGGCAGGCGGACCGCCTCCCGCTGCGAGCGACGCGGTCGCCGAGGCGGAGCGGTTGGGGTTCGACTCGATCTGGACCGCCGAGGCCTACGGCTCGGACTGCCTCACGCCGCTGGCGTGGTGGGGGGCGTCGACCGAGCGCATCAGGCTGGGCACCGCGATCGTGCAGATGTCCGCCCGCCAGCCCGCCGCGACGGCGATGGCTGCGATGACGATGGACCACCTCTCGGGCGGGCGCTTCATCCTCGGCCTCGGCGTCTCCGGGCCGCAGGTCGTCGAGGGCTGGTATGGGATGCCGTTCGCCAAGCCGCTCGCGCGCACGCGCGAGTACATCGCGATCCTGCGCGACATCTGGGCCCGCAGAGGCCCGCTGCAGGCGGCCGGACCGCACTACCAGCTGCCGATGCCCGACGGGACGGGCCTCGGCAAGCCGCTGAAGTCCTCGATCCATCCACTGCGCGAGGACATTCCGATCTATCTCGGCGCGGAGGGGCCGAAGAACATCGCGATGTGTGCCGAGCTGTGCGACGGCTGGCTCGCGATGCTCTTCTCGCCGGAGCATCAGGAGATCTATCAGGACTCGCTGCAGGAGGGCTTCGCACGGCCCGGCGCGCGCCGCAGCGCGGCCGATTTCGAGGTCGCTGCGACCGTTCCGTTCATCGTCTCCGACGATCTCGACGCGACGGTCGATGCGCTGCGGCCGTTCTACGCGCTCTACTTCGGCGGCATGGGTGCCAAAGGCAGGAACTTCCACGCCAACGTCGCCATCCGCATGGGCTACGAGGCGGAGGTCGACGAGATCGCCGAGCTCTACCTCGGCGGGCGCAAGGACGAGGCCGCCGCGAAGATCCCGCGCAAGCTGGTCGAGGAGATGTCGCTGATCGGCTCGCGCGAGAAGATCCGCGACGACCTCGCGAGGTGGCGCGAGTCGATCGTCACCACGCTGCTGATCTCCGGCGACGCCGCGACGCTGCGAGACGCCGCGGAGCTCGTGCTGGGCTGATCGAGCCGGCGCCGCGGCTGTAGGGTGTCGGGCCATGGCCGACGTCGATCCAGCGTTGCAGGAGCAGCTATTCGCGAACTTCCAGTACGAGATCTACGGACGCGGGCTCGCCGGCGAACGGCCTAAGCTCGCGATCTCCCCTCTTGAGCTCGAAGAGCGAGCGCGCGAGCTGCTGGGCGCCGAGGCATTCGGCTATGTCGCGGGAGGCGCGGGCGCCGAGAGGACCGTGCGCGCGAACCTCGCGGCGTTCGGGCGCTGGGAGATCGTGCCGCGCATGCTGCGCAACGTCTCCTCGCGCGACCTGAGCACCGAGGTGCTCGGCACGGCGATGCCCGCGCCGCTGATGCTCGCGCCGGTCGGCGTGCAGTCGATCGTCCATCCGGAAGCCGAGCCGGCGGCTGCCCGGGCCGCGGCGTCGCAGGGCCTGCCCTTCATCCTGAGCACGGCCGCCTCGCACTCGATCGAGGAGGTCGCGGGCGCGATCGGGCAGGCGAGTCGCTGGTACCAGCTCTACTGGCCCCAGGACCGCGAGCTGGCGGCGAGCTTCCTCGCTCGCGCGGCCGCCGCGGGCTACTCGGCGATCGTGGTGACTCTCGACACGTGGACGCTCGGCTGGCGACCGCGCGACCTTCAGAACGGATACCTGCCATTCCTGAAAGGCGAGGGTGTCGCGAACTACTTCAGCGACCCCGTCTTCCGTGCAGCGCTCGAGAAGCCCCCCGAGGAGGACCCCGGTCCGGCGATCGGCCACTGGGCTTTGCAGTTCGCAAACCCGACCGTCACGTGGGCCGATCTCGCCTGGCTGCGAGAGCAGACCGAGCTGCCGGTCGTCCTCAAGGGGATCCTGCACGGCGATGACGCGCGGCTCGCCCTGCAGGCCGGCGTCGACGGCGTGATCGTCTCGAACCACGGCGGCCGCCAGGTCGACGGCGCGATCGCCGCGCTCGATGCTCTGCCCGCGGTCCGCGAGGCGGTAGGCGATGAGTTCCCGGTCCTGTTCGACAGCGGCATTCGCACGGGCTCGGACGTGTTCAAGGCTCTTGCACTCGGCGCCGACGCCGTCTGCCTCGGGCGCCCCTACGTGTGGGGGCTGGCCCTGGATGGCCAGGCCGGCGTCGAGTTCGTCCTGCGCTGCCTGCTCGCTGAGCTCGATCTCACGCTCGCGCTCAGCGGCTGCACAACGATCGCAGAGGTCGATCGACTCGCGCTGCGAGAAGCGGCCTGATCGCCCGCCCGATGCCGCTCCGAAGCGACGCGTCCGTGAAGCGTCTGACGCTGATCGCGTGCATCATGGGTTCCGGCATCGCGCTGCTCGACAGCACGGTGGTGAACGTCGCGCTGCCGACGATTCAGCGTGCGCTCGGCGGCGGCCTGGCGGGACAGCAGTGGGTCGTCAACAGCTACCTGCTGACGCTGGGGTCGCTGATCCTGATCGGTGGCTCGCTCGGAGACCTCTACGGCGAGCGGCGGATCTTCGCGATCGGCGTAATCGGGTTCGGCGCCGCCTCGCTGTTCTGCGCCCTCGCGCCGTCGATCGGCGTGCTGATCGCCGCGCGCGCCCTGCAGGGCATCGCGAGCGCGCTGCTGACACCGGCCTCGCTCGCGGTGATCGTCCACACGTTCCCCGAATCCGAGCGTGGAAAGGCGATCGGCAGCTGGACGGCGTGGGGCACGATCGCCGCGGCGCTCGGTCCGCTGCTCGGCGGCGAGCTGCTAGCGATCGGATCCTGGCGGCTGATCTTCCTGATCAACATTCCCTTCGTGATCGCCTGCGCGGGGCTCATCCTGGTGGTGATCCCCCCGGCCGAGCGGCGCACCGCGGCAGCGCGTCGGGTCGATGTGCCGGGCGCGCTGCTCTGCGCGGCCGGTCTCGCCGGCTCGGTGTTCTCGCTGATCGAGCAGCCGCGCCTCGGATGGTCGAGGGTGCTCGCGCCACTGCTCGCCGGCGTGGCGCTCCTGGCCGTCTTCTTGGTGTACGAGTCGCGGGCGCGCGACCCGATGCTCCCGCTGGGCCTATTCCGTCACCGCAACTTCTCGGCCGGCAACCTCGAGACGTTCTCGATGTATGCGGGGCTCGCGATCGTCTTCTTCTTCCTCGTCCTCTTCCTACAGCAGATCGGAGGCTACACGCCGCTGCAGAGCGGCCTGACGATCGTGCCGGTAACGGCGGTGATGTTCCTCCTCTCCCGCCGCTTCGGAGCGCTCGCCGATCGCTTCGGCCCCCGCCTGTTCATGGGTGGCGGGCCGCTCGTCTGCTCGGCCGGCCTGCTCCTGTTCCAGCGCGTCGGCGCGCACGTGAGCTACCTCTCGGACGTGCTGCCCGCTCTGCTGCTGTTCGCGATCGGGCTGTCGATGACCGTTGCGCCGCTCACCGCAGCGGTGCTGGCCGGTGTCGAGCAGTCCCAGGCCGGTATCGCATCTGGCGTCAACAACGCGATCGCGCGGGTGGCTGGCCTGATCGGCACGGCGGCGGTCGGCGCGGCGGTCGCCGGCGCCTTCAGCTCCTCGCTCGATCAGCGCCTGGCGTCCCACCCTCTCGGTCCGGCAGCCCGTGCGGCGGTCGCGCAGGCCAAGCGGCTTCCGCTGGGGCGGCCCGACGTGCACTCGCTCGCACCGGTGCAGGCTCGCGTCCTGACGAGCGCGGCCGAAGGAGCGTCGGTGCACAGCTTCCACATCGGGATGGCGATCGCCGCGGTGCTGGTCGCGGCCGGCGGCATCGTCGGAGCGGCAGGAATCCGCAACCCGCGTCGCCATGTGCGGGCGGAGAAGTGCGCGCAGGGACAGCTCGTGGCCGTGGGTCCCGAGATCGCCGAACGCGCCGAGGCAGGCGTGCGAGCGGCCTGACGGTGTGACTCAGCCGATCGGCGTGCGCGCGTAGTCGCGCATCGCCTCGATGATCGGGCCGAGCTTGCGGCCGCGCTCCGTGAGCCGGTACTCGACTGTCGGCGGGCTCGAGGGGATCACCTTGCGCTCGACGAGGCCGGCCGCCTCGAGGTCCCGCAGGCGCTCCGAGAGCATCCGCGGCGAGATGCCGGCGACCGCATCGGCGAACTCGCTGAAGCGCAGCGCACCGGTCAGCGCCGCGTAGATGATCGACAGCTGCCAGCGCCGCTCGAGGAGGTCCGCCATCTGGCGGACCTCCATTGGCACGGGCTCGCACCTACGAGACATGCGCGACATCGCGAGCGGGCTCCAGGGCGCGGTCGAGGACCTCCTGGACGGTCATCACCGGATGGAATGTCATCTGGTTGCGGACCTCCTCGGGGATCTCGTCGAGGTCACCGCGGTTGCGCTCCGGCAGGATCACATCGGTCAGGCCGGCTGCGTGGGCGGCGAGCGCCTTCTGCTTGAGCCCGCCGATCGGCAGCACTCGGCCCTGCAGCGTGACCTCACCGGTCATACCGACGGTGTGCTTCACCGGGCGTCCCGACAGCAGTGAGGCGAGCGCCGTGACCATCGTCACGCCTGCGCTTGGCCCGTCCTTCGGGATCGCGCCGGCGGGCACGTGCACGTGGAACTCGCGATTCTCGAACGCGCTCTCGTCGATGCCTAGCTCCTCGGCATGTCCGCGCACGTAGGAGAGGGCGATCCTCGCCGACTCCTTCATCACGTCGCCGAGCTGGCCGGTCAGCACGAGCGCGTTTCCGCCCGAGCCGCCCTTCATCGCGGTGGCCTCGACGAACAGCACGTCTCCGCCGGAGCCTGTGACGGCCAGGCCGGTCGCGACGCCGGGTGTCGCGGTCCGCGCCGCCGACTCCTGGAAGAACCTCTGGCGGCCGAGCGCGTCGCGCACGACCTCGAGGTCGATCTTCACGGGCGTCTTCAGCGCTGCCTTCGGCTTCGTCGCCTTCGAGCGCTTCGCGGGCTTGTCCGAGCCCGCGGTCTGCTTGGCCTCGCCCTCGGACGGCGTGGGCTCGCTCCCGGCGGGTGTCGACTCGCGCTCGGCGGGCACTGCCTCGTCCCCGGCGGCGGGCTTCTGCGCGTCATCGGCGCTCGGCTGGCTGGAGGCGATCTTCGTCGCGGTCTTGCGCAGCACCGTGCCGAGCTCGCGCTCGAGGTTGCGAACGCCAGCCTCGCGCGTGTACTCGGAGATGATCATGCGCAGCACGTCGTCTGAGATCTCGACCTCGTCCTCGCGCAGGCCGTTGCGGTCGCGCTGGCGCGGCCACAGGTAGCCCTTGGCGATCGCGAGCTTCTCCTCGGAGGTGTAGCCGTCGAAGCGGATCACCTCCATGCGGTCGAGCAACGGGCCGGGGATGGTGTCGGCGACGTTGGCCGTCGCCAGGAACATCACCTGGCTCAGGTCCAGCTCGACGTCGAGATAGTGGTCGCGGAAGGAGTGGTTCTGGGCAGGGTCGAGGACCTCCAGCAGTGCCGCTGAAGGATCGCCGCGCCAGTCCGCCCCGACCTTGTCGACCTCGTCGAGCAGGATCACGGGATTCATCGTCCCCGCGTCGCGCAGTGCCCTGACCAGCCGTCCCGGAAGGGCGCCGATGTACGTGCGCCGGTGCCCGCGGATCTCGGCCTCGTCGCGCACGCCGCCGAGCGACATGCGAACGAACTCGCGTCCGGTGGCTCGCGCGATCGACTCGCCGATCGAGGTCTTGCCCGTGCCCGGAGGTCCGATCAGCGTCAGGATCGCTCCGGACTTCGGGTCGGCCTCGATGCCGCGGTCCTCGCGCAGCTTGCGCACGGCGAGGTACTCGGTGACGCGGTCCTTGACGTCTTCCAGCCCGGCGTGGTCGGCGTCCAGCACCGCCCGCGCTGCGACAGGGTCGAGGTGCTCGTCGGAGCGCTTGCTCCAGGGCACCGCGATCAGCCAGTCCAGATAGGTGCGGATCATGCTCGACTCGCCGGTCTGCTCGCCCATCCGCTCGAGGCGGGCGAGCTCCTTCAGCGCCTGCTCCTCGACGGGCTCGGGCATCTGCGCCTCCTCGATCTTGGTGCGGTACTCCTCCGCCACCGAGGCGTCGTCGTCGCCGAGCTCCTTGCGGATGGACTCCATCTGCTTGCGCAGGAAGTACTCCCGCTGCTGCTTCTCGGCCCCCTCCTGCACGTCCTCGCGGATGCGCTTGCGGACCTGCAGCTCGGCCAGGCTCTCGCGCTGCAGCTTGACGGCCAGCTCGAGGCGCTCGGTCACGTCGAGCGTGCTCAGCAGCTCGACCTTCTGCTCGTAGGAGATGGTGGGGGAGTAGCCGGCCGAGTCGGCGAGGGCGCCGGGCTCGGCGATCGCGCGCAGGAACGCCGCGATGCGGCCGTCGTCGCCCCGCAGCTCGAGGATCTCCTCGACGGTCGCGCGGTACTCGCGCTCGAGCTCGCGCGTTCGCTTGTCGACGGGGACGTCATCGGGACGCTCGTCGACCTCGACACGCAGCTCCCCGCCGGGGCCGGTCTGCGCCGCGCCGATCAGCGCGCGATGCTCGCCCGAGAGGGCGACCGCGCGGCCGCCGCCGGGCAGGCGGATCTGCTCGGAGACCTCGGCGATCGTGCCGACGTCCAGGAACTCGTTTTCGTGACGTGGCACGAGCACGACCCGCTTGTCCTCACCGGCGTCGATCGTCAGCGTGATGCCCATGTTGGGGAACACGACGGTGTCGTCGAGCGGGATCAGCCGCAGACGCGGACTGGGGTCGGAAGTCTGTAGGGGGGTGTTCTCTGAGGGAGATGTCATTGGTAATTGCTCCATATGAGCTTACGAAAGTTTAGTTAGTATAGCGCGCTATCGTTGCGTGTGCAAGTACTTTCAGATCATCCTGAAACCCAGCATTCCAGAGCCAAAAACTAGGCCTCGGGCCCGTCGAAGTTGACCTCGACGTTCTCGTCGTGAATGCGCTCCTCAGCCTCAGCCGAGGACCTCAGCGCGCGCCGGTCGGCGTCGAGCAGCGGGTCTGAGAGGAAGCTGCGCGGCCACAGCCGGCGGGCTTTCACGACGTTGACCTCCGCGGCGAAGATCGTCAGCTGCGCACCGAGGTAGAGCCACGCGAGCAGGCCGAGGACGAGCGCGAAGACGCCGTACAGCGGCCCAGTCCGCTTGAGCTCATGGTCGAGGTAGTAGCCGCCGAGGTGCTGCAGCAGCTGCCAGAAGACGGACGCGACGATCACGCCGGGCAGCAGTTCGCGCCAGGCGAGGTCGGCCGCCGTGAGCAGCTTGAAGGCGGTCATGAAGGTCGCGAGATTGAACACGAACGCGACGACGACGCCGATGACGACGGTTGCAGCACCGTGGCTGCCGGCGCCGACGAAGCCGGCGGCGACGGTCGAGATGATGGCGAGCGTGCCCAGGATCACCAGGACGCCGATCCCGCGCAACCGCGCGTAGAGGAAGTTCGGCCGGTGCTTGAACGGCACGGCCCAGATGCGGTTGAAGGCGGTCTGGGTCGCGTTGGTGATGCCGAGGCCCGCGAGCAGCGAGGCGGTGACGCCGATCGCGAGCGCGAGGCCGCTGCCTTTCAAGGAGTGCAGCTTGAGCTGGTCGCGCAGGATCGGGAACTGTCCGAGCGTGCCGTTGAGGATCCGCTGCTGCTCGCTCGGGTCGCCCTGCAGGACGAAGCCCAGCACGGTGACGAGCACCAGCAGGAGCGGGAACAGCGAGACGAAGGCGTAGTAGGAGACGAGCGCGGCCAGCTGGCCGGCCTGGTCTTCGTTGAACTTCTTGAACGTCGCGACGATGAATCCGAGCCCGCGGCTGCGCTGCTGGACGCGGTCCACCTCGCGCAGACGATCGCGGAGGCTCATGCGAGGGCCACGGTGGCGCTGAGCTCGCGCGCGGCGGCCGCGCGCGCACGTGCGAGTTGGGAGGGGGGTGTGCAGCGGCGATTGCTCGACACCCGTGTGTGTCTACCCGATACGAGCACCAAAGACGAGCGCCCCGGCGGCGGCGGCCTGCTTCCGCGGCGACGATCTGCGCCCGCGACGCGGCCGAGGAGGTAGCCGTCGTCGCTCGCGCCAGACGCGAGCTGCTGCTGCGTACGCACCGCTTCCGGCTGCGCAGGGACGACCTGGAGGACTGCTACAGCCAGGCCACGCTCGAGCTGGTCGCGCAGGCCCTGAACGGAGCCACGTTCGTCAGCCGCTCCCATCTGGAGAATGCGCTCGAGCAGCGATTCGTCTCGCGGGTCCTCGACCGCCGGCGGGCGCTCGCCGGACGGAGCCCGCTGCAGGCGGCGCTCGAGACGGCCGTGTCGATCGGCGGAGCAGAAGCGGAGCAGGTCGAGGTCGTCGATGTTCGCGCCGAGCTCGAGACGCGCGTGATGCTGCGCAACGACCTTCGTCGGATCCAGACGCTCGCCCGTGAGCTCAGCCACGATCAGCGGCTCGTTCTCGCGTCCCAGCTTGCTGAGGTGCCTCTTGGGGACTTCTGCCGCACCTTTGGCTGGTCGCCGGAGAAGTACCGCAAGGTGGCGCAGCGCGCGCGTGCACGGCTGAGAGGCCTGATGTACGCCGAGGACCAACCTGTCCCGCGCCAGCCTCGCGCGTCGGAGCAGGGGATAGGGACCTGACTATGGACTATCCCCCCACTCATAGGCACGTCCCCCACCGGGACGCCGGCGGTCGGTCGAACGGACGACAGCTCGGCGATGCCCCTCCGCGCGCGTGCGGTCGGAAGCCCGAGAACCCCCCTTCCCGGCTTCCGGCCGCTCGCGTGAAACCGCGTGTGGTGGCGCCATGAGCCTCCTGCGACGCGAGCCGCGAGAGGTCTACCGGGTATACGACGAGGGCGAGTTCCTCGCAGGCTCTGATCGCGAGAGTGGCACGCCGGCGGCGCAGCCCCGCGAGGCTGCTCGCCAGGTGCAGAGCTCGGGTCTCGGGTCGCGATATCGCGCAGCCAACTTGCGCAGGGTGGCGGCGGCGACGTTGCTGGCGGGAGCGGTCGGTGGGCTCTGCGGCCTGATCGCCCTGAGCAGTCTGCGGCCGGCGAGTCGGACTGGCAGGCGTCCTGCCGCAGCCGAGCTCGTCCCGGTCGGCTCGCCGAGCACGCGGGCTCGCTCCGGCGCGTCGGGGTCCATGCAGTCCTCTCGTGGGCCGGGATCCCCTGGCGCTGAAGCGCGCAGCGCCCATGGAGATCTCAGCGGCGCGGCCCGCGTCCGATGGGCGAGCGCAAGCGGGGCGGTCGGGATGCTCGCAGACGCTGTCCACGCGGTAGACGCAGCGGCGCCTGCGGCGAGCGTGAGCACGGATCCTCGGACGGTCGAACAAACTGAGTTCGGCTTCGAGTACTGAGGGATCGCGGTGAACGGCAGCAGCACGCGCGCCGGCGTCACGATCACGACGCGCCCCCTCTGGCAGATACGCCTCGCGCGCGAACTGCCCCGCTACCTGCTCTGTGCGATGTCCGTCGCTGGTCTCGCGGCGAGCACACGGTATGCGATCGCGCCGCCACGGTCCGCCGCTCGCGTACCGATCCAGCGCGAGCCCGTCGCACGCGACCCTGCGGCTGAAGGCTACGCGGTGCTGTTCGCACGCCGCTACCTGACGTGGAACGCCGCCGAACCGCAGGCGAGCGCCCGGGCCCTCGACGCATTCACCGGACCTGACATGGAAGCGGACGCTGGTCTGGAGCTCCCTGCGACCGGGCAGCAGCACGTGCAGTGGGCAGAAGTCGTACAGCAGCGCGAACCCGCGCCGGGCGAGCACGTCTATACGGTCGTTGCGCAGACGGATACGGCCGGCCTGCTCTACCTGACGGTTAGCGTCACGCGCACAGCCGCCGGGAGCCTCGCCCTGAGCGGCTATCCCGCGTTCGTCGGTGCGCCCGCAGCGGGTCCGGCGCAGACCTCCGCGCATCTCAAGGAAGTCTCAATCCCGGCGCTCGAGACCGTGGTGGAGCGCGCTCTTCGCAACTACCTTGCGGCCTCGCCGGGCGAGCTGGCGGCCGACCTGACCAGCGACGCGCGCGTCTCGCTGCCGGCGATCGCGCTGAACCTCGAGTCCGTCCAGCACATCGACTGGGCGCCCGACGGGCGCTCGGTGCTCGCGGTCGTCCAGGCGCAGGATGGCCGCGGCGTCGACTACACGCTCACCTACGAACTGGACGTGACGCGTGCGCAGGGACGCTGGGAGGTATCGGCGGTGCAGATGGACCCTGACGAATAGCGATCCCAATCCCAACAAGGAGGCTCGATGAAGATCGAACGTGTCACTCGCTGGGCCGCTGCACTGCTCGCGTGCTCGTGCATCGCGCTGGCGCCTGTGCCGGCCAGCGCGGCGGTGGCCAGCACCAGCCCAGCAGGCGTCGCACCCACCGCAGCGGCCGAACAGGGTCAGAGCTCGCTGGAATCGGCGGCTGCCAAGGCGGGGAACACCGGCCGGGCCGTGGCGATGAGTCTGATCGGCCTCGCCTTCGCAGTGGCGGCCACGGTGCTGGCGTTTCGCCGCGACTTCAAGGAGGCGGCGGGGGTCTTCGCGGTCGGGATCGTCTCGGTGCTGCTCGCTACCCCGGCGGGCGTGAGTCTGCTGCGTGACACGGTCACGTCGCTGTTCGGCTCGCCATGATGGAGATCCGCTCCTACCGACGTGTCTTCGATCTCGAGCGGCGCCTGTATCGCGTCGATCGGCTGCGGCTGAACCCCGGTGGAGTGCCCGTGCGCGGGATCGTCTATTTCCTCGCGCTCCTATCGGCGGCTGTGATCGCCGGCTCGCTGCCGCTGATCGGAGCGGTGCCGCGAGGGTTGCCGTGGTACCTGCGCGACCTCGCACTGCCCGCCGCGAGCGCGACGCTGCTTAGCGTCATCCGCGTCGAGGGACGGCCGTTCCATCTGGCGGCGCGTGCGCTTATCCGATATCGGATCGGCGCCCGTCGCCTCGCGGGCCTTCGCGCCTGCCCGCCGCCGATCGGAGGCCGCTGGTGGCCGAACGAGATCGTGGTGCTGCCAGACGGGTCTGACCGTCGCATGCGACGGTTGCGGTATACGGGGCCAGGCGCGGTGCTCATCGCCGTCGAGCACGAGCGTGCCGGCAGGATGCTCGACTCTCGAGCTGCGGGTGCGCGGTTGCTGCGACGCCGGCCGTGTGTGACCGTGCGCGAACTCCCGCAGGCTCGCTGTCTGAAGCAGGGCCAGGTGATCTCGCTCGGGCTGGGCGTGCGACTGCTCGTGCAGACGAACACGACGGCCGGGCATGAGTAGGTGAGGGCGCCGATCTCGTTCATCTATGGCAACTGCGTGTTTGCGCAGGAGCATGATGACGGCTGGGCGGCCTTCGCGGTCGGCGTGTCGTCGTACGCTTGGTTGAGCGAGGACGGCAAGCGCGCGCCGTTCCTCGCTCTGCTCGGCGCGCTGGAGGCGATCGAAGCCGACGTGCAGATCCTGCGTGTGGGCAGACGCTGGCCGGTCGAGTGCTATGCCGCCGATCTCGACGACCAGGGACGCTCGAGCGCATTGTGTTCGTCTTCGCAATCGCACGCGCGCGCGAGGCGCCGCTACCTCGAGGAGCACGTCCGGCGCCTCACGGAGATCGGCGCGACCCAGCCGGCCGTATACATCCTGGCGAGCCTGCGCGAGCCGGAGCGCGATGTCGCCTCCTACGTATCCCAGGCCGCCGCCACGCCTCCCAGCGAATGGTGGCAGCGGCTCAGGCGAGCCCTCTCGATGCGAGACAGACGCCTCCTCGCCGTCTCAGAGCTGGAGCGCGCTCGCGTCCGCGCGGACCAGGTTCACGCCCGGCTTGCCGACCTGCTGCCCGTGCGCCCGACCCGCGGAGCGGAGTTGCAGTGGCTGGTGCGCAGAGCGTTCTGCCGGGGGATCGGCGAGCCGCTCGTGGATGCTCGGCACGAGCCGCGGGCGCTTGTGTTCGAGCGCAACGGACAAGCGGTGCTTGCGCCGCTCGAGGGCGACGTGATGCGCTGGATGGACGGCTATGTCGAGCATCTGAGCAGGTCGTTGAAGGTCGAGTCCGAGCTCGGCACGAGCTGGCAGGCACAGCTCGTGATGGGCGCGCTGCCCGAGCGCGTGCAGTTCCCCGGCGCGAGCGCGGAGCTCATGTTCGCGCCGGTGGAAAGTCTGCATTTCGGCATCGACCTGTCCTTGAACATACGGTTTCTACCGAACGAGCTGGCCTTGAGGATCGCCCGGCGAAGGATCCAGGACGCTGATCAGATCCTGCGAGCGGAGTCCGATGGTGAGCAGGGGGTGTCGGACCTCGGATACGAGCGCACGCAGGAGGCGAGGGATCTGCTCGCGTACCTGCAGGCGTCGAGCAGGCCGCCGCTGCTGCGCGCGACGCTCGCGATCGCGGTCGGAGCGGCAGACGAGGAGGAGCTCGAGGAGCGCGTCGAGATGTGCCGGCGAGCGTACGGCGAGACCCGCCTGCACCGGCCGCTCGGCGACCAGCTGCAGCTGTTCCTCCAGCATCTCCCAGGGCAGCGCACGCGGGTGGCGGGCTATGACGACACGCTCACCAGCGAGCAGGTCGCGGCGATGATGCCGACCGCCGTGCACGTGGCGGGCTCGAACAGGGGCTTCTACCTGGGCCACACCCTCTCGGGGTCCAGACAGCCGGTCAGGTTCAACCTCAGGGAGGGATCGGACAGCGATCGGAACACCACGATCCTCAGCGTCGGAGCGCTCGGCTCGGGCAAGACGACGCTCGCGCAGAAGCTCAAGTACGAGGGGTTCCTGCAGGGCGCGCGGGTGATCGACTGCGATCCGAAGGGCGATCACCGCTTTCACCTGCTCGAGGAGGTCGCGCCGCACACCGAGTGCGTCACGCTGCGGCCGGACCCTGCGCTGCGCGGGGTGCTCGACCCCCTCAGGGTCGCGCCCGCACACCTGCGCCAGGACGCCGCGGTCTCTTTCCTGCGGGACCTCCTGCCCGGAAGGGCCGAGCCGGCGTGGGAGACGGCGGTGCTCGCGGCCGTGGATCGGGTCCTCACGCGCTCGCGCGAGCCGACCTGCCTGGATGTCGTGAGGGCTCTGAAGGATGGCGACGAGACCGACGTCCGCGTCGGTAGGACACTCGAGGTGTACGCCCGCTCCGGCCTCACGCAGCTCGGCTTCGCCGACTCCAGCGTGACGCTGCCGCCCGTCGGTCACCGTCAGGTCACATATCTTCCGATCCGCGATCTGCCCGGACCGGAGCCGGGGACCCGTCGCGCGGAGTACTCGCAGTCCGAGCGCGTGGGCGAGCAGATCGTGCGCCTGATCGCGATGTTCGCGATGCATCTCATGGGAGCCGAGCGCGAGAGGTTGAAGATCTTCTCGTTCGACGAGGGTTGGCGCCTGCTCGGGGACCCGGTTGGACGCACGCTGCTCGGCTCGTTGCAACGGATGGGCCGCTCCGAGCTCGCCGTGCCGATCATCAGCACGCAGCTCGTCACCGACGCGCTGATCGGCGAGCGCGAGTCGCTGGAGAACCTTATCGGCGCGACGTTCGTCTTCGGGATGCGATCGGAGTCCGAGGCGGCGCGAGCCCTCACCCTGCTCGGGCTCGACCCCGAGGACAGGCGGATGCGCACGAGCCTGCTTGAGCTCGACGCCGGGCGATGCCTGTTCCGCGACCACAGCGGACGGGTGGAGGCGATCCAGGTCGACGTCGTGGCGCCGTCCCTGCTGCACGCGTTCTCCACGACACCGACACCGGGGTGAAGCGTGCGCGGCACTGCCTGGCGCGCACCGCTCTGCTGGCGTTCGTGTTGCTCGCAGGCGCCGGATGCGGATCACCGGGCCTCGCAGCCGCGGCGCGAGCTCCCGCCGCCGGGATCCCCCACGCGGCCGGCGGCACATCCGCGCGCGGGCATCGAGGCGCACCGGCACCGTCGGCACCGAACAGCCCGCCGCTGACATCCGGGACCGGCTCGGCGCCGGCCGACGGGGATGAAGTCACGGGAGGATCGCCGCAGGGCGAAGCTGATCCGCTCGTGAGCAACGGCCTCGGCAGTCCCCTCTGCAAAGGGGCGCTCGGAGCCGGCGAACTTCCGGCCGCGAGCAGGCGCGACTGCGAAACGTCCGGGTTCATAGCCGCAGCGGCGCCGACCGCTGACTACGGCATCGACGTGCACATCAACACCGGCGCGCTGGGTATCGGCTCGGGCTGGCTGTTGAGTGCCGTTCAGGACCTCTTCCTCACGCCCGTCTGGATGGCGCTTGTCTGGGCCGTGCACGCCGTCGTCGTGATGCTCGAGTGGTGCTTCACGATCGATCTGCTCGACACCGCCGCTGCGAGCGTGGGCCGCGGGCTTCGCGAAATGCAGGCGACGCTGTCCGAGCCTTGGCTTGTGCTCGTCCTCTCGATTGCGTCTGTGCTGGCGCTCTACGACGGCTTGATTCGCCGCCGCGTGGCCGAGACCGTCGGCCACGCGCTGCTGATGGCGGCGATGATGGTCGGGGGCATGTGGGTGATCGCCGACCCGACGGGCACGGTCGGCGCACTCGGTCGATGGGCGAACCAGGCGAGTCTCGGCACGCTCGCGGTTGCCGCGCGGGGCTCGCCCTCCGCTGCCGGCGGCGTGCTCGCGCGGAGCATGAACACGGTCTTCGCGACGGCGATCGAAGCACCATGGTGTTACCTGGAGTTCGGCAACGTCGCGTGGTGTCGCGATCCGGCGCAGCTCGACGCGCGGGTGCGGGCCGCGGGGCTGAGGATCGCGGCGGGCGAGCTGTCGCTGACCGACTGCCAGCCCGGCGCAGACGCGTTCGCGCCATGTGCCGCGTCCGGGAGCGCACCGGCGAGAGCGCTCGAACACAGCGCTGAGCTCCTGCGGGAGGCGGACAGCAACGGTGCCGTCTTCCTCGCGCTGCCCGCCAACGGGCCTGCGAGAAACTCGATCAACGAACCGGGCTCGCTGCTCCGCACGATCTGCCAGAGCAGTGAAGCGACGAGCTGTCGCGGACCCACCGCGGCGCAGGCCGAGTTCCGCACCAATGCCGGGACGTGGTCGCGGATGGGCGGCCTGCTGCTGATCGCCGGGGGGGTGCTCGGGCTGATGCTGCTGATGGGATTCATCGCGCTGCGGCTGCTCGCCGCGGCGATCTTCAGCCTGCTGTACCTGCTGCTCGCCCCGGGGATGGTGCTGGCGCCCGCGCTCGGCGAGAGCGGGCGAGCCGTCTTCCGCAGGTGGGCGATGCAGCTTCTCGGAGCGGTCGTCTCGAAGATGTTGTTCTCGTTCCTGCTGGGCGTCGTGCTCGCCGTCCTCGCGATCCTCTCTGACCTGCAGGCGCTCGGATGGTGGACGCAGTGGCTGCTGATGTCTGCGTTCTGGTGGGGCGCCTTCATGCGCCGCCATCAGGCCATCGGGCTTGCAGAGGGCGCGCTTGCTCATGAGCGTCGGAGCAGGCATCGCTCGATCAGTCGCATGATCAGGGATACGTTCGAGACTCCTCGCAGGTTGAGCGGAGCGGCGCGCTCGACGAGGAACCGGGTGGACAGGCGAGCCGCGAGCGAGGAGCACCGAGACGGGCAGGCCTCGAGCGCCGAGCGGCGCGAGCGTCTGGCCCAGCTGGGGCGTCCGCGGACGAAGGCGATTGTGGATGAGCAGGCCAGGCGGACGTTCGAGCTCGAGCAGCGCGACGCGCGCGAGCGGCTCAAGGCGGCCGCGGCGACACAGCAGGCGCTTGCGGCCAAGCGGTCGCAGCTCGAGCGCGTGCGGCGCGCGAGAGAGATCGCGCTTGCCGGTGGCGAGGCCAGGCGCGCGGCCGAACTGCGTCATCGCGGCCAGCGGATCGAGACGCATATCGAACGCGTCCAGCGCGAGCTCGACGGCGCGCGGCGCGCGGCCGGCGCTCGCGCGCCGATGCTGCAGCGGAGCGACAGCGAGCACACACGCGAGCGGCTGCAGGAGCGGGGCGAGTTCCTCGACGCTCAGGCGGCACTCCCGAGAGCAGCCACGACGATCATGCCGCAGTCCGTCGGCCGGCCAGCGACCGAACGTCGGGACTATCCGGCCCTGGTCGGCCTCGTCGGCTACGGACGCGACGAGTACGAACGACTCGCTCCGGCTCGCCGTCGCGCAGTGCGTCTGGAGGTCGACCGCGAGCTGGACCTGCGACGGGACCCGATGAAGACCCCAAAGGACGGTGCGGCGGGTGCGGCCGCGCCGACGGTTCGCGCAGCGGGAAGCCGAGCGAAGGCGGAGCACGACGCGCCGAGGCGGCGAACCCGCGAACGCGTGCATCGCATGCCTTCGGTGCCCAGCAGGGAGCGCTCAGACCGCGGCTCACACGAGCAGGACGGCTCGCCGGAGTCGAGCGTGATGCGCGACGCGCGCGATGTGGCCGCGAGGCGCAAACGGCAGCTGGGCAGCAACAGGCCTTGATCTCGAGGCCTGCCCGATGGGGGATCTCGAGCGTTGACCGACGGGGCGAGCGTCGCCGTTGACGCCTCCCGGGGCCACGGCGAGCACCAGTCGCGCGCCCGCGCCGGCAGGCGTGCTGGCGGTGGGCGCCGCGGCGCTCGCGGCGATCGCGCTCATGCTCATCGCGGCGATCGCTGCACTGGGCGGGGCGTTGTCCGGGGGGCGCCGGCATCGATGCGTCAAGCGGACCCGGCGACGGAGTGTCGGCGCTCGCAAGGAGTGAAATACCACCGCAGTACCTCCGCCTGTACGAGGCTGCGGCGCAACGGTATGGCCTCGACTGGGCGGTGCTCGCAGGGATCGGCAAGGTCGAGTGCGATCACGGCCGCGACCCCGATCCATCGTGCTGGCGGGAGGGCGCCGTGAACTCGGCCGGCGCCGGCGGCCCGATGCAGTTCATCGCTTCGACGTGGCGGCGGTTCGGGGTCGACGCGGCCGGGGGCGGGACGCCCGATCGCTGGTCTGCCGCCGATGCGATCTACGCGGCGGCCAACTACCTACGCGCGTCGGGTGCCCCTTCGGACTATGCGAAGGCAATCCTTGCCTACAACCACGCCGGCTGGTACGTGGATGAGGTCCTGGCCTGGGCGGCGAGGTACCGCGACGCTGCGAATCAGCAGTCACCGTTCGCCGGGAGCGAAGCGGGCGCAGGAGGCGCGGATGTGAGCCTGCAGGAAGAGAGCTCGACGCCTGTTCGCTTCATCGCGGGCGAAACGGCGGTGCTCGACCCGCAGGACGGGCATCTGGCGCTGGTTCCGGCAGGCGTGCCCGCGACCGTGCAGGCGATGGTCGTCGCGGGCAACGAGCTGCAGGACCTGCCCTATGGCCCGGGCGGCCATCCGGACCCCCGCGGCGCGTTCGAAGAGGACTGCTCGAGCACGGTCAACTACCTCCTCTACCGGTCGGGGGTGCGTCCTATTGCCGAAATCCTGAGCGAGAACCCGCTGGCGCAGGACTATGTTCACTGGGGCGCTCCCGGTCCCGGGAGGTGGGTGACGATCTACGCGGCCACCAGCCCGAGTGACCACGTGTTCATGGTGATCGCCGGATTGCGGCTGGATACGAGTCATGACGGGACCGACGTCGGTCCGAACCGCAATGAAGACGGGCCGCGCTGGCGCATCTTCGACCGTATCCCGGACTGGGCCCGCTGGTCGGTGCGCCATCCGCCTGGGTTGTAGTCTGGCGCGATGGCGACTCGCAGGGTCGACTATCTGCTGATCGGCGGCGGTCTCGCATCGGGTAACTGCGCGCGCTGGCTGCGCGAGGACGGCGCCGAGGGCGAGGTGCTCCTCGTCGGGCGCGAGCCCGATCCGCCGTACAACCGCCCGGAGTGCTCGAAGGGCTACCTGCGCGGCGAGGAGACGAGAGAGGAGACGTTCTTCCGTCCGAACGAGTGGTGGGCGGAGCAAAAGATCGAGCTGATGACTCGCACCAGCGTCACCGGTCTCGACACAGGCAGGCGTACGGCCAAGCTCTCGAACAAGGACGAGGTCGAGTTCGGTCAAGCACTGCTCGCGACGGGCGCCAACGTCCGCCGCCTGAACGTCGACGGATGCCAGCTCGATCACATCCACTACCTGCGCACACTCGCCAACGCCGACGCGATACACGCGAGCGTCGCGGACGCCGAGCAGGTCGTAATGATCGGCGGCTCCTACATCGGCTGCGAGGTCGCGGCGTCGCTGACGGCGATCGGAAAGCAGTGCACGATCGTGATGCAGGAGCAGCACACGCTCGAACGGACCTTCGGTGAGCGCGCGGGGCGGTTCTTCGAGGGGCTGCTCGAGGAACACGGCGTGAGCGTGCACGGTCGCGATGAGCTGGAGCGCTTCGAGGGGGACCAGCGCGTGGCGACGGTAGTCACCAGGGGCGGCCTCGAGCTGGCGGCCGATGCCGTGGTCGTCGGCGTCGGCGTGACCCCGGACGTGCAGCTCGCGCAGAAGGCGGGACTTCAGATCGGCGAGCGCGGCGGCGTCCGCTGCTCCTCACGCCTGCAGAGCTCGGTAGAGGGGATGTTCGCGGCGGGGGACATCTGCGAGTACGACTCGGTCGTGCAACGCGAACCGCTGCGGATCGAGCACTGGGATGTTGCCTTCAACCAGGGCAAGACCGCCGCGCGGAACATGCTCGGCCAGGATGTGCCGCATGAAGAGGTGCCCTACTTCTACTCGGTGTTCGCCGACTGGGGCGAACTCGAGTACGTCGGACCCGCCTATCAATGGGATGAGGAAATCGTGCGCGGCAACATGGAGGAGGGCCGCTTCACGATCTGGTACCTGAGGGAGTCGGTTGTGAAGGCGGCGCTGACGTTCGGCCGCTCGGAGGATCTCGAGTCCGCACGGCGGCTGATCCGGGACGGCGGAGCGCTCGACGCGGCACAGCGCACGGCGCTCGGCGATCTGGATGCGGATCTCAGCGGCGTGCTGGGCTAGCTCGCGGCACCCGTCGAACACGATCGTGGTGAGGTGAGCCATGCTCAGCAAGGCCGCCTCAGTCGTCGTGCCGGGTGTGCTCTCGATGGCGCTCGCCGGCTGCGGCCTCGGCGCCGGGCCGGGTCCGAGCACTGTCCAGCTGCGCGTCACAAGCGACTTCGGCGCGCGCACCGTTTCACAGACGGATGCGCCGAAGGCGCAGGCTGGTGAGACGGTGCTGAGCCTTCTGATGCGCAACGACGCCGTGGCCACGCGGGGCGGCTCGGTGCAGAGTATCGACGGCGTATCCGGCGCCCTTCGAGCGGGACGCCAGCTCGCCTGGTTCTACTTCGTCAACGGCGTGGAAGCTCCGCGTGGCCCCGCGCAGACCGACGTGCACCGCGGTGATCACATCTGGTGGGACCTGCACGACACGAGCGCGGCCGAGCATGTTCCAGCGGTCGTCGGCTCGTTCCCAGAGCCATTCGTGAACGGCATCGAAGGCAAGCGCCTGCCGGTGCGGATCGAATGCGCGACCGTCGCCAGCTACGCGTGTCGCACGGTCACCGCGCGCCTGCAGGCCATCGATGTGCCCGCGGCCACAGCTGCGCTCGGCAGCGGCGGAGCGCCGCAGACGCTGCGCGTGTTGGTCGGCCCGTGGGTCGACGTCGAGGGCGAATTCGCAACCGAGGCGATCGTCAGCGGTCCAGGCGCGAGCGGCGTCTACGCTCGCTTCGCCAGGAACGGACGCACGCTCACGCTGCTCGATCAGGACGGGCGGCCGGTGCGCTCGGTCATCGGCAGTGCCGGGCTCATCGCGGCGACGCGCCGTGCCGAAGAAGCACCCGTGTGGGTCGTCACGGGCACCGATGCGAGCGGAGTCGAACTCGCCGCGCGGTCGTTCGAGAGCGCCGTTCTCGAGAACCGCTTCGCAGTCGCAGTCACCTCGGCTGGTGCGTTGGCGGTGCCGGAGACAGGCCCGTGAGCAGATGAAGGCGAGCGCTGGCCATTCAGCCACGCTTTAGCGACGCTCGTAATCTGTGTCGAGATGTCGGCAACCGCCTCCACAACCGCGCGCATGCGCAACGGTGCCCGCTCCGCGCAGCCCGATGCCGCGGGCCCGCTCGGGCTCGCCGGCCTATGCCTGCTGGCGCTCGCGCTGGTCTGGATCCTCGCCGAGCTCGTGCCCGCGGCGCAGCTGCGCGATGCGCTCGCGCTGCGCGACTTCACGCTGCTCAGCCGTCCCCACGTCGACGTTGCGGCGAACCTGCTCGTCCATCTGCTCGAACCGGGGCTCTTCATCATGTGGGGCGCCGTGCTCGTGTGCGTCGCACTGGCGCGCGGCCGTGCGCGCCTGGCGCTGGCCGTCGTCGTCGTGATGGGGCTTTCGTCGCTGACGACCGAGCTGCTCAAGCCGCTGCTCGCGCATCCCCACGTCCAGCTCGGCGCCGTGCACGTGGGACCGGCATCGTGGCCGAGCGGCCATTCGACGGCAGCGCTCGCGCTCGCCATGTCCGCCGTGCTCGTGACGCCTGCGCGACTGCGTCCGATCGTCGCCGCGATCGGCGGCGTGTTCGCGCTGGCTGTCGGTTGCTCGCTGCTGATCCTCGCCTGGCACATGCCCAGCGACGTTCTCGGCGGCTACCTCGTGGCCGCGCTGTGGACGGCGCTCGCTGTCGCGGCCCTGAGGGCGGCCGAGCGGCGCTGGCCGAGCAGGCGCCGGGCCTAGCACGACGGGTGCTCATGCCGCCTGCGCCGTTCGCGCTCAGGAGCGCGGTGGCTTGGTGTGCGAGCCGTGCGCTCCGGGGTCCCACAGAGGCTCGGCCGCAGCGCCCCCGCCCGCATGGACGTTGACGGCGCGGCTCAGGATGAACAGCAGGTCGGACAGGCGGTTGAGGTAGCGCACCACCTCCGGATTGCCGTCGTCGCCGACGGCGATCGCGCGGCGCTCCGCGCGGCGGCAGACGGTCCGGCAGACATGCAGGTGGGCCGCTGCGGGCGTGCCGCCGGGGATCACGAAGGAGCGCAGGGGCTCGAGCTTGGCGTTGACCTCATCGCATGCATGCTCGAGCCATTCGGTGTACTCAGGGCCGACGCGCAGCCGTTCGCGGGCGGCGCCCTCGTCGGAGGCGTCGGCAGCCGGCACGGACAGGTCGGCGCCGACGTCGAGCAGGTCGTTCTGCACGCGCCGAAGCCAGGTCACGAAAAGCTGCGGGAGAGGCTCGAGCAGCGCAACGCCGATCACCGCGTTGAGCTCATCAACGGTGCCGTAGGCCTCGACGCGAGGGTGGAGCTTGGACACCCTGCTCATGTCCCCGAGGTGCGTCTCGCCGCCATCGCCGAGCCTCGTGTAGATGCGCGTCAGGTTCACGGTCATCGCATTTCGAGTCTCGCACACCGGGCCGCGCCTCGGGACCGGGATGGGATACGTTCTCGCACTTCATGCGGATAGGCGTTCCGAAGGAAACCGCGGCGGGCGAGCATCGCGTCGCGCTCGTCCCCGAGGTGGTGCGCAAGCTCAGCGACAGGGGCCTCGAGGTCATCGTGCAGAGCGGCGCGGGCGCAAACGCCCTGCTACCCGACGCCGCCTTCGCCGACGCGGGAGCGCAGATCAGCGGCGACTCGGCGGAGATCTGGGCCTCGGATGTCGTCTTGAGGATCGCTCCGCCTGACGCCGAGCAGATTCGCCGTCTCGGCAGCGGCTCGATTCTCATCGGCTTCCTCGCACCGCTGACCAGCCCGCAGACCACACGTGCGCTCGCCGACGCGGGCGCCACGGCATTCGCGATGGAGGCGATCCCGCGCATCTCCCGCGCCCAGTCGATGGATGCCCTCTCCTCGCAGAGCAACGTGGCCGGCTACCGTTCGGTCCTGCTCGCGGCCGAGGAGATCGGCCGCTTCTTCCCGATGCTGATGACGGCCGCGGGCACGATCCCGCCGGCCAAGGTGCTCGTCCTCGGGGTGGGCGTCGCCGGCCTGCAGGCGCTCGCCACGGCGAAAAGGCTCGGCGCGAGGACCACCGGCTACGACGTGCGCCCCGAGGTCGCCGAGCAGGTTCACTCGCTCGGAGCCCAGTGGCTGGATCTGGGTCTCCAGGCCAGCGGCGAGGGCGGCTACGCGCGCGAGCTGTCCGACGAGGAGCGCGCCCACCAGCAGCAGGCGCTGACCGACGCGATCAAGGGCTTCGACGTCGTCATCACGACGGCGCTCGTCCCCGGACGGCCGGCTCCGAAGCTCGTCACGGCAGAGGCCGTCGAAGGCATGAAGGCGGGCTCGGTCATCGTCGACCTCGCCGGTGAGGCCGGTGGCAACTGCGAGCTCACCGAGCCCGGGCAGACGGTGGTCCGGCACGACGTCAAGATCGTCTCGCCCCTGAACCTCCCCGCGAGCATGGCGGAGCACTCCTCGCAGCTGTTTGCGCGCAACGTGCTCGCGCTGCTCGAGCTGCTCATCGACGACGACGGGGCCCTGGCGCTCGACTTCGACGACGAGATCATCAGCGGCGCGTGCGTGGTGCGCGAGGGCGAGATCGTCAACCAGGGAGCCAAGGCGGCGCTGGAGGCGGTCGGATGATCCTCGCGAGCACGCTCACGACCAACCTCTCGATCCTCGTGCTGGCCGGGTTCATCGGCTTCGTCGTGATCTCGAAGGTGCCCAACACGTTGCATACGCCGCTGATGTCTGGGACGAACGCGATCCACGGCATCGTGCTCGTCGGCGGCCTGCTGATCGTCGGCCTGTCGGGGAACGACACCTTCAACAAGGTGATCCTCGTGATCGCGATCACGTTCGGCACGATCAACATCGTCGGCGGCTTTCTCGTCACGGACCGCATGCTCGAGATGTTCAAGTCAAAGCCGAAGCCGCCGCCGCCGGCCGTCGAGGCCGAGTCGCACCCCGCGCTCGCGAGCGCCGACGGCAGGGAGGAGAAGGAGGAGGGCACGACATCGTGACCGTGCCGCCTCTCGCCACGTCGTTCGTGCAGAGCCAGAGCTTCCTGGACGTCCTCTACATCATCGCCTTCTCGCTGTTCATCCAGGGGCTGCGCGGGTTGTCGGGCCCCACCACGGCGGTGCGCGGCAACCGCATCGCCGCCGTCGGCATGGCGATCGCCGTCATCGCCACGCTGCTCAACCCCAACGAGGGCAACTGGGGACTGATCGCGCTCGGGATCGCGCTCGGCATCGCCGTCGGCGTGCCGGCCGCGCGTCAGGTGAAGATGACGGCGATGCCCCAGATGGTGGCGCTGTTCAACGGCGTCGGCGGTGGCGCGGTGTTCCTGATCTCATGGTCCGAGTTCCGTCTGACGCACGGCTACACGGGCGTCGCGACCTACGTGACGGTCTTCTCGCTGTTCGCGGCGATCGTCGGGTCGGTCTCCTTCTGGGGATCGAACATCGCCTTCGGCAAGCTCCAGGAAATACTGCCGGGGCGCCCGATCACGCTTGGGGCCGGACAGCAGGTCGTGAACCTCGTGCTGCTCGTCCTCGCGGTGGCGGCCGCGGCGGACATCGCCGCCGGCGAGCACTCGCAGGGGATCTTCATCGGGATGCTCATCTGCGGCGCGCTGCTCGGCAACGCGGTCGTGCTCCCGATCGGTGGGGCCGACATGCCGGTGGTCATCTCGATGCTGAACGCCTGCACCGGGCTCTCGGCGGCCGCGACTGGCATCGCGCTGAACAACCCGGCGCTGATCGTCGCGGGCATGATCGTCGGCGCCTCCGGCTCGATCCTCACGAACCTGATGGCGGTCGCGATGAACCGCTCGATCCCGGCGATCGTCGCCGGCGGGTTCGGGGGCGGCGGAGCGGTCGCGGGCGCCGAAGGCGCCGGCGAGCATGCCGGCACCGTGAAATCGATCAGCGCTGCGGACGCCGCCATCCAGTTGGCGTACGCCAACCGGGTGGTGATCGTCCCCGGCTATGGCATGGCGGTCGCACAGGCACAGCACGCCGTGCGCGAGCTCACCAAAGAGCTCGAAGCGCGCGGCGTCGAAGTGAGCTACGCGATCCATCCGGTCGCCGGGCGCATGCCCGGCCACATGAACGTGCTGCTGGCGGAGGCCGACGTCCCCTACGACCAGCTCAAGGAGATGGACGCGGCCAACCCCGAGTTCCAGCGCACCGACGTGTCGCTGGTCATCGGCGCCAACGACGTCACCAACCCGGCGGCGAACAACACGCCGTCCTCGCCGATCTACGGGATGCCGATCCTCGAGGTGAGCCACAGCCACTCGGTGATCGTGATCAAGCGCTCGATGAATCCGGGCTTCGCGGGCATCGAAAACGAGCTCTACTACGAGCCCGAGACCTCGATGCTGTTCGGCGACGCAAAGTCGGCCGTCAGTGAAATCACCACCGAGCTCGCCCAGATATAGATTCGATTCCCACGCGCCCGCTCTGCGACACTGCGCTCGATGATCGAGCGTAGCCAGGCGCTTGCGGCGCTTTCGCAGGAGGAGTTCGACGTTGTGGTCGTCGGCGGTGGCATCACCGGGGCGGGAGTGGCGCTGGACGCGGCCGCACGCGGCTACAGCGTGGCCCTGCTCGAGCGCGCCGACTACGCATCGGGGACCTCGAGCCGCTCGAGCAAGCTCATCCACGGAGGCCTGCGCTATCTGCAGAACTTCGACCTCGGCCTCGTGCGCGAGGCGCTCCTCGAGCGGCGCTTGATGGTGATGCTCGCGCCGCACCTCGTCCGCCCGCTGCCGCTCGTCGTGCCGGCCTTCGAGGGCGCACGGCCCGACCGCCTGGTCGGCGTCGGCTTGAATCTCTACGACGTGATGTCCGTCGATCGCGAGCGCCTGCGCTCTCGCCGCGGACGCCGGTCGCGCTCCGAGCGCGCGGCCGCGAACGCGTCGGCCGCCGCCGGCGATCCGAAGCTGCCGGGCAGGCCGGCCCAGCCCGAGGAGGGCGAGTCCTGGAGCCCCGAGCGCCACCGCGTGATCTCCGGCGAGGAGGTCGTCGAGCTGCTTCCCGCGCTCGCCTCGCGCGAGCCGACGAGCGGCTACCTCTTCTACGACTGCCAGACCGACGACGTGCGCCTCGTGCTGACCGTGCTCGGCGAGGCCGAGCGCTTCGGCGCGGTCTGCTCGAACCGCGTTGGCGTGATCGGCCTGCTCGAGCGCGGCGGGCGCGCGTCGGGTGTCGAGGCGATCGACGGGGAGAGCGGCGCGCGGTTTGAGGTACGCGCCGCGAACGTCGTCAACGCGACCGGTGTCTGGGCCGACGAGCTGCGGCCGCAGGAGCTTCACGACGAGGCGGGGCTCCCGCGGATCCGTCCGAGTCGCGGCACCCATATCACGATCCGCGAGGAGGATCTGCCGCTGGTCGGCGGCGCGATCGTCCCGGCGGGCTCGGACCGCTCGATCTTCGCGCTGCCATGGCTGGGACACACTCTCGTGGGGACGACCGACAACGACTACGACGGCCCGCTGGATCACATTCATCCGTCGAGCGAGGACATCGACTACCTGCTGGAGGCCGTGAACGCGTTCTTCGGCACCGCGCTCGGCGTGCAGGAGCTGACCGGCGCCTTCGCCGGCGTGCGTCCGCTGATCTCGAGCGGCGACCCGAAGAAGTCGGTGGACATCTCGCGAAAGGCCGAGCTCTATGAGACATCCTCCGGGATGATCACGATCACCGGAGGCAAGCTCACGACGTGGCGGCGCATGGCCAAGATGACCGTCGACCGCCTCGTCGAGCGCGACGCCCTCGACGCGCCATGCCGAACCAATGAGATCCCGCTCGGCCAGGCGATCGCGGTCGAGGATCTGCCGCGTGTGGAGGGCGTGCCCGCCGCGTCATACGAGTCGCTCGCGAGCCGCTACGGCCACGCCGCCCACGACGTGCTCGCGTTGGCGGCCGAACGCGGAGAGCTCGCGCAGCCGATCGTCGCCGGCCTGCCCGACCTGCTCGCGGAGGCGGCGCTGGCGGCCCGCCGGGAGCAGGCGCGCAGTATCGGCGACGTGCTCCTGCGACGCACCCGCCTCGGCCTGCTCGCCGCGCGCGAGCTCGTAGCCGAGGGCTCTCGTGCGGGTGCGGCAGGCCCGCGCGGCCCGGTCGAGCGCGTCGGCGACGTGCTCGCGCGCGAGCTCGGATGGGGCGCTGAGCGTCTCGCCGCCGAGCTCGAGGGCTTTGCGCAGGAGGCTCGCGCCGAGGGCATCCTCGCCGGTGGAGCCGGTGGAGCCGGTGGAGCCGGTCGAGCCGGTGGAGCCAGTCGAGCCGGTGGAGCCGGTGGAGCCGGTGCCGGCGCTGGCGCCGAGGCTCCGTCCGACGCCAGCGGCGACTTGGCCGCGGATGGCGGCGTGCTCGAGGCGAGCTCTGCTGCCCAGCAGGCAACGTCGTGAGCGCGCCAGAGCAGCGGCTCCGCGCCGTCGATCGCCTGCTGGATGTTGGCGGCCGGCCATGGCTGATGGGCATCGTCAACGCGTCGCCGGACTCCTTCAGCGATGGTGGGCTCCATCCGACGCTCGAGGCGCAGCTCGAGCTCGCGCGCGAGCTCCTCGCAGCAGGAGCCGACATGCTGGACGTCGGCGGGGAGTCCGCCACGACCGGGCGCCCGCCCGTCGCAGTGGCGGAGGAGATCGCGCGCGTCGTGCCGCTCGTGGAAGCGGTCGCAGGCGAGCTGGGGGCGCTCGTGTCCGTCGACACCTACAAGCCGGCCGTGGCGCGCGCCGCGATCGACGCCGGCGCGAAGGTCGTCAACGACGTCAGCGGGCTGCGTGACCCTGGCGTGGCCGAGGTGTGCGCGCAGACCGGTGCCGCGCTGGTGGTGATGCACACGCGCGCCGCGCCGCGGGAACACCTGCAGGACAGCGATCTCTACGGCGACATCACAGGCGAGGTGCTCGCCTTCCTGAGGGAGCGGATGGCCCAGGCGGTCTCCCTCGGCGTCGAGCCGGAGCAGCTGATCGTCGACCCAGGGCCCGACTTCGCGAAGACTCCCGCACAGACGATCCGGCTGCTCGCTGAAATCGATCGCATGCACGAGCTCGGCCGGCCGCTGCTGATGGCCATATCGCGAAAGGACTTCATCGGCGCGCTCACCCTGCGTCCGCCGCGCGAGCGCCTGCCCGGAACGCTGGCTGCGCTCGCCCATGGCGTCGAGCGCGGTGCGCACATCTTCCGCCTGCACGATGTCGCCGCCGCGGCCGACTTCCTCGCCGTCCGCGCGGCGCTCTCCGGAGGCGCCGAGCCCCGCGGAGACCTGGCGCTTTCCGAGGAGATCCGCTACGACCGGCTCGCCGCCGAGTAGCCGCGCGCGGCTACTCGAGCTGCGCTTTACGGGTAGCGGGCCGATCGAGCCGCTAGGCTGAACGTCGATCACGGGTGCCGGCCGCTGTCCAACGCGGCGGGACGCCAACCGCCCATCCACCACGAAAGAAGGAACATCAAATGGCAGTTCTCGAGCGCTCCGACCTGGAGGCAAGCCCTCTGGCCGACCTGCACGCAATTGCCGACCAGCTTGGCGTCGACGGCTTCAGGCGCCTGCGAAGGGGGGAGCTGATCGACGCGATCCTCGGTGAGCCCGGAGTCTCTGCGCCTGGCCCCGCGAGCGACGCGCGTGCGCGCGCCACCGCGGACACCTCCGACGACGCCGGCGAGCGTGGCGAGGGAGCGCAGATCGGCCAGCGTCCGCGCAGACGCCGCATCGCCCGCTCCCGCCGCTCTTCCGGCTCGGCCGACCCCGAAGGCGAGGAGCGGACCGCGCCCGCGCGTGCCGCCGGCGCGCGCTCGCAGAGCGAGGACGCGCCTTCAGAGTCCGCCGCGCGCATCGCCGCCGGCGTCGTCGAGGTGCTCGGCAACGGCTCGGCGTTCCTGCGTGTGGAGCCGCCGGAGCCCTCCGACGAGGACGTCTACATCTCCGCGGCTCAGGTTCGCCGCTGCGAGCTGGTCTCCGGGGACCGGGTGACGGGGCCGGTGCGCACCCCCCGCCGCTCTGAGCGCTACCCGTCGCTGGTGCGCGTCGACACGATCAACGGCGCGCCGGCCGACACGGTCTCCGAGGGAGCGCGCTACGACGAGCTCGCGGTCGCATATCCCAGCGAGCGCCTCGCGCTGGGCTCCAAGGACCCCACGCTCGAGGCGATCGAGTGGCTCACGCCGCTCGGTCGCGGCTCGCGGGCGGTGATCGTCGGTGCTCGGCATGCCGGCAAGACCGAGACGCTGCGCCGGCTGCTTGAGGCTGTCCACGATCGGGACGATCTCGAGGTGAGTGTCGTGCTCACCGGCGCGAGGCCCGAGGAGATCGCCGAGTGGCAGGAGGGCCCGGTCGCGCCCGCGGCGGCGTTGAGCCTCGCCGCGTCGGCCGACTCCCAGGACCAGGCGGTCGAGCGCGCGATCGACGCGGCCAAGCGGGTCGCCGCGCGAGGCGGCCATGCGCTCGTGCTGATCGACCATCTCGACGGCCTTCACCCGCATGCGGCGCGCAAGGCGCTTGCCGCCGCCCGCAACCTTCGCGACGGCGGCTCGCTCACCGTGATCGCGGCCGCCACGCGACCGCTCGGCGGCGAGACGACCGTGATCGCCCTCGACGCCGCCCTCACCTCGACCGGCCGTCAGCCGATCCTCGATCTCGTCAACAGCGGGACGCTGAGGCCCGAGCTGCTCGTGGGGCAGGACGGGGCCGAGGCGATCACGAAGGCGCGCGCCGCGGCGCTCGAGGCGTCCGGCTAACAGGCATAGAGCGGGCGCCGTGGCAGCGCCGTCGCCGGGCCGGACGCGCCGGGCGGGATCTCCTCAGCCGCGGTAGGCGACGCGTCCCCATGAGGGCTCTGGGGCGAGCTCGATCGGCTCGCCGCCGCCCGGCGATCTCGGATCGGACGGCTGGACGTACGCGAAGCTGCCGCTGTGCTCGTCGAAGGCGACGCCCAGCTCGCCCTCGTTGAGGCGCTGGTCGAGCCATGCGCCCCGGAATACGAGGCGGCGCAGCCAGTGGACGAGCGAGCGCTCTGCCGGCCCGACGAGCTCGGGCCAGCAGTCGTTGACGTGTTCGCCGAGACCCGACGCCGGGTCCAGGATCTCCCCGTTCACCGCGAGGTTGACCAGGTCTTCGAGCTCGTCCTCGCCGAGTCGCCCCCCGACGAACCCGAGCTTCAGCGCCGCCTGCTCGCAGCGCTCGGAGAAGTCCTCCTCGTTGAATGTGAAGCGAAGGTCGCCGTATTCGAGGACAAAGTCTTCGCCCGAGTCGTAGTTTCCGCGTCTTGCTGTTTCCATAGGGCAACGCCGGAGTCGCTCGGGACCGGCACGTCGGGATCATACGTCTCGTTCCTGCTTTCGCGGCTGCTGTGAATGGGATTTTGCACGGTACATGGAGGTGCACGCCCATGTACGCTCCGCGCCGATGGCACGCCTCTCAGAGCATGGACTGCGCCGATCCGTGGGGGTGCCCGGCCTGTTCGCGACCGCCTACGGCAACGTCGGCTCATCTATCTACTACGCGCTCGGCCTCGTCGCCGCGCACGCGCTCGGGCTCACGCCGCTCGTGTTCCTATTCGCCGGCGGCCTGTTCGTCCTCACGGCCAAGACGTATGCCGAGGGCGCCGCGATGTTTCCCGAAGCCGGCGGCTCGTCCTCCTTCGCGAGGCACGCCTTCGACGACGTCGTTTCCTTCTTCGCCGGCTGGGCGCTGAGCCTCGACTACATCATCACGATCGCGATCTCCGCCTTCTTCGTCCCGCACTACCTCGGCGCCTTCTTCCCCAGCCTCACCCACAACCCGGGCGACATCATCGGCGGCCTGATCACGATCGTGCTGCTCGCCGCGCTCAACATTCGCGGCCTGGGCGAGTCGGCCAACCTCAACCTGGTACTCGCCGTCATGGATCTGTGCACCCAGACGCTGCTCGTCGGGTTGGGCTTCGTGCTCGTCCTGAACCCGAGCCTGCTGGTCCACCAGGTCCACTTCGGGACTGCACCCACTTGGACCCAGCTGATCTTCGCGCTGTCGGTCGCGATGGTCGCCTACACGGGCATCGAGACGGTCTCCAACATGGCCGAGGAGGCGAAGGATCCCGGCCACGACATCCCCAAGGCCGTCAACCGCGTGGTAATAGCGGTGCTCGGCATCTACGCCGGCATATCGGTCGTCGCGCTGTCGGCGCTGCCGGTCATCAAGCACGGCGCCCACTACGCCACCGAACTGAGCACGCGCTACGAAAACGACCCGGTGCTCGGCATCATCCGACATCTCGGCCTGCACGGGACGCTGCTGAAACTCTCACAGGACTACGTCGGCGTGCTCGCGGCAACGATCCTGTTCATCGCCACCAACGCCGGCCTGATCGGGATATCGCGGCTGTCGTGGTCGCTCGCCGAGCACCGCCAGCTGCCCAGCCTGTTCTCGCAGCTGCACCCGAGGTTCCGCACGCCATGGTTCACGATCGTCTTCTTCTCGGTTCTCGCCGGCGTGCTGATCCTGCCCGGCAAAACCACGCTGCTCGGCAACCTCTACTCCTTCGGCGCGATGCTGTCGTTCACGACCGCCCACGTCTCGGTCGTGGCGCTGCGCTTCAAAGAACCGGACCGCGAGCGCCCCTACCGGCTGCCGTGGAACGTGAACTTCCGCGGGCGCCCGATCCCGCTGACGGCCGTGCTGGGAGGGATCGGCACGTTCGCAGCGTGGTGCGCCGTCGTCGCCCTGCACACCGACGCCCGCCTGATCGGGATCCCGTGGATGGTTCTTGGGATGGGCGGCTACTTCATCTATCGCAGGCGACAGGGCCTGGATCCGCGCAAGCACTACCGCATACCCCGCCCGGAGCGCCCGGCGGACTTCGACCAGCTCGAGTACAGGACGGCGCTCGTGCCGATCTTCGGCGACGACGTGAGCGCCTGGGCCCTCAGCGCCGCGGCGAAGCTGATCGGCGCTGACGGCGTCGTCTACGCGATCTACGTGCTGCCCGTGCCCAGCCAGCTGTCGCTCGAGGCGGGCCTCGAGGAAGAGGAGGCCCACGGCCGCTCGGTTCTCGAGACCGCCCGGATCCAGGCGAGACGCAGGGGAATCAGGATCCATACCGGCCTGATCCGCACCCGCAACCCCGGCGCGGCGCTGGTCGAGGAAGCCGAACGCTTGGGCTGCGACGTCATCTACTGGTCGACGATCCACGCGCCCGTCGGCGAGCAGGGGATCGGCCCGACGGCGGCGTATCTGCTCAGCAAGCGCCCCTGCAGGGTGATCATCGAGACCGAGAACCGCCTCGCGCAGAAGGCTCACGAGGCGGCAGCGGTCGCCTGAGGGCAGCTCGTCGCGCGATGCGGGCTACTCGCCGGCGATCGCCGCGCGCAGCGCCGCGTCCAATCGGGGGTAGCGGAACGCGTAGCCGAGCACGAGTGGCTTGGCGGGCACGACCCTGGCCCCGGTCGTGACGATCTCGGCCATCTCTCCGTAGAGCATGCGCAGTGCCAGGCCCGGCACCGGCAGCCGCGAGGGACGCCGCAGGGCGCCTCCGAGCGCACGCGAGAACTCGCGGTTGGAGACCGGTTCCGGTGCTGTCGCGTTGATCGGCCCCGTCCAGCGCTCGTCGTCCAACGCGGCGAGCATCATCGCGATCAGATCCTCGGTGTGGATCCACGAGACGTACTGACGTCCGCCGGCGACGGGTCCGCCGAGACCGAGCCGGAACGGCGGGAGCATCTTCTCGAGCGCTCCGCCGCGGCGGTCGAGCACGACCCCCGTGCGAACCTGCACGACGCGCATGCCGAGCTCGGAGGCCCTCGCCGCCTCGGCCTCCCAGTCCGCGCACACGCGCGCGAGGAAGTCGAGACCCGGCGGAGCATCCTCATCGAGCGGCTCCTCGCCATGCGCGCCGTAGTAGCCGATCGCCGAGGAGCTGACGAGCGTGCGCGGGCGCCCGCCGGTCTCCGATCGCCCCGCCTCGCGAAGACCCTCGAGCAGGTTGCGCGTGCCCGTCACGCGGCTGTCGCGGATCGCCCGCTTGGCCCTCGCGCTCCAGCGCCGCGCGACCGGCTCGCCGGCGAGATGCACGACAGCTGCGCGCCCCGCCAGCGCCTCTGCGGGCGCGAGCTCCCCGAGCAGGTCCCAGCCGACCGCGTCCACGTCCCCGAGCCTGGCGCGAGCACGCTCGGGGTCGCGAGTGAGGACCGTGACCCGCATGCCGTGGTCCCGTAGGGCCGCGACGAGCCGGGTGCCGATCAGCCCGGTCGCTCCCGTGACGGTCACGCCGAGGGCGTCCCCGCCGCCGGGCATCACAGGCGTCTGTCGCCGAGCTGGCGTCTGTCGCCGGCCTGGCCCGGCGTGGAGCCACCGGCGATCGTGTCGCCGTGCGCGAAGCCGACCTCGTGGCCCGCCAGCGCCGTGCCGGCCGCGCGCGCCTGCTCGGCCACCGCGGCCGCGACAGCCGGCGCGACGTCGCGGTTGAAGACCGACGGGATGATGTAGTCCTCGCGCAGCTCGCCGTCGTCGACGATTCCGGCGATCGCGCGTGCGGCCGCCATCTTCATCTCCTCGGTGATCGCCGGCGCGCGCACGTCCAGGGCGCCGCGGAAGATGCCGGGAAAGCAGAGCACGTTGTTGATCTGGTTCGGGTAGTCCGAGCGTCCTGTAGCCATGATCCGCACGTACTGCGCAGCTTCCTCGGGATTGACCTCCGGGTTGGGGTTCGCCATCGCGAACACCATCGCGTCCGAGTTCATGCGTGCGAGCGCCTCAACCGGGAGCGCGTGCGCGCCCGAGACGCCGATCAGCAGGTCGGCCCCGTCGATCACGTCGGCGGGCGACCCGGCGCGGTGCTCGGGGTTGGTGACCTCCGCGAACCAGCGCTTGACGCTGTTCATCGACCCGTCGAGGTAGTCCGCACGATCGACGCTGAGCGCGCCGCGGGAGTCGGCGCCGATGATGTCGCAGACGCCCGCCTCGAGCAGGATCCTGCCCACGGCGATCCCGGCTGCGCCGAGGCCGATCACGAGTACCTTCAGGTCCTCCAGACGCCGTCCGGTGAGCTTCACGGCGTTCAGCAGCGCCGCCATGACAACCACTGCCGTCCCGTGCTGGTCGTCGTGGAACACCGGTATGTCGAGCTGCTGCTTGAGCCGCTCCTCGACCTCGAAGCAGCGCGGCGCGGAGATGTCCTCGAGATTGATGCCGCCGAAGGCCGGCGCGATCAGCTTTACGGCGCGTACGATCTCCTCGGCGTCGATGGTGTCGAGGCAGATCGGAAACGCGTCGACGCCTGCGAACTCCTTGAAGAGGCAGCACTTTCCCTCCATCACCGGCATCGCCGCGAAGGGTCCGATGTCACCGAGCCCAAGCACGGCCGTGCCGTCGGAGACGACCGCTACCGTGTTGCGCTTGATCGTGTACTGAAAGGCCTTGTCCTGGTCAGCAGCGATCGCCATGCAGACCCGTGCCACGCCGGGCGTGTAGACCATCGAGAGGTCGTCGCGCGTCTTCAGCGGGTTCTTGTTGTGCTGTTCGATCTTCCCGCCGAGGTGCAGCAGGAACGTGCGGTCCGTCGTGTCGATCACCTTTGCGCCGTCGAGCGCATCGATCGCCGCGATGATCCGCTGCCAGTGGTCGCGGCCGGAGGCGTCGACGACGATGTCGCGCAGGCTCTGGCTCTCGTCCACCTCGACGAGGTCGACAGCGCCGACCATCCCGCCGGCGTCTGCGATCGCGCTCGTCACACGACCGAGGAGCTGGCCCTGGGAATCGTCGAGCTCGACCCGGACGGTGAGGCGGTACTGCGCGCTTGGGGTTGCGCTCACGGCGAGGCTCCTCGGTGGTTGGCGGCAGCGCATCTTAGGTGCAATCGAGTCCACGACACGCGCTCGTGCGCCCAGCCGTTCACCGTCTATGCGCCGCGCTCCTCGTAGAGTTGTCGGGCATGGCCAGCAACATCACACGCGACGCGCGCTCGAGGCCGGCGCCGCATGCGCACGCCGGAGCCGCGGAGGGCGCGGCGGGAGGGCGGCGCCTGTTCCTGATCGACGGTCCGAGCCTCGTCTACCGCGCGTTCTTCGCGCTGCCGGAGTCGATCGCAACCTCGACTGGCGAGCCTACGAACGCGATCTTCGGGTTCGCCTCGATGCTCGTCAAGATCGTGAGCGAGTACGGCGTCTGTCCGACCGTCGTCGCATGGGACGCGGGCACCTCCGGCCGCACCGAGCTGTTCGGCGAGTACAAGGCGCGACGCCGCTCACGCCCGGACCTGCTCAAGCAGCAGTGGCCGGCTATGGAACCGCTCGTCGAGGCGTTCGGCTACCGCAACATCCGCGTCGACGGCTACGAGGCCGACGATCTGATCGCCTCGCTCGTCGAGCGCGCGCTCGAGGCTGATCCGCCGGTGCCCGTGATGGTCGTCACCGGCGACCGCGACGTCTTCCAGCTGATCGACGATCGCGGCCTGATCAAGGTGATGGCGACCTCGCGCGGGATCACCGACACGAAGATCTACGATCGCCAGGCCGTCGTCGACCGCTACGGCATCGCGCCAGAGCTGATCCCCGACTTCTACGGTCTGAAGGGCGACACGTCCGACAACATTCCCGGCGTGCCCGGGATCGGCGACAAGACCGCCAGCGAGCTGATTCAGAGCTTCGGCTCGCTCGAGGGCGTGCTCTCGCACATCGACGACATCAGCGGTCCCAAGCGCAAACAGAATCTGCTCGCCCACGCCGAGGACGCCCGCGTGTCAAAGCAGCTGGCGACCGTCCGGCGCGACGTCGAGGTGGACTTCGACATCGCCGCCGAGTCGGTGCGCGAGCCGGACCGCTCCCGCGTGCGCGAGATGTTCCGCCGCTACGAGCTGCGCGATCCCCTGCGCCGGCTGGAAGAGGCGCTCGGAGATCCGGACCTCGCGGCACCGCGGAGCGCCGCTGCGCTCGCGCTGACGGCGCGCGTCCGCTCGGGCAAGCCAGGGGACATCGCGCATCTCGGCGACGGTCGGAACGCTGCCCCGCTGTGCGTCGTCGTGCGCGCGAGCGAGCCGGCCGAGGGCGAGCTGTTCGCCGAGGGCGCGCCCTGGCGCTTCGCCGTCGCAGTCGCTGGGGAGGTGCTCGTCGGCGACTCGCCGGGTCCCGAGGGGGTCGTCGCGGCGTGCGCCGAGCGTCCGCTGATCGCGCACGACGCCAAGGCGCTCGGACTCGTGCCGCCGGGCCTGGTCCACGACACACTGCTCGGCGCATATCTGCTCGAGCCGGCCAGGCGTGGCTACCCGTTCGCAGAGCTCTGCGAAGAGCGCGGCCTGACGAGCGACGTCGAGGACCCGGTGGCTGCTGAAGCGCTGATGCTCGGCGCGCTTGCCGACTGGCAGCTCGAGCAGATCGCCGAGCGCGGGCTCGAGGAGGTGATGATCGACATCGAGCTGCCACTCGTGGCCGTCCTGCGCGACATGGAGCTGCTCGGCGTGAGGCTCAACCTCGAGTGCCTGGCGGAGATCACCGGGCGCGTGCGCGCCGAGATCGAGCAGCTCGAACGGGACATCTATGCTCTCGCAGGCGAGGAGTTCCTGATCGCCTCGCCACAGCAGCTCGGCGAGATCCTCTTCGGCAAGCTCGGGCTCTCGCGCAAGCGGCGGGGCAAGACGGGCTTCTCGACCGACGCGCGCGTCCTGCAGGCGATCCGCACCGAGCACGAGATCATCCCGAAGATCGAGCGCTGGCGTGAGCTCTCGACGTTGATCAAGACCTACCTCGACGTGCTACCAGAGCTCGTCGATGCGCGGTCGCGGATCCACACGACGTTCCTGCAGGCCGTCGCCCAGACGGGACGGCTGTCGAGCACCAACCCGAACATGCAGAACGTCCCGATCCGCACGCCGCTCGGGCGCGAGATCCGCGGCTGCTTCGAGGCCGGGACGGGCGCGGTCCTGATCTCGGCCGACTATTCCCAGATCGAGCTGCGCGTGCTCGCCCACGCGGCCGGCGAGGACGCGTTGATGGAGATCTTCAGCCGCGGTGAGGACGTGCACACGGCGACCGCGTCTCGGGTGTTCGGCGTGGCGCCCGCCGACATCGATCCGGGCATGCGCTCGAAGGCGAAGATGATCAACTACGGGATCGTCTACGGCCTCTCCGACTTCGGCCTGGCTGACCGCCTCAACATCCCGCGCGAGGAGGCGAGGGAGTTCATAGATGCCTATCTCGAGCGCTTCCCGCGCGTGGCCGAGTTCATGGCTGCGACGATCGAGCGGGCCAAGGAGGAGGGTTACGTTCGGACCCTCTGGGGCCGCCGGCGCCAGATCCCGGAGCTGCGTGCGCGCAACTACCAGGTGCGTACGCTCGGCGAGCGCCTCGCCGTCAACACCGTGATCCAGGGCACGGCCGCGGACGTCATCAAGCTCGCGATGGTCCGCAGCCACGCCGCGCTGGCACGGTCGCAGATGCGCACGCGGCTGCTACTGACGATCCACGACGAGCTGCTGTTCGAAGGACCGCCCGACGAGACGGCCGCCGCACGCGAGCTGATCGAGCGCGAGATGTGCGGCGTTTGGGAGCACGAGCCGCCGCTGGCGGTCGACATCGGCGTCGGAGCGAACTGGCTGGAGGCCAAGTGAGCGGATCGCGGAGCACGCGCGCATGAGCCGCAGCCTGGCAGTTCTGCTGGGGGTCGGTGCCGGTTGCCTGGTTGGCATGCAGGCGCCGATCAACTCGCGTCTCGGCCGCGCGGTCGGAAGCGTGCAGGCGGCGACGATCTCGTTCATCGTCGGCACCGTCCTTCTGGTGCTGATCGCCTCGTTCGTGCGCGGCGGGCTCGCGAACCTCGGCCACGTCGGGCGCGCTCCCTGGTGGGCGCTCATCGGCGGGCTGCTCGGGGCGGTCTACGTCACCGTCGCGCTGCTCGCCGTGCGCAAGTTGGGTGCGAGCGGCCTGACCGCGGTGGTCATAACCGGCCAGCTTGCGATATCGGTCGTGATCGACCGCTTCGGGCTGCTCGGCGTGGCCCGGCAGCCCGTCGGGCTGCACCGCATCGCCGGTCTCGTGCTGCTCGCGGCCGGCGTGCTGCTCGTCGTGCGCAAGTAGGCTCAGCCGAGCCCGCTGCGAAACCCCTCGCGCCAGCTCGCGAGCGTGGGCGTCCAGGCCAGCTCGCGCTTGGCCAGCTCGTTGCAGGCGCCCTGTGCCCGGGTCATCGTCGCGACGCCGTAGCTGCCGGCTGCGATCCTGGCGATGAACGCGGGCAGCCGTAGCGGACGCGGCGCCCCGAGCGCAGCCGCGAGCGCCGGGAGCCACTGCGCGACGGGCGCCGGCTCGTCGTCCACGACGTTGTACGCGCCCGGCTTGGCGCGTGCCAGCGCAGCGACGGTTGCGCGCGCCGCGTCGTCGACGTGGATGAACGACCAGACGCCCGCGCCGCCGCCGACGATCGGCAGGCGCCTGCGCGCGACGTCCTCGGCGATCGCGCCGTTGCGAGAGATCGCGCTGCCTGGCCCGTAGAAGTAGCCGTAACGCAGCACGATACCCTCGGCGCCGAGGACGCTGCGCTCGAGCTCCACGAGGGCTTTGGCCGAACGCGCAAACGACCTCGGCGCATCCAGCAGAGGATCTTGCTCGCGGTGCAGCGTCCCCGGGGGGCCCGGCGCGTATGCGAAGGCGATGCTCTGCGCGAGGATCCGCTGCGCACCCGCGGACTCGGCCGCGCGCACGAGGATGCGCGTGCCCTCGCTGCGCAGGCGGTCGTTCAGCTCGAAGTCCCGCTCGATCCTGCGTGGATCGATGCGCCGTGGCAGCGACGTCAGCTGGTGGATGACGGCGTCCGGACGCGCCTCGCGCACGGCGGCCGTCACCGCAGCTTCATCAAGGGCGTCCGCGACCACCGCCTCGGCGCCGATCGCGCGGAGACCCTCGGCGCGCTGTGCAGATCGCGTCATGCCGGTGACCTCGTGCCCTTCACCGATCAGCAGCGCCAGCAGCGGCCGTCCGATCACGCCCGTCGCGCCCGCGACGAAGACCCTCATGCCGCCGCAGTCGCCTCCGGCGCGGCCTCGAGCGGGACGCAGACCATCCCCTCGCTGAAGCCCGCCGGCGTCATGTCGAAGGCGCAGTTGAAGCGCGCGCGCATGTTCTCCAGTGCGATCACACTGGTGAGCTCGACCAGCTGCGGCTCGTCGAAGCGCTCGCGCATGGCCGCGAACAGCTCGTCGGTCACCGTCGCCGGCGTTCGGCTCATCGCTGCGGCGTAGTCGAGCACGAGCTTCTCGAGCGCGGTGAACCGATCGCTGTCGCGGTACTGAGGCAGTGCCAGCAGCTGCTCCTCGCCGATGCCCTGCTCGCGCGCGAGCGCCGAGCCGATGTCGCTGCAGAACTCGCAGTTGACCAGCGCCCCGGCCTTCAGCTGCGCGAGCACCTTGAGCCGCTCCGCGACGCGGTGCTGCCTGCCGCTGGCCTGCTCGAGCATCCCGTAGCCGATCAGGAGCCCTGGCGCGTGAGCGTAAACGCCGACGTTCTCGATCTCGCGCCCGAGCTGCCGTCGCGAGACCCGGTAGATCAGTCGCACGAGCGGTCCCGCCGCGCGAGCGCTCACGCCGTCGATCCGCGTCATCTCTGCACCTCCAGAGGTCGAAGTGACTCGCGCGCGAGCCATACCAGCACGACGGTCGCGAGCGAGAGCGATATGAAGTCTGCAGGGCCGAGCCAGTAGGGATGCGCGGCCCCGATGTCCACCAGGTGGTTGACCGAGTGCAACGCGAACTGCAGAGCGACCACGCACAGCAGCGGCGCGCGCCACTGCACGCGCCAGCAGGCGATCGCGAAGTCATAGGCGGCGAACGCGATCAAGCCGACACGAACGGTTGACATAGCGGCTACTCTACCCGAAGGTGGATCCCATAGAGTGACCACTCAGATGATAAAAACAGGTACCAGTCATGGTCCCGAGCTGCTCATCGGGCTGCGCGGCAGCCGGCGGCGCGCCCAGCTCGAGGACCGGCTGCGCGAGCTCGTGCGCGACGGCACGCTGCCGGCCGGCAGTCGCCTGCCCTCATCCCGCGCGCTGGCCACCGATCTCGACGTGTCGCGGCGCCTGGTCGTCGAGGCCTACGCACAGCTGCTGGCTGAGGGCTACCTCGTCGCCCGCCAGGGCGCGGGCACCTGCGTCGCGGCGATCGCCGGGCTTGCGGACGGGGTCTCGGCGCAGCCGGCGGCTCGCGCGCCGCGCTTCGACTTCTTCCCCGGCGCTCCCGACCTTGCGTCCTTCCCCCGGGCCATGTGGCTGCGCGTCCTGCGCGAGGTGCTGCGCTCGGCGCCACCCGCCGCCTTCGCCTATCCAGACCCGCGCGGCGCGCCGGAGCTGCGCCGCGCGCTCGCGTCCTATCTGCGGCGCGTGCGCGGCGTCGTGGTGAGGGCGGAGTCGATCGTCGTCTGTGCCGGCGCCACGCAGGGGCTTGCGCTGCTGGGACGGGCCCTCGTCCGCCACGGCACCGATGCGATCGCGGTGGAGGATCCTGGCCTTCCGCCGCACCGCGCAGTTCTCGCCTACGCGGGGCTTCAGGTGCGTGGGGTGCCGGTGGATGAGCAGGGCATGGACGTTGGCGCCCTCAGCGCACCCGTCGTCCTGACCACGCCGGCACACCAGTGCCCGACGGGCGTCGTGCTCTCGCCCGAGCGACGCGGCGCGCTGGTCGCGTGGGCGCGCGCCGGGGGCCTCGTCGTCGAGGACGATTACGACGCCGAGTTCCGCTACGACCGCGCCCCGCTCGGAGCGCTGCAGGGGCTGGCACCCGACCGTGTCGCCTATGTCGGGACGGCCTCCAAGACGCTTGCTCCAGGCCTGCGGCTGGGCTGGCTCGTGCTGCCAGCGTCGCTGATCGAAGGGGTCGCCGAAGCCAAGCTGCTCGATGATCTCGGCTCTTCCACGATCGAGCAGCTCGTGCTCGCGCGGCTGCTCGACACGGCGGACTACGATCGTCATCTGCGCAAGGCCCGGCGGCGCAACCGCGCACGTCGCGATGCATTGATCGCCGCGGTCGCCGAGCACCTCCCGCATGCGCGGATCAGCGGCATCTCCGCCGGCCTGCATGCGCTCGTTCAGCTGCCCGAGGCCATCGATGCGCAGCAGCTGCTGAGCCATGCCGCCGAGCGCTCGCTCGGCGTGTACCCGCTCACACTGCACCTCATCGACCCTCCGAGCGACACCGACGCTCTCGTCCTCGGCTACGCCAACCTCGCCGAGCCGGCGATCGACGAGGGCATCCGCAGGCTCGGCGAGGTTCTGAAGGCCCTCTAGGAGGAGGAGGCGATGGCGGAGCAGGACACCTCGAACGCCAGCCGCTCCGCCCGCGCTCGCCCGCGCGCTCGAGCGGTGCCCGAGAGGCGGCTCCCAGCGGCGCTGCCGGTGGCTCGCCTGGCGGCCCGAACGGCCCCGGCCGCCGCTCGCGAGCTGGCCGACGCCGCGCGCACAGGCTCCATCGAGGCCGTCGCCCGGAGCAAGCGCACGCTGCTGGTGAGCTACCGTCGCGACGGAACGCCCGTGCCGACTCCCGTGTGGGCTGCGCCGGCAGGCGGCGTCCTGTACGTGCGCTCGGAGCGCAGCTCCGGCAAGGTCAAGCGCCTGCGGCGCGACCCGCGCGTGCTCGTCGCCCCTTGCACCGTACGTGGCAGGCCGCTCGGACCACCATTCGAGGCGCGCGGGATGCTGCTGCTCGACGCCGAGGAGGAGCGGATCGCCGAGCGCGCGCTCGCGACTCGATACGGGCTCGGACGCGAGCTGTTCGAGCGCGCGATGGACCTCATGCGTGTCGACATGTGCTACCTGCGGGTGACGCCAGGGGCGTGGGGCTAGCCGCTCAGCCCGGCACGCGCGAGCGCCGGTCGCGAGCGACCTCGGCGCCCACGGTTCACGAACGACGGCGGCGCGATCGCGAGGTAGTGCTCGAAGATCCACGCTGCCACCCTGCGGTTCTCGAGGCGGCGCACGAGCGCGGTGGTGGCGCGGCTCGGCGTGATCTGCCCGACCGCGCGCTGGACGCGCAGCAGCCAGCAGTACTTCCTCGCATGCGAGTCCGAGAAGGCGCCGTAGCGACTCAGCGCCTGCTGGCGCGTGCGCCGCCCGTCGAGCACCGCACGAAGCTCGCGGCCGCACGCGAGACCGAAGTACAGCGCCGTGCGAATTCCCTCCGCGGTGAGCGGCAGGCAGTGGCCGGCCGAGTCGCCGGCGAAGAAGACGTCATCCTCGATCGCCGCACGCAGCTCGTGGGGGATCCAGTTGCCCTGGTAGGCGACCGCCGGCAGCTCGAGATCGCGCGCGAGGCGAACCGTCGGCTCCTTGACGTGGTGTGACGGCCAGAACGAGCCGACGCCGACGCGAAGCTCGTCGCCGGCGGGGAAGCTCCACGAGTAGCCGGCGCGTATGTAACCGGCGTCGATCCACAGCTCGAGCTCCTCGCCGCGCCCGGGCGGATGGACCTCGAGGCCGCGCGAGAGGCGGGCGTTCGGCGGCTGGATCGGCGCTGCGTTGGAGAGCACGCGCCGCCAGCCGAGCGCATCGACGATCAGCGGCGAGTGCAGCTCGCCGCGATCGGTGTGCACCGTCGTGCCGCTGCGACCTGTCACGGTGGCCGTCTCAAACTCGAGCTCCTGCGTGTCGGCCTGCTCCCAGAGCAGCGCGCAGAGCTCGCGATAGTCGAACGTCGAGAAGGACCACGGCAGCTGCCAGCGCGAGGTGTGAAACGGCGTGTGCACGATCAGCTCGTCGAAGCTCTGGCGCAGCGAGACCATCAGGTCGAGCGCGTTCAGCCAGCCTGTCGGCATCGCGCACGCCGAGGTCTGGCGCTCTCCCAGCTCGTAGCGGTCGATCACGAGCACTCGCGCGCCGCTGCCTGCAAGCTCTCGCGCGACGGCGAGGCCGGCGAAGCTCGCGCCGCACACCAGTACGTCGCAATCGCAATCCAGGCGAGTGCGCTCGAGTCCTCGCTTCGTTGCTCGGACAGGCATCTGCCCTGCAATGATACGGCTGCGCTACGCTTCGCCCGGTGCAAACGGTGATGGAGAATCCACAGGCCCGCGTGGTCGATGGGTCAAATGGGCTCTTGCTCGAGGTAGACGGCCAGATAGTCCCGAACTACGACGCGACCTTCCGTCCGATCGAGGAGGGAGAGGTCGTCACCGGCCACGTCGTGCGCATCGACAAGGACGAGGTCCTCGTGGACATCGGCTACAAGTCCGAGGGCGTCATCCCCGCCGGCGAGCTGTCGATTCGAAAGTCCGTCGATCCGAGCGAGGAGGTGCATCTCGGCGAGGAGGTCGACGCGATCGTCCTGACGAAGGAGGACCAGGACGGACGCCTGATCATGTCCAAGAAGCGGGCGCGCTTCGAGAAGGCGTGGCGCCGCATCGAAACCGCCGCGGAGTCCGGCGAGCCGGTCGAGGGAACGGTCATCGAGGTGGTCAAGGGCGGGCTGATCATCGACCTCGGCGTGCGCGGCTTCCTGCCCGCGTCGCTCGTCGACATCCGGCGCGTGCCGAACCTCGACGAGTACATGAGCACGAAGATCGAGACGAAGGTGATCGAGCTCAACCGCTCGCGCAACAACGTCGTGCTGTCGCGCCGCGCCGTGCTCGAGGAGGAGCGCAAGGAGGTGCGCCAGCAGATCCTCGACCGCCTGCAGCCGGGTCTCGTCGTCGAAGGGCAGATCTCGAACATCGTCGACTTCGGCGCGTTCGTCGACCTCGACGGGATCGACGGGCTGATCCACATATCCGAGCTCTCCTGGTCGCACGTCAATCACCCGAGCGAGATCCTCTCGATCGGCGACACGGTCAAGGTCAAGGTGCTGGACATCGACCGCGACCGCCAGCGCATCTCGCTGGGCCTCAAGCAGACGCAGGAGGACCCCTGGCAGCGGATCGTCGACACCTACAACGTCGGCGACGAGCTCGAGGGCAAGGTCACGAAGGTGGTGACCTTCGGCGCGTTCGTCGAGATCCTCGACGGGGTCGAGGGGCTGGTGCACATCTCCGAGCTCGCGCCGCACCACGTCGAGAGCCCGCGCGAGATCGTCCACCCCGGCGACGCGATTCGCGTGAAGATCCTCGAGATCGACTCCGAGCGCCGGCGCCTGTCGCTGTCGGCCAAGCGCGTCGAGGACCAGATCCTGCCCGTGTCCCGACCCGACGAGGTCGAGGGCGAGCCGGCCGCAGAGGGACAGGACGCCGCAGAGGCAGCTGACGCGCTGAGGCCGTCGGCGCCGCCGACGCCGCAGAGGCGACTGACGCCGCAGAGGCCGCCGATGCCGCAGAGGCGACTGACGCCACAGAGGCCGCTGGGGCCGCTGACGCCGCAGAGGCGACTGACGCCGCTCGGGCCGCTGACGCCGCAGAGGCGACTGACGCCGCAGAGGCCGCCGATGCCGCAGAGGCGACTGACGCCGCAGAGACGACTGACGCCGCTCGGGCCGCTGACGCCGCAGAGGCGACTGACGCCGCAGAGGCCGCCGATGCCGCAGAGGCGACTGACGCCGCAGACGCCGCTGGGGCCGCTGACGCCGCAGAGGCGACTGACGCCGCTGGGGCCGCTGACGTCGCCGGGGCCGGTGATGCCGCAGAGGCGACTGACGCCGCCGCCGCCGAGCAGGACGCCGCGGGAGCTTCCGCCACGGACGAGCAGCCTGAGCCGACGGCGAGCGAGGTCGTGGACGCGCCCGAGCAGGAGCAGGCGGTGCAGGACGCGCCAGCCGACGGGACGGCCAGCGCGGACGGCGAGGACGAAGGCACCCCGCCGGCGGCCGAGTCCGCAAGGCAGGGCTGACGCGCCTGAGTGGCGGCCCCGGGAGAGTGCGAGGAGCCGTGCCCTTCCTCGGGCTGACCGGAGGCATGGGGTCCGGCAAGTCGACGGCTCTGGCAGCGCTCGAGCGGCTGGGAGCTGCGGTGCTCTCGAGCGACGCCGTCGTGCACGAGCTGTATGCGGGCGAGCAACTGCGTGACGCGGCGGTCGGCCGCTGGGGCCCGGCGGTCGCTCCGAACGGCATGATCGACCGCGCGGCGGTCGCGGAGCGGGCGTTCGCGAACGCCGAGGACCGCACGTGGCTCGAGGACGCCGTCTGGCCGCTGGTCGGCGCGCGGGTCGCGGACTGGCTGAACGAGGTGCGCGCACGCAGGCCGCCACCGCGGGCGGCGGTCGTGGAGGTCCCGCTGCTGTTCGAGGCCGGGCAGCAGGCGAGCTACGACGCGACGATCGCCGTGATAGCCGACGAGGCCGTCAGGGAGCAGCGCGCCGCCGGCCGCGGACACGCTCTCGCCGAGGAGCGTGGCGCACGCCAGCTCTCCCAGGAGGAGAAGGCGCGGCGCGCGACGTTCGTCGTGCGCAACGACGGCAGCGAGGAGGACCTCGAGCGCGAGCTGTCGGCGATGCTTGCAAAGCTTGGACGATGAGCCGGCGAACGCTCGGCAGAATCGCGGCCATCGCGCTCACGGCGCTGTTCGTGGCGATGGCGGTCCTCGTGCTGCACAGGGCCGTGAGCAACCTCGCGCTGCCGCTCAGCCACGCGAGCATCATCCGTGAACAGGCGGCCGCGAAGCACGTCGATCCGGCGCTGGTCGCGGCTGTCATCTACGCCGAGTCGAAGTTCGACCCGCGTCCGTCCTCAGCCGGGGCGCAGGGTCTCATGCAGATCCTGCCGGCGACCGCCTACTACCTTGCCCGCCTAAGCGGCGGCAGCCGCTTCACCGCGAGCGACCTGGCGACGCCGAGCATCAACGTGGCCTACGGCACCTACTACCTGCGCTACCTGCTCGACCACTACAACGGCAACGAGATGCTCGCGGTGGCGGCCTACAACGGGGGCCTCGCGAACGTGGACAGGTGGGCCGCGCAGGCGAATGCGGCGGGCAGGCAGCTGACCGTGGAAGGGATCCCCTTCCCGGAGACGCGCGAATACGTGCAGCGCGTGCTCGGCGCCCAACGCGCCTACCGCGCCACGTACCCCGGCGAGCTCGGCCTGCGGTAGCGCCTGCGGGCGCTCGCTACGGTAGAGGGCGATGCCGGCATTCAAGCTCGACTCCGTTTTCACCCCCACCGCCGACCAGCCGCAGGCGATCGACGCGCTGGCCGAGGGCGTCCTGCGGGGCGAACGCTTCCAGACGCTGCTCGGCGCGACCGGGACGGGCAAGACGATGGCGATGGCCGGAGTGATCGAGGCCGTGCAGCGGCCGACGCTGGTGATCGCCCACAACAAGACCCTCGCCGCGCAGCTGTGCAACGAGTTTCGCACGTTCTTCCCGGACAACGCCGTCGAGTACTTCGTCTCCTACTACGACTACTACCAGCCCGAGGCCTACGTCCCGAGCCGGGACCTGTACATCGAGAAGGATTCGGCGATCAACCAGGAGGTCGACCGGCTGCGCCATGCGGCGACGGCCGCGGTGTTCGCGCGCAGGGATGTGATCGTCGTGGCGTCGGTGTCGTGCATCTACGGACTGGGCTCGCCGGAGACGTACGAGATGAACATGCAGATCCTCACGCGCGGCGAGGAAATCGATCGCGAGAAGCTGCTGCGCAAACTGGTCTCGATCCAGTACACGCGCAACGACTCGGTTCTCTCGCGCGGCACCTTTCGCGTGCGCGGCGAGACGCTCGAGGTGTTCCCCGCGTACGCCGAGACGGCGTTCCGGGCGACGATGTTCGGCGACGAAGTAGAGCGGCTGCAGCATTTCGACCCGCTCACCGGCGAGCTGATCGCCGACGACCTCGAGCACGTCGCGATCTGGCCGGCGACGCACTACAACGTCAGGGAGGGAACGATCGAGGCGGCCGTGGCCGAGATCGGCAGGGAGCTGAACGAGCGCTGCGAGCAGCTCGAGTCCGAAGGCAAGCAGCTGGAGTCCCACCGCCTGCGCCAGCGCACGCAGTACGACATGGAGATGCTCCGCGAGATGGGCTTCTGCTCGGGGATCGAGAACTACTCGCGCATCCTCGACGGTCGCCAACCCGGAGCGCGACCGTACTGCCTGATCGACTACTTCCCGAAGGACTTCATCTGCTTCATCGACGAGTCTCACCAGACCGTCCCGCAGATCGGGGGGATGTACGAGGGAGACCGCTCGCGCAAGCAGACGCTCGTCGACTACGGATTCCGGCTGCCGAGCGCCCTCGACAACCGCCCGCAGAAGTTCGAGGAGTTCCTGTCGATCACTCCCCAACTGCTGTTCGTGTCGGCGACGCCAGGAGAGTATGAGCGGGCGCGCTCGACGCGGGTCGTCGAGCAGATAGTGCGACCGACCGGCATCGTCGATCCCGTCGTCGAGGTGCGCGAGACGCGCAACCAGATAGACGATCTGATGAACGAGGTTCGCTCACGGGTCGATCGCGACGAGCGCGTGCTGGTGACGACGCTGACGAAGAAGATGAGCGAGGACCTCTCGCAATACCTGCTCGAGATGGGCTTCAAGACGCGCTACCTGCACTCGGAGATCGACACGCTCGAGCGCATCCAGATAATCCGCGACCTGCGGCTGGGGGAGTACGACGTGCTGGTCGGCGTCAACCTGCTGCGCGAGGGGCTCGATCTGCCGGAGGTCTCGCTGGTCGCGATCCTCGACGCCGACAAGGAGGGCTTCCTCCGCGGCGAGACGTCGCTGATCCAGACGATCGGGCGGGCGGCGCGCAACGTCGAGGGGACGGTCCTGATGTACGCAGACAAGGAGACGCGGGCGATGCGCGCGGCGATCTCCGAGACCGACCGCCGGCGCGAGATCCAGCTCGCCTACAACGAGCGGCACGGGATCACGGCCGCGACGATCGTCAAGGGCATATCGGACATCGCCGAGTTCCTGCAGGCAGAGTCGAAGCTGCCGCGCGGGCGCAGGCGGCGCAGCGCCCGCCGCGCGGGCGCGGAGATGCCGCAGCACGAGCTCGAGCGGCTCGTCGTCGAGCTGGAGGAGGAGATGCTCGCGGCGGCAGACGATCTGCGCTTCGAGTACGCAGCCCAGCTGCGCGACGAGCTTCGCGAGCTGCGCCGCGATCTGCAGGAGATCCAGTCAGCGCAGGCACCGGTCGGCCACGGCTCGGCAGGCGAGACCTCCCCGCCAGACATCGCCTAGGATGCCCGCCGTGGATCTTGACCGGCAGGCAATCGAGCGCAGGGACTTTCCGATCAGCCGGCGCGGCTATGACACGGCGGCCGTGGACGCCCACCTGCAGGCCCTCGCAGGGGAGTTCGAGCAGCTCGCGCGCGCGGCCAGCGGCGGCGAGAGCTCGCTCGCGTCGGCGGCCGCAAGCCAGGTGCAGAGCATCATCGAGGCCGCCGAGAACGCGGCCGCCGAGATCGAGCGCCAGGCGCGCGAGGCTGCGCGCGCCGTGCGCGAGGAGGCCGGGCACGACGCAGAGCGGACGCGTAGCGACGCGATCGAGAAGGCGCGCGCCCACGTCGACGCTGTGTCGCAGGTCGCGGCGACCCTGGTGCAGCGCGTCGGGTCGATGGACGGCGAGGTCGGCGCGCTGCTCGAGAGCCTGCGTGAGGGCGCCGGCCGGCTCTCCCGTGACCTCGCGGCCGTCGAGAAGGGCATGGGCGAGCTCTACGACGCCGCATCCGGCAGGGCCGCAGCCCCCGCGCCGGAGGAGGTGCTGCCGGCGGCGGTCGCGCCGACGGCGGGGCTCGAGGATGCCGAGACCGCCGCACCCGCGCCGACCGCGCCGCCCGCCGCGGCTGCCGCGCCCGAGCTGGCCCCCGCGACGGCGATCGCGCAGCCGCAGGGCGCGGCCGCAGGCAGCGAGGCCGAGCCCACGCCGGCGGCCAGCGGCGATCTCGAGGGCGCACGCCTGATCGCGCTGAACATGGCCCTCAACGGCGAGTCGCGCGAGGAGACGGAGCGCTACCTCGCCGAGAACTTCCAGCTTGCCGACCGCCTCAAGCTGGTCGACGAGGTGTATGCAGCGGTCGAAGGCTGACGCCCCAGCACGGCCCGGCAGGCGAACGTCTGTTCGCCGTCATAGAATTAGCAGGCATGCCGGCCGGTAGCCAGATCGTCGTCTCAGGGGCGCGAGAGCACAATCTCAAGGACATCTCGCTCGCGCTGCCGCGGGATGCGCTGGTCGTTATCACGGGCCTGTCGGGCTCGGGCAAGTCGAGCCTGGCGTTCGACACGATCTACGCCGAGGGCCAGCGCCGCTACGTCGAGTCGCTGTCGGCCTACGCGAGGCAGTTCCTCGGGCAGATGGACAAGCCGGACGTGGACTCGATCGAGGGCCTATCGCCGGCGATCTCGATCGACCAGAAGACGACCTCGCGCAACCCGCGCTCGACGGTCGGGACCGTCACCGAGATCTATGACTACCTGCGCCTGCTGTGGGCGCGCGTAGGCAAGCCGCACTGCCCGATCTGCGGACGCCCGATCGTCGGCCAGTCGGCGGAGCAGATCATCGACCAGGTGATGGAGCTCGCGGAGGGCAGCCGCTTCATGGTCCTCGCCCCGGTGGTGCGAGGCCGCAAGGGCGAGTACGGCAAGCTGCTCGAGGAGCTTCGCGCCGACGGCTTCGCGCGCGTGAAGATCGACGACCGGGTGCGCATGCTCGAGGAGTCGATCGTGCTCGACAAGCGCTACAAGCACGACATCGCCGTCGTGATCGACCGGCTGGTGATGCGCCACGACATCCGCAAGCGCCTCGCCGACTCGATCGAGACGGCGGTCGGCCTCGCCGACGGGCTCGTCGAAATCGAGATCGTCGGCTCGGCGTCATCGGAGGCCGCGGCCGAGCACGCGACCGGCGCCAAGGGAGCGCGCGCACCCTCCGAGCAGATCGCTCCCGGCATGGCTCCGGCGCCGGGAGCCACCTTCACGTTCTCGGAGCGCTTCGCCTGCCCCGAGCACGGGCCGTCGCTGGTGGAGCTCGAGCCGAGGATCTTCTCGTTCAACTCGCCGCACGGTGCGTGCGACCGCTGCACGGGCCTCGGCTCGCAGATGGAGATCGATCCCGAGCTGATCGTGCCGGATCCGACGCTCTCGATCGGCGAAGGCGCGCTCGCGCCGTGGGCGAACAGCACCTCAAACTACTACGAGCAGGTGACCGAGGCGATCGCAGAACGCTACGGCGTCGATCTGGACGCACCGTGGGAAGAGCTGCCGGAGGAGCAGCGGAACCTGTTCCTCGAAGGAACCAACGGCGAGCCCGTCCATGTCACCTACCGCAACCGCTACGGGCGCCACCGCTCCTACGCCACGAGGTTCGAGGGCATCATCTCCAACCTCCAGCGCCGCTACCGCGATACCGACTCGGAGTGGACGCGCGAGAAGATCGAGGAGTTCATGTCCCTGCGGGCGTGTCCGGCGTGCGGCGGGGCGCGGCTGCGGGCAGAGTCGCGTGCCGTGCTGGTCGCGGGCACGCGGATCGAGGACTTCTGCGCACTCTCGGCCCACCGCGCGCTCGAGTGGCTGCAGGAGATCGAGCTCTCGGACACCGATCGGCATGTCGCGCGTCTGATCCTGCGCGAGATCTCCGAGCGGCTGCGCTTCCTCGAGAACGTCGGCATCGGATACCTGTCGATGGACAGGGCCGCCTCGACGCTGTCCGGCGGCGAGGCGCAGCGCATTCGCCTCGCCACCCAGATCGGATCGTCGCTGGTCGGCGTGCTCTACATCCTCGATGAGCCGTCGATCGGCCTGCACCAGCGCGACAACTCGAAGCTGATCGCGACGCTCGAGCGGCTGCGCGACCTGGGCAACACGGTGATCGTCGTCGAGCACGACGAGCAGACGATGAGAGCCGCCGACCATCTCGTCGATCTCGGACCGGGAGCGGGCGAGCACGGCGGGCGCATCGTGGCGCAGGGGACCGCCGCCGAGGTGCAGCTGGTGAAGGAGTCGCTGACCGGCCAGTTCCTCGCCGGCGAGCGCACGATCCCGGTGCCAGCGCGGCGGCGGACGCCGAGCGGCTACATCGAGATACTCGGCGCGAGCGAGCACAACCTGCGCGACATCGACGTGCACGTTCCGCTCGGCGTCCTCACGTGCGTGACGGGTGTGTCGGGGTCGGGCAAGTCGACCCTCGTCAACGACGTTCTCTACAAGGCGGTCGCGAATCGGCTGCACCGGGCGCGCAAGCGCCCGGGCGCGCACCGCGCGATCCACGGGCTCGAGCAGCTCGACAAGATCATCGCCGTCGACCAGTCGCCGATCGGGCGCACCCCGCGCTCGAACCCCGCCACCTACACCGGGCTGTTCGACGTGATCCGCGACCTCTTCTCGAAGACGCAGGAGGCGCGTGCGCGCGGCTACAAGCCCGGGCGCTTCAGCTTCAACGTCAAGGGCGGACGCTGCGAGGTGTGCCGCGGAGACGGGCAGATCAAGATCGAGATGCACTTCCTCCCGGACGTGTACGTGCCGTGCGAGCAGTGCCACGGCAAGCGCTACAACCGCGAGACGCTCGAGGTGAGGTTCAAGGGCAAGAGCATCGCCGACGTGCTCGACATGCCGGTCGAGGAGGCGCTCGGCTTCTTCGAGCACATCCCGAAGGTGCGGCGACGTCTGGAGACCCTCGATGCCGTCGGCCTGGGCTACGTCCGGCTCGGTCAGCCGGCCACGACGCTCTCCGGCGGCGAGGCGCAGCGCGTGAAGCTCGCGACCGAGCTCTCGAAGGTCGCGACGGGGAGGACCCTCTACATCCTCGACGAGCCGACCACCGGGCTGCATTTCGCCGACGTGCAGAGGCTGCTCGAGGTGCTTCAGCGTCTCGTCGACGCGGGCAACTGCGTCGTCGTCATCGAGCACAACCTCGATGTGATCAAGTCGGCCGACCGGCTGATCGACATGGGCCCGGAGGGCGGCGAGGAGGGGGGGATGGCGATCGCGGCCGGCACGCCGGAGGAGATCGCGGCGGAGCCCGCGTCCCACACCGGTCGCTTCCTCGCCCAGGTCCTCACTCCGGTCGCGCGGCGCGGCGGCGAAGCGCCGGGCGAGGCCGGTCGGCGCAAACGGAGGGCGAGAGTCGCGGCATGAGGGGATGAGCGACGTCGCTCGCCAGGCTCGGCTGTGGGCGCAGAAGTGGCGCTGGTATGAGCGAAGCTCGCTGCCGTGGAACCGCGCGCGGATCCACTGGGAGTTCATGCGCCGCGAGGCGTTCGTGCGCTGGCCGCTGCACGGCAACGTGCTGGAAGCGCTGCACGAGGGCCGGCTGGAGATCGGCGCGGGCGCCCTGCTCGAGCCGCATGTCTGGATCACGGCCCCCGGGCGGGCACGCGTGCGCATCGGCGCGGGGACGTTCCTGAACCTCGGCGTGATGGTCGCCGCCGAGGAGCTCGTGGAGATCGGCGAACACTGCATGCTCGCGAACGGATGCTTCGTCTCGGACGCCGATCATCGCTTCGAGGACCCGGACAAGCCCGTGACGTGGCAGGGGTTTCAGACGAGGGGAGCGACGCGGATCGGCGATAACTGCTGGCTCGGCGCGAACGTCGTCGTCACCAGCGGCGTCACGATCGGCGAGCGCTGCGTGATCGGCGCCAACAGCGTCGTGACGCGCGACCTCGAGTCGTTCTCGATCGCGGCGGGCGCGCCCGCGCGCCTGTTGCGGCGGGTGCAGCCCCAGCCTCGATCCTCCGGGCCGGCGACGGCGACCGCGCAGCGTCCGCGGAACGGGTAGCTTCCGAGCGCGATGGATGTGTTCCAGGCGATGCGCGGCGCGCCGACGAGTCGCCGCTTCAAGCCCGACCCCGTGCCGCGCGAGGCGCTGGTGCGGGTGCTCGACAGCGCGCGTTTCGCTCCGAGCGGCGGCAACCGGCAGGGGTGGCGCGTCGTCGTGGTCGAGGACGCTGCGCGGCGCACGGCGCTGCGCGACCTGTACCTGCCGAACTGGCGCGCGTATCTCGAGCTGACCGGCGGCGCCCGCGTGCTCGAGAGCCCGGAGGGCTTCGACCCGGCGAGCGTGCGCGCCGTGCAGCGCGCGGACGAGTACGCCAACGGCCTCGACCGGGTTCCGCTGCACCTAGTCGTGGGCGTCCGCCTCGGCGATCTCGCCGTCACCGATGCGCAGCTGCCGCGTCAGAGCATCGTCGGCGGCGCGTCGATCTATCCGTTTGTGCAGAACCTGCTGCTCGGCCTGCGCGCCGAAGGCCTTGGCGCGGCCCTCACCACGCTGCTCGTGCCGGCCGAGGCCGAGGTGAAGCGCCTGCTGGAGATACCCGACGAGATCGCGATCGCCGCACACATCGGCGTCGGGTATCGCGCGGATCCGTGGCCGGCGCGCCTGGCGCGCCGGCCTGTGGAGGAGTTCGCGTTCGCGGAGCGCTACGGCGAGCGGCTCGACCCCGGCGTCCTCGAGCAGGGGAGCGCTTGAGCTCGACCGAGGCCTCCCGTCGTTGAAATGAAACGCCGTCCTGACGCGTGGTTTTCGCCTCAGCCCAGGCGCGCGTGCAGGTCTGCCAGCTCCGCCGGATCGATCGAATACGTGTGCTCGGGCCCGGGATAGCGGCGGCAGCGCACGTCCTCGGCAAACGCGGTGACGCCGGCGTTCATCTCCTGCTGCAGGTTCGCGTAGCGCTTGACGAACCGCGGGCCGAGGCCGTCGCGGATGCCGAGCAGGTCGTGGAAGACGAGCACCTGGCCGTCCGTCGCGGGCCCGGCGCCGATGCCGATCACCGGTATCTCGACGAGCGGCATCAGCTCTTCGCTGACCGCGGCTGGGATCGCCTCGAACACGAGCGCGAAACAGCCGGCATCCTGCAGCGCCAGAGCCTCGGAGGCGATGCGCGCCGCGGCTGTCGCGCTGCGCCCCTGCGCCTTCCAGCCGCCGAGCGCCGTCGAGGTCTGGGGGGTGAGCCCGACATGGCCCATCACCGGGATGCCCGCGCCGATGGTGGCCCGCGCGCGGCTGACGGACGCCTCGCCGCCGCCCTCGAGCTTCACGGCCTCGCAGCCGGCCTCCTTGACCATGCGCAGCGCTGTCGTGATCGCCTGCTCGTCGGAGACCTCGTAGGAGCCGAATGGCAGATCGCCGATCAACAGCGGCGTGGAGAGCCCACGGCGCACCGCGCGTGCGAGCACGAGCATGTCCTCGAGCTCGACCGGTGTCGTGGCGTTGTAGCCGAGCACCGTGGTGGCCGCGGAGTCGCCGACGAGCACGAGGTCCACGCCGGCCGCCTCGGCCGCGCGCGCGCTCGGATAGTCGTAGGCGGTCACCATCACGATCGGGTCGCCGAGGCGCTTCTTCTCGACGAGCAGTGGCAGCGTCATCGGCAGGCGAGGGGGGTCGGACGGGCTCTGGAGGGTGGGGTGGCTGGACATATGGGTTCCTCTCTGACGCTCGGTTGACGCCAGCTCAAGAGAGCAGGGTCGCCACCTCGTCGTCGACGGTGATGATGCGGTTGCTGTGTGCCTCGACGTGCACGACGCGGGGCTCGTAGCGCTCGATGTCGGCGCGGTCGTAGTGGCCGTAGGAGATGACGATGATCGTGTCGCCCCGCTGCACGAGGCGCGCGGCGGCGCCGTTTACGCGCATGTCTCCCGATCCCCGCTCTCCGGCGATCGTGTAGGTCTCGAAGCGTGCGCCGTTGTCGACGTCGAGGACGTGGACCTGCTCATGCTCGAGGATGTCGGCGGCCTCGAGCAGATCCGGGTCGATCGTGATCGAGCCGACGTAGTGGAGGTCGCAGTCGGTGATCGTCGCACGGTGGATCTTGGACTTGAGCATCACGCGTTGCATGTCGTGATCGTCTCTCCTTTGAGCGGTTGGCTGTGTGTCGCGGCGGTGGCCGGTCGGATGATTGCGTTGTCGATCAGGCGGACTTGGCCGATCCGGGCGGCGATTGCGAGCAGCGAGTCGCCGTCCAGCCGCTCGAGGGGCTCGAGCGTGTCGGGATCGACGAGCGCGACGTACTCCGCTGCGACCGCAGATGAGAGCAGCGTCTCGCGCGCCGCGCCGAGCACGGCCTCGGCCGACCGCTCGCCGGCGGCGGCCACCTCGCGAGCACGTTCGAGCGCCGCGCACAGCGCCGCCGCCCTGACTCGCTGCTGCGGTTCCAGCAGCGCGTTGCGGCTCGACATCGCCAGCCCGTCCGGCTCGCGCACGGTCGGGCGCACCTCGATGCGGACCGGCAGGTTGAGATCTGCGACGAGGCGACGGATCACGAGCACCTGCTGCGCGTCCTTCTGGCCGACGTAGGCGACGTCCGGCATCGTCATGCACAGCAGCTTCGTGACGACGGTCGTGACGCCGCGGAAGTGCTGGCTGCCGCGGGCCGCGCCCTCTAGCCTGTCGGTCAGGCCGAGCACCTCGACGGCGGTCGCGAAGCCGGGCGGGTAGACCTCCTCGGCCGACGGCGCGAACAGGACGTCGGCGCCGGCCGCTGCGGCGAGGGCCGCGTCGTCCCGCTCAGCGCGCGGGTAGCGCTCGAGGTCGGATCCCTCGTTGAACTGCGCGGGGTTGACGAACAGCGAGACGACGACGCGATCGCACTGCTCCCGCGCGCGACGGACGAGCGAGAGGTGACCCTCGTGGAGCGCACCCATCGTGGGGACGAGCCCGATCGTGAGCGCGGCGCCGCGAGCCGGCGCGAGCGTCCCGCGAAGCTCGGCCACCGTGCGCACGGTCTTCATGCGCGAATCCTCGGTCGTGATGGTGGAGCTCATCGTTCTCGGTCCAGTTCCCTGCGGATACCGGCGCGACTGCTGATCTGAAGCGGTGCTTCCACAGGTCCATGTCGAGCAAGCTCGTTGACGGCCTGCGTGTCGATTCGATGATACCCCCGTTGGCGGATCGAGGCGAGCGCGCCGCGCACGTGCGTGTCCTACCTCACACGCGGCCCTGATCGCGGCCGATCGCCAATCCATGACCCGGCCGATCGCCAATGACAAGGAGCCCACCGAGGCGGGCTCCTTGTCGCTTGGAGAAAGAGGAGACGGGTGGGATACCTGATCCGTCCTCACAGAGCATACATGACACTTGGCTGGCTAGCCAAAAAAGATCGCCTCGCAGGCGAGCCGGGCGCCAAGCGCGCGTACGTGAGGGCGTGCGCGCGTGGCCCGGCTGGGGACGATCGGCTGGCTCACCAGGCGTCGAGTTGAGGGCGCTTCTTGCCATCGCGGCGCCACCACTCGCCGCTTGACTCGCCGAAAAGGCCTGCGATCCAGCGACGCGAGTCGGCGGGGTCGATGACGTCGTCGATCTCGCCATACGCGGCCATGTTCAGCCCCTGACCGCGCTCGTAGGCCGCCGCGACGCTCTCCTGGAAGATCCGTCCACGCTCGCCCGGATCGTCGATCGCCTCGAGCTCGCGGCGCATGCCGAGGCGCACGGCGCCCTCGAGACCCATCGCGCCGAACTCCGACGTCGGCCACGCGACGGTGAACAGGGGGGCCTTGAATCCGCCTCCGGCCATCGCCTGTGCGCCGAGTCCGTAGCCCTTTCGCAGCACGATCGTTCCGGTCGGCACGCTGAGGTTCGCACCGGCGAGGAACATCCGCGCGAAGTGGCGGACCGTCGCGGTCCGCTCAGCCTCGGGACCGACCATGAATCCAGGCGTGTCGCACAGGAACAGCACGGGCAGCTCGAACGCATCGCACAACTGCAGGAAGCGCGCCGCCTTGTCTGCGCCATCGGCGTCGATGGCGCCGCCGAGATGGGCCGGATCGTTGGCCACGATGCCGAGCGGCCGGCCGTCCACGCGCGCAAGCGCGGTCAGCATCCCCGGCGCGAAGCCGCGGCGCAGCTCGAGCACGGAGTCCTCGTCGAGCAGCGTCTCGACGACCGCGCGGACATCGTAGATGCGCTTGCGCTGCTCAGGGATCAGCCCGCGCAGGAGATTCTGATCCGCGACCTTCCCCGGATCGAGCGCGCCGCGGAAGTAGGAGAGGTATCGTCGCGCGAGAGCGACTGCCTCGCGCTCGTCGGCGGCGCGCAGGTCGACCACGCCGTTTGCCCACTGCACATCGATCGGGCCGACCTCGGCAGGGTCGTGCACGCCGAGTCCTCCGCCCTCGATCATCGCCGGGCCGCCCATCCCGATGCTCGAATCCTCTGTTGCGATCACGACGTCGCAGCAGCCGAGCAGCGCGGCGTTGCCTGCGAAGCAGTACCCGGAGGCGACGCCGACGAGCGGCACCAGCCCGCTCAGCTGCGCGAACAGCGCGAACGCACGGCAATCGAGACCGGCGACGATCGGCATGTCGACGTCGCCCGGCCGCCCGCCGCCGCCCTCCGCGAACAGCACGACCGGCAGCCGGCGGCGCTCGGCGACGTCGAACAGGCGGTCCTTCTTGAGGTGGTTGCGCATGCCCTGGGTGCCGGCTAGGACCGTGTAGTCGTAGGACATGGCCACGCATGGCCGGCCATCGACGGCGCCGACACCACCGACGAGACCATCGGCGGGCGTGCGAGCGATCAGGTCCTCGCGTGTGCGTCGCCGCTCCTGCGCGGCGAAGATCAAGGCGCCGTACTCGACGAAGCTGCCCTCATCGAGAAGGTCCGAGAGATTCTCGCGCGCGGTGCGCTGCCCGCGCTCCCGGCGGCGCGCGACCGCGTCCGGGCGTGCCTCGTCGAGGCCGATCTGATGGCGCTCGCGGACGGCCGCGAGGTCCGAGCGCTCGCCGGCCGACATTCCGGCGCTCGCGCCGCCCTCGGTCGAGCGCCGCCCATCCGCTGACGCGCCGGCGCCGGGCTCGAGCATCAACAGCAGCTGGCCCTCCTCGACCGCGTCCCCGACGGCCACCGCGATGCGGCGAACCACGCCGTCGGTCTGCGCGAGCACCTCGTGCTCCATCTTCATCGCCTCGAGCACGACCAGCGGCGTGCCTGCGCCGACCGGCTCATCGACGCCGTGCGCGATCGCGACGACGACGCCGGCGAACTCGGCCCTCACGGCGAGCTCCGTGGGATCGGGCATGCCGAGATCATCGCTCAAATGGCGCGGTACCCGGCACCACCGCCGCGGACGTTGGGCCGCTCGCCTGCGCAGGCGAGCGCCCTCGTGACGAAGAACTACCATCCAGCCGATGTCCTCCGAGGAGAGCGAGCGGTCGGCCTCCGAGCGGCGCGAGGCGCTGAAGGAGGTCCTCGTGCAGGCGCGTAGCTGCGTGCGCTGCCCGGAGCTTGCGGCAACGCGAAAGACGGTCGTGTTCGGAGCGGGCAACGCCGACGCGGATCTGATGTTCGTGGGCGAGGCCCCCGGGGCCAGCGAGGACGAGCAGGGCCTCCCGTTCGTAGGGCGCGCTGGCAAGCTGCTGGACAGCCTGCTCGAGGAGATCGGGTTGACGCGAGAGAACGTGTTTGTTTGCAATGTCCTGAAGTGCAGGCCCCCTGGCAACCGCGATCCCCTGCCGATCGAGATCGAGAACTGCCAGGAGTATCTGCTGCGCCAGGTCGAGCTGATCCAGCCGAGCGTGATCTGCACACTGGGCAACTTCTCGACCAAGCTGCTGCGCGGCGAGCCGACCGGGATCACGCGCCTGCACGGCCAGCCGGAGGTGCGCGTGCTGGGCGCGCGCGCGGTGCGGCTCTATCCGATCTACCATCCGGCGGCCGCGCTCTACACGCCGCGGATGCTCGAGACGCTGCGCGCGGACTTCGCGAAGCTGCCGCAGCTGCTCGCGCTCGGCGCCCCCGAGCAGCCGAGGCGTGCCGAGATTCCGGATCTCGCCGAGCCCGCCGCGGAGGAGCCGCTCGCAGCCGATCGCGAGCCGAACCTCAGCGAGGCCGATCAGCTCGGGCTGTTCTAGCGGGCGTCCAGGCGCCCTGGACGCTCCTCCACGCGTAATTTCCCTGCAAAGAAGGAAAAAACCGAGAAATGTCGAATTTTCTCGTCCAGGTCCTAAAGCGAGCCACGATGGCTGCCGATGAAGGTCCTGTCTCCATCCCTCCAGGAGTAACGACCGGCCCGCGTCCCATTCTCCCGCGGGTCGGTCCTTTAACGGCGCACGAGCTGCGGGCGTCGAATGTGCGAACAGCCTCTAGGCTCTCGTCAGTGGCCGTGCGCAGCGTCGAAACAACCGCTCCCGCCGAGACCGAATCGCTTGGCGCCGAGCTCGCGCGCGCCCTGAGCGATGGCGATGTCGTGCTCGTCCACGGTGATCTCGGCTCGGGCAAGACGACGCTTGTCCGCGGCGCCGCTCGCGCTCTCGGCGTGCGCGACCCCGTGACGAGCCCGACCTTCAGCATCGGGCATCGCTATCAAGCGCGCGACGTGACCGTCACCCACCTGGACCTCTACCGTCTGGCCGGCCTCGAGCATGAGGACCCGGGCCTGCTCGCCGACTACCTCGGTCCGGGTCGGATCGCGTTCGTGGAGTGGCCGCAGGACCCGCCCGGCGAACTCTCGGGCGCCCGCCTGCGCGTGACGCTCAGCCATCGCGGAGGCGACCGCCGGCGCATCGATGTCGGCGCAGTCCAGGACGCAGACCGGCCATGATCGTGCTCGGTTTCGACACCGCCACGCCCTCAACGGCGGTTGGCCTGCGGCTTGCCGAGGGGCACACGATCGAAGAGCGCGATGATCCGCTTGCGGGAGATCATCCTGGTCATGCGACTCGGCTGCTCGCGATGGCGCACGATCTGCTCGGCGCGGCGGGCATCACGTGGGACGCGATCGAGCGGCTCGCAGTCGGCGTCGGACCCGGCACGTTCACTGGCCTGCGGGTGGGGATCGCGACCGCTCGCGGTCTCGCGCAGTCGCTCGCCGCGGAGCTGGTCGGGGTCTCGAGCCTGCAGGCGCTGGCTGCGCCGGCGCTCTTGGCCAGCGCCCGCGGGCATGAGGTGGATCCCGGCGAGGCTCCGTCGGATGCGGTGCTTGCGGTGATCGATGCCCGCCGCGGCGAGGCGTTCGCCGGCGCGTATGAGACTGGCGGACGCGGTGCACCGCCCGTCGAGCTCGTCGCGGCTCGAGCGCTCGCGCCGGCGGATCTCGGCGCCGTGCTCGCGGCCGCCGTCGAGCAAGGTGTGCAGCCGGATCGCCGCTGGTTAGCGGTGGGCGACGGCGCCGTGCGCTTTCGCGACCATCTCGAGCGCCTTGGCGTCAAGGTCGCACCCGACTCATCGCCGCTTCACCACGTGAGCGCCGTGTCGATCTGCGAGATCGGGGCGCACGCAGAGGCGGCGGCGGGCGATGAGCAGATCCTGCCCGACTACCGGCGCCGGCCGGACGCGGAGATAGCCCTCGAGACGGCCTCCGCAGGAGGGCTGGACCGTGGCTGAGCGATCCGCGGCTCCGCAGACGATCGAGGACCCGCCGCCCGTCGAGATCCGGCGGCTCGCCTACCCGGACCTGCCGCAGGTGATGGCGATCGAGCGGCGCGTGTTCCCAACGCCGTGGTCGCTGGCGATGTTCGTGCTGGAGCTGTCCAAGCCGTCGGGAATCTGCCTGGCGGCGACCGTCCGCAGGGCTGGCGGCGAGGAGCCGCTCGTCGCGTATCTGATCTGTTCCCGCTATGACACGGTCTGGCACGTGATGAACGTGGCGGTCGACATCGATCATCAGCGCCGGGGACTGGCCTCGGCTCTGCTCGCCGAGCTGTACGCGCAGGTCGGCGACCCTGCCGCCCGCTTCACGCTCGAGGTGCGCCGGTCGAACAGCGTCGCGATCCGGCTGTATGAGCGCGAGGGCTTCCGTGCGGCCGGCATGCGCCGCCGCTACTACCAGGACAACGGCGAGGACGCGCTCGTGATGTGGCGGACCCCGGCCACGCTTGCCGACCGATCGGGCTCAGGCGAGCTCGACGACGTGCCGAATCCGGGCTCGGGATGACGATCCTCGCGCTCGAGACGAGCTGCGACGACACGTGCGCGGCGGTCATCGACGCGGACGGCCGCATGCTCGCGAACGTGATCTCCTCGCAGGGGGTTCACGAGCGCTTCGGCGGCGTCGTCCCGGAGATCGCCTCGCGCCACCACCTCGAGCTGGTGAACGCGATCGTCGCCAAGGCGCTGGACGACGCCGGCGTGAGCCTCGAGCGCATCGAGCTGGTGGCCGCCACGCAGGGTCCTGGGCTGGTCGGCGCGCTGCTCGTGGGCCTCTCGACGGCGAAGGCGCTTGCCGCGGCGCGGGAGCTGCCGTTCGCCCCGGTCGACCACCTGCAGGGGCACGTGGCCGCCAACTTCCTGGCCGATGACGCCGCGTTCGACCCGCCGTTCGTGTGCCTGATCGCGAGCGGCGGACACACGCTGCTCGCCCACGTCGGCGGCTACGACGGCTTCGACGTGCTCGGACGCACGCTCGACGATGCCGCCGGGGAGGCCTTCGACAAGGGGGCGAGAATGCTCGGGCTCGGGTTCCCCGGCGGCCCCGAGCTCGAGCGGCTCGCCGCCGCAGGCAATCCGGAGGCGTTCGCGTTTCCCGGATCCAGGCGCGAGCGTGCGCGGGGGGGACGCGGCGCTGCTCGCCGGGCGTTTGCTCGCAGCCTCGACTTCTCCTTCGCCGGCGTGAAGACTGCGCTGCTGTATGCGCTGCGCGAGCTCTCCGAGGCCGAGGCCACCGCGCGCGCCGGCGACCTCTCTGCCTCATACCAGGCGGCGATCGTCGAGACCCTCGCCGTACGCGCGGAGCAGGCGCTCGAGCAGACGGGGAGCACTCGCCTCGCCGTCGGTGGCGGGGTCGCAGCCAATGGGGAGCTGCGCCGGCGCCTGCGCGAGCTCGGCGCGACGCTGCACATCCCGGCGCCGCAGCTGTGCACGGACAACGCCGCGATGATCGCCAGCGCGGCGCGCTTCGTGGAGCAGCTGCCCTATCCGCACTACCTCGCCCTCGACGCCTATGCCACCGGAGAACGCCCGCGATGACCGTGACCGTCTACTCCAAGCCGGATTGCCACCTGTGCGAGGATGCAATAGCCGCCCTGCGCCGCCTGCAGGTGGAGCTGGCGTTCGACCTCGAGGAGCGCGACATAACCACGGACGAGTCCCTTCACCGCGCCTATTTCGATCGCATACCCGTCATCGCCGTTGACGGCGAGGAGCTGTGCGACTACTTCCTCGAGGAGGCGCTCGTGCGCGAGCGTCTAGAGTCACGGCGATGAGCTACGGAGACCCCACGGGCGCGGTCCAGGCCGAGCGGGACGGCAGGGCATCCCCCAGCGAGCGGCTGTCGTTGGGGGTCGCGGCACGCCTGTCGCGTTACCTGCAGGTGCTGACGCAGGCCAAGAAGATGGGCAAGGAGACGATCTCCTCACAGGAGCTGTCCGACTACACGCACGTGAACTCGACCCAGATACGGCGCGACCTGTCCGGGTTCGGGAAGTTCGGCAAGCGCGGCGTCGGCTACAACGTCGAGGCGCTCGTGTCGCAGATCCGCAAGATCCTGCGCACCGCCGGCCAGCACAACATCGCCCTGATCGGCGCCGGGCACCTGGGCAAGGCGATCGCCTCCTCGGAAATCTTCGCCGACCACGGCTTTCGCGTGGTCGCGATCTTCGACGCCGACGAGGCCAAGGTCGGCACGCCGCTCGGCAGCCAGACGGTACGCCATATCTCGGAGCTGAGCCAGGTGGTCGAGGACGAGGACATCGTGGTGGGGGTTCTCGCGGTGCCCACGCATGCCGCACAGGGGCTCGCCGACGAGCTCGTCGAGGCGGGCGTGAAGATCATCTTCAACTACTCGGAGTCGCTGCTCGACGTCCCGCCGGAGGTGACAGTGCACACCTCGAGCCCGGCCGTCGACCTGCTCTACGCGCTGTACTTCTATTTGACCTGAGGCGCGGCCGGCTGCGCGAGTCACACTGTAGGCCGGACCGCCCCTGACCGGACAACCGCACGCAGACTCGAAGCGATGAACAGCCAGGATCTAGACCGAGCGGCCGAGACCTTCGCCGAGGCGGTCGACCTCACGGTCGGCGTCGAGGAGGAGTTCGCGATCCTGAATCCGCGCACGCTCGATCTCGTTCCGCGCTTCGAGGAGCTGCGCGCCGCCGCGGCGAGCGATCCGCTCCTGCACGACGCCATCACCGGCGAGCTGATCTCCTCGGAGATCGAGATCATCTCCGGCGTCGGCTCGGACCTGCACGACGCTCTCGCCCGCCAGCGCGAGCGCCGCGCGCGGCTGTTCGCGCTCGTCGGCGCGCATGGCGCAGCGCTCGGCGCGACGGGGACCCACCCGTGGGCGGACTACCGCGAGCAGCCGATCATCGAGACCGAGCACTACCTCAGGGTCGAGGAGGAGCTCAAATACGTCGCCTGGCGCAACAACACCTTCAGCCTGCACGTGCATGTCGGCGTCGGCGACGTCGATCGCGCGGTGCGCGTCTGCGACAGGCTGAGGCCCGTGCTGCCGCTGCTGCTGGCGGTGTCCGCCAACTCGCCCTATCTCGACGGGCGTGACAGCGGCTTGCACTCGGCGCGAACGCAGAGCTTCACCAAGAGCTTCCCGCGCTGCGGCGTCCCCGATGCCTTCGGCGGCTGGCGCGCCTATCGGGAGTACATCGAGTTCCTGATCCGAACGCGCTCGATCGTCGAGTTCACGCAGGTGTGGTGGTCGGTGCGCCCGCACTTCAGTTTCGGCACCGTCGAGATTCGCATCTGCGACGCCCAGGCGACCGCGCAGGAGTCCGACGCGCTCGCCTCGCTGATGGTCGCCTGCGTCGCGCAGGCGCTGCGCGACGTCGACGAGGGCGTTCCGTTCGCCGGCGCGGAGCGGCGGCTGATCGAGGAGAACGTCTGGCGAGCCACCCGCTACGGCCTCGACGGCCGGCTGATCGACCTGGAGCGAGCGGAGGAGTACCCGGCGCGCGACGCGATCGAGCGGCTGGCGAGCTGGACGGCGCCGATCCGTGCCGAGCTCGGCATCGACCCCGTGTTCCCCGAGCGCAACGGCGCGCAGCGCCAGCGGCGCATGATCGAGGCCGGCGCCACGCGCGAGGAGGTGTTCGCGGCCTCGGTGAACGAGACGAGAGAGACATATCCCCAGGAGGTGACGGTGTGAGCGCAGACGCGATGGGAGGAGCGAACGAGCCTGGAGCGAGCCCCGGGCAGGCGACGAGCGAGCCGAGCGAGGAGGAGCTTCGCGCTGCCTACGAGGCCGAACTGAGCCGCATCACGAGCACTGACATGATCGCCCAGGCGGTGGTTTCGCTGCTGAACATCGGCGCTCGCCGGCTCGGGCCCCCCGGCGGGCGGCAGGCCGGGGAGACGGCGGACTCGGGACCCGGCGCCGGCAGCGCCGCGGCGGGCTCGGTCGGCGACCTCGAGCAGGTGCGCGATGCGATCGACGCCGTCAAAGCGCTGCTCGACATCCTCGAACGCAGGATCCCCGCACAGGAGCTGCGCTCGCTGCGCGACGCGCTCTCGCAGCTGCAGATGGCCTATGCGCGCGACGTGCAGGCCGGCGGCGGACAGGGCGCGAAAGCGCCGTCAGGTGGGAAGGACGAGCCTGGGAAGGACGAGAGCGCGGGCGCTCGCGGACCGGCTGAGGCGAGCGGCAAGCTGTGGGTGCCGGGACGGTGAGGCTGGATGCGCGCGCCGGCTGCTGGCCGGCACGTCGCCGGCCGGCACGATAGACTGCGCCCGCGTTTGCACCGGACAGGCGCTCGCGCTGAGCGATGCCGGGCGTCAAATGTGCGCGCGAACATCCTCGCGCGGCACGCAAATCAGACCGCGGAGGATTTCTGTTGAGCAGCTTTCTGACGAACCATGGGGTCGTCGTCGCCCTGGTATGCGCCGCCTGCGCGGTCGTCTACGGCCTCGTGACCGCGCGATCCTTGCTCGCGCTCTCGCCAGGCAACGAGCGGATGCAATCGATCTCGCTCGCTGTTCAGCAGGGCGCGCGCGCCTATCTGAACCGCCAGTACACGACGATCGCCGCGGTGGGCGTCGTGCTCTTCGTGGCACTGATCCTGATCCAGAACATCGCCGTCGCGGTCGGCTTCGCAATCGGCGGACTGCTCTCCGGCTCGACCGGTTACATCGGGATGAACGTCTCGGTGCGCGCGAATGCTCGCGTAGCCGAGGCCGCACGCACGGGGGTCACCCCGGCTCTGCGGGTCGCCTTTCGGGGCGGGGCGATCACGGGCCTGCTCGTGGTCGGACTGGCGCTGCTCGGGGTCGCCGGCTACTACGGCGCATTGACGTCGTTCTTCAATGACAGCCCGAAGACGGCGGTCGACGCGCTCATCGGCCTCGGTTTCGGAGGCTCACTGATCTCCGTGTTCGCGCGACTCGGTGGCGGCATCTTCACGAAGGCAGCGGACGTGGGCGCCGACCTGGTCGGCAAGGTCGAGGCCGGCATCCCGGAGGACGACCCACGAAACCCGGCGACGATCGCCGACAACGTCGGCGACAACGTCGGCGATTGCGCGGGTATGGCCGCGGACCTGTTCGAGACCTACGCGGTCACCGCCGTCGCGGTGATCCTGCTCGGAGTTCTCACCTTCCACGAGGCCACACGGGTCGCGCTGTACCCGCTGGTGCTCGGCGGCGCCGCGATCATCGCCTCGATCATCGGCACCTTCGCCGTCCGCTCGCGGAGCGGGAACGTAGAGCGGGCGCTCTACCAGGGTCTCGTCGTCTCAGGAGTGATCGCAGCCGGCGCCTTTGCGCCGATCACCTACTGGCTGATGCGCAATCTCAGTTTCCGAGCCGTCGGCGAAACCGTCAATACTCCGAGCTGGACGCATCTCTACCTGTGCTCGCTTATCGGGATCGCCGTCACGGCGTTCCTGTTCACGATCACCGACTACTACACCTCGACGCGCTTCTCCCCGGTCAAGAAGACCGCGAGGGCGTCGATCACCGGACACGCGACGAACATCATCCAGGGCTTCGGCTCCGGGCTCCAGGCCACGGCTCTTCCCGCGCTCGTGATCGTGCTCGGAATTCTCGGCGCCTGGAAGCTCGCCGGCGGCGGGGTCACCGGTATCTACGGCGTAGGCGTCGCAGTGATGGGCCTGCTCTCGCTGACGGGCCTGATCGTCGCGCTCGACGCGTTCGGTCCAGTCACCGACAACGCCGGCGGCATCGCGGAGATGGCAGACCTGCCAGAGGACGTGCGCAATGTCACCGACCGTCTCGACGCCGTGGGTAACACCACCAAGGCCGTCACCAAGGGCTACGCGATCGGCTCGGCGGTGCTCGCCGCGATCGTGTTGTTCGCTGGCTTTCAGAAAGAACTCGAAAACAAGCTTGGTCACGCGATCTCCTTCGGCATCAACGAACCGGCCGTGCTGATCGGCCTGCTGGTGGGCGGGCTGATGGTGTGCCTGTTCGCCTCCCTGTCGATCGAGGCGGTGGGGCGCGCCGGCGGCGCAGTGGTCGAGGAGGTGCGGCGTCAGTTTCGCGAGCACCCAGGGATCATGGACTACAGCGAAGAACCGGACTATGCGACATGCGTGGACATCGTCACCCGCACAGCGCAGCGCGAGATGATCCTGCCCTCGCTTCTGCCGATCCTCCTGACGCTTATCGTCGGGCTGATCGATCAGCAGGCGCTCGGCGGCCTGCTGATCGGAGTGATCGTCGTCGGCTTCTTCTTCGCCGTCCTGATGACGGCAGGCGGCGGCGCGTGGGACAACGCGAAGAAGCTGATCGAGGACGGCGCGTACGGCGGCAAGGGCTCGGACGCTCACGCCGCCTCGGTGACGGGAGACACGGTCGGCGATCCCTTCAAGGACACGGCCGGTCCGGCGATCAACCCGATGATCAAGGTCGCGAACATCGTCGCCATCCTGATCATCCCGCTCATAACCTGAGGCGCCTGCCCGCGTGTCGCGCCGCCGGCGCCGGACCGCTTTTCTCGCCCGAGCCGCCGGCGCCGGGCTCGCCAGAGAGGACCTAAGCTCAGCTGAGATGACCGGTCGAGGAGCGCATCGCACGGCCACGCTGGTGTTCTCGCTGCTGATGCTCGCGATCGGCCTGGCGCTGATCATCGAGGCGGTGAGCGAGCGCGGCAGTGCGATCTCGACGCGCCTGCTGCTCGGCGTACTGTTCCTCGCAGCAGGCGTCGGGCGCGCGTATGTCGAGATCAGGCGGGGCCGCGGGGCATGAGCACGCATGCGGGCTCGGATGCATCGGAGCTCGCGGCTCGCTCGCGCGTGATCGTCCGCCGCAGCATCGGCTCGCCGATCCTGTTCTCGATCGTCTACACGTCGCTGGCGAGCGCGATCTACTTCTCGCTCGGCGTCATCGCCGGGCACGCGCTCGGGCTGACGCCGCTCGTCTTCCTGGTCGCGGCGGTGCTGTTCGCGGTGACGGCGAGCACCTACGCCGAGGGCGCATCGATGCACCCCGAACGCAGCGGCTCGACGGTGTTCGCGCGCTTCGCGTTCAACGAGCTAGTGAGCTTCATCGCCGGCTGGGCGATCCTGCTCGACTACATCATCCTGATCGCCGTCACCGCCTACTCGGCGACGCAGTACCTGCGCGTCTTCTGGAGTCCGCTCGGCGAAAGCGGTGTGGCGCTCGGCCTCGCACTGGCCGTCATCGCGTCCGTCGTGCTCGCCAACATCCGCGGCTTCGGCGGGCAGCGCGCGCGGCGCATCGGCCTGCTGGTGATCGCCGACCTCGCGCTCCAGGCTTTCATCGTAGTGCTCGGGCTCGTGCTGTTCTTCAGCCCGCACACCCTGCTGAGCCCGATTCACCTCGGCAGCGCCCCGAGGTGGTCGGACCTGGTGTTCGCGCTGACCGTCGCCGTGATCGCGTTCACGAGCCTCGAGTCGGCCGCCGGCGTGGCCGGCGAGGTGCGGATCAGCCGCCGCGCGCTCAAACGCGTCGTCGGGAGCGGCACCGTCACGGTCGTGGTGCTGTACGCCGGGATCGCGCTCGTGGCGGTGACGGCGCTGCCGGTGCATGCGGGGCACACCGAGCTTGCGACGCGCTACCTGAACGCGCCGATGCTGGGGGTGGTCGCGCGCGTGCGTCCGCACTGGCTGGCGGAAACGCTCAGGTACCTGGTCGGCGGACTCGGGGCGCTCACACTCGTGGCGGCGGCCAACTCGGCGATGCTCGGTCTTTCGCGGCTGGCGTACTCGCTCTCGACCAACCGCCAGATCCCGAGCGGCCTCGGGCGCCTGCATCCGCAGCGCTCGACGCCCTACGTGCTGATCGTCATCGCGGGCCTGATCGCCGCCGCGCTGGTGGTGCCGGAGGACCTCGACTTCCTGGTCGGCATCTACGCGTTCGGGGCGATGCTCGCGTTCACGATCGCGCACGTGTCGGTATGCCGCCTGCGCTACCTCGAGCCGGATCGCGACCGTCCCTACCGCGTGCCGCTGTCGGTGCGCGTGCGCGGCGGCGAGCTGCCGCTGCCGGCCGTCTTCGGCGCGGTTGCGTCGGCGGCGGGCTGGATCGCGGTGATCGTCGTGCACCAGCCGGCGCGCTATGTCGGCTTCGCGTGGATGGCGATCGGGATCACGCTCTACGTTGTCTACCGCCGGGTGGATGAGACGTCGCTGCTGCGGCGCGTGACCGTACCGCCGCAGATCCTGCGCGCCGAACAGCCGCAGGAGCGCGACTATGGCTCGATCCTGGTCCCGCTGTTCGGCACCGACCTCGACGACGACATCGTGCAGACGGCGGCCCTGCTCGTCTCGAGCCAACAGACCGACGAGGCGGCGATCGACACGGCGACGATCGAGGCGCTGTGGGTGTTCGTGATCCCGATGTCGCTGCCGCTCGATGCGAGCCTGCCGGACGCGCAGGTCAAACACGCGCGCCAGGTGCTCGCGCGGGCGAAGGCCGTGGGAGAGGAGTACACCGGCGTGCAGGTCGCGACCGCCATCGTGCGAACGCGCCGCGCGGGGTATGCGATCGTCGATGAGGCGAGGCGGCGCGGCGTCGAGGCGATCGTGCTCGGCGCGGAGGAGCCGTCGCTGATCCGCGGCGGCGCGCGGCTGGGGGGCAGGGGAGGGCCGCTCGAGAGCTTTGTCGGCGACGTCACCAAGTACGTCGTCAGCAAGGCGCCGTGCCGCGTGATCGTCACGGCGCCCGCCGCAGGCGACTCGCCGGTCGAGCTGGCCCGCCGCGCGCACCGGGCACGCGCGCCCATCGTCTAGTCTGCGCGCTATGGTCTTGCACTCAGTCCTATGTTTGTCTTGATCGTAGGCGCCGGCCGGGTCGGCTCGGCAATCGCCAAGTCTGCGTTGGCTGCCGGCCACGAGGTGTCGGTCCTCGACGAGGACCCGCTTTCGCACGAGCGGCTCGACGCGGGCCAGGACAAGAGCTGGGAGGAGGCGCGCGGCCAGTTCACGGTCGGGACGGCGCTCGAGATCGATGCGCTGATCCAGGCCGGGATCGAGCGGGCGGACGTGTTCATCGCTTCGACAGCCGGCGACAACACGAACCTCGTGATCGCCCAGATCGCCCAGAAGCGCTTCGGCATCGAGAAGGTGATCGTGCGGGTGATGGATCCGGCGCGCGCCAGCTGGTACGGCGAACAGGGCCTGGACACGATCTCTCCGACCAAGCACGCGATCGAGATGTTCGAGCACGCGATCGAGCTGGAGCCGGTTTAGCGATATGTACGCGATCATCGTCGGCGCCGGCAAGGTGGGACGCAACCTGGCACGGGAGCTGATTGCCAAGGAGCACGAGGTCACGCTGATCGAGTCCTCGCGTTCGTGCTACCTGGCGATCGAGGATGAGTTCGAGCATGCCGCCCACTACGGCGACGCGACCGAGTTGTGGGTGCTCGAGCGCGCGGGCATCCAGCGCGCCGATCTCGTGATCGCCGTGACCGGCGACGACGAGGACAACATCCTCGTCTGCCAGGTGGCCAAGGAGAAGTATCTGTGCGACCGGATCATCGCGCGCGTCAACAATCCGCGCAATCACGATCACTTCAGGCTGCTCGGGATCCAGCCGGCGGTCTCGGCGACCGACCTGATCCTGCGGCTGATCGAGCACGAGGTTCCGCGCTACGGCCTCGTGCACCTGCTCGCGCTCGAAGAGGAGCGGCTCGAGATCATCGAGCTCGAGGTGAGTGACGCCGCGCCGACGGTCGGCGAGAAGATCTCGGACATAAGACTGCCCGAAGGCAGCCTGATCATCTCCGTCCTGCGCGGCGGGACTGGGTTCGTGCCGAAGGCCGACACGGTCCTCCAGGCCGGCGACGAGGTGCTGCTGGTGCTCGACCCCGGTCTCGAGGAGGCGATCACCGCCTACTTCACGCCCGACGGGGAGCCGGTCAGGATTTGATCGCGGCCCTGCGCCGGCGGTTGCGTCCGCCCCAGCTGTGGAGCGCGACTTCCGCCACGGAGACGCCGGCATCGAGGAGCGATCGCCTGCGCAGCTCGAGCGCGGACACGAACATATGTTCGTGCTGCTTGGGATGAAACAAGACGGTCGGTCCGCTCCCTGCCCAACAAGCGCGGCCGAAAGCCGCTCCCGGCCGGGAGCGGAACCCACAATGTCGAGCGGATATCCTTAGCCGCAGCCTCCGGTCCGGGATGGTGTAATTGGAAACACGTGACACTCTGGATGTCAAGTTCGAGGTTCGAGTCCTTGTCCCGGAGCTCTACGGTGCGATTTTGGGCAACATGATCGCGACTGGCTACATCGCCGCCTGCGCCGCCCAGTCGCGGTAGAGGTCGAAATAGCGCCCTTGGGCTGCGATCAGCTCGTCGTGTGTGCCCTGCTCGGCGATGTGGCCGTGCTCGAGCACGACGATGCGCCCGGCCTGGCGGATCGTCGAGAGGCGGTGCGCGATGACGATCGACGTCCTGCCTGAGAGCAGGCGCCGCAGTCCCTCCTCGATGCGACCCTCGGTGTGCAGGTCGACGTTCGAGGTGGCCTCGTCGAGCACGAGAATGCGCGGCTCGGCGATCAGCGCTCGCGCGAACGCGATCAGCTGGCGCTGGCCGGCCGACAGCTGCGCGCCGCGCTCGCCGACCTCGGTGTCATAGCCGTGCTCGAGTTCGGAGATGAACTCGTCGACGCCGACCGCGGCGGCGGCCGCGCGGATCTCCTCGTCACTGGCGTTCGGCCGTCCGAACGCGATGTTCTCGCCGATCGTGCCGGAGAACAGGAACGCCTCCTGCGGCACGATCCCCATCTGCGAGCGCAGCGAGGCGCTCGAGATCTCGCGCAGGTCGTGCCCGTCGACCAGCACGCGCCCCTCGGTCGGATCGTAGAAGCGTGCGACGAGCTTGGCCATCGTGGACTTGCCGGCGCCGGTGGCTCCGACGAGCGCGACCGTCTCGCCCGGCGGGACGTGCAGGTTGACGTGCTCGAGCGCGAGCGCCGCCGGCGCGCCGTCGTCCGAGCCGTTCGAGAGCGGCCCGCGCCGCTGTCTGTAGGCGAACGAGATGTCCTCGAAGTCGATCTCGCCGTCGATGCGCGCCAGCTCGACGGCGTCGGGGCTGTCCTCGAGGTCGGGGCGGACGTCGAGCAGCTGGAAGATCTTCTCCAGGGCGGCCATGCCGGACTGGTAGGTCGTGTAGAGCTGCGAGAGCTGCTGGATCGGTTCGAAGAGGAACGAGAGCGTCGCGACGAACGCCACCACGGTCCCTGCGGTGACGTGTCCCTGGATCGCCTGCAGTCCCCCGTAGAGGATGATTAGCGCGAGCGCCACGCCGGAGAGCATTTCCACGGCGGGAAAGTAGGCGGCGTTGAGTCGCACCGTGGTCATGTTCGCGTCCCTGTTCTCCGCGTTGAGCTCGGCGAAGCGCGCCTCGTGCAGCGGCTCACCGCCGAAGCTGCGCACGACCCTGATGCCGGAAAGCGTCTCCTGCAGATAGGCGGTGATCGCTCCGATCGTCTCGCGTGTGCGCCGGAAGGCTTGCGCTGAGGTGAGGCGGAACCAGATGCTCAAGCCTGCGACGAACGGGACGATGCAGAAGGTGAGCAGCGCCAGCCTCACGTCGAGGTAGACCAGGACGGCGATCGCGCCGACCAGCGTCAGCCCGGACTGGAACAGCGTCACCACCGAGTCCGTCACGAGGCTTTCGAGCGCCTCGACGTCGTTGGTCATACGCGAGATCAGCACGCCGGCGGGCCGGCTCTCGTAGAAGCCGATCGGCTGACGCTGCAGGTGCGTGAAGATGCGCAGGCGCAGGTCTGCGAGGGCGCGCTGCCCGACCCAGCCGACGAGGTAGGTCTGCGCGGCGGTCATCAGCCACACCAGCAGCGCGGCCGCGAGGAAAGCTGCGACCACGAGCACCAGCGTGCCCGTGTCGTGTCCCACGATCCCCTGATCGATCGCCACTTTGGCCAGCAGCGGCGGTGTCAGCGAGGCCGCCGTGCCGAGCAGCAGCGCGGTGAGCATCCCCGCCACGCGCAGCCGATACGGACGCAGCAGCTCCAGCAGGCCGCGTAGGTTGCGCCCGCGGCTGCCCCTGCTCGCACGCTCGCCGGTCCATTGCTGCCCGCCGCGACCGCCGCCGGGGCCGAGCACGCGCCCGCCGCCGAGTCCGCCTCCGCCGCCTCGGCCCGCGCCCATGCCACCGCCGCCGAAGCCGCCGGGCTCACAGTCCGCTCACCTCCCGCTTGAGCGGCGCCTCGGTGAGGAAGACGTGCTCGGGCAGCCCCTTCTCGACGATTTCGCGATACAACTCGGAGACCTCGAGCAGCTCGGAGTGATCCCCGCGCGCGACGATGTGCCCGTGATCGAGCAGCACTATCTCATCGGCGAGCGCGATCGTCGAGAGGCGGTGGGCGATGATGAACGTCGTGCGCCCGGCCATCGCCTCGTCGAGCGCCACCTTGATCAGCCGCTCGGTGGAGGAGTCGACCGATGAGGTGGCATCGTCGAGTATCAGCACGCGGGGATCGGCGAGCAGCGCGCGTGCGATCGCGAGCCGCTGGCGCTGGCCGCCGGAGAGCGTCAGCCCGCGCTCGCCCACGCCGCGTGTCGTAGCCCTCGGGGAGGCGTGCGATGAACTCGTGCGCCTGCGCGCGCTCGGCGGCGTCTTCGATCTCCGAAAGCGACGCGTCTGGGCGGGCGTAGGCGATGTTCTCGGCGATCGTGGCCGAGAACAGGAAGGGGTCGTCGCTGACGACCGCCACCGCGCGGCGCAGCGAGCGAAGGTCCACCTCGCGCACATCCGCCCCGTCGAGCATGACGGCTCCGGCGCTCACGTCGTAAAGGCGTGAGATCAGCGACACGAGGCTGGTCTTGCCCGAGCCGGTGGCCCCGACCAGCGCGATCGTGCGCCCGGCGGGCACGTCGAGATCGATGTCGCGCAGCACCGTGCGCGCCGTCTGCGCCGGCCGCCCGCCGTTGGCGAGCGCGAGCGCATGCGGCCGGCCGTCGGACGCGCCCGCGGCCGCGCTGGCGGGATGTGCGCCGGGGAGGGGAGGGACTGCTCGCGGGCGTGCGCGTAGGCGGCGCCCCAGTCGTCGAAGTCGTCGTAGCGCAGCGTGACGTCGCGTAGCTGGACATGCCCGTTGCCAGGCGGCAGCGGCGGCGCCTGCGGCGGGGCGGTCAGGCGCGGGGCGCGGTCGAGCAGCTGGAAGACGCGGGCTCCGGACGCCGTTGCCCGCTGTGCGAGGTCGAGCGTCACGCCGAGCGAGCGCATCGGCGCGATCAGCATGTTCAGGTAGAGGTAGAACTCGGTGAACTGCCCGAGCGAGAGATGCGCGTGGATGACGCTCTCGCCGCCGAGCAGCAGCACGGCGGCGAGGCCGAGCTGCGGGAGGAAGCCGATCACGGGTTGTAAGCGGCTTCGAGCCGGGTCGCGACCATCGCCTGGTTGAACACGCGCCCGACGCTCGTCTGAAAGCGCGTCAGCTGGCGCGGCTCGCGCGCGAAGGCCTTGACCACGCGCACGCCGGAGATGTTCTCCTCGGCGTCGGCCGTCAGCTCGGCGATGCGCTGCTGGGTGTCCTGGATCGCAGGCCGGGCGCGGCGGCCGTAGCGGTATGAGATCACGGTCACGAACGGGACCGGCGCCAGCGCGATCAGGCCGAGGCGCGGATTGCTCGCGATCATCACGCTGCCGGCGAGCACGATCGTGAGGATCGACTGCAGGATGAACACGAGCCCGTAGCCGAGGAAGAAGCGGACGGCCTGCAGGTCGACGGTCGCGCGCGACATCAGCTGGCCGGTCTGCTGGTGGTCGAAGAAGCCGAGCTCCAGGCGCTGGAGGTGGGCGTAGATCCGCTCGCGCAGGTCGTACTCGATGCCCAGCGAGAGCCGCCCGGCGATCATGCGTCGCAGGTACGTGAGCGCCCAGCGCACGAGCACCGCGGCGAGGATGGCGAGAGCGAGCAGCACCAGCGTGTGGCGCTCGTGGTCGCGCAGCTGCGTCTGGTGGTGCTGGGAATAGAGCGCGCCCTTCCTGAGGGCTTCGACCGCGAGTCCGGTGAGCAGCGGCAGCGCGATCGTCATGACCATCGCCGCGCCGGCCAGCGCCCACGAGGCGGCAAGCCCTCGCTTGTAGGGGCGCAGAAATCCGAGCAGGCGATAGAAGGTGGTCATAGTTGTATAAGCAACGATTATTGCAAGTGCGGGGCAGGCCCTCCATCCTGCATGGTCCTGCTGTCAAGCTCAGCCGATGTCCTCTGCGCCGATCCAGCTGCCAGGATCCCGGCCTCGAGCCGGCCTGTGCGACACGTGCGTACATCAGCAGCAGGTGCGCAATACGCGCGGCTCGACCTTCTCGCTGTGCAAGCGCTCGCGAGAGGATCCAACGTATCCACGCTACCCCCGCCTGCCGGTGCTCGCGTGCCGCGGATATGAGCCGCGCGAGCCGTGACTTGGCTCGCGTCGCTCAAGCCGGCGCGGCCTCAGGCTGAGCTGCTCGGGCGCGGCGAGCGGCTCCTCGGAAGAGACGAAGTCGCGGCCACGGACGAGGATGAAGCCGAGCATCGCGCCTGTCAGCGCGATCAGCGCGGCGATGATCAGGATGCTCGTGAACGCCTCGGTGAAGCCTACGCGGTAGGCGTGGCTCAGGGCGCTGCCGGCCGCCCGCGGAAGGTGGCTGGCCATCGCTCGGACTTCGCCCGACACCAGCGCGCCGCTCAGTTTGCCGTGCGTGGCGCCCAGCACCTCGCGCCCGGCGGTCCCGGAGCTCAGTGCCGCGGCCGTGTTGCGGGTGACGTCGTGCTGGAAGACCGCGCCCAAGCCAGCGATCCCGGTTGCAATCCCGACCTGGCGGAAGGTGTTGTTGATGCCTGACGCCATCCCGCTGCGCGCGTAGTGCACGACGCCGATCGCCGTCGAGGCGAGCGGCGGGTTGATCATCCCGACGCCGGCGCCGGCGAGCAGGAACCCCGGGATCAGCGTCGTCCATCCCGAGGATGCATCGATCGCGGTCATCGCAAGCAGGCCGGCGCTCACCAGCAGCAGGCCGAACCCGAGCAGCAGCCGCACGGGCACACGCACGCTCAGCCGGCCGGAGATCGGCGCGACGGCGAACGAGAGCAGCGTTATCGGCAGGAAGCGCAGGCCGGCCTGCAAGCGGGTCGTAGCCGAGCACGTCCTGGATGTAGAGGGTGAGGTAGAGGAACATCGAGAACATCGACGACGACACCGTGAACGCGACGATGCTCGCGCCGGCGAACGCGGGCCGCCGGAAGAGCGTCAGGTCGAGCATCGGTCGCGCCTGCGCTGCGCTCGACGATCACGAACAGCACGATCAGCACGGCCGAGCTGATCAGGTAGGCGAGGATGCGCGTGGAGCCCCAGCCCTTTTCGTTTCCCTGGATGAGCGCGAACACGAGCAGGAACAGAGAGCCGGAGAACGTCACGAACCCGCAACCAGTCGACGCCTCTGGCTTCAGGATCGCGTGACTCGGCGACCTGCGTCAGCGTCAGGAAGACGGCCGCCACGCCGATCGGGACGTTCACGAAGAAGATCCATTCCCAGCCGATGCCCGACGTAATGACGCCGCCGACCACCGGTCCCACGGCCACCGCCGCGCCGATCACGCCGCCGAACACGCCGAACGCGATGCCGCGCTCCTTCCCGCGGAACGCCTGCGCGATCAGCGCGAGGGAGGTGGAGAACATCATCGCGCCGCCGATCCCCTGCACCGCGCGCGCGAGGTTCAGCGCCAGCGGGCTCCCGGACAGGCCGCAGACCGCCGAGGAGGCGGTGAACACGATCAGGCCGGCCACGAAGACGCGCCTGCGCCCGAGCAGGTCGGCGAGCGCGCCGGCCGTCAGCAGGAACGCGGCGAGCGTCAGCGCGTACGCGTTCACCACCCACTGCAGGTCCTGGAAGCTCGAGTGCAGCGAGCGCTGGATGTCGGGCAGCGCGACGTTGACCACCGTGATGTCGAGCAGCAGCATGAAGATCGCCACCGAGACCGCGATCAACGTCCACCATTTGCGCTCCACGACACCTCCAACCGTTCTCGCCAGCTTGCTCCCCCGCACTATATGAGCGGCCAGGAGCCCTCCTGGACATGCGCCCTTGCCGCTCAGGCGTCCTGCAGATGCCGCCGCAGGAAGGGCACGATCTCCTGCCACAGCTTCGACGCCGGACCTGGGCGGTAGCTCGGGCGATAGTCGGCGAAGAAGGCATGGCCTGCGTCCTCGTAGACGTCCACTTTGACCTCCTGACCGCTTGCGCCGGCGCGCTCGCGCAGCTGATCGCCGAGCTCGGGCGAGGGGTTCTGGTCTTCGGCGCCGATCGCCGCGAGCAGCGGGCAGTGGAGCCGGTCGGCCAGCTCCAGCGGCGGAGTGGGCCGCTCTGGCGTCGAGCGCTTGTCGGGCGTCGCTTTGTCGATGAAGCCTCCCCAGCAGTCGACGGCTGCGTTGAGGCGCTCGCTCGAGCAGGCGAACAGCAGCGTGTAGCGCCCTCCCATGCAGAAGCCGATACAGCCGATCCTGCCGCTGAGCTCAGGGCGCGCGCGCAGGAGCTCCGCGGCTCCCTCGAGGTCGCCGAGGACGGTCGCGTCGGACATCGAGAACAGGCGCGTCATCAGCGCCTGCAGATCATCCATCGGCGGCGGCCCGCCTTCGCGCGTGTAGAGGTCCACGGCGAGGGCGACGTAGCCGATGTTCGCGAACCGGTTGCGACGTCGCGGATATGGTCGTTCAGACCGCCCGCCTCGTGGATCACGATCATCGCCGGGGTGGCTCGCGTCGTCGGCGGGGCGGACGAGATAGCCGTTCACCTGCGTGCCGTCGGCGCCGGCGAATGTGAGCTCCTCGGCGCGGAGAGCGCGCGGGTCGTGCACGGCGCCTGGTACGCCCTCCGGACTCGGCTTCACCTCGATGCTTGCCACGTGGCTGTCACCTCCTTGGCCGGGGCCTCGCGACGCGGGTCGCGAGCGCCGGTCCGTTCAGGATTTAGATGTCCGCCGCAGGCCGGGAGGGGTAGCGTACTGCCGGTCAAAGGATCGCCTTCGGGTATGCGCGCGTGGCCGCGACGAGCATCGCCAGGAAGAAGGCTGAGACGACGAGGAAGTCGAGCCACACTTCGCCGCGACCGCCGACGCCGACGAGCATCTGGCGCAGGCCCTGGACCTCGTAGGTGAGGGGGTTGACGCGGGCGATCACGCGCAGCCAACCCGGCATCACGCTCAGCGGGTAGAGCGCGCTCGAGGCGAAGAACAGCGGCATCATGATCAGCTGGCCGATGCCCATGAAGCGCTCACGCTCCTTGACCGCCGCGGCGAGCAGCATCGACATGCACGCGAAAGCGGCGGTACCGAGCATCAGCATCGCAAGCGTCCCGAGCACGCCGGTTAGCGTCCAGCGCACCCCGATTCCGGTGATGGCGAGCACGACGAGCAGCAGGAATGCCTGCACGAGCGCCCGCACGCAGGCGCCGGCGGCCTTGCCGAGCACGATCGAGGTCCGCGACAGCGGCGTGGCCAGCAGACGCTGCAGCTGGCCGACGTCGCGTTCCCAGATGACTGCGAGCCCGAAGAAGATCGCGATGAACATCGCCGCCTGAGCCATCACGCCCGGTGCGAGGTATGCGCGGTAGTCGAGCGTACCGAGGGTCAGCGAGCGGTTGTTGCGCAGCGCCGTGCCGAACACGAACAGCCACAGCAGCGGCTGGACAGAACGGGTGATGATGTCGAGGTGATCGTGACGCAGCTTGCGCATCTCAGCCTGGGCCATCGCCAACGTTCCCGCCGCCATCCGCGCGAGCGGGCCGGAGGAGAGCGCCGGCGGGCGTGCGGCGATCCCCGATCGGTCAGCCGAGACGCCGGGCGACGCGGCGCTGTGCGCGGACATCTGAGAGCCTCCCCTCATCCTCGTTGCCCTCGGGGTCGATCTCGCGGCCGGTGACAGCCGTGAAGACCTCTTCGAGGCTCTCCGTCCGATGGCGCTCGAGCAGCTCCGCCGGCTCGCCCTGCTCGACGAGGCGTCCATGATCGATCACCGCGAGGCGTTCGCAATAGCGCTCCGCCTCCTCCATCAGATGCGTCGTCACCAGTATCGTCGTCCCGGCCTGCTCGCGCAGCGCGCAGAGCCGCTCCCAGACCATTCGCCGCGCGGTCGGATCTAGGCCGACGGTCGGCTCATCGAGGAACAGCACCGCCGGTCGGTTGAGCAGCGCGGTCGCGATCTCGAGGCGGCGCAGCATGCCGCCGGACAGCGTCCGCGCGAGACGGTCGAGCATCGGGGCCAACTCCATCGTCTCGATCGCCTCGGCGATGCGCTCGCGCCGCTCGCGCCGCGGCACCCCGGTGACCTGGCCGTAGAAGTCGAGGTTCTCGTAGGCCGTGAGCGCGCCGTCCACCGAGATCGCCTGCGGGATGTAGCCGATGCTCGCCCGCACCGCGAGGCTGTCGTTGCGGACGTCGAAGCCGGCCACCAGCGCGCGCCCCTCGCTCGCTTCGAGCAGCGTCGTGAGCACGCGAATCGTCGTCGTCTTGCCGGCCCCGTTCGGGCCGAGCAGGCCGAAGACCTCTCCGGGCGAGACCGCGAAGGAGACGCCGCCGACGGCCTCGAGCTCGCCGAAGCGCACGACGAGGCCGTCCACCAGCACGGCCGGATCCGGTCCGCGAGCGCTCATGTCTGCGGCTCCCCGGTCGCTTCCAGCGCCGGTGGCGGGAATGCGCCCTGCGCGCCGGCGTCGAGCTCGCGGATCTTGCGCCTGACGCGCTTGCGCGTCTCCCCGAGCTCGTCCTGCAGCTTCGCCAGCTCGTCGGCCCTATGGCGGACGAGCTCTAGCTGTCGGTCGATGTGGCCGAGAGCCTCGAGAAGCAGCTCGCGACGGCGCTGCGGTTCGACGTCTTCACGGCGCAGCTGCGCGCGGACCTCCGCGCGCGCCTCCTCGGCCGTCAGCAGCGTCTTGAGCTCCTCCAGCGAGACGCCGAGCAGATCTCGCAGGCGCATCACCTCTCGCAGCCGATCGACCTCGGGCTGGGTGTAGATCCGGTGCTGCCCGGACGGTCGCGCGGGCGACTCGCGCAGCAGCCCGATCTCCTCGTAATAGCGGATGGTTCGCGGCGTCGTTCCGACGATGCGCGCGACGTCGCCGATGCGAAGGTTGACCGGCTGCGGCGCTGCGGCCCGCTGCGGGGGCGTCGGCGGGCTCGCCTCCATGGAGCTCAACGCCTTACCGCCGTCACCGCCGGGCGCGCGAGAGCCGGGTCGCGACCGCTGCTTCCATCGCCATTCTGGGCTTGTAGCTTGCCGGCGTCCGCAGCGCTCGCCTGGAAGACGGCGATCTCCGGCTCATCCTCTGCGCCGGGTCTCGCCGTCGCCGCGCTCGAGCCCGCGTGGGCGGGGCGCAGCAGGCAGACGGCTGTCCCCACGAGCGAGGTAGCGGCGAGCGCCCACAGGGCGATGTGCAGGTTCGCGATGAACGGCGCGAGCTTCTCCTGGGAGAGGCCTTTCGTGAGGCCTGAGAAGATCGCAAACAGGGTCGCTTTCGGGACGGCCGAGGTGACGATCGCGAGCACGAAGGCGATCGACAGCACCGCGCCGGTGTTCTGCAGGAGCGTTCGCGCGCCGGCCGCGACGCCGCGCCGGTAGGCGGGGACGACGCCCATCATCGCCGCGGTGTTCGGGCTGTTGAACATGCCGGAGCCGACGCCGACGATCGCGAGCCACAGGCCGCTCTGCCAGTAGGGGGTGTGAACGGCGAGCGTCGTCATCGCGGCAAGGCCGCCGGCGCTCACGAGCATGCCGGACGCCGCGAGCGTGCGCGAGCCGTGCCGGTCGGCGTAGATCCCGGCGATCGGCGAGGCGATCAGCATCCCGAGGGCGAGCGGGATCAGCTTGATGCCGGCTTCGATCGGCGAGTTGCCCTGGGCGCCCTGGAAGTAGAAGACGAACAGGAACATCAGCGCGAATCGCGCGAGGCCGTTGATGAAGGCCGCGCCGCTTGCCGCTGCGAACAGGCGGTTGTGGAAGATCTTGAGGTCGAGCATCGGGGCGCGCGAGCGTTTCTCGACGAGCACCCACACGGGAAGCAGCACCGCTGCGGCGGCGATCCCGCCGATCACGACCGGGTCGTTCCACCCGCTCAGCCCGCCACGCGAGACGCCGAGCACGAGGCCGGTGAGGCCGAGCACGAACGTGCTCGTGCCGAGCACGTCATAGCCGCGCACGGAGTCCGGTTTGGCGAGCTCGCGCAGGATCAGCGCTCCCCACAGCGCGCCTGCGAGCGCGAACGGCACGTTGAACCAGAACACCCAGTGCCAGGAGATTGCCACGAGCGCCCCGCCGAGGACCGGACCGAGCACGAGGCCAATCGCCGCGATCATGGTGTTGCCGCCCATCGCGAGGCCGAGCTGCTCCTTGGGGAATGCGTCGGTGACGAGCGCGGCGGCGTTCGCAAACAGGAAGGCCGAGCCGATGCCCTGGAGGATCCGCCACAGGATCAGCACGGTCGCGTCGGGAGAGAAGCCGGCTCCGAGCGAGGCGAGCGCGAACACGAGGAATCCGCCGACGTATGCGCGCTTGCGACCGAACAGGTCGCTCAGCCGTCCGGCCATGAGCACCAGCACGGTCGCGGCGATCAGGTACGCGAGGATCACCCATACGAGTGCGAGCAGGCTCGTGTGCAGCGAGCGCTCGAGGTCGGGCAGCGCGATGATGAGCGTTCCGGAGTTCGTCGCGGCGAGCAGCATTCCGAGGCTCGTGCAGGAGAGCGCCCACCACTTGTAGTGCTCGTGCCCCGCAGCGACACCAAAGCGCGAGCCGTGGGGGCTGCCTGGCGCTCTGTGCCTCGCCGTCGCAGTGCTCAATCCGATCTGCTCCCTTGCTGGCCGATCTCCAAAACTAACGTGAACGTAAGGATCACGATAGCAGGCTGCGGCTTGGAGCGGCGTTCGCCGGGTGGTGCTAGAACATCGCTGATGGGATCTAGCGACGCGAAGGTCGTGAAGTCCGAGCAGGAGTGGCGCGAGCAGCTCACCCCGGCGCAGTACGAGGTGCTGCGCAAGGCCGGCACCGAGCCGCCGTTCTCCGGGGATTACGTCTACAACAAGGCTTCCGGCGACTATCGCTGCGCGGCCTGCTCTGCGGTGCTGTTCAGCGCCGACACCAAGTTCGAGTCGGGCACCGGTTGGCCGAGCTTCACCGAGCCGGCGGTTGCAGAGGCGGTCGAGCTTCGCCCGGACAACAGCCTGTTCATGCGCCGAACAGAGGTCCTCTGTCGCACCTGCGGCGGGCATCTCGGGCACGTCTTCGACGATGGTCCCGGCCCGACGGGCCAGCGCTACTGCATCAACTCGCTCGCGCTCGCGTTCGAGCCCGCCGAGGCTGCTCAGGAGGGTGAGGCGCGCGGTATGGGCGCGAGCGATCGCGGCGCCGCCGGCGCGGGCGAGGCTGGGGCTGGCGACGCCCCGCGGTAGCGGTCCGGGCAGATGATCATGTTCGACCAGTCCCGGCGGCTCTCCGAGCCGCTGCGCTGGGGGCGGCGCGAGAAGAGCGCTGTGGCCGTCCTCGTCAGCTGCGTGCTGCTCGCCCTGATCGGGCTCGGTGCCTACGCGCTCACGAGCGGTGCGCCGGCGCGCGCGGACTGCATCGACCTGACGTTCGCGAGCACGCTCGGCGGAGCCAGCCTGCACGCCTGCGGGGCGCAGGCGAGGAGCACATGCGCCTCACCGGGCTCTTTTCACGGGATCGCGCAGGAATTGCGGGCCGCGTGCAGGCGCGCCGGTTTCGCCTACGACGCGCCGCGCTGAGCGCTTCTGGACAAATGTCGAAACCCGTGGTCGAAGTGTTGGCCACGATGGCCCTACCCGCTCCCGCGGAGGGCGGATTTCATACGGGCACTGTCATCGATACGCCGCCTGCCTCGCGCGGGCGGCGCGTTTATCACCCCTGCAAGCGGTCGGAAACGGAGGCATATGACCTGGCTCTCATACCCATCTTGGCTCAACCCTGGAGACAACGCATGGCAGATGACTGCCGCGACGTTCGTCGGACTGATGAGCGTCCCGGGACTCGTCGTCCTGTACGGCGGCGTGATGCAGAAGCGCTGGTCTGTAAACAGCATGATGCTCACCTTCGTCGCCTTCTCGGTGACCCTGATCGTCTGGGTGCTATGGGCGTTCAAGATGGGCTTCGGTCATCCGATCGCGCACAGCGGCTCGGGCGTGTTCGGCACGCATGGCTTCCTTGGAACGTTCTTAGGCGAACCGGGGAGCATCCTCGGCCATGCCGGCGAGGAGGGTCAGGCGGAAATCCAGTCGATCACGACAGGACCGCCGTTCCACTTCCCGACGTCGACGCTCGCGTACTTCCAGTTCGTGTTCGCCGCGATCACTCCGATCCTGGCGCTCGGCTCGGTGCTCGGCCGCGTCAACTTCAAGGCGTGGATCCCGTATGTGCTGCTGTGGATCACGGCCGTCTACTCGGTCAACGCGTTTCTTCTGTGGGGCGGCGGCTACTGGGCAGCCCACGGCGCGCTCGACTACTCGGGCGGTTACGTCATCCACCTCGCGGCCGGGGTCTCAGGGTTCGTCTTCGCGGCTGTGATCGGACCGCGCCTACAGCGAGATCGCGAGGTAGACGCGCCGAACAACCTGTTGATGGTCGCTACCGGGGCGGGCCTGCTGTGGCTCGGCTGGAACGGCTTCAACGGCGGCGACTCCTACTACGCCGGTGCTGACGCGTCGGCAGCGGTGCTGAACACCAACCTCTGCACCGCGGTGGCGATGATGGTCTGGATCGGGTGGGACTACATCTTCCGCGACAAGCCGTCTCTGATCGGCTCGGTCAACGGGATGATCACCGGTCTCGTCGGGATCACGCCGGCGGCGGGTTTCGTCAACGGCTACGGCGCGATCGTGATCGGCGTCGTGGATGCGACGATCGTGTGGATGGCAATCCGCTTCCTCAGCCGAGCGCCGATGTTCAGGAGCGTCGACGACACCCTGGGGGTGGTCTATACGCACGGCGTGGCAGGCTTGGTAGGTGGCCTCCTCGTCGGCATCCTGGCGGATCCGCACATCGTCGAGTACATCGGCGTGAACGGAGCACCGAACCTGCCCGGAGTAGGAGGCCTTGTGCACGGCCACTGGACGCTGTTGCGCTGGCAGGCCGAGGCCGCGGGCTGGGTGATCGCGTACACGGCGGTCGCGACGTACATCATCCTCAAGGTGATCGGCATCTTCATACCGTTGAGGCTCAACGACGAAGAGCTGGAGATCGGCGACCACGCGATCCACGGCAACGAGGTCTACCCGTCCGATGTGCCGACGCTCGGCGGACCTCACGCTCCGCCGTGGCAGGCAACGCCGGCGCCGGCCGGCGCCGGAGCGGGCGCATAGGCAGGTCCCCGACGGTGCGGGAGCGTCCTCTCCTCGGACGCGCCCGCCCCGTCGGGTAGAGGATGGCTCAGCGGCCCGCCTGGCGGGCCCGCTGTCGTTCTCGTGGCGGGCCGCTAGCTCGCGATCCCGACCGGACAGGCGACGCCGGTGCCGCCGAGGCCGCAGTAGCCGCGCGGGTTCTTCGCGAGATACTGCTGGTGGTAGTCCTCGGCGTAGTAGAACGGGTGCGCTGCGTCGACGTCGGCGACTTCGGTGGTGATCGTCCCGTGGCCGGCTGCCGAGAGCACCTGCTGGTAGGCCTTCAGCGACGCCTCCGCGGCGCTGCGCTGCGCCTCGCCGTTGCAGAGGATCAGCGAGCGATACTGGGTCCCGACGTCGTTGCCCTGGCGCATTCCCTGCGTCGGGTCGTGTCCCTCCCAGAACAGCTTCAGCATGTCCTGGTAGCTCGCGGCCGCCGTATCGAACGCGACGAGCACCACCTCAGCCTGGCCGGTCCGCCCGCTGCAGACCTCCTCGTAGGTTGGGTTGGGCGTGAGCCCGCCGGCGTAGCCGACCGCGGTGGTGTAGACGCCGTCGGCCTCCCAGAAGATGCGCTCGGCGCCCCAGAAGCAGCCCATGCCGAAGATCGCCGTCTCGACGCCAGCCGGGAACGGGCCCTTCAGCGGCGTGCCGAGGACCGCGTGGCGAGGTGCGACGCTCATCTCGTGCGCGTGCCCGGCAAGCGCCGTCGCCGGCTCGACCATCGTCGTCTTGTCGGGCCGGAAGAAGCGCATAGCCTCAGGCTAGCCCATGCTCACCGCGATCCCGGATCGTGGCGCGCCAGGGGGTGGCTATAGAGTGCGCGACCATGTGCGTGAGACGCCCCGGCCGGCAGGCGGCCGTCGTTCTGAGGAGGCTGCTCGCGGGGTCATGAATGAGTCTCGCGACGTGCGCTACGAGGTCGACGAGCGGGTCGCGCGGATCACGCTCGACCGCCCTGAGCGAGGCAACGGGATCACGCGCCGCCTGGTGTCGGAGCTCGCAGAGTGCGTCGAGCGGGCCGACCTCGACCCGGCGGTGCACGTGCTGCTCCTGTCCGGGAAAGGACCGGGCTTCTGCGGCGGCTATGACCTCGTCGAGAGCGCGGAGGGCATGGGTGCGGAGCGGACGAGTGGCGAGAGGGACGTACCCGGGTCGCCGCTCGATCCGGCAGTGATCGCTGCCAACCACGACCCGCGCACGACGTGGGACCCGATGGTGGACTACGCGATGATGAGCCGCAACGTAGGTGGCTTCATGAGCCTGTTTCACTGCGGCAAGCCCGTCGTGTGCAAGGTCCACGGCTTCTGTGTCGCCGGCGGCACGGACATGGCTCTCTGCTCGGATCTGCTCTTGATCGCAGATGACGCGAAGATCGGCTACCCGCCGGCCCGCGTCTGGGGCTCGCCGACGACTGCGCTGTGGGCGCATCGCGTCGGGGCGCAGCGAGCGAAGCGATTGCTGTTCACCGGCGACTCGCTCTCGGGCCGCGAGGCCGTTGAATGGGGTCTCGCGATCGAGGCGCCGCCGGCCGACCGGCTCGACGAGCGCACGGAGATCCTCCTCGAACGGATCGCGCGTGTGCCGCTCAACCAGCTGATGCTGATGAAGCTGCTGATCAACCAGGCGCTCTACGCGCAGGGGCTGCACGCGACGCAGGTGCTCGGGACCGTGTTCGACGGCATCGCCCGGCACACCGCCGAGGGATATGCCTTCCAGCAGCGCGCCGCCGAAGCCGGGTTCCGCGAGGCGGTGCGCGAGCGCGACGATCCCTTCGGGGATGCCGGCCGCTCGACCTTCAAAGGCTAGCGGGCACGCATATGCAATCGTAGGGAGGTGCCACTCATTCGGGTGAGCTCCCCTCTCGGCCGTGCGCTCGAGCGCGTGTTCCCGTCCCGGCCGTTCCACGTGCGCTTCTGGGACGGCGGCGCTGTCGCCGCGACCGTGAACGACGCGCCGACGTTCTTCGTGCGACGGCCTTCCGCGCTCGCTCATTTCCTCACCGCGCCAGGCTCGCTCGGCCTCGGTCGCGCCTATGTGGATGGCTCGCTCGCGGTAGATGATCTCGACGGCGCGTTCCTCGTCGTGGACGAGTGGGAGCCGCCGCCGCTGAGGACTGCCGACCGTGTGCGGCTTGCCCTCGCGATCGCCGCTGCCGCGGCGCCCGGCGGAGTTCCACGGCGGCCGGGTCTCGAGCTGTTGCTGCGCGGCGAGCGTCACAGCACCGAGCGCGATGCGGCGGCGGTTCGCTACCACTACGACGTCGGCAACGACTTCTTCGCGCTCTTCCTCGATGAGTCGATGACCTACAGTTGCGCGATCTTCTCGCGCGGCGCGCGCACGCTCGAGGAGGCGCAGCGGGCGAAGCTCGATCTCGTCGCGAGCAAGCTCGAGCTCGGCCCGGGCATGCGGGTGCTCGACGTCGGCTGCGGCTGGGGCAGTTTCGCGATCCACGCGGCACGCGAGTACGGAGCGAGGGTAACCGGCATCACGCTGTCTGAACCGCAGGCCGAGCTCGCCCGCGAACGCGTTATGCAGGCAGGGCTCGAGGAGATGGTCGAGATCCGCCTGGCCGACTACCGCGAGCTGCCAGCGTCGTCGTTCGACGCGATCGCGAGCATCGGCATGGCGGAGCACGTCGGCGAAAGCCAGATCGATCGTTATGCCGGATCCCTGTTCGCGCTGCTGCGCCCGGGCGGGCTGATTCTCAACCATGCGATCGCCGCGCTGGATCCGAGCGCGGAACCGCTCGAGGACCTGTTCTCGACGCGCTACGTGTTTCCCGACGGCGAGCCTCTGCCGCTGTCCCGCGTCCAGCTCGCGCTCGAGCGCGCCGGTTTTCACTCCGAGCACGTCGAGGGCTTCAGGGAGGACTACGCGACGACGCTTCGCCACTGGGCGCAGCGGCTCGACGAGCACCTCGCCGAGGCTGAGGCACTCGCCGGGGTCGCGCGCACGCGTGTCTGGCGGCTCTACCTCAGGGCCGCGAGGCACGGCTTCGACACCTGTTTGACGGCCGTCTACCAGGTCCGGGCGCGGCGACCGGCCTGATGCGCGCGCCCTGCGCGCCCGGACGCGCCCAGCGCCAACACGGCGCTGGGCGCGTCCGCCGCAGACGCACGCCTGCAGCGGGAGTTAGAATGGCCGCACAGCGCGGATGTAGCTCAGCTGGCTAGAGCGTCGCCTTGCCATGGCGAAGGTCGAGGGTTCGAATCCCTTCATCCGCTTTCTGTGATGTGTCGGGACATCCCGGACAGGTGTGTCGGGACATCCTAGACGCGCTCAGGTCCGCGTGAGCGGCTGGTAGGTGTGGCTGGGGTCGAGTGTCAGGTCGCGGATGAGCTCGCCCTCTAGGTCGATCACGCGGATGTTCTTGTCGGCGATCAGGAGCTTCACTGCGCGGCCCTTGTGGGCCCTGCCGAGGCCGATTTTGTAGAGGCGGCTGTCGTAGCGCAGGCTGACCTTGCCGGACTCATCGACCTTGTCCTGGCGCACGCGAAAGTACGTGGCCTTCGAGGCGCCGGCGGGCCTCGCCTTCACCCTGGCGCTATAGGCCTGTAGCGGCGTGCGCCGGTGAAGCGCCCGGTGCGGGCGGATGTTGTTGTAGTAGTGGACGAACGCGTCGAGCTGGCCTTGAAGTTCCTGAAGCGTCTGCGCGGGCGGCTGCTTCGCCAGATACCGCTTGAGCGTCTGGTGCAGGCGCTCGACCTTGCCGCAGGTCTGCGGGTGGTAGGGCCGTGAGTTCTTGAACTCGACGCCGAGGCGCTCGAGCTCTGACTCGAGCAGGACCTTGCCTTGGCGATAGGAGCCCGTGAAGACGGCGCCATTGTCGGTGAGCAGCGATGCCGGCAGGCCGTGGAGCTCAGCTGCGGCGTGGAAGCTGGCCACGACGTCGGCTGCTTTGACGCGCACGTAGGCGTCAGAGCCAAGGAACAGACGCGAGTGGTCATCGATCTGGTTGAGGATCTCGACGACCTCGCCCGAGTGAAGCGCCCAGGCGGTGATGTCCGCCTGCCACATCTCGTTGGGCAGCTGCGCTTCAAAGCGGATCAGCGATGAGCGCGGGCGCTTCTGGCGTTCTGCGACGACCAGCCCCGCACGCCTGAGAATGCGCCAGATCGTCGCGACAGAGGGAATGTCTTGATGCTGATGGGCCAGGTGGTAGGCGATCGTCTCGGCGCCGGCGTCATGTCCCTGGCTCTCGAGCTCTGAGCGCAGCCGCACGATCGCCTTGACGATCTCCGGCGGCGTTTCGTGCTTACACGAGCGCGGTCTTCGCGAGCGGGGCTCCAGCGCCTCGTATCCACCAGCGCGATAGCGGCGGATCAGCTCGTAGATCCATGTCTTTGAGACCCCATGCGCCCTAGCCACCTCCCGGGCGCTTCTGCCCTCCAACAGCACCGCGTCCACCACGTATCGCCCCACTCCCATGCCGGCCACCTTTCGTAGGTGTCCAGCATGTCCCGACACATGTGTCCACTATGTGCTGCAACCACACACCTTCATCCGCTTTTTGTGCCCACCGTCGCGGTCGAGCTCGATCGCCCGTCCAGCGTGGCGCCCTCGTGAGCGCACGCCGAACCGAGAGATCACTTCAGCCGGATCTTGCAGAGCCCCGCAGCTGCGCTTACTGATCCTGCGCCGGCCGGCTCGGCCATGCAGCGCACAGGAGATCGTTTAGCAGTAGCTCGCGGCGCTCGTCGCTGCCTTGGTCGATATCGCGCGTGATCCGCGCGATCAGCGCAACCGCCGAGGCCGCATCAAGCGGCCACCTATCGGCATGACCAGATTGTCGCTCCATTCCCCGTGTCTCACTCCTGCGTGCGTGATCTGATAAAAGCGGCAGTCGATGTCTACCCACTAGCAAGCCTGCCAAACGCGAAGTTCTCCGTAAACCGAACATTTCTCAGCGCTGCCGCGCGGACGCCAATTGTGATCGCACGATCACCCTTGATGAATGCCGCTGCGCGGGACATAGCGGCCGCCGTCTCCGCGCGCAAGCAGCCCCATCAGCTCGAGCTCGCTGAGCGCCAGCAGGACATCCCATGCGTTGGCTCCCTCGTCGGTGAGCTTCTCCGGCGTATCCCATCCGGCGCCGACCCGCTCCAACGTGGCCTGTAACCTCGGCGCAAGGACCATCGGCCGCACGTTCTCGGGCTCGGTGATCGCCTCAGCCGTCGTGAGCGGATCCAGCAGCTCGAGCGCGTCCTGCGGCCCTCTCACCAGGCGTGCGCCCGCCATGAGCAACGCGTTGGCGCCCGTCGACTGACGGGAGGTGACGCGGCCCGGGACGGCGGCGACGGTCCGCCCAAGCGCCTCGGCGAATCCCGCTCCAGCCAGCTCCCGCGGGTCCTGCGAAGCCTCGACGACGATCGTCAACTGCGCCAGCTCTGCGACGATCCGCGCACTTCCCAACGGTCCCCACCGACGCCCATCGCAGCCGCGCGGAAGCTCCGACGCCACACACCCTCGCAGCGCCACGCGCTCGTACAGCGGGCGCCGTCTCGCCGGACAAGCCACGTCGAGGCCGCCGTCCATGACCGCGACCGTTCTGCCCTCCACCTCGAGTGCACCCGCGTGTGCAGCGGCCGCGATGCCGTCGCCGAGAGCATTCGTCACCGTCACGCCGGTGGCGGCCAACCCTCGCGCGAGGCTCTTCGCCATCTCGATGCCGTAGTCGCTTGCCTGCCTGCTGCCGACGACCGCGACGACCGGTACCGCCGTGATCTCCGCGAGCCGGCCGGCGCCGCCTCGGACGTGCAGCATGCGTGGCGCCGCGGCGCTCCGCAGCGCACGCGGGTAGCGCTGATCGTGGCGACACACCGCATCGTCGTAGCGCTCGCTGCGGAGCTCGCCAGGCTGAACTCGCTCATAGGCGGATCTCAGCTCCGTCCTGCGCCGGCCGCCCACAGCCTGCAGCAGCTGCTCGTCCTCGAGCGCGAGCAGCTCGAGCAGCCGGCCGCGGTCGCGCGCCCAGAAATCCAGTACAGGGCTCAACGCCGCAAACAGCCAGCTCCGGCGGACGCAGCTGTCGCACGCGGCAGGCCGTGGCGGCTCCCTCGCGCTCGAGCTCATGCCGCGCGGCTGCCAGCCAGCCCGGCGTCCGGGCGCAGCGCGAGTGCCGCGCCGAGGTCGCGCGTCCTCACGTGCTCACTTCCGTCCAGGTCGGCGATCGTCCGCGCGACGCGCAGCACGCGGTTCTCGCCACGCGCGCTGAGCAGGCCGCGCTCGCGGGCGCTGCGCAGCATCTCGCTGCTCGTATCGCCGAGCCGGACATGAGCGCGCAGAAGGCGCGTGTCCATGTGTGCGTTCGCATAGATTCCGTGCGGTGCCAGCCGCGCGGCCTGGCGATGACGTGCCTCGAGGATCTGCTCGCGGGCCTGTGCGGAGCTCATCAGCGGCGCGTCGCTCAACGCGTGCGCGCCGCCTCGCTGGAGGTTGACGAGCAGGTCGATTCGATCGAGCAGCGGACCGCTCAGCCGGCGGCGGTGGCGCGCCATGGCAGCTTCGCTGCATCCGCATCGATCTCCGTCCCCCGCGTAGCCGCACGGGCACGGATTAGTGGCAGCCAGGAGCATGAACCGGGTCGGGTAAACCGCCGAGTGACGCGCTCGGGAGATCGCAACGCGACCCTCCTCGAGCGGCTGGCGCAGCGCCTCGAGAGTCGGGCGTGCGAACTCAGAGAGCTCGTCGAGAAACAGCACGCCGTTGTGTGCGAGAACCACCTCGCCGATCCACCCACGGCGTGCACCACCGATCAGGCCGGCCGTGGTGATCGAGTGGTGGGGCGCGCGGAACGGCCTCGTCCTCGCCAGCTCCTGCGCGGGTGCGCCCATCAGGCTCCGGATCTGCGTCACTTCGATCGCCTCCCGCCGGCTGAGGGAGGGCAGGACCGAGGCGATCCGCTGAGCGAGCATCGTCTTGCCCGTCCCCGGCGGCCCGCTCAGAAGGCAGTTGTGGCCCCCCGCGGCCGCTATCACGAGCGCCCGCACCGCATGGTGCTGGCCTCGCACGTCGTTGAGATCCGGCCCCGCGGTGTCCGCCGCGCGGCCGGCATTCGAGCCGGCCACGCTCGATCGGGGTACCCGGTCTCCGCGTCCGCCGTTCAACACGCGCACGGCGCTTGCCAGGCGCTCGACGGCCACCACGTCGATTCCCTCTACGAGCTTGGCCTCGCGAGCGCCCGCCCCGGCGAGCACGAGCGCGCGCAGGCCGGCGCGCAGGGTGGCCTGCGCGACGGTGAGCGTGCCCCACGAGGGTCTCACCGTGCCGTCGAGTGCCAGCTCGCCGAACAGGGCATGGCTCTCCAGCCGCCGCGCCGATATCTGCCCGCTCGCCGCGAGCAACGCACAGCCGAGCGCGAGGTCGAGGCCCGGTCCGGCCTTAGGGACGTCCCCCGGCGCGAGGTTCGCGGTTATACGTTTGGCAGGAAGCTCGTATCCGGAGTTACGGATCGCGGCCTGGATACGCTCGCGTGCCTCGCGCACAGCCGCATCCGGGAGGCCGACGATCGCGAACCCGGGGAGTCCCGGTCGCACGTCGACCTCGACGGTGACGTGTCGGGCCTTGAGTCCGTCGATCGTGAACGTGTGTGCGCGGGCAAGCATCGTCTCGTCTCCTGTCGCCGCTCTCTCTTGAAGGGAGCGGGCAAGCTAGAAGGCGCTTGGGACGGGACGCGCGGACGGGGCGAGGCCTCGCCGGCCTGCATCTCAGGAGGTCAGCGGGCGTCGAGACCTCCGAGACGCCCCGGCCGCGATACCTGACCGATGTGCTCCGCGAACCGGGACCTCCTGCGCTCGCTCTACGCCGACTGGGAACGCGGCGACTGGACGGCGCTGCCAACGTTGGCGGACCCCGAGATCGAGTTCGTCCTCGCCGACGGGCTGGACCCTGCGGGCGCCACGGGAGTCGACGCGATGGTGCGGCTTTACCAGGGGGTTTCTGAGCACATGGGATCAGCTGCGCACAGAGGCTCAGGGGAGTACCGGGAGCTAGACGACGAACGCATTCTCGTGTACGTCCACAACCGTGGGCGCGGCAGGGCGAGCAGGATGGAGGTCGGCCAGTTGATCGGCACCGGACAAGGAGCGAACCCCTGGTTCATCCGCGACGGCAACCTCGTCAAGGTCGCCATGCGCTGGGACAGAGCCCGGGCGCTCGCCGACCTCGGCCTCGCACCGGAGGCCGGCTCAGTTTAGAAATGGACAAAAGTTCGATGAGGTGATCGCCGGATGGAGATTCGGCCACGGCACCGTCACTGTGCCGGTGGGGGAACCTGCCGTCCCGAGGGGTCGGTGCTTTCCTTCACGACCCAGCGCCTCTCCAGGACGTCCCGCCGGTACTCCCCGTCCTGGCCGATCCAGCGCCTCACGCACTCCTCGTCGCCTGCGTTCGTCACCGAGTACGAGCCGTCCTCCGCGTCCACGCCGACGCCCAATTTGAGGGCCAGTGTCAACATGCGGACGAGCTCGTTCGCCACCTGCGTGGGGTCGGCCTCGTCGAACTCGATATTCATCTTCATGCGTCCGTTGTCGGCGCGTGTTCATCGCGACTTTAGGGCTGCAGGGGTTGCGTCCATCCGTCCCGGTGCCCCGGAGACGGCGCCTCGTGCGCGTTCACGGCGGTGCACGCATCGTCTGTGCCGCCCGGTCTCATTTGACCGGCCGGCATCTGCGCTAAACGGGCGGGCGGGGAACCCTCACATCCCGGCGGGGTGGCGGGCCACGAAGTCCGCCGTGGAGGTCATGCTGTTCGACCAGCGCGACCCATCCTCCGCCAGGGCGACGGTGTCGAAGCGTTTGCCGTCCACCACCATGAACGCATGTTCGGAGTTGGCGTAGATCGTGATGTCCTTGCCCGGGCCCGCTTCGCCATATGACTCCAGTCCGCTCGAATCCTCGGGCGAGCTGAGGAGGCCGGCGCCGTGCAGCGCGTAGGAGACCGAGCCTGAGCAGTCGTAACCCGTCGACTGGAACGATCCGTGCCCGCCACCCCAGACGTAGGGCCGCGTCGCGATTTCATCGCCGGCCGCGATCACGCGCGCGACGACGCTCGACCCGTCACCTTCGCCGCCGCCGCCGCCCGTGTTACTGGACTGCCCGCCCGGTGTGCCGGTGGACCCTTCGCTTGAGACGCTGCTGGAACCTTCGTCCGAGGAGCCTGTGGGTTCCTCGCTCGGGGTCTGGGTGAGCAGCGCGGAGTGCGGCGGACTGAGCGTACCCTCGTCGCTCACACCGATGATGTTCCAGGTCTCAGGACCGACGACGCCGTCGACGGACAACCCGTGACGAGCCTGCAGACGGCGGACCGCGGCCTCCGTTTCCGGGCCGAATTCGCCATCGACCGGGAGGCGGAGCGCGGCCTGCAGCCGCGCGACCGCGTCGCCGCCGCCCGCCGGCGCTTCGGCGCTGCTGGGCTGGTTGCCTGCGGTGGCGACCGTCGCCGTCGCCTGAGTCGACAGTTCCGGCGGCTTCGGGAGTGCGGAGGGCGGAGGCGTGAGGACTTCCTCGCCATGGACGCCGATCAGGCTCCACGTCGCCGGCCCCACGATCCCGTCGACGGTGAGGCCATGACGTGCCTGCAGGCGGCGGACCGCGGCCTCTGTTTCCGGCCCGAATTCGCCGTCGACAGGGAGACGGAGGGCATCCTGCAGGCGGGCCACCGTGTCTCCCTGGCTCGACCCGGCCGGCTGCGAGGATTCTTCAGGTCCCGCGGTGGCAGCGGATGTGGCTTCGGAGCTCGCGACCGCGTCCTTCGCCGAGGCTTCGGGTTCCGACAGGGCCTGCGCTGCGGCTGTCGGCTGCGAGGAGGCTTCGCCGGGGAGGGCCGTCTGAACGTCCGCGGTCAAGGCTCTCGACCCATCGCGGAGCGCGGCCCCGGTCGCGGGGCCGACGACGCCATCGACCGCAAGTCCCCTGCTCGTCTGGAAGCTGCGGACCGCTGCTTCCGTTTCCGGACCGAAGACGCCGTCGACTTTGATGCCGCCGAGAGCCTGCTGCAGCAGCCGCACCTGCCTGCCTTCGCTCCCGCTGCTCAGGACGATGACGTGCTCGGTCGTCGTCGCCGGCTCGGGGTTCGGAGCGGCACGGCTGACCGTCGCCTGCCCGCTGGCGAGGCTCGCGGTCGGTCCCACGGTGAACGCGGCGAGGGCGCCGAGCGACGCGCGCTTGGCGCGCGAGCTTGCTGGCACGAAGCGCAGCTGCGCAGCGCGCCTGCGCGCGCGGGAACGACCCAGCGACAGCTGCCACGGCTCCTCGTCGGCCAGATCGCGAGCTTCGCGCAGGCTTTCGCGGGTTGCGAGCAGCGCCGCCAGCGACGAGCTCGATCGAATGTTGTGACGGATCCGCCCGCGCTTTCCGCGGGCGCGACGAGCGCGCGAGCGTTCAAACGAAGCGTTCCAGGGCTCCAGAGCTGCAAGATCACGCGGGCATCCCGACATGCGAGGCGTCCTTTCTCCATTCCTTTACTTTGCGCCTACGGGGTTAGCTGTCGGGCTCGCGTACCTTCTACGCTACGCCACACATCTTGTGGCGACTCGCCCCTGCAGCCTCTCGGCTGCCTTGGGTCCCCCGATCCTCCACCCCTTGGGGTCGAGGACTCGGCACGACGGGCGGCAAACTAACAGATCTGCTTGCAAGATGCATTACAGAGGGAGGTCTGCAACCCTCGTTGCCGACGGAAGCGGGGTCGCGCGCGAACGTTCGCTGATAAGTTCGCCCTGTGATGCGCCAGAAGGGGATCGACCTGCGGCTGCTGCTCTCGCTGGCTGCGCTCGTCGTGCTCGCGGGTGTGATCGCGCTGTTCGCCATCGGAGGATCCTCGTCGAGCGCCAAGCATGCGCAAGCGGGCTTCGAGGCCGAAGGGGTGCTCTCGCCGGCCGAGACGGCGCCGCCGCTGGCGCTGCGCAACTACCTCGGTCAGCCTGTCAACATCGACTCCTACCGGGGCAAGGCGGTGCTCGTGACGTTCCTCTACACGCACTGTCCTGACATCTGCCCGCTGATCACCTCCAACCTGCGGGTGGCGCAGAACCTGATGGGGCCGAAGGTCGCATCGAAAGCGCAGATCATCGCCGTCTCGGTCGACCCGAAAGGCGACACCCCGAGGACAGTCGCGGCGTTCCTGGCACGCCACGAGATGACCGGTCGGATGCAGTACCTGATCGGCTCGGCGAGCGAGCTGGCCGCTGTCTGGAAGGCATGGGGCGTCGGCTCCGAACGTGATGCACAGCAGCCGCAGTTCATCAATCACTCGGGGCTCATCTACGGGATCACTGGCTCTGGCAAGCGACTGACCCTCTACGCGGCGAGCTTCCAGCCGTCGGCCATAGCTCACGACGTGCCCCTCCTGGCCGCCCGCTGATCGGTGCGGCGATGCTCAGGAGGCGGCGACTCCTAGCTTGGGCGCTCCTGGCGGCAGTGGCGCTCGCCGCGCTCGCCATCTTCGGATTGGGCTCCGATCGCTCCGCGAGCAGCGGGCGGGCGGCGCCGCCGCTGCCGCGCGAGCGCCTCGCCGGGCCTGCGGTCACCCTGCCAAGTCTGCTCGCCGGAGCCGGTGGGCGGCCGGCGCTGGTCGTCTTCTGGGCAAGCTGGTGCGAGCCGTGTGCGCGCGAGGCGCCGGCGCTCGAGCGCTTCTATCTCAGCCCCGCAGGTCACGGCCGCATCGCAGGCGTCGACTGGAGCGATGCCCTGTCCGGCGCGCGATCATTCATCCGGCGCTATTCCTGGACCTTCCCGAACGTGCGCGATGCGGAAGGCACCGTAGGCAACGAATACCGCCTTACCGGGCTACCGACGACGTTCGTGCTCGACGCGCACGGTCGGATTCGCGCGGTGCTGCGGGGGCCTCAGAGCGAAGCGACGCTCGAACGCGCCCTGGTTGCCGTCGAACGGTCCTGAGGGGGGAAACAAATCCCGGTTATTAGAAACGAGGTTGACTTAACTGGCGGCCGACAATATCGTCCGTGCGCGGAGGGGTGCTGCGGGGCAGCGGACTGCGACAGCAGAGCGATGCGCGGCGAGGCGACTTGCCGAACCTGCCGTAATCTCACCGTGAGGCCCCTGGAGGGGGCGGAACATGCTCGAGGGCAGCGCTGCCTCGCGGCCATGACTAACGGAGATAAACATGAGTGGAAGGATTCCAGGGAGGGCTGCGAGATTGGCTGTGGCGATCCTCGCAGCGACAGCCTTGTCAGCCGTCGCGGCATGGGCAGCGAGTGCGTCGGAAGTGATCTATAACAACATCCCGAGCCCGTTTCCCGGGAACGTCGTCTCTCAGGCATTCGAGGCGACATCGACGTCGGAGTTCGGCGGGCAGGTCGAATTTGCCGCGACAGCGCGCAAGAACCCGGTCGTGACGGTCGTGATGAGCAGCTGGGCGTGCGAAACCGGGAACTGGTACGAACACACGTGCGTTACGACGCCGGGAGCCAAGTTCGAATGGCCGGTGACCTTCAGCATCTACGAAGCCGGCCCCGGAAACGCCGTTGGCCAGAAGATCGCGGCGGGATCGAAGGTGTTCAAGATGCCGTATCGGCCGTCGGGGAGCCCGAAATGCACGGGCGAATATGCAGGCGGGTGGTACGGAATGGGACGGTGCTGGCACGGCAAGGCGTTCAAGATCTCGCTCCCGCTGAAAGTCGCCAAGCTGCCGGCGAAAGCGATCATCAGCGTCGCCTACGACACGAGCGACTACGGCACCACTCCGCAACGTCCGCAGCCGTGCAACTCGACGAGCGCCGGCTGTCCGTACGACTCGCTGAATGTCGGTCTGCGCGAAGCGAGCGAACCGGGAACGCAGGTTGGTGGCAACCTGGCCGGCGACGCGTACATCAGCTCAACGTGGACGGGCGCATACTGTGACGGAGGCGCGGGCGGAACGGGTTTCTTCAGGCTCGACGTCCCGCAGCTCGGCGGTTGCGTGGCCGGATACGACGGAATCGTCGGAGAACCCTATCAACCGGCAATTTCGGTGAGGGCGAGCGAATGAGGACCAGCGAGTGAACGGATCACCAGTGAGCTCAGCTGCCCGCGGTTCGATCGCCAGGGCGACCGCATGAGCTGAGCTGGCGCCGGCGGCAGAAGACAAGGCCTGCCGCCGAAACGGAGCATCAGGTGAAGGCCCCGCCCAGGCGGGGCCTTCGTCGTGAGCAGACATCATGTCACGCGGCAGTGCCGCCCAGCTCTGGCGACGAGCCCGTCCAGTCGCTCTCTGCTGTCAAACGGGGTCATGCTCGTCCTTACCGGCGACTCGGCCAGGTGGGCCGCAAGCTGACTAGGCCCTCAGTATCCCGCAAGCGGCCTGCGATAGCCAGGGCGCACCGCCTGCAGACCCAACGCCGAAGCGACCGCGCGGCGCCACCGGATCATGGCTCGCTTACGAATTCCCAGCCGTGGCGGCTCGCAGAGGCGAGCGTCGCAGCGATGTCGCTCAGGCTGCCAGGCGTCGGCGCGCCGGCTTCAAGGAAGAAACGCTTGTCAAGAGCGGTTGAAAAGTGGGCCACCTGCAACGGTTGAAAAGTGGGCCACGCGTCCGGTGGCAGCGCCGGTTGAGAATTGACCCCCCTGTTGGATTGACCTCTCCCTCTCGTCGGCTCGGTGTCGGTCGGTAGAGAGGCCCTGAGCGTGCTCGAGCCCGGATTTCGGCCGTTCTGGCGAGCTGGGCTCGAAAACGAGGCCTTCTAAGCTCGCCTGCGGCCCTCGGCGAGGGGCCCGAGGGTGATCGCTCAGGCGATTTCGGCTGCCTCAGCGCTCGCTCGGGCGCCGAGGTCCTTGTCGCGCAGGCGGTAGGAGTCGCCCTTCAGCGAGAGGATCTCCGAGTGGTGCACGAGCCGGTCGATCATCGCGACGGCGACGACCTCATCGCCGAAGATCTCGCCCCAGGCACTGAAGGGCTTGTTGGAGGTGACGATGATCGAGGCGCGCTCGTAGCGCGCGGAGACGAGGCTGAACATGAGGTTGGCGGCTGCGGGGTCAAACGGGATGTAGCCGACCTCGTCGACGACGAGCACCGGGATGAAGGAGAGGCGGCGCAGCTCGGCGTCCAGCTGGTTCTGGCGCTTGGCCTCGGCGAGGCGCGCGACCCATTCGGTCGCGGTCGCGAAGGCGACGCGCTGCCCGGCCAGGCAGGCCCTGATCGAGACGGCGATCGCCAGGTGCGTCTTGCCGGTCCCCGGCGGGCCCAACAGCACGACGTTCTCCTTGGCGTGCAGGAAGTCGAGTTGTCCGAGGTGCTCGATCACCTGCTTCTTGACCGAGCGTTGGAAGGTGAAGTCGAACTCCTCGAGCGTCTTGCGTGCCGGGAAGCGCGCCGCCTTGATGCGGCTCTCGCCGCCATGGGAATCGCGCGAGGAGACCTCGGTGGAGAGCAGGGCCTCGGCGAAGCGCTCATAGCTCCAGGACTCCTCGCGGGCGCGCTCGGCGAGCTTGGGCAGCGCGCGCGCAGCGGCCGGGGTTTTCAGCGCCCGGAAGACGTGCGCGAGCTCCGAGGTCTTTGAGCTCATGCCGGGATCAGCTGGTCGTATCTGGCGAGCGGACGGCGCTCGACCTCGGGCTCCGACCGACGTCGCTGTCCGCGCAGCTCATCGAGCACCTTCTGGTGGGCAGGATCGGTGAACGCGAGGCCGCCGGCGAACACGCGCCTGTGTTGGCAGGCGAGCTCGCCGCTGTCGAGCGCGAGCGCCCGGATCTCGCTCTGGCTCGCGTGCACTTCGACACGCTGACCGACGAGACGCGGGTCAAGCGAGTAGTCGTTGCGGTCGATGCGCAGGTAGGGCTGTGAGGGCACGCGCGTCACGAAGCGCTGCTCGGCGTCGGGCATGACGGCGGGGAGCGCTCGCATGTGCCAGCGCTCTGAGGCCAGGCGCTCGGCGACGACTTCGTGCGTGGAGCGGTGCTTGCGCGCGTTGATTCGCTCGCACCAGCGGTCGAGCTGCTCCTGGAAGTCCAGGTGGTTGGCAAAGCGCCGGCCGGCCTCGAAGTTGCCGTGCACGAAGCGGTGGCTGCGCTCCAGCGCGCCCTTGGCCTGACAGTCGCCGGCGTCGAGGATGATCCAGCCGAGCGACAGCGAGCCACAGAAGGCGAGGAACTCCTGCGTCGGGCGCCCCTTCGGCGCGATCGCGCCCTCGCGATCCCACACGAGCTTGCCCGGCAGCGCGCCGAGGCGCACAAGGCAGCTGCTCATGCCGAAGGCGATGTCGGCGAACTGCTTGGAGAAGACGATCGCGCCGGAAAAGGCGCGCGAATAGGGAAGCTCGCAGGTGACGATGTATCCGCGCCGCGTCTGCCCGAAGCCCACCGGGATCTCCCGCCGCGGCTCGCAGAGGTCGAACTGCGCGAGCTCTCCCGGGCGATAGCGCGTGCGCTGGAAGCTGCGCGGCGGCGGCAGATAACGCGGGCGCAGCTCGCGCAAGAGCACGTTGAGAATCGTCATCGAGCCCGTATAGCCGAGCCTGTCGATCTCCTCGCGGATCCGCACGGCGGAGAGCGTGGGCTCGTCCACGAGCAACTCCTCGATCGTCGCCAGGAACGGCACAAGCTTGGACGGGCGCTTCGGCCGCGGGCCATAGCGCGGCGGCTCATCCGAGCGAAGCGCGCGGCGAATCGTCTCGCGGTGAAGGCCCGTGCGCCGACGGATCTCTCGCTGCGAGAGGCCCTCGACATGCTTCATCCGCCTGATCTGCGCCCACTGCTCCACGTCAAGCAACGCCTTCCTCCGGTCTCGATCGCTTTGATCGAGCCAGGATCGGCGGTCCGGCCGGACGACCCCGGCCCCGCGACGGGTGGACCAGTTTTAAGCCGTCACAGGTGGCCCAGTATTCAGGCGTTGCTTACAACGCTCCATCCCTGCGGGGCTGAAGAGGAGGAGGCGCCGGCCGCCCCGCCGACTGATGTTGATGTTCGAGTGGATCGAACCGCGGGCGATGTGGACGGTCTCGCCAGCGGACAGCGGCAACCGGACCCCGTCGATAACCGTCTCGAAGCTGCCCTCGAGAACGTGGATCGTCTCGGCCTCGTTGCGGTGTCGATGAGCCGGCAGAGACCAGCCCGCCGGCGGGTGGTCGACGAGCATGCAGAACGCGCCGCCGGTGTCGGACGAAGTCAGATGGATCTCGGTGCGAACGTCACCCGGCATCCATACGACGCGCGGATCGGCTGTCATGGGCAGACGATAACCCCAAACGGCGGGTTCGACAGCCTGGGTCTAGCGAGGTCGACCGCTCGGATGCGGCAGTGTTGAGATCGCTTAGGGGCCGCGTCGAGACGCAGGGCGCAGCTCGCGCCTGCAGGTAATGTGGTCGCATGGGTCGCGGACGCTACCGAAAGCTCACCTACATCCGGCTTGCGCTCCTGGTTCCCATTCTCGCCGCGGCCGTCATCTTCCACGCGAGCGGATCGACGCTCATCGCGATACGAATCGTGAGGATCGCTCTCGTTGCGCTGGTGCTACTCGCGGCCGGCGGGATAACACGGTTTCGCCGCCGCGACAAAGCAAACCGCTCCCGGGACTGACTGGCCGCACCCAGCATGCGCTGCGAGCGGGCGACGTCTGCTCTTCAGATAAAGAGCGTTCGGCCCTCGCCCTCGAGGAAGAGCTGCGCGTTCGCGGGGGCGCGCTCCTTTAGCTCGCCCGCGAGCTCGCTGGCTGCGGCGCTGTCATCGGCGAAGATGAAGACGAACGATCCGGCGTGATGGACGTCGTAGCCGTCGCTCTCGAGTTCCTTCGCGAACGACTGCGCCGCGTGCTTGCTTTCGAGCTCGAAGTGCACCTGCACGCGATCGGGGTCTGCCTCGGCGCCCCATGGGCCCTTGCCACGATGCTCGCCGACCAGCCGCGAATCACGCTCGGGTAGCGGCGGCAGCTCGATCGGCCACCATGCGTCGCCTCCTGGGACCCGCTGCTCGGCCTCCTCCTCGGCCCCCACGCTCTCAGCCTCGAGCGCACTTGCGACGACACTTTGTCCGCGGCGCAAGGCATCGTAGGAGCCGGCGTAGATACGCAGCCACTCGGCATCGTGCTCCACGAGGAGGCCGTCCTTCAGCTTGTCGGCCGCGAGCGCTGCCGCAGCGTGCGTTTTCAAGCTTGTGAGGAGGCTGTGGGCATGCGCCTGCGACTCGAACTTGACAGTCAGGCGCCAGTCGCGGTCCTCGCTTGAGGTCATATCGTCACCCGAGTCCACGGGCTCTGCTGTGCGGCGTATAACAACACTCTAGACAGATACGCGCCGCATTTGCAGGCCGATCGCCGCGCGCGAGCGGATGGTTATTCGGGAGGGATCGTGCCGGGTCCGGTCGTCGAGCAGGCCAGCCGCGCTTCGTCATCACCAGGCAAGGCCAGCGCCGGAAGCTCCGAGAAGGTGGGCGACTGCCGGCTCATCGCACGCAGGTCGAGGAAGTCCGTCAGGTCGTTCGCGTTGGCGTCGCGGTAAGTCATCGCGGGCAGGTTCCACTTGCGCTCCACCATCGCGAGGATCGACGTGTGGTCGTACACGACGTGGCTGACATGGTTGCGCTTCGCGTACGGGCTGAGAACGACGGACGGGACGCGGAAGCCGTAGCGCGTGAAGCCTTCATACGTCGACTCTCCCGGCTGAACGACGGGCGGGATCGAGTCGGGTGCGAGCGCGACCGGCGGCGACACGTGGTCGTAGTAGCCGCCATGCTCGTCGTATGTGACGATCAACAGCGTCTTGAGCCACGCCGGCGAGCTGCCAAGCGCTTCGACCACGCTTGCGAGGAACGCCTCGCCGACGACGATGTTCTGAGGGTTCTCCTGCGACTGGGTGGCGTAGTTCGGGTCGAGCAGGCTGAAGCCGGGGAGGGTGCCTGCCTTTGCGTCAGAGAAAAATTCTTCGATCGGCTTGCCGTTCGTAGCCGCTAACGCGGTGTCATCGCTGGGGTATAGCTCCATCGTCGCTCCGGTGGGAAATTCGTAGTAGTAGTCGGCCCAGCTGACCCCCGCGAGGCTCAGGCGGTCGAAGATCGTCCCGTTTGCCGGCGTGCCCAGCAACGCGTCGGGCTCGAGATCCCCGATCGACCCGCCGACGTCGTCCGTCATCCCCGCTGATGTCGCCGCGATCAGGTATCGCCGTTGCGGGTCGGTCTGCCCGAGCACGCTGCAGAACCACCGGTCCCCGATCGGGAACTGCGTTGCGAGATCGTAGGTGAACGGCAGATCCTGCCCGGTCCAGTAGCCCATCGCGACCGGCCCGCTTTCGGAGATGACAAACCCGTTGTTTTTGCCGTTCGCGTACTGGATGTGTGCCTGCTCCCACTCCTGCGTCGGCTTGCCACTCAGCTGGCAGGTCGTCGGCATGCGAAATGCCCGCAATCGTGTGCCGTTCTGATAGGGGTTGCTGTTCTTCGGTAGGCCATCGGGCGCGAGCGTGAAGCCGTCGCCTCGCCTCTTTTCGCCGGGCCCGCGGCCGAGCATGCCGAGGAAGTTGTCGTAGGAGTGGTTCTCCAGCATCAGCACGACGATGTGTTCGACTTCGGGCATCGTGTCGGTGCCCATCGGCAGCGCGGGGTTGGGCAACGACTCGGGAAGTCGCATCTGCGAACGGCCGAGCACCCGCAAAGCTTCCGCCTGTGCAGCTGTCGGTTCGCCGAGGTCGGCCGTGCGCGCCCGCGGCCGGCGGCTCGGGGCGATCCACCGCGGCAGCACCGCGGCGCCGAGCACGCCCGCGCTGCTCGCCAGGAAGGCGCGTCGCGTCGCGCCCGCGCTGCTCCCTCGCGGAGCTCCTTCTGGTTTTGGCGGTGCGGGCACGTCCACTAGTTTGAGCTACCCAGTGCCTCCGGCGAGCTTGTCACCGAATGGTCAACGCATGCTGCGGCGCGTGGCCGCGAACATCATATGCCGGACCAGTCGCTCGGGGGATCGCCGTGGGCGGCTTCCTTTCGTTGATGATTGATTGCGATCGCTCCTTTGAACCGCCGAGCCGTGGGTTCGAGAGTACCTCCCATCAAGGCGACGACCGGAATCGAACCGGTGTAGACGGCTTTGCAGGCCGCTGCGTAGCCACTCCGCCACGTCGCCAGGAAGGTCTCATAGCGTACCGAGCGTGCGCGGCAGCTTGGCCGACGCAATGCACGCACCGCGAGTCTGTCCGCGAAGAAGGCCGCTGCTACCGCTGGTCGAGACGCGCGCAGACACAGCGGCCCGGGCGGCGATCCCGTCGTTAGGAACTTCTTCTGCCGGCCTTAGAAGCCCTTTGAGACATCGTTAGCGCCCGCACAGCCCGGCGTCGCACGATGACCTTCCCCCGAAAGAACCAGAGGTGACCCCTGTGAAACGTGTACTTGTCCCCATGCTGCTCGTGGCGCTCGTCGGCGGAGTCGTTGCAACGGCGGCCGTTCTGCTCATCGGCCCCAGCGGCCGCGGCGCGTCGCCGCGGACTTCCGGCGGTCGGTTCGCGTCGGCGCCGCTCGGCACCAGGCGCGTTGTCTCCTCGACGGCGCTGTCGGCGACTCAGATCTATCAGCGGGACTCGACCGGCGTGGTGGCGATCAAGGCGATCACACCGGAAGGCGAGGATGAGGGCACGGGCATCGTACTGAACGGAAAAGGCCTGATCCTCACTAACGACCACGTGGTCAAGGGGGCGAAAGCAACGCTGTCGGCGCCCCCGGCTACGAATCGTCCGGAGTGGGCGGCGGCGGAGGCCGGATCGTGATCGTCCCCTGACGGCGCACGCGGCCCGGGCGCGGCTGGGAGGCAGTCGGCCCAGCGCCCGGGCCTCATGCACCGGCGCGTGCGTGGCGTGCGCCCCGCAGCGCTGGGCCGCGACAGATCGAGCTGTCGCTCGTTGATACCCTTGGCTCCCTTTCCAGGGCGATTAGCTCAGCTGGGAGAGCGCCGCCTCGACAAGGCGGAGGTCACTGGTTCGAGCCCAGTATCGCCCATGACAGGTGACTGCCAAGCAAAGCCCCAGCAAATGCGAGGATTTTGGGATTTTGCGTCTCGGGCGAGCGGCCCTTAGCTCTGACCTCACCGGCCGCGGCGGCCCCCGGCTGGTATATGCGCCGTCGCCAGTTCTGCCAGCCTCAAGCGTGTGTCCTGCCAGCCTCAAGCGTGTCTCCTGCGAGCCTTCCGCTCGACGAACGCCGCGGCGGCGTCGGCGCCGATGAATGGCGCCAATGCGATGTAGGCTACCTGTGGGAGCAGGATGGTCAGGCTGTCCTCGGGTCGCTCGCGTAGCTGACGGTCGAGGAGCTCGAAGATCGCGCAGGCGATCAGGTTGGATGTGACCCGCGGGGTGTGCTCGGCGCCGGACTTGCAGCGGTAGCCGTCCTCCAGGAACAGCGTGAAGGCAAGCTGCTTGTCGATGACGACGTCGATCGCGTCGGTGGCCAGCGCGTAGGGCTCGGCGAGCGCGACCTGTGCAAGCGCGCGCTCGCTGGTCAGAAATTCGGCCAGTCCTCGCAGGCCGCTCCAGACGCGTTCACTCCAGTCTGTTCGTTCGAAGAAGCTTTGGGCTGTCGCTGCGAGGGCGCGTTCGAAGACCAGCTCGAGAGCTGCGATGTAGGCGCTTTGCTTGCCGGCGAAGTGCCTGTAGAAGGTCTCTCGGTTGACGCCGGCGGCTGCCGCGATGTCGGCGACGGTGATCGGCGTGTAGCCGTCGTGCTGCGCGAGCCGCGCGACTGCTCGCACGATGCGCTCGCGTGGGCTTGGGTGAGGACCTCTGCGGCCGCCTGCCGCGATTGTCTCGCACTGCGGCTGCGTGCGCGCTGCCGCCGGTGCCGCTGGGCTTGTCCGAGTGTAACTCTCAGACCAGCGGATCAGCTCAGCCAGCAGTTCCCGCGTGTCCTCCCGTCGATGCAGGCGCATCGCGAGTTCTCGCACGGCGGCGCCGATCAGCGCTCTGGCTGGCAGGTTGGGTGTCGGTGCGTCGGTCGGGGTGGCGCTGCCGGCGACCTCCATTGCTCGCTCGATCCTCGAGAGCAGCCGATTGCGCTCTTCGAGGGCGGCTCGCCCGGCGGCCGCCGGCTCGTGAACGAGGATCAGCGCGGCGTTCGTGTCGCGGTGGGCGAGCTCGAAGAGCGCACCAAGCACGGTCGCGGCGGTATCCGTGTGCTTTCCCTCGTCGAGCGCTTCCTCTACGGTCGTGGCCAGGGGCCCCGCGAGCTCGCGATACGAGGCGAGGAAGCAGTGCTGCTTGTCGGTGAAGTGCTCGTAGAACGTCGTCCTGGAGACTCGGGCGCGAGCGGTGATCTGCGCGATCGTAGTTGCCTGATAGCCGTGCTGGGCGACCTCGTGGACGACGGCCTGCAGCAGCCGATCTTCCCGGGGTGAGCGCTCACGAGGCGTGTGGCCGGGCGCTTGCCTGACGCTTCGGGCGGAGCTCATCGCGCGCTCATGTGACGTGATCCGCCGGCGGCTCGCGACCGGAGGACGCCCGGCGCTAGCTGAGGGTGGGTGGACGCTTGGCGATCAGCTCTTGCACCAGTCTCGCGGCGTCCGTGGGCCCGGCGAAGGGCGCGATGGCCGTATAGGCGAGCTGAGGCAGACGGCGCGGCACACCGATCGCGTTGTTCGCCGCGATCTCGCGGCGCATGATCTCGAAGATCGCCCCCGCGATCGCGTCGGAGCAGACGTGCGGAAGCACCTCCGCCTCGGGCCTGTATTTGTAGCCTTCCTCGAGGAACACGGCGAACCTCGCGACCATGTCCTGCATGCGCTCGATCGCATCGGCACCGGCGGCGTAGGGCTCGACCATGCGCAGGTGCGCGAGCGTCGGCTCCATGGCCGTCAGCGTGGTCAGCGTCCGCAGGCCGTTGTAGATCCTCTCCGGCCAGCTCGCGCCCGCGAAGTACGAGCCCGCACACGCCGTGAACGTCTCCTTGAGGCCGTGTTGCTGCGTGGCGAGGAAGGCATGCTGCTTGTCGCGGTAATGCTGGTAGAAGACGTCCTTGGCGATTCCGGCGGCCGCCACGATGTCGCCAACCGTCATCTCGATGTAACCCTTCGCCATCGCGACCTGAGCGGTGGCGTGCAGGATGCGCTCTCGATGGTTGCGCGCCACCACGCCCGCAGGCAGCCGGTGGCGTCCGCGCGGCAGCGGGTCCGGACGGCGGAGCGCCCGGGCGGGCGCGCGGCCCGAGCCGGGAAACGAAGACCGCGAGAGCACCGCGTGCGGCCCGGTGCTCCAGCGTGGGCGCGCGGCGGGCGCCGCGTAGGAGCGTATCCAGGCCACGAGGTCGTCCGCGAGGGCTGGCAGGCGGTCCGCCGAGTCGCTGCTCAGATAGTGAAATGTGGTCATGCGGATCGCACCGATCAGCGCGACTGGCGGAATGTCGAGCGTCAGCCCGTCTGGTGGGGCGCCGTCGAGGAACTCTTCGGCCAGGTGCTCGAACGCGCCCAGCACCTCGTTGCGATGACGGCGCACGCGCGAGCCGCCCGCCATCCCCTCGACGAAGAACACCCACGCGGTCTCCGGGTCGCTCTCGATCTCCGCCAGCAGCACCCGCATCGCCTCTGGGGGGGTCTCCCACCAATCGCCCGCCCCGAGTGCGAGCCGCATCTTGCCGAGGATCTCGCCGGCCGCCAGCTGGTAGGCGGCGAGGAAGCAGTCCTCCTTGTCGGTGAAGCACTCGTAGAACGTTTGACGAGATACGCCTGCTCGCGCGGTGAGGTGAGCGATGCGCATTTGCGCGTAGCCCTCGCGCGCCGCGACATGTGTCATCGCCTCCAGCAGCCGCTCGCGCTGGCTCGGCTTGCGCCGATTTGGTAACGCCGCGTCGGAGGCCCTCTTCGAGGATCGAAGCGTCGTACCTCGTGGCTGGCGCGCGGGTCGTGGCATGCCGACGATGATCCGCAGCATACCGCACGTCCCAAAAAGGGACCGCTCGCGTACAGTAATCACCGCTCCTCGCGTACAACCTCGCTCTCCTCTGTCCGTCCGGTACCGACCGCACAACCGACACCTACGCGTGTATCGGCCATTTGGCCTACGCCTCGGCCTCGACTTCCTGCCCCACTTGACAGGCTACCACCCAGTGTGCTCTGATACGCGCCAGTACAGCACGAGAGGGCTCCAAATCCACCCGACGCCTCGAACGAGCGTCCAGTTCGCGGCCGAAGCGACAAAACTGTGTTCACGTCATTCCAAGCGTACGAGCCACCGAAATCCATGCTATCAGCCGTGTTCCGGTATCCCGACGCGCCGACGGCGGCAGGAATCCCCAGCATCGCCGCCTCCACGTACTCGAATGCTTGTGGTATGCCACCCGACGTCCGCTCGGAGGCGAGCCAGTGCAAACACAGATCCAAGCTCCCCTCTCGATGCGGATCGTTGGAGGCCCGCCATATGCGAGCCAGCCGGAATCGACCACAAGGAGAGTCCGAACCCGACATGACAGGCAGGCCCGCCCAGGCAGGAGCCAAGCGGGGCCCCGACGGTCTAAGCGGATCCCCGCCGTGGCAGCTCGGCGACAGGAGTCGCTAGGAGGCAACCGATGACGCAGCGCAAGTCGCAAGACGGACGCAGCAAACGACGGGGCCCCAGGACGCCGGTAGCTTAAACCAAGGCGTCCCGGGGCCGCGAACCACTGTTTGGAGGCTATCAGATGCGTATTAGATTGATCATGTGCGTGTTCGCCGTGTTCGCGCTCAGCGCAGTGTCGTCGGCTCCCGCCTCCGCGGCGGAATGTCCCGACCCAGCGCACGAAGGCAACAACGTCGCGCTGTGTAAAGAAGGAAAAGAGGTCACGACGGGAACGGCCGCCTTGGTCTCGGAAAAAGAGCCCGAAACGGCTTCGAAGCTCGAAGTGACTGAAGGCCCGACGATCGTCTGCAAATCAGCGACCCACACGGGCGAATTCAACATGGGCGGAGCTTCGCTCGTGGCCGAAAAAGTCGTGATCACGTTCAAAGAATGTTCTGTCACCAACGAACCCAATAAACACTGTGTGGTCTCGGAACCGATCGTGACGAAGGATATCAAGGGCACGTTTACTGGAGCCGAAGCCACAAAAATCAGCTTCGCCCCAGAAACTGGCAGCGAATTCGCGAAAATCACGATCAAAAACAAAAGCGAAACGGAAGCCTGCACCTTCAAAGCGAAAGAAGCGAAGGTGACTGGTACGCAGACGTGTGGCGTGACGGCGGAATCGAATGCCGCCACACACGAACTGGGCTGTGAGACCACCGGTAGCTTGCTGAAATACGGCGCGACCGAAAACGCGGCCGTGTTCGAACTCACCGAGCTCGTCAAACTATCAGCCGGCGGTAACTGGGGGATCTTCCCGAGTTAGCGCAGAATGTCTCAGCTGAGCAGTCAATCGCTCGGCTGAGGACGACAGGCCAGGGTGGGGCCGCGGGTTCGTCCGTGGCCCCACCCCGGCGCGTGCCGCGACGGCACCCTGAGCGAAACCGCACCCGGGAAGTGCCGTAGACAGGTTAGTTGCCATCAGATATCGCGAGGAGAGAGGAAGTCTGTGCAAACGCTCTTGAGGTCGACACGGCGCATCGCGGTTCTGCTCCCGCTCGTTGCCGCAGCGCTGCTTACGAGCGCGTCCGGCGCGCTCGCCGCCGGCGACGCCAACCAAGCCAGCTGCCCCGCCGCATCGGAAGCCTCCCCGGGGTTTCGCGCGACCCTCCCGGACTGCCGCGCCTATGAGCTCGTCACACCCCCGTTCAAGTTTGGCGAGCCGGCACGATCGGGTGCGGTCGACATCCCCTTTCTCGACGAAACGCACCTGCGCACGAACAGCATCGGCGCCTTCGGCGAAGCCGACACCAACTCAGGCGTCGACGGGAGCAACTATCTCCTCAGCCGCGGCGCCGAAGGCTGGCAGGATGAAGCTTTCGACCCACCCCGCGCGAGCTTCCAGATGCCGTTGGGCATCTCCGAAGGCTTTGACGGCGTGCTCGACGTCAGCAGGAACTTCGCCTCCACGCTGCTCCTCGCCAGCCCCCGCGGCACCAAGCCGGTCGATCTCCGCTTCTACCTGCGTGAGCCTCAGGCTGCTGGCACGACGTGCCCTGCGGGCGCGGTGCAGACGCCGGGCGCGTGCGACATCGAAGTCGGCCCGGCCGTGCCACCCGCGGCCGTCGCGAACTGGGAAGAAGATCCAGTCGGCCCCAGCAGCAGCGCCGAGAAGCCCTTCATCATCTACCGTGGCGCCTCCCACGACCTCTCGCACATCGTCTTCTCCAGCCGGCCGCCCGCAGAAAACGAACCGAACTGGCTGTGGCCCGGAGACACCAGCAATGAACATGGCAACGCCGAAGGCGCTTCGCTCTACGAGTACGTTGGAGTCGCCAAGTCGGCGCCGAGCCTCGTCGCGGTCGATAACAACGGCAACCTGCTGAGCCAGTGCGGGGCGGTCCTCGGCAGTCGCGAAGGCTTCCTCGAATCCAAGGCCACGCATGACGCGATCTCCGCGCAGGGCACCACGGTCATCTTCACAACCGCCAAAGGCGGCTGCGTAGCGTCCAACCACTCCCGCACCGTCGGTGCCGGCCCGACCGTCGGGCAGCTCTACGCCCGCATCGGGAACCCCGGCGGCACCCAGACGACCGTCAACCTCGCGGGCAGCACCGGCTGCACCACCTCGAGCTCGTGCAATGTCACGACCGAACCGGAGTTTCAGGGCGCCTCGGAAACGGGCTCAAAGGTCTTCTTCACCAGCACCCAGCCGCTCACCGCCGGCGACACGGACACGACCAACAACATCTATGAGTGCGACCTTCCAGGCGATGGCGCTGCCACGCCCCCGGCCGTCGGAGCCGCCAACCCGTGCCCGGACCTCAAACCCGTCTCGCTCACGACCAGTCCCAACGGCGCGAAAGTGCAGAGCGTCGTCGCGATCTCCGAAGACGGCTCACACGTCTACTTCGTCGCAGAAGGGGAACTCGCCGGCAACCAGAACGCAAACGGCGAAACGGCGACGCTGAACGCCGACAACCTCTACGTCTACGAGCGCGACGCGAGCTTCCCCTCCGGCCACATCGCCTTCATCGGCAAGGTATCCGAAAGCGAACCGCTCGCCGAGACGACGCCCGACGGCCGCTTCCTGCTGTTCGCGAGCAGCAACCCCCTCACCCCCGACGCGCAAGGAACAAGCGAACAGCTCTTCCGCTACGACGCCGAACCAGCCGGCGAAGAAGCCCCGCTCGTGCGCGTCTCCGTCGGCGAAGGCAGCCTCGACAACCAGGAAGGCAAGGTGTTCAGCTTCGAGGACGCCAACCACTACGACAAGACGATCGGGATCGCCTCGTTCGCCGGGCCACGCGGCGTCGCGATCTCCAACGACGGCCAGTACGTGTTCTTCTATAGCTCAACCGGCCTGACTGAACGCGCACTGAACAACGAAGTGCTGCTGTGCGGCAAGAAGAAGAAGGAGAATGCGTCTTCCGCGTCCGCGCCAACAACATCTACGAGTACCACGACGGGCACGTCTACCTCCTCTCCGACGGCCAGGACCGCCACAGCGAGTTCACCACGTCCGCGGTCCAAATGATCGGTGCAAGCCCATCGGGCGCCGACGTCTACTTCGATACGGCAGACCAGCTCGTCCCGCAGGACGCCGACACCCAGCAGGACATCTACGACGCTCGGATCGACGGCGGCTTCCCGGGGCCCCCGGTGCCCGCCGCATGCCAGGAAACCTGTCAAGGCTCCCTCACACCGCCACCTCCATTGCTCTCTGCCGGTAGCACGACGTTCTCCGGCCCGGGCAACGCGCCGCCACCCACCCCGGCGCCAGCAGCCACGCCCAAGCCCAAGCCGCTGACACGAGCCCAGAAGCTCGCCAAGGCGCTCAAGGCCTGCAAGAAACGACCGAAGCGCCAACGCGCGGCATGCGTCAAACAGGCGCAGAAGAAATACGGCGTCAAAGCACACAAGGCCACTCACAGCCACGCCGACAACAACAGGAAGGGCCGGTAGATGCTCACGCCTCCCAAGCAGCTCGCACCCAAGACGCTCGCCCTGCTTGCCCTCGCAGCAGCGGCCCTCCTCGCGATCCCCACCTCGCCGGCCGTTGCCGCGGCGCCCGCCGCCAAGCTGACGATCCACTCGATCGCGCAACCCACCTACTTCCAGACCTATCAGGCCGAAGAACCGAACACCCACGTCGATCAGTACACCCTGCTCGTCGAAAACCTCGGCAGCGCGAACTCCGAAGAACCGGTCACCGTCACCGACACGCTGCCGGCGGGTGTCACGACCGCCACCGCCAAAGCCGTGGCACGCAGCCCCTGGAACTGCGCAGTAGTCGGCGTCGGCGCAAGCAGGGTCACCTGCACGGGACCGGCGCTGCCCTCGCTCTCACAGCACGCCGAAAGCGGTGAAGGCGGCGCGATCGGCATCCCCGTCAACGTCGCGCCCGGGTTCGAAGGGCCGCTGATCAACACCGCTACCGTGTCCGCGGGTGGCTCCAGCGAAACCACGACCGAGGAAACCCCGGTCGGCTCCCCGGCCCTCGTCCAGGCGCTCGGGTTCGAGCCGCTCGACTTCAGCGCCTCGGCGATCGACGCCGCCGGCGCGCTCGAAACCCAGGCGGCCGGGCACCCCGCCGCGCTGACAGCCACCTTCCACTTCTCCAGCAGGAACGGAGATCAGGCCACGCAATACCCGGGGAAGGTCACGCCCGGCGCGGTCGAACCGGTCAAGCAGATCGTGATCGACCTGCCGCCCGGGGTCGTCGGCAATCCGCAGGCCGCGCCGAAGTGCTCCCTGACCGAACTCCAGGAGGCATCGCCCGCGCAGCCGTCGCTGGAAACGGTCTGCCCGCCCGACACCCGTGTCGGGCAGCTCACGATCATCAAACCGCCCGACGAAGGTGTTGGCGCAGGTGCCGCAGCCGGACTGGTGCTCTACAACATCACCCCGGAGAAGGGCTACCCCGCCGAGTTCGGCGTCTACGAACCGTCCTTCGAGCACGCCCAGCTGCTCTACGCCCACCTCGTCGGCACCGGAGCGAACACCCACGTCCAGCTGATCTCCGGGCCGCTCACCGAATTCCTCGAATTCACCGGCATCTCTACGATCTTCGACGGAAACCCCGGGGTGAAGAACCACAGCGGCGAAGCGCCCCGAGCGTTCTTCACCAACCCCAGCGACTGCAGCCAGCCCAACTTCCAGACCCGCATCCACATCGACACCTACGAGCACCCAGGCACGTTCAATGCCGACGGGACCCCCAACTTCAACGACCCGAACTGGAAGGAAAGCGTCGAACTCGGTACTAACACCCCACAGCCGGCGATCTCGCCCGCCGTCACGGGCTGCCAGCGACTGCAGTTCAACCCGTCGCTGAGCTTCGCGCCAGAACCCGAACACGGCCAGGCAGACGAACCATCGGGCTATGAAACCGTCCTGCGCGTCCCCCAGAACGAAGACCCCAACGATCTCGCCGCCCCGCCGCTCAGGCGCGCAGTCGTCACGCTTCCCGCCGGGGTCGCGATCTCGCCCTCCGCGGCCGACGGCCTCCTCGGCTGCCAGGCCACCGGCGGCGAAGGCATCGAACTGGAAAGCGACATCGCCGGCCACTGCCCGCCCAAATCGACCGTCGGCACCGCAGAAGTCATCACTCCACTGCTCACCGAACCCCTCAAGGGAAACGTGTATGTCGCCGAGCCCGCCTGCGGCGGCGCCGGCCAGCCAGAATGCTCTGAAGCAGAGGCCGAAAAAGGCGAACTGTTCAAGCTCTACCTCGAAGTCGGCAGCGAACAGTCAGGCGTCCACATCAAGCTGCCCGGCACCGTCGAAGTCGGCGGAAACGGCGAATACAGCCGCAACCACGGACTGCAGCCCGGCCAGGTGCGCGCCACCTTCAGCGAAACCCCGCAGCAGCCGTTCAGCGAAATGAAACTCAAGTTCGAGGGCGGACCCAGAGCACCACTCGCGAACCCGCAGAGCTGCGGCAGCTTCACGACCGTGAGCGCCCTGACCCCCTGGAGCTCTACCTCCGAAAGCGCCGCACAGCCGTCCGCGCCATTCACGATCAGCGGCTGCACCGACCAGTTTGCTCCCGCCTTCAGCGCCGGCACCGTCAATCCGCAAGCGGCCGCCTCGAGCCCGTTCACACTGACGTTCTCCCGCCAAGACCGTGAACAGGACCTCTCCGGGATCACCGTCGATATGCCGGAGGGCCTGCTTGGAAAGATCGCCGGGATCCCGCAGTGCGGCGAAGCCCAAGCCAACGCCGGCACCTGTCCCGCAGCCTCCCGTATCGGCTCCGCGACCGCCGCCGCCGGTGCCGGCTCCAATCCCTACTGGCAAACAGGACAGGTGTTCCTGACCGGCCCCTACAAGGGCGGCCCGTTCGGCCTGTCCGTCGTCGTGCCAGCGAAGGCCGGACCGTACAACCTCGGGAACATCGTCGTGCGCGCTGCGATCTACGTCGATCCCCACACCGCGCAGCTGACGGTCATCAGCGATCCATTGCCGCAGAGCGTCGACGGCGTCCCGCTCAGGCTGCAGACCGTCAACGTAACGGTGGACCGAGAAGGATTCATCTCCAACCCCACCTCGTGCGAACCGACGCAGATCGCCGCGACCCTCACCGGCAGCGGCGGCGCGAGCGCCAGCGTCGCCTCGCGCTTCCAGGCCGGCGGCTGCACGGGCCTTCCGTTCAAGCCGGTCTTCGCCGCCACAACCCAGGCGAAGACCAGCAAAGCCGACGGCGCCTCGCTCGACGTCAAGATCGCCCAGCGAAGCGGCGAAGCGAACATCCACCGCGTCGACGTGCAGCTCCCGCTGTCGCTCCCCTCGCGCCTGACGACGCTGCAGAAGGCGTGCGGCGAAGCGCAGTTCGCCCAAAACCCCGCCGGCTGCCCCGTCGGTTCGCTCGTCGGGACCGCCACCGCAGCCACGCCGTTGCTGAACGTAGCCCTGACCGGGCCGGCCTACCTCGTCTCCCACGGCGGCGCGGCCTTCCCCGACCTCGACGTTGTGTTGCAGGGCGAAGGAGTCACGATCATCCTCGTCGGCAACACCGACATCAAGAGGGGAATCACCTACTCCCGCTTCGAAACGGTCCCGGACGCGCCGATCAGCTCATTCGAGCTGAGGCTCCCAGAGGGACCGGACTCGCTGCTCGCCGACTACGGAAGCCTCTGCGCCCCGAGCAAAGTCGTGACCGTACGCAGGCGCGTTGCCCTACGCCGCCACGGACGTACCGTCCACGTCCTGCGCTCGGTCAAGCACACGGTCGCCGAACAGCTGCTCATGCCCACCACGATCGTGGCACAGAGCGGCGTCCAGATCACGCAGAGCACAAAGATAGCCGTGACCGGCTGCCCCAAGGTGACGAACAAGAAGACGAAGAAGGAGAGCACCAAATCAAAGAAACGCACACGATCGAGAAAGTAGGCTGAGCATGTCCAAGCATCGTTGGTCGCGTCTAACGAGAGTCCGCCGTCGCAGCCTCGTCGTCGCGCTCACTGTGTTGGCGCCGCTTGCGAGCCTTGGGTTCGCCTCGGCGGCGCTCGCAGCAGGACCCACGGGCGATTTCGCCGTCTTCTCCGACTGTCCGAGATTCACCACCGGCGTGAGCTTCTGCCTCTACTCGGAAACAACAGGCGGCGAAGTCACGATCGGCACCTCAACGGTACCGATCAAAAGCCCCATCATCCTGCAGGGCGGAATTCACGAAAACGAAGCCGAAGAACAGTCATTTGTCGGCGCGATCGACGGCAACACGCTCTCAAAGAGCCCCCAGCCGGTTCCCGGCGGGCTCGCCGGACTGATTAAGTGCGACGAAATCGGCGAATCAGTCGCGCGATTGACCTGCGAACTGGTGTTCCAGAACGGCCTGACCGGCGTCAACGCCACGACGGAGCTGGCCAAGCCAGCCAGCGCGATCGGGATCAACACGACCAACCTCACCAACGGCGAAGGCGTTGCACTTTCCCTGCCGATCAGGGTGCATCTCGAAAACCCGCTCCTGGGAAGCTCATGCTACATCGGCTCGAGCAGCAGCCCGGTGACACTGAGCCTCACCAGCGGTGAAACAAGCCCTCCGCCGCCGAACAAACCGATCAAAGGCAACGCGGGCAAACTCACCTTCAAGGACGAATTCAGGTTCATCGAAGTGACGAACAACATACTCGTTGACAACTCATTCTCGGCGCCTGCAGTGACTGGTTGCGGTGGTCTTCTGGCACCAGTCCTCGACCCGATCATCGACCTCAAGCTCGGCTTGCGCGCAGCGGCCGGCGAGAACACGGCGATCCAGGACAACACGATCAGGGAGGCGACCGCCGAAAACGTCGTCAAAAGCGAAGAATAACCTCCCGGCGAGCACCTGGGAGCTTAGGAGCAATCCCGCCGACATCAGTCGGCGGGATGGTCCGCTTCGCACGATCGACCAACCTGCTGTGTGAATGCCAGTGTGTCTCGCGGAGGGTCCGCTCCTGCGAGGCACACCGCGCGAGAAGCAGCAGATAGCGCCTCTGGACGGTGACTCGGATGAGCGTCACGCCAACAAACAACGCAATCACCTCCACTCCGCGGCTGCGCGGCGGGCCTCATCGGCTCTCCCGCGAACAGGTAAGGAGCATCCAACGCGAACGCATCCTCAGCGCGGCCCTCGACACCGTCGAGGATGTCGGCTACCCACGAATGACGGTAGCCCGCGTGATCGCCGGTGCGCGAGTGTCGCGCAAGACGTTCTATGAGATCTTCCCCGACATAGGCACCTGCTTCCTGGTGCTCTTCGACCAGGCGCTCTCGCAGGCGATCCTGCTCGCCAGCGAGGCTTACCGGGGTGAGCGCAGCTGGCGCGACGGTATCCGCTCCGCGCTCGCACGGCTGCTCGATCTAATCGACGAACAGCCCCGCCTCGCCAAGCTCGTCGTCATCGAGTCCCTGGCAGCCGGGCGCCCCGTCTTGCGACGTCGCGCCCAGCTTCTCCGCCAGTTTGCCGAGATCATCGACGAGGGACGTGTGATGCGCACTGCCCCCCACGAGCCGCCGCGGCTCACCGCCGAGGCCGTCGTGGGGGCCGTCTCTGCGCTGCTTCACACCCGCCTGCTCGAGGAACGCGACGAGCCGCTCACCGGACTGCTCGGCTCGATGATGAGCATGATCGTGCTCCCGTATCTCGGCCCCGAGGCCGCGAGCCGCGAACTGCGCAGACCCGCTCGCCCGAGCCGCTGCGGACCGGGTTCACGCGCACCGGCGGGGCGCAGCGATCCGCTCGAAGGCCTGGAGATGCGCCTCACCTATCGCACGATGCGCGTCCTCATCGCCGTCTCCGAGCATCCGGGAGCCAGCAACCGCGAGGTCGCGGCACGCTCGGATGTCGCCGACGCGGGCCAGATCTCACGGCTCCTCGCCCGACTTGCCCGCCTTGGGCTGACCGAGAACACGGGTGGGCCCCAGGCAAATCGCGAAGCCAACGCTTGGACGCTTACCCCAAGCGGTCAGGAGCTCCTGCGTGAAATCGGGCGCCTACGATGAGCGATCGGGTGGTTTCGCCTCAGCCGAGTGACACGCTTGTGGTGGTGAGGCCGGGAACGTCTTGAAAGTGACGCTCGTTGGCGGTGGCGACTCGCCAGCCGGAAGCGAGGGCGGTTGCAGCGACGATCCGGTCGTGAGCTCCGACTTCTCGACCGGTTGCGACCAGCTGCGCCCAGATCCGTGCGTGGATTCGGGCTGCGAGCAAATCGAAGGGCAGCGCAGGGAAGGCGTTCAGGGCTGTCTCGACGAAGGCCTCTCGCCTAGCCCGGTGCTCCCAGGACGCCCTGTGCACGCCATGGAGCAGCTCCGAGGCGGTAATCGTCGCTATGCCCACGTCTTCGTCTGCCCCGAGCCGGTGTTCGAGGCGCTCGCTCACGGTGCGCATGGCGAGCGTCGGCGGCAGTTCGCGGGTTGCGCGCTCGAGCTCGATGAAGACCGTCGTGTCTAGGAGGGTGCCCACGGATCTGCGGGTGCCGCCCCGACGTCGTTGAGCACAACCTGCATGTCCGCCGCGAACTCCTCGTCCGGCGGGGCGGTCTGGGCGAGCAGAGCCAGCGCGTCTCGCAGCGGGCGTCCGCGCGCAGCTGCGCTGCCGCGGTTGGGCGCACACGCCACGGTCGCGGGTCATCCCCCTGGACACGTGTGGCACCCAACCTTGGGCGTGAATGCGCTGAAATCGTCTAAAGCCTCAGGCGTGTTCAACCACGGCACGCACTGGTTCTACTTCATTGGCACGGACCACCTCACCCCGTTGCTGCATTTAGACGTGAGGTGAACAGGCGCCCGGCAGGTTGAGCAGGTGCTCCGGCGCCGGCCCATGCGGCCAGGGCCTCCGGGTGCTGCGCTGGGGCCGATCTCCGGCCCCGGTGGCACCTGAGCTGCCAACCCAAGCGAATCACAGATGATCTCAGCGAACTGAGAGCACGAGATTTTGCCGCAGCTGAGCATCTGACGATCCCGCGTATACGCTTCGCACCATGGCCGCCGCGCAAACGATGCTCTTCTCGGTGCTGCTGCTCACCGTCGCACCGTCGGGCCTCGTGTACTCGACCGTGAGCGGCCACGTCGTCGAGCGCCAGCCGGTCGCCGGCGCGTGTCACGCGATGGGCTCCGGGCTGTACGAGCGGCCAGACCCGCGTTGCACCCCCGGGGCAGTGAATCCCGCGGTCACGCAGGCCACGATTGGCTCGACGATCTGCCGGTCCGGCTGGACATCGACCGTGCGGCCGCCTGAATCGGTCACAGAGCCCGAGAAGCTCGCCAGCATGCGCGCCTATGGCGACGGCCGATCCGCGTCGGCGTACGAGTACGACCACGACGTGCCGCTCGAGCTCGGCGGCGCTGTGAATGACCCTCGCAACCTCTGGCCCGAGCCCGACTACGCGCACCCGACGCCCTTCTACCTCAACCCAAAGGACCACCTCGAGGACGCTCTGCACAGGCTCGTCTGCGATCGGCAGATGCGCCTCGCGCGGGCGCAGCGGCTGATCGCGTCTAATTGGGTCGCCGCGTATCAACGCTACGGCTAACCGCGGGAGCGTTGGCTGGCGACGACGCACGGCGCACCTTGAATTTGCGCAGAGCGGTGCGCGCGAACAGCTGCGCGATGCCTCTGAACACGAGCTCGCTAGATGTGTCAGGCTCGCGGGGCGGAAACACAGCTTGACGGATCCACACCCACCGCGAGGAGTCCCGAGTGCCCCCGAAGATCCCGCTCCCGAGCGATGACGAGCTCGAGCCCGAGCAGCTGGAGCTACTGGCCAACCTTCCGCCGCTGAACGTCTTTCGGATGGTCGCCGGTGCGCCCCGCGCGATGCGGCCGTTCATGGCGCTCGGGCGTGCGGTGCTGTCCACAGCGCTCGACGCGCGACGGCGCGAGATCGCTGTGCTGAGGGTGGCGCACGCCACCTGCGCTCCCTACGAGTGGACCCAGCATGAGCAGCTGGCCAGGAACGTGGGCGTGAGCGAGGAGGAGATCGAGGCGATCGGCAGCGAGGACGCGGTCACCAGCCTCGACGAGGAGGCCAACCTGATCTGCCGCGTGGCCGACGAGATCAGCCGTGACGTGCGGCTCTCCGACGAGGCGCTCGAGCAGATCATCGACCGCTACGGTCCGCGCGAGGCGACCGAGCTGATCCTGCTCGTCAGCTACTACAACATGGTCAGCCGCTTCCTCGAGTCGACCAGGGTCGAGGTCGAGGGAGAGCCGCTGCTCAGGGGACAGACGCCGGGTTCGATGGCTCGGCGGCCAGGCGATCGCTGAGGGTTCGATGAGGCTAGAGGGAAAGGTCGGCATCGTGGTCGGCGCGGGACAATCACCCGGCGAGACGGTCGGGACCGGTCGAGCCGCGGCAATCGTCTTCGCGCGCGAGGGAGCAAAGGTGCTGCTCGCAGACCGCGATATCGACGCGGCGCGCGAGACCGCCAAGATGATCGCTGACGAGGGCGGCGTCGCCGAATGCGTGGCCGCCGATTGGACCGATGCGGCCGACTGCCAGGCGTTGGCCGGAGCCTGTGTCGACGCATGGGGCCGGATCGACTTCCTGCAAAACAACGTCGGCATCGGCACCGGCGACGCTGGTCCCCTCAAGCTCACCGAGGACGCGTTCGACCACATCGTCGCCGTGAACCTCAAGGGCTGCCTGCTGTCGTGCCAGGCGGTAGTGCCGGTGATGCGAGAGCAGGGCTTCGGGTCGATCGTGAACATCTCCTCCGTCGCCGCGATCGCTGCTGCCGTCCCGCTGACCGCCTACCGCATCTCGAAGATGGGGATCAACGTGCTCAGCCATTCTCTGGCCGTCGAGAATGCCGCACATGGTGTCCGCGTGAACACGATCATGCCCGGGCTGCTCGATACGCCGATGGCGATCGACGCCTGGGCGGCAAAGCGCCGCGTCCCACGCGGGCAGGTTCGCGCTCAGCGCGACGCGATGGTGCCGCTTCGCGCGAAGATGGGCACCGGCTGGGATGTCGCCTACGCCAGCCTGTTCCTGCACTCCGACGAGGCGGGATTCGTCACCGGCGCCGTGCTGCCGGTGGACGGAGGTCAGCTGACACGCATCGGCGGCTAGTCGAGAGCGACGACGATGAGAGGAGCACGCGATGACCAGCGGCGCGAGACGGACGACGTGAGGAGCGAGCGGACGGATCGGGCGCGGGAGGCGGGACCCGCCAGGGGCTTTCTGGACGCCATCGACCTCGTGAGCGTGGCGCTGATCGAACCGCTCATGGCGCTCCTCGCGGATAACCGCGAGGTGGCGGTGCTCCGCCGCTACGAACACGCCGTGCAGCCCGAGCGCGAAGCCGCCGAGAAGACGGGCGCTTCCGGCACGGCGAAACTCGGATAAGCTAGGCCCAGTAGATACGGGCAGTCGTACCCGTGGGCGTCGCGGGTGCCGATTCGCGGCCCGTATCGCCGATAACAGGCGAGTGCAAACAGAACCCCAGCCACGGCTGGGGTTCTGTCGTTTGGAAGGCCCTGAGCGGGAGCCTTGTTGGTCGCTTGGGCTGGGAGTCGATATCGACATGGGGCGGGGAGGCCGCGCGCGAGAAGCTGGCGTTTCTGCAACTTCCGTCGAGCTGATCGGTGCTTCGTCGAGCATGTTGACCCGACCTAGCTTCGTCGTGAGCGCCCCGGATAAGCTACAAAGGTCATGCACGCAACGAGTAGCCCTGCTGGGGGGGCGACGGTGGCTGCGTCCCGCGACGGTGTGGCCGCTGGGCGAGGAGCCGGCGAGAACGCGGTTCCGTCTCCGACTCGGATCAGCTCGGTCTGGCGATGGAGGCCGTCTCGAGCGGCCGCTCTTGCGTTTTTGATCGGGCTCGTCATCACGGCGGCGCTGTCGCTGACATCCCTCGCGGTCTATAACCGGAACGAGAGCCGGCTGCTGGACCTGCGTGTTCGCGAGCTCGGTTTGGTGTTGACGGCCACCGTTCCATCGCTTCAGACACCACTCGCGTCAGCTGCCGAGCTGGCCGACGCGACCGGCGGCAGCCCTCAGAAGTTTCGCGCGTTCATGGCGCCCTATGTGGGTCCGGGCCGGCAGTTCGCGTCGGCGTCGCTGTGGCCATTGGGGGCCAGCACCCCTGCGCCTACCGTCGTGGTGGGCACTGTTCCGGTATTGGCGTCGCTGCCCGAACAGGTCCGCACGTTCTTCGCACGTGCCGAGCGAACGGGCATCCTGCACGTCACAGGCATCCTCGGGTCCGTTCATCCGAGCCTCGGTTATGAGTTCAGCACCCCGGGCCTCAAGCACGGATTTGCCGTCTACGTGGAAAATCCGCTTCCCGCCAACAGGCGGTCAGCGCTCCAGGGCAACTCGGCCTTCTCGGATCTCAATTACGCGTTGTACCTGGGTCGCTCGCAGCGCACCGGATCGGTGTTGGTGACGAGCCTGAAGCAACTGCCGATCAAGGGCCGCCAGGCGTCAGACGTCGTGCCGTTCGGCGACACTGAGTTCACGCTCGTTGTGGCCCCGAGAGGCTCGCTCGGAGGATCGTTCTTCGAGAGCCTTCCCTGGATCATCGCGGTCTTGGGAGTGCTGCTTGCGGCGGCCGCGGCGCTGATGACCGATCGGCTGGCGCGGCGCAGGCAGTACGCGGAGCAGTTGGCCGGCGTTCTCGACCTTGTCGCTACCGAGAGCCGCCAGATGTACACCGAGCAGCGCAGCATCGCGCAAAGCCTTCAGCATGCGCTCCTACCTGACGCGCTGCCCGTTTTCAAGGGCCTTGACGTGAGCACGCTCTACGTCCCGGCGACTTCCGGCATCGATGTCGGCGGTGACTGGTACGACGTGGTAGCGGTCGGCGATCAGCAGGTGCTGCTCGTGATCGGCGACGTCTCAGGTCACGGGCTTCGCGCGGCCACCACGATGGCGTCGCTGAGACATGCCGCCCTGGCCTACGCCGCGCTGGACTCTCGTCCCGCGACCGTGCTCGCCAAGCTCTCGGACTTCGTCAACAGCGGCGTCCACGACTACTTCGCCACTGTGCTCTGCGCTCTGATCGACGTTGACGCGCATACGCTCACCGTCGCCAGCGCCGGACATATCCCGCCGTTAATGCTCCATGGCGATAACGCTCAGTTCGTCGACTTCGAGGTGAACGTTCCAATCGGCGTCGCACGGAACTCGCAATATCGCGAGACGACCGTTTCCGTGCCGCCCAACGCCACGCTCGTAGCGTTCACCGACGGTCTCGTCGAGCGTCGCGGAGAGGCCATCGATGCCGGTCTCGAGCGGCTGCGAGACGCAGCCGTCGGGCAACAGCTTGCGCTGCGGGACTTGCTGGCGAAGCTCGCGCACGACCTCCCGTCCCAGGATCATCACGATGACACCGCAATCGTGGGTATTCAATGGCAGAGCTAGAGGGCGATCGAGCCGCCGAAGTGGTGATCGACACACGAGTCGATCCGACTGGTGCACCGGTAGTGACTGTGTCCGGCGAGCTCGACATCTCAAACGCCGGCCTGCTGGAGGCGACCGTCACCTCGATCTCAGACGAGCAGCCGGAACGCCTCATATTCGACCTCAGCGGCCTGCAGTTCATGGACAGCGCCGGCATCGCGGTGCTGATTGGCGCGGCAGCGAAGGTGAACGCGGTGCGGCTGCGCGATCCGTCCCCGATCGTACGACGCGTCATAGAGCTCACAGGCCTATCCGGCGTCCTACCCATCGAATCGTGACCGGCAAGCGCAGATTTCGCTGTCAACCGGAGTCGGTCACCGCCGCGCGCCGATTCGTCCGGCATGTCCTGCGCGATCAGTCCCGCGAGATCGTCGAGGCGGTCGAGCTGATGGCCTGCGAGCTGGCGACCAACTGTGTACGCCATGCGCACACCGACTTCGAGCTCGCGATCGAGTCGCAAGGCCAGATCCGCGTAGAGGTGCGCGACACCGGGCAGGGCCGGCCCGAGCCCAGGTCCCCCACGCCCCGGGAGCCATCGGGACGAGGCCTGCGCATCGTCGAAGCGATGTCAGACACCTGGGGCATCATCCAATCACCCAGCGGCAAGACCGTCTGGTTCACCCTCGCGCAGCAACTCCGCGCCTCGAATGAGGTGTCCTCATCTGGTGCCTCGAGCGACCAGGTCGCGCCGGCGAGATCGCCGTCGTCGAATCTGAAGTCTGCGCTCACCGATCCGCTCCTGCGTCGAGCGCTGCTCGTCTGAGCGCGAATGTCACGAACCTCGCGCCGGGGTCCGTACGCGATGCTCGCCTCACGGCTCTTCTGGACCGATCGCGCGTGCGAACAGCAATCGGCGAACCCCCGGACCTGCTCGAATCGGGAAGCCCGGGGGGTTCGAGGCGCCGCGTTTCGCGGCAGGCGACGCCTACTTGATGATTTTGATGATCCGCTCCATTCCCAAGCGCGTGTGGTCGCGCCCGTCCTGGGTTTCCATGAAGCAGGCCTGCACATACCAGCCGGGCTTCGCTGTGATCGTCTCCTGCTCGAAAGCTTCGTGCGATAGCGGTCCTGCACCGAAGGGCGCTCCGGTAACGAGCTTTTCAACCGCCTTTTCATTGCCTGCGAGGAGGTCCTTGACCGCTTTCTTCGCGGCGCTCTTGCTCTTTACCGGGAGCACGACATCCATGTGCACGAGGTAGCCTTCGTTTTCGAAGCGCACGAGCTCGCCATCGTGCAGTGTGCTCGGTCCACGGAAGCCGAACTCGATCGAGCGGATCGTCGCTTCCGGCGCCGGTAGCGCGGCGGGAGATGGCGCGGTGGTCACGGTGAAAGGCGTGTGCACCTTCGGCGGGCCTTCTCCGGCACCGGTGAGGGCGAGGTAATGACCCGGCACCAGGTCCGTCTGGACTTCGCTGCTCTTGCCAGAAGACACTTCTGCGTCGAACACGATCGAGCCGTACTTGCTGAAACTTGTTGGGGTCTTTCCCGCCGCTCTTGAGTCCAGTTTCCACTTCCGCGAGGCTCACCCCGGGCTTGACGAGACACAGGATGGCGGTTGCTTCCTTGATGCCGCTGGCGCTCGACACCACGTTGACTGCACCCGACTGCGTGGCGCCGCCCACCGTTATCGAGGACTTGGTGATGGCGAGCGTGAAGCGCGAGCGGCGCAAGTCTAGGTTCTGCCAGCGAGAAGATACGTGATTCCAGGCTCGGAGGAGTCGTGGAGAGGCTACGCCCGCCATGCGGGTTTGGGCATAGCGTCTTCTGGCTGTCGCGCAGGCGATCGCGCATGCTGCCTTTGTCTCCTTCGGCCTCGAGCGGGGCGTTCCACGCAAATGGTTTTCGGCTCGCACGCCGAACATTGGTTTCGTGTAGACGGCCCCGCGAACCGAGGATCGCTCGAGTGGGGTCGCGTCCTGAGCCTTACCGAGTCGGCTATTCGTCCAGATGGATGCACGAGTCAGATAGCCATTGACATCCGGGCTCGATCAGGCCAGGGCAACCCATGCGCACGTGGTGGGAGCAGACGAGATCGCCATGGCAGACAGCGACAACCCCCAACCCAACCCCGAGCCCGAGCCCGATCACGATCCGGGCCAAGCTGCGGGGGGAGGCGTTAGCGGTCCGCCCCCGGAGGGTCCGCAAAGCTCCGCGCCGCTGGCCGTCGAGCCGCAGATAAATGCTGGCGGCCCTCCATCCTCAATCGCGCCAGGCTCGAGCGGCAGGTTCGCCAACGTGAAGCGCCTCGCACCGGGCCGCCGTCGCATCGCGGCTGCGGTAGCGCTCTTGTGCGTCGCGGCGGGGGCGGTTGGCTCGGTACTGGGGGCGCACGCCCTCGCGCGCACCGACGCCGCCAAAGCAAGACAGTCCTTTAAGCAGAGCGTAACCGCGACGGGGATCGCCTCGACGGTCAAGCAGAACATCCAGCGGGAGGAAGACCTCCTCGTCAGTGCAAGCACGTTCTTTGCCGCCAATCCGAAAGCGACGCCGGCGGAATTCTCCGCTTGGACCAAGTGGGCAAACGCTCTGCATCGCTATCCCGAGCTCGAGGGGCTCGGGTTTGTCGCGTTCGTCCGAGCTGAACCGGCTCCATCGCTTGCGGTCAGTGCTGCCCACCCGGTGACGCTCGGCAGCTCAGGCTCAACACGACTTGAAGGCGGACGCGTTCAGCCCCTCGCTGCGAGTAAGCCCTCCTACTACTGCTCGTCCACAGCCGAACTCACGCGGAGCGCAAACGGCTCGACCGTGCGAGCGGGCCACTGCGCGCTCACGCCGGGGCTTCTGTCGGCTCGAGAATCGGGGTTGAGCAGCTACACGGCCACCTCGGTCGGGCACACGCCAGGCCTGGCAATCGTCGCGCCCGTCTACAAAGGCGGCGTGCTGCCATACAGCCTCGCCGGCCGCAGGGCGGCATTCGTCGGCTGGCTCCATGAGGCGCTCGCACCCGGCGTCGTGTTGCAGCAGGCCCTGCGCGGCCATCCGAACGGCGCTGTACGCGTCCGCTACCGGGCCGGCCGGTCGAACGTCGTCTTCGCCAGCGGCGCACCGCAGTCGGGCGCACAGAGCGTGACGACCGATCTGCACGACGGATGGACCGTGAGGAGCTTCGCACCTGCGGCCGTCGCGAGCGTGCTTGCAGACGGCCACGCGGTCGCGCTGTTGATCGCCGGATGTGTCCTCAGCGCGCTGGTCGGGCTGCTCGTGTTCTTCCTCGGCGCCGGTCGCGCGCCCGAGCTGGTCCCAACGCCTGCGCCCGAGTCCCGCGAGCTGGTGCGCGAGGACCTCTACGACACGCTCACCGGCCTTCCCAACCGCACGCTCATGATGGATCTGGCCGTGCGAATGATCGCTCGCGTCGGACGCCAGTCCGGCATGCTGGCAGGCGCACTGTTGATCGACATCGACTGGTTCAATGATGTCAACGAGAAGCTCGGGCGCGCCGCCGGTGATCAGCTATTGAGAATCGTCGCGGAACGGCTTGACGGAGTCGTGCGCGCACAGGACACGGTCGGACGCTTCGCAGCAGACAAGTTCCTTGTGCTGGTCGAGTCGCCCGCCAGGGGAGCGCGTCTGGACTCGCTGGCACGACGCGTCATCGAGGCCATGCACAAGCCCATCAGTCTCGACGCCTTCGGGCCGAGCTTCTTCGCGACCGCGAGCATCGGCGTCGCCTTCGGCCGGTACGCGACTCCCGACGACCTCCTGCGCGACGCGCAAGAGGCCCTGTCCTCGGCCAAGGCCGAGGGCAAGGACCGCTACACGCTGTTCAACGCGAACATGCGCTCGGTGATCGAGGGTCGCGGGGTGCTCGAGGCCGAACTGAACGCCGCGCTCCGCGACGGCCAGTTCTTCCTCCTCTACCAGCCGATCTACGACCTGACGACGAGGAAGATCGCGGCCCTCGAGGCGCTGATTCGCTGGCGGCACCCCAAGAAGGGCGTCCTCGCACCGGGTGAGTTCATTCCCGTGGCCGAGGAAACGGGCCTGATCGTGCCGATCGGCCGCTGGGCGCTGGAGGAGGCGTGCGTTCGAGCGGCGGCATGGAACGTGGCGGGGCATCGCGCCGGCGTCTCGGTGACGGTGTCGCCGACTCAGCTGAATCGAGAGGGGTTCGCCACGGACGTCCGGCGAGCGCTGCAGCAGTCCGGGATAGAGCCCTCACTGCTCACGCTCGAGATCGCCGAGACCACGGTCATGCAAGACGTAGCGGCGGCTGCCGAGCGCCTCCAGCAGATCAAGCTGCTCGGTGTCCGCATCGCGATCGACGACTTCGGCAGCGGCTACGCATACCGCGCCGACCTGCAGCGGATGCCGCTTGACTTCCTGAAGGTCGACAGGAGCTCTCTCGCCGCCTCCGAGGACGAGGACTACCGCAGTTGGCTGCTCGAGGCGATTCTCGTCTTCGGGCGGGACCTCGCTCTTACGGTGGTCGCCAAGGGAATCGACACCTACGCACAGATGACGACGCTCCAGGCAATGGGTTGCTCGATGGCGCAGGGGTTCTTCATGGGCAGACCCACCCCTGCCGACGGCGTCGAAAGCCTCTTTGATGAGGAGTTCCCAGCTGCTCCTGCAGCTGACATGGGCCACCAAACCCAGACCGACCGCGACCATGTGACCCGGGCGCCCCAGGCGCCCATGTCTCAGGTCCCCGGCGCTCAAGTCACTCACGCCCCCCCAGCTCCCGTGCCTCAGGCGCCAGCAGCCCCTGCCACCCAGACCCGCGAGGCTCCTACGACCCACGCTCCTGCGACCCAGTCTCCCGCGCCGCAGGCTCCTCGGGCTCCGGTGACGCAGGCCCCTCAGGCTCCCGCGCCGCAGTCTCCCCAGGCTCCGGTGACGCAGGCCCCTCAGGCTCCCGCGCCGCAGTCTCCCCAGGCTCCGGTGACGCAGGCCCCTCAGGCTCCCGCGCCGCAGTCTCCCCAGGCTCCGGTGACGCAGGCCCCTCAGGCTCCCGCGCCGCAGTCTCCCCACGCTCCGGTGACGCAGGCCCCCGAGGCCCCTGCGCCGCACTCACCGCAGCCCCCCGCGACCAAGTCGCCCACGCTCCCGCGTCTCAGGCGCCCCAGGCCCTGGTGACTCGCGGCGGCCGGGCCTCGTTGGATCGCGCGCGCCAAGCGGTCGGTCAGACGGCCATCAGCTCGCGAGCACGCGCCGCGAGGTGCTTCACGCCGAGGGTCTCGTAGGCCGCTGCTGCGGCCACGAGCGCTTCGCCGCCAGCGGCCGGGTCGGCCTGCTGAGCGCGCTGACCGAGGAGCAGTTCGCAGCGCGCTGCGTCCAGCGGACGGCCGAGCTGTGTCCATGCCGTGCGCCCCTGTGCCAGCAGATCGAGAGCCTCGGGCAGCTCGGAGGTCATACCGCGCGCTTCAAGCACGGCCGCCTCGCCGAGCGGATAGTGGACTCGCTCGGCGAGCGTAGCGGCCTGCTCCGCGGCCTCGCTCGCGAGCGCGTCCTCGCCGGCGAGCGCGAGCATGCCGGCGCGCATCGCGGTCGCCTGGATCGACTGTCCGATCAGACCTGCGCGCTCGCAGACTGTCAGTGCCTGTGCGAGCATGGCCTCCGCGTCCGCGAGATCGCCGCGGTCGCGCTGCGTGACGGCGAGCCCGAGCAGCGCGTTGAAAGCGACTTCCGACCAGCCCACCTGCTCGGCGAGCTCGCGCGAGCTCGCGAACAGCTGCGATGAGGTCTCCCAGTCGCCGTCGCGCCAGTGCAGCCAGCCCCGCAGCGCGTACGGCAGGCACAGCTTGCCGACGAGGCCCTCGCGTTCAGCGAGCTCTGCGCTCGCCTCGTTCGAACGCGCAACCTGCTCCCAGTCGCAGCGATAGAAGGCGAGCTGCGCGAGCGCCGCGTGCAGCTCTATCTGCGCGGGAACGTCGCCGATGCGCTGCGCGAGCGCCAGCGCCTGCGCATATGCCGGCTCTGCCGCTGCATAGTCGCCCTCGGCGTTCTCCAGATGGTGGCCGAGTGCGAGCATCGCGAGCACGGTCTCGTTCTCGTCGGAGTCCTTCGCGAGCTCGATCGCCCGTTCGAGGTTCTCGCGTGCCTTGGCCGTATCGCCGATGCGGCCGAAGACGCGGCCGAAGATTCCATGCGCGCGGCTCGCCGCGCGGACCTCCCCGAGGCGCTCGGCCAGCCGCAGCGCCTTCTCGGAGGCATAGATCGCGAGCATGTTGTCGCCAACCTGCATGTACAGCCATGCAGCCTCCTCATACAGTCGCACGAGAGCCAGCGACGGTGGCCCGTCCTTGATCAGGTTGATGCCCTGCTGGTGGTGCTGGATCGCCTGCGTACGCTCGCCCTTGTGCGCGAGCGCCGCGCCGATCTTGCGGTGCAGCTCGGCCACGTGCTCGAGATCGTCGCGGGCGCTGTAGTACTCGAGCACCTGCTCCCATCCGTCGATCGCAGCGTCGACGCGCCCGAGTCGCAGTGCTACGTCGCCCTGCTTCTCGCTGATTCGCGCTTCCTCGGCGTCGTCGGCGACACCGAGGGCGGCGGCCGCCTCGTAGTGGGCAAGCGCCTCCTGGTTGGAATACAGAGCGCTTGCGGCGTCGCCGGCGGCCTCGAGGACCTGCAGCGCCTTGCTGCGTAGCGGCGTGAGCTCGGCCGGGTCGAGATGCACCTCTTCGCCGAGCGTGGCAGCGCGGCCATAGTGCTCGGCGAGAAGCGCCACGACCTCGTGGCGGCGCTCGCCGGCGCGCTGCTCGATGAACGTGCCCACCTCGAAGTGCTTGCGCGCGCGGATCGCCTTGGGCAGCATCGTGTAGGCGACGTCGCGGATCAGGACGTGCTTGAAGGCGAGCTCCTGCTCGCCAGCCAGCTGGCCGCCTTCGCCGGGGACGATGATGTCCTTCTCGCGCAGGGTCGCCAGCGCCGCATGCAGGTCGCCGCCCTCGGCAGCTGCGACGGGAGCCAGCGCCCCCTCCCAGAAGACGCGCCCGACGACGGCCGCGTGCGCGACGAGGTGGCGCTCGAACGGCGCGAGCGAATCGAGCCGAGCAGCGAGCAGGCCCTGGACTGTGTCGGGCAGCTCGGCCGCTCTGGTGCCGCCTTCCTCGGCGAGGCGCTGAACCATCTCCTCGGCGAACAGAGGGTTGCCCTCGGCTCGCTCCGCGAGCGCCTCGAGCATCTCAGGCCTGGCATGTGCGTCCTGCAGGAGGACCCCGATCAGCTCGCGCGTATCGTCGGGAGCGAGCGGGTCGAGGAACAGGCTCGTCGCGGTGCGGCGCGACGCTCCCCAGCTCGGGCGGCGCTCGAGCAGCTCGTCTCTTGCGAGGCACACCTGAAGCACCGGTGCGCGGAGCCATTGCGAGAGGTACTCGATCAGATCGAGCATGCCCTCATCGGCCCAGTGGATGTCCTCCCACGCGAGCACGAGCGGCTCGCCGTGCGCGATCCCCTCCAGGCAGGTTCGCACCGCGGCGAAGATGCTCTCGCGAGCGCTCTGCGCATCCTCAAGCTCGGGCTGGCCGGCCGTATCGGGCACTTCGATCGCGAGCAGCCGTGCGAGCGGCGCGATCCGGCGCGCAACCTCCTCGCTGTCGCCGTCGCTCGCGAGCAGCGGCCCCAGGCGTGTCGAGAGCTTCGCCCACGCGACCTCTGCGAGGTCGCCGTCCACGATCGCGCACTCCGCACGCAGCATTTCACTGAGCGGCCAGTAGACGACGCTCGAACCGAACGGCAGGCACCTGCCCTTGCGCACCGGCACGGGCGGGTCGTCCGCGGCGAGCGAGCGCTCGAGCTCGCGCAGCAGCCGCGTCTTGCCGACGCCGGCCTGACCGATCACGGTGACGAGATGCGGCGCCTCGTTGCGCGTGACCCGCGCGAACAGCATCTGCAGGGCGGCGAACTCATCGTCGCGGCCGACGAGCGGCGCCTCGCGACGCGGGCTGCGCGCGGCGCCGGTGTGCTGCTCGAGGAGCCTGACGACGCGCCAGGCCGCGACCGGCTCGGTCTTTCCCTTCAGGGTCAGGGGATCGAGCGGCGCGTACTCGACCACGTCGCGGGTTGCCCGCTGCGTGCGCTCCCCGACGGTGATCGTCTCCGGAGTGGCGCTTGACTGCAGGCGTGAGGCGACGTTCACGGCATCGCCGATCACGGTGTAGGTGTCGCCGACCGTTCCCGCCAGGACCTCGCCCGTGTTGACGCCGACGCGCAGCGCGAACTCGGCCGCGTAGTCCGCGAGCAGCCGCGCATTGAGCTCGCCCATGGCCGTCTGCATGGCCACCGCCGCGCGCACGGCGCGCTCCGGGTCGTCCTCGTGCGCGACGGGCGCGCCGAAGATCGCCATCACGTTGTCCCCCATGTACTTGTCGATCCTGCCGCCGACCCTCACGACCTCCTCGCCGAGGCGGCCGAGGCAGGTGTCCACGAGCGTCTTGACCGCCTCGGGATCGAGGCGCTCGGCGATCGCCGTGTAGCCGGACAAATCGGCGAAGAGCACCGTGACGGTGCGCCGCTCCTCCGGTGTCGCGACCGGATGGCCGTCGTGCGCCAGGTGATCGTGCTCGGCCGTCCGCGCGCCGCCGCCCGGCCTGTCGCTGGGTTCGGTGGTCTGTCCCTCGGCGTCGAGGGTGGCGCCGCACGCCACGCAGAAGCGTGCCCCTGCAAGCGCCTCCGCACCGCACTCGGGGCAGCTCCGCTCGAGCCTCGCGCCGCACGCCATACAGAACTGCGCCGTCGGAGGGTTATCCACGGCGCATTTCCCGCAGGTGCGCCCGCCAGTCATGGTGAATTACATGATGACGCCTGATGAGGCGCCGTGGGGGTCACGTCGCATCTACAGGGCAGCACGTTCATCGTGTCTCGCGCGATGCTCGGCGACGGCGGTGGCGCTTCAGCGGCCATACAATCCCGCGGGTGAGCAGCCTTCGCCGTGCCGCCGGACTTGCGTATCGAGCCGCCGGCGATTCAAGCGAACGTGTGGCTGTACTCGTGCACGGCTACCCCGAGTCTTCCTACATGTGGCGTTACGCGCTGCCAGCACTCGCCGAGGCGGGTTGGCGCGCAGTCGCACCGGACCTGCCCGGATACGGCGACTCCGAGCCGGACCCGCCCGGTACGTGGGAGCGGCATGTCGACGCGCTCGAGCGGTTCGTGCGCGAGCTGGAGCTGGGCCCTGTCGCGCTCGTGACCCACGACTGGGGTGTACCGATCGGGCTCCGCTGGGCGTGCGATCACCCTGGCGCGACCAACGCTCTCGTGATCTCCGATGGCGGCTTCTTCGCTGACCGGCGCTGGCATGACCTGGCGAACGTGATGCGGACTCCCGGGGATGGTGAGCGGCTGATCTCCTCCTACACGCGCGAGGGCTTCCTCACCATGATGCGCGCCGTCTCGAACGGGATGAGCGACGAGGCAATCGAGCAGTACTGGAAGGGATTCGCCGACGATGAGCGTCGGATTGGGCATCTGGAGCTCTATCGCTCGGGCGATTTTGAGAAGCTCGCTCCATACGACGGCTGCGTTGCCGCGCTCGGCGTGCCGGCGCTGATCGTGTGGGGCGAGGACGACCGCTTCGCCAGCGTGCGGATGGCACACCGCTTCCATGAGGAGCTTGCCGGATCCGAGCTCGCGATCTTCGAGGGCGCCGGTCACTTCGTGTGGGAGGACGAGTCCGAGCGCGCAACGAGCGCGCTCGTCGAGTTCCTCGACCGGCGCGCTCGCTGAGCACGGCCGAGGAATTTGACGTCGCCTGCACGGAGTACGATCGCGCGTCAGCCGCGATCTCCGATATTCGGACTTCGGCGAGTCCGAAACTCGACTCGAAGTCCGTGCCGGCAAGACCACGTCAATGAGAAAATTTCAGGAAGCTTCTCGACGCGAAGGTGTCGTGTACGACGTGGGGGCGAACATCGGCTCGTGCGACCTGCTGGCGACGCGTCTTGGGCTCGTGCGATGATCGATGACGACACTCAGGAAGTCGGCTGTGACGAGTGCCGGACCTCGACTGAGAACAGTGAGGCCGATGCCAGCGCGGCTCACTGGCTGATCGACTCAGACGCGCAGCCACACCGGCACATCTGCCCTGTCTGCATCGCGGCCCTCCAGCCGTGAGCGCAGGTCAGGTCGGCTTGTAGCCCAGCAGCGAGAAGGCTTCGAGAGCGCTGTCGACGCTCGTTTCCGCTTCATAGACGCGCTGTCGCGCAACAGACACGCCGGCGGAGCCCCCCTGGGCAACCGCGGTGGCGAATTCCGTGTATGCGTTGCGTGCGTGGACCAGCGACGTGGCCAGCGCCGTCTGTGCGCGGCCGACGGCCAGTGGCGGTTCCAGTCCCGACAGGGATTCTGCGGCATGCGCGAACACGGACGCGAGGCGAGTGGCTGTCTGCTGAAGCGTGACACTCGGCGGCTGCAGGCTGATTTCGCGTCTCAAGGTCAAACGCTGCTTTTCGAGTGCTGCGATCGACGCGGTCAGCTGAGCTGCGTAGGTGGGATTCGGAGTGAGGTCATAGCTCTGCGACTGGCCGACGAGCGTGAGCGTCGCAACGATGTGTTCGCACGTGCGCATGTCGGCTGAGAAGCCCGCCGACGCGTAACAGGCGACAGCGGTCGGTTCGCGGCCTGGGTTCGGGATCGTGTACAGCGTCAGTTCGCGTTCGAAGCCCGGGATGGCAAGCTGCGGATAGCGGTAGGCCTGGTTTCCGATCAGGCTGACGACCTGGGTGTCGGGGAGCTGGCGCAGGAGCGCGGTGAACGAACGGGGGAGGGTGCTCGGTTCAGACCCGACGAGCTGTCCGGCCTCCAATCCAGCGTGCGCGGGATCGCCGCCCGGAGCGAGCACTAGCGGCATCGAGATCGAGAGGCCTCGTATTTCCGGTGCCGCCGACGCCTGTTGCCAAGCCGACGGGTACTGGAGCAGGACGCTCGCCGCCGACGCCGTGAGCATTTTTTCCTTCGGCGCCGGCTGCGAGCGCGTATGCCCGACGAGATAGCCGACGATCGCGACGGCGACGAGAAGCGCCACGACGATCGCGCGGAGGTTGCGCCCGGGAGTGACCATCGACGCTAGCCAGAGCTTTCAAACGATCCTCCACCCGACGAGCCACCGCCGGATTGCGAGGATCCACCACCCGAGGACGAAGGGGCTCGCACGGGCGCGGGGGCTGGGGTTCGCGCTGGTGCGGGCGTTGGCGCTGGCGTGGGCGCGGGCGTCGGGGCTGGCTGAGGCTGACTGACCGGGGCCTGTTCCGGATGCGACACCACCGGGCTGGCTGGCGCTTCCGGCGCAATCGTGCGGGCGGGCGCCGGCGCGCTGACGGCAGCGGGCGAGCTGCGGTGCGGCCTGGGGGGCGAGGCAAGCTGCAGTGCAGGCGCCGTGCTGAGGCGGACCGGGAGCGTCGCGGCGCTGGCTTCGACGGTGAAGCTCGGTGGTGCTTCGGACCCGGGGACGCTCGCGCGGCTGGTCACGCGTCCGACCGCGAACGAGCAGCCGAACACTGCGACCACCGCCAGGATGACGATGAGCGAGCGAGAGTCGATGGGCATCCGCTCCCTGCGCGTGCGTGTCCAGCCCTGCTCGATCCGAACGGTGTTCATGATGACGGACACGTTATTGGGTCGATGCCAGAAGGTCCAAGGCAAGTATCGACACGTTCCGGGAGCTTCCCACGGCGGATTCTGAAGCGGGTGTACTTTCCTATGTGCCCGGGCTCCGAGATCCTGATCTCGAGAACGACGCCAGCCTTGAGTGAACGCTCGAATCGCTTGAACGCGATCACGATCATCGTCACGCCGCCTTTGCGGCTGCTCGAGGCTGCAACGCGCGTCACCGAGCGGGTCGGGCAGCCATGCCCGCGGCACGTGACCGTGACCCGAGCTCCCACAGGCGCCTGCGCGGTCAGCAGGCTGAGGTTGACGCCTGAGGAGGTGAGGCTGCCCGCGATACGCACGACCGGGAAGGGATCCATGAGGACCACCGGCGGCTGAATCACGGAGATCGTCTCGGTTGCGATGCTCGACAGGCCGTCCGCGGCTACGACGCGCAGACGCACCGTGTGGTTTCCGGCGGTCGCAAATGACGTGCCGAGCACCGGGTTTCCGGCCGCGAACGGGCCGGTGCTCGCGAGAGACCATTCGAAACCGGTGAGGGCGCTGCTTTCATCCGTCGAGCTCGACACCAGCGAGACGGTTTCGCCCGTCTCCGGGATCGACGGGAACCACTTGAACGACGCCTGCGGAGGCGCGGGCGACGGGGGCTGCGGCGGTGTCGTGACCGTGAACGTCACAGGGGCGCTCAGGCCGACATTGCCGGCTTCGTCGCTCTGTTCGGCGCGAGCGGTGTATGTGCCGGGGCTCAGCGCGCTGAAGGGGGCGGACCAGACGCCGCCCACGGCTTCCACCGATACCGCCACCAGCGGAGACTGCGAGCCGATGTCCGACCCGGAATAGAGCTTGGCCGTGATCGTCGGCAGGTCGTGGCTTGCGGTGCCCGCGGCTCCGCCGACGACCTCCGTGCTGCTGGTGGTCGTGCTGCCGTTGGCAGGGGAGGTCAGGGTCACCGCAGGGGGCGTCGTGTCGACTGTGAAGGTGACGCTGCTCTTTCCGGGGGCTTCGCTGCAGGTCCCAGCCTCCGTAACGCCGCCACACTGTTCTGCCACCGCCGTGTACGTGCCGGGTGCAAGGGCTTCGACCGGCCCGATCGTCCAGCTCGGACCGAGGAAGGGCACGGTTGACGACGGTTTGCCGACGGGCGTGCCCTGGGGCAGGACCCCCGGATATATCTTCAGTATCACGGGTTCGAGCTGTTCCAGTTCCCATTCTTCTTCGGCAAACGGGTCCTTGGTTCCGGTGAAAGTCGGCGTCTGATCATTGCTCACGCTCCCGTTGGCGGGACTCGTGATCGTCAGCGTCGGCGGAGCTGCGAGCGCGACCGCCGCTGGACTCGCTGCCACAGTCAGGATCGCAGCGACGGACGCGCAGAGGAGCCGGCTCCGCGCGCCGCTGGTCAGCAGCACATCTCGCGTGAGTCGCGCTCGTGAGCACATTGCCTTGATTGCGACGCTGGTCATGACGCCGGGCACGTCACAGGCTTGGTCGCGACGCCGTCGAGACACGCGTCGAAGCGTATGGGCAGCTTGCCGCGCCGGATTGTGATGCGGGTGTACTTGCCGATCGCGCCGGGCTTGGTGATCCTGATTTCGATGGTCACGCCAGCCGGCAGCGAACGCTCGAATCGCCGGAATTCGACAATGGCTGATCTCGCCTTGCCCGCGGCGCCCACGTGACGCTGGAACTTGACGGGGCATCCGCGGCCCTTGCACTCAATGGTGATCGTGGCACCTGCGAGGGCCGTCACGCTGAGCAGCCTCAGCCTGATCCCAGATCGCGTGCCGATGCTGGTTATGCGCACCACCGGGAACGGCTGCATCAGCGGGAGGGGACGGGGGATCACCGGGATCGCCTCCGTTGCGACGCTCGAAAGCCCGTTTGCGTCGGTGACTCGCAGCTGAACGACGTGGTTGCCGGCAGTCGAGAACAACGTGCTCGTCGTCGGCCCGCTGGGCGCGAACGCGCCCGTGCCCGCGAGGTCCCACGCGAACGCGACGATAGGGCTGGAGCTGTCCGTCGAGTTCGACGCCAGCGAGATGCTTTCGCCGGTCTTCGGACTGGACGGGAACCATGAGAAGGATGCCGCTGGAGGCGCGGCGGCGTGTGCGGGCGCCGGTGGCGGCGAAGCCCTCGTGATCGTGAACGTGGCAGTGTTGCTGACTCCGACGTTGCCGGCTTCGTCGGACTGAACTGCGCGCGCCGTGTAGGTGCCCGCGCCCAAACCACCGAAGGTCGCCGACCATGCACCTGCGACCGCCGTCACCGAGATGCTCTGCACCGGCGCCCCGGCGGCCGCAGCGCCCGAGAACAGCTGTACCGTCACGCCTGGCAGGTCGTGTTGGGCGATGCCGGCCGTCCCGGTCACCTGCTCCGATTCGCCTTCGCTTGAGCTGCCGTTCGAGGGACTGTTGATTTTGATCTGCGGTGCTACGGTGTCGATGGTGAAGGTGACTGCATTCGAGACGCCGAGGTGTCCTGGGACACTCTGTTCGGCTCGTGCGCTGTACTCGCCGTCTAGCAGTGGCGGAGTCACCGGGCCGGATGTCCATGGACCGCCGGTGCCCTTCGCGGTCACTTTCGCGACCGGCGTGCCTTCTGCTCTGGCGCCGCCATAGATGTTGATGGTTACACCTTCCGTGCTCGTACCGATGCCCGTGAACGACGGCGTGTTGTCGTCCGACAGCGCGGGCGGCGCGTTCAGCGTCACGGTCGGAGCGAGAGGATCGATGACGAAGGTAACTGGATTGCTCTTCCCTTCGGGGTTGCCGATCGCGCTCTTCTCGACGGCTATGGCCGTGTAGGTGACGTCTTTCGAGGGTAAGCTGGCTTTAGCCGTCCAAGCGCCGCCCGGTGCAGGGGTAGTTTCAACGGCGTCGACGAGCTTGCCTTCTGCTTTTTTACTGTTTTCATAGATTTTCACGCTGACCGGCGTGGTTTCACTCGCCGTTCCTTCGAGCGTCGGTGTGTTGTTGTTCGAGGGGGATGGCGGTGCATCCAGAGTGACCGTCGGCGGGAGAGTGTTGATGGTGAACGCGACTTCGGCGCTTCCGGCCTTGTTGCCGAGGAGGCTTGCGACGGAGGCGACCGCTGTGTAGAGATGGTTTCCAAGCGCCGACGTCAAAGTGCCTGACGTCCATTTGCCTTCTTTGACTGTTGCCGTCGTGCTCGTGATCTGCTTGGCTTCCGCCGGCGTGCCTTCGTAGATCTTGATGCTCACTTCGGTGGAGGCATCGGTCCCGCTCGCGGTGCCGGTGAAGATGGGTGACGTGTTGTTGCTGACGCTCGCGTTGAGCGGGCTCGTTATCGTCACGACGGGCGAGGTCGTGTCGACGGTGAATGTGATCGGTGAGCTCTTGCCGGTCGGGTTGTCGAGCGAGCTTTCCTGGGTGGCAACCGCAGTGTATTCGTGATCGCCGGCGGGTAGCGCGGGGGTCACCGCGGCCGATGTCCAGCTGGTGTTCGCTTCCGTCCAGGTCGTTTTCGGTTCTTTCGCAGTGGCGGTCGACGCGACTTTTCCTTCGGGTTTGTTGCCTTCGTAGACGGTCACAGTGACCGGCTTCGTGTCGCTGGCGGTGCCGGTGAAGGTCGGCAGCGTATTGTTCGAGGGCGAAGTTGCCACGGGGTTCAACGTCACGGTTGGGGCCGTGGTGTCGACTGTGAATTTGACCGGCGCGCTTTCTCCTGGGTTGTTGCCGACTTCGCTTTGCTGGATGACAACCGCGCTGTAGACGTGCTTGCCGGTTGCGAGGGTGACGGAGCCGGACGGTACTTCCCAGGCTCCGGCTGCAACCGACGCCGTCAGCGCGGTGATTTCCTTTTTTTCATTTTCTTTGGGTTCTTCGTAGATCTTGATCGTGACTTTCAGGGCGGCGTCGGTTTCGCCCGCTTTCCCGCTGAAGGAGGGCTTCGTGTTGCTCGAGGGCGTCGTCGGCTGCGTGATCGTCACGGACGGCGACAGCGTGTCGACCACGAAGGTGATGGCATTGCTTTTGCCCGGTGGGTTGCCAAGCGAGCTTTCCTGGGTGGCGACCGCGGTGTAGGGGTGCGTCCCGGTGGCGAGAGTGACCGTCGATGTAACCCAGGTCGCTGTGCCCGTGGCAGTGACGTCGGCGACTTCAGTGCCTTTCGGTTCGCTGCCTTCGTAGACATGGAGCACGACCGGCCGCGTGTCGCTCGCCGTACCGTTGAAGCTCGGGGTCGTGTCGTTGGAGCGACCCTGCACCGAGTCGGTGTTCAAGGTGACCGTCGGCGGGTTGGTGTTGACCGTGAAGCCGATGTGGTTGCTTTCGCCGGGCGGGTTGCCGAGCGAGCTTTCCTGCGTGGCGTACGCCGTGTAGGTTTCGCTTGCGAGGGCGCTCTCGCTGCTGGTGCTCCAGTGGCCGCTGCTCGTTGTCGAGCTCACGGTCTCCACCTGCTCGTCGGCGGCGTTGACGATATGCACGACCACGTTCGTGGTATCGCTTGCGGTGCCGCTGAACGACGGTTTCGTGATGTTCGAGACCTGGGGCGTGACGGGGTTGAGGCTGACGGTCGGCGAGCTCGTGTCGACGATGAACGACACCGGCGTGCTGTCGCCGGTCGGGTTGCCGAGCAGCGAGCTTTCCTGCACGGCCACCGCGGTGTATTGGCGGTTCGACAACGCGGTGTTTGCGGGGCCCGAGGACCATTTGCCGCCATTCCCGGTCGCAAACGCTTCGGAGACGACCGGGCCTTCGGCAGTGGCACCGGCATAGATGTCGATCGTGACCGATGTATGGTCGCTCGCTTCGCCGGTGAACGAGGGATTGGTGTTCTTCGACGGCGACTTCGGCTGGTTCAGCTTGACCTTTGGCGGGCCCGTTTCCACCGTGAACGTCTCGGGTTCGCTGCTGCCGGGAGCATTTTCGAGAGCGCTCGGCTGGATCGCTATCGCCGTGTACTCGCCACTCGGGAGGGCCGGGCTCGCTTCGTTCGAGACCCAGTCGCCGTCGTTGCCGTCGGCAGTTGCTTCGGAGAACGGTTTGCCTTCGGCTTTCGATCCCACGTAGATCTTGACCGTCACCGTCGTTTTTTCGCTGGCGAACCCGGTGAAGAACGGTCTTGTGTCGTTCGTCGGGGACGTCGTCTGGTTGAGCGTCACGGTTGGCGGGCTCGTGTTCACGATGAAGGGAACCGTGTTGCTGTGCCCTGGCCCATTGCTGAGCGAGCTTTCCTGGGTGGCGACCGCGGTGTATTCGCCGTTTTCGAGCGACGAGCTCGTTTTCCCGGAGCTCCAGGCACCGCCGGTGCCTGCCGCAGTGGCGCTCGTCACTTCTTTGCCGTGCGATTCGTAGACGTGGATCGTGACGTCCCCGTGTTCGCTCGCGCTGCCCGTGAAGGAAGGCCGTGTGATGTTGGAGGGGGTCGTCGGCTGGTTGAGTCTCACTTCCGGCGGAGCGGTGTTGATCGTGAATTCGACGGTGGGGCTCACGCCTTCTGGGTTGTCGAGCGAGCTTTCCTGGGTGGCGTACGCGTAGTAGGTCCCGTCGGCGAGTTTGCCCTCGCTGCTGGTGCTCCAGTTCCCGCCGCCGGATGAGGTGCTGACCGTCTCCACCTGTGTCGCGGCTTCGTTGAGGATGTGGACCACGACGTTGGTGGTGTCGCCGTCTTTGCCGCTGAAGGTCGGTTTGGTGTTGTTCGACGGCGATTTCGGCTGGTTGATCGATACTTCGGGGGAGGCGGTGTTGATCGTGAATTCGACGGTGGGGCTCACGCCTTCTGGGTTGTCGAGCGAGCTTTCCTGGGTGGCGTACGCGTAGTAGGTCCCGTCGGCGAGTTTGCCCTCGCTGCTGGTGCTCCAGTTCCCGCCGCCGGATGAGGTGCTGACGGTCTCCACCTGTGTCGCGGCTTCGTTGAGGATGTGGACCACGACGTTGGTGGTGTCGCTGTCTTTGCCGCTGAAGGTCGGTTTGGTGTTGTTCGACGGCGATTTCGGCTGGTTGATCGATACTTCGGGGGAGGCGGTGTTGATCGTGAATTCGACGGTGGGGCTCACGCCTTCTGGGTTGTCGAGCGAGCTTTCCTGGGTGGCGTACGCGTAGTAGGTCCCGTCGGCGAGTTTGCCCTCGCTGCTGGTGCTCCAGTTCCCGCCGCCGGATGAGGTGCTGACGGTCTCCACCTGTGTCGCGGCTTCGTTGAGGATGTGGACCACGACGTTGGTGGTGTCGCTGTCTTTGCCGCTGAAGGTCGGTTTGGTGTTGTTCGACGGCGATTTCGGCTGGTTGATCGATACTTCGGGGGAGGCGGTGTTGATCGTGAATTCGACGGTGGGGCTCACGCCTTCTGGGTTGTCGAGCGAGCTTTCCTGGGTGGCGTACGCGTAGTAGGTCCCGTCGGCGAGTTTGCCCTCGCTGCTGGTGCTCCAGTTCCCGCCGCCGGATGAGGTGCTGACCGTCTCCACCTGTGTCGCGGCTTCGTTGAGGATGTGGACCACGACGTTGGTGGTGTCGCTGTCTTTGCCGCTGAAGGTCGGTTTGGTGTTGTTCGACGGCGATTTCGGCTGGTTGATCGATACTTCGGGGGAGGCGGTGTTGATCGTGAATTCGACGCCCGTGCTTTCGCCTTCTTTGTTGCCGAGCGAGCTTTCCTGGGTGGCGTACGCGTAGTAGGTCCCGTCGGCGAGTTTGCCCTCGCTGCTGGTGCTCCAGTTCCCGCCGCCGGATGAGGTGCTGACGGTCTCCACCTGTGTCGCGGCTTCGTTGAGGATGTGGACCACGACGTTGGTGGTGTCGCCGTCTTTGCCGCTGAACGTCGGTTTCGTGTTCCCCGACGGCGATTTCGGCTGGTTGATCGTCACTTCGGGTGGAGCGGTGTCCACCGTGAACGTGACCGGGGGTTCGGTCTTAGCGGTCAGTTCTTCGAGTCCGACCAGTTCGGTCTGTTCGGCGACAGCCGTGTAGGTGCCGTCTGATAGAGACGGAGAGACGGTTTCGCTCCATTTTCCGGAGAGCGGCGGGAGCCCCGACGAGTACGGTTTCGGGGTGCCTTCGGCGGACGTCCCTTTGTAGATGTCGAGCGTGACCGGATCGGCGATGTCGTTCGTGCTGCCGCCGAAGGTAGGGGTCGTTTCTTTCGATATCGGCGGCGGGTAGGATTCCATCGTGATTTCGGGCGCCGCCAGGGCGCTCCCGACGGGCCCCGCCGCGAGCACGCCGAGCATCAGAAGCGCAGCAGCCATAGCCCCTATCAGGCTTCTGCCCGCCCTCATGGCGATGCCGCCTCCACGTCCGTAAACCCCCCTTGAGTAGGTCTTGCACGGCCCCCGCCGGCGCCCCCATTCAGGCCCCCGCGTTTCGACCGCTCCGAATGATACGGCTCACGGACAGAATTTGCGAGGGACTGCAGGCTTTCGTTCGCGCGGCCTCCAGCGGCCCTAAGTCGACGCGCGAGCCGCGGGGACAGGGTCGCTTGCGCCGCGGGCCCGGCGGCGATCGGGGTCGACCGGCTCGGCGCCGCCGGCGAGCCCGGGCGGGCCCCCGCCCCTCAGCGGGGCAGCGTCCTCGTCAGTTCGACGACCTGCTGGAAGGTCGGGCGGTTCTGGAACGGGAAGGGCGGCACGGTGATGGCGCTCGCGCTGACCCAGCGGTTCATGTCGAAGCAGCTCGCCTGTGCGTCTTCGGCGCATGCTCCCTGGCCGTAGATCTGCTGCGGCGTCACGGACAGCGCTTCCTGCAAGGAGCCTTGCAGCGCTTCGCGGCAGGCTTCCAGGGATCCGTTGCCGCAGTAGATCCGCGAGTAGGGAGCCTTCGGCGTGGCCGTGAGGCCGTTCGCGGCGAGCAGGTCGCGCAGGTCCTTGCTGACGTAGCCATACCACCCGTCCGCGAATTCGGGCGCGGCCGGTTCCGCTCCGGGCACGGGCGCGCCGAATTCGAGCATCCCGTGCACGGCGTTGAAGACCGTGCTGCCCAGCGCCGCGCGGAACTCGGCTTCGAGCAGTTTCGGCCACCACGCGTCCATGATCGTGATCGCTTCGTTGTGCTGGTAGGTGCCGGGACTGGAGATGCTCGTGTTGGTCAGGTCGCGCCGGTGCCCGCCGTCGGCGTACCACGCTTCGAGCTTCGTGATCGCTTCCTGCAGCTGCGAGCTCGCGGGCGTCCCGAGCACCTGCCTGATGATCGGCCACAGCTCGACCATGCGGATGTCCTGGGTCGCCGCTTCGTCCATCGCGCTGACCAGCTGCGCGGTATCCATCTTCTTGCCGCCGGCGATGTCCGCCTCGATGAAGTTGCGGATCAGCTGCATCCTATAGACCGACCCGAAGGCATACTTGTCGTCGGCCGCGGAGAAGCGCGGCGCCTGCTTGTTGTTCCAGGAAACCAGGAACGGCGGGTTGATCGCGTTGGGATGCGCTTCGAATGGCAGAACGTCCATGGTGTGAAGCTGCGGGTCAAAGCCCTGCCAGTCATATTCGCCCGTGCCCAGGAGAGGGAAGTCGGGCGAGGTGTCCGGCGCTCGCTCCGGCAGCCAGCCGGACAGGTAGTAGGCGATGTTGTTGGCGTCGACGTATGCCCAGTTGAAGCCGAAGTTGATGTTGGAGGCCGCGTGCTCGAACGCCTGCGGTCCGGTGATCACTTCCGGGTCGTTGAGTTCGGAGAAGCCGATCGCGGAGTCGGCCTCGTGGAAGTACGTCGTGCGCGCGCTCGCGAAGGCAACCTTCTTTCCGCCGACGGTCCCGCGCGCGTAGACGATCCCATGGACGGTCCTGTACACGGTGATCGTTTCTTTGCCGGCGGGAGTCTGGTCGGAGGCGTTCGGCGTCCACGAGTTTTCCCGTTCGAGCTTTTCCATCGGCAGGCATTCGCCCTTGTAGAGGTAGTGGAATTCGTCCTGGCAGAGAACCTCGGCGAAGGTGCCCACGTTGTCCGCGGTGGAGGTCGTCGCGCTCCATGCGTAGTCGCGCCCGTGGCCCAGCTCGACGTAGAGGTTGACGCCCGGGAACGAGGCGCCACGAGCGTCGATTCCGGGACCGTGCAGATCCTCCTCCATCAGGATCTCCGGCGTGTAATAGCCGACCTGCGGTCCCATCACCGCGATCGAGTGTTTGTCGCTCGAGTGCTTGGCGTTCACCAGCTCCCAGTTGGAGTCGAGCGCCGGACCGGCGAGCGCCGCTCGCAGGAGCTGCGAGCCGATCGAGCCGTCGTGGGGGATCGCGTATGGCGCCGGCGTGTCGGTGACCTGGCCGGTTTCGGGCGGCGAGGTCGGGCCGCTGCCGTCGTGCAGGAACGTCACAGAGCCCGGATCGGGCATCGCCAGGCCGTTTTTCGAGAATGGCGATTCGGTCTGGTAGGGGAAGGCCTTGGAAAGCGTCGTCGGCGCTTCCGGGTCGTTGTGCTCGCGGAAGTCCATCCACGCCTTCCTGCCTGCGGTCTTGCCGAACTGGCTTTCGAACGCCTCGAGCGTCAGCGCCGAGCGGACCTGCGCTCCGCCGCCCTTGCCGAAGATCCCGCCGATCAGCGATGCCTCGGCGATCACGTCGGTGGGCTTCCATTCGGTCGGGAGCTTGCCAAGCGCCGCGTACTCGGCGGGAAGCTTGTTCGGGTCGAGCAGTGCTTCGTGGATGTACGCGTTGATCCCTTCGACGTAGTCCTCGACGTCTTCGACCACCTGTGCGCCGGCAGCGCCGTACAGCTTGGGCGCATTTTCGATCTGCTCCTGCAGGTCGGCTTCCGTGTAGGGCGCGATCGTCCACTGCACCTGGTCCATCACGCGGTTGCCTTCCGCTCCGCCTGCGAAGGACGACAGTTCCGCGCGCGCCGCGTGGCGCAGGATGTCCATCAGGAAGAGGCGGTCCTCGGCGCCCGCATAGCCGGCGCCGAACATCACGCCCGCGCGCGTGCTGCCGTAGATGTGGGGCACCCCAAAGGAGCTGTCGCGCTCGATCGTGACGTCGGAGCGCGGGCTTTCCTTGGATGCGACTTCGCCTTCCTTGACGCCGAACGTGGCGTCCTTGAAGTAGCTCGGGATCTGTTCGTTGGTCAGCGTGGGGGAGGCGTGGAGCAGGTTGGCGTACAGCGGCAGCTGGTCGGTGAAGTGGGGCGGAAAGGCCCCGGTCGCCTCGAATTCACCGAACTGCTGGGCGTTGTCGAGCCCGTTCTCCCCGGGGGAAGCACGTTGCGAAAGCCGCCGGCGTCATTGGTGCCGTAGGGCTCGACCGGCACTTCCGCGCGGGCGGCCAAGGGTGCGGCTGCACAGACGATCGCGGCCGTGACTACGAGCACGCAATGGCGCATGCTCAGGCGAATCGCTCCTGCTCCCATGTTCTCCCCTGGTCGTGGTCCCCGGCCGGCTGCCCTGTACGCGTCCCCAGTTGGTGTGTCCCCTGCCCGACTGCCGTGTGTCACCTGCCCGACTGCCGCAGGCGGTATACCCGGGCACGGACTGCAATAAACACCCGCTGCTCAGCTCGAGCGAGGAGGCAGGCGGTACTTGCGCGTGCGCGGGCAGCGTTCGAGCAGCCCGAGTTCCACGAGCGTCAGCGCATAGCGATGCGCGGTGCTCGGGCTCATGTCGAGCTCGCCGGCGAGCTCGACGATGCCGCGCTCACTGCCCTCGCGATCGAATGAGCTCAGCAGCGAGAGCCCGCGCAGCAGCGACTGCGAGCACCGCCTCTCGGCGGCCTTGCCGGTGAGCCCGTCCCCCGAGTCGCCCGGATCCGGGCAGGGCTCCAAGTGTCCCGGGCCGGCTCGCAGGCCCAGCCTGTCGGCGATGAGAGCCGAGATGCTCGGCGCGCGCTCCCTCGCGGCCGCGCGGACGACCTCATCCACCTGTGCGGCAGAGAGCGCGATCGAGACAGGGTGGCGCTGCTGTGGCATCGAGTCGATGTTGGCAGACGAAGACAATCGTCTGCAGGGCTGTTTCTCAATCGGCTGGCGGCACTGCTTGCGCGTGCAATCATTGTCGGGTGGGCACCGTCTCGGTCACGCATTACACCGATCCGGCCTGTCCGTGGGCCTACTCGGCGAGCCCTGCGCTGGCGGTGCTGCGCTGGCGCTACGGCGACCAGCTCGACTGGCGCCTTGTCACGATCGGACTGGCCGAGGATCCCGATCGCTACGTGAAGCTCGGCTATACGCCGGCGCGCATGGCCGCCGGCAGCCTGCGCTTCCGCCGCTACGGCATGCCCTTCCTGTTCGAGCCACGGGCGCGCGTCGCGGGCACGGCACGCGCGTGCCGTGCGATCGTGGCAGCGCGCCTGCTCGACCCCGCGCGCGAGAGCGAGGTTCTGCGCGCGCTGCAGCTGGGCTGGTTCACGACGACGCTCGTGCTCGACGAGGACGCCGACATCGCGCGAGCCCTCGAGCGCGTTGACGGCCTCGACGTGCGCGCGGTCGTTGCGGCGATCGACGACGAGCGCACGCTCGCCGCATATGAGGCCGACAAGCGCGAGACGCGCACGGCCGAGGGCGGCCCGACGCATTTCCAGGGCAAAGCCCGCCAGACAGACGGACCTGTGCGCTACTCGGCGCCGTCGCTCGTTTTCGAGGGCGACGGCCGCCGCCTGGAGGCCGGAGGCTTCCAGCCGGTCGAGGCCTATGACGTGCTGATCGCGAACCTCGATCGCACGCTCGAGCGCGAGCCGCCGCCTGAGGAGCCCATCGCGGCGCTCGCGCGGTTCCCGTCAGGCCTCGTGACGCAGGAGGTCGCCGCGATCATGGCGCACAACAACGAGGCGTCCGACCGCGCCGCCGCCGAGCGCGCGCTGATCGAGCTGGTCGGAACGGGCGCTGCGCGGCGGACCGCGCTGGGAGACGACGCGCTCTGGCAGATCGCCTGACGGCGTCCCGCACGAGGCGGGTAGCCTCCAGCGCTGCGATGTCGATCACGCTCACACTGCCCGACGGGAAGGAGCTCGAGCTGCCCGACGGCGCCACCGGCGCCGACGCCGCCGCGGCCATCGGCCCGGGTCTTGCCCGCGCCGCGCTCGCCGTCGAGGTGACTCAACCGCACGACGGCGACGTGCCCGAGGTCCGCGACCTCGCACGCGCCCTGCCCGACGGTGCGCGGGTGGCGATCCTGACGGCGAAGAGCGGGCAGCGGGCTCTCGAGCTGATCAGGCACGACGCAGCTCACGTGCTCGCCACCGCCGTGCTCGAACTGTATGACGGGGTGAAGATCTCGATCGGTCCGCCGATCCAGGACGGCTTCTACTACGACTTCGAGTTCCCGCGCGGGACGGCCATCTCGGAGGCCGACTTCCCGAGGATCGAAGAGCGGATGCGAGCCCACGTCAAGGCAGCCGAGCCGTTCGAGCGCCAGGACGTTCCGGTCACGCATGCGCGCGAGCGCTTCCTCGCGGCGAATCAGGATTACAAGGTCGAGCTGATCGACGACCTCGTGCGCGCTGCCGGGCCGGCGCACCCGCTGAGCACGGTCTCGCTCTACACGAACGACTCGTTCACAGATCTCTGCCGCGGCCCGCACGCCCCGACGACCAGGACGATCGGCGCGTTCAAGCTGAGCTCGGTCGCCGGCGCGTACTGGCGCGGCGACTCGACGCGGACGATGCTCACGAGAATCTACGGCACCGCCTTCTTCTCCAAGGCGGAGCTCGACGAGCACCTCGAGCGGATCGAGCAGGCGAAGGCACGCGATCATCGCAAGCTCGGCCGCGAGCTCGGACTGTTCGCCTTCTCAGACGTCTCACCCGGCGCGGCGTTCTGGCTGCCAGCCGGCACGAGCGTGTTCAACGCGCTCGTGGCGCTCTCGCGCGAGATGGGCCAGGAGCGCGGCTACAGCGAGGTGAAGACGCCGCAGATCTATGACGCGGAGCTGTGGAAGACCTCGGGTCACTGGGACAAGTACCGCGAGCACATGTTCACCTTCAAGGTCGAGGACCGCGAGATGGGCGTCAAGCCGATGAACTGTCCCGGCCACTGCAAGCTATACGGCATGAGCAGGCACTCCTACCGGGAGCTGCCAGTGCGATATTTCGAGCCCGGCCTGCTGCACCGCAACGAGGCCTCAGGCGTGCTTCACGGCCTGCTGCGCGTGCGGCACTTCGCGCAGGACGACGGCCACATCTTCTGCACCGACGAACAGGTGCAGGACGAGGTGAAGGGTTGTCTGGAGATGGCATTCGCAACGTATGAGCTGTTCGACTTCGACGTGCGCCTGGAGCTCTCGACGCGTCCGGATGATCGGGTGGGCAGCGATGAGATGTGGGACCGCGCCGAGGAGAAGCTCATGCGCACGCTCGAGGAGCTCGATCTCGCGTATGAGCTCAACCCCGGGGACGGGGCGTTCTACGGCCCGAAGATCGACATGCACGTGACCGACTCGCTCGGCCGTTCGTGGCAGCTCGGGACGGTGCAGGTCGACTATCCGCAGCCCGAGCGCTTCGGCCTGAGCTATACGGGCGCCGACAACCAGGAGCACACGCCGGTGCTGATCCATCGCGCGCTGTTCGGCTCCTACGAGCGCTTCATCGGGATCATGCTCGAGCACTACGCCGGCGAGCTGCCGCTGTGGCTCGCTCCCGTGCAGGCGATCGTCCTGAGCGTGTCAGACCGCTTCATCGACTACGCGTCCTCGCTCGCCGGCGAGCTGCGCAAGGCAGGGCTTCGCGTCGAGCTGGATGGGCGCAGCGAGTCGATCGGGCGCAAGATCCGCGAGGCCGAGCTGCGCAAGATCCCCTACATGCTCGTGGTCGGCGAGCGCGAGCAGTCTGAGGGGGCGGTGTCGGTGCGCGAGCACGGCGGCGCAGACCTCGGGAGCATGCCCGCGTCGCGCTTCACCGAGCGCCTCCATAGCGAGCTATACTCGTCGGCATTGAAGCCTGGCAAATCCTCAGAGAGCCGCGCGTAGCATTCGCTTGACGCGCGTCGAGCACAGATAGTGCCGGTTCCCCGCAGGTTCGACCGGCGCCCGCCTGAGCGGGATACGACGAGGATCAACGAGCGCATCCGCGTGCCCGAGGTTCGCCTGATCGACGACGAGGGCAAGCAGATCGGCGTGTTGAAGACCGCCGATGCGCTCAATTTCGCCCAGGAACGAGACCTCGACCTCGTCGAGGTCGCTCCCGAGGCGCGCCCGCCGGTCGCGCGCGTGCTGGATTACTCGAAGTACAAGTACGAGCAGGCCCAGAAGCTCAAGCAGGCCCGCAAGCACCAGCAGCAGATAACGATTCGCGAGATCAAGTTCCGCCCGAAGATCGCCGAGCACGACTACGACACCAAGAAGCACCACGTCGAGCGGTTTCTCCGCAACAAGGACAAGGTGAAGGTGACGATCATGTTCCGCGGTCGCGAGGTCACCCATCCCGAGCGCGGCACCGCGATCCTCGACAGGCTGGCCGAGGAGCTCTCCCAGCTGGGCGTCGTCGAGCAGCGCCCGATGCAGGAAGGGCGCAACATGACGATGATGATGGCTCCCTCCAAGGCCGTGCTGGCGGGGCGGCTCAGCCTGGCTGCGCCCGATACCGCAGAGACCTCCGGTGAGGCCTCCCACGACGGGGACGTCGCCTCGGCGGCGCTCGAGTCCGCGGCTGGCGGCGCTAGGACGCCTGCCAGGGATATCGCGACCGCTCGGGACGCGCCCGCAGGGGATCTCCAGAGCGCTGCGGAGGCGCCCGCGGGGGATCTCGAGAGCGCTGCAGAGGCGCCCGCAGCCGATGGCGCGGCGCCGGCTGTCGCCGACGGATCGCCCGCCTCGGGCGGCGGGAGCCCTGCCGCGAGCAGCACCGTGCCATAATCGTCTGCTCGCGATCATGCCGAAGATGAAGACACACTCAGGCGCCAAGAAGCGCTTCAAGGTGACGGCCGCCGGGAAGGTGCGCGGACGGCACGCGTTCACGTCCCACATCCTCGAGAAGAAGTCACCGAAACGCAAGCGCGCGCTCGGCCGTCCGGCGTTTCTCTCCGACGACGACGTCCCGCGCGTCAAGCGAATGCTGGGGGTCGGCAAGTGACCCGTGTGAAGCGTTCTGTCCACGCGCGCAAGAAACGGCGCGCGACGTTGCAGCTGACGAAGGGGTTTCGCGGCGAGGCCCACTCGAACTACAAGCGCGCCAAGGAGGCGCTGCTGAAGGCCGATGCGTACGCATATCGCGATCGGCGCAACCGCAAGCGCGACTTCAGAAGGCTGTGGATCACCCGCATCAACGCGGCCGCGCGGAGCAATGGGATGAGCTACTCACAGTTCATGCACGGTCTGTCCTTGGCCGGCGTCGAGCTGGATCGCAAGGTGCTCGCCGACATCGCCGTCCGCGACGCCGACACGTTCCGACGTTTCGCCGAGGTCGCCCGCGAGGCGTCGGCTGCCTGACACCGGATTCGCCGGTGCTCACCCGGCAATCGACATAAGAGCCTCCGGGCGTCGCTCCTGAAAGGGACGGCGCCCTTTTTGCATCTCAAGCCGCCAACAACCGAAGGTCCAAGCAGAAAGCAACATCCAAGAGCCAGACCGATGAGCCAGATCGCATCCCCACACAACCCCCGCCTGAAGGCCGTTCGCCGCCTGCAAAGCAAGCGCGAGCGGGCGCGGCACGGCATGTTCGTCGCCGAGGGCGAGGATCTGATCGACGCCGCAGAGCGCGCCGGCATCGCCGCCGTCGAGGGATACCGCCTGAGCGGCAGCGGCCTGGGCGGCTCGCGCTTCCACGAGGTGGAGCGAGCTGCGCTGCTCGCCGTCTCCACGCTCGGGTCGGGCACGCGCGTGATCGGCGTCTACGAGCAGCGCTGGGGCGCTCCGGCCGGCCCGCTGTGCGTCTACCTGCACGGCGTCGGCGACCCGGGGAACGTCGGCACCGTGCTGCGCGCCGCGCAGGCGTTCGGAGCATCGAGCGTCGCGCTCGGCCCAGGCTGCGCCGATCCCCATTCACCGAAGGCCGTGCGGGCGAGCATGGGCGCGATCTTCTCGGTCACGCTGGCGCGCGTGAGCGACCTGGGCGCGCTGCCGGGAGAGCGCGTCGCCCTGCTCGCCGGCGCGGGCGACCGATCGGAGATCGGCCAGCTGCGCGGGCCCGCCGGCGGCACGGCGGCTGCGGTTAGCCTGCTGATCGGAGCCGAGCGAGACGGGCTGCCCGCGGAGGTGGTCGCCGCCTGCGAGCGTGTTGCGCGCATACCGATCGCGTCCGAGTCGCTGAACGCAGCGATGGCCGCGACCGTAGCGCTGTACGAGATGACCCGCGAACCATCTAGGGTCCCGGCGTCATGAGCGCGCGCTCCGAGCAGCTGCGGGTAGAGGCCGAGCGGGAGATCTCGGCGGCCGGCTCGAGCGAGGAGCTCGAGCGGCTGCGCGTCCGCTACCTCGGGCGCAAGGCCGAGCTGCCGCAGATGCTCCGCGGCGTCGCCGCGCTGGAGCCGGCCCAGCGGGCGGAGGTCGGCAAGGCGGCCAACGAAGCCCGCCAGGCGCTTGAGGCGATGCTTCAAGCACGCGCCGCCGAGCTCTCCTCACGCGAGCTCGACGCGCAGCTCGAGGCCGACAGCGTCGACGTCACGCTGCCCGGCGCGCCGCCGCAGCCGATCGGCCGTCTGCACATCCTCACCTCCACCAGGCGCGAGCTCGAAGACATCTTCCTCGGCCTCGGCTTCACCGTGATGGAAGGGCCGGAGGTCGAGACGGTTCACTACAACTTCGACGCGCTCAACCACAGCCCGACCCATCCGGCACGGGCGCGCAGCGACACGTTCTACATCTCCGACGATGTCGTGCTGAGGACGCACACCTCGCCGATGCAGGTGCGCGCGATGGAGACGCATCCGCCGCCGCTGTACGTGGTGATCCCCGGCCGCGTCTACAGGCCCGACTCCGACGCCACGCACACGCCGCAGTTCCACCAGGTCGAGGGCCTGGCGGTCGACGAGGACATCACGCTCGCCGATCTGAAGGGGACGCTGCTCGCGTTCGCGCGGGCGGTCTTCGGCGAGGAGCGCGACGTGCGGCTGCGGCCGCACTTCTTCCCGTTCACCGAGCCGAGCGTCGAGGTCGATGTGTCGTGCTTTCACTGCGACGGCAAGGGCTTCTTGGCGGACGGTTCACGCTGCTACCTGTGCAAGGGCGAGGGCTGGCTCGAGGTGCTCGGCGCCGGAGAGGTCGACCCGAATCTCTACTCCCATGTCACGACGACGGAGCTCAACGCGCCCGGCTACGACCCGGAGAAGGTCCAGGGATTCGCCTGGGGGATGGGCATCGAGCGGATCGCGATGCTCAAGCACGGGATCCCCGACCTGCGCCTGCTCTACGAAAACGATCTGCGCTTCCTGGAGCAGTTCTGATGAGGGTCCCGCTGACGTGGCTGTGCGAATACTGCGACCCCGGCCTCGACGTGCGCGGCGTCGAGGAGCGCTTGACGATGACCGGTACGAAGGTGGAGGCGATACATCACCACGGCGTCTCCTCGGCCGAGCGCTTCGTGGTCGGGCGCGTGCTCGCGGCCAAGCAGCACTCAGGCGCCGACCGCCTGAAGGTCTGCGAGGTCGACGTCGGCGGTGACGGCGAGCGGCCGGCGAGCATCGTCTGCGGCGCGCCGAACGTCGCGCCGGGGCAGACGGTCGCAGTTGCCCTCCCCGGGGCGATAATGCCCGATGGCAGAGAGCTCGAGCGGGTCGAGCTGCGCGGCGTCGCCTCCGAGGGGATGATCCTCGCCGAGGACGAGCTTGAGATCGGCGCGGGCCGTGACGGGATCATCGTGCTCGACGACCTCACTCCGGACGCCGAGTTCGCGCCGGGCACACCGCTGGCGGACGTGCTGCCGATCGCGACCGACGTGCTGGAGCTGGAGGTCACGCCCAACCGCCCGGACTGCCTGGCCGTCTATGGAGTGGCCCGCGAGCTGCACGCCGCGACCGGCGCGCCGCTCGCGCCCGCGCCGTGGGAGGACGACCCCGGCTCCCCCGGCGCTGTCGCGGGCGCCGAGGTGAGCGTCGAGTGCCCCGACCTGTGCCCGCGCTTCACCGCGCGCGTGTTCGAGAACGTCACGATCGCGCCGTCTCCGCTGTGGCTGAAAGCGAGGCTGTCCGCGGCTGGGCAGCGGCCGATCAACAACGTGGTGGACATCACCAACTACGTGATGCTGCTGACCGGACAGCCGCTGCACGCCTTCGATCTGGACCGCGTCGCCGGCGCGCGCCTCACCGTGCGCCGCGCGCGCGACGGGGAGCAGGTGCAGACGCTCGACGGGCAGACGCGGACGCTCGACGGCGAGATGGTCGTGATCGAGGACGCCGAGGGGCCGACGTCGATCGCCGGGCTGATGGGCGGCGCGCGCTCCGAGGTCGCGCCTGACACCGGGCGCTTGCTGCTCGAGGTGGCCACGTGGAACGGCCCGAACATCCATCGCAGCTCGCAGGCTCTCGGACTTCGCAGCGAGGCGTCGAGTCGCTTCGAGAAGGGACTCCAGCCCGAGCAGTGCATGCACGCGCAGGCGGTGGCGACGCGCCTGATGATCGAGCTGTGCGGCGCGACCGTCGCGCCCGGGACGATCGACGTCGGGCTACCCCTGCCGGCGCCCCAGGTGATCCGGCTGCGCGAGCGGCGCGTGCAGGCGATCCTCGGCGTGCCCGTGGCGCGGGAGCGCCAGGAGCAGATCCTGGGCGCCCTCGACTTCGCGACGCGGCCGGCGGACGACGGCCTCGACGTCACCGTGCCGGCGCTGCGGCGCGGAGACGTGACGCGGGAGATCGATCTAATCGAGGAGGTCGCGCGCATGGATGGCCTCGATCGTCTGCCGGCGACACTTCCGGCGCGGCGCGGCGCCGTGGGTCTGCTCAGCCACGCGCAGCGCGTGCGCCGGGAGGCTGAGGACGCGATGGCGGGGCGCGGCCTCCACGAGATCGTCGGCTGGAGCTTCGCCGATCGCGCGCTGCTCGACCGGCTGCGCCTGCCGGCCGACCACGAGATGAGGCGCGTGGTCGCGCTCGAGAACCCGCTGTCGGAGGCGCAGTCGATCATGCGCCCGACGCTGCTCGGCTCCCTGCTCGATGCCGCGCGCCACAATGCCTTCCGCAACGGCCCCGATATCGCGATCTTCGAGTCGGGCACCGTCTATCGCGCCCCTCGCGACGGCGGGTTGGCGGACGAGCATCACGCGCTCGGCGTGCTGCTCAGCGGCTCGCTCACGCCGCGCTCGTGGCGCGGCGAGCCGGGCGAGGCGGACTTCTTCGCCGCGAAGGCGCTGCTCGGGGCGATGCTGGAGCGCTTTCACCTCGACTGGTCTGTACAGCCGCGGAGCTGGCCGTTCTTGCATCCCGGCCGCGCCGCTGCGGTGCTCGCGCGCGACGGGGTCGGACATCGTCGAGCTCGGCTTCCTCGGGGAGCTGCATCCGCTCGTCGCCGGCGCCTGGGATCTAGAGCGCACGGCGGCTTTCGCCGTCGATCTGGGGAAGATCGCGGCCGCCACCGCGCGGCTGGTCTCCTTCGAGGCGTTCGCGGCTCTGCCGTCGCTGCGCCAGGACCTCGCCGTGACGCTCCCCACCGCTGTCTCGGCCGGCGAGGCGCTCGAACGCGTCCGCGCGGCGGCCGGCGAGATGCTCGAGGACGTGAGCGTGTTCGACGTGTACGCCGGCGAGCAGATCGGAGCGGGGCGGCGCTCGCTCGCGCTCGCGCTGAGATTCCGTGCGCATGACCGCACGCTCACCGACGAGGACGTGGCGCCGCTGCGCGATCGGATCGTCGCGGCGCTCACAGAGATCGGGGGTGAGTTGCGTGGATAGCGACGCGACGGGCCAGGTGTCCGCGCCGGGGGCGCCGCGCGTGATCGTCGCCGGGGCGACGGGCTTCGCCGGCGCCCTGGCCGCGCACCTCCTGTGGCGCCATCCCGGCTTCGAGCTGGCGGCTGTGACCGGGCGCGCCGAGGTCGGCAGGCGGCTGGAGGACCTCTACCCGCGCTACCGCGTCCCGTTGAGGATCGAGCAGCTCGACCTCGAGCGGCTGAGCGACGGCTCCGCCGCGCGGGGGCGCCTCGACGCGGCGGTGGTCGCCTATCCACACGCCGCCGCCGCGCCGACGGTCGCCGCGCTGCGCGAGCGCGGCGCTCGGGTCGTCGACCTCAGCGCCGACTTCCGGCTCGGATCGCTGGCCACCTACGAGCAGTGGTACGGCGTGCATCCGCGAGCCGATCTGCTCGCGGACGCGGTCTACGGGCTGACCGAGCTGCACCGCGTCGAGATCGCGCGCGCTGCGATCGTCGCCAACCCCGGCTGCTACCCGACGGCCTCGCTGCTCGCGCTGCTGCCGCTTGCGCGCGCCGGGCTGATCGCCGACGTGGTGATCGACGCAAAGCAGGGCATCTCCGGCGCGGGTCGCGCGTTCGACGAGACAACGCATCTGTCGATGGCCGGCGAGAACATCGTGCCCTACAAGGTGACCGAACACAGGCACACGCCGGAGATCGAGGAGCAGCTCGCGTTCGCGAGCGCCGGGCAGAGCACTGCAGGTGACGGTCGGGCTGGGCCGGCGGTGCTGTTTCAGGCCCACCTCGTCCCGCTCGACCAGGGCGAGATGGTCAGCTGCTACGTCACGCCGACACGCGAGCTCGATGCGGCGGAGCTGCGCGAGCTCTATCGCGACGCGTACGCGCACGAGCCCTTCGTCGAGTTCGTCGACTCGCCGCCCGGCGTGCGTGAGGTGCGCGAGACGAACTACTGCCGCGTGTACGCGGCCGTCGATGAGCACACGGGCAAGGTGATCGCATTCGGGGCGCTCGACAATCTCTGGAAGGGGACCTCCTCGCAGGCCGTCCAGAACCTGAACCTGATGTTCTCTCAGCCCGAGACCGCGGGACTGGCGTGAGCGGGCGGCCGGACATCGAGGGCTCCTCGCGGCCGTTCCTGCACTCGCGCTGGGTGCCGTCGCTTGCGCACGTGCGCGATCTCGGCCCCGGCGCCGGGCTGCCGGCGGGCTTCCGTGCGGCGGGCGTGGCCGCCGGGATCAAGGCGAGCGGCAACCCCGATGTGGGACTGCTGGTGTGCGACTCGCAGGCTCCGGTCAGCGCCGCGCGCTTCACCTCCTCCGGCACGGCGGCCGCCCCGGTGCTGCTGAGCCGCGAGCGCTGCCGGCTCGGCGCGCTTCGCGCGGTCCTCGCCAACTCCGGCTGCGCGAACGCCGCCACCGGTCGGCGCGGTCTTGACGATGCCGCGAAGACGCAGGGCGCGGCGGCTGCGGCTGCCGGCGTCGATCCCGCCGAGGTCGCGCTCGCCTCGACAGGCGGTATCAGCCACCACCTGCCCGTCGACGCGGTGGTCAGGGGGATCCGAGATGCGCGCGAGCGACTGAGCCGTGACGGCGACCGCGACTTCCAGCGGGCGATCGAAACCACCGACGCGCTCGAGAAGCGGGCGAGCCTCGAGGTGCAGCTGCCGTCGGGGTCGATCCGCCTGAACGCCCAATGCAAGGGCGCGGGGATGATCTCGCCGCGGTTCGCGACGATGCTGTGCTTCGTCGAGACAGATGCCGCGCTGGGCGCCGACACCGCCGACCTACTGCTGGGCGTGTGCGTCAAGCGCTCCTTCGACCGCGCGTCCGTCGACGGACAGCTGTCAACCAACGACACCGCGATCCTGATGTGCTCGGGATCAAGCGGAGTGAGCGTCGCGCCTGAGAGTGAGGACGAGCTCCGCTTCGGCGAGGCTCTGGATGCGCTCCTGCGCCAGCTGGCGATCATGATGGTCGCCGACGGCGAGGGCGCCGGCCGGATAGCGCGCGTGCTTGCGCGCGGCGGGCACCTGCAAAGCGTCGAGGCGGCGGCGCGCGCGGTCGCCAACTCCCCGCTCGTGAAGGCGGCGCTGCACGGCGGCGACCCCAACTGGGGCCGGATCGTCCAGGCGGTCGGAGCCGCCCTGCCGGGGACGGCGCCGCTCGCGGTGGACGTCGCGATCGAGGGGGTTTCCGTCTGTTCGGCCGGGGCGGCGATCCCGTATGACGAGGACGCCGTCGCCCGGGCGGTGCAGGCGGATGAGGTGGAGTTCGAGATCGGCCTGCCTGGCGAGGGCGCCGAGACAGAGGTGTTCTTCTCCGACCTCTCGAACGAGTACGTGCGCATAAACGCGGAGTACACGACGTGAGCCGCCCAACGACCGAGAAGAGGACGCCTTGATGCGCGACGTAGGCACGCTGCTCGAGGCGCTCCCGTATATCAGGCAGTTCCACGGCAAGACGGTCGTGATCAAGTACGGCGGGGCCGCGATGGAGGACACGGATCTGCGCGAGGAGTTCGCACGCGACGTGGTGCTGCTCAAGTACGTCGGGCTGAACCCGATCGTCGTTCACGGCGGTGGCCCGGAGATCACCGGCTACATGGAGCGTCTCGGCATGCCGGTGGAGTTCGTCGGCGGTCTGCGCGTATCCGGCGAGGAGACGGTCGAGGTCGCGAAGATGGTCCTCGTCGGAAAGGTCAACAAGGAGATCGTGCTACGCCTGAGCCGCCACGGCCAGCCGGCCGTGGGGCTGTGCGGCGACGACGGCTCGCTGTTCCAGGCGGCGCGGCGCTCGGCCCCGGGAGGCGAGGACATCGGCTTCGTCGGGCGCATCGAACGCGTGAACGTCGGCGTCATCGAGCACGTCGCGAGCGACTACATCCCGGTCATTGCCTCTGTCGGGGCCGACCGCGAGGGACGCTCCTACAACGTCAATGCCGACGAGGCCGCCGGCGCCGTCGCGGGCGCGCTGGGCGCCTACAAGGTCGTCTTCCTCACCGACGTCGCCGGGTGGCTCGGCGATCCGGCCGATCCCGGAAGCCTGATCGCGCAGGCCAGCGTGGCGCGCGTGCGCGAGGCGCTGCCGGCGCTCGACGGCGGCATGCGGCCGAAGCTCGAAGCCTGCGTCGAGGCGATCAACCACGGCGTCAGCGCTGCGCACATCCTCGATGGGCGGATCGCGCACTCGCTGCTGCTCGAGCTGTTCACCGACGCGGGGATCGGGACGAAGATCGAGGCATCGACGTGACGCTCGCCGAGCTGCAGGAGATCGAGGGGGCCAGCGTGATCCCCTCCTATGCGCGCCTGCCCGTCGAGTTCGTTCGCGGCGAGGGGGCGCGCCTGTGGGACGACGAGGGCAATGAGTACCTCGACTTCCTGTGCGGCATCTCGGTGACGAACGTCGGGCACTGCCATCCGCGCGTGGTCGACGCCGCCCGCGAGCAGCTCGGCAGGCTCATGCACACGAGCAACCTCTTCTACAGCGAGCCGGCGATGCGCCTTGCCGAGCGCCTGTCCCGCTCGAGCCTCGGCGGCAAGGTGTACCTCTGCAACTCGGGCGCAGAGGCCAACGAGGCGGCGATCAAGCTCGCGCGCAAGGCTCGCCCGGGAGGCGACATCGTCGTGCTGCACGGCGCCTTCCACGGGCGCACCTATGGCGCCCTGTCGGCGACCCCGCAGGAGTCCAAGCAGGCGCCCTTCGCGCCGCTCGTGCCCGGCTTCCGCGCCGTCGCACCGAGCGCCGCAGCGATTGCCGGAGCGCTCGACGGGTACACGGCCGCGCTGCTGCTCGAGCCGATCCAGGGCGAGAGCGGCGTGCACGTGCTCTCCGAGGAACTGCTGCGCGCGGCGCGCTCCGCCTGCGACGAGCACGGCGCCGCCCTCGTGTTCGACGAGATCCAGTGCGGGATGGGGCGCACGGGCACGCTCTGGGCCTACGAGCAGAGCGGTGTGCTTCCAGACGTGATCACGGTCGCGAAGGCGCTCGGCGGCGGCCTGCCGGTCGGCGCGATCGTCACGAACGAGCGGCTCGCCGACGTGCTTGCGCCGGGCGACCATGGGTCGACGTTCGCCGGCGGCCCGGTTGTCGCCGCGGCCGCGCTCGCGGCGCTCGAGCTGATCGACGACCGGGCGCTGCTCGAGCGCGTGCGCGAGCTCGGCGGACGCCTCGCCGCGGGCCTGGAGACCCTGCCGCACGTCCTCGGCGTGCGCGGGCGCGGGCTGATGCTCGCGTGCGAGCTCGATGTGCCGGCGCCGGCGGTGGCGCGCCGGGCGCTGATTGAGCAGCGGATCGTCGTGAACGCCACCGGGCCGAGCACCCTACGCCTGCTGCCGCCGCTGACGATCGGCGAGGCGGAGGTCGACGAGGCGCTGCGGCGGCTGCAAGCAGCCATGGCGGGCTGAGCCGTGCGGCGCGAGCTCGACGGCGGCTTCGAGCTGGACGACGACCGGCGTCGCGTCGACGTCGACGCGGTCCACGCGTTCATCAGCAACGAGTCCTACTGGGGGGCCGGCCGGCCGCGGGAGCTCGTCGAGCGCGCAATCCGCGGCTCGACGCGCGTCGTCGGGCTCTACAGGGGCGAGGAGCAGGCCGGCTTCGGAAGGGCAGTGTCCGACGAGGCGACGGTCGCGTACCTGGCCGACGTGTACGTGCTCGCCGCCTACCGCGGTCGCGGCCTCGGACTTGCGCTCGTCCGCGAGATCGTCGAAGGCGGCGGAGCGGCCGACGTGCGCTGGCTCCTGCACACGGCCGATGCGCAGACCCTCTACTCCAAACTCGGCTTCACCGACGCCTTGCCCGCCTATCCGCTGATGGAACGCGGGCGCAGTAGCCTTCCCCGCCCGTGAGCAGCGAGTCCTCCATCGCCATGCCCCGCACCGCCTCATACGAGGCCGACCCGCAGCGGGTCCATCGCGTCCTGCTGCTCTACTCCGGCGGCCTGGACACGAGCGTGATGCTCAAGTGGATCCAGGATCAGTACGACGCCGAGGTCGTCTGCCTGACGGTGAACCTCGGGCAGCCGGGCGAGGACTACGAGGCGATCAAGGCCAAGGCCATGCAGCTGGGCGCGCTCGACTGCCATGTCGTCGACGCGAGAGAGGAGTTCGCGCGCGAGTACCTCGCGCCGGCGATCAAGGCCAACGCGCTGTACGGCGGGGGCTACCCGTTGTTCACGGCGCTCGGCCGGCCGCTGATCGCCAAGCTCGCGGTCGCGCAGGCGCGCGGCGCAGGCTGCGACACGATCGCGCACGGCTGCACGGGCAAGGGCAACGACCAGGTGCGGATCGAGGCGACCGTCGCGACGCTCGCACCCGAGCTGAAGGTGATCGCGCCGGTGCGCTCGTGGCAGATGGGGCGCGAGGAGGAGATCGCCTACGCGCGCAAGCATGGCATCCCGATCAAGTCGCAGCAGATCGACTCCAGCGGGGCCGCGGATTCGCAGGCGCCGTATTCGATCGACGACAACCTGTGGGGGCGCTCCTCGGAGGGCCGCTGGATCGAGGATCTCGCCCATGCGCCCGAGGACGACGTCTTCCAGCTCATCACCCGCCCGGAGGACGCGCCGGACGAGCCCGAGGACGTGGAGCTTGGCTTCGATCGCGGGCTGCCGGTCGTGCTCAACGGCGAGCGCCTCGGGCTCGTCGAGCTGATCGAACGCGCCGCCGAGATCGGCGCGCGCAACGGCGTCGGGATCATCGACCACATCGAGGATCGCATCGTCGGCCTGAAGGTGCGCGACATCTACGAGGCGCCTGCAGCGGCGATCATCCTGCCGGCGCACCAGGAGCTCGAGCGGCTCGTGTGCACGATCCACCAGAACCAGTTCAAGCCGCAGCTCGATCGCCAATGGGCGTATCTCGTCTACGCCGGGCTGTGGTGGGAGCCGCTGCGCGGCGACCTCGACGCCTACATGGAGCGGGTCAACGAGCAGGTGACCGGCACGGTCGGCATGAGGCTATACAAGGGTCACGCGCGTGTCGTCACGCGCTCCTCTGAGAACGCCATCTACGACGCGACGCTCGCCTCCTTCGCCCAGTCCGGCGGCCTGTTCTCGCAGGCCGCCTCCCCGGGGTTCATCGAGCTGTGGTCGCTGCAGTCGCGCATGGCATGGCGCCTGCGTAACGAGTAGCCCCGCGGCTAGCATGATGGCGATGAGCGCCAAGCGCTACCAGCTCCTCGGCTATGTCGTGTGGAACGGCGCGAAGTGGTACCTGCGCAGCCGGCTGCCGTCGGCCCGCATCGCGTGCTGGAGCGTGCTCGCCTGTGCCGGGCTGACCGCCGGGGCGGTGGCGATTGCGCGGCGCGCGAGCAGCTGAGTGGTGCGCCACCGAGCGTGCCGAGGTCGTCCGGTCCGGCCCTTACCTTGGCCGTCATCGTGATGACTGATGAACACGAGACGCCGGGAGGTGAGCCCCCGCGCCGCAGTGAGGGCGACCTGCTGGCCGAACGCCGCGCGCGGCGTTCGGCCGAGACCGGCGAGGCGGCGCTGACCCGTCGCGCCGAGGCGGCCGAAGCCACGGTGCAGACGCTCGAAAGGCACGTCTCGAGCCTGCAGCAGCGCCTGCGCGAGGCCGAGGACGAGCGCCGGGGCATGGCCGAACTCGCCGAGGCCGAGCAGGCGCTCGCGCATGAGCGCGAGCAGGAGCTACGCCGCGTCAAGCAGCGCGAGTACGCCGAGCAGCAGCTGCGCGTCGAGGCCGAGGACCGTGTGATCGCCGTCGACCGCGAGAGCCGCGCGGAGGTCGAGCAGCTGAACAGCCGCCTGAGCTCGAGCGAGCAGGGGGCGCGCGTGCTCGCCGAGCGGCTGGAGAGCGTTCAGCGTCAGCTGGCCGAGGCCGAGCAGGCGGCCGCGGCCGAGCGCGCGGCGACACGGCGATCCGAGCAGGCGCTGGAGGCGCGTCTCAGCGAGCTGGAGCGCCGCGCGAGCGAGATCCAGCGCGGGCTCGATGCCGAGCGCTCGGCACGCGAGCGCGCTGAGCGTCTGCTCGAGAGCACGCGCGAGGGCCACCGCCAGATCGAGCGCATCGTCGGCGACATGAAGGGCATCATCGCCAGGCTGCTGATCGCCTGCAGCGAAGCGTCGCGGCCGGCTCGGCGGCCACCGCTCGCCACCGAGCCCGCCCCGCGTACTGAGCCGGCACCGCGCGTTGAGCCTGCAGCGCGCGCGGAGCCGGCACCGGAGAGGGCGGCCAACCCGGGCGGCACGGAGATCGCCGGCGCCCTGAACGACGCCGTTGAGCGGCTGCGCCAGCGCGCGGAGGCCAGTGCAGCGGCCGCTCAGATCTCCGGGGCACGGCCGCGCAGGCAGGTGCCGCACAAGCACAGCATGTCGCTGATCGGGCGCTGGCGGATAAGACGCAAACAGCGTCGCGGCCGCTGAGTGTCCGCCGCCGGGATGCCTAGCATGAAGCACCAGTGAGCACCTCCTCCTGCGTCCACCTGCACGTGCACTCGGAGTACTCGCTGCTCGATGGCGCCTGCAAGATCGACGCGCTCGCGGCACGCGCGGCGGAGTTCGGCCAGCCGGCGCTCGGGCTCACCGATCACGGCGTCATGAACGGGGCGGTCGAGCAGTACAAGGCGTGCCACAGACACGGCATCAAGCCGATCATCGGCTGCGAGATCTACCTCGTCGACGATCACACGGCCAGCGCCGGCAGGACCGAGCGCAACCACCTGACCCTGCTCGCTGCCGATGACGCCGGCTATCGCAACCTCGTGAAGCTTTCCTCGGCGGGCTTTCTCGAAGGCCTGCAACGCGGCAAGCCGACGGTCGACCTCGCCCAGGTCGAGCGCTACTCCGGGGGGGTGATCGCGCTCACGGGCTGCCTCGCCTCGCGCTTCTGTCAGCGCCTGCTCGAGGACCGGCAGGCGGACGCCCGCGCGCACGCCGATGAGCTGCTGGGAGTGTTCGGCCGCGACAACGTCTACTTCGAGGTCCAGAAGAACGGCCTGGCGGCGCAGGAGAAGTGCAACGACGGGATCGTGCGGATCGCCGCTGAGCTGGGCGGCCGCCTCGTGGGAACGGGCGACGTCCACTACCTGCGACGCGAGGATTACGGCCACCACACGGCGCTGCTGTGCGTTCAGACCAAGAGCACGATCGCCGCTCCAAAGCTGACGTTCGACGCAAACGAGTTCTACCTCCGCGACAGCGAGGAGATGACGGCCGCCTTCGCCGAGTGGCCGGAGGCGATCGCGAGCACCCTCGAGATCGCCGAGCGCTGCTCTGTGGAGCTCGAGCTCGGCAAGCAGCTGATACCCCGCTACCGGACGCCGGACGGGAGAGGCGAGCGCGAGTACCTGCACGCGCGCGTGCGCGAGGGCCTGCACCTGCGCTACGGGGATCCGCCGCCGGCCGAGGCGCTCGAGCGCCTCGAGATGGAGCTTGGCGTGATCGACCGGATGGGCTTCAACGCATACTTCCTGATCGTCTGGGACTTCGTCAGGTTTGCCAAGGAGAACGGCATCGCGGTCGGGCCCGGACGAGGCTCGGCCGCCGGCTCGATCGTCGCCTACTGCCTCGCGATCACCGACGTGGACCCGCTGCGCTACGACCTCCTGTTCGAGCGCTTCCTGAACCCGGAGCGGGTGTCGATGCCAGACATCGACATCGACTTCTCCGTGCGCGGCCGCGAGCGGGTGCTGCGCTACGTCACCGAGAAGTACGGGCGCGAGTCGGTCGCCCAGATCGTCACCTTCGGCAAGATGTTCCCCCGCGCGGCGACCCGCGATGCGGCGCGCGTGCTCGGCTTCGACTACGCAGCCGGCGATCGCCTGGCGAAGCTGATCCCCGACCCGATCATGGGACGCTCGCCGTCGTTCGAGGAATGCCTGAAGCCGGGACAGCGGCTGCGCAGGGCGTGCGACGAGGATGCGTCTGCGCGGCAGATCGTCGACGTCGCCCAGGGGCTCGAGGGCATCGTGCGTAACTCCTCGATCCACGCCGCTGCGGTCGTGATCGCCGACCGGCCGCTGACTGACATCGTCCCGCTGCAGCTCGCCGACGCCGGCACGGGCGAGGACGGCGAGCGGACGTTCCGCACCGTCACGCAGTTCTCGATGAGGCCGATCGAGGAGATCGGCATCCTGAAGATGGACTTCCTCGGCCTGCGCAACCTCGACGTGATCGAGGACGCGCTGGACATCATCGAGCGCTCGAGCCCCGGCGCGGAGGGCGGGCGGCCGGACATGACGACGCTGCCGCTCGACGATGCGCGCACCTACGAGATGCTCGCACGCGGTGACTCGACGGGCGTGTTCCAGTTCGAGTCCGAGGGTATGCGGGAGGCGCTCAAGAAGGTGCGCCCGGACGAGTTCAACGACCTCGTCGCGCTGAACGCGCTCTACCGTCCCGGCGCGATCGACCAGATCCCCGTCTACGCCAGGGGAAAGCACAGCCCCGAGTCGATCTCCTACCCGGACGAGCGCCTGCGCGCGATCCTCGAGTCCTCCAAGGGCGTGATCCTCTACCAGGAGCAGGCGATGCAGATAGGCAAGGAGCTCGCCGGCTTCTCGGGTGCGAAGGCCGACGACCTGCGCAAGGCGATCGGCAAGAAGAACCGCGCCGCGATGGCGGCGCTGAAGCCGGAGTTCGTCGAGGGCTGCCGCGCCTCGGGCACGAGCCCGCAGGTGATCGAGTTCCTGTGGCAGACGAACGAGAAGTCGGCCGACTACTCGTTCAACAAGTCGCACGCCGCCTGCTACGCGCTGATCGCCTACCGCACGGCGTGGCTGAAGGCCAACTACCCCGCCGAGTACATGGCGGCGCTGATCTCCTCGGTGATGTCGACGAAGGACAAGGTTCCGTTCTTCGTCGCGCGCTGCGAGGAGATGGGGATCGAGATACTGCCGCCCGACGTCAACCTCTCAGACCACGAGTTCACCGTCGTCGAGGGCAACATCCGCTTCGGCCTCGACGCGGTCAAGGGCGTCGGCTACCAGGCGGTGGAGGCGATCAAGCGCGCTCGAGCGGCGGGCGGCCGCTTCACCTCGCTGTGGGACTTCTGCGAGCGCGTCGACGGCCGCACGGTCAACAAGAAGGCGATCGAGTCACTGATCAAGTGCGGCGCGTTCGGTTCCACGGGCGCGAGTCGCAAGGGCATGCTCGCGGTCCTCGAGCAGGCCCAGGCCGCGGGCCAGAAGATGCAGCAGGACGCGCTGATCGGCCAGGGCTCGATCTTCGACCTGCACGACGAGCCCCCCGCCGCCGGCGATCGGCCGGGCGCTTCGACAGGCTCGCTCGGCGGGGCGGCCGCCGGCGCTGGCGGCGACCGGACGCTCGCTGGCCTTGCGCGGCCGATCCAGGCGCCGATCCCGGCGGAGGAGTTCGACCAGAGCGAGTTGCTGGCCGCCGAGAAGGAAGCGATCGGGTTGTTCGTGTCCGCGCACCCGCTCAAGCCCCTGCGCGACGCGCTGCGCGCGCGTGTCGACTGCCCGCTGTCGGCGCTGCCCGAGCGCCGCGACAAGGACCTCGTCACCGTCGGCGGAATCATCACCGAGGCCAAGCGCATCCGCACACGCAACGGCGACCAGATGATGTTCGCGACACTGGACGATCTCGTCGGCTCGGTCGAGATGCTGGTGTTCGGCAAGGCCCTGTCCGAGCACGAGGCCGCGCTGGCGGTCGACGAGGTGGTGATCGTGAAGGGCCGCGTGGATCACAAGGAAGCCGGCAAAACCTGCCTCGTCGTCCAGTCGGTCGAGAGATTCGCGCCGTCGCAGCAGGAGATTGAGCGGGCGCGATCGCAGGCCGACGCCGCCGCTCGCGCCGCCGTGGCGCTCGCCGAGCCCGTTCACCTGCGCGTTGCCGCCGGCGACCTCTCGAGAAGCGCTCTCGACGATCTCAAGCAGGCGATCGAGGACTTTCCGGGCCCCGCCGAGGTGCTCGTCGACATCGATACGAGCGCCGGCACGCGCCGCGTGCGCCTCGGTGATGAGTATCGCGTGCAGCACACGCCGACGTTGCGCGCTGAGCTCGAGCAGGCGCTCGCCCCGGTCGCCTCCGCCGCGATCGCCTAAGTACGCGCCGCCACGCCGCACGCACGCAGGCTCACCGCGAGCGCGACTTCCTCGCTTGAGGCGCCGCCGCGTTTCTCGCCGGGGGTCTCGAGCACGCAGGGAAGGCCTGCGAACGCCGGCGCCGACAGGAATGCGGTGCAGCCCTCCTCGCCAAGCTCGCCCCGGCCGATGTTGGCGTGACGGTCGCGGTTTGATCCGAGCGGGGCCTGCGAGTCGTTGAGATGCAGCGCGCCCAACCGCTCGAGCCCGATCGTCGTCGCGACCTGTTGAACCATCGCGTCCATGCCCGCCACCGTGCGAATGTCATAGCCGCTCGCGAACAGGTGGCAGGAGTCCAGGCACAGCCCGAGGCGCTGGCCGCCGCCACCGGCGTCGAGCAGGACGCCGAGCTCGTCGATCGAGCGTCCGAGCGTTCCGCCCGCGCCAGCTGTGTTCTCGAGATACAGCGGGCACTCCTCGCTCTCGGCGAGCGCCTCGCGGATCGTCTCGCCTGCACGGAGGATCGCGTCATGTGTCGCTCCGGTCTTCGCCGAGCCGGGATGGAGCACCACGCCGCACGCGCCGATCTGCGCTCCCGCGCGAAGCGAGTGGATCAGGGAGTTCAGCGATTTTGCGCGGATGTCGGCGTCGTCGCTGGCGCAGTTGACGAGATAGACGGTATGGATCAGCACGGCGTCGATCGGGCTGGCGGCCATCGCCTCCTTGAACGCCGCGACGTCGTGCTCGCGGTAGACCGAAGGTTTCCACATGCGCGGCGACTGGTTGAAGATCTGGATCGCCCTGCAGCCTCGCTCGACTCCGCGCTCGATCGCCTTGGCCAGGCCGCCCGCGGGCGAGACGTGCGCTCCGATCAGCATGCTGGCGGGATTATGAGCTGCCGAGCGGCGCGGGATCCGCGCGAGCGGCTGAGGTTTCCGCGTAGGTTTTCGACGGTCGCCTGGGGGATACTCAACGGGCGATGCTTGCCGAGCCCCCGACGCCCGATCTGGGCGAGCTTGTGCGCGGTTGCTTTGAGGCCGCCCTTGCCTGCGCCAAGGAGCGGGGTGGGCAATGTCGCAGCTGAATATCGAGATCGTGCGGCGAATCCTCTCGAGGATCAACGACCACGATCTCGGCGGGGCGCTCGCGGACGTCGCCCCAGAGGCATTGTTCGACTGGTCCGGATCGCAGGCCCCTGATAGTGGCGTGTACAGCGGTCGCGGCGAGTGGCGCAAGTGGATATCTGGCCGTTGGGAGGGGTTGAGCGAAGTGCGATTCGAGGAGGCGGAGGTCATTGACGTTCCGCCTGACAGAGTTGTCACGGTTGGGCACCTCCGCGGGCGCGGCAGCGTCAGCGGCGCCCAAGCCGAGGCGCTGGGAGCCGCTGTCTGGACCCTCCGTCGGCACCAGGTCACGGCTCTCACGGTCTACCAAACCCGCGACGAAGCCCTCGAAGCCGTGGGACTCAAGGGGTAGTCACCGGCGATGGGGCATGTCACCGGCGATGGGGCATGTCACCGGCGATGGGGCATGTCACCGGCGATGGGGCATGTCACCGGCGATGGGGCATGTCACCGGCGATGGGGCATGTCACCGGCGATGGGGCATGTCTTATTCCTCGGCTTTGATCTCCAGCGGTTCTTCGCTCGTGATCGTGTCGGTGCTCGTTAGGCCCGCCCCTTCTGGCGGCATCGGCGGGAAGACCTGCTGCAGCGTCAGCGACCGGACTCCGCCGCCTTCGAACCTCGGTGGGTGCTGTTTGCCTGCGGCGGCTTTCGGTTTGAGTTTGAACGTGGTCGACATTTTGTCAATGGGAGTGATGGGCGCAATGAACTGACCGGTTACTTCGAATTTGTTCTTGTTCGGTCCACATTCGAACTTCAGCGATGGTTCAGGCATCTCCAGTTCCAGGCCGACCGAGACGACGAGTTTGCCTGCTTTGTCGAGTTTGTTCATGATGAAGCCCCACTCGCCAGGCAGCTTCGGGGTCACGATGTTTTCAGGTGCAGCATTTGTGCATTCGAAGTTGAGTGCGAGGTCCCGACACCCGAACAACCGCAGCACCGGGTTCGCGCCGTCGTTGTCGTATTCGCCTTCGTTGACGATCGTTTTACATTCGTACTTCGTTGCCCCCTTCGTTTCGAGGACGGTTACGCCACCGGTGCTGACGAACTTGTTTTAATCGCTTCGTGTTCCCAGTCGTAGGATCCCCCGGTCGCTTTGGCTCCGCCTGTGCAGGAGGCAACTTCATACTCGCCACTGCCCGGTGCTACCTTCACACATCTGCCCAGTTCGGGTTCTGCAAGAAGCGCCGACGCTGACGCCGAGCCCAGCGCGCTCGACGCTCCGATCGCGATCAGGCAGAGCCCCAACATCCTGATACGCGCCATCAGCATTCGCCGTTCCTGAACATGAACGGGTCGATCGCTGCGAGGTTGTGGACGGCGGAGCTCGTGCGGCGAGTTCCTTGACATTTTCATTACGGCACCCCGTTCTGGTGCGGGCGACACTCGGGCGTGCGCCCGCGAGATATGCGAGGCCTACCAGGTGGCGGCTAGCGTTGCAACCCACGCGACGCGACGGGCACGGTCAGGGCCGGCGGCGCGCGCCTGGCACGTGGCTCGCACGGTCGCGCCGCGATCGGCGTCGAGGTGGCGGTCTGGCCGATCCGCGTTCGCGCCGCTAGCCTTCACGGCGATCGGCATTGGCCTAGTCTCCATGCCCAGCAAGCGCATGCGGCTCGAGCAGTACGGCAACGTGATGGCAGGTAACGAGGCCGAGGGCGCGGGCCTGCTAGATGCCTACGTAATGCGAGCGGACACCCACGCGCGGCTGGCATGGATCAGCGAGAGCGAAGGAGCAGCATGACCGACGAGGCAACGCCTAGCCGTGGAGCGGACGAGACGGCAGCATGAGGGTTCGCTTCGCTCCATCTCCCACGGGCGCGCTGCACATCGGCGGCGCGCGCACCGCCCTGTTCAACTGGCTGCTCGCCCGCCACGCCGGGGGGCAGCTCGTGCTGCGCATCGAGGACACCGATCGCGAGCGCTCGACGCCGGAGAACATCGAGCAGATCCTCGACGCGCTGAGCTGGCTGGAGCTCGACTGGGACGAGGGGCCGATCCTGCAGACAGAGCGCTCCGAGCGCCACGCTCAAGCGCTGCAGGCGCTGCTCGCGGCCGGCCATGCCTATCGCTCTAACGCCACCGCCGAGGACGTCAAGACGTACAAGCTCGTGCACGGCGCGGACGTCGGCTTCCGGGGTGAGCCCGAGCAGGACGGGGCGGTGCGCTTGCGGGTGCCCGACGAGGGCGCGACGGTAGTCCACGACGTCATCCGCGGCGAGACCCGCTTCGAGCACGTCCATCTCGACGACCCTGTGATCGCCCGCGCGGACGGATCCGTGCTGTACAACTTCGCCGTCGCGATCGACGACCTCGACGCGGGCATCACCCACGTGGTCCGCGGCGAGGATCACCTCTCGAACACGCCCAAGCAGCTGCTCGTGCTGGAAGCCGCGACAGCTGTCGGCGTCGGCCGATCGGACTCCGGCGAGCAGGCGCCGCTGCCGCTCTACGCTCACCTTCCGCTGCTGCTCGGTCCCGACGGCAAGAAGCTCTCCAAGCGCCACGGCGCCGCCTCCGTGCAGGAGCTGCGAGATGCCGGCTACGTGCCCGAGGCGGTGCGCAACTACCTGGCGCTGCTCGGCTGGGGCTCCGGCGACGACAGCACCGTCCTGTCCACCGACGAGCTCGTCGAGCGCTTCACGCTCGAGCGCGTGAGCCGCAACCCGGCGAGGTTCGACGAGACGAAGCTCAAGTGGCTCAACGGCCTCTACCTGCGGCACATGCCGGTGGCGGAGCTGACCCGCCGCCTGGAAGAGTTCACGGGACATGACGGCATCGAGGATGCGGTCAGGATCAGCCAGGAGAAGATCCACACGCTCGCCGACTTCTGGCCGCTGACCGGCCCGCTCATCGACGGTCCTGTCGATGATCCGCGTGCGCGCGAGCGCTGGCTGACCGCCGACGGCCGCGCTGTGCTCGCCGACGTGCGCGAGGCGCTCGCCGACGCGCCGAGCTTCGACCAGGATGCGGTGAAGGAAGCGCTCGCCGGCGTCATCGAGCGCCGGGCCGTCAAGCCCCGCGACGTCTACCAACCTCTGCGCGTGGCGATCTCCGGCGGCACGGTCTCACCCGGGATCTATGAGAGCGTGTCATTGCTCGGCCGCGAGGAGACGCTGAGGCGCATCGGGTCGGCCCTGGATGCAGCCGATCCGCAAAAGCCGATCCACAATTGACCCTCAACCGTTCGCTCGTGTCTGCCGATAGGTAGGGCAACGTGGAATCACGGCCTGCTGGTCGATGAGCCCAGGGAAGGGATCCTGAACGTATGCAGACAACGGTCTCAGCGAAAAAGCGCAAACCGCCGAAGGCTAAGCGTCCCGTGGAGGTCGAGCGTCCGGCCGCAGCGCCGGCGCCGCCCGGAGAGCGCCATCAGAACGAGGGCCATGGCCGCCGTCTCACGATCGCGTTCGAAGCGCTCGAGGCGTTCCCGGCGCTTGCCGAGTCGCGCGACCGCCTGCTGGCCGTCATCGCGAAGGATCACGTCGCGACAGCCGATGTCGTCAACGCCGTTGAGTCCGACGTTGCGCTGATCATCGCCATCCTGCGGCTCGCCAACCAGATCCAGGACGGGCGCGGTCACGTCGACACCGTGGTCGGCGCCGTGGAGCTCCTCACCCCGCAGACAGTCCACGCGGTAGCCACCCGCGTGCGCACTTTCGACTTCTTCGAGCGGGCCAGCGTCTGGGACGCCGCGCCCGAGCGCTTCCGGCTGCACGCGCTTGCGACCCAGCACGCCGCCGACCGCGTCGCCGCGGAGGTCGGCTACGAGCACCGCGACCGTCTGACCGTGACGAGCCTGCTGCACGACGTCGGCAAGCTCGTGCTGCTGCACGCCTATCCCGGCTACCCCTCACAGGTCCACCGCGGCGCGCGGACGCCCGAGGACCGCATCCATCAGGAGCGGCGCGAGCTCGGCGTCGACCACGCGCTCGTCGGCGGGGTGCTCGTCCGCCGCTGGGGGCTGCCGGCGAGCCTCGCCACGCCGATCGAGCGACACCACAACCCCGACGTGGACGGCGAGGCGGCCTTCGTGCGCCTGGCCGACATGCTCGCCCACTACGAGCAGGGCGCACGCGTCAATCCCGCGGAGATGCTCCAGTCCGCGCGCACAGTCGGGCTCGGGCCGCGCGAGCTCAGACGCGTGATGTACGAACTTCCCGGCTCGCCGAGCCAGCGGCAGCGTCACGTCGACCCGTGCCCGCTGTCCGGGCGCGAGCTCGGCGTCCTGCAGCGGCTCGCCGAAGGCAAGGTCTACAAGCAGATCGCGCACGAGCTGACGCTTTCGACCAGCACGGTGCGCACGCATCTGCACAACATCTACGGCAAGCTCGGTGCCGTGGATCGCGCGCAGGCAGTGTTGATCGCGACCGAGCGCGGCTGGCTGTAGCCCGCGGCTGCACGGAGGCATGTCGGGCTCGCCTGGAGGATTCCCTGCGCGCAGCGTGCCGAGCGACCGGGGGCCGGAGAGACTGGCCCCGCGGTCGCTCGCTACCCGGATGACCTGTGGCCTTCCGATACTCGCTATCGGCGCCCGAGCAAGTGCGCTTGAGGCAAGGGCCTCCTCAGCGCAATACGATCGGGGCCATCCGGCGCCTCTTCGTCGAATGAACAGAAGATGATCTCGATCACCAGCAAGTCGCCCTACGCTGTGCTCGCACTCGCCGAGCTCGGACGCAGCGCCGGCTCGGAGCCCGTGCCCATCGGCGAGCTGGCGCGCAAGCGCGAAGTGCCCGTTCAGTTCCTCGAGCAGCTCTTCGCCGTGCTCAGGCGCGCCGGGATCATCAGCTCTCAGCGTGGTGTCAAGGGCGGCTACCGCTTCGCGCGCGAGCCCTCGGCGATCAGCGTCCTCGAGATCGTCGAGCTGCTCGACGGCCCGCTCGGGCGCGATGCAGAGGGCACATTCGCCGACGCCGCCGCGGCCGCGCGCAGGGTGCTCGCCGACACGACGATCGCAGACGTGATCGAGCGTGAGACGCGCGAGGCCGGCGCGAGCATGTACCACATCTGACCAGCCTGGCTGTCGCGCCTCAGCGGGATACTCACCTCAGTGACGTCCGCGGACTCCACGACCCCCGACCTGGTCCTGCTCATGCAACGCGCCGTTGACGCTGGGCACGCCCGAGACATCGAGGCGTTCATGAGCTTCTTTGTCCCCGATTCGACCGAGACACCTCACAGCTCGGGCTCGGAGTCTTCGAGGGCCGTGCGGCGATACGCGGCCACATCGAGGACTGGCGGGGCGGGTACAAGGACCTCGCGCAGGGGGCCGAGGAGATACGTGATTTGGGCAACGGTGTGACCATCGCCGTGTGAACCAGCGAGGCCGTCTCTCCGGCAGCACGAGTTGGGTTTCAGGTAAGCCTTTCGCGGCGGTCACGAGGTGGGTGTTGATCGCGCGGACCTCCATCTACCTCGACATCGACGAGGCCCGTGCTGCCACTCAGCGGCTCGCCGAGGAGTGGGCGCGTGATGTCTGAGATCTTCGGCTCAGTTGCGCAGTCGACACCGTCCGGGCGGACGCCAGGATAGGGCGGCTGACGACCTACAGCGACATCGACGAGGCGCGTGCTTCCGCGGAGCGGCTTGCCGATGAGCGGGGGAGGTGAGCCTCTTCGCGCCTGACCATCACTGACCACGTTAGGGCTGGCCACGTGGCGAAAGCGTTTCCCACTGCTTGACTTAGCCAAGCGCACAGGTAGCCTTTGACGGAGACGGTTGGCAGGTTGACTCGTAGGGATGAGGACAGCCGCGCGTGGGGGTGCCGCCGGCACACGAGAGACGCGACTATGGAGGGTTGCCGATGCCAAGGCCAACCGGTCCTCGCGAGAGGATTCGATGCAGCATCCGATGACGCACCGGATGGCGTTGCCGGCGAGCGTCGTGCTGCCGAGGCGTGTCGCGTCTGCGGGTGCTCTGCTGTGCCTCGTGCTCGGCCTCACGCTCGCGCAGAGCCAGCGCGGGGAGAGCTCCCCTGCAGTCCCGGCTGCCCGCGGCGGCGTGGCCGCCCGCGGCGGCCTGTCCAGCCTTCCGCTCTCGGCGCAGGGGCCGGTCTCGGCAGCGCTGGGTGCCGAAGGCTCCTCCTATCGCGTGAGCGCCGGACCCGGCGGCGTGCTCGCGACGGTCAATCGGCCTCAGCATCTGAGTGCGCGCTTTGCGCGCTCGGGCGTCGAACTGCGCTCCGGGCGCGTAAGGCTCGGGCTCAGCCTCGTGGCTTTCGGCTACGGGACGTCCCTGCATGCGGTCGACGCTGTCGCACCGCGCGTCAGCTCGAACGAGGTCCTCTACGAACACACTGAGCTGAGCGAGTGGTACTCAAACGGGCCGCTCGGGCTCGAGCAGGGATTCACGGTGGCGCGTGCTCCGTCGAGCGGCGTCGACGGTCCACTCGCGATCTCCCTCGCGATCTCCGGCGACACGCACGTCTCGCTCGGCGCCAAAGGCGAGGGTCTCAGCTTCAGGGGACCAGACGGCCCCGCGCTCCATTACGGCTCGCTGCTGGCAACCGACGCGCGCGGGCGGACGTTGCACAGCTGGCTGCAGCTGTGGGGAGGCCGTGTGCTTCTGCGCGTAGCGACCGCTGGCGCCCGCTACCCCGTGCGGATCGACCCTCTTATCCAGCAGGAACCCGAACAGAAGCTCACAGCGAGCGACGAGAGCGGAGAAGGCCTCTTCGGCTACAGCGTGGCGATCTCGGCCGACGGCAACACCGCGCTGGTCGGAGGCCCGACCGACAACGGCGGCTTCGGCGCGGCGTGGGTGTTCGTACGCTCGGGCTCGACCTGGACGCAGCAGGGCCCCAAGCTCGTGGGCGAACCCGACGCGGAAGGCTCCGGCGAAGGCTGCGGCGAAGAACCGGTCGACGAAGGGGACGCCTGCGGCTTCGGACGCAGCCTCGCCCTCTCGGCCGATGGCAACACCGCGCTGATCGGCAGCGCTCGCGACAGCCGATTCGAACCGCCGAGAAACGAAGGCGAAGAAGGCCACTGGGTGGCCAACGTCGGCGCGGCATGGGTGTTCACGCGCACGGGCACGCAGTGGACGCAGCGGGGCACGAAGCTCGCCGCCGCCGAAGAGCGCGGCGAAGGCCGGTTCGGCAAGAGCGTTGCGCTGTCTGCCGACGGCCAAACAGCGCTGATCGGCGCGTCCTCCGATGACGCGGGGGGCGGCTCGGCATGGGTCTTCACCCGCTCGGACGCGAACTGGGCGCGGCAGGGCGGCAAGCTCACAGGCGGCGAAGAGGAAGGCGAAGGGCATTTCGGCCTGAGCGTTGCGCTGTCCGCCGATGGTGAAACTGCGTTGATCGGCGGCGCGGCCGACGCCGGCCACGACGGGGCGGCGTGGATCTTCACACGCTCGCAGGAAACCGGAGAATGGATCCAGCAGGGCGCCAAGCTGACAGGCGCAGGGGAGAGTAGGGAAGGTCGTTTCGGATGGAGCGTCGCCCTGTCCGCCGACGGCGCCACCGCGCTAGTGGGCGCTCGCGACGACGATGAACAGGATGGAGCGGCGTGGGTCTTCACGCGTTCGGGATCAAGCTGGAACGAGCAGGGCCCGAAGCTGACCGGCCCGGAAGAAACGGGCGAACAGTTCGGCTACAGCGTGGCTCTGTCGGCCGACGGCAACACGGCGCTCGTCGGTGCTCCCCGCGCGGGCGGTTCGCGCGGCGCCGCGTGGCTGCTCGAACGCTCCGGGAGCACGTGGAGCAGGACCGCGAGCCTCGCGTCGAGCGCAGAGAAAGGCAAATCGTGGTTCGGTTACAGCGTCGCACTGTCCCCCGAAGCGACAGCGGCGCTGGTCGGAGGGCCGCTCGAATCGCTCGGCAAGGAAGACAGGCCTGGGGCCGTGTGGGCGTTCAGCGCCGATCCGCTTCCGATGGTCACCGGTGTGCTTCCCAAGCAGGGGCCCGAAACCGGCGGCACGGAGGTGACGATCAAGGGGACGAACTTCAGCGAAGCCACGGCCGTCAGGTTCGGCGAAGAAGAAGCCGCGAGCTTCGAAGTGCAATCAGCGACCGAGATCATGGCGGTCACGCCCAGGGGAACGGGCGTCGTCGACGTCACCGTGACCAATCCGAACGGGACGAGCGCGACCGCAGAAGCCGACCGGTTCACCTTCCTCCCCCCAAAGCAATCATCGACGCCAGCGCCCGAAGCGCCGGTGAATGTGACGTCCGAACCGGAGCCGGTCAATGTGACGGCGATGACGACGAGCACCGGCAGCGCGACCCCGGCTGGCGGGGTGCTGGCGTTCGGGCCCGGAAAGAGCGTGGTCTGCGGCGTGTCGCTGCTCAAGCGGGGCATCGCCGTCGAGACTCGCAGCCGGGCGGTGCTCGAGCTGAAGGCGACGGGGCCCGGCACCTGCAGGGGCACGTTGAAGCTGATCGCGAGGATCAGGGTCTCCCGCAGGCGATTCAAGAACAAGACGATCGCCGCCGGCAGCTTCTCGATCGCCGGTGGGAAGGTCCGGACGGTCACGCTCAGGCTGAACGCCGTCGGTCGCGCGCTGCTCCGGGCCCGTCGCGGGCGGATCACCGCCAAGCTCACGATCCTGAGGCTGTCGCCCTTGCCGCGCGCCGCCAGGACGGCAGCCGTGCGTCTGGCGCTGCAGAAGACGCACAAGCCGGCTCGCGCGAAGAAGTAGGCACGAGGAGAGCCCTGTGTCCGCTCCACTATTGTCGTCGCGCATGGGCCAAATCCCGATCAACATTTCCGAGCTCGTCGGTTGCACGCCGATGGTGGCCCTGCCCGGCATGCTCGAAGGAACGCCCGCCGCCGAGAGCGGCGTCGAGCTGTTCGCGAAGCTCGAGTCGTTCAACCCGGGCGCAAGCGTCAAGGATCGCATCGGCGTCGCGATGATCGAGGCGGCGGAGTCCGAGGGCAGGATCGAGCCCGGGCGCACGACCGTCGTGGAGGCAACCAGCGGCAACACCGGGATCGCGCTCGCGTTCGTGTGCGCGGCGAAGGGCTATGACCTGGTGCTCACGCTTCCGCAGGGCATGAGCCGCGAGCGCGAGAGCCTGCTGAGGCTGTATGGCGCGCGCGTGCAGATCACCGAGTCGCTCGGCGGCATGGGCGAGGCCGTCGAGGCAGCGCGCGCGATGGCGCTCGAGGACGATGTATTCCTGCCCGACCAGTTCTCGAACCCCGCCAACCCCGAGGTTCACCGGCGCACGACCGGGCCGGAGATCGAGCGGGCGTTGGACGGTCGCATCGACGTGCTCGTGGCCGGTGTGGGAACCGGCGGGACGATCACCGGGGTAGGCGAGTACCTGCGCGAGCATGCCAACCCGCAGCTCCGGATCGTCGCTGTCGAGCCGCGCGGCTCAGCGGTGCTGTCGGGGGGTCGGCCGGGGCCGCACCGCATCCAGGGCATCGGTGCCGGGTTCGTCCCTGCCGTGCTCAATCGCGAGCTGCTCGACGAGATCCTCGCCGTCTCCGACGACGACGCGATCCACACCGCCTGGACGGCCGCGCAGCGCTGCGGTGTGCTCGCGGGCATCTCCGGCGGGGCCGCGCTGTCGGCCGCGCTCGAGGTCGCCGCGCGTCCGGAGTCGAAGGGGAAGCGCATCGTCGTGGTGATGCCGGACTCCGGTGAGCGCTACGTATCGCAGGCATTCTTCGCGCCGTAACCGGCTCGAGCATGCCAGCCGAGTTCCCACTTGGTGTGCGGGAACGCCGCTACGCTGTTGCCATGCCCGGTTTCGACACGTTCGCACGGGTCGCCAGCGAGGTCCGCCGCGATATTCTCGCCGCCCGGGACCGCGATCCGGCGGCGCGCGGAGTCGCGCCGGGCGAGATCCTCGCCACCTGGCCCGGCATCCACGCGCTCCTGGCCTACCGCGTTGCTCACGCGCTGCATCTGGCCGGCATTCCGCTGCTGCCGCGCCTGCTCTCGATGTACACACGCGCGTTCACCGGGATCGAGATTCATCCCGCGGCACGGATCGGCGCGGGGCTGTTCATCGACCACGGCGCCGGCGTCGTCATCGGCGAGACGGTCGACATCGGCGACAACGTCACGCTGTATCAGGGAGTCACACTAGGTGGCACCGGGTTTGCGACGGGCAAGCGCCACCCGACCGTCGAGGACAACGTCACGATCGGCTCGGGAGCGAAGCTGCTGGGGCCGATCACGATCGGTCACGGGGCGAAGATCGGCGCGAACAGCGTCGTCATCACGGACGTGCCTCCCAACTCCACGGTCGTCGGCAACCCCGGGCACCCGGTGCGCGTCGACGGGCGCCGCGTGGAGGGCCCCGACGCGGACTGGATACACCTGCCCGATCCGATCGCCGAGGCGATCCAGGCGCTCGCGAGCCGCATCGGCACGCTCGAAAGGATGGTCGCCGAGCTCTCCGACGACCAACCCGAGCCCGCCGCCGAGGTCAGGCCGCTGCGGACGGTCAAGGGCCCGAACCCGGCTGGCGGCTAGACCGGGCGAACGGCTCTCCGGGGCGCCGCGGCGGTCGAGCGATGCGCCCGCCGCCAGCACCGTGTGCGCCCGGCGAGCCGCCGCTCAGGCCCGCCGAAGACGCATCTATGCTGGAGATCTCATGGTCGCTAACCCCCACGCCGAACACCTGCAGGAGCTCCTCGAAGACCTCAACGAGCCTCAGCGCGAGGCCGTAACCCACGGCGAGGGGCCGCTGCTGATACTGGCCGGCGCGGGCAGCGGCAAGACGCGAGTGCTCGCGCATCGGATCGCCTTCCTGATCTACACCGACCAGGCCCAGGCCGGCGAGATCCTCGCCATCACCTTCACCAACAAGGCCGCGACGGAGATGCGCGAGCGCGTGGAGCGCCTGCTCGGCAGGGGCACGCGCGGCATGTGGCTGATGACCTTCCATTCCGCCTGCGCGCGCATGCTGCGCGCGGAGGCGGCGCGGCTGGGGTACACGCGCCAGTTCACGATCTACGACCAGGCCGACGCGCGCCGGCTGACCAAGCGCTCGGCCGACGCCGTCGGCGTCGATCCCAAGCGCTTCACGCCCACGGCAATCCACAACCAGATCTCCGCCGCCAAGAACCTCCTGCGCAACGCCGCCGCGTACCGGCAGGCGGCCGGATCGCCGTTCGAGGAGATGGTCGCCGACGTGTACGAGATCTACGAGCGCGACCTCCTGCGGATGAACGCGATGGACTTCGACGACCTGCTGTTCAGGACCGTGAACGTCCTGGAACTGTTCGAGGATGTTCGCGAGCGCTACGCAAGCGCGTTCGCCCACGTGCTCGTCGACGAGTATCAGGACACCAACCACGCGCAGTACCGGCTGCTGCAGCTGCTGGTCGGCGGCGGCCGCCCTCCACGCGGGGGCGAGGCAGAGCCCGCCGATCGCCCGTTCTACGCGGGCCCGGTCGGTCATCGCAACCTCGCAGTCGTGGGAGACGATGCCCAGTCGATCTACAGCTTCCGGCAGGCCGACATCCGCAACATCCTCGACTTCCAGGACGACTTCCCGGACGCGCGTGTAGTGAAGCTCGAGCAGAACTACCGCTCGACTCAGACGATCCTCTCGGCGGCGAACGCCGTCATCGCGAACAACCGCGGCGGCATCGCGAAGCGGCTGTGGAGCGAGCTGGGGAGGGGAGAGCCGGTCCACGTGCGCACGCTCGATGACGAGCACGCCGAGGCGCGCTTCGTCGTCGGCGAGATCGAGCGGCTCCTCGACGAGGGCGCCTCGCGCGCGGAGGTCGCCGTGCTCTATCGGACGAACGCGATGTCGCGGGTAATCGAGGACGCGCTCGTGCGGCACGAGATCGCCTATCAGGTGATCGGCGGTACGAAGTTCTACGAGCGCGCAGAGATCAAGGACGCGATCGCCTATCTTGCGCTGCTCGCCAACCCGTTCGACGCGGTCAGCTTCACACGCGTCGCGAACTCGCCGCGCCGCGGCATCGGGCAGACGACGCTGGCGCGGGTCATAGCGCACGCGGACGCGGTCGGCGACTCGGTCTGGCAGACCGCCTCCGCGCCCGAGCAGATCCCTGGCCTGGGCACGGCCGCCGTCAAGGCCCTGCGACGGTTCATGGACACCATGCGAGAGCTCGGCGCGATCGCCGGCGTGCAGGCACAGGAGGGCCGGGCGGACGGCGACGGGGCGATCCCGGGCGCAGCGCCGGCTGCGATCGCCGAGCTGCTGGAGGCGGTCGTGTCACAGACCGGCTATCTGCAGGCGCTCGAAGCCGAGAGGACGATCGAGGCTCAGGGCAGGATCGAGAATCTCGAGCAGCTGGTCGAGGTCGGTCGCGAGTTCGACGCCGGCGCTGCGGCGGGCGAGGGGAGCCTCGACGTCTTCCTCCAGGAGATCGCGCTGGTCGCCGACGCCGACACGCGCAGCGACGATGAGGGTCTCGTCACGCTGATGACCGTGCACAACGCGAAGGGGCTGGAGTACCCGGTCGTGTTCATCGCCGGCTGCGAGGAGGGCGTCTTCCCGCACTCGCGCGCGCTCGACGAAGGCGCCCTGGAGGAGGAGCGGCGCCTGTTCTACGTCGGGCTGACGAGAGCGATGCGCGAGGTCTATCTGACCTCAGCGCGGCGGCGTGCGGTGTTCGGCGCGCAGGCGTATGGCATGCGCAGCCGCTTCCTAGACGAGATCCCGCTAGAGCTGCTCGACGAGCCCCGTGAGCTGATCTTCCGCCCCGGCACGATGGCGGCGAGCCTTCACGGGTCGCACGATCGCGGCGCGATCGCCGGCGAGAGGCAGGCCGGCGGAGGGTGGGAGCGGGGAGCGGACCTCGCCGCGAGCGATCGCGGGCTTGCGGGCGGCGCGAGGCCGTACCGTCTGGGCGAGGACATCGTTCACGCGGCCTTCGGCGAGGGCGTCGTCACGGGCGTGGAGCCGGGCGGCGTGATCGTCGTGCGTTTCGCCCACGACGGCTCGGAGCGCAAGCTGATGGCCGAGTATGCGCCCGTGGAGCGACGCGGTTGAGGCCCGGCGCGGCGAAGCACGTACGATCCGCCCCCATGCCCGCCACGATCATCGACGGCAAGGCGATTGCCGCACGCGTGCGCGCCGAGGTGGCGCGCGAGGTGCAGGCCTTCCAACAGGAGCTGGGTCGTGTGCCGGCGCTCGCGACGGTGCTCGTCGGCGAGGACCCTGCCTCGGCCGTCTACGTGCGCGGCAAGCAGCGCGCCTGTCTCGAGGTGGGAATGGTTCCCCTCGACCGGCGCCTGCCCGCGGAGGCGTCCTTCGAGCAGGTGGCCGAGGAGCTCGCGAATCTCAACGCCGACAGCACCGTCAACGGGATCCTGCTGCAGCTGCCGGTACCCGGGCACCTCGACGGCGCCGCGCTGACGGCGAGCATCGACCCGGACAAGGACGTCGACGGGCTCACCCCCGTCAACGCCGGGCTGCTCTCGCTGGGGCGTCCCGGATTGCGCCCGTGCACCCCATTGGGCGTGATGGAGCTGCTCGCCGACACCGGCCTAGCGCTGGAGGGCGCGGAGGCGGTCGTGGTCGGTCGCTCCAACCTGTTCGGTAAGCCGATGGCGCAGCTGCTGCTCGCCGAGAACGCGACCGTGACGGTATGTCACTCGCGCACGCGCGAGTTGCGCGAGGTGTGTGCGCGCGCGGACGTGCTGGTCGCTGCGGTCGGCAGTGCGCGCCTGATCGGGGACGGGTTCGTCAAGCCCGGCGCCGTCGTCATCGACGGAGGCATCAACCGGCTCTCCCCCGAGCAGGCCGGCAACTCGAGCGGCCTCGTCGGGGACGTCGACTTCGCCGCGGTCGCGCCGATCGCCGCGGCGATCACGCCGGTGCCCGGTGGCGTCGGCCCGATGACGATCGCCTTCCTGCTGCGCAACACGCTGCAGGCCGCCCGTCAGCAGGTGCGGCTGCAGGCGTCGGCGTCCGAGGCTCAGCGAGCCGGCGCGTGACACGAGCGTCGGGCAGACGACGGTGAGCGTGAGGCGGCTTCGCATCGGCGAGCTGCTCGCGGTGGCCGGCGCAGCATGCGTGATCGTGTCGCTGTTCGAGCCGTGGTATGAAAGCGCCGCCGGCAACCTCGGCGCCTGGGACACGTTTGGAGCCTCGATCGTGCTGTTGCTCGTCGGCGTGTGCGCGGCCGTCGCACTGGTGCTCAGCACGCTCGGCGAACGCAGCTCAGCGCTGCCGGTGTCGATCGGCGTGTGGACCGTCGTGCTCGGGCTCGCCGCGGTGATCGCCGCCGTGGTGAGGGTGCTCGAGCGCCCGGATCACGCCACGGCGCTGTGCGTCGGCGCGTGGCTCGCCCTCGCGGGCGCCGTGGCGATCCTCGCCGGCGCATGGCAGTCGCTGCGCGACGAACGCACATCGCTGTACGAGCCTGCGAGTCCCGAGCCGCGTCCCCGGCCCTAGCGTCCCGGTCCACGGGGCGCGGCGGGCGCCACGTAGAATGCCGGCACTGTGATTGGACGCGACGAGGTTCTCCACGTTGCCCGGCTGGCGCGCTTGGCGCTGAGCGAGGAGGAGCTCGAGTCGATGGCGCGCGAGCTCTCCGCGGTGCTGGATCACGTAGCGAAGATCGGCGAGCTCGACCTCGCGAACGTGCCGCCGACGTCGCACGTCGTCGAGATGACGGGCTCGCTGCGAGCAGACGTAGCAGTCGCGTGCCTGCCGCGCGAGACAGTCCTCTCCCAGGCCCCCGCCGCAACCGACGAGGGCTTCCTCGTTCCAAGCCCACAGGCATGAGCGCGCCGGACACCCTCGACCTCTCGGCCGCGCAGGCGGCCGCGGCGATCGGCGCCGGCTCGCTGTCCGCGCGCGAGCTGTTCGATCTCTACCGGCAGCGTGCCGCCTCAGACCGGGCCGCCGGCGATGACGGCCTGAACTGCTTCACCTGGGTCGCCGATGAGGCGCCCGGCGAGCAGGCGCAGACGGCGCTCGGCGGAGTGCCGCTGGCCGTCAAGGACCTGTTCTGCACCGAGGGCGTTCCCAGCCAGGCCGGGTCGCGGATACTCGAGGGCTACCTGCCGCCGTACACGGCCACCGCCGTTTCGCGCCTGAATGCGGCTGGCGCGAGCCTGCTCGGCAAGACCAACCAGGACGAGTTCGCGATGGGCTCCTCCAACGAGAACTCCGCGTTCGGTCCCGTGCGCAACCCGTGGGATCGCACGCGCGTCCCCGGCGGCTCCTCGGGCGGCAGCGCCGCGGCCGTTGCGGCCGGGCTCGCGCCGTGGGCGCTCGGGACCGACACCGGCGGCTCGATCCGCCAGCCCGCGGCGCTGTGCGGGATCGTCGGCTTGAAACCCACGTACGGAGCCGTCTCGCGCTACGGCATGATCGCGTTCGCCTCCTCGCTCGACCAGGCGGGGCCGCTTACGCGCGACGTCACCGACGCTGCGCTGATGCTCCGCCACATGGTCGGTCGCGACGCCTGCGACGCGACCTCGCTCGCCTTTCCGCACGAGATCGAGCTGCCGAGCGCCGAGCGGCTCGACGGAGTGAGGCTGGGCGTACCGCAGGAGCTCGCCGGAGAGGGCATCGAGGCCGGCGTGCTCGAGGCCTTCCATGGCGCGCTCGCGCGGGCGCAGGAGCTCGGGGCCGAGGTGCAGGATGTGCACCTGCCGCACGCCCCGCACGCGCTTTCGGCCTACTACGTGCTCGCGCCGGCCGAGTGCTCGGCGAACCTCGCGCGCTACGACGGCGTGCGCTACGGCCTGCGCGCCCCCGAGCCGAAGGACCTGCTCGACATGTACACGCGCACCCGCCACGACGGCTTTGGGGCGGAGGTCAAGCGGCGCATCATGCTCGGCACCTACGCGCTGTCCTCGGGCTATTACGAGGCCTACTACGGGCGCGCTCAGCGCGTGCGGACGAAGATCGCCGAGGACTTCAGGACGGCGTTCGAGCGGATCGACTTCATCCTCACGCCGACTGCCCCGTCCGTCGCGTTCGAGCTCGGCGAGAAGACCGCGGACCCGCTGGCGATGTACCTCAACGACTACTGCACGGTGCCGATGTCGCTCGCCGGGATCCCGGCGATCTCGATCCCGTGTGGGTCCAGCGACGGGCTGCCCGTCGGGCTGCAGATCACCGGACCGGCATTCAGCGAGAACCGGCTGCTCGACGCCGCCCATGCGCTCGAGCTCGGCCTGGCCTTCGACGCAGGAGCCGCGCGTGTCTGAGCACGAGCGCACGGACGCCGCGGGCGCGGGCGGCAGCGGCCACTACGAGCCGGTCATCGGCCTCGAGATCCATGTCCAGCTCGCGACCGCGACGAAGATGTTCTGCGGCTGCGAGCTGTCATTCGGCGAGCCGCCGAACACGCGCACCTGCGCCGTCTGCCTCGGCCTGCCGGGCAGCCTCCCGGTTGCCAACGCACGCGCGGTCCACCTCGGCCTGATGATCGGGCTGGCGCTCGGCTCCGAGCTTGCGCCGCGATCTATCTTTCATCGCAAGAACTACTTCTATCCCGACCTGCCGAAGGGCTACCAGATCACGCAGTACGACGAGCCGCTGTGCCGCGGCGGCAGGCTAGGCGCTGTGTGCATCCATCGCGTGCACCTCGAGGAGGACGCGGCGAAGCTCATCCACCTCGGGGCGAGCGGGCGGATCCACGGCTCAGAAACCAGCATCGTCGACTTCAACCGCGGAGGCACACCGCTCGCGGAGATCGTCACCGAGCCCGATCTGCGCTCGCCGGAGCAGGCGAGCGAGTGGCTCAAGCTGCTGCGGAGCACTCTGCGCCAGCTCGGCGTGAGCGATGTGAACATGGAGGAGGGGTCGCTGCGCGCCGACGCCAACATCTCGCTGCGACCGCTCGGCAGCGAGGAGCTCGGCGTAAAGACGGAGCTGAAGAACATGAACTCCTTCCGCTTCCTCGAGCGCGGGATCAGGGCTGAGATCGCGCGGCAGGAGAAGATCCTCCACGCAGGCGGGCAGGTCGTGCAGGAGACGCTCCACTTCGATCCCGCCTCCGGCTCGATCACCTCGCTGCGCTCCAAGGAGGAGGCTCACGACTACCGCTACTTCCCCGAGCCGGACCTCGTCCCGGTCGTGATCGACGACGCGATGCTCGAGGCGGCGCGCGGCGACATGTCCGAGCTTCCCGCCGAGCGCGCCGAGCGCCTGCAGCGCGAGCTTCAGCTGAGCGCCGACAGCGCCCAGCTGCTCGCGTTCCGCAACGAGCTCGGCGACTACTTCGAGGCGGCGCTCGGCGCCAGGGCAGATCCGCCACCGGCGCCGCAGGCGCTCGCCAACTGGATCACCGGCGAGTTAGCCGCCCGGCTGCCGGAGAACCAGGATCCGTCCGGCTCGCGCGTCCCGCCGCATGCGCTCGCGGTGCTCGTCGGGCTCGTCGGCGAGCGGCGCGTCAGCGTCGGCGCGGCGCGGCAGGTGCTCGACAAGCTCATAGCCGACGGCGGGGATCCGCAGAAGATCATCGACGCGGAGGGACTCGCCGCAATGGACGGTGGCAGCGAGCTGGCGGACATCGTCGCGTCGGCCGTGGCGGCCAACGCCGATGCCGCCGAGCGCGTGCGCGAAGGAAACGCGAAGGCGATCGGGCCGATCGTCGGGCAGGTCATGCGCGAGACCAAGGGCCGCGCCGACGGAGCCGAGGTCGCGCGACTGATCCACGAGCAGCTCGGTATCTGAGCGCCCGCTTGAGCGCCCGCCGCTCGCCGGTCGCGCCCCCATGTGCCGGCGGTGCGCCGGCTATCACTTCGCAGACGAGCACGGCTGAGATTTTGGACTGCAGGCCAAAGGCAAACCAGGCTTCGCGGGCGAACATGCGTGCATGAATCGGTCAGCAGGAAACTCGAGCGGGTCGCCTCTTCGGCGGTTCATACTGCTGCCCGAGGAGACTGTGGACGGGTCCATCCAGGGGTCGCGGATCCGTCGTTATCGACTCACCAGCGTCGGGCAGGGCGCGGACCGCCGTCGCGGAGGTCCGAGCGGCGCCGATAGCGTGACAGCACGGATGGTCCGCGAGCTCGGTCGGCTGGGCCGCATGTAGCGGTCTCGTCCAGCCTCGACGTGCGCCGGCCTCCCTCTGCCGGTGCGAGTGCAGCGCGGCCGGGCGGGGACCGACTTCCACGCTCGGCCGCGCGACCGTCTAGAATGGAGACACTATGAACGAGTCGCCTTCACGGTCATTCGGTCGGACGGTTGTAGGGACGCTGATCTTTGTCCTCGCGGCATGGCTGCTGCTCGGATTCGTCATACACATCGTCTCCTTCCTGTTCAGCGCGCTGATCTTCGTAGTCGCGATCGTGGCCGTCATCTGGGCCGTGCGCACGCTGCTCTAGCCGCGGAGCTCGCAATGGCATACGTGATCATCGCGGTGTGCTTCGGCTTGGCGGGCGGGTTCATCGGCAAGCTCAAGGGCAGCTCGTTCATCCTCTGGTTCCTGATCTCCGGTGCGGTGCCGTTTCTCGGCCTGCTCGCCGCGATCGCATATCGCTTCGAGCACGACGAGCTGCGCCGCGCGTGCCCGCAATGCGGGCGCGTGACGAAGATCTACGACGCGCTCTGCATGGGCTGCGGGGCCGAGCTCGACTTCCCCGACGTGGCGATTGCGCCCGAGTCCTGGGAGCGTGCGCCGACCGCCTAGACGCGCTGAGCGCGAGCCCGGAGTAAGGGCCTCCTAACCCGATTTCGGCTGCCCTAAGCCGATTTCTCGCATACGCTGCCCAGATGACGACGCAGGCAACCGCGACGCACCGGGCAGATTCGCTGATCGCTCGTCTGATCCACCGGGCCGGCTTCAAGGACGAGTCCGAATTCGTGCTGCGCGTGGTCCAGCCCGCGCTCGTCGGGATGATCGACGGCACCGTCTCCTCGCTGGCCCCGATCTTCGCCGCGGCGATCGCCTCGAGCTCGCACACGGCGCTGATCGTTGGCTTTGGCGTCGCCCTCGGCGCCGGCGTCAGCATGGGCTGGTCGGAGGCGTTGTCGGACACGGGCGAGCAGACGGGCCGCGGCTCAGCCGTCGTGCGCGGCGCGATCACCGGCGGGATGACGACGCTCGGCGGCATCTTCCACACGCTCCCGTTCATCATCTCCAACGTCAACCAGGCGCTGATCGTGGCGGGGTCCGTCGTCGCCGTCGAGCTGTTCGCGATCGCTTGGGTTAGGAAACGCTTCCTCGGGGTCTCGATGCGCTCGTCGCTGCTCATCGTCACCGTTGGCGGGATCATCACGCTGACGATCGGCGTGGCGCTCGGTCTCTCCTAAAGGCCCCTAAACCCGCTGGTACACTGGGATTTTCCCCGAGCAGCAGGAAAGGACGTCGGTGATATGCGGGCTGTCGATGCCCTGATGGAATGTCTCAAGGCGGAGGGCGTCGAGGTCGCCTTCGGGCTGCCCGGTGGCGCCAACCTGCCGACCTACGATGCGTTCGTCGACGGCGGCATCCGTCATATCCTCGTCAGGCACGAGGCCGGTGGGGGGCACGCGGCCGAGGGCTACGCCAAGGCGACGGGCAAGGTCGGCGTCGCCTTCGCGACGAGCGGGCCCGGCGCGACGAACCTGCTGACGCCGATCTGCGACGCGATGATGGACTCCGTCCCGGTCGTCTTCGTCACCGGCCAGGTGCGCACCGAGCTGCTCGGCACCGACGGCTTCCAGGAGGCGGACACCATCGGCATCACGATGCCGGTCGTCAAGCACTCGTTCATGATCCAGCACCCGCAGGAGATCCCGCGGGCCATTCACGAGGCGTTCCATGTCGCGCGGACGGGGCGCCCGGGTCCCGTGCTCGTGGACATCCCGCAGGATCTGTCGCGGGCCGAGATCGACTACGAGCCGGTCTCCGATGTGCGCCTGCCGGGCTACCAGCCGCGGGTCGAGGGCAACCAGAAGCAGATCCGCCAGGCCGCGAAGGCGCTCGCCGCGGCGCAGCGGCCGGTGATCTACGCGGGCGGCGGCGTCGTGAACGCGAATGCCTCCGACGAGCTGATCGAGTTCGTCAGGAGCGACCGCTTCCCGGTGACCTGCACGCTGATGGGCCTCGGCGCGTTTCCTGCGCCGGACCCGCAGTGGCTGGGCATGCTCGGGATGCACGGAACGCGAGCCGCGAACTACGCGATGGATGAGGCGGACCTGATCTGCGCGCTCGGCGCGCGCTTCGACGACCGCATCACCGGCAAGCTCTCGGAGTTCGCGCCGCGCGCGAAGTTCATCCACATCGACGTCGACCCGGCCGAGATCTCCAAGAACGTCCCCGCGCACATCCCGATCGTCGGCGACGCCAAGCACGTTCTTTCCAAGCTCGTCGTCGAGTACCGTGCGATCGGCGCCGACCCCGGCCGTCTGGATGCGTGGTGGAACCGGATCGAGGGCTGGCGCGAGAAGTATCCGCTCGCGTATGACGACAGCGCGAGCGCCGAGATCAAGCCGCAGTACATGATCCGAGCGCTGTACGAGGCGACCGGCGGCGAGGCGATCGTCACGAGCGACGTCGGCCAGCACCAGATGTGGGCGGCGCAGTACTACGACTTCCCGAAGCCGCGCCGCTGGATCAACTCGGGCGGTCTCGGCACGATGGGCTTCGGGCTGCCCGCTGCGATGGGCGCCGCGGTCGGCTGTCCCGATCGCATCGTGTGCTGTGTCGCAGGCGACGGCTCCGTGCAGATGAACGCGCAGGAGCTCTCGACCTGCGCGGAGAACAACATCCCGATCAAGGTGTTCATCATGAACAACGGCTATCTCGGCATGGTCCGCCAGTGGCAGGAGCTCTTCTGGGACGGCCGCTACAGCCAGGTCGACATGGGCCGGTTTCCCGACTTCGTGAAGCTCGCCGAAGCTCACGGCGTGACCGGCATGCGCTTCGAGGACAAGACCACGCTGGTCGACGACATGAAGCGGGCGATCGCGACGGACGGCCCGGTGCTGGTGGACGTGCGCGTCACGCGCGAGGAGAACACCTACCCCATGATCCCCGCCGGGCACGCCGCGCGTGAGATGGTCGGCTGATGGGCGAACCGGGGACGAAGGAGCCGCTGAGCCTCGAGGAGCTCGAGGCCGCGACCAACCTGCGCACGGGCCGCAAGCACGTGCTGTCGATCCTCGTCGAAAACAAGTCCGGCGTGCTCACGCGGATAGCCGGTCTGTTCGCCAGGCGCGGCTTCAACATCGACACGCTCACCGTCGGCCCGACCGAGGACGAGCAGCTCTCGCGCGTCACGCTCACCGTCGACGGCGCCCTGCATCCGATCGACCAGGTCACCAAGCAGCTGCACAAGCTCGTCAACGTGCTGAAGATCCGCGACCTAGAGCCGCGGGACACGGTCGCGCGGGAGCTGGCCCTGTTCAAGGTCGCGGCCGACGGCGTGCAGCGCGGTGAGCTGATGCAGATCGCCGAGATCTTTCGCGGCAAGGTCGTCGATGTGACCAAGCGCGCGATCATCGTCGAGGTGACGGGCACGACCGACAAGATCGAGGCGTTCGAGAACATGGTCCGTCCCTTCGGGCTGATCGAGATGATGCGCACTGGCGAGATCGCGATCTCGCGTGGGCGCAACGAGACCTAGTTGCCGCCCGACGCCGGCTCACGCTCGCCGGCCGATCTCCGATCGGCGGGCGAGAGCGGCCGGTTCTCGCTCAGCCCTCCGGATCGAGAACGGCTTGCGAGGAGTCTGAAGCTGGCGGTTGCGCGCGCGCGGCGCACCGGCGGCGAGGCGCTCGCGGCGATCTCCCTGGCGCTGGCGGGCGACGTCGACCCTTCAGCGGTTGCCATCGGCTCGCGGCGTGCCGGCGAGCACTGGTTCGCCCTCGAGCAGCCGGACCGCGGGGACGCTGCGCTCGCCGGGCTGGGCGAGGCCATGACCCTCCAGGCAAGCGGCGCGGCGCGCTTCGCGACCGTCGCCGGACGCTGGCGCGAGCTGTCGGCGGCGGCCGTGGCCGATCCCCTGGACGACGCCCCCGGCGGCGGACCGGTCGCGGTCGGAGGGTTCGCGTTCGCTCCCGACGGCGGCGCCGCGCCGCACTGGGCGGGCTTCGAGCCGGCGTCGCTGACCGTGCCAGAGGTCGCGATCGTCCGCAGGCGGCGCGACGGGAAGCGCGCCGCGCATCTCACGCTCGCTGCGTGCGCGTCCCCGGACGACATGCCCGAGGAGCTGCTCGAGCGCCTCGAAGGCCGTCTCGCGGAGCTGCGCGTCCGCTCGCTGCCGCTGCTCGACCCCGCACCGACCGGGCGCTTCCTGCTCGCCAGCGCGATGCCGCCCGAGCACTACGAGGCCGCGGTGGCGCGTGCTGTCGAGCTGATCGCGGCGGGCGAGCTGCAGAAGATCGTGCTGGCCCGCGAGGTGCAGGTTCATGCGCCGCGCGCGTATGACCCGGCGGCCGTGTTCGGTGTGCTGCGCGAGGAGTTCCCCTCGTGTTTCGTGTTCTGCGTCGGGCGTGGCGAGGCGACGTTGATCGCGGCCAGCCCCGAGCTGCTGGTGCGTCGCGAAGGCCATCGCGTGAGCACGCTCGCGTTAGCCGGCTCGACGCGCCGCAGCGCCGACCCCGCGGTCGACGATCATCTCGGCGAGCAGATGCTGCGCGACGAGAGCCGTCGCGAGGAGCACGCGATCGTGGCGCGGCGGATAGAACGCACGCTGCGCCCCCACGCGATCTGGGTCGCGGCCGCGCCCGAGCCAGAGCTGGTCAGGATCGCGAACATCCAGCACCTGGCGACGCCGATCCGCGCGCAGCTCGCCGCACCGATGGATGCACTCGAGCTGGCCGGGATGATGCATCCGACACCGGCCGTCGGCGGCGAGCCGCTGCGCCGCGCAGCGCCGTTGATCCCGGCGCTCGAGGGGTTGGACCGCGGCTGGTACTCGGGCCCGGTCGGCTGGACCGACGCGGCCGGCGACGGAGAGTTCTGCGTCGCTCTGCGCTGCGCGTTGCTTCGCGGGAGCGTGGCCCGCTGCTACGCCGGCAACGGGATCGTGCGCAACTCCGACCCCGCGAGCGAGCTCGCCGAGACGGAGGTCAAGCTCCAGGCGCTGCTGCCGCTGCTCACGGGTTGATCGCACGCGCCACCGCGTCCCACACCTGCTCGTGAAGCGCGACGTTCTCCGGGCGCCCGCCGCGAACCTCGATGATGCTCGAGTCGCTACCAGCGAGCGCGCCCTCGAGCGCGGAACGGAAGTCCTGTACGTCACCGGCGCGCTCGTGGGCAACGCCGTATAGCGCGGCCGCGGCGGCGAAGTCGAGTCCCGTCGGCGTGGCGACGTGCTCGGTGTAGATGTCCTCGCCCTCCTCGCCCTCCTGGTTCGCCGCCGCAGAGCCGCCACCGTGTGGATCGCCCGCGCGCGCCATCCGAGCCCGGGCGATGGGCAGGAAGTCGAAGATCCCGCCCCCGCCGTTGTCCAGCAGGATGACCGTCAGCTTCAACGCGAGGCGCCGCGCCGCGAGCAGCCCGCCGATGTCATGGGCGAGCGCCACGTCGCCGATCAGCAGGACCGCTGGACCGGCCACGCCCGCCGCCGCGCCGAAGGCCGCCGACACGGTGCCGTCGATTCCGCTCGCACCCCGGTTGCAGAGCACCCGCGGCGGGTCCGGGCGGACCGGCCAGAAGGTCTCGATGTCGCGAACCGGCATCGAGGATGCGACGAACAGCGTCGCCTCCTCGGGCAGCAGCACGCCGAGCTCGGCGGCGACGGCCGGCTCGGAGAGGTCGCGATCGCCGAGCGCCCCGAGGATCGCCTCGGCGGCCCGCTCGTCGGCGCTGCGCCAGCGCGCGAGCCAGTCGTCCTCGGTGGACAGGCACGGTCCGGACGGCCGCGCCTGGATCCGCGCGAGCTCGCGGAGCGCCTCTGCCGGGTCCAGCGCGAGCGAGTCCGACAGGACCGCCGCCGGATCCTGCCAGGCGCCGTCCGGGTCGATCCCCACCTGTCGAGTGCCCTCGAGGCGTTCGAGCCATGTCCTCATCGGCTTGGACACAGGCAGGTCACCCACCCGCAGCACGAGGTCGGGCGCGACGGACGCCGCGAAGCCCTCCTCGCGCAGCAGCGCGTCGTAGTGCGCGATGGCCGCCTGCCCGCGGCGTGCGCCGGAGAGGGGATCTGCCAGCAGCGGCCAGCCCGCAGCGGCGGCGAAGGCGGCGGCCGCCTGGCCCAGCGGCGTGCCTCGCTCGTGGCGGCCGGCGACGACCACGCCGCGCCGCGAGCGTGAGAGCAGATCGCCGAGCGCAGCGGCGTCTGCGCTGCTCGCGACCGCCGCGTGCGCACGGCGCACGTGTGGGCGCCCACCCTCCCGTCCGCTTGAATCCTCCGGCAGCTCCTCGTCGCTCACGAGAGGCTCGCGCAGGGGAAAATTGAGATGAACGGCGCCCGGACGGCCTTCGAGCGTCGTCCAGTATGCGCGGCACGCGAGCATCCGCATCCAGCGCATGCGCTCCGGCCGAGCGTCTGAGACGTCGACCTCGAAGAACCACTTCGCGGCGGTCCCGAACAGCTTGAGCTGGTCTATCGCCTGCCCCGCTCCGGTGTCGCGAAGCTCGGCAGGCCGGTCGGCGGTGAGCAGCAGGAGCGGGACGCGGGCCTCGCGGGCCTCGATCGTCGCGGGCAGGAGCTCGGCGGCGGCGGTCCCCGATGTGCACGCGACTGCCACCGGCAGGCCGGAGGCCTTTGCCAGCCCGAGCGCGAAGAAGCCCGCGCAGCGCTCATCGACGTGCGAGAAGCAGCGCAGGCGCTCCTCGCGCGCGAGCGAGAGCACGAGCGGCGCGCAGCGCGACCCCGGCGACGTGCACGCCGCGCGCATCCCGCAGCGGGTCAGCTCGTCGACGAACGCCCTCAGCAGCATGTATGTATCGGTGGTCGCGCTCAACGGATGATCTCCTCGCGGGGTGCGGCTCATAGGATGATGCAGTGCCGGAGAGCGTCGTCCTTTTGCACGGGTTCAGCGGCACCCGCCGCGCCTGGGACGGCGTTGCGAGACTCCTCGAGCGTGAACGCTACCTGCCGATCGCCCTCGATCTGCCTGGGCACGGCGAGGCGGCCGGCGGCGAGCGCCCGATCTCCTTCGCAGGCTGCGTCGCCCACGTCCTGGAGCGCTCTCCCCGGCGCTTCTCGCTGTGCGGCTACTCGCTCGGCGGCCGCGTCGCGCTGCACGTGGCCCTCGCGGCGCCGAAGCGCGTGCGACGCCTCGTGCTCGTCTCGAGCAGCGCCGGCATCGAGGATCGCGCGGAGCGGCTCGCGCGGCGCGAGGCCGACCGCCGGCTCGCGCGGGAGCTCGAAAGCGGCCCGCTCGAGGAGTTCATCGAGCGCTGGCGCTCTCAGCCGCTGTTCGCCTCGGAGCCGCCGGAGGTCTCGAGGCTGGCACGGGAGGATCAGCGGCGCAACCGCGCGGGCGCGCTCGCAGACGTTCTGCGGGGCATCGGCAGCGGCGAGATGCCTCCCCTGTGGTCGCGGCTGGGAGAGCTCGCGATGCCGGTGAGCGTGCTCGTCGGAGATCGCGACACGAAGTACGCGGCTCTCGGGCGGCGCATCGTGCAACTGCTGCCCGATGCCCGCCTGCTCGTCGTCCCCGGCGGGCACAACCTGCCGCTGGAGAACCCGCAGGCGGTCGCCAGCGCGGTGCTCGCTACTGACCCGAAGCCTGCGCGATCGCCGAGAGGGTCCTGAACGACGGCCGGACGGTGTTGTTGCGGTTCATGAAGCCCCACGCGCCGGTGCGATCGTCGTGGGACTGGTACCACCATATGCCCGCGATGTGCGGGTCTGCGAGAAAGACGTCGTATGCAGCTCGCAGCTTGCTCGCCTGTTCGACTCTCGAGCACGAGCCGATGGCCTCGCCGCAGTGCCCCAGCTCGTAGCCGAACTCGGTGATGTAGAACGGTGGGATCGAGCCCAGCACGGCGCGAGCCACACCTTCCTCGGTGGCCGCGGCAGAGACCCCGCGATCATCTTCCACGTCTTCTCCGACGGCGCCATACGGATGAATGGAGATGCCGTTGGCCAGAATCGCGCTCGCCAGGCCTGGAACGCCGTTGACGGCATCGCGAAGCCAGCCTCCGCCGCTCGAGTCATCAGACCAGCTGATCGGTGACGCCCAGCTTCCGCGCGGATAGTCGCCGGTCATGCTGAACAGAAGCGGGATGTGGATCCCGGCTGCGTTCATGTCCGTGACCGCGTCGAGGTACATGCGCCCGTATTGGACCGGGTTGGCCACGCCGCCCTTCAGGTACATCTCGTTGCCGGCCTCGGCGATGCTGATCCCGGGACTCGCCTTGATCTGGGCGAGCGCTTCGGCTGCCCATTGCTGAGGGTTGATCTCGCTGAGCGGGGTGCTGTCTTCGGTGTCCGCGGCGATCGCAAGCACCCTGAACCCGTAGGCCAGCGAGTCCACGAGCGCGTTCGGCCGGTTGAGGTCCACGCGGTCCCACGTTATGTGTCCGCTCAGGATCGTGTGAGCGGGCACCGGGCCCCAGCCCGCGGCGTCGTTCGCGCCGATGATCGGCCCTCGCGGCAGGAAGGCTCCGACCGGCGGGAGGCCGACGCCGAGCGGCAGGCCGGCCGTCGAGCTCGGCGCGGCGGCGAGGAGTGCGAGGAGGGCGAGCAGGACGAGCGCGAGACCGGCGAAACCCATACGCCAAACCGCGCCAAACCGACGCAAGCGTGCGCAGACCTCCCCAACCATGACCGCGATCTTCCCGTAGCGCATCGCCGCTGTTGTTCCCCGATCGTTAACGACGCGGCGCTCTCAGCGGGGTCGAGCGAGAGTGCCAATGGCCGCAATTCGCCGGCCCGCGCACGCTGCCCCCCGCAGGCCGGACGTCAACCCTACACGGGATCGAGCCCGAGGCCAGGACCCGTTGGAAGCGCGATCCTGCCCGCCCGCGCCGGGAGCATGTCCGACACGCCCTCGAACAGCGCGAGCGTGGCGAGCCCGCACGGCGCGATCGGGCCGCGCGAGGCGAGCGCCGCGGCGGCATGCAGCGCAGCCGCGACCCCGAGCGGGCCGTCGAGCGTGGAGGCGAGGTAGACCTCGGCGCCGGAGGCCCTGACGAGGGTGGCCGCGGCGAGCAGCCCCGAGATCCCTCCGCAGCGGGAGATCTTCAGGCAGACGGCATCGGCGACGCCGGCGCCGAGCGCCCCAGGCTCGCCTGCGGTCTCGTCGATCGAGATCCTCACCGCGACCCGCTCGCGCACCTCTCGCACCGCCTGCAGGCCGTGAGCAGGCTCCTCGACGAGCTCGAGTCCGGCGGCGGAGAGGGCGCCGATCGCCGCCACCGCCTGCTCCACGTTCCAAGCTCCGTTCGCGTCGAGGCGCAGTGCCGCGCCCGGACCGGCCGCGGAGCGTGCCGCGGCGACGCGTGCGGAGTCCTCGCCCACGCCGACCTTCAGCTTCAGGCAGGTGAACCCCGCACGCACGGCCTCGGCGGCCTGCTCGGCCACCGCCGACTCCTCGAGGGCCGTGAGGGTCGCGTTCACCGGCACCTCGCGTGCCGGACGGTCGCTCAGCAGGGCGGCCAGCGGCCTGCCCGCGCGGCGCCCCGCACGGTCCCACAGCGCCATGTCGATCGCCGCGAGCGCAGCCGGGAGATCATCCGCGCGCCGGCACGCCTCCAGCAGCGCGGCCGGATCGGCTCCGTCGGACTCCTCGAGCGCAGGCCGGTAGCGCTCGAGCGCGCGCTGCACCCGCGCGATGCTGACGCCGTCGTAGGGCTCGAGCGCAGCGGCTTCGCCGTGGCCGACGCCACCATCGCGGTCGCCGATCGTGACCGCGAGCAGGTCGCGCTCGCGCAAGCACCCGTAGGAGGTGCGCAGTGGCGCGGCCAGCTTCAGCATGCGCCGCTGCAGCTCCAGTCTCACGAGGCGACGCCGCCGCTCGCGAGGATCCCCGCCGAGAACAGCACGCAGAAGAGCAGCTGCAGAGCCCCAGTTCCCGCGAGCGCGCCGTTCAACGCCGGACCATCCGTCCGCGATCGGACGATCCGCACGAGCCTGATCGCAAGCGGCGCGACGGCCCACGCGAGCAGCAGCCACGCGCTCATCGAGCCGAACACCCAGGGCAGCGGCGCCGTGACGAACGCGCCCGCGAGCATCGCCGTGTAAAGCCCCCGCGTGCGCTCCCGCCCGAGCCGCACGGCCAGCGTGCGCTTGCCGGCGCGGCGGTCGGTCTCGAGATCGCGCACGTTGTTGACGACGAGGATCGCGCTCGCGAGCAGGCCGACCGGCACGGCGCACACGAACGCCTGCCACGGAAGGCGCTGCACCTGGACGAAGTACGAACCGGCGACGGCGACGATCCCGAAGAACAGGAACACGAACAGCTCGCCCAGTCCCTCGTACCCGTACGGGCGCGGCCCGCCGGTGTAGAGCACGCCGGCGAGGATCGAGGCCGCGCCGACCGCCAGCAGCTCCCATCCCGCGACCGCGACCAGATACGCGCCGCACGCGACGGCCAGCCCGAATGTCACGTAGGTCGCCAGCAGCACCTGGCTCGGCGGCACCAGTCCGCCGGCGGTCACCCGCACGGGGCCGAGGCGGTCCTCGGTGTCGGCGCCGCGACGCGCGTCGGAGTAGTCGTTCGACAGGTTCGTGCCCACCTGGATGAACACCGCGCCGAGCAGTGCCGCTGCGAACGCGAGCGGATGGAAGTGCCCGGCGCCGAGCGCGAGCGACGTGCCGACGAGCACCGGAGCGACGGCCGCCGGCAGCGTGCGCACACGGGCCGCCATCACCCAGATGCGAACCGCGCTCGCACTGCGAAGCGCGCTCACACTAGGCACGCTTGGGGAAGCGCGAGAAGTCCGGCTTGCGCTTCTCGCGGTAGGCGTCGCGTCCCTCCTGCGCCTCCTCGCTGCCGTAGAACAGGAGGTTGGCGTCGTGAGCCAGCTGCTGCACCCCGCTCAACCCGTCCTCGGCCGCGTTGAAGCTCGCCTTCAGCAGCCGCAGCGCGAAAGGCGAGAGGGCGAGGATCTCGCGGCACCACCCGACCGTCTCCTCCTCGAGTCGCTCGAGCGGCACTACCGTGTTCACGAGCCCCATCTCGAGTGCCTCCACCGCGGAGTACTGCCGGCACAGAAACCAGATCTCCTTGGCCTTCTTCGGTCCGACGAGGTTGGCCAGCAGGCCAGCGCCGAAGCCGCCGTCGAATGAGCCGACCCTCGGCCCGACCTGACCGAAGCGCGCGTTGTCGGCCGCGATCGTCAGGTCGCAGACGAGGTGCAGGACGTGCCCGCCACCGATCGCATAGCCGGCGACCATCGCGATGACCGGCTTCGGCAGCCGTCGGATCTGCACGTGCAGGTCGGTGACGTGAAAGCGACCGACGCCGGCCTTCCCCGCGGCGTCGTCGTCGAGGTAGCCGGAATCGCCGCGCACGCGCTGATCGCCGCCGGAGCAGAAAGCATCCGGCCCCTCGCCCGTCAGCACGATCACGCCGATCTCGGTGTCCTCGCGCGCGTCCTCGAGGGCATGCGACATCTCGATCACCGTGCGCGGGCGGAACGCGTTTCTGACCTCCGGCCTGGAGATCGTGATCTTCGCGATCCCCGCGTGCGGCGCGGCCGACTTCTCGTAGCGGATGTCGGTGTAGGCGCCGGTCGCGCTCGTGCCGGCGGGGATCCAGGCCGTGGTCATGGCGCGAAGGCTAGCCTGTGAGACATGGTGGTCGAGGGATGGCTGGCCCGCGCCGCGGCGGCGCGACCCGATCGAACCGCGCTTGACACGCCCGACGGAAGCTCCTCCTACGCGGAGCTCTACGATGCCGCGCGCGTAGGCGCGGCCGAGCTCCTCGAGCGGGGCGCCGGCCCCGGCCGTCGCGTGGCGATCGCCCTGCCGCCGGGCCTGGCGTTCGCCGAGGCGCTCCATGCGTGCCTGCTCGCGGGCGCGGTCGCCGTCCCTGTCGACCTGCGCCTGTCGCGCGGCGAGCGCGCCCAGATCGCAGAGGGGGCGGCGTTGCTCCTCGAGACGCCGCTCGAGCCGGCCGGAAGCTCATCGGCAGCGGTGGCCGACGGACACGACCTGGACGCGACGGCCGTCGTCATCCACACCTCCGGCACGACCGCTCGACCGCGCGCGGTCGAGCTCACCTACGGCAACCTCCTGTTTAGCGCCCTGGGCTCAGCCGTCGCGCTGGGGCTCGAGCCGGAGGAGCGCTGGCTGTGCGCGCTGCCCGTATCCCACGTAGGGGGGCTCTCGATCCTCGTGCGCTCGACGATCTACGCGAGCACCGCCGTGGTGCACGAGCGCTTCGAGGTCGACCGCGTCCTCGGCGCCCTTCAGGCCGGGGAGGCGACGCTCGTGAGCCTCGTCGCGACGACGCTCGCCCGCCTGCTCGACGCCGGCCTCAGCGCTCCGCCCGCCCTGCGCAGCGCGCTCACCGGTGGCGGGCCCGTTCCCGGCGCGCTGCTGCGCCGTGCGCGCGAGGCCGGGGTGCCGGTGAGCCTGACGTACGGGCTCACCGAGGCCTGCTCGCAGGTCACGACCACGCCGGTCGCCTGCATCGAGGAGGAGAAGGAGGACGGCGAGGAGCGGGAGGAGGAGCAGGAGGAGGAGTGGGAGGAGGAGCAGGAGGAGGAGGGCGAGGCCATCAACGCGGGTCCACCCCTGTTCTGCACGCGCGTGGGCATCGCCGACGACGGCGAGATCCTCGTGCGCGGCGCGACGGTCGCCTCCGGATCCCTCTCGCCTGACGGATGGCTGCACACAGGCGACCTCGGCAGCGTCGACGAGCGTGGACGCCTGCTCGTCGCCGGGCGCCGGGCCGACACGATCGTGAGCGGCGGCGAGAACGTCGCGCCCGTGGAGGTGGAGGCCGTGCTCGAGGCTCATCCACAGGTGCAGGAGGCGGCTGTCGTGGGCCGCGCGGACGACGAGTGGGGCGAGGCCGTGACGGCATGGGTCGTCGCGCGACCCGGGAGCGAGCTCGATCTCAGCGATCTCAGGGAGCACTGCGCCCGCGCGCTCGCGCCGTTCAAGGTGCCCAAGGACTACATGCTCACCGACGAACCGCTTCCGCGCACCCCGTCGGGCAAGCTGCTGCGCAGGGCTCTGCGGTGAGCTTCGACGCCAACGCACACCGCGACAGCAGCCTGCAGAGCTGGGAAGAGGCGGCGCCCGGCTGGGTTCGCCGCCAGGAGCTCCTGCGCGAGCTCGGCGCGCCGGTGTCGCACTGGCTGCTCGACGCGCTCGAGCTGCAGCCGGGCCAGCGGGTGCTCGAGCTCGCGGCAGGCCTGGGCGAGACGGGGATGCTCGCGGCGGAGCTCGTCGCTCCGATGGGTGGCGTGATCATCTCCGACCAGGCCGAGGCGATGCTCGACGGCGCCCGTGCGCGGGCGGCCGCGCTCGGCCTGAGCAACGTCGAGTTCCAGATCCTGAACGCCGAATGGATCGATCTGCCCGTGGCGAGCGTCGACGCCGTGCTGTGCCGCTGGGGCTACATGCTGATGGCCGACCCGGGCGCGGCGCTGGGGGAGACTCGTCGCGTTCTGCGCCCGGGCGGGCGCGTCGCGCTGTCGGTATGGGACACGATCGATCGAAATCCGTGGGCGCTGCTTCCCGCGCAGGAGCTGATCGGGCGCGGCCTCGCCCCGCAGCCGCAGGATGCTGAGGAGCGGCCCGGGCCGTTCGCGCTGGGCGGACGCGAGCGCATCTCGGAGCTGCTCGCGCAGGCCGGGTTCGTCGAGATCCAGGTGCAGGCGATGGACGTGACGCGTCGTCATGCGAGCTTCGAGGAGCTCTGGGATGTCACGCTCGACCTCTCGCGCAGCTTTCACGACGCCGTGCTCGCCCGCCCGGCGGCGGAGGTCGCGAAGATCAAGATCGCGCTCGCCGAGCGCTTCGCGACCTACACGGCCGCCGACGGCGCGATCGAGCTGCCCGGGTGCACGCTGCTGGCGTCCGCCAGCGCCTGAGCAACGCGCCGGCCTCGCCTGTCGCAGTCGGATAGCCTGCCATCCGATGATCTACGACGAGGACGCAGACCTCACGCTGCTCGACGGCAAGACCGTCGCCGTCATCGGCTACGGCTCGCAGGGCCACGCGCACGCGCTCAACCTCCGCGACTCCGGAGTCGACGTCGTGGTCGGCCTGCGCGGAGGGTCCTCATCCGCTGCGCTCGCGCGAGAGCACGACTTCGAGGTGCTGCCGGTCGTCGACGCGGCCAGCCGCGCCGACGTGGTGATGATGCTGGTGCCCGACGAGCTGCACCGGCAGGTGTGGGAGCAGGACGCGCGCGACGGCATCGCCGACGGCAACATGCTCATGTTCGGGCACGGCTTCTCGATCCACTACGCCGAGGTGACGCCGCCGCCGGGCGTGGACGTCGCGATGGTCGCCCCCAAGGGCCCCGGCCATCTCGTGCGCCGGCAGTTCACCGAAGGCAGCGGCGTGCCCGGGCTGATCGCCGTCGAGCAGGACGCGACGGGCGGTGCGCGCGCGCTGGCGCTCGCCTACGCCAAGGGCATCGGCTGCACTCGCGGCGGCGTGATCGAGACGACGTTCAAGGACGAGACCGAGACCGACCTCTTCGGCGAGCAGGCGGTGTTGTGCGGCGGCGCCTCGGAGCTCGTGCAGGCGGGCTTCCAGACGCTCGTCGATGCCGGCTATGACCCGGAGATGGCCTACTTCGAGTGCCTTCACGAGCTCAAGCTGATCGCGGACCTGATGTACGAGAAGGGTCTCGCCGGCATGCGCTACTCGATCTCCAACACCGCCGAGTACGGCGACTACACGCGCGGCAAACGCGTGATCACCGAGCAGACGCGCGCGAGCATGCGCCAGATCCTCGAGGAGATCCAGTCGGGCGACTTCGCGCGCGAGTGGATCGCCGAGAACCGCGCCGGGCAGGAGAACTTCAAGCGGATGAGGGCTGAACAGGCCGACACGCAGATCGAGCACGTCGGCGGCGAGCTGCGCTCGCACATGGACTGGATCAAGCCCTCTTTCTAGGACGGCGGCAAGCGGTGCTCGCCTATCTCTTCTGGCACCGCCCCCACGACCCCACGGCGACGGCGGCCTACGAGCAGGCCGAGATCTGCTTCCACCGCTCGCTCGCGCGCAGGCCGCCGGTGGGGCTGCTCGGCTCGGCGGTGTTCCGCGTCGCCGAGCTCCCGTGGCTCGGACCGTCGCTCGCCGTCGAGGACGGGGTCTCCGTCCAGGCCGCGCCCGCCTATGAGGACTGGTACCTCGTTGAGGACTTCGCCGCGCTCGGCGTGCTCAACGAGGCGGCCGTCGGTCGCGGCCATCGCACTGCGCACGACGAGGCGGCGCGCCGCTTCGGTGCCGGCAGCGGCGGGCTGTACGCGCTGCTCGAGGGAGAGGCGCGCGCGAGCCTACTCGGCGAGACCCTTGCCATCTGGGTGGGCCGTCCGCCGGGCTCGCCGCGGCGCATGCTCGGAGAGCTGCTCGGCGACGGCATGGACCCCCGGCACGCGAGCCTATGGCGGCGCCAGCTGGTCCTCGGGCCGGCGCCCGAGTTCTGCCTGCTCGCGCGCGAGACGCCGCCGGGGGTGGCAGCGACGAGATTGCCGGCGGGGTGGACGGCGAGGACCCTGGACCGCGTGGCGCTCTGGAACGGCTGACGCCGTCACAGCCTCGGCTGGCTCGAGGAGATGCTCGCGGAGCGGCGCTACCTGCTCGGCGGGCAGATCACCGAGGCTGACTGGCGCCTGTCCCCGACGCTCGTGCGCTTCGAGGAGGTCTTTAACCTGCACTTCCGCTGCAACTAAGCCTGAATCCACCGCGTTGATTCGCGACGGGCGGGATTGGTGGTGTCGGACGGGTTGCGGGCCTGCTCGGTCGGTGCTTGGGAGCGCAAGGGTGCCCGGCGTGCCTTCGGAGACGTCCGCGGGGGTGTTTCTTGACATGGTGAGATCGCCGGGGCGGCCGGCGGTCTGAGTGGTGATCCTTGCCGGCCCGGACGCGCCTCAGGGGGCCGCGGGCAGCGCTCGTATTCGCGCGAGCGCATGGGTGAAGTCACCTTGCCATGGCCAGCGGGCAGGAAGGTGAAGCGTCCACTGGCGCGCGGTGCGCGTCAGCCGGCCGGGCATCTGAAGAAGCCGGCGGCGGGAGGTGCGAGCTGCGCGGACGGTCTCGTCGGGCAGACCGATCAGGGTGCTCCAGCGCAGCAGGTTGTGCGCCAGGCAGGCGATCACCGTCCAGGCGCTGTTCGCGTTGAACTTGCCGGAGGGGAAGTGCGCGAGCGCTTGGTCTTTCAGGTCGCGGATCGTGAGCTCGACGACAGCGTGCTGGCGGTGCTCGGCCTCAACCAGGGCGAGCGGGTCGGTGCGGTTGGTCAGAAACGGGAAGTAGCGCCAGTCCGGCCAGAGCTCGGCCTGGGGACCGATCAGCCGGGTGCGGCGAACGATCAGGCGCTTGCCGTTGACGGTCCTCTCGGCGATCTGCGCCTCCCCGTCCTCGGGATAGTCCTCAAGCGGCTGCCAGGCCGCCTCGAGGATCTCGGCGACCGCGTCCTTGACCCAGAACTGTAGGCGCACGCTGATCGAATAGGCCCAGCCGGCCTTCTCCAGACGGGCGATCAGCTTGTTGTTCCAGAACGCCGAGTCGGCCCTGAAGAGCTTCTCGCCGCTGGCGCCGGCACGCGCCACGCGGGCGATCAGCTCCTCGGCGAATCGCAGCACCCCGCGCGCGCTGGCCGCCTGTCCCCTGCGCAGCCGCACGTGCAGCACCTCGCCGCTGCCGGCCCGAGAGGCGAGCATCGGATGGTACCCGCGGCGTTTGGTGTACCCAAAACCGACACCCTGCTTCTGATAGCCATGAATCTCGCCGACGAAGCTGTCGACATCAACCACGAGGCGCTCATCGCCCGGGCCGGCGCCGGCCCGCCACGCACGTGTCAGTGTCTGGTCGAGCACGCGGTCGAGCTGGCGCACGTGCCCGAAAGTGAACGCTCGCAGGAACGTCCCCAGCGTCGATGGTGCCGGCAGCCAGCCACCCAGTAGCCGGCGTGTGCGCCCGGCGCGCAACACCTCGCAGTCGTCGATGCAATCGGCGCCCAGCAGCATGGCGTAGATCAGCGCCATCACCTTGCGGCCCGCATTGCACGCGCCCGGACGATCACGACGCAGCGTTACCAACCGCCCAACCAGCCGCTCGATCCCCAACCGCTCGGCGAGCGTCGCGATCAGCGTGATCCCAGCGTCGGAGACAACTCGCTCATCGTCAAAAACGACCCGCACGCCGTCCAGTCCGACCGGCTCGTCATCGTGCACCATGAAGGTGACCTCCTGACGCCGGGCCCCGGCTGCCCATACAGCCTGGAAAAGCCCTGCTCAGGAGGTCACTTAAGAGACTCCACCGGACGGAACCCACCCATCAACGCGGCGGATTCAGGCTAAGGCCGGCTGCTCGACTACCCCAACCTGTGGGCCGACGCGCGCGAGCTGCACCAGCTGCCGCGTGTGGCTGCGACCGTCGCGATGGATTAGATCAAGCGCCGCTAGTACACCACTCACGACGAGCTGAACCCCAAGCGCATCATTCCCGTCGGCCCCGGCTAGTGGCCCTTGAGGAAACGTTGGACCGGAAACTCGCCCTGGGTGGCGAATCTGGATGCATCTCGACCATGGAGGTGGTGATGCGTCCCCCGGAAGTGTTCGTCAGGCCGCTGTTGCATGAGGAGGCGGTGCGGCTGAAGCGTTTGTCCAAGCGCGCCAAGCATCAGTGCACGCGCCAGCGCGCGGCTGCTCTTTTGGCCTCCAACGTGAAGATGTCGGCGACGCAGATCGCGGACATGTGGCGCACCGACCCCTCGTGGGTGCGCAAGGTCATCCACGAGTTCAACGAGCGCGGGATGGCCAGCCTGCGCCCTCGCTACGGGGGCGGGCGTCCCCGCCGGATCACGACTGAGCAGCGCAAGGCGATCATCAGCGTGGCCGGTGCCCGTCCCGACAGTCAGGGGGTGCCGTTGACGCGCTGGTCGCTGCCGCGGCTGGCGTGCTATTTGGCGGGTGAGGGCATCGTGGAGGTCTCCCCGCGCCACCTTGGTGCGCTGCTGGCCGATGCGAACCTGTCCTTCCAGCGCACCCGCACCTGGAAGGCGAGCCCCGACCCCGACTACGAGGCCAAGGCGGCGCGCGTGCTCGCGCTGTGCGAGAAGCCGCCCGACGGGGCGGTGGTGATCGCATTTGACCAAATGGGGCCCGTCAGCCTCAGACCAACGGCAGGGGCGGGCTGGGCGCCCAAGGGACGCCCTGAGCGCCAGCGCGCCGACTACAACCGTCGCGCCGGGACCCGCTACGTGTTCGGTGCCTTCGACGTGCGCTGCGACCGGCTGCGCGTGAGGCTCAGACCGCGCCGCCGCGGCGCCGACAATCTCGCGTTCATGAGACAGATCCGCGGCAGCTACCCCGCGCGCACGCGCATCTACTGGATCCAAGACAACCTCTCGGCCAACTGGACCCCCGACATCCGCGCCTACGCCGACGCCAACCGCATCGAGCTCGTCGCGACCCCGACCTACGCCAGCTACCTGAACCCCGTCGAGTGCCACTTCTCCGTGATCAGCCAGTTCGTCATAGCCAACGCCGACTACCTCGACTGGGACGCCTTCGCGTTCGCGCTCGCCCGCCACATCACCTACCGCAACGGCGATCACCGCGACCGCCGCCTCACCGCAGCCGAAGCCCGCCAACGCATCGCCGCCTGACATGCCATTACGAGTCCAACCTAATCTCAAGGGCCACTAGGACTGGTCGCGGCCGCACGGCCGCGGTGCCGAGAAGCTGCGCCGCCGAGTCGCCGTGGTGCCCCCCGGCGTGGCCCGCGCGTGGCCGGCGGCGTTCGCTACACTCGCTTCCTCGTCGCGACTGGCGCTCGGGTGGAGCTCACCACCGGGGAGCGACGATCGAGCAACGCCGCGCGCCTGGGCACCCCTCCGACATCGACACCCTTCGAGGTCTGACCCGAGGAGCCCCACATGACGCCGAGCCCCGTGACAGCAGAGACCCGACTCGTGATCCCCGAGGAGCTGAAGCCCGCCGACGGGCGCTTCGGCTGCGGACCGTCCAAGGTGCCGACGCAGGCGCTCGCTGCGCCTTGCCAGGGCCGGCGCTGCGGTGATGGGCACATCCCACCGGCAGAAGCCGGTCAAGTCGCTCGTCGGCGAGATCCGCGGCGGCCTTCGTGAGCTCCTCTCGGCGCCTGACGGTTACGAGGTCGCGCTCGGCAACGGCGGCGCGACCGCCTTCTGGGACGCCGCGGCGTTCGGTCTCGTCCGGCGCCGCGCGCTGCACCTGGCCTACGGCGAGTTCTCGCAGAAGTTCGCCGCCGTCAGCTCCGGCGCGCCGTTCCTCGAGGACCCGATCACCGTCGCGGCCGAGCCCGGCGATGCCCCCGATCCCGTCGCGGTCGGTCCTGCGGCGGCGGACGGCGGCGCCGATCTGATCGCCTGGGCGCAGAACGAGACCTCGACCGGGGTGATGCTGCCCGTCCTGCGGCCGGAGGGCGCCGCGGGCGCGCTCGTCGCGATCGACGCCACGTCGGGAGCCGGCGGCCTGCCGGTGGACGTCTCGCTCACCGACGCCTACTACTTCGCGCCGCAGAAGGGCTTCGCGTCGGACGGTGGGCTGTGGATCGCCCTGCTGAGCCCGGCCGCGCAGGAGCGGATCGCCGCGCTCCACGCCTCCGACCGCTGGATCCCGGAGTTCCTCTCGCTGCAGACCGCGCTCGAGAACTCGACCAAGGATCAGACGTACAACACGCCTGCCGTGGCGACGCTGTTCCTGCTCGCCGAGCAGATCCGCTGGATGCTCGACGGCGGCGGCCTCGAGTGGTGCGTCGCGCGCACACGCGCCTCCTCGGAGCACCTCTACGGCTGGGCACGGGCGCACTCCCGCGCGACGCCGTTCGTCGGTGACCCCGCCAAGCGCTCGCTGGTCGTGGGGACGATCGACTTCGCCGACTCCGTCGACGCGGCAGAGCTCGCGGCGACGCTGCGCGCTAACGGGATCGTCGACGTCGAGCCCTACCGCAAGCTGGGGCGCAACCAGCTGCGGATCGGGATGTTCCCGGCCGTCGACACGGCGGACGTGCAGGCGCTGACGGCATGCATCGACTGGGTGCTCGAGAGGACGGCATGATGAGCGCGACGGCTCCAGACACCGCGAGCGCGCGAGCGGGCGCGGGCGAGCGGCCGAGGGTGCTCGTCAAGGAGAAGATCGGCGACTCCGGCGTGGCGCTGCTGCGCGAGCACTTCGACGTCGAGGTCGGCGTGGACTGGACCGACGAGGAGCTCGCCGAGCGCATCGGCGAGTACGACGGCATCGTGATCCGATCCGCGACCAAGCTGACACCCGAGCTGATCGCGCGCGCGGGGCGCCTGCGGGTGATCGGGCGCGCGGGCGTCGGCGTCGACAACGTCGATGTCGAGGCGGCGACCAAGCGCGGGATCGTCGTCGCGAACGCGCCCGAGTCGAACGTCGTGACGGCCGCAGAGCACACGATGGCGCTGCTGCTGGCGCTCGCGCGCAACATCCCGCAGGCGTACGTCTCGCTCACCGCGGGCAAATGGGAGCGGTCGAAGTTCTCCGGCGTCGAGCTGTACGAGAAGACGCTCGGGATCCTCGGCTTCGGGCGGATCGGCCAGCTCGTCGCGCAGCGCGCGCGCGGCTTCGGCATGCGCGTGCTGGCGTTCGACCCGTTCGTCAGCGCCGAGCGCTACCGCGAGCTGGGGGTCGAGAAGGCGGACAGCCCCGAGGACGTCTTCGCGCAGGCCGACTTCATCACCGTGCACCTGCCGAAGACGCCGGAGACCGAAGGCTTCCTCGGCGCCGAGCGTTCGCGAAGATGCGCGACGGCGTGCGCGTGCTGAACGTCGCTCGCGGCGGGCTGATCGACGAGGGCGCGCTGCAGGAGGCGCTCGACTCCGGCAAGGTGGCCGGCGCTGCGCTCGACGTGTTCCCCGGCGAGCCGACGACCGAGCACCCGCTGTTCGCGCTATCCCAACGTCGTCGTCACGCCGCATCTCGGCGCCTCGACGGCCGAGGCGACCGACCGCGCCGGCTACCAGAGCGCCGAGCAGGTCGTCGCCGCGCTGACCGGCGGCGTCGTCTCGACGGCGGTCAACATCCCGGCGATCGGCGCTGAGGACATGGAGATGCTCGGCCCGTTCCTGCCGCTCGCCGACGCAGCTCGGGCGCCTGGCGATGGAGCTCGCCGAGGGCAGCTCGGTGGAGCGCATCGAGGCGGCCTTCCTCGGCAGGATCGCGGACTTCGACACGCGCCTGCTCGGCCTCGCGGTGATCGTCGGCGCGCTGCAGGGCCGCACCGAGGAGCAGGTCAACCTCGTCAACGCGCCGAGCATGGCCCAGCAGCGGGGGATCGTCTTCGAGGAGAAGGTCGATCTCGGAGGCGCAGGACTTCAACGAGCTGATCCGCGTGACCGTCGTCGCCGGCTCCGAGCGCGTCGCGGTCGCCGGCACCGGCATCGGCCCCAACCGCGTGCCGCATCTGGTCGAGGTGCAGGGCCGGCGCCTGACGATCGAGCTCGAGCCCCACGTGACGGTCTTCCGCTACGAGGACCTGCCCGGGGATGATCGGCCGCGTCGGCACGATCTTCGGCGCGCACGGCATCAACATCTCCTCGGCCGCCGTCGGGCACACGCCGCGACGGCGGCGACGGGCGAGGACGACGAGCGGCTGGCGGCGATGGTCGTCACCACCGACGCGCCCGTGCCCGACGAGGTCGTCGCCGAGATCGTCGCCTCGGAGGGCTTCGTCAACGGCTGGTCGGTGGATCTGTCCTGATCGCGGTGGATCTCGCCTGATCGGATAGGCTGCCTCGCGCGATGCGGGCGGTGGTCATCACCAAGCACGGCGGGCCGGGCGTGCTGCAGGTGCAGGAGCGCCCCGACCCCGCCCTGCGGCCCGGCCAGGTGCGGATCGAGGTGGCCGCGGCGGGGATCAACTTCGCCGACGTGATGGCGCGGCATGGGGCTGTACCCCGACGCGCCCAAGACGCCATGCGTCGTCGGCTACGAGGTCGCCGGCACGATCCTCGAGCTGGGCGAGGGCGTCGAGGGACTGCAGGCACGGCCAGCGCGTGCTCGCCGGCACGCAGTTCGGCGGCTACGCCTCGCAGGTCGTCGTCCCGGCCGCCGACGTCGTGCCGCTGCCGGACGAGCTCAGCTTCGAGCAGGGCGCGGCGATCCCGGTCAACTACGCGACCGCCTGGGCGGCGCTGATCGGCTACGGCAACGTGCAGCCGGGCGAGCGCGTGCTCGTCCACTCGGCCGGCGGCGGCGTGGGCATCGCCGCCACGCAGATCGCCAAGCGGGCCGGCGCGGAGGTCTACGGCACCGCCTCGCCTGGCAAGCACGCGCGCATCACGCGAGCTCGGCGTCGACCACGCGCTCGACTACACGAGGCCCGGCTGGGAGCGCGGCCTGCCGCAAGTTCGACGTGATCCTCGACGCGGTCGGCGGCAAGAGCTTCCGCACGCAGCTACTCGCTGCTGCGCCCCGGCGGCCGGCTGGTCGCGTTCGGCGCCTCGTCCGCTGGTCTCCGGCAGCGCCGCAACCTCGTCACGGCGCTGCGCACCGTCGCGCGCATGCCGCGCTTCAACATGATCAAGCAGATGTCCGAATCGAAGGCCGTGATCGGGCTGAACATGCTGTCGCCTGTGGAAGGACCGCGGGACGCTCGAGCCGTGGATCGAGCCCGCTGCGAGGAGATGCTCGACGACGGCACGATCAAACCGGTCGTCGCCGGGCGACTTCGGCTTCGAGGAGGCCGGCGCGGCACAGACGATGATCACCGAGCGGCGCAACGTCGGCAAGGTCGTGCTCGTCCCGTAGACGCGCGCGCCGGCCCGGTGCTACTCTCAGCGGGAATGTCGTTCCAGCTCTCGCTTCTGCGCTTCTTCTCCTCCCCCCTCGGGGGGAATAGCGCGTGGCGGCCGCGTAGCCGCATACCCAGCAGAGAGGAAGCAGAAAGCGAGACAGAGAAGGAGCACGAACGACATGAGCACAGACCACACAGACAGCGCAGCGAGGCCGACCGCGTCCTGATCTTCGACACGACGCTGCGCGACGGCGAGCAGTCGCCGGGGATCTCGCTGAACAGGCAGGAAAAGCTCGAGATCGCCCATCAGCTCGCGCGGCTGGGCGTCGACGTGATCGAGGCCGGCTTCCCGATCACCTCGCCCGGCGACTTCGAGTCGGTGCAGGCGATCGCGCGCGAGGTCGAAGGCCCGGTGATCTGCGGTCTGGCGCGCACCAGCAAGCAGGACATCGAGGCGGCCTGGAGCGCCGTCACGCGACTCCGCAGCGCCCGCGCATCCACACGTTCATCGCGACCAGCGACATCCACATCGAGCGCAAGCTGCAGACCACGCGCGAGGACGTCAAGGGCCAGGTGCGCGCGGCGGTCGCGCAGGCGCGCGAATACACCGAGGACGTCGAGTTCTCGCCCGAGGACGGCTCGCGCTCGGACGTGCGAGTACATGGCCGAGGTGATCCAGATCGCGCTCGAGGAGGGCGCCACGACGATCAACGTGCCCGACACGGTCGGCTACACGATGCCGCGCGAGTACGCGGGCGATGTTCGAGGAGCTCTACCGGCTGGTGCCCGGCGCTGCGCGACGTCGTCGTGTCGGTGCACTGCCACGACGACCTCGGGCTGGCGGTCGCCAACTCGCTGGCCGGCCTGGAAGCCGGCTGCCGCCAGGTCGAGTGCGCGATCAACGGCATCGGCGAGCGCGCCGGGCAACGCGTCGCTCGAGGAGATCGTGATGCTGCTGCGCACGCGCGAGCCGAGCCTCGGGCTGTGGACGGGCGTCGAGACGACCGAGATCGCGCGCACGAGCCGGCTGGTCTCGCGCCTGACCGGCTACCAGGTGCAGCCGAACAAGGCGATCGTCGGGCGCAACGCGTTCGCGCACGAGGCCGGCATCCACCAGGACGGCGTGCTGAAGGAGCGCGACGACCTACGAGATCATGGACGCGACGACGCGTCGGGCTGCGCAGCAACTCGATCGTGCTCGGCAAGCACTCGGGTCGCCACGCGCTGCAGCAAAGCGCTCGAGGAGATGGGCTTCGAGCTCGACGGCCAGGCGCTGAACACGGCGTTCAAGCGCTTCAAGGAGATCGCCGACCGCAAGAAGCAGGTCACGGCGATGGACCTCGAGGCGCTCGTCACCGACGAGCTGCGCGAGGAGATCGCCGGCTACGCGCTCGAGTGGTTCGAGGTCGAGGCCTCCTCGCTGCGCCCGCCGCACGCGCGGGTGTCGGTGACGCTGCCCGACGGCGGCGTCCGCGAGCGGCTCGTTCACCGGCGACGGCCCGATCGACGCGGTCTTCCAGGCGATCAACGCGGCCACCGGCATCGCGCCGACGCTCAGCGAGTTCACGATCGGCGCGGTCACCGAGGGCCAGGACGCGCTCGGCGAGGTGTCGGTCGTGGTCGAGGTCGACGGCGTGACGGGCGCCGGGCAGGGCGTCTCGACGGACATCATCGACGCGGCCGCGCGCGCCTACGTGCGCGCGCTGTCGGTGGCCGTCGCGCGCTCGCATGCCGATCAGACCGATCGGCCTGCCGGAGACGGCCGCGGGCTGATCGTCGTCTTGAGGGGCGCGCGCCTGGCGGCGCGTCGTCGTGCGTTCGCGTTGCGCTGCAGTGCGCGAGCGCCAACACGCGTGCGTGTCTGTGATAACGTACGAACGTATGGCAGCGGTCAAGGAGCGATCCAGGCAGCGCCGCGAAGCGCGCGAGCAGGAGGCACCCCGCCCGGCCGCCGATCCGCTCGACCCGTCGGTGATCGGCGCGCGCGTGAAGGCGCTGCGTGAGGCCTCGGGGCTGTCGCTGCGCGACCTCGCCGCTGCGCAGCGGCGTCAGCGCGCCGATGCTCTCGCAGGTCGAGCGCGGCGAGACGAGCCCGACGCTGACCGTCGCCGCGCGGATCGCCGCGGGCCTCGAGCTGCGGCTCTCGCAGCTGCTGCGGCTCGACGAGGACGGCGCCGTCACGGTCGTGCGCGCCGGCGAGCGCCGGCGCGGCGGCAACGCCCGCCGCGGGCACCGCTTCGAGGTGCTCACCTCCGCCAGCGCCGGGCCAGCGCGCCGAGCTCTCGCGCCACATGCTCGCGCCGGGCGGCGCGACCGGCGCGGCGGACGACCCGCCGATGCACGAGCCGGGCAGCCGCGAGACCGCGCTCGTCGAGCGCGGCTCGGTCGTGCTCGTCTGCGACGGCCAGCGCCACGAGCTCGCGCGAGGGCGACTGCGTGACCTTCGACGCCGACCTGCCGCACCACTTCGAGAACCCCGGCGACCGCGGAGGCCGCCTTCCTGGCGGTCGTCGTCCGCGGGACTGACGAGCAGCCGACAGACTGAGCGGATGAGCCATGCCAAGACGCTGTTCGAGAAGATCTGGGAGGCCCACGAGGTCGCGCGCCGGGCCTGCTCTACATCGACCTGCATCTCGTGCACGAGGTCACGAGCCCGCAGGCGTTCGACGGCCTGCGCCTCGCGGGGCGCGGCGTGCGCCGCCCGGACCGCACGCTCGCGACCGCCGACCACAACACGCCGACCGACGGGACGCTGCTCGCCGCGCGCATCAAGGACGAGCTCTCGCGCGTGCAGGTGCAGACGCTCGAGCGCAACTGCGAGGAGTTCGGCATCCCCGTCTACTCGCTCGGCTCGGACCGCCAGGGGATCGTGCACGTGATCGGCCCGGAGCTCGGGCGTGACCCAGCCCGGCATGACGATCGTGTGCGGCGACTCGCACACCTCCACGCACGGCGCCTTCGGTGCGCTCGCGTTCGGCATCGGCACGAGCGAGGTCGAGCACGTGCTCGCGACGCAGTGCATGGTCCAGCAGAGGCCGAACTCGATGCGCGTCCGCTACGAGGGCGAGCTCGGCTTCGGCGTGACGCGCAAAGGACCTGATCCTCGGGACGCTCGGGCCAGCTCGGCGTCGGCGGCATGACCGGCCACGTCGTCGAGTACGCCGGAGCCGAGCCGATCGAGGCGCTGGCGATGGAGGGACGCATGACCGTCTGCAACATGACGATCGAGGGCGGCGGACGTGCCGGCATGATCGCCCCCGACGAGACGACCTTCGCGTGGTTCGACGAGCAGCTGCGGCCCGGCGCGCCGCACGGCGCCGAGCTGGACGCCGCCGCGGAGCGCTGGCGCGATCTGCGCAGCGACGAGGGCGCGGAGTTCGATACGCGAGCTCGTCATCGACGCGTCGGCGCATCTCGCCGCAGGTGACATGGGGCACCAACCCGGGCATGGTGCGCGCGGTGAGCGAGCGGGTGCCGGCGCCGGAGGAGTTCGACAGCCCCGCCGACCGCGAGGCCACCGAACGCGCGCTGCACTACATGGCGCTCGAGCCGGGCACGCCGATCGAGGAGATCGCGATCGACCGCGTGTTCATCGGCTCCTGCACGAACTCGCGGATCGGCGACCTGCGCGCGGCAGCGGAGGTCGTCGCCGGGCGCAAGGTCGCGCCGAGCGTGAGCGCGATGGTCGTACCGGGCTCCCAGCAGGTCAAGGCGCAGGCCGAGGCCGAGGGGCTCGACCGCGTGTTCCGCGACGCGGGCTTCGATTGGCGCGTCGCCGGCTGCTCGATGTGCCTGGGGATGAACCCCGACATCCTCCAGCCGGGCGAGCGCTGCGCGTCGACGTCGAACCGCAACTTCGAGGGCCGCCAGGGACGCGGCGGGCGCACCCACCTGGTCTCCCCGCAGATGGCCGCCGCGGCGGCGATCGAGGGGCGCTTCGTCGATATCCGGGAGTGGAGATGAGCACCGCGCCGCCGGGGGCGGTCTGGCAGCAGCCGGAGATCGTCGGCGCCTTCCTGAGCGAGCGCGAGGCGCTGATTCCGATGCTCGAGGTGCAGGAGGACCTCCTCAGGCGCCTGCTCGCCCGTCGGCCCCGAGCGGTTGGGCGCTTCCTCGACCTCGGCTCGGGCGACGGCGCGATGGCGGCGCTCGTCCTGTCGGTCCAGCCAGACGCGCAGGCCGTGCTCGTGGACTTCTCAGAGCCGATGCTCCGTCGGGCCGAGCGCCGGCTGGCTGCGTCGCCCGGTCGCTGGGAGGCGGTGCGGGGAGATCTGTCAGATCCCGGCTGGTCGAGGAAGCTGCATGCCGGCAGCTACGGGGCGGCCGTCTCGAGCTTCGCCATCCATCATCTCCCCGCGGCGCGCAAGCGAGCGCTGTTCGGCGAGATCTTCGAGCTGCTCGAGCCGGGCGGGGTGTTCGTGAACATGGACTACGTGTCGGTCGGGCCCGGCGCTGCGCGGGCTGTGGGACGAGGAGATGCTCGCCAACGCCGTCCGCGCCGAGCGCGCGCGCGGCGGCAGCCGCAGCGAGGCGGAAGTCGAGCGGGACATGTTCGACGACGGCGAGGAGGATCGTCCGGACAGCGCCGAGGAGCAGGTGCAATGGCTTCGCGACGCCGGCTTCGAGAACGCGGAGACCTATTTCAAGTGGGCTGAAGCGGCGGTCTTCGGCGCGAGCAAGCCAGCGGCGCCGAGCGCGGGCGGGACGTCCCGCGGCGCTGAGGAGGGAGGCGACCGATGAACACGATCGAGACCATCGCCGGAGCGGTCAGCCACCTCGACCGCGCCAACGTCGATACCGACCAGATCATGCCCAAGCAGTTCCTCAAGCGCGTCGAGCGCTCGGGCTTCGGCGAGTTCCTCTTCTACGACTGGGCCAAGGAGCCCGGCTGGGAGCTGGCGCCCAATCCGATACTCGTCGCCGGCGAGAACTTCGGCTGCGGCTCCTCGCGCGAGCACGCGCCGTGGGGTCTTCAGGACTACGGCTTCAAGGCGATCGTCGCGCCGTCCTTCGCCGACATCTTCTACTCCAACTGCACGAAGATCGGGCTGCTTCCGGTCGTGCTCTGCGAGGAGGACTGCCGGGCGCTAGCCGGCGCAGGCGAGGGAGAGATCGACCTCGAGGCGCAAAAGGTGCGCTTCGCGGGCCGCGAGGCTCCGTTCGAGATCGACCAGGAGGTGCGAAGGCGCCTGCTCGCGGGGCTCGACGACATCGGCGTCACGCTCGGCGAGCAGGAGGCGATCGCGGCCTACGAGCGCGGGCGCGAGCGCAGCGGTCCGGTGACGACGGCGCTGTAGCCGCATGGCACATCACATCGTGACGCTGCCCGGCGACGGGATCGGGCCGGAGATCATGGCGCCAACGCTCGATCTGCTGCGCGCGGTCGGCGACTTCGAGTTCGACGCAGCACCTCTTCGGCGGCGCCTCGATCGACGCGCACGGCACGCCGCTGACCGACGACGTCCTCGACGCCTGCAGACGCGCCGACGCGGTCCTGCTGGCCGCTGTCGGCGGGCCGAGGTGGGACACGACCGACCCGAGCCGGCCGCGTCCCGAGCAGGGCCTGCTCGGGCTGCGCAAGGGCCTCGGCCTGTACGCGAACCTGCGCCCGGTCAAGCCGCTGCCCGCGCTGTATGACGCCTCGCCGCTGCGGCGGGAGCGGATCGAAGGCACGGATCTGCTCGTCGTGCGCGAGCTGACCGGCGGCATCTACTTCGGAGAGAAGACTCGCACCGAGCGCTCGGCGTCCGACGTGTGCTCGTACACGACGGGCGAGATCGAGCGGATCGCGAGGACCGCGTTCACGGCGGCGCGGAGCAGGGTGAGCAGCGTGGACAAGGCCAACGTGCTCGAGACCTCGCGCCTGTGGCGCGAGGTGGTCGGCGCGGTGCACGCGCGCGAGTTCCCGCACATAGAGCTCGAGAACGTGCTCGTCGACAACGCGGCGATGCAGCTCGTCTCATCGCCGCGCCACTTCGACGTGATCCTCACCGAGAACATGTTCGGCGACATCCTCTCCGACGAGGCGGCGATGCTGAGCGGATCGATCGGGATGCTCCCGAGCGCGTCGCTCGGCGGCGATCGGTCGAGCGACGGGGCCGGGCCCGGCGTGTTCGAGCCGGTGCACGGCTCCGCGCCGGACATCGCCGGTCGCGGCATCGCGAACCCGCTGGCGATGTTCCTGTCCGCGGCCATGCTGCTCAGGCACGCGCTCGGCTTGGAAAGCGAGGCCGCGGCTGTAGAATCGGCCGTGCAGCGCGCGCTCGACGGAGGCCTGCGCACCGCCGACCTCGGCGGTGATGCGGGAACGGCGCAGGCCGCGCAGGCAGTGCTCGACAACATCGAATAGGAGCGCAAATCAACGTGGAGCCCACCGACCTCATCTGGATGAACGGAGAATTCGTCGCCTGGGAGGACGCCAGGATCCACGTCCTGACGCACGGCCTGCACTACGGCACAGGGGTGTTCGACAGCATGCGCTGTTACGACTCGGAGCTCGGCCCGGCGGTGTTCCGCAACGCCGATCACATCGACCGCCTGCTGCGATCGGCGGAGCTGTACTACATGCCGGTCCCCTACTCCGCGGAGGAGCTGCGCGCGGCCACGCTCGAGCTCGTGGCGCGCAACGGGCTTCGCTCCTGCTACATCCGCCCGATCGTCAATCGCGGCTACGGGCAGATGGGGCTGAACCCGCTCGAGGCGCCGGTGGACGTGACGCTCGCATGCTGGGAGTGGGGCGCGTACCTCGGCGAGGAGGGCAAGCGCAACGGCGTGCGCGCGAAGGTCTCCTCGTGGCGGCGCATCAGCCCAGACTCGCTGATCCCGCACGCGAAGGCCTCGGGTCAGTACCTCAACAGCGTGCTCGCGAAGGTCGAGTCGCTGAAGGCCGGATATGACGAGGCGATCCTGCTCGACGATCACGGCCACGTCTGCGAGGGAACCGGCGAGAACGTCTACATCGTGCGCGACGGCGAGATCGCAACGCCGGGGCAGCACAACTCGATCCTCGACGGGATCACGCGCCGCTCGATCATCCAGATCGCGCAGGACCTCGGCTACACGGTGGTGGAGCGCAACGTCGCCCGCGCGGAGATGTACCTCGCGGACGAGGTGTTCCTGACCGGCACCGCCGCCGAGCTTGTGCCAGTGCGCGAGATCGACGACCACCTCATCGGGACGGGCAAGCCCGGCGAGGTCACACGCGTGCTCGGATCGGCCTTCGACGACGCCGTCCACGGTCGCAGCGAGCGCTATCGCGAGTGGCTCGACGTCGTGCAGGCGCCGGCACTCGAGACGCCGACGGGGGAGGGCTCGTCGCCGACAAGGGGCGCCGCCGCCATCGGCGGCTCTCAGACGACCGCCGCAGGCTAGGCCGGTGGCCGACATACAGCTATACGACGCCACCCTGCGCGACGGCATGGGTGGAGGTGGCCTGAGTCTCACGGCCGAGGAGAAGCTGCGCGTCGTCCATGCGCTCGACGAGCTCGGCGTGCACATGATCGAGGCCGGCTTCCCGGCGTCGAACCCGAAGGAGCAGGAGCTGTTCGGGCTGCTCGCCGGCGAGCGGCTGAGCAGCGCGAAGATCGTCGCCTTCGGCATGACCCGGCGGCGCGACGCCACGGCGGCGCAGGACGAGGGGCTGCGCATCCTCGCGGAGTCGTTCGCGCCGGTGTGCACGCTCGTAGGCAAGGCGTCGGTGCTCCACGTCGAGAAGGTCGTGCGCGTCTCGCGCGAGGAGAACCTCGAGATGATCGCCGACTCGGTCGCGTATCTGGTGGACGCGGGCAAGCGCGTGCTGCTCGATGCAGAGCACTTCTTCGACGGTTTCGCGCTCGACGCCGGCTACTCGCTCGACTGCCTGCGCGCCGCCGCCGGCGCGGGCGCCGAGCGGGTCGTGCTGTGCGACACCAACGGCGGCTCGCTGCCGCCGCAGATCCGCACCGCATTCGCGGTCGTGCGCGAAGCGCTCGGAGATGTCGCGCTGGGGATCCACACGCATGACGACTCGGGCTGCGCTGTCGCGAACACCCTCGCGGCGGTCGAAGCCGGGGCGACGCAGGTTCAGGGAACGGTCAACGGGATCGGCGAGCGCACGGGGAACGCGAACCTGGTCACGATCATCGCCGACCTGCAGCTGAAGATGGGATGCGAGCTGCTCGCGCCGGAGCGCCTGGCACGCCTAACCGAGACGGCGCATTTCATCGACGAGCTGCTCAACCGCGCGCCCGATCCCGCCCAGCCGTACGTCGGCAAGCATGCGTTCGCGCACAAGGCCGGGCTGCATGCGGCGGGCGTGCGCGCGGACTCGCAGACGTTCGAGCACGTCGATCCGGAGGTCGTCGGCAACGACCGCGACGTGCTGATCTCCGAGCTCTCAGGCCGGGTCGCCGTGGCCGAGAAGGCGCGCCAGGCGGGGATCTCCTCCAACGCGCAGCTCGCCGAGCGGATCGTCGAGCGCGTGAAGGAGCTCGAGCACCGCGGCTTCCAGTTCGAGGCGGCCGACGGGTCGTTCGAGCTGCTGATGCGCAAGGAGTCCGGCGAGTATGAGCCGCTGTTCCGGCTGGAGTCGTGGCGCGTGCTCGTCGAGAAGCGCGCCGACGGCAAGGTCGAGACCGAGGCGACGATCAAGATCTGGCTCGGCGGCGAGCGCTACGTGCGCACGGCCGAGGGCAACGGGCCGGTGAACGCTCTCGACACCGCGCTGCGCGACGCGATCGGGGAGATCCATCCCCATCTGCGCGACATCAGCCTCGTCAACTTCAAGGTGCGCATCCTCGATGAGACCAAGGGCACCGGCGCGGTCACGCGCGTGCTGCTCGACGCGTCCGACGGGCACGAGGTGTGGGGCTCGATCGGCGTCTCGGAGAACGTCATCGCCGCCTCGTGGGATGCGCTCGTGGACTCGCTGGAGTACGGGATGCAGCCTGGCCGGCGGCCGGCTCCGGGAAAGGCAGGCGCGTCGGGCGGCGGCGCCCCCGACGGGAGGTCGGCCGGCTCGCCCGGCAGGGTGTAGTGCCGGACGCGGTCATCCCACTCGCCCGGCCGGTGCTCGGCGAGCCGGAGGAGCGTGCGGTCGTCGCGGTGCTTCGCTCGCGGACGCTGTCGCTCGGTCCGCGCGTCGAGGAGTTCGAGCGCCGTTTCGCGCAGCGGGTCGACGCGCCGCTTGCGAGCGCGGTCAGCAGCGGGACCGCCGGCCTGCACCTGGCGCTCCGGGCCGCTGGAGTGGGTGAGGGGGACGAGGTGATCACGAGCCCGTTCTCGTTCGTCGCGTCTGCCAACGCGGCGCTGTACGAGCGTGCGCGCCCGGTGTTCGCGGACATCGACCCGGTGACGCTCAACCTCGACCCCGACGCCGCTGCGGCCGCGGTCAGCGGACGCACGCGGGCGCTGCTGCCGGTGCACATCTTCGGCTATCCGGCCGACATGCCGGCGTTCGAGCGCCTCGCCACGAGGCACGGCCTTGAGATCGTCGAGGACGCGTGCGAGGCGCTCGGCGCCGCGCACGCGGACGGCACGCCCGTGGGCGGGCGCGGGCATCCGGCGGCGTTCGGCTTCTACCCGAACAAGCAGCTGACCACCGGCGAGGGCGGGATGCTCACGCTCGGCGACGCGGACATGAAGGCGCGGATCGATTCCGAGCGCAACCAGGGCCGCGCACCGGACATGGGCTGGCTAGATCACGACCGGCTCGGCTTCAACTACCGCCTGTCGGACATCGCCTGCGCTCTCGGGATCGCCCAGCTCGAGCGTCTCGAGGAGATGCTCGCGGCGCGCGCGCGTGTCGCCGGACGCTACCGCGAAGCGCTCACTGGGATCGAGGACCTGCGCCTGCCGTGCGCCGATGGCGACGGCAACCGCCGCGGCTGGTTCGTGTTCGTCGTGCAGCTTCCCTCGGGCGCCGATCGTGACGGCGTCGTGCGAGCGCTTGCGGCGCGTGCGATCCAGACCAAGCCGTACCTGCCGGCGATCCACCTGATGAGCTTCTACCGCGAGCGCTTCGGCCATCGCGACGGCGAGTTTCCGGTGTGCGAGGAGGTGGCGGCGCGCTCGCTCGCGCTGCCGTTCTTCCCGGAGCTGAGCGAGAGCGAGCTCGCGCGGGTCGCCGAGGGCCTGCGCGCGGCGCTCGCAGCCTAGATCCTGCCGCCGCGGGCGGCGACCGTAGACTTGACCGCTCCGTGTCGCGCTTTAACGAGCCTCCCGACCCAGCGTTCGCGCGCCTGAACGCCTCGATCGGCTTCGATCGCCGCCTGTGGCCGCAGGACGTCGCGCAGTCGCGCGCGCACGTGCGGATGCTCGCCGAGCGGGCGATCATCACGCCGCAGGACCGGGACGCTCTGCTGGCGGCGCTGGACGAGGTCGCTCGCGAGCTGGCGGACGGAAGCTTCGCGTTCGAGCGCGGCGACGAGGACATCCACATGGCGATCGAGCGGCGCGTGAGCGAGATCGCCGGTCCCGTCGGCGGGAGGCTGCACACGGCGCGCTCTCGCAACGACCAGGTGGTCACCGACCTCGCGATGTACGTGCGCGAGCGCTCGGCAGCCGCGCGCGGGGCGATCACGGGACTGATGTCTGTGCTGCTCGCGCGCGCCGAGGAGCACATCGACTGGCCGATGCCCGGATACACGCACCTGCAGCGTGCACAGCCGGTGTACCTCGGCCATCATCTGCTCGCGTACTTCTGGATGCTTGCGCGCGATCGCGCGCGCTTTGACTTCGCCGAGCGCCAGGCAGGGTCGCTGCCGCTCGGCGCTGGAGCCCTGGCGGGCGTCAACTTCGACACCGACCGCGCGGTGCTGGCGCGCGAGCTCGGGTTCCCGGCCGTGGCGCCCAACTCGATCGACGCGGTCTCGGGCCGCGACTTCGTGCTCGACTACCTAGGCGCGGCCGCGACGTGCTCGACGCACCTCTCGCGCCTCGGCGCGGAGCTCGTGTTGTGGTCGAGCGCGGAGTTCGGCTTCTGCGAGCTGCCGGACGCGTGGAGCTCCGGCTCCTCGATCATGCCCCAGAAGAAGAACCCCGACGCGGCCGAGCTGCTGCGGGCTAAGGCGCCGCGCGTCGTCGGACACCTGGCGGCGTTTCACGGCGTGCTGCACGCGCTGCCGCTCACCTACAACAAGGACCTGCAGGAGGACAAGGAGCACGTGTTCGACGCCGTCGACACGCTCGAGCTGACGCTCGCGGCCGCAACCGGGATGATCGCCGGCGTCAGCTTCTCGCGCGAGCGCATGCGCGAGGCCGCCGCAGACGAGCTGATCGCGGCGACGGACGTCGCCGACCTGCTGGTGCGGCTGGGAATGCCCTTCCGCGAGGCCCACGGCGTCGTGTCCGGTCTCGTCCGCACGGCGCTCGATCAAGGTTCCTCGCTGTCGGGACTGACCGCAGCGCAGCTCGCCGCCGGTAGCGAGACGCTCGGCGCGCATGCGACCGAGTACCACAAGGTGCTCGCGGAGAGCTCGTGGCTCGAGTCGAAGCTCTCCGAGGGCGGCACCTCGCTGGCGCGCGTCCGGGAGCAGATCGCCAAGGCCCGCACGGTGCTGGATGAAGCCCCTTCAGCCTGACTTCTACGATCGCCCGGTCCTCGATGTCGCGCGCGAGCTGATCGGCTGCCGTGTTGAACATCGCGGCGCCTCAGGCGTGATCGTCGAGACCGAGGCCTATCACGAGAGCGAGCCGGCGTGCCACGCGTTCGTGGGGCTGACGCCGCGCACGCGCACGCTGTTCGGCGAGCCGGGCCGCGCGTACGTCTACCGCTCCTACGGCATCCACGCGCTGCTCAATGCGGTATGCGAGGGCGAGGACGTCGGTGCGGCGGTGCTCATCCGCGCGCTCGCTCCGCTGTCGGGAATCGAGGCGATGCGCGCACGTCGCCTGCGCCTCGGCGCGCGGCATGCGCCGCAGGAGGCGCTCTGCTCGGGGCCGGGCAAGCTCACGCAGGCGCTCGGCATCTCGCTGAAGCAGAACGGCAGCTGCCTCTCGAGCGGGCCTGTGATCATCAGGCCGCGGACGGCCGACTGGCGCGAGCCGCGAATCGTGCAGGGCCCGCGCATCGGGATCAGCCGCGCGGTCGAGCTGCCGTGGCGCTTCTGCGCGGCGGGCAGCCGTCATGTCTCCCGTCCCAGGCCGGTCCCCTCGGCCGCGGCAGCGGTCGCTGGGAAAGCTGCCTGAGAGCTGCGCAGCCGCGCCGCCGCGCAGCTGCTGGTTGCGGCGCCCGGCGTCTCAGCCGGCCGGCCCGACGCCGCCGGTGGGCGACGGCGAGGATGGCGCGGGTGTTGGCGGGGCGGCCGGTGTCGGGGCGCCAGCTGGCGGTGTCGCGGGCTGGGCTGCGTGTTCGGGGGCCTTGCCTTCACTCGCGCCCGAGCCTTCCGTGGTCGCGGGGGTCGGGGTGGGCGCCTTGCCCTTCGCGCCGCCCGTGCCGGCCGGGCTCGCGCCGCGGCTGGATGACGGCGGCGAGGAGGACGGCGGGGCGCGTTCAGGGGTGGTCGCGATTGTGGATTCGCCGGATTCGCCAGCGCTCGTCTTCTTGGCGGCGGCGAGTTCGGCGCGCGTTTTGTCGATCTGCAGCGCCGACGTCATGAAGTCGTGCCAGATCAGCGCGGGGAACGTACCGCCGAGCACGGGGCCGCCGTTGAAGTCGTTCGTCATCGGGACCAGGCTCGTCGGATAGCCGACCCACACGGCGACGGTGTACTTGGAGTCCCAGCCGACGAACCAGGCGTCGCCGTAGTTGGAGGTGGTGCCGGTCTTGCCGGCTGCGAACTGGCCGAGCGCGGCAGCCTTGCCGGTGCCGTACTGAAGGACGGTTTCGAGCATCGACGTCTCGGTCTCTGCGATGTCCGTTGGGAGCACGCGCTGGGTCAGCACCTGGTTGACGTCGCGGCGCGCCCCGTCGGGGAGCGGCCGGCCTCCGGCTTCGACTTCCTGGACGCCGACCGGCGCGCCGGGTTCGGAGAGCGTCCCGCTGACGCGCTCGCCGTCATGCGCGACCGTCTCGTATGCGTGGGCCATGTCGATCGGCGTCACGCCGACGGTTAGGCCGCCGATCGTCATCGCGGGGTTAGTCGAGACGGGCGTGGTGATGCCCATGCGACGGGCGAGCTGCGCGATGCGGTGGGTGCCGACCGTGAGGCCGACTTCAGCGTAGATCGAGTTGTCCGAGAAGGCGGTCGCGCCTGTCAGCGTGTTCGACCCGGAGTAGGCGCCTTCGTCGTTGTGCACGACGAACTTTTCCTTTCCGTCGGTGCCGGGGACGATGAACACCTTCTCCTTCGACGTCCACACCGATTCTGGCGAGATGCCGTCCTCGAGCGCGGCTGCGAGGTCGAACACCTTGAACGCCGACCCTGGCTGGCGCTCGCCGTCGGTCGCGAGGTTGAACGGGCTTTCGTCGTAGTTGCGCCCGCCGACCATCGCGCGCACCTCGCCGGTGGAGTTTTCGATCGCGACAAGCGACGCGGTCGGCCCGCCGCTGTAGGCGAGGTAGTTGTTCACGGCCTGTTCGGCCGCGCGCTGGAGTTCGAGGTCGAGCGTGGTCTTGATGCGCAGGCCGCCGTCGAACGCGCGCGGCGCGCCGTAGCGTTCGATCACCTGCTGCTGCACCCAGCTGTTGAAGTAACCGACGTCGATCCCTTCGATCGTCTGCTCCTGCGGCGGCTGCACCTCGCTCGGCGCGGGGAGCGCCTGGTTGACGCTTTCTTCGTATACGGCGGGCGTCAGGTAGCCCTGTTCGAGCATCTCGTGCAGGACGAGGTTGCGCCTGTCGCGGGCCGCGATGGGATGCGCGGTGGGGTCGTAGGCGGTGGGCGACTGGATGATGCCGGCGAGCAGTGCCGCCTCCCATGGCTGAAGCTGCTCGACGCACAGCTGGTGGTTCGGCGTGCCGCATTCGAGGTGGTTCACTTCGTGGCCGAAGTAGGTCTGCGCTGCGGACTCGATGCCGTAGGCGCCGTTGCCGAAGTAGATCGTGTTGAGATACGCGGTGATGATCTTTTCCTTCGACCACTTGTGCGAGAGCTGGTATGCGAGGGCCGCCTCGCGGAGCTTCTCGAGGATCGTGCGGTGCGACTGTGCCTGGAGGGCGTTCTTGATGAACTGCTCCTCGATCGTCGAGGCGCCCTGCACGCTGCCTTTGTGGCGGATGTCCGCGATGAAGGCGCGCACGACGCCGCGCACGTCGATGCCGCTGTTCGTCTCGAAGCGCTTGTCCTCGATCGAGATCACCGCCTCCTTGACGATCTGAGGGATCTCGCCGGGGGTGACGATCACGCGATTCTGCTGGCTCAACACCCCGATCTGATGGTGGCCGAGGTCGTCGAGCAAGATCGAGCTCTGCGCGTCCTTGAACTGGGAGAAGCGCGTCAGCGACGGCAGGTCCGAGGCGATCGACACGAAGATCCCGAACACGAACGAGACCAGGCCAAGCAGCAGCACGGACGAGAGGATCGCGACGAGGCGCAGGCGCTTCAGACGCGGCTTGCGCTGTGGCGGAATGTCGGGGCGATCGTCATCGCTCATCGGCGGCACGCGGCAGAGCCTGCCACTGTTGGGGGATCCGATCCTGGGAGGCACGCGCCACGCCTGCGCACCGCGCGTTGAGGACCCCGCGGGTGGCGAGAGTCTAGCATTGGCGCCCGATGCCGAACGCCAACGACGCGGCCGCCGAGGACGCTGCACGGCTGGCCAGCGAGCTGGCCGGCAACGCTGTCGACAGCCTGCCCGAGGGAGGGCTGGCGGAGAAGCTCGGTCTGGCCGCGAGCGAGGGCCGTCCGCTGCGCGTCAAGCTCGGCATCGACCCGACCGCGCCGGACATCCACCTCGGGCATGCGGTCGTGCTGCGCAAGCTGCGCGAGTTCCAGGACGCCGGCCATCGCGTCGTGCTGATCGTGGGCGACTACACGGCCCGCGTCGGCGACCCGTCGGGGCGCACGAGCCTGCGCCCGATGCTCTCGGAGGCCGAGATCGAGGCGAACGCCGCGACCTTCCAGGAGCAGGCGCTGAAGATCCTCGACGCTGATCCGCAGCGCCTGGAGGTGCGGCGCAACAGCGAGTGGCTGGACATGCCGATGGCCGAGCTGCTGAAGCTCGTCCGCACCGCCACCGCGGCGCAGGTGCTCGAGCGCGACGACTTCGCCAAACGCTGGACTGCCCGCGAGCCGATCTCGATGCTGGAGCTGCTGTATCCGCTGCTGCAGGGCTATGACTCGGTCGCCGTTCGCGCCGACATCGAGCTCGGCGGCACCGACCAGAAGTTCAACCTGCTGCTCGGCCGCGACATCCAGCGTGCCTACGGCCAGCCGGGGCAGGCGATCCTGACGATGCCGATCCTCGTCGGCACCGATGGGATGCGCAAGATGTCGAAGTCGCTCAGAAACCAGATCGGCATCACGGACCCACCGGAGGACATGTACGGCAAGACGATGGCGATCCCGGATGAGGCGATGGACGAGTACTACCGGCTGCTGCTCGGGCTCGAGCGGCCAGCGGAGCTCTCACCGCGCGACGCCAAGCGCGCGCTCGCCCACGGGATCGTCGCGTGGCTCTACTCCGAGCAGCAGGCCGCCGCGGCCGAGCGGCGCTTCGAGCGCGTGCACATCGAACGCGAGGCCCCGGAGGAGATCGCGGACGCGACGTTCGAGAGCTCCGACGGGATGCTCCACCTCCCTGGATTGATCGCGGAGGAGTTCGAGCTGTCGCGCTCGGAGGCCAGGCGCCTGATCGACCAGGGCGGCGTCACGCTCGGGGAGGTCCAGCTGTCGGCCGGAGAGCACGACATACCGGCCGATCGCGCAGACGGGCAGGTGTTGAAGGTCGGCCGCAGGCGCTTCCGCCGCCTGCGCTCGGGCTAGCTCCCGGGGCACCTCCCGCGCTATACTCCTGGGTCGGCCCGCGGGCGCCCCTGGGCGCTGGGCCGGATCGGTCTCCTCAGAAGGAAGCCCTTTCGGTGAGGCTCGGCGGTCTTTGAAAACTCAACAGCATGCGCACCTGCGATCGATAGCGATCGCGGTGTGCGTCCAGGTTCGACCCGCCGGCGAGGGCGCTTTCGTGCGTGCTCGGCGGCGGTCAAGAGTCAAGCAGAGAAGTACCCCGTCATGGTTCGGGACCACGGTGTATGGGTTCCGGCCGCTGGCGTACCCCGGGCGATCTCGCTCCGGTGGCCGCCGGCAAGTCCATGACAGCTTTTCGTGAAGTTCTTCACGGAGAGTTTGATCCTGGCTCAGGACGAACGCTGGCGGCGTGCTTAACACATGCAAGTGGAGCGACGAACCAGGGCTTGCCCTGGGGCAGAGCCGCGAACGGGTGAGTAACACGTGGGTTACCTGCCTCGATGACCGGGACAACCCGAGGAAACTCGGGCTAATACCGGATGTGCCCGCAACGGGAAAGGAAGCTTCGGCCTCCGCATCGAGATGGGCCCGCGGCCCATTAGCTTGTTGGTGAGGTAACGGCCCACCAAGGCTTCGATGGGTAGCTGGTCTGAGAGGACGATCAGCCACACTGGGACTGAGACACGGCCCAGACTCCTACGGGAGGCAGCAGTGGGGAATCTTGCGCAATGCGCGAAAGCGTGACGCAGCAACGCCGCGTGGGGGAAGAAGGCTTTCGGGTTGTAAACCCCTTTCAGTTGGGACGAAGCTCCGCCGGTGAATAGCCGGCTGGAGTGACGGTACCTTCACAAGAAGCACCGGCTAACTACGTGCCAGCAGCCGCGGTAATACGTAGGGTGCAAGCGTTGTCCGGAATTATTGGGCGTAAAGAGCGTGTAGGCGGCCCGACCAGTCCGCTGTGAAAGTTCAGGGCTCAACCCTGGAATGCCGGTGGATACTGTCGGGCTAGAGTCCGGAAGGGGCGAGTGGAATTCCTGGTGTAGCGGTGAAATGCGCAGATATCAGGAGGAACACCAATGGCGAAGGCAGCTCGCTGGGACGTGACTGACGCTGAGACGCGAAAGCGTGGGGAGCAAACAGGATTAGATACCCTGGTAGTCCACGCTGTAAACGATGGCAACTAGATGTGGGGGGTGTCGACTCCCCCCGTGTCGAAGCTAACGCATTAAGTTGCCCGCCTGGGGAGTACGGCCGCAAGGCTAAAACTCAAAGGAATTGACGGGGGCCCGCACAAGCAGCGGAGCATGTGGTTTAATTCGACGCGACGCGAAGAACCTTACCTGGGCTTGACATGTGGGTGATCGGTGTGGAAACACACCTTCCCTTCGGGGCACTCTCACAGGTGGTGCATGGCTGTCGTCAGCTCGTGTCGTGAGATGTTGGGTTAAGTCCCGCAACGAGCGCAACCCCCGTCGCATGTTGCCAGCATTTAGTTGGGGACTCATGCGAGACTGCCGGTGACAAACCGGAGGAAGGTGGGGATGACGTCAAGTCCTCATGCCCCTTATGTTCAGGGCTACACACGTGCTACATTGGCGTATACAGAGGGTTGCGATACCGCGAGGTGGAGCGAATCCCTTAAAGTGCGTCTCGGTTCGGATTGCAGGCTGAAATTCGCCTGCATGAAGGCGGAGTTGCTAGTAATCGCGGATCAGCATTGCCGCGGTGAATACGTTCCCGGGCCTTGTACACACCGCCCGTCACACCACGGGAGTGAGCAACACCCGAAGCCGGTGGCCTAACCCGCAAGGGAGGGAGCCGTCGAAGGTGGGGCTCGTGACTGGGGTGAAGTCGTAACAAGGTAGCCGTAGCGGAAGCTGCGGCTGGATCACCTCCTTTCTAGGGAGCACCTAGCGGTGCCCCGGTCGGGGGACCGTCGCAAGACGGACCGTGCGGTCGCCGGCCCTCAAGGCCGGCGGCGTCAGCGGACCGGGCCTAGCATGTCGACCGGACCTGGCTGGATGGCCGCGCTACGGACGTCTTCCCCTACTGCTTGGGGGAGGCGGTGGAGCGAGGTCGCAAGGATCCAGCGTGCTGTTGAGTTTTGAGAGACCGGCGTCCGCCGGTCCTCGCGAGATCACGATCAAGGTGATCTACGAACGCGGGGCCAGCCGACGTCATACGCCTCTCCACGGTCCTTGAAAACTGCACAGAAGCCACATCAGCCGCCATCGATAAGCGGCGGCTGACAAACGGGTATCACCGAGCCCACGCGACCTTCGGGTCGTGGTGGGCAGAATCACCGTCAAGATAGTAAGGGCACACGGTGGATGCCTTGGCACCAAGAGTCGAAGAAGGGCGTGAACGGCTGCGATAAGCCACGGTTAGGCGCTGAATAGCCTTTGACCCGTGGGTTCCCGAATGGGGAAACCCAGCGCTGGTAATGCGGCGTTATCCCCGGCTGAACACATAGGCCGGGAGAGGACAAGCGGGGGAAGTGAAACATCTCAGTACCCCGAGGAAAGAAAATCAACAGAGACTCCCTGAGTAGTGGCGAGCGAAAGGGGACCAGCCCAAACCTGGCAGATGCAAGCGGACATGCGTTGTCTGTCGGGGGTTGTAGGGCGTCTGTTCCGAGTCATGTCCGGCTCGGCAGGAGTTACAAAATCGTGCGGTAGTCGAAGCGTGTGGAACCGCGCACCATAGAGGGCAACCGTCCCGTAGACGAAACTGCGCGATCTCCTGTCAGATGTTCCTGAGTAAGTCCGCACCCGTGAAACGCGGACTGAACCTGGGGGGACCACCCTCCAAGGCTAAGTACTCCTTGGTGACCGATAGCGGACTAGTACCGTGAGGGAAAGGTGAAAAGTACCCCGGAAGGGGAGTGAAATAGTACCTGAAACCGCGTGCCTACAAGCGGTGGGAGTCCCTTCGAGGGATGACCGCGTGCTTTTTGCATAACGAGCCGGCGAGTTACTCGTCTGCGGCAAGGTTAAGCGATGAGCGGAGCCGTAGCGAAAGCGAGTCCTAACAGGGCGACATAGTCGCGGGCGGTATACCCGAAACTGAGCGAGCTACCCATGGGCAGGCTGAAGCGGGGGTAAGACCTCGTGGAGGGCCGAACCGACCTAGGTTGAAAACTGGGCGGATGACCTGTGGGTCGGAGTGAAAGGCTAATCAAGCTCAGTGATATCTGGTTCTCTCCGAAATATATTTAGGTATAGCCTCGGATAAATTGCGTGTTGGCCGTAGAGCACTGTTTGGATTAGGGGCCCTACCAGGTTACCGACTTCAGGCAAACTCCGAAGACCAATCACGTTTACTCCGGGAGTCAGTTGCTGGGGGATAAACTTCAGCGTCAAAAGGGAAACAGCCCAGACCGCCAGCTAAGGTCCCTAAGTGCTAGCTAAGTGGGAAACGATGTTCGAGTGCATAGACAACCAGGAGGTTGGCTTAGAGGCAGCCATCCTTGAAAGAGTGCGTAACAGCTCACTGGTCAAGTGTTCGAGCGCGGACAATGTAACGGGGCTCAAGCTAGTCACCGAAGCTGCGGGTGCGTGAGACCTTCGGGTCGATCGCGCGGTAGGAGAGCGTTCCCATGCCAGCAAAGCGGCGGCGCAAGCCAGCCGTGGAGGCGTGGGAAGTGAGAATGCCGGCATAAGTAACGAAAGAGGGGTGAGAATCCCCTCCACCGATTGCCCAAGGATTCCTGAGTAAAGTTCGTCTGCTCAGGGTTAGTCGGGACCTAAGGCGAGGCCGAAAGGCGTAGTCGATGGCCAACAGGTTGATATTCCTGTACCACGTCGCTTCCGTTTGACCGATGGGGAGACGAGGTAGGCTAGGGGAACCCAGGTGATGGTCATCCTGGGGTAAGCATGTAGGGGTGGCCCTTGTCAAATGCGGGGCTGCATAACCTGAGGTGCGATGCCAGCTGGCTGTAAGCCGGCGAGTCCCTGACGCCAGACCTCCGAGAAAATCCTCTAGGGAGGCAGCGCGTGCCCGTACCAAAACCGACACAGGTGGGCAAGTAGAGAATACTAAGGTGATCGAGATAACCCTCGTTAAGGAACTCGGCAAAATCGCCCCGTAACTTCGGGATAAGGGGCGCCCCAGTAGGGTGAAGCTCCTCGCGAGTGGAGCCCGAGAGGGCCGCAGTGAATTGGCTGAAGCGACTGTTTACCAAAAACACAGGTCTCTGCTAAGTCGAAAGACGACGTATAGGGGCTGACGCCTGCCCGGTGCCGGAAGGTTACGTGGAGTTGTTAGGACTTCGGTTCGAAGCAGCGAAGCTAAGCCCCGGTAAACGGCGGCCGTAACTATCAGTTGACCGAGGTAGTTGTAAAACTTGGCTATATGCTGGAACATCCGAGTATCCCGCACTACGAGTACCGTCCCAAGCGGGCGGTACCGTGACAATGTGCCGGGTGCGGACAATCAGCAGGAAAGGCCATCCATCGAGGTCATACCGACCTCACTCGGCAGCTTCCTGTCAGGGTTTGCGCTGGGGGAGGGCAGCTTCATGATTGTGTGTCGCAAACGCGGCGACTATCGTCGGAGCTACAAGCTCTCAGCGGCCTTCAATGTCTCGCAGCACGACCGCACGCCGCTGGATCTCTTCCAAGAGACCCTAGGATGCGGGCGCGTGCGGAGGGGCGGCAACAATGGCTGGTATTGGGAGGTCAATGCAGTTCGTGACCTCAGTAGCCGAATTGTGCCGTTTTTCGACCGGTTTCCGGTCGTGGGGCAGAAGGCAGAGGATTACAGGCTGTGGAGGAGCGCCGTTGCGCTACTCGCATCCGGTGATCTGAGCGACCAGGACTACCACGAGGTTCTTGCTCTCCGGGAACGGATGAATCGCGGTGGGAAGAGACGCTATCGAATGGATGGAATCCTCAGAGACTATACGCCGAGCCCGCCGACCTAGAGCGGTCGCGGGATGAGATAGTCCGCTCTCATGGGCGACCATGAGAGCCCGCCAGAAATGAGCGGGCCGCTTGGGAAAGTCAGCTTTCTCGAGTAGTAACATGAGGAACGGTCCTAAGGTGACTTACGCTGCCTTAGTAAAACCTGGCTATATGCTGGAACATCCGAGTATCCGGCGCTACGTCCCGCAAAAAGGAGGGACGTGACAATGCGACCGGTGCGGACAATCAGCAGGGAAGTCGTCCACTCGTGGATTGACCCCTCAGAGACCATACGCCAGGGCCCACTCTTGGTGGGCAAGATATGGTCCGGTCTGTATGGCGACATGCAGAGGTCGGCAGAGATGATCGACCCGCTGAGACGCAAGTCTCAGTCAATCTCAGGCGTGCAACAGGATCCTGGGAAGTAACAGTGAGAGCGAAATTCCTTGTCGGGTAAGTTCCGACCTGCACGAATGGCGTAACGACTTCAGCGCTGTCTCAACGAGGGGCTCGGTGAAATTGCAGTCTCGGTGAAGATGCCGAGTACCCGCGGCTAGACGGAAAGACCCCGTGAACCTTTACTACAACTTGGTATTGGGGTTCGATGCATCTCGCTCAGGATAGGTGGGAGGCTTTGAAGCGCCGGTTGCGGTCGGCGTGGAGCCACCCTTGAGATACCACCCTTGGTGTATTGGACTTCTAACAGCGCTCCGTGAATCCGGGCGCTGGACAGTTCCAGGCGGGTAGTTTGACTGGGGCGGTCGCCTCCTAAAATGTAACGGAGGCGCACAAAGGTTCCCTCATCACGGTTGGAAATCGTGTGTAGAGCGTAAAGGTAGTAAGGGAGCTTGACTGCGAGACTGACAAGTCGAGCAGGTGCGAAAGCAGGTCTTAGTGATCCGGCGGTAGCAAGTGGAAGTGCCGTCGCTCAACGGATAAAAGGTACTCCGGGGATAACAGGCTTATCGGGCCCAAGAGTCCACATCGACGGCCCGGTTTGGCACCTCGATGTCGGCTCGTCGCATCCTGGGGGTGGAGTTGCTCCCAAGGGTTGGGCTGTTCGCCCATTAAAGCGGTACGCGAGCTGGGTTCAGAACGTCGTGAGACAGTTCGGTCCCTATCTGCCGTGGGCGCTGGAGAGTTGAGAGGATTTGTCCCTAGTACGAGAGGACCGGGATGAACGCACCTCTGGTGTATCTGTTGTCCTGCCAAGGGCATAGCAGGCTAGCTACGTGTGGAGCGGATAACCGCTGAAAGCATCTAAGCGGGAAGCCGACCTCAAGATGAACTCTCCCATCCCCTTGAGGGAGTAAGACCCCTGGTAGACCACCAGGTTGATAGGCCGGATCTGGAAGGGCGGCAACGCCTGGAGGAGACCGGTACTAATGGGTCGAGGGCTTGACGGATTTTTTGTGATGCTCGTTGTGGCGCTGTGCAGTTTTGAAGGACCGGGGAGGCGTGGTCTCTCACGCTTTTCCGGTGGCTTTAGCGAGGGGGAAACACCTCTTCCCATTCCGAACAGAGTAGTTAAGCCCCTCAGCGCCGATGGTACTTGGCTCGCAAGGGCCTGGGAGAGTAGGACGCCGCCGGTTTTTTCTTTAGACGCGCGACGGTCCTAGCAGGCCGGCGCGCCCGGGAGCGTGCGCTGCGTCTCCCGCTGGAGCCTGGGTGTCGGCTGCCCGCGGCGCACCGGTGTCAGACACACGTGGTCGCGAGCGCCGGGTGCGCCGGGACGGCGGTCCCTCGGAGCCCTGTGCAGCGGCGCTCGGTGCGGATGAGGCGCCTCATGGAGCTCGTCCGAGCCGACCTCCCAGTCGACGTCGTGGTCGTCCTCGAGCAGAAGGAACGAGCGGGTGAGGCGCAGGGCACCGAGCGCGCGCTGCGCAAGCGTTGGGCTGTGGGGTCGGGGGAACACGTGTTCGCAGGCTACGGGCGCCGGCGGACGGATCGCGCGCGAACGTGCGTACGTGCCGCGTCGCTCGACGAAAAATGGCTTGCGCAAGCCGATTGCGCTCTCGTGTGGCTGCAACGGGAGTTGCAGGGACAGTTGTAAAGCCCGCGCCTCCCGCGACCGCGATCCGGCCGATGCAGGGCCGGGGGCACGGGGCTCGAACTCCAGTCCCAGATGGCTGTTACGCTTGCCAGGCGTCAGGTCAGCGCGCCCCGGTGGGGACGACGGCGACGCCCACAGCTCATGGAGAAGTTCGTCATCGAAGGCGGCGTTCCGCTCTCCGGCACGATGGTCTCCGGCCGGGAACAAGAACGGCGCGCTGCCGATCCTCGCCTCAGCCGTCCTCACCGAGGACGAGGTCGTCGTGCGCAACGTGCCGCGGATCAGCGACGTCGAGGCGATGCTCGAGATCCTGCGCGCGATCGGCGTGCAGATGAGCTGGCGCGGGCCCAACGAGGTCGCGCTGTGTGCAGCCGACGTTCACGAAGTCGAGATCGAGCGGGAGCTTGCCGAGCTGATCCGCGCGTCGTTCCTGCTCGCCGGCCCGCTGCTCGCGCGTTTCCACCGCGCGGTGATGCCGCCGCCGGGCGGCGACGTGATCGGACGGCGGCGCCTGGACCCGCACCTCGACGCGTTCCGCGCGATGGGCGCGATCGCGGACTGTGACGGCGAGATCGTGCTGAGCGCGCCGCACGGCCTGCGACCGACGGACGTCTTCATGGACGAGCCGTCGGTGATGGCGACCGAGAACGCGCTGATGGCCGCCGCGCTCATCCCAGGCACGACAGTGATCGGCAACGCCGCCTGCGAGCCGCACGTCCAGGATCTCGCGCGCATGCTCGTGAAGATGGGCGCCGACATCCAGGGGATCGGCTCGAACCTGATCACTGTCAACGGCGCCGAGCGCCTGCACGGCTGCGAGCACGACATCGCGCCCGACCACATCGAGATCGGCAGCTTCATGGCGCTGGCCGGCGTCACCGGCGGAGAACTGCGCATCAAGGACACGGTCCCCGGCGACCTGCGCATGATCCGCCTCGTGTTCGAGCGCGTCGGACTGCGCTCGGAGCTCGACGGCAACGACGTGCTCGTGCCCGGCGGGCAGAAGCTCGTCGCCCAGGCGGACGTCGGCGAGTACAAGAGCAAGATCCAGGACGGCCCGTGGCCGGCGTTCCCGGCCGACCTGACCTCGATCGCGGTCGCGCTGGCGACCCAGGCCGAGGGCTCGATCCTCGTGCACGAGTGGATGTTCGAGAACCGTCTGATCTTCACCGACAAGCTGATCCTGATGGGCGCGGACATCGTCATGTGCGACCCGCACCGGGCGATCGTGACGGGCCCGCGCCGGCTGCGCGGCGAGCGCGTCGAGTCGCCCGACATCCGCGCGGGCATGGCGATGCTGCTCGCGGCGCTGTGCGCCGAGGGGCGCAGCGAGATCGGCAACATCCGCCAGATCGACCGTGGCTACGAGCGCATCGACGAGCGCCTGCGCGATCTCGGCGCACGCATCGAGCGCGTGGCCACGGAGCCCGTGCACGCGTAATCTCGGGTCGCGATGATCCACCCCATCCCCAGCGGCACGCGCGACGTGCTACCGGAAGAGACGCGCGAGGTGCGCGCGATCACCGACGCGCTGCGGCGCGTGTTCGAGCGCCACGGCTACGGCGAGGTCTACACGCCTGCGCTCGAGTACGAGTCGGTGCTCGCGCGCGCCGACATGGCCGAAGCGCAGCCCGCCTACCGCGTGTTCGACGAGTCCGGCGCCGTGCTCGTGCTGCGCTCGGACATGACCGTGCCGATCGCGCGCGTCGTCGCGACGCGCTACGCCTCGAGCGAGCCGCCGCTGCGCTTCTGCTACTTCGCCCACTGCTACCGCGGCGTGCGCCCGCAGCGGGGCCAGCCGCGCGAGCTGCTGCAGGCCGGGATCGAGCTGATCGGCTCGCCCGCGCCGCAGGGCACCGCGGAGGCGCTCACCGTGCTCTGCCACGCACTCGACGCGACCGGGCTGAAGGGCTACCGGATCGGCCTCGGCGACGCATCGCTGTTTCCCGCGCTGATGGCGAGCCTCGGCGTGCCCGAGCCGACCCGCGCAGGCCTGCTCGAAGCGCTCGTACTGCGCGACTTCGTCGGGCTCGAGCGCACGCTCGCCGAATCCGGACTCGCGGGCGAGGCCGCCGAGCTGCTGCTCGAGGTGCCCCAGCGGCGCGGCGGTCCGGAGGTGCTCACCGACGTCCACGCGGCAGCTGCGGAGGCCGTGACCGGGCTGCGCCGCGTGCACGACCTGCTCGATCCAGGCGTCGCCGCAGCGGGTGATCTTCGATCTCGGCCTGGTGCGCAACATCGGCTACTACACCGGCGCCGTGTTCGAGGTGTACGACCCGGCGCTCGGCGCCCCGATCGGCGGCGGCGGCCGCTACGACGACCTGCTCGGGCGCTTCGGGCGCGCGCTGCCCGCCGTCGGCTTCGCGCTCGGGGTCGACCGCCTGCACATCGCGCTCGCCGGCGAGGAGCGCGGGACCGGCGCGCTGCTCGCTGCCGCCACGGCGGATGAGATGCCGCGATGAGCCCGACGAACGGCCTCACCATCGCAGTGCCCCGCGGGGCGCTGTTCGACGGAACCGTCGACCTGCTCGCCGCGCTCGGAATCGACACGAGCGAGCTGCGCTCGAACGACCGCAAGCTGCTGTTCGAGGACATCGGCGTGATCACGATGCGACCCTCGGACGTGCCCACCTACGTCGAGGCCGGCGCAGCCGACCTCGGCATCACCGGCAAGGACGTGCTGCTCGAGCAGGCTGCTCAGCGTGCGGGAGAGGGCGGGCGCGAGGTCTACGAGCTGCTCGATCTCGGCTACGGCCGCTGCACGATGGTGCTTGCGAGCAAGGCCGGTCCCGATCCCGCGCTCGCGGCGCTGCGACGGCTCGGGGTGATGCGCGTCGCCACGAAGTATCCGCGCATCGCGGCCCGCCACCTCGAGGAGACGGGCAGGCAGGCGGAGATCGTGGAGGTGAAGGGCTCGGTCGAGCTCGCGCCGCTGACCGGCATGGTCGAGGCGATCATCGACCTCACCGCGACCGGCACGACTCTGCGCGAGAACAACCTCGTGGTGCGCGAGGAGATCGTGATCTGCACCGCCCGGCTGATCGCCAACCCGGTAGCGCACAAGCTCAAGGCCGCTCCGATCGACGACCTGCTGGGGCAGCTGCGCGGCATGCCGGTCTCCTCCGACGGGCGCCGTGCGCCCGGCGGCGCCTGAGATGCAGATCACGCGCATCGACGTCGAGGAGGTCCGACGTCTCGGTGGTCCTTCGCGCGCCGCCGAGCGCCTGCGCTCGTTGATCGCAAGCCCCGCCTCGGTCGAGGACGATGTGCGCGAGATCCTCACGACGGTGCATCGCGGTGGCGACAGCGCCGTGCTCGACTACACGCGCCGCTTCGACACCCAGCGAGGCGAGCCGATGCCGCTGCTCGTCTCGCCGCAGGAGCTCGACGATGCGATCAAGCTGCTTCCGCTCGAGCTCGTCGCGGGCCTGCAGGTGGCGATCGCGAACGTCGCCCTCGTCGCGGACGCCGGCATCGGCGGCGAGCCCGCGGTAGCGCTGCCGCAGGGCCAGCGCGTCGATCCTGCGCGAGGTGCCTGTCGGCTCGGCTGCGGTGTATGTCCCAGGCGGCCGCGCGCCCTATCCGAGCACGGTGGTCATGGGCGTCGTGACGGCGCGCGCCGCGGGCGTCGTCGACGTCGCGGTCTGCTCGCCGCCCGGCGCCGACGGGCAGATCGACCCGCTGATCCTCGGCACCTGCCGGCTGTGCGGCGTCGAGCGCGTCTACCGCATGGGCGGCGCGCAGGCGATAGCCGCGCTCGCATACGGCACCGAGACGGTCGAGCGCGTGGACGTGATCGTCGGGCCGGGCAACCTGTACGTCCAGGAGGCCAAGCACCAGCTCTCCGCGACCGTCGGGATCGACGGCTTCGCCGGTCCGAGCGACCTGCTCGTCCTGCTCGGCGCCGACGCTGCAGAGCACGAGCTGCGGCTCGCCGTGCTCGACATGCTCGCCCAGGGCGAGCACGGGCCGGGCAGCCTCGTCGTGGCCGCCTCGCCTTCGCCCGCCGCCTGTGACGCCCTCGCCGGACAGCTCGAGACGCTCGTCGTGGAACGGCCGACAGTTGGCGAGGCAGCGTTCGCGATTGTCGAGCTCGCCACGGCGCGGGAGGCGCTCGCGCTCGCCAACGCGTTCGCCCCCGAGCACCTGCAGCTGATCGGCGCCGAGATCGAAGCGCTCGCCCCGATCGTCCGCTCTGCCGGCTGTCTGTTCGTGGGCGTCGACAGCGCGACCGCCTTCGGCGACTATGTCGCCGGCTCGAATCACGTTCTGCCGACGGCCGGGTCCGCGCGCTTCGCTTCGATGCTCTCCCCGCGCCACTTCCGCCGGCGGATGGCCGAGGTGCGGGTCGGCGAAGCGGCCGACAGGCTCGCCGCGGCAGGCGCTCCGATAGCGCGCGCCGAGGGCTTCGAGGTGCATGCCGAATCGATGGAGGCGCGAGTAAGGGAGAATCCCGACCAATGAAGCGGACGGCGACGATCGAACGCAGGACCGGCGAGACGGACGTGCACCTAGCGCTCGGCCTCGAAGGCGCAGGCGACGGCGCCCGCGATACCGGCATCGGCTTCCTCGATCACATGCTCGACCTGCTCGCGCGCCACGGGCGGATGGATCTCGACGTGACCGTCAGCGGCGACCTGCGGACCGGAGCGCACCACACCGCCGAGGACACCGCGATCGTGCTCGGGCAGGCGCTCGACGCGGCGCTCGGCGACCGCGTCGCGATCGCGCGCTACGGGTGGGCGACGATCCCGATGGACGAGGCGCGCGCGAGCTGTGCGATCGACATCTCGGGCCGCCCGTTCACGCTGTTCGACGCCGCGCTGCCGCCCGGCTCGACCGGCGGCTTCGAGCACGAGCTGACCGAGGAGTTCTTCCGCGCGCTGGCGAACGCCGCGAAGCTCACGCTGCACGTGCGCGTGGAGTCCGGCAGCAACGCGCACCACATGATCGAGGCGGCGTTCAAGGCGTTCGCCCGCGCGCTGCGCCAGGCCGTGGCGATCGACCCCACCGAGACGGGTGTGCCGAGCACGAAGGGAACGCTGACCGCATGAGCCGCCTGCTCGAGGAGCCAGTGGAGATCGCCGTCGTCGACTACGGCATGGGCAACCGGCGCTCGGTTGAGAAGGCGCTCGAGCACGTCGGCGCACGCGCGCGCGTGAGCGCCGACCCCGAGCTGCTGCGGGAAGCGGCCGGTCTGGTCGTGCCGGGCGTGGGAGCGTTCCCGCGCGCGATGCAGCGACTGCGCGAGCTCGGGCTCGACGAGCTGCTTTGCGAGCGCGTGCAGAGCGGTACTCCCGTTCTCGGCATCTGCCTGGGAATGCAGCTGGCCTTCGAGTCCTCGACCGAGATGGGCGGCGCCGCCGGCCTGGCGATCGTCGCGGGGGAGGTCCGCGCGCTCGAAGCCGGCGCTCTGAAGCTGCCGCACATCGGCTGGAACGAGGTCAGCTTCACGAAACGCGCCTCCCCGCTGATCGCCGATCTACCGCCGCGCTGCGCCTTCTACCACGTGCACTCGTTCGCGCCCATGCCTGCGCTCGCGCAGGATTCGCTCGGCGTCGCCGAGTACGGGGCGCCGTTCGTGAGCGCCGTGCAGAGCGGCTCCTTCTACGGAGTGCAGTTCCACCCCGAGAAGTCCTCCGCGGCCGGCCTGCGCCTGCTCGCGAACTTCGCGCGCATATGCATCGCGGCTGCGGCGCCCATCGCGCGGTGAACCTCTACCCGGCGATCGACATCCTCGGCGGCAACGCCGTGCGACTGGTGCAGGGCGACTTCGACGCGAAGAAGGTCTACGACGAGGACCCGCTGGCCGCCGCGCGCGGCTGGACGCAGGCCGGGGCGCGCTTCCTGCACGTCGTCGACCTCGACGGCGCGAAGACCGGCGCGCCCGTCAACCTCGAGCAGCTGCGAAGGATCGCCGGCGAGCTGGACGTGCCCGTGCAGTATGGCGGTGGGTTGCGCTCGATCGAGGCGGTCGCCGAAGCGCTCCGAGCCGGCGCCGCGCGCGTGGTCCTGGGCACCGCCGCATTCGCCGACCCAGACCTGCTGCGCGAGGCGCTCGCGGCGCACGGACCGGAGCGCGTGCTCGTGTCCGTCGACGTGCGCGGTGGGCGCGTCGCCACGGCCGGCTGGACCGAGACGACGGGCCTCACAACCGACGCCGTGCTCGAGCGCCTGCAGGCGAGCGGGGTGCGAGCGTTCGTCTACACGAACGTCGAGCGCGACGGGATGCTCGAGGGACCGGACGTCGACGACGTCCGCGCGGTCGCGGCGTCGGTGCGCGGAAGCGTCGTCTACTCGGGCGGCATCGGCGCCCTCGCCGACCTCGAGCGTCTCGCCGCCCTGCGCGCACCGAGCCTCGCCGGCGTGATCGTCGGCAAGGCGCTCTACGAGGGACGTTTCACCGTCGCCGAGGCGCACGCGGCGCTCGCTCAGTGAGCTCGCGGCCTCGGCGCTGCCAGCTCGGGCGATACGGTGGGCGGGTGCACTTCAAGCGCATCATCGCGTGCCTGGACGTAGATGCCGGTCGCGTCGTGAAGGGCGTCGAATTCGTCGACATCCGCGACGCAGGCGACCCCGTGGAGCTGGCCGCCCACTACGACCGTGAAGGCGCCGACGAGCTCGTCTTCCTCGATATCACCGCCACCCATGAGAGGCGCGAGACGATCGCCAAGCTGGCGCGGCGCACCGCCGACGACGTCTTCGTGCCGTTCACGATCGGCGGCGGCATACGGTCCGTGGCAGATGCCCAAGCCGTCCTCGACGCCGGTGCGGACAAGGTCTCGGTCAACTCTGCCGCGCTCGAACGTCCCGAGCTGATCGACGAGCTCGCACGCGTGTTCGGCGCCCAGTGCGTCGTGCTCGCGATCGACGCGAAGGCACGCAAGGCTTCCGCCGCCAACGGGTCGCCGGGCTGGGAGGCGTATCTCGCGGGTGGGCGCACGCCCACCGGCCGCGACGTGGTCGCGTGGGCGGGCGAGGCGATCGAGCGAGGCGCCGGCGAGGTCCTGCTGACCAGCATGGACCGGGACGGCACGAGCGAAGGCTATGACCTCGCCCTCACGAGCGCGGTGAGCGAGGCGGTGAGCGTGCCCGTCATTGCGTCGGGCGGCGCCGGGGAGCTCGAGCACCTTGCCGAGGCGCTGCGCGCCGGCGCCGACGCGGTGCTGTGCGCGTCGATCTTCCATTACGGGCGCTACACCGTAGGCGAGGCCAAGGCGCACCTGGCTGCGGCCGGGATTCCTGTACGCGAGGGCTGATGAGCTCAGCGAGGCGACCGTGAGCAGGGCCGGCTCGGCCGCGCGTGCACCGGGCGGCGCCGACGTGCTCGAGGCGATGAGCGCGTGCCCCGGTGGGCGCGAGCTGCTGGCGCTGACGCGAACGCGAGACGACGCCGCGCTCGTCGGCGGCGCCACGCGTGACCTGCTGCTCGAACGGATGCCTCGCGAGCTCGATGTCGCCGTGGCCGGCGATGCGGCCGCGCTCGCCGGCGAGGTCGCCTCGCTGATCGGCGGGGCGTCCGCCGTCACCGTTCACGATCGCTTCGGCACAGCCGTCGTCGAGTGGCCCGCCGGACGGATGGACATCGCCGAGCGCCGTGCCGAGACCTATCGAGCTCCCGGCGCGCTGCCGGAGGTGCGTCGTGGAACGGTCGAGGAGGATCTCCGCCGCAGGGACTTCACCGTCAACGCGATCGCCGTCACCCTCGGCGGCCCGGAGCGCGGAAAGCTCGATGCGGCACAGAACGCCCTCGCGGACCTTGCCGCGCGGCGCCTGCGCGTGCTGCACGAGCGCAGCTTCATCGATGACCCGACGCGCCTGCTGCGACTGGCGCGCTACGAGGCGCGCCTAGGCTTCGAGCCGGAGCCTGCCACGGCCGCGCTCGCGGCCGTGGCGCTAGCCGGCGGCGCCCTTGCAACGGTGTCCCGTCCGCGCGTCGGCGCGGAGCTGCGGCTCGCGCTGGCCGAATCCGATCCCGTCACCGCGCTCGCCGCCCTCGACGAGCTCGGCGTCCTTGCGGCGTTCGAGCCGCAACTGCGCTTCGACGAGCAGCTCGCCAACCGCGCGCTCGCGCTGCTGCCGGAGGACGGACGTGCTGAGGTGCTGGCGCTCGCCGTTCTGCTGCTCTCTGCGAGCACGGAGCCTCATGCTCCCGCGGCGATCTCCGCCCTGCTGGACGGTCTCGAGTTCACCGCCGCCGAGCGCCAAGCGGTGCTCCGGACCGTGCTGCGCGCGCCGGCGCTCGTAGAGGAGCTGCGCGACGCCAACCATCCCTCCCAGGTGTACGCCGCCGCGGCCGCCGCCACCGTCGAGGCCGTCGCGCTGGCGGGCGCGCTGGCGGCTGTGCCCGGTGGCGAGCGAAGCGCCGGGAGAGCGCTCGAGTCGGCACGCGAGTGGCTTCAATGCTGGCGTCAGGTGCGCCTTCAGATCACGGGCGATGACCTGCTCGCTGCCGGAATCCCAGCCGGCCCGGAGATCGGTCGTCGGCTCGAGATCGCTCTGCGCCGCAGGCTCGACGGCGAGCTGGCCGACGGGCGCGAGGCCGAGCTCCGAGCGGCGCTCGAGGGCGCGGTGTGAGGTCATGAGCTCGCGTGAGCATCCCCTCGAGCTCCCCGGGGGCGGCCGCGCGCTGTTCACCGCGCGGGTCAACGGCAACATGTCGAGCGTCGCAGGCGACCGCGCCGAGCAGGGTGCGCACGCGCGCGAGCGCTTGCGGGCGACGCTCGGCCTCGAGCGACTCGCGCGCGGCTATCAGGTTCACGGCAACGTCGTGCAGCGGGTCGTGCCCGCGGGGCTCGGGCGTGGCGGCCCGCGCGGTGAGATCGCGATGGGCCGCGCCGAGGGCGACCGCGGCGCCGACAGCCAGGGCGGCGAGGCCGACGGTCAGGCGACCGCGCTGCGCGGCGTTGGGACGATGGTGCTCGCGGCCGACTGCCTGCCCGTCGCGCTCGGCTGCCGCGGGGCCGTCGCCATGATCCACGCCGGCTGGCGCGGTCTCGCCGTCGGCGTGCTCGAGGAGGGCGTGCGCGCGCTCGAGGAGCTCGCCGGACGCGAGCTCGTTCTCGCGATCGTCGGTCCCTGCGCGGGAGCGTGCTGCTATGCGGTCGGGCCGGAGGTTCACGCCGCGTTCGCAGGCTCGCATGGGAACGGCGACCGCATCGACCTGCGCGCGATCGCCCACGAGCGGCTGCTTGCGGCGGGCGTCGCGCGCGTGCAGGACGTGCAGGCATGCACGATCTGCGACGAGCGCTTCTTCTCGCACCGGCGCGAAGGCTCGCACGCAGGTCGCCAGGCGGGGGTCGCGTGGCTGAGCTGATCTCCGGCCTGCGCGCCGCGAGCATCCGCGCGAACCTCGAGCGCGTGCGCGCCGAGCTTGCCGGCGCCGTCGCCCGCTCGCCGGTCGAGCGCCCGAGCGACGCCGCCGTCGAGGTGCTGGCCGCCACCAAGTACGTCTCGCCCGACGACCTGCCGACGCTCGCCGAGGGCGGCATCACCCTCGTGGGCGAGAATCGCGCGCGCGACCTGCAGGAGAAGGTCGCGGCGCACGGACAGCTGTTCCAGTGGGACTTCATCGGTCAGCTCCAGAGCCGGCGCGTGCGCCTGATCGTGCCCCACGTGCGCCTGATCCACTCGCTCGCCTCCGAGTCGGCGCTGCGCGAGCTCGAGCGCCACCGCGCGCTCGCCCACCCCGGACTGCGGATCCTCATCGAGGTCAACATCGCCGGCGAGGAAGGCAAGGCCGGCGTGACCCCGGAGCAGCTCGACGCCTTCATCGCGCGCTCGCCGCTGCCGGTCGCAGGGCTGATGACGATGCCGCCGCTCGCGGCGGACCCGGAGGCGAGCCGCCCGTGGTTCGCCGCGCTGCGCGAGCTCGCACGCGAGCGCGGCCTCGAGCACCTTTCGATGGGCACCTCCCAGGACTACGTCGTCGCGGCCGAGGAGGGTGCCACCATCGTGCGAATCGGCACGAGGCTATATGATCACAGGCCCGCGCTCGGCGAGCTGTAACGACTAGCATCAGCAGGGAATCCGGTTCTCCGGGCGAACACGCACCTACACCGATGTCTTTTCGCGACTCCTGGCACAGCGCGCTCGTGTACTTCGGCCTAGCCGAGGAATATCACGACGACTACGACGAGGAGGCCGCTCCGGAGACCGAGATCGAGGACCGCTACCGCGAGCGGCCGAACGTCCGCCGTCTGCGCCGCCGGCGCGACGAGTTCGACGACATCTTCGGCGACGACGATGCACCCGACGCCGGTGCCGGCGGGCGCGCCGGGCGCGGACGATCGACCGTGTTGAAACCCGTCGGAAGCCGCGGCAACGGCGACGTTCGCGTGCACCTGGTGGTGCCGAAGTCCTTCAACGACGCCCAGCAGATCGCCGACAAGTTCAAGGATTCGATCCCTGTGATCCTCAACCTGCAGGGCTCTGAAACCGATCTCGCCAAGCGCCTGATCGACTTCGCCTCCGGCCTGACCTACGCGCTCGACGGCGGCATGCAGCGGATCGCCGACAAGGTGTTCATGCTTACTCCTCGCAACGTCGAGATATCCGCCGAGGAGCGGGCACGACTGATCGAGAAGGGCTTCTTCAATCAGTCCTGACGAGCCATATCCGGCCTCTGGCGGCGCCCTCGGTCGCTCGCGTGCGTAACACGCCGCGCTCGCTGCGTCACGGCTTCGAACGAGGATCTGACGCGCTAGGGCCGCGTGGTCGCGATCATGCCCGCTAGCTTGGACACCTCATGCAGATAGGCCTGATCGGCTGCGGGAACATGGCCCGCGCGCTGGCGCGCGGGTGGGGTCGTCCGGTGCTCTGCTCCGACCCCATCGCCGAGCGCGCTCGCAGCTTGGCTGCCGAGGTGGGCGGCGAGGCGCTGGGCGCCAACGCCGAGGTCGCCGCGCGCGCCGATCTCGTGGTTCTCTGCCACAAGCCCGCTCAGCTGTTCGCCGTCGCCGAGGAGATCGTCCCGCAGGCGAGGGCGGTCGCCTCGATCCTCGCCGCCACCCCGCTTGCCGCGCTGCGCGAGGCGTATCCCGAACGGCCCGTCTACCGCTTCATCCCCTCGCTGCCCGTCGAGGTGCGCCAGGGCGCCGTCGTGCAGGCCAGCGACCGCCGGCGACGTGCAGCGACGACGCGCGCCTCGACGGCGATGTCGCGAGCTGTTCGCCGAGCTCGGCACGCTCGTCGTGCTCGACGACGCGCTCCTCGACGTCGCCATGGGCCTGATGTCGTGCGCGCCGGCATACGTGGCGCTCGTCGCCGAGGCGCAGGTCGACGCGGGCGTGCGCAGGGGCATCCCCGCCGCCCAGGGCGCCGAGCTCGTCGTGCAGACGCTCGCCGGCACCGCCGAGCTGCTGCGCCGGCGCGGCTACGACACGGTCGCGGTTCGCCGCGAGGTCACCTCGCCGGGCGGCCTGACCGCGCGCGGCCTGGACGCGCTCGAGCGCGCCGGGCTGCGCGCGGCGTTCAGCGACGCGCTCGACGCGGTGCTCGGAGGGCGGCCGCTGATCGGTCGCTCGCGAGCGCGCGCACCGCAAGTCGCCGACTTCCTGTCGGCGCTGATCTACGTCTACACGCTGCTGATAATCCTCTACATCGTCATCCAGCTGCTGTTCGCGCCGGCGTGCGCCCGCCGTACTCGCGCACGACCGACGCCGTGCTCGGCTTCCTGCGCGACGTCTGCGAGCCCTTCCTGCGCATATTCCGCCGCGTCGTGCCCTCGTTCGGCGGGATCGACTTCAGCCCGATCCTGGCGATCATCACCCTGCAGGTCGTCAACAGCGTCGTCGTCGGCCGGCTCATCCACGGCTGATCGCAGATGCCGCCGATCGCAGATCGGGGACTTGCGGGGCCGGCGGCATGCAGCCCGAAGCGCAGGCTCTAGCTGGGCGCCTCAGAACGCCGTCCGCCGGCTGCCGCGCGCGACCCGGCCTTGGCTGCTCGCGGCGCTCGTCGCGCTCGGCGTGATCGCGCTCGACCAGCTCACCAAGCACGCCGTCGAAACTCGATCGTCCCCGGCGAAGAACGCAAGCTGCTGCCGGGCATCCAGCTCGTCAACACGCGCAACCACGGCGTCGCCTTCGGCTTCCTGCCCGGGGAGCCACCTCGGCGTCACGATCCTCATCGGCCTCGCCCTGCTGGCGCTGCTCGCCTACTTCGCGCGCCACGCCGCCCAGCCGCCTGATCTGGCTGCCCACCGGCATGCTCCTCGGGCGGCGCGCTCGGCAACATCCTCGACCGCGTGCGCGACGGCGCGGTGACCGACTTCATCAAGCTGCCGCTCGGCTGGCCGCCGTTCAACCTCGCCGACGCCTCGATCACGCTCGGCATCCTGATCCTGTTCGTGCTCGATCGAGACGCTCGCGGCGCGCCGATCAGCTGACCAGGCAGCGAGCCCCGTTCACGATCGCCTACCAGGACGAGCACCTGCTCGTCGTCGACAAGGGGCCCGGCGTGGTCGTGCACCCCGCGCGCGGGCACCGCGAGGACACGCTCGCGCAGCTGCTCGCGCCGCTGCTCGCCGGCGGCGAGGGCGGCGGGACGCTGATCGAACGGGGATCGTCCACCGCCTGGACCGCGACACCTCGGGCCTGCTCGTCGTCGCGCGCTCCGAGGAGGCTCACAGGCGTCTGCAGGCGGCGCTCGCCCAGCGGCGGATCGAGCGCGAGTACCTCGCGCTGGTCGAGGGCCGCCCGCCGGCGCGCTCGGGCACGATCGAGGCCCCGATCGGGCGCGATCCGCGCGTGCGCACGCGCATGGCGGTCGGCGGCGCCAACCCGCGCGAGGCGCGCACCCACTTCACGCTCGAGCGCGCGCTCGCGAGCACCTCGCTGCTGCGCCTGCGGCTGGAGACCGGGCGCACCCACCAGATCCGCGTTCACCTGCAGGCGATCGGCCATCCGGTGTGCGGCGACCCCGAGTACGGGACCGCCGGGCCTGCTCGGGCTCGAGCGCCAGTTCCTGCACGCCACCCGGCTGGCCTTCGACCATCCGCTCACTGGCGAGCGCGTCGAGGTCGTCTCGCCGCTGCCGCGCGGACCTGCGCGAGCGCACTGGAGCGGGCCGAAGGGCTATCCTGAGCAGGCTCAACCGAGATCCCTCGACCCGTGCGGTCGAAGCGGATCGCGGCCCTGCCCGGAGGAGCGACGCTCAGTCGCGGCCTCCGGGTCCGCTCCATCCGCGCGGAAACTCAACGCATACATAAGGGAGCAGCCCGTGGCTGACGTAGGCATCGCGGAGCTGCTGGAGGCCGGCGTCCATTTCGGCCACCAGACGCGCCGCTGGAACCCGAAGATGCGCCGCTTCATCTACGGCGAGCGCGGCGGCATCTACATCATCGATCTGCTCAAGACCGCCGCTGCTGCTGGCGCAGGCGCAGGAGTTCGCCGGGCGAGCTCGCCCACCGCGGCGGCACGGTCCTGTTCGTGGGCACCAAGAAGCAGGCGCGCGACACCATCCGCGACGTCGCCGAGGCGGCCGACATGCCGTACGTCAACCACCGCTGGCTCGGCGGGCTGCTGACGAACTTCCAGACGATCAACCAGCGCATCCGCCGCCTGCACGACCTCGAACGCTTCGAGACCGAGGGCCAGCTGGCGCTGCTGCCCACGCGCGAGCGGATGGCGGCGCAGGCCGACCTCGCGAAGCTCCGAGCCAACCTCGGCGGCGTCAAGAACATGCAGCGCGTGCCCGACGCGATGTTCGTGATCGACCTCAAAACCGAGGTGATCGCGGTCAAAGAGGCCCAGCGCCTGCGCATCCCGATCATCGGCCTCGTCGACACCAACTGCGATCCCGACGGGATCGACTTCGTGATCCCCGGCAACGACGACGCGATCCGCTCGTGCGCGCTGATCACCCAGGCGATCGGCCAGGTCGTCTCCGAGGGGCACTCGGTGTTCCGCGCCGAGGAGGAGCGCGCGCGCCAGGAAGCCGAGGAGCGGCCCGCCTCGAGGCCGAGGCGCGCGCACGCCGCGAGGCCGAGGAACAGGCCGCGCGCGAGGCCGAGGAGCAGGCCGCCGAGGCGGCCGAGGAGCAGGCCGGCGCGAGGCCGCAGCGAGCAGGCCGCCGCCGAGGCCAGGCCAGCCGCGCAGGCGCCGGCGCCAGCCGCCGCGCGCCAGCCGCCGGCCGGCACGCGCCGGCGGCGCCGAGGCCGCCAGGCGCCCGCCGGCGCGCAGACGCCGCGCCGAGGCCGACGCCGCTGAGCCGCGAGCCTGCGCGGCGCCGAGCCCGAGGCGCGCCGCCTGCAGAGCAGGCCGCCGTGCCCGGCCGCAGCGGCGCCCGCGCCGCAGGCGGAGCCCGAGGCACCGGCGCCGAGACGCCGCGGAGGCCGAGGCAGCGGCGCCCGAGACCGCAGCGGAGGCGAGCGCGTCATGAGCGCTGTCGAGATCGCGGCGAAGGACGTGAAGGCCCTGCGCGAGCGCACGGGCGCGGGCATGATGGACTGCAAGAAGGCGCTCACCGAGGCGCAGGGCGACGTCGAGAAGGCGATCGAGATCCTGCGCGTGAAGCAGGGCAAGAAGATCCAGGATCTCGGCGAGCGCGCGGCGACGCGAGGGCACCGTGCAGGCCTACGTGCACGCCGGCGCCAAGGTCGGGGTGCTGATCGAGGTCGACTGCAACACCGACTTCGTCGCCAAGAACGACGACTTCGTCGCGCTTCGCGCGCGACGTCGCGATGCAGATCGCCGCGACCGCCGACCGTCAAGTACGTCAGCCGCGAGGACGTTCCCGACGAGGCGCGCGACGCCGAGGCGCGCATCTACGAGCAGGAGGCGGCCGACAAGCCCGAGAACGTGCGCGAGCGGATCGTCGCCGGCAAGCTCGACGCGTGGCTTGAGACGGTCGTGCTGCTCGAGCAGGAGATGCACAACCCGAAGTTCGAGGGCAAGACCGTCCAGCAGCTGCGCGACGAGCTGACGGCGACGACCGGCGAGAACGTCGTCATCCGCCGCTTCGCCCGCTTCGCGATCGGCCAGTAGGCGCGTCACGGCGGGTATAGGCTCTGCGCGGCGATGGCGCCTGCCTTCAAACGCATCCTGCTGAAGCTCTCCGGCGAGGCGCTGATGGGCGAGCTCGAGTACGGCACCGACCCCGAGCGCGTGGTCGCGGTCGCCCGCCAGGTGACCGCCGTGCGCGACCAGGGCGTCGAGGTCGCGATCGTCGTCGGGGCGGGCAACATCTACCGCGGCATGAAGGGCGCCGCCGCGGGGATGGACCGCGCGACCGCCGACTACATGGGCATGCTCGCCACCGTGCTGAACGCCCTGCCGCTGCAGGACGCGCTGGAGAAGATGGGCACCGACACGCGCGTGCAGTCCGCGCTCGGCGTCTCCGAGGTGGCCGAGCCCTACATCCGCCGCCGCGCGATGCGCCACCTCGAGAAGGGCCGCGTGGTGATCTTCGCGGCCGGCACCGGCAACCCGTTCTTCACGACCGACACCGCCGCCGCGCTGCGCGCCGCGGAGATCCACGCCGAGATCATCCTGATGGCCAAGAACGGCGTGCGAGGGCGTCTACACGGCCGATCCGGCGGTCGACCCGAGCGCCGAGTTCATCCCCGAGATCACGCACATGGAGGCGATCGAGCGGCGTCTGCGCGTGATGGACTCGACCGCGCTGGCGCTGTGCATGGAGAACGGGATGCCGCTGAACGTGTTCAACATGGACGACGAGACCAGCCTCGCGCGGATAATCTCCGGCGAGCGCGTGGGCACGCTCGTATCGACATCGCAAGGAGAGGGCGATGGCGGCTGAGAACCTGATCGACGAACTGCTCGAGGACGCGCGCGAGCGGATGGTCAAGTCGCTCGAGTCCGCCCAGCACGAGTTCTCGACCGTGCGCACCGGGCGCGCGAGCCCGTCGCTGCTCGACCGCGTGGTCGTCGACTACTACGGCGCGATGACGCCGCTGAACCAGCTCGCGACGATCTCCGCGCCCGAAGCGCGGCTGATCACCGTCCAGCCGTATGACAAGTCCTCGATCAAGGCGATCGAGAAGGCGATCAACGAGTCCGACGTCGGCCTGAACCCCTCCAACGACGGCAACATCGTGCGCCTGGTCGTGCCCGAGCTCACCGAGGAGCGCCGCCGCGAGCTGGTCAAGGTCGTGCGCAACCTCGCCGAGGAGGGGCGCGTGGCGATCCGCAACGTGCGCCGCGACACGATGCAGCACCTGCGCGAGCTGAAGGCCGAGGGGGAGGCGTCCTCCGACGACGAGCACCGCGCCGAGGTGGAGCTGCAGAAGCTGACCGACGGCCGCATCGGCGACCTGGACGGCGTGCTCAAGGCCAAGGAAGAGGAGATCCTCGAGGTCTGATGGCGCCGCAGGAACCGGCGTCGGCGACCGAGCGGATCGGCGGCATCGCCGCAGGCCGCGCCGGCGGCGCGCTACGTCGCGATCATCACCGACGGCAACGGCCGCTGGGCGCGCGCCCACGGCGCTGCCGGTCAACGACGGCCACAGCGCCGGCGCCGACACCGTCAAGGCGCGCCTGCGCGACGCCGCCGAGCTGGGCATCAAGGAGCTGACCGTGTACTCGTTCTCGACCGAGAACTGGTCGCGGCCCGCCGAGGAGGTGCGAGGGTCTGATGGAGATGTTCTCGCGGCGGATCGCCGGGGAGACGCCCGAGCTGCACGAGGAGGGCGTGCGCATGCGCTTCATCGGGCGCCGCGAGGGCGTCTCCGAGCGAGCTCGTCGAGCAGATGCGCTGGGCCGAAGCGCTGACCGACGCGAACCGGCGGATCACGCTGTTCGTGGCGTTCAACTACGGCGGGCGCGCCGAGATCCTCGACGCCGCCCGGCGCTTCGCGGGCAGCACCGAGGAGGAGTTCCGCGCACTGCCTGTATGCGCCCGAGATGCACGACCCCGATCTGATCATCCGCACCAGCGGCGAGCGGCGGCTGTCCAACTACCTGCTGTGGCAGTCGGCCTACTCCGAGCTGGTGTTCCGCGACGAGCTGTGGCCGGACTTCACGCGCGAGGCGCTCGAGCAGTCGCTGGCCGAGTTCGCCGAGCGGCGCCGGCGCTTCGGCGGGCGATGAGGCGCTGATGGCCGCGCACGCCGCTCGCCGAGCCCGCGCCGAGCCCGCGCCGGCGCGCCCGCGCTCGGGCGCGCGGCGTCGGCGGGCGCGCGCTGATCGCGGCGTGTCGCGCGTGCCGGCGATCGCGGTCGCGCTGTTCCTCGTGATCGAGGGGGGCCTCGTGTTCGCGCTCGGGCTGTTCGTGCTCGGCGTGCGTGTGCATGCACGAGCTCTACGCGATGTACGAGCGCGCGCATCCGGTCGCGCCTGGCCGGCTTCCTCGCGCTCGCGGGCCTGCTGGCGGCGGCGCTACTACGGCGACCAGTTCCAGATCCTGCTCGTCGCGGTCGCCGCGCTGCCGGTGCTGTTCGCGCTGACGCTCGCTGCAGCGCCGGCCGAGCGTCGGGGGGATGGCGCTGACGCTGCTCGGGATCTACTGGATCGGCTTCGCCCTCGCCCACGCGGTGCTGCTGCGCGGCCTGCCGCACGGGCAGGGCATCGTGATCGACGTGCTCGTCGGCATGTTCCTCGGCGACACCGGCGCCTACCTCGGCGGGCGCATGTTCGGGCGCCGGCCGCTGGCCCCGCGCATCTCGCCGAACAAGACCGTCGAGGGCCTGCGTGATCGGCATGGCTGTGCGCGGTGCTCGGCGTGTGGATCGCCGGGCGCTACCAGGAATGGCTGCCGGGCACGCACGCGCTCGTGCTCGGCGTCGGCGTCGCGCTGGTCGGCGCCCGATCGGCGACCTGTTCGAGTCGTTCATCAAGCGCGAGGCCGGCACCAAGGACTCGGGCGGCCTGTTCGGCGCCCACGGCGGCGCGCTGGACCGCCTCGACGCGGTGCTGTTCGCCGCGGTCGTCGGCTATTACATCTGGGTGGCATACCTGTGACGGGCGGGCGTTGTACCCG
>CAWBQH010000013.1:0-32622 GCA_963790905.1 uncultured Solirubrobacteraceae bacterium
CAACAACTCGCCACTCCGCCCCAAGAGCTTGCGCTTGATGCGCGGGCGCTGGCTACCGCTCAGACAGCGAGCGCCGTGGTCGCTCGACTACATCCGGACGACCGGGAGTGGCTCGTCACGCAACTTGCCGAGCGAGTGGTGGCGAAGGTTGCTCAGGAGCTAATGAGCTGCGTCATCGGCGACATAGACACCAGTAAGGCAGCCCAGCCTGCGACGCCATCTTCCAACGGCCTCCTGACGACTGACGAGGTGCTGGCGCTCGCGGTATCAAACGCCGGTGGCTGTACCAGAACGCTGCCGAGTGCGGGGCTATCAAGAAGAACCTGTCGCGGAGGTCACCGCTGTGGTTCCGCCTCGCCGACGTAGATGCCGAGATTGAACGGCGACAAAAGAAGCCCGTCAAGTCGCTGCCCGCGCCTGGCGTTGCGCCTCGTCGTCAGGCCAAAGTTGGGGCTACCGGCGTGAGGCTCGCTGCCAAGGGTGCGACGAGCCCATTCGTGATTAGGCCCAGACCAGCGCGGGCGGGCGCCTGATGGCTGCGCCAAAGAAGTATCGGGTACGCACCCGTCGCAATTCCGACGGAAGCACCACGTTCTATGCGCGCTTTACCGACCAGCACGGTATCCGGCAAGAGTTCCCACTGGGACGCACGCCCGAGTGGAACTTCGACACGGCCGAGCGTGCGATGCACCACATCCAGACCGACGTAGAGCGCGGTACGTGGTCGCCAAGGTACGAGCATACCTCCGACCCTCAGAGGCTTCTATTCGAGCCGATGGCCATTGAGTGGTGGGAGGCGAAGATTGCCGGACAACAGGCTGAGCGGACACAGGATGCGTACAAAGCAGTGCTTGACGGCCACCTGGTGCCCTTCTTCGGGAAGATGGCAGTTGCCGCTATCACCAAGTACGACGTTGATAGGTTCGTTCAGCGGGGCTTGAGGAAAACACCTAAGCCTCTATCGCCAGCGTACATAAATAGCCAGGTCCGGCTGCTCGCACAAATCCTCGACCTGGCGATGGACTGGTACGACGGCATACTTCCGGCGAACCCGGCGCGCGGGAAGGGGCGTCGTGTGCCGGACAAGAGGACACACGAAGCTGACCGCTGGCTTGAGGCCGCGCAGATAGAACTGCTGCTAGCCGCCGCGAGGGAGCTTGACCAGTCTGCTGCGCGGGAGGACTACAAACGGCTGGGGCGCGAGAGCCTAGTCGCCTGCCTATGCTTCACCGGCTTGCGCAACACAGAACTCTGTGAGCTGACCTGGAACGACATTGACTTTCAACGTCGCATAATTCAGCCACCGGGCACCAAGACCGAAGCTGCCGCACGTCACATCAATATCGTTGATGGTCTGCTGCCTCGGCTGCTCGCGCATCGTGACCGAACTCCATACGCGCAGAAGACCGCGCCCGTCTGGCCGACTGCGAACGGCAGACACAGAGACAAGGATAACCTCAACAAGCGGATTATTCAGCCTGTAGTGGTGAAGGCGCGGTCGCTCATCGCCGACGATGAGAAGAAAGCTAACAGTACGGGGGAGGCGAGGAAGTTTGACGTCGTGCTTCCGTCAAGGATAACCCCCCACACCTTTCGCCGCACCTTCTGCGGGTTCGCCGCCGAAGCAACCATGAACCCGTTTTACGTGCGGAACCAGATGGGGCACACGGACGCCAGATTTACGCTGCGCGTCTATAGCCGAGTGGAAAATAGTGGCGAACCTGACGCTCGGGTCGTCCAGTGGATGCGAAGACCACAGATGACCGAGGCTGCCTAGGCGAGCTGCTGAGAGGGGCACCTAGGCCCTGCCAGCGCGGCCAATGACACTATATTCGCATCAATGACCGCGCTGGTAGTTCCCCTACTCATTGTATTCGACGATGAGCGCCGCCATCATCTGAGCCATCTCGTAAGCGACCGCGGGCGTGACAAGCAGGCCACCACCGTACTTAACGAAGTGGGCCATCACCGCGTTCGCAAAGAGTTCTTCACAACTCTCCGGCGAGGGTTCCCAGAAATCGGCATCAACAAACAGTACGTCGGGTTCTGTGTCTATAGTCATAACGTAACCTCCTTTCTTGGCTTAAGGTCCGCCAGTAGCGGCGGACAACTCAAACCGTAGGCGCACAATATGGTGCGACCGGAAAGAACGTCACGGGAGGCGAAATTGTCGCGCCGCACAGAGTACGGCGACTGCCCAGCGGAGCTGCGCTCTAAACGGCGAAGGCGGCGGTCATCGTTTAGAAGCGCAGTTCATACGAAGGAACCCAAGTACAGTCACTATCAAGAACGACGCCATAGTCCTCGGCGAGTATCGCACGGTCTGTGAGTGCTTTAGCCTGCGGAAAGTCTGCTGAAAAGGCATACGCTCGGCGCAAGGGTGCTAAGTCGGCAAGTCCCTTGCGGCGGGCGATGTATCTGGCGATATAGCCTGCGTGGTGAGCATCTGCGACGACGAGCTTGTTCTGTATTCCGAAGCCGGACTTCGTAAGCAGGTCGCGCCACAATGCCAGTCCGTCAGTTTGGAACGGTAAAAAGGCGATGCCGTGGTAATGAAGGGTGTCGTTTCGCTGTCGTTGCAGCACCCAGCCATATGGGCCCAACATCTGCCGATAGTCAAGACGACCTACCAGCTTTCGCCAGCTAGCATGAGCGCGGTCCTCGTCAGGGGCGACGGCTTGCGGGAAGGTCAGTGTAAAGAACATCGGCATCTTGCCGGGGCTTTCTGCCTCGATGCCTGCGAGGAAGCGCTGTTTCAGGGTCCATTCTTTCCAGCGCGCGCAGCCTGGGCAAGTCCTCCACCGCTTGCACCGGACTGCGATGGTTTCGCCATGCTCAGCACACGTAAGACTAAACGGATTTGAGCAGGCGAGAAGGGGCCGGCTTCTGCACTTGTTCGTGATGCTCCCTGCGGTCGCATTCAAGGAAACGTTGAAAAGGTCTGTCGCCATAAGTCACCGCGCAGGGCCAACCCAGAACGCGCCCACACCTCCTCGCTCGGTCGTCGCTTCGCTGTCGCTACGCTCCGCCCTCGGCTCGTCGGCTATGCGCGTCTCCGTTAGACCGCACGCGGTCGCCTCACGGAAGGCTTTGTCGAGCGTAAGCTTGGCGGTCAAAAGCACGTCTCCGTGCTCGCCGCCGACCCACGCACCGCCTGGAAACCCCTCGTCGTCGAGTAGTTGATACAGCTTCTCCATCGCCGCATCGAACTCGTCGGCCGTCGGTATCGTCTTGCGCTTGAAGAAGCGACCGAACAGGCGAAGCCGCTCGTCGTTGTACCCCGGCGGAGCCAGACTGTCGGGCACGATGCACGCGCCCGCTATAAAGGCCGCGACGTGGAAGTACGGGGGCACTACCGACGACGAGCGGGCGCGTGGGGCAGCATCCATCACGATGCTTCCTCATCTGCAAAATCTACAATGGAAAGTCTGTAGGCTTTACCTTTCCCGGCATTGACCGAACTGAGGTCAAGCCGACGCCAGCGGAGTTTTAGGGCAACATCGGAGAATTGCTCTAAATCCTCCAAGCGAGCAGAGGTCGCCTGGTTAGCGATGAGGGTGAGTGTATCGCTGCTTTCGGGGTCGTACAGCGTGACCAACGAAGACGGCGGGTAAGGCTCCTTGGCTGGGAGCTGTGAAACGTTGAGAAACTTCAAGTGCGCGATAAGCATGATGTCTATCCTTTGTTCGGGGTTACAAACAAAGGTAATACGCGCACGACATTCCGGCAGCGTGTTACATCGCGCGTATGCGACCGGCGGCGATGGAAGCTCTAGCGGTGCTGCGCTAGTGCTTTATGAACGACGATGCGACGCTCGTGCTGCTGGCGGATGCACAGACTGCATACACAGTAAAGCTCTGGGTTGAGCTGGTGGCATTGCTCTCCCAGCCCTCCCATTCGTTGGGAACGTGACTTCCTGACCCGATGTGCGGGATTGAGGCCGCGACGCTATCAAGCGGGTTTGCGCTATTCACATAGACGCCGCCACTAATCGCAATCTGACCGGATGGGCAACGCACCGTTGCTCCGTTCTGGCTATCGGCTTCGACGCCTCCGACCTTTGAGGCGTAGGTCACACGACTGAGCCCGGCACTGCTGGCCGTCGCCCGGAGGGACTTTAGGACACTCGGCTCTATCTGAGCCGTGCTGCTAACGAGATAGCGGCTTGCGGCTATCGTCGTGCCGCTCAGCGCGAAAAACAGTGCGAGCGCCGAGAGTACGGTCGCCGGAGATGGTCGTCTCATCCCTGCTCTCCCCCTTGCTTGTCGTGGTTGGGCGTAAGCCGCCCACAGCCTACATAAACGGGGAGGCTAACGAGGCTCCGAGGGCGGGACAGCGACTTTGCCCGTCCCGCCGCACGTCTCGCAGTCGTCCGAAGCGCCGGTCTTGACCTCCATGTTGCGGAGACGAGTCATTGACGTGACTTGTTCCTGCGGTTGCTTTTGCCCGGTGCCCTTGCAGTCGGGACAGTCCCCGGTCGGCTCGTTGCTCATCGTCGGTCGAGCCTACTGGAACGACCGTGCGAAAGCGTCCCCTCCGAGCACAACAGGACGGTGCCAAGCGCCCGCTCGGAGGGGACATGTCATCCGCTCCAGCCTTGGCACTCGCCCTAGAGGCACGAACAATTTTACACTGCGCGCAACGAGAACGGAAGGGGTCTTGTGGGGGAGGAAGTGGGGAAGGCACGCTAACGTGCCTGGGAGTTCTGGTGACTTCTCCTATGGGCGCGGCGGGTTTCGAACCTGCGACCTCTCGCGTGTGAAGCGAGCGCTCTCCCACTGAGCTACGCGCCCTGGAGGCCTGATTCTACGGGCATTACTCGTTGCCCGACGGCCTCGGCAGGGGCGTCAGATTCGGAGCCACTGCCAGCTACTGCCAGAGAGAGCGCAAAGTCCGCGTCGCCGAAGCTCGACTCTCGCGGCAGAGGGACGGCTTCTCAGTCCGCGCCGGAAGGCTGCTGAGAGCCGCCGTAGCCGATGCTGCGCCCGGTAGCTTGATCGCCCCAAGGAGGGACCCGAGCCACTATGGGAGTCGCTATAGGAGTCGCTGATCATCCAGCTCGCGCCACAGCCACGCCAGATGCCGCCTGCGCCCCTGGATCAGAACGACCTGCAGTTGATCTTCGCCGAGGTCCGCCGCAGCTATCCGTATCAGACGTTCGCCTTCACGCCCCGACGAACGTGGCGCCATCTTCCAGAACAGCCCCGATGATTCGGTCGAAGTGCGCCCAGCCTCAGAAACGCTCATGGGCGGTGTCGAGCAAGCGACCGTGCTGGGGAAACACTACTTCGGCCACCGACGCGCAGGTGGCTGCGTAGCCCGCCAGCAGAGCATCACGCCGACCGGAACGGCGTGGTGCTTCCTGCCTGTGGGGGGCTGCCAGAGTGGTCGCTCGGGCTGCCAGTGGTGAGTGGAGCGCGTCGCGAACGCAGGCGCATCCTGCCGTCCGGCGCGGACACGTCCGATGCGGAAGATCGAATCGGTCGGGCGACGCCCCCAATGGCCGCGAGATGGCCTCACACGGGTCGGCCACCATTGGTGGTCGTGAGTCGATCCAGTGGCCTGTTCGTGCAACACTCTCCGTCGGGAGCAGTCATTGCGCTCGGGACGTAGCTGGTGGCCGCATCGCCGTGGTGGAGCAAGAGCACAGCCGCCGCAGACTGCGTCTATGGGGAGTAAGGCGGCGCCCCAAACCCGGACGGTCCGCCCGCAGTCCGACCGCGGGTTTGCCGGGCTCCGTAACCCGACTTGTGCTGTTGCTGCGGCGCCCGGCGCGGCGTCGCCTCCCGGGTGGCCGGCGCTAGCGACAGATGAGCGACCCGGTAGCCGAGAAGCTTCTGAAAATACTGATCTCCCGCAGGCATCAAAGGCGCCATGCGACTCGATGTCAGCAAATACCGCACACCCGCGGCGGCAAGCTCCCCGACGATGTGCGTATGTAGGAGCCACTTCGCCACATGCTCAATGCAAACGAGCGACCAGAGCATCGCGACCTGGGTATCGACGGTGAGCACCGCCAGTCCGGCTGGCGCATGATCAGGCACTCCGACTGTCCAACACTGCGAGTCGCGGTGATCGAGATGCCGGCGATATGCCTCGGCCTGCTCCTCCGACTGCGGGCGATTCGCGACCATGTAGTCGGCCACGTACCGCCGCTCCGACAGGCTCGTCAAGCGCCGACAAGTCAGGCCGAGACCTTCCGCGTGCCGGATGTTCGTACGGACAGCTTGGCGCGACCGTCCGCGCAGGTACTCCCCCTGAGTGGGTGGGATGACGAGGACGCCCTGCGCGAGCCGATTCTGCGGGATCCCCCACCGCGTGCGCCGCAGGTGAGCACCGATCTCGCGGCCGCTCGGCGAGGAGCTGAGCGATACCGTCAGCCGCGGAAGCCGGACGAACAGCCTCACCGTGGCAGCAAGACGCTTCCCGTCCCCCAAGTAGCGCAGGCGCGATACGGCCGAGGGGGCGAACCGCACCCGTCGCAGGAACACTGAGGATGCGACAAAGGGGTCCCGACCGTATCGGAGCTGGTCAGAGGACCGTGCCTTGGACGCGTTCGTCTGCCGCTCCATCCCGCTGCTCCACACCTCGGTCTACCTGGGGTTTCGACGGAGGTGTCGCGCTGGTCCGCACCGCACTGTGGCGCAGAGCAGAACGGAGGTTGTCGAAGTCAACCAGCGACGACATCGTCGATCAGGGGACGCTACCAAGTTGCGCGCACCGTAGCACCGCCGGGCGCGGTCAGCCGAGGGTCTGGTCACGCGCACGATTGGCGGATCCCTCAACGCCCGACAAGGAGGGCACGATGGAATCCGTCCTGGACGACGCAGCTGGTCATCGCCGCTCGCCGTCCACGATGCCAGGCTTTCACCAGGGCCGTCGCCCAGGAACAAAGGCGCTTCGCTACCCGGCCGACCCGCCCACGGTCGAGGAGATCGTCGCGGTCATGCGGGCTGCTGGCGACAGCACTGACGGCGCGCGCGGCTGCGAGCGCTGATCGTCATCCTGTGGCGGGCAGGCCTGCGGATCGGCGAGGCGCTTGACCTTGCCGAGACGGATCTCGACTCGACACGCGGCGCTGTCCTCGTTCGCAAGGGGAAGCGGGGACGTCGCCGCGAGGTTGGCATGGACCGCTGGGCCTGGTCCCAGCTTTAGCCATCGATGGACATCCGGGCCCTGACAAAGCGACGACGTGCCTTCCGCGCAAGGCACCGTGCTTGTCATGTGCCGCGCGGTGCTCGTCTGGGCGCCGAAGCAGGAGCGGGCGGCGCGGATGTCGCGCTCGAGCCGCCCGGTCCGTCCCCAACCGTGACAGTTCACCGACGGGCTCAGTCGCGTGCCTACCATCGAGCACATGACAGTCCAGCGGATGGACCACGTGGGCATCGTCGTCGACGACCTCGCGGATGCGGTGGCGTTCTTCGTTGGGCTCGGACTCGTGCTGCAGGGCGAGGCGCCGGTCGAGGGCGATTGGGTGGACCGCGTCGTCGGGCTCGAGAGCGTCCGGGCGCAGATCACCATCCTGCAGACTCCAGACGGGCACGGACGACTCGAGCTGACGAAGTTTCACACGCCGTCGACCGACGGCGGCTACCAGCGCGCGCCGGCGAACGCTTCGGGCATCCGCCATGTCGCGTTCGCCGTCGACGACATCGACGCCGTCCTCGCTCGCCTCCGAGCCCGCGGCGCAGAGCTCGTCGGCGAGCTGGGGCGCTACCAGGACAGCTACAGACTCTGCTATGTCCGCGGCCCCGAGGGGATCATCGTCGAGCTGGCGGAGCAGATTGGCTGACCGGTCTGCCCGCCGCCAGCCGCCTCGCCAGCGTTGGGAGGACTCCCGGGAGGGGATCCCATCAGGCACACGCTTCGGCGAGCTCCGGACGTGAGTTGCGCGCGGCCCACAGAGCGCGGCTATCGATGCGCCGAACCGATCGACCTGCTTGTCGCCAGCACGGGGTTTCGACGGTGGCGCGACGTCGTCGCTAGCAGCGGGCTCGCGGGCTCGCCCCTGCTTTCCGCGCAACTCGGGAGCGTCGCCCTGGCGACCGAGGTGCTCGTCGCGACGCGAAAGAGGTCTTGACAGCGGGCAGGATCTCGGATGGTGACATCCTCGAGTCCCGCCGCGAAGTAGCCTGACGCGCGACTGCGTGATGCTTGCGAGAAGGAGGCTGAGCGGTGAATAAGCCGGTGTTGTTTTGCTACGACGGATCCGACGGCTCAAAGACGGCGCTGGCTGCCGCAGTCGAACTGATCAAGCCTGCCGATGCCGTGGTATTGGTCGTATGGATGCCGGCAGCGGTGCAGTTGGCCCGAGCCGGCTCGTTCGTAGTCGCCGTACCGAACGAGGGCGAGATCGACGAGCAGGAGGCGGCTACCGCGCGACAAATCGCACAAGAGGGCGCCGCGGGTGCCCGCAAGCGCGGCTACAACGCCTCCGCACGAATCGCGCAAGCCAACGAATCCGTGGCCAGGACGATCGATGAGATCGCCCAGGAGATCGACGCCGGACTGGTTGTCTGCGGCCAACGCGGCCGGGGCGCCATCGGCAGCGCTCTCCTCGGCAGCGTCTCCCACGCACTCGCGGCACACACCAAGCGGCCGGTGCTCATCGCCCCCCAGCACCCGTCGTAGCGCCAAGCACATGCCGGGCGCCATCCGCAGCATCGAAGTGGTGGCAGTTGCCGATCGCGTGACGGGCGAGCGCAGCCTTGACGGTGGGCACGCGAGGCTTGGCCCGGCCGGGAAGGATCACGATCGCCCCAAGGAAGGCGAGGGCGAAGATTCCGACCGCCCACCAGAACGCCGTGGTGTAGCCGTGAACTGCCGCGGCGTTAGCCAGGCCGGTGGTGTGCAGGTGAGCGACCGTGTAGCTGGCGACAGCGCTGGCGAAGATCGTGCTCAGCAGGGAGGTGCCGACCGAGCCGCCGATCTGCTGGGAGGTGTTGACCATCGCTGAGGCGACCCCGGCCTCGCGTCCCTCCACGCCTAGAGTCGCCGTCGAGAACGCCGGCGCAAAGATGCATCCCATCCCGACGCCGAGGACGAGCAGACCAGGAAGGACATTGCTGGCGTAGCTGGAGCCGGGGGTCAGGCGCGTAAATAGGAACATCGCGATCGCCCCGAGCGTCGTGCCAGCGAGTACCAGCGGCTTTACCCCGGTGTGTTGGATCACGCGGGTCTGCACCGTGGTCGAGGTGACCACCAGGACGCCGGTGAGAGGGAGGAACGCGAGTCCGGTGGTGAGCGGCGAAAGGCCGAGCTGCTGCTGCAGGAAGTAGGTGAGAAACAGAAATACCGCAAAGATGCCCGCGCCAGCCAGCGCGATCGTGGTGTACGCGCCGCCGCGGGCCCGGTCCCAGAGGATGTGCAGGGGCAGCAACGGATGCTTGGCTCGGCGCTCGATCAGCACGAAAGCCGTCAGGAGCACGGGGCTGGCGACGAGCGCCACGATCGTGGCCGTGGCCGTCCAGGAGTGGGTCTCGGCGTTGGAGAACCCGTAGACCAGCGCGAACAGGCCCAGCGCTGAGGTGAGAACCCCCGGTATGTCGATCGGATCGCGCTCCGGAGCGCTGTGATTGACCAGCAGGCGCAACGCCACGATCGTCGTAGGCACGGCGATCACAAGGTTGACGTACAGGCACCAGCGCCAGGACAAGACTTGGGTGAGCGCGCCGCCGAGTATCAGCCCGAGCGAGGCGCCACCGCCGGCGATCGCACCGAAGATCCCGAACGCTGTGGGCCGGTCAGGAGACCCCTCGAACGTCACCGTCAGCAACCCCAGCGCCGAGGGTGCGAGCAGCGCGCCGAATGCCCCCTGGAGCGTTCGGGCGGCCACGAGCACACCGAAGGACTGGGCCAGCCCGCCGATCGCCGAGGCGATCGAGAACCCGACCAGGCCGGCGATCAGGGTCCACTTGCGCCCGAACAGATCACCGAGCTTGCCACCCAGCAGCAGGAGGCTGCCGAACGCCAGCGCGTAGGCGGTGACGATCCACTGCCGGCTCTCGGTGGAGAAATGCAGCGCCTTCTGGGCCGAAGGAATCGCGATGGTCACGATCGTCGCGTCCAGCACTACCATCAGCTGCGCGACGCTGAGCAGGGCCAGGACCGCCCATCGATTCGGTTCGCGATGCGTGGAGGCCACTGACATCGGGTGGGCCGCATTCCGATCAGTGCCGCGACCGTCGACCTCAGCCATCCCCTGACGGTAACACCGCAAAGCCTGCGGCTCATAAGCAGTGATCGGTCGCGCGATCCCCCTTCCGCGCCTTGCAGGTGAACGGCCCGGGCGGCGGTTACGTCCATTTGCCGCTGTAAATTCGGCGCGGTTCAGGTTCCCGGGGTTGAGTCTATGCGGCGGTCACCTCCTCGTCGAGCGTGTTGGGGTCGGCTTGCTGGTACTTGATTCGGTAAAGGTGCTGGCGGTCGACGTCGGTGAATGTGGCGCCGTTGCTGGCGTGGCTGAAGAACAGGTCGAGGACCGCCCAGACGAGCGATAGGCAGCTGGTCTCGCCGGGGAAGCGGCCCATCACCTTCGTGCGCCGGCGGACCTCGCCGAGCGACCGCTCCAGCAGGTTCGTCGACCGCCACCGCTCGCGGTGCCTGAGCGGGTAGCGCAGATGCACGACGAGCGCGTCGAGGTCATCTGAGAGGCAGCGGGCAGCCGACTCGTAGCCGCGGTGCTCGAGCTCTGAGATGAGGACTCCGAGGCGCAGCTTGCCGTCCTTGACACTGGTGGCGTCGGTGAGCGCTGACCAGTAGTTGAAGCGGATCCGGTCCTGCTCTGCCTTGGGGAGCTTGGCCAGCAGGTTGCGCAGGCGGTGAACGGCGCAGTGTTGACGGTCCGCGCGCGGCCAGATCTCCCCGACCGCCGAGATCAGTCCGGGCGCCCCGTCAGCCACGACCAACGGGGCGCCGCCAGCCCGCGGGCAATGAGATCGCGGCCGAGCTCGACCCAGTCTTGCTCTGACTCGCGAGCTCCCAACCGCACCGAAACCAGCGCCCGATGGCCGTTCTCGTCGATCCCCCAGGCACAGATCACGCCCTCCTTCGGGCCGCTGGGACGGACCGGGAGGTAGATCGCGTCGAGGAACAGCACGACCAGGTTGACGTCGTAGAGCGAGCGGCGACAGAACGCCTCGAACCGCTCGTGCAGCTCCGCGCAGATCGTCGCGACCGTCGACTTCGACGTCTTCCCGAGCCCGGCCTCCTCGCACAGCGACTCGACGTCGCGCATCGACAGGCCACGGACGAACCCGCCGATCACAAGCGCCTTGAGCGGGTCCGTTCGCAACAGCCGCTTGCAGTGCCACTTCGGAAACAGCTTCGAGACGAACGGCATCGCCGCCTCCCGGGCCTGCGGGATCTCGATCCGCAGCTCCCCCTCCGCGGTCTGCAGATGGCGGGGGCGAAACCCGTTACGCAGCCCCGAGTCGTAGTTGCGCAAGCCCCGCTGGCGCTCCGGCCGGCGCTCATATCGCGCCCGACCCAACCACGTGTCGAACTCCTCCTCCACCGCCCGCTGGATGATCAACCGGGCGCCGAGCCGGGCGAGCGCGGAGAGCATCTTCTGCGGATCATCGACCATCCCCTCGGACAGCAACTTGTCGATCTCAGCTTGTATCTCCGCCGACGGCGGTACGGTGCGTCTCACGGCGTAGGCCTCCTTCATCGTCTGCCAGGACTTGAGGGAACCTACGCCGTCGCTCTGACAGCACCCGCGCCTATTTACAGCAGTCTTTGGACGCCACCCGGGCGGCCGCGAGTACCGGGACGGCACGAAACGAGGTCTTCTACGAGACTTGCTCCTGCATCCTCATGACTGCTTCCCAGATCTCAGGATGGGGTCAGCCGCCGACCGATGAGTCTCGCCGCTCCTGTCGGTCGGTATGACTCGAGAAAGGACAGCGATGACCGAGCCGAAGACCCAAACTCTGGACCTGCCTGGCGCCACGCTTACCTACGAGATCCGAGAGGCGGACTCCGAGAGCACCGCGCCGGTCCTGCTGATGATCGGATCACCGATGGACGCGAGCGGGTTCACAACGCTGGCCGGCCACTTCCCGGACCGCACGGTCGTGACCTACGACCCCCGAGGGGTAGGGCGCAGCCCGCGGGCCGACGGCGTCACGGGGGCGACGCCGGACGAGCATGCGGAGGACCTGCACCGACTGATCTCCGAGCTCGACGCTGGGCCCGTGGACATCTTCGCCAGCAGCGGGGGAGCCGTGAACGCGCTCGCGCTGGTGACCCGCCATCCGGAAGGCGTCCGCATGCTCGTCGCCCACGAGCCGCCCCTCGCGACGGTGCTCCCGGATCGGGAGGAGGCGCTGGCGGTGACCGAGGACATCCACGAGACCTATGAGCGCGATGGTCTCGGACCCGCGATGGCGAAGTTCATCGCCTTCACGAGCGTCAGGGGGCCGACTCCGCCCGACTTCCCAAACCACGCTCCGAATCCGGCCGACGTCGGTCTCCCGACCGAGGACGACGGCAGCCGGGACCACCCGCTGCTCGGCCCGCACATGGTCTACGTCAGCGGCTACGAGCCCGACTTCGACTCCTTGCGCTGGGCCTCCACGCGGATCGTCGTCGCGGGCGGCACCGAGTCCGAGGGCACGTTCCCCTACCGCGCCGCGCTGGCGGTGGCGGACCGACTTGGGACCGAGGTGGTGATCTTCCCGAGCCACCACGGCGGGTTCGGCCACCAGGGCGATCCGGACGCGTTCGCCGCCACCCTTCGCCGGGTCCTCACGGACGTCGGCTGACCGAACGGTACTGGCGTCAAACGGCAGGCGATCGTCGATCGGTAGCCCGGCGGTACATCGGTCTCCATCGATCAGCCGCGGTGTCGAGCAGCTACGCGTTGATCCATTCGCTGTCGCTCGCTGCCCGCAAGCGAGCGCCTCCACAGCGGGTGGTGCGTGCTCAGGAGGAGACGCGAGAGCACGGAGCGTCCTTGGTGGCTTCTGCTCAGCGAGGGGGCGCGCCAGCGTGAAAGCAGATGCCCCCGCGATCGTAGCTGGGCGTTGCCCATCGCTCGCCGCCGGACGCCCGCCGTCGAAGTGGAGTGATGCAGGTGCTTTCGAGCGGCGGAGGCCTCCCAATGCCGCCCGGCGGTCGGGCCGTGGATCACGCATAGGAGCGCTCCGATCGGGAGCTTGCGCCGCGTCTGCAGCCATGGCTCGAGCTGGACCCACGCCCATCGGTCCATGCCGACCTCGCGTCGCTTACCGGCCTTGCCGCGACGGACGAGGATCGCGCCGCCAGTGGCGTCGAGGGCGCTCTCCTGAAGAGCGAGAGCCTTGTTGATCCCGTAGCCCCGCTCGCCAAAGCAGGACAATCAGCGCGCGGAGTCGCGGGCCGTCGGCGGATCTCCGACGGCGCGCATCACCTCGAGGATCTCCTCGACGCTGGGCGGGTCGGCTGGATAGTGCTCGCGCTTGTTGCGCGGCGACCGACCGCGGTGGTAGCCCGGCATCGTCGCCGGTGAGCGCCGGTGGCCGGCGAGGTCCACTAGAACGGATTCCATAAATCCTCCCTTGGTTGGGATGGCTTGACAATCCGGTGGAGTACTGCCATTGTGAGTACATGTCAACGATCAAGGAAGAGCGGCTCCAAATCAGGGTCGACCCCGCGGACAAGCTGCTTCTCGAACGGGCCGCCGCCGCCTCACACCTGAACCTTTCGGCGTTCGTGGTCCAGGCCGCAGCGGCGAAAGCCGAGGAGATCCTCGCCGAGCGCTCGAGTGTCCGGCTCTCACGCGAGGCCGCGGTTGCGTTCAGCGAGGCGCTAGAGCGGCCAGCGGAGGTCAAGGAGCGGCTAGCGCGGGCTCTACGTCGCAGACGCCAGTTCAGCTGGCTTGACTGAGCTCCGGCGCCCGGCGCTGCTTGAGCCGCGCCGACACGACCGCGACCAGTTTGACAGCGGCGAGCCAGTGCTCGACGAATGGCTGCGCCGCTATGCCGGCCAGAACCGTCGCCGCGACACAGCGGCCACCTGGGTGATTGCCGACGCCAACGACGTCGTCGTGGCGTATGCGAGTGTCGCGATGACCGGCATCGATCGCTCAGCGGCCCCGGAGGTGCTCGCCAAGGGTGGGCGCGATCCCGTCCCGGCATTGCTGCTCGGCCGGCTCGCGGTCGATCGTCGATGCTCGAGCCTCGAAATCGGGACCACAATCGCCGCCCACGCGCTCGCCACGGCGGTCGAGCTGAACGAGAAGGCGGCATGCCGAGCGGTCGTCGTGACCGCCCTCACCGAAAGAGTTCGCACCTGGTGGGAACGGCTGGGCTTTCACGCGTTCGATCCGGACGAGCCTGCGCAGCTCGACCTCTACCTCCTGACTTCCGAGATCGAAGCGACGCTCCGGCGGGTGCGATAGCGGGCTGGGTTATCCAATGCAGGTCTGGCGGTCGTGACGGGTCCCGCGTGCGGGGCCGTTCGATTAGGCTGGCTCGGAGATGGACGGGGTTCACGACATGGGAGGGATGCACGGGTTCGGGAGGGTTGTCGAGCCCGGTGCCGAGCTGGCATACCACGAGCGCTGGGAGCCGCGGGTGTTTGCGATCGCGATGCTGGTGGGCTTCGAGGGTCTCGGCGCGGGCCCGGGGGGTCGCGCCGTGCGCGAGGAGATGGATCCTGCTCGTTATCTGGCTGCCTCTTATTACGAGCGCTGGTTCTACAGCGCCGAGCAGCGGTTGCTCCGTAAGGGCACTATCGTGCCGGGAGAGGTCGAGGCGATGATGGAGCGCCTCAGGTCCGGCGAGGCCATGCCCCAGCATCACGACGCGCCGATGGCCGAGCGCATGCTCGACGACGTGCGAACGCGCATGCCGATGGACCCGCCGCCCCAGGAGGCTCGCTTCGGCCCCGGTCGGCGTGTCCGGGTAAGGCGCATGCACCCGCCCGGCCATTCGCGCTGTCCGCGGTATGTCCGTGGAGCGGCCGGCGTGGTGGAGGCGGTGCGCGGCGCCGATCGCCTGCCCGATCGGGCCGTGTACGGCGAGAAGGTGGACCCTGAGCCGGTGTATTCGGTCGCCTTCAGCTCGGAGGAGCTCTGGGGGCCTGGTGACGAGCCCGCCTGGAGGGTGTCCCTCGATCTGTGGGACAGCTACTTGGAGCCGGCGTGAGCGAGGGTCACGGCCATCACCATCCCCGGTCGGCCTCGGCGGTCGAGCTGCGTGCGCAGGCGCTCGAGGCGCTTTTGGCCGAGCGCGGTCTGGTCTCTACCGACGCGATCGATGCGGTGGTCGAGCTGTACGAGAACGACGTCGGGCCGCAGAACGGCGCCAAGGTCGTCGCGCGCGCATGGCTGGACGAGGCGTATCGGGAGCGGTTGTTGACCGACGCGGTGTCGGCGATCGCCGAGCTGGGATTCGGCGGCGCCGAGGGCGACAACATGGTCGTCGTTGCCAACACTCCGACCATCCACAACATGGTCGTCTGCACGCTCTGTTCCTGCTATCCGTGGCCGGTGCTGGGGTTGCCGCCCACCTGGTACAAGAGCCCGCCGTATCGCGCGCGAGCCGTCTCCGAGCCGCGTGCGGTGCTGCGCGAGTTCGGGCTCGAGCTGGGCGACGAAGTGGAGATCCGAGTCTGGGACTCGAGCGCGGAGGTCCGCTACCTGGTGCTCGCGATGCGGCCAGAGGGCACCGACGGCTGGAGCGAGGACGAGCTCGCGACGATCGTCACTCGGAACTGCATGATCGGGACGGCGGTGGCCGTCGCCACCCAGCCAGCGATCCGGTGAGCGAACGGCGGAGCGACCTGGCCGCGGTCGACGCCGCCCTCGGCGACGAGGCGCCGCTCCCGCGTGACAACGGCGAGCTCGTGTTCGAGGAGCCCTGGCAGGGTCGGGCGCTTGGCATGGCCGTGGTCTCGCTCGACCGGCTCGGCGTGCGCTGGCCGGACTTTCGGCGACACCTCGCGAGCGCGATCGCGGCTCGCCCGGCCAGCCAGGACGAGTCGTGGGCGACCGCCTACTACGCCGCCTGGCTCGACGCGCTCGAGAGACTGCTAGCCGAGCGTGGCCTGATCGACTATAGGCCCGCCGGTGTCCCCACGCGGCGCTGACGCGCCAGCAATGACCAAACGGAAGCAACAAGCGCCTGCGCTTTCCGCGCGGAAGGGAACCGCCAACTTCTGCGTCGACGGGCCCCTCACGACGCCAAAGGAGGTTTCGCCGCCCAGGCGATCGCAGACGTGCACAGTCCAAGCGCCGCGAGCTGTCAGTTCATCTGTTGCGGGGCGCTCTGGATCATGCGAGCCAGCTCCGTGCGGGTGTAGCCATTCCGACGGCCGAGTTGCACTAGCTCGGCCACCATCGTGCGGACGGTGCTGCTCGCGGGCGTACCGGTCACTCGGATGCCGTGTCCTTGGCGAAGTTCCAGCAATCCTTCGTCGCGCAGCAATCTCAGCGCACGCAGAACCGTGTTGACGTTGACGTGCATGACGGCCGCGAGGTGACGTGCGGGCGGGAGTCGCTCGCCGGACTTGGCTTCGCCGTCGGCGATCGCTTGGCGAATCTGTGCGGCGACCTGCTCGTGCAGGAGAGCGGGGTCTCCTCGGTCCACCTTGACATCCAGCATTGTGCTAGCCATAGTAGCTCATTGAATGCTGGTCGAGAGCCCTCCTAACGCCACGATCGGGCAATCTCTCGCGAGACTGCCCGACGCCGGCGTGATCGAGGACGCGCGCTCGCGACAGCGGCGCCACCGCCGCGTCGGCGCGTGCCTGCTCGTCGTGGTCGCCTTGGGCGCGGTGATCGCACGTTTGTACAGCGGCGGAGGCGCAGGCACCCCGCGCAGCGGGGCGTCCATCGCGAAGGGTGGCCCACTGTCGGTCCGGGGCGCTGCCCTTCGGCTGCCAAGCGGACGCTCGACAACCACCTTCACAATCACAGCTCCAGCTGCGCGCGCATACGACGTGACTGTGGCCACTCCGGCAGCATCGGCGATCGTCCTGACCATGAAAATCAGCCCCGGCGTCGGCTGGACCGTGAACACGCTTGATGACCCGAGCTGCCACACAATCGCCGGACACACCGCCTGCCTGCTGCACTTCGCCGCAGGGGGAAACCCGGGCGGAACGTGGACCGCCATCGTTCACAAGACCTCCCTCCCGCCGGCGCGCGCGCACATCAGCATCCTGTTCGCTCGGCACGCTGGCGAGGTCGCCGGCTGAGCTTTTCGCGGACCAACAGATTGTCACGAACGCGGAGAGCAGCGCGGGTTCCTGTCGCGTACGGGTGCACGGCCGACACCACGACTCCACGCTTGAGATCACGAACTCGCCGCCGTGCCGTCGTGGGTGGGATGAAGGGTGGACAACGTCCACGCAAGAGCCGTGGCTCGCTCAAAGGAGGGCTCCGGTCGGTAGCCGGGTGGCGCCCAAAGACTGCTGTAAATAGGCGCGGGTGCTGTCAGAGCGACGGCGTAGGTTCCCTCAAGTCCTGGCAGACGATGAAGGAGGCCTACGCCGTGAGACGCACCGTACCGCCGTCGGCGGAGATACAAGCTGAGATCGACAAGTTGCTGTCCGAGGGGATGGTCGATGATCCCCAGAAGATGCTCTCCGCGCTCGCCCGGCTCGGCGCCCGGTTGATCATCCAGCGGGCGGTGGAGGAGGAGTTCGACACGTGGTTGGGTCGGGCGCGATATGAACGTCGGCCGGAGCGCCAGCGGGGCTTGCGCAACTACGACTCGGGGCTGCGTAACGGGTTTCGCCCCCGCCATCTGCAGACCGCGGAGGGGGAGCTGCGGATCGAGATCCCGCAGGCCCGGGAGGCGGCGATGCCGTTCGTCTCGAAGCTGTTTCCGAAGTGGCACTGCAAGCGGCTGTTGCGAACGGACCCGCTCAAGGCGCTTGTGATCGGCGGGTTCGTCCGTGGCCTGTCGATGCGCGACGTCGAGTCGCTGTGCGAGGAGGCCGGGCTCGGGAGGACGTCGAAGTCGACGGTCGCGACGATCTGCGCGGAGCTGCACGAGCGGTTCGAGGCGTTCTGTCGCCGCTCGCTCTACGACGTCAACCTGGTCGTGCTGTTCCTCGACGCGATCTACCTCCCGGTCCGTCCCAGCGGCCCGAAGGAGGGCGTGATCTGTGCCTGGGGGATCGACGAGAACGGCCATCGGGCGCTGGTTTCGGTGCGGTTGGGAGCTCGCGAGTCAGAGCAAGACTGGGTCGAGCTCGGCCGCGATCTCATTGCCCGCGGGCTGGCGGCGCCCCGTTGGTCGTGGCTGACGGGGCGCCCGGACTGATCTCGGCGGTCGGGGAGATCTGGCCGCGCGCGGACCGTCAACACTGCGCCGTTCACCGCCTGCGCAACCTGCTGGCCAAGCTCCCCAAGGCAGAGCAGGACCGGATCCGCTTCAACTACTGGTCAGCGCTCACCGACGCCACCAGTGTCAAGGACGGCAAGCTGCGCCTCGGAGTCCTCATCTCAGAGCTCGAGCACCGTGGCTACGAGTCGGCTGCCCGCTGCCTCGCGGATGACCTCGACGCGCTCGTCGTGCATCTGCGCTACCCGCTCAGGCACCGCGAGCGGTGGCGGTCGACGAACCTGCTGGAGCGGTCGCTCGGCGAGGTCCGCCGGCGCACGAAGGTGATCGGCCGCTTCCCCGGCGAGACCAGCTGCCTATCGCTCGTCTGGGCGGTCCTCGACCTGTTCTTCAGCCACGCCAGCAACGGCGCCACATTCACCGACGTCGACCGCCAGCACCTTTACCGAATCAAGTACCAGCAGGCCGACCCCAACACGCTCGACGAGGAGGTGACCGCCGCATAGACTCAACCCCGGGAACCTGAACCGCGCCGAATTTACAGCGGCAAATGGACGTAACCGGTAGCCGCGGCTCCCCTCCCCTTCGCGAATTGCAGGGTCACTTCAGCGGAAGGGAGTACTTGAATGACAACTTGGATCTTCGAGCCGGGACACACAGAGGCCGAGTTTCGCGCCCGCCACATGATGGTCAGCTGGGTACGCGGCCTCTTCAAGGACATCCACGGACGGCTCGAGCTCGACTGGGAGCGCTGCCTCGATGCGACGTTCGAGGGCGAGATAGACGCGGCCGGGATCTGGACAGGCCAGCCTGAACGCGATGAGCATCTGCGCAGCGCCGACTTCTTCGATGTCGAGAACCATCCGAAGATCACGTTCGCCGGTCGCTTCACCGAGCGCACGGGCGGCACGACGTTCAAAGGGGAGGTCGTGCTGACGATCCGGGGCGTGACGCGAACGGTTCCGCTCGACATCGTCTCCCTCGGGGAGTGGAAGACGCCGTTCTGGGTGGGGGACGAGAACAAGGGCGACCTGCGCCGCATCGGTTTCGAGGCAAGGGCCACGATCAACCGCCACGACTTCGGCGTCTCCTGGCAGGACGAGCTCCCTGGCGGCGGAATCGTTGTCAGCAACGAGATCGAGCTGGTGCTCGACGTCGAGGCGATTCTGCTCGATGACCTCGAGCGGACCGGCGCGATCGAGTTCTACCGAGACTGAGAGACCCCGATCCGACACGGACTCCACGCCACAGGACGCCAGCGGCGTTTGCGCTCATCTGGGAGCGATTCGGGGCTCTGACGGCCGGCTCCCTGCGAGTCTGGCCACGAGGAGTAGCGTTGCGCGCCGCCCGCCGAGCGACAGTCCCGAGACTGCTGGTCTCAGACGCGAGCGAGCGTCGCGTGAGGTATCGGTCCCGCACCCGACATCGAGCGTGCGCACGCATGTAGGGCAGCGCGCTTGCGATGGATTATTTGCCCGAACGCGGTCGCCTCGAGCGGGCGCCCCTACACTGCGGGAACCACGTAGTGCGGACGAACTACTCTGGGCCCGTGAGCGACGAGACCACCCAAGACGGAGCCGTGACGGTCGGCGAGCGCAGCAACGGGCTGTCTGCGAAGGCACGCGACGCGGATCAGACGATCTTCGTCGCCGGCGGCGCTGGCTACATCGGGTGCGTGCTCGTGCCCAAGCTGCTCGAGCGCGGCTATCGCGTGCGCGTGTTCGACAGGCTGTTCTTCGGCGACGACGGTCTGGCGCCGGTGCGCGAGGACATCGAGCTCGTCGTCGGCGACGTGCGCGAGCTGCCCGCTGACGCGCTCGACGGCGTCGATGGCGTGATCAACCTCTCGGGCCTTAGCAACGACCCGACGGCCGAATTCAATCCCGAGGCGAACTGGCAGATGAACGCGATCGGCACCGAGATGCTGGGTCGCGTATGCGTGGAGCGCGGAATCGAGCGCTACGTGTTCTCGTCGTCGTGCTCGCTGTATGACGGCACGCCGCCGGGCATGCACTCCGAGGACGCGGACATCAACCCACGCGCCGCGTACGCGACCTCCAAGCGCTACGGCGAGGAAAAGCTGATCGAGCTCGCGGGCGACGGCCTGTGCCCGGTGATCCTGCGCAACGGGACGGTCTACGGATACAGCCCGCGCATGCGCTTCGACCTGGTGGTGAACACGTTCGTCAAGGACGCACTGCTAGCAGGCGCGCTGAAGCTCCACGGAGGCGGCTGGATCTGGCGGCCGCTGGTGGACGTCGGCGACTGTGCCGATGCGATGATCGCGGCGTATGAGGCCCCGGCCGAGAAGGTGCGCGCCGAGATATTCAACGTCGTGCACGCCAACTACCAGGTGCGCGAGCTCGCGATGATCGTCGCCGGCTCGGTGCAGCTGACCGGTCGCTCGGTGAGCCTCGAAGAGGTCCCTGCGCCGAAGCTGATGCGCAACTACGAGTGTGCCAACGCCAAGCTCTCGACGAGGATCGACTTCAACCCGAGGCGCTCGGTGCTCGAGGCAGTCAGCGACCTGCTCGCGAGGATCGCCGATGACGATCTCGCCAAGCTCACCGACCCGCGCTGTTACAACATCCGCTGGCTCGAACTGCTGCACGAAGTCAAGCCGCGCCTGGATGCGTTCTCGGAGGTCTTGTGAGAGCCCTCATCACCGGCGGTGGGGGCCAGCTCGCACACGATCTCCTCGAAGCGCTCGGCGACTCGGCGCAGGCGTTCTCGAAAGCCGAGCTCGACATCACCGACGGGGCGGCGCTCGAGCGCGCATTCGAGCGGCTCCAGCCCGAGATCGTCTTCAACTGCGCCGCGTTCCACAACCTCGATGCCTGCGAGCGCGACCCGGATACGTCCTGGGCGGTGAACGTCAAGGCGGTCAGGGAGCTCGCCTGCCGCGCCCCGCGGCTGGTGCACGTCTCGACCAACTACGTCTTCGACGGGCGCTTGCCCGCGCCCTACGCCGAGCACGACGCGCCCTCGCCGCGCTCGGTCTATGCGCTCACCAAGCTGGCGGGCGAGTACGCCGCGCTCGCCTACGGGCGCGGCGTACTCGTCGTGCGCGGAGCCGGTCTCTACGGCCTGCACGGATCCGCGAGCAAGGGCGGCAACTTCGTCCAGCGCATGATCGCGCGAGCGCGTGAGCAGGGCTCGCTGAGCGTCGTCGCAGACCAGCGCCTGCAGCCGACGTTCGATCTCGCGCGTGCGATCCGCGACGCGGTGCAGGCAGGGGCGGAGGGAATCCTGCATCTCACCGCGCAGGGTGCCTGCTCGTGGCGCGAGTTCACGGTCGCGATCCTCGAGCAGGCCGGGATCGAGGTGCCGATCGAGGCGACTGCGACGACGATCGCGCCCGGCGGCGTCGATCGCCCCCTGAACGGCGTGCTCGCGCGCCCGCGCGCAGATGCGCTCGGGCTCACGCCGCTGCGGTCGTGGCGCGAGGGGCTCGGCGACTACATGCAGCGCGCCAGACTCGTCGCAGCCGCGGCGCGCTAACGTGGACTGAGTGGTCGCGCGGGCGCGCGAACGGCAGTCAGATCGTCGCATGCTTCACATCGCAACCGTGCACCACGGCTCGCCGCGCTGGATCGAGATCCAGACGCGCTACCTGCGCGAGAGCGTCTCGGCTCCCTATGAGACGTGGACCTCGCTCGAACGCATCGATCCGTCATACGGCGTGCACTTCGACCACGTGCTCGAGCAGAAAGGGATGCACGCGGCGAAGCTCAACCACCTCGCGATCGAGATCTGCTACCAGGCGAGCGATGACGACCTCTTGATGTTCCTCGACGGCGACTCCTTCCCGATCGCCGACCCGATGGCGCTGATCGAAGAGGGTCTCAGGAAGGCGCCGCTGGTCGCGGTCAGGAGGGCCGAGAACGCGGATGAGCCCCAGCCGCACCCGTGCTTCTGCGTGACGACCGTCGGCCTGTGGCGCTCGCTCCCGGGCGACTGGACCGCCGGCCCGACGTGGCCGGGCGCTCGCGGGCAGCCGACCTCCGATGTCGGCGGCAACCTGCTGCGCCGGCTCGAGCTCTCAGGTACCCCCTGGATGCAGGTGCTGCGTACCAACCATCACGACCTCGACCCGCTGCTGTTCGCGATCTACGGCAACGTCGTCTACCACCACGGGTCCGGCCTCACCGGCGGGCTCAGCCCCGCGCACCGGGCGGGATCGCCGGCGGCGCTCAGCGCGCCGTCCGTGCCGGTCCTGCGCTCGGGCGTGCGCCTTTTGAACAGGCAGCGCTGGCGGCGCTGGGAACGTCGCGAGGAACGCCGGCTCGCGCGCCGTTCGGCCGAGATCTACGAGCGCATCCGCGCCGGCGGCAACGAGTGGCTCGACGAGCTGCGCTGAGCCGAGCCCGCGCGCGCGCCGCGCGCGGCGGCCGCAGCTTCGCTCAGGCGGCCAGCTGAAGCGTGATCAGCGCGACGATCGCGCCGGCGCACAGCAGGTGCTCGCGGCAGATCGTCCGCGCCAGAGCGCTCTGACGGGAGATCTCATCCGAGCGCGCCCCGAGCCGAACGGCGCTCGGCACGGTGTGGGCGCCGGCGAGAACCACGGGCGCGAGCACGAGCGCCAGCGAGGCCCACGCGACCCAGGCCTGCTTCGTGCCGTCGGCGATCTCCACGACCACGGCTGCGATCGTCGCGACCATGACCGTCGCGACCAGCCGGTTCATCGGCCGCGCCGTTGTCGTCACGCGGCGGTAGTAGGCCGCGATCGAAGCCAGCACCTCCCCGGGCAGGTCGCCGGGCTCGCGCCCAAGCACCTGCACGTCGAACATCAGGTCGAACCACAGCACGGCGAGCAGGAACCCGGCCCCGGCGGTCACGAACGCGCTCATGAGCCGAGTCGCACGCGCTCGTGCGGACGCAGGCGCTCAGATGCTTCCGAGTACGCCGCCTCGAGCTGCTCCACGTCCGCCTGATCTAGAAGCGCACCGAACGCGGCCGGCCCGCCGAGCTTCTGGTAAGCGCGCGTGATTCCCTTGCCGATCTGCGAGAGCGTGAAGTGGGCGTCGTAGATGCTCTCGATGTACAGCGCCACGTTTGCGCGCGCGAAGGTCGCTGCCGCGCCGGAGCCGTGTTCGACCTCGTCGATCGCCGCGCCGATCAGCTGCCACCCGCGCTGCGCGAGCAGGTAGTAGGAGCGAAACAGGCCCGCGAGTCCCGACCCCGGGCCCGTCAGCGAGCTGGCATCGCCTTCCGCTTCTTCGAACAGCGGCGGCAGCAGGACGCGTCTGGAGCGCTCATAGGCGTCCCTCACGAGCGACTTGACGCGCTCGAGCGAGCCCAGGGGCAGGCCGTCGATCAGATACGGCCAGGCCCGCCTGCTCGCCGCGAGCTCGACCTGCACGGACGGCAGGGCCAGCCGCAGGCTGCGCGTGACCTCGGCGAGGTCTTGGCGCTCGAGCGCTAGCGCCGCAGCGCTCTCGTCGCTGTGGCTTCCGCAGCCAGCCGCGATGCACGCCAGACTTCCGATCGCGAGCGCCAACCCGACGCGGCGGACCGCAGTCTCGAGTGCCAGCGCGTCGCCTTTCCGCTGCGCGAACCTAGGTGCCGAGCAGGTCTACGACGAACACGAGCGGTTCATTCGCCCGGATCGCCGGCGGCGAGCCCGCCGCGCCGTACGCGAGCGCCGACGGGATGATCAGCTCGCGCCGACCGCCGATCTTCATGCCCGCTATGCCCTGGTCCCAGCCCTTGATGACCTGACCGCGTCCGAGCGTGAACGTGAACGGTTCTTTGCGTTTCCAGGACGCGTCGAACACTTTTCCGCCGTGAAAGAGAACGCCGACGTAGTTCACCGTCAGCGTCTCGCCGGCCTTGGCTTCGGCGCCTGTCCCTGCGATCAGATCCTTGACGACGAGTTTCGTCGGCGCCGCGCCGCCTGGCGGGGTGACCGTCGGTTCTTTAGACAGCGGCCCGGTCTTGGGCGTCGTCGCGGTCGCAGTCGTGGAGGTGCTCGCCGGCGCGCTCACTTTGATGAGCGCTTCGTCGGCCTTGTTCTCGTTGCCGACCGTGATCGTGCTCGTCGAGCTCGACCCGCAGCCGGCCACCAGAGCGGTCGCGGCGAGCGCGGCGAGGCCGTGGAGCGCGCGGCCGCGCGCGCGGACGGGGGCGATCGAGGAGGTCACGGGCGGGCAGCCTAGCGGAACTCGGCGCGCATGGGGGCAATGCAACCCGGCTGGCGGCGGCCGGCTGGTCCGCAGCGACGTCGCTCGCGGCGCTGCGTTACGATCGCCGAGGACCGTGCTAGGCGGGGAGGTAGCGGTGCCCTGAACCCGCAATCCGCTCTAGCGGGGCTGAACTCCCTTCCGAGGGAGGACCGCTCCGGTCGCTCCGCCGGTTTGAGGCGTCGATGGTGCGGGTCCCGCGCGGTGCCGGCTCGTGAACCAGGTCAGGTCCGGAAGGAAGCAGCCTTAAGCGAGGACCGGCAGGCGAAGCGGGAGCTCCCGGACCGGAGTCGCAAGTCGGCGAGGTGTGGCCGGGACGGCCTCACGACGGGGGGTGCACGGTCCTCTGCGCCGAGGCCGGCGGACGCTCGCGCCGCACCGGCGGGGGCCGGTCCGCCTACGGGCAGCGTTCGAAGATCCGCCACGAGCGGTCGGCGTGCGTCTGATAGAAGCCGCGCGGGACGCTCACGGGCTCGACCGGGTCGTGCCGATCGAGCACGTAGTCCGTCTCGACTTCGCTCGAAGCGGGGTCGACGTAGATGCCTGAGGAGATGTGGCCGGCTTCGGGGCTGACGATGTTGCGCGGGCTCGTCTTCAGATACAGCGCGAGCAGCGGCACCGGTGCGTGGTTCGGCACGCCGATCGGCCCGCAGCGGACCGCGATCGCGCGGTCGTCGACGAGCGCCAGCAGGTCGTTCTGGATGCGTTCCTGGTTGGCGAGCGCGTCGAGTTCGTGGTGCGCCGAGCGGTACTGCGCGGGCGCGTAGGCGATCAGCGCGACGAGCACCAGGCCCCCGGCGACCATCCACGCGCGCCTGTACGGGTGATCGCGCGCCAGCAGCATCCAGCCGAACGCGCCCGCGCCGCAGAAGATCGCAAGAATCGCGGCGGCCAGGAACGCGTAGCGCGTGTCGATCGGCAGGCCCGCGGTCGCGAATGCGGCGAACACCACGACGGCGATCACGCCCGCGCTCGCGCCGAGCAGCGCGCGGCGGCGCAGCCACACGAGCGACAGCACGCCGCCGATAGCGGCGCCCGCGAGCACCGGTGGTCGCAGGATTTCCCCGATGCGTCTCGGTATGTACTCGGGCACGTTCGCGATCCCGCTCATGCGGTCGAGCGTTTCGGCGGTGCGGCGGGTGTTCGAGAGCGACCACAGCGGATCGCCGGTGATCGCGAGGTCGCTCGCGATCCAGACGAGCGGCGCCGCGGCGGCGAGCAGCGTGAGCGCCGCGAGCTCGCGCGCGCTCGGAGGCGTGCGCTGGCGCTGGCCCGCGCTCGGCAGCCAGCGCGCGAGCGCCGGCACACGGGCTCTGATCTGGCGCGCCGGGATGTCGATCAGATACAGCCAGTAGATGCCCGAGAAGGCCCATGCCTCCGGGCGCAGCAGCCCGGCCAGTGCGAGCAGCGCGAACACTGGCGCGCCCGCCGGCCTGCCGTCGCGACGGAGCGTGCGCGACTCGACGAGCAGCGCGCTCAGGACGAGCAGCAGATACGGGACGTCGACGTAGGCGCGCACGCCGTAGGACAGGACCGGGACGCGCGTGATCAGGATCGCCGCCGCCAACGCGCCCGCCGGCCAGCCGAACCACTCGGCCCCCAGCCTGTAGACCGCCCAACCGCAGCCGGCAGCGCGAGGAAGCCGAGCCACACGGTCACGCTCTCGGCGGCGTGCGGCCCGAGCGGCTCGAGCACGATCCCGAGCAGCTCGACCAACGGGTGCGGCGTGGGGGCGATCGGCACCCCGTAGGCGGGCGTCTGCCCGCGCGCGAGCTGCCCTCCCCAGGCGAGCGCGTACAGCGTGTCGTAGTTGGCGAAGCCGACCCCGCTGACGAGGCGCAGCGAGCGCCGCGCCCGCGGCGAGAACGAGCGCGGTGCGCGCGCGCCCGGAGCGTCCGCTCGCGACGATCGCTCTCACGAGCGCGCACGCTACCCGCTGGGAGGAGGCGCGGCCGAGGGTAGACTCAGCGTCGGTGCCGGCAGACGACGAGCAACTCGAGGCGCAGCGGTCGCTCTACCGCCGTCACCGCCCGCGGACGTTCGAGGACGTGGTCGGCCAGGAGGCGGTCGTGCGCACGCTGCGCAACGCCGTCGAGCGTGGCAGGGTCCACCACGCGTACCTGTTCGTCGGCTCGCGCGGGACCGGCAAGACCTCGATGGCGAAGATCCTCGCCGCGTGCCTGAACTGCGAGCGCGGGCCGACGGCGAAGCCGTGCGGCGAGTGCGAATCGTGCCGCGTCGATCGCGCGCGCGACCTCGCTCGACGTGATCGAGATGGACGCCGCGTCGAACAACTCGGTCGACGACATCCGCGAGCTGCGCGAGAGCGTCGCCTACGCGCCGGTGAGCGGGCGCCGCAAGGTCTACATCCTCGACGAGGCGCACATGCTCTCGACCGCCGCCTGGAACGCGTTCCTGAAGACGCTCGAGGAGCCGCCGCCGAACACGGTCTTCGTGCTCGCCACGACGGAGGCGCAGAAGGTGCCGGCCACGGTCGTCGACCGCTGCCACCGCTTCGACTTCCAGCGGCCCACGGTCGAGCAGATCGCGAGCGTCGTGCGCCGCGCGGCGCAGGCCGAGGGATCGAGATCCCCGCCGCGGCCGTCGCCGCGCTCGCGCGCTCGGCAACGGGCAGCTTCCGCGACGCGCTCGGCACGCTCGAGCAGCTCGTCACCTACAGCGGCAAGGAGATCGCGCTCGCGGACGTGCTGGCGGTGCTCGGGGTCGCCGACGCGCAGCTGTCGAAGAGGCGATCGACGCGGTCGCGGCGGGCGACGGCCGCGAGGCGCTGCAGCGGTGGCGGGCTGCGTCGAGCAGGGACGCGACGCGGGCGCGTTCGTCGCCGACCTCGAGGTGCGCGCGCGCGAGCTGCTCGTGGTGCGGACGCTCGGCGAGGTGCCAGCCGAGCTGTCGCTCACGCCGGAGCTCGACGCCGCCCTGCAGAGCGCAGGCGCGAGCGCGTCGAGGAGGGCGTGCTCGTGCGCCTGCTCGAGTCGCTCGGGGCGCGCTCGAGGCGATGCGCGCCGGCGCCGACCCGCGCACGCGCCTGGAGCTGGCGCTGGTGAAGGCCGCCAGGCCCGGCCGTCGACGCCTCGACGGCGGCGCTGCTCGCCCGCATCGAGCGCCTGGAGCGCGGGCGCGTGCCGGCAGCGCCCGCCGTCAGCGGGTCCGAGCGTCCTCGCAGGGCGATCGGGGCCGCGCGATCGCGCCCGAGCCCGCGCAGGAGTCAGGCCCGCCCGCTCGCGCGTCAGCGCGGTGGGCGGAGCGCACGATCGGGCGAGCGGCGCCGCGGGCGGCAGGCCGAGGGCTAGCGCCCCCACGTGCGGCATGCTGCGCCGGCCGAGCGAGCCGCGCCGCCGTGGGCGCTCGAGCCGGCGATCAGAGCGCCGCGCCGCGCAGCGCTCACCGGGTCGCGCGGATCGAGCGGCCGCCGCCCGACCTCGAGTCGCTGCCCGCTGTGGCCGGCGGTCGTGGAGCTGGTGCGCGCCGAGCAACGCGCTGCTGCGGGCGCTGATCGAGGACGCACGGCCGGTCGGCATCGACGGCCAGGAGCTGACGGTGGCGTTCGCCGCCTCGGCGCCGTTCTTGAAGCGCAAAGCCGAGGACCCGGCCAACCGTGCGTCGTCGATCGCGGCGCTGCGCCGACTCACCGGGGGCGGCTGGCGCATCTCCTTCGAGCTGCGCTCCGAGCTGGACGCGCCCGCGGAGCGGCCGGGGCCGCGGCTCCCACCGAGGAGGAGTGGGTCCGGCGCCTGAAGGAGGAGTTCGACGCCGAGGAGCTCGCCGACGGAGTGGGCGTCGGACACCGAGCCGAGAGGAGGCGAGCGATCGTGCCGATGCCCAAGCAGCCGCGCATGCCGAACATGCAGCAGATGCTCCAGCAGGTCCAGAAGATGCAGCGCACATGGAGCTCGCCCAGGAGCAGCTCAAGAACGAGATCGTCGAGGCCTCGGCGGGCGGCGGCATGGTGACCGTAGCGTGTCGCGGCGACCTCGAGCTCAGGCGGTCAGGATCGACCCCGACGCGGTGGATCCCGAGGACGTCGAGATGCTCGCCGACATGGTGCTCGCGGCCACCAACGAGGCGCTGCGCATGGCCCAGGAGCTGGCGGCGCGCAAGATGGGCGGCGCCACCGGCGGCCTCGACCTGGCGAGCCTCGGCGGGCTCGGCCTGCCCGGGTCTGTGAGCACGCTCGCTTCGCGCCGCCCGTCCAGCGGCTCGTGACCGAGCTCTCAAGCTGCCCGGCGTCGGCACCCGCACCGCCCAGCGGCTCGCATTCCACATCCTGCGCGCCTCGGCGCAGGACGCCGCGGCGCTCGCCGAGGCGATCATCGAGGTCAAGGAGAAGATCGGGCTGTGCGAGGTGTGCTTCAACCTCACCGACGAGCCGCGCTGCCGGATCTGCCAGGACACGCGCCGCGACCACGGCCTGATCTGCGTGGTCGAGGAGCCGAGCGACGTGATCCCGATGGAGCGCACGCACGAGTACCACGGCGTCTACCACGTGCTCGGCGGCGCGCTCTCGCCGATCGACGGCGTCGATCCCGAGGACCTGAAGATCGCCGAGCTGCTGGACGCGCGTCGTATCGGGCGAGAGTGCGCGAGGTGGTGCTCGCGACCAACCCGACGACGACCGGCGAGGCGACGGCGCTGCACATCGCCGAGGAGCTGCGCGACCGCGCCCGGAGCGTCACCGTCACGCGCCTTGCCAGCGGCCTGCCGGTCGGGCGCCGACCTGGAGTACGCCGACGAGGTCACGCTCGGCAAGGCGCTCGCCGGCCGGCGCGCCGTCTGACGGCAATATCCTGCGCTGTCATGGACGGGCCTGATCGTGATGAAGTTCGGCGGCACCTCGGTGGCCGACGCGGAGCGGATCAAGCGCGCCGCCCGGCGGATCGTGGACAAGCGCGAACGCGGCAACCGCGTGGTCGCCGTGCTCTCGGCGCGCGGCAAGACGACCGACGAGCTGATCGCGATGGCCGAGGAGGTCTCCTCGGCGCCGGACCCGCGCGAGATGGACATGCTGCTCTCGACCGGCGAGCGCATCTCCTGCGCGCTGTGCGCGATGGCGATCAACGACCTCGGCCACCGCGCGATCTCGCTGACCGGCTCCCAGGCGGGGATCGTGACGGACGAGTCGCACACCAAGGCGCCGCATCCTCGACGTGCGTGCCGAGCGCATCGAGGCGGCGCTCGAGGAGGATCAGATCGTGCTGGTGGCGGGCTTCCAGGGCGTCTCGAGCACCGCCAGCAACGTCACCACGCTCGGGCCGCGGCGGCTCGGACACGACCGCCGTCGCGGTCGCGGCGGCGCTCGGCGCCGAGGTGTGCGAAATCTACACCGACGTCTCGGGCGTCTTCACCGCCGACCCGCGGATCGTCCCCGACGCGCGCAAGCTGGACACGGTGTCGTTCGAGGAGATGCTCGAGATGGCCGCCTCCGGGCGCCGGCGTGCTGCAGCTGCGCTCGGTCGAGTACGCGCGCAACCATGGCGTGCGCATCCACTGCCGCTCGTCATTCGACGACGCGCCCGGTACCGTAGTGCTCGGCGAAGGAGAGACGATGGAGCAGCCACTCATCACAGCCGTCACGCACTCGACCGCCGAGGCGCGCCTCACGCTCGTCGGCGTGCCCGACGAGACCGGGCGCCGCCGCGCGCATCTTCGAGGCGCTCGCCGCGGTCAACATCAACGTCGACATGATCGTCCAGAACGAGCCCACCTCCGCCGGCGGCCAGGCCGAGATCTCCTTCACGGTTCCGCGCGAGGACCTGCGCGTCGCGCGCGCGGCGCTCGAGCCGCTGGCCGGCAGCGCGTTCACCGAGCTGACCACGCACGAGGAGATGGGCAAGGTCTCGATCGTCGGCGCCGGCATGCGCTCGCATCCCGGGCGTCGCCGCGAAGGTGTTCGGCGTGCTCGCCGAGCGAGGGCGTCAACATCGAGATGATCTCGACCTCGCCGATCAAGATCTCGTGCGTGATCGCGCGCGAGCGCGTCGACGCAGGCCGTGCAGGCGCTGCACAGCGCGTTCGAGCTGTCCGGACCGGAGACGGTCCACGAAGAGCTGCCCTTCAAGGCTGAGGTCTAAGCGCGCCGCGCCGAGCGCGCTCGCGGGGCCGAGCCGATTGGCGGCCGCGAGCGCGCGTTGCACGCCCCGCGACGCCCCAAAAAGCACGCAAACTGCGGGCAATTATGAGACACTTGGCGTCCCCCGCACAGGAGCCAGCGATGCGTACCGTTCACCGACCACGCCGCTACGTCGCCGCGCACTGGCTGCTGCTCGTCAAGCCGCTGTTCCGCTACAGCGCCGCGCGTGAGGCGTTCGTGCTGCGCGGCGTCGGACGACAGTTCGGGCCCGTGCTACGCGTCGAGCGCCGCCGCACGCACCGTCGCCCACGCGAAGCGGGCGCGCCGACGCGGGCTTAGCTCGCCGGGCTGGCTCGGCGCGCCTGGCGTGCCGGCCCTGCTCGGGGCCCTGGCGCGGGGCTTCAGAGCTCGTCGATCGCGGCCACGCAGCGCTCTGCTGCGCGACCGTCGCCGTACAGCTGCGGGCGCTCCGCGGGCGGCTGTCGCTCTAGCGCCGCCAGCGCGGCGTGCGCGTCGAGGTCGACGAGCACGTTCCAGCCGCTCTCGACCGTCTCCACCCACTCGGTGTTGGAGCGCAGCGTCACGCACGGCACGCCCGCGAGGTAGGCCTCCTTCTGGACTCCGCCGGAGTCCGTCAGCACCGCGCGCGCGTTGCACAGAAGCGCGCTGAACTCGACGTAGCCGAGCGGCTCGGTCAGCGTCAGGCCCGCGCGCTGCTTCAGCGGAGCGAGCAGCCCCGCTGCGTCGAGCCGCGCGCGCGTGCGCGGATGGAGCGGGAACAGCACCGGCGCCGGAAGCGACTCGATCAGCTCGAGGAGAGCTCTCAGGCGATCGAGCTCGTCGACGTTGCCGGCGCGGTGGGCCGTCAGCAGCAGGTAGGAGCCCGGCTCGAGGCCGTAGCGCGTGAGCGTGGCGGTGTCCGCGCGCGCGCTCGGCTGGCGGCGCAGCGCGACGTCCACCATCACGTCGCCCACGACCTCGACGCGGCCGAGCACCGACTCGTGCTCGAGGTTATGCGCCGCGAGCGCCGAGGGGCAGAGCAGGAGCTCCGAGACGTGGTCGGCCAGCACGCGGTTGAGCTCCTCCGGCATGCGCCAGTCGAACGAGCGCATGCCCGCCTCCACGTGGATCACCGGCACGCGCGCCTGCGCCCCCGCGAGCGCTCCCGCGAGCGTTGAGTTGGTGTCGCCGTAGACGAGCGCCGCGTCGGGCTCGAGGTCTGCGATCAGCGGCTCGAGCGCCGCCAGCATGCGCGCGGTCTGCGAGCTGTTCGTGCCGCCGGCGATCCCGAGCTCGCGGTCGGGTCGCGCCAGCCCGAGCTGCTCGAAGAACACGCGCGAAAGCTCCTCGTCGTGGTGCTGGCCGGTGTGCACGAGGATCTCCTCGTGCTGCTCGCGCAACAGCCCCGAGACGGCCGCGGCCTTGATGAACTGCGGGCGGTTGCCGACGACGGTGAGGATCTGCAAGCGCTCAGGGGACGGCTCGAGCCCCGCGCAGCCTAGGCCGCCGCGCCCACCACCGACGTCGACCAGTCGATCACCGCGGTCGGGCGCACGACGTGGCGGCCGAGCCCGAGCTCCTTCGGATCGAGTCCCAGCGCCAGACCGACGAGCTGCGGCAGGTGGAGCACCGGCATCTTCAGCTCCCTGCCGACCGCGCGTTCCGCCAGCGGCTGCTGCAGGTCGAGGTTCAGGTGACACAGCGGACACGGCGTCACCAGACAGTCCGCCTGCGCGTCGAGCGCGTCGCCGAGATGGCGCCCGGCCTGCTTGAGCGACGCCTCCTTGTTCATCGTGATGATCGGGAAGCCGCAGCACTTGCGCATCCCCGCGTAGTCGATCACGGTGCCACCCAGCGCCTCGATCAGCATGTGCAGGTAGTGGTCGCGCGGGTGCTGCTCGTCGATCCCGAGCCGCGAGCGCGGGCGCACGATGTAGCAGCCGTAGAAGGGCCCGACCTTGAGGTTTTCGAGCGGGCGCTTGACCTTCTTGCGCAGCTCCTGGAGACCTATCTCCTCGACCAGCAGCCACAGGAAGTTCTTGTTCGTGAGGCCCCTCTCGTATGAGAGGCCCTC
>CAWBQH010000014.1:0-19643 GCA_963790905.1 uncultured Solirubrobacteraceae bacterium
CGCTGCCGGCGCCACGACCACGCTCGCGACGTCCGGCGTGGGCGCTGCGCGCCGCCAGCGGATGCTCGCGTGGGCCGGTCCGATAGCGGACGGCCTCGCGGTCGACACCGCGATCCTGCACCTCGCGCCCGTCGCACGCGAGACGCCGCGCAGCTGGCGGGGCCCGCCGCGTTCATCGGCCTCACGCCCCAGGGCCTCGTGCGAAGCTGGGCCGGCGAGGGCGGGGATGTGACCGCTCGCTGCGGCAGAGCCCGTCGCCTGCGCCCGAGCGCTGGGATGCGCTGGTGCTCAGCGAGGACGAGCAGGCGGCCTGCGCGCAGCTGATCGAGCGCACGACGGCGATGGGCGCCGTGGCGGTGATCACCGCGCAGGCGACGCCGGCGACGATCCTGACACGCGACGGGCGCGCGCTCGCAGCGCGCGTCGCGCCGCTAGCGTCCCAGAGCGATGACCTCGGCGCGGGAGACGTGTTCGCGGCGGCCTTCTTCGTTGCGCTCGCGAACGGCGCTCGGCCGCCGACGCAGCGGCCTTCGCCAACGCGGCCGCCGCGGTCCGGCTCGCCGGTGTCGGGCCGCAGGCGATCGGAGACCGCGCGGCGATCGAGGCGCGCTGGCAGGCCGCGCCTAGGCTCGCCGTCGAGTCCGCGACGACCCAGCAGCTCGAGACCCGCTGGGGATCCTCCTCCACCCGAGCTCGCGTGAGCGCGGCTCAGGATGTCTCGTGCACCGCCGGGTCCAACCGCGACGCGAGCTGGTCGGGATGAAGCGCGTCGGCGGCCCCGCATGCGCGCGCGGCCAGCAGCAGGCTTCCGCCGACCGGCGCGAGCGGACGACCGAGACGCGCGCCCGGCGGCGCGACCTGCGCGACGAACGCGCACAGCGGCTCCAGGAACACGTCGCCCGCCTTCAGCGCGCTGCCGATCAGCCCGACGGGGAACGTCGCAGCGCTCGCGCCGTCCTCGCCGTCCGGGGCGCGCCCGACGGCGTCCAGGCCGGTCTCGCGGATCACCGCCGCGATCTGCTGGGCGAGATCGCTGGCCGCGCGCTCATACAGCTGCCGCGCGACGCTGTCTCCGCTGCGCGCGAGCGCGGCCGTCTCGATCGCAAACGCGGCTAGCTGGGCCTTGGTCAGCGGCTCTGAGTAGACGCGGACCGCCAGCGCCTCCACGCTCGGCACGTCAAAGAACTCGACAGCCGCGTCCCCGAGCGCTGTTTCCGGGCCCGAGCGGTCGCGATCGCGCAGCGCCGCCCGGATCGAGTGGACGCCCAGCCAGTAGCCGCTGCCCTCGTCGCCGAGCAGATGTCCCCAGCCGCCAGCGCGCCAGGGCGCGAGTCCGGGACCCACGCCGAAGACGTTTGAGCCCGTGCCCGAGATCGCCGCGACCCCCGGGGCGGCGCCCGTCGCCGCGGCCCACGCGGCGACGACGTCGTTGACGACGATCCACGTGCTGGTGCGCTCGCCACCCAGGTGCGTCGCGATGGCGTCGGTGTCGGTCCCGGCGACCGCGAGCACCGCCGCGCTGAGGTCCTGCGGTCCGATGCCCGCGCTCTGAAGGGCCTCCTCGGCCGCCTCGAGCAGCGCCGCGACGGTGGCCACCGCGCCGACGGAGTCGAGATTGCTCGGGCCCGCGTGGCCGAGGTGCAGCACGTCGTCTTGCAGGTCGAGCACGGCGGCGAGCGTCTTGGTTGCGCCGCCATCCAGGCCGAGCAGGTAGCGGGCGCCGCCGCTCGCGACCGGTGCGGTCAGCGCCGCGGGCAGCTGCACTAGGGGATCTCGCCTCATGGGCAGGCATCCTCCCAGGATCAGACGCACAGGTCACGCGCCGCTACGGTTCCTGTCAGGATGCAGCGCCAGGACGCCGCCGGTACGTCTGACGGCTTTCTTATGTTGATCACCTTGAATGTAGGTCGACCTCGATGAGCGCGAACGTGACCTGGCAGGAGTCGACGGTGGACCGCGAGCGGCGCTGGCAAGCGCTTGGCCAGCAGGGGGCTACGGTGTGGTTCACCGGCCTTCCGAGCGCCGGCAAGACGACGATCGCAAGCGCGGTCGAGGCGCGCCTGATCGCCGCCGGGCGCTGGGCCTACAAACTCGACGGCGACAACCTCAGGCACGGGATGTGCAGCGACCTCGGCTTCAGCCGCGACGACCGCGAGGCCAACGTCGACCGCGTCGGGCAGCTGGCCCGGCTGTTCGCCGACGCGGGCGCCGTGGCTCTCGTGGCGCTCGTCTCGCCCTACCTCGGCTGTCGCGAGAAGGTTCGCGAGATGCACGCGCGCGAGGGGCTGGCGTTCGTGGAGGTGTACGTGAACACGCCGCTCGAGGAGTGTGCACGGCGCGACACCAAGGGCCTTTACGCGCGCGCGCGCGGGGGCGAGCTCAGCGGGCTGACCGGAGTCGACGCCCCATATGAGCCACCGCGTGCCGCCGAGCTCGAGCTGACGCCGCGGATGGACACGCCGTCCGCGACGGCGGCCGTGCTCGACCGGCTCGACGAGCGCCTGCGCGAGGCGACCTTCTAGGGTCGCGAGCGGACCGGCGGGTCCTGGCGAAGCGGCCTATCGAGGCGCGGCCACTGGGGCATTTCGGGGCGCCATCAGTTGTTTATGCACGAAGTTGAGACTCAAGCCGCCTTTAGGTTTCGCCGACTCGTGCTCCTGAGATGGCGGACGATCCCCGCACGAGCCCCCCGCAAGACGGGGCGAAGCCGCCCGCGCAGGCCGCTCCTTCACCGGGCCTGCGCACGCGGCTGCTTCGCCAGGGCCGGCGGATGAGGAGCTTCGCCGACTCGGGGAGGCGCTCGACGCGCAATCGGGGGCGGTGCTGCAGCGAACCATCGCGCGAACCCACGCCGAGACCGGCGAAGAACCCGATGGAGGCCTGGTTCGCAAGAGCTTCGAACAGATCTGCACGATCTCGACCCATGCCGTCGCGCAATGGATGTCGGGGGCGGACTCCGAGGCGCTGCGCCGCGCCGGTGAGGAAGCGTGGAACAGCTTCGGCCAGCTTGTTGCCCACCGCGCGATCCCGCTCAACGAGGTAACCAAGCGCTGCCTACGCTGGCGCGACGCGGCGAACGAGGCGCTGCGCGAGAGCGCCCAGGAACTGCACACGCCGCCCGAGGTACTCGCGCGCGCCGTGGCGATCGTGCAGGACAACGTCGACGTGACGCTCGTGCGGATGTGCGACGTGTTTGAGACCGAGCGCGAGCGCACCGACGAGGAGCTCGCGCGCCGCCAGGAAGAGCTTGCGTTCATGGCCACGCACGATCCGTTCACGGGGCTGCCCAACCGGACGCTGATCATCGACCGCGGCGAACAGATGCTGATGCGCGCGCGCCGCCACCAGGGACCGGTCGCGGCTCTGTTGATCAACCTCGACAACTTCAAGACGGTCAACGACACTTTCGGTCACGCTGTGGGCGACGAGCTGCTGCGCGCGGTCACCGCGAGGCTGGACGGTGTGGTGCGCGACAGCGACGCGCTCGGGCGCCTCGGCGCCGACGAGTTCGTCGTGGTTGCCGAGGAGATCTCGCTCGCGGCCGGACCCGAGCTGATCGCCGAGCGCGTCCTGCAGGCGCTCAGCGAGCCCTTTGAGCTGACCGCGCCCCAGCCGACTCGCCTGACCGTCACCGCGAGCGTCGGCATCTCGCTCGGCGACAGACCGTCCGCCGAGGAGATGCTGCACGATGCCGACATCGCGATGCACCGGGCCAAGTGGGACGGCAAGGACCGCTATGTCGTGTTCGAGTCGGGGATGCGCGCCGCGGTCCAGGTGCAGATGGAGCTAGAGATGGACCTGCGCGACGCGCTCAAGAACGAGGAGTACTTCCTCGTGTATCAACCGACGTTCGACCTTCGCGGGATGAAGCCCACCGGAATGGAGGCGCTGCTGCGCTGGAACAGCCCGGCGCGAGGGATCGTCCAGCCGAATGAATTCATCCCCGTGCTCGAGGAGACCGGGCTGATCGCGCAGGTCGGCCGATGGATTCTCGAGGAGGCCTGCGGGCAGGCCAAGAAGTGGGTGGACGCCGGGCACGAGATCGGGATCGCGGTGAACGTCTCCGGACGCCAGCTCGACAGCGACGAGCTGGTCTCCAACGTGCGGAGCGCCCTCACCGAGAGCGGGCTTGACTCGAGCGCGCTTACGCTCGAGATCACGGAGACGACGCTGATGAGAAACGCCGAAGAGACCGCGCGCCGTCTGACCGTGATCAAGGAGCTCGGCGTGCGGATCGCGATCGACGACTTCGGCACCGGCTACTCCTCGCTCGCCCACCTGCAGCAGTTCCCCGTCGACGCGCTGAAGATCGATCGCTCGTTCATCTCGCGGCTGGAGGACAACCCCGAGGGCGAGACGCTCATCCACACGCTCGTACAGCTCGGCAAGGCGCTCTCGATCGAGACGCTCGCCGAGGGGATCGAGCAGCAGCATGAGCTCACGATCCTGCAGGGCGAGCAGTGTGACAGCGGCCAGGGCTTCCTGTTCGCGAGGCCCCTGGACGTCGATGCCGCCGAGGAGTTCCTGGAAAACTGGCCGACCGAGGGCGCCCCGCCCGCGGTGAGCCAGGCGTCCGGCTCGGGCGAAACCGGCTCCGAGGAGCCCTCCACGCACTCGACCGGGCGCTCCATCCGATCCCGGCGAATCTCCGTCGACTCACGCTGAACGAGCGCCGACGCTGGACGCTGCCACGCGCGGTGGACCACCCGTCCAGGCGCGGGCCAACAGCTTGCAAGACCCTGTCCGACCGCCGATCAGGCCAGCAAGGGTTTCCAGGCTATGTCGAGCTCATTGACGATCTCCGTGTTCACCCTGCGTCTCGCGCCCGCCAGGACGAGGTGGCGCAGATGAGGCCACCGCTTGCCCGCGGCCGTCGCGCACGGGGCACCGCGAAGCAAACCTCTGTTCAGACGGACGCAGGCTCGATGCCGACCGACCAGGCGACCGACCGCGCAGACGTCACGGCCCGATCGACCGCGGCGCCAGAGCAACAGGTTCAAGCCGACCAGCACGCATCTGCGACCGACCAGACAACCCAGGCGAGCCAGCCGATGTCGACCTCAGCCTCCGCGAACGGTAGCTCCAGCCAGCCCGCATCGAACTCCCAGGACGGGGAGTCGATCAGGCTCGCGGCAGAAGCGCTGCTGCGTGAGCACCCCGACGCGCTCGTGTGCGGGCTCGCGGGCAACGGCCTGATCGTGCCGCTGCCCGGAAACGTGCCGCTGTGGGGCCAGTCGGCAATCGAGGGCAGGGCGCTGATCGACGGCGTCGTCACGGCAGACCGAAAGACCGTGGTCGAGCTGTGGCGGCGCGCCGTGACGGACGGAGCGGGAGCCGCCAGCAACAGAGTGCGCCTGCTGAACAAGCCCTCGCGCTGGGTGACGCTGCACTTTCTCGATCTCCGCGACGCCTACGGAGTCTTGCTGGGCATCGTGATCCCCAGCGATGAGCGCTCTGCGGACGATGGCGAGCTCGACGAGCTGCCGCCCGCCGCGCCACGTTTCTCGACGCTGACCGAGGACGAAGGCGGGAAGGTCCTGGAGGTCGACGAGGCCTTCACGCAGATGTTCGGCTACACCGCTGAGGAAATCGTGGGCAAGGCGGTCCTCGACCACATCCACCCCGACGACCAGGGTCGCGCGGTGGAGGGGTGGCTCGCGATGCTCTCCACGCGCCGCAACCAGCAGACGCGGCTGCGACGCAAGCGCAAGGGCGGAGGCTGGATGTGGGTCGACACCACGCTGCACAACTTCCTCAACCAGCCCGACTGCAACCAGGTGCTGATCGAGATCATCGACATCTCGGCCGAGATGGCGGCGCAGGAAGCGCTGCAGGAGCGCGAGGAGCTCTTGCACCGCCTGACCGACGCTATGCCCGTCGGGCTGTTTCAGCTCGACACGGACCGAAAGGTCGTCTACAACAACGCTCGCCTGCTGGACATCATGCACGGCTCGCCCTATGCGGGGACCGCGGAGGGCGAGCTGGCGAGCGGGTCGCAGAGCACAGAGCGTGAGGCGCCCCCGCCCTCGATCAGATCGCTGCTGACCACGGTCACAGAGGAGGGCATGGCCGCCTTCGAGGCCGCGCTCGCGCGGGTGCTCGACGAAGGGGTCGACCAGGACGTCGAGGTCGACCTCGTGCTGCCGCCGGTCGTCTGGCGGCGTGTGCTCATGAGCATCCGGGCCCTGCAGCGCGCCACCGGTGAGATCGGCGGCGCGATCACGTGTGTGCTCGACATCACCGACAGCGCCCGCGCGCGGCGTGAGCTCGAGAAACGCGCCACGTTCGACGCGCTGACGCGCTGCCACAACCGCCAGTCGATCCTCAGCGGGCTCGAGTCCGAGCTCGAACGTGAGGACGAGACGAACACCGCCGTGGTGTACGTGGACCTGGACAAGTTCAAGCCCGTCAACGACACGATGGGTCACGCGGCCGGTGACGAGGTGCTCGTGCAGGTCGCCGAACTGCTGCGGATCGCAAGCCGCAGCGACGACAACGTCGGACGCCTCGGCGGCGACGAGTTCCTCGTGCTGCTGCGTAGCGTGCCGGGGCCCGACGCCGCGATGCAGGTCGCGCAGCGGATCCGCGACGCGCTCTGTGGCACGTTCGAGCTGTCCTCCGGAGCGGTCGAGCTGAGCGCGAGCATCGGCGTCGCCTGGACCAGCGACGGCACCCCGACCGCCGATGAGCTGGTCAAGCGCGCGGACGCCGCGATGTACGAGTCAAAGGAACACCGCGACGGGCAGCCGGTGCTCGCGGCGTCAGCAGAGCCCGTGCCGCGGCGCGGCTGATCGACGCCGCCACGCCGACCCACACCTCGGAGCGATCGCCGTCGTGGGATACGATCGAGCGGCAGGCCGGCGTAGCTCAGTTGGTAGAGCACCGCTCTTGTAAAGCGGGGGTCACTCGGTTCGAGTCCGGTCGCCGGCTCTAGCGGGCGCGAGCCGCGAGGCGCCAGACGGTGGTGCGCGCGGGCGCGGCCCGCGGCGCGGCCCGGGCTACTCTTTCAGCTGGCGGGCGCCGGCGCGGGCTGGCCGTCCGTAGGGCCCGGAGATCGGCTGGCGCAGGCGAGCGACGAGCGGCAGGCCGAACAGCGACACCGCCGCCATCGCGGAGAAGGCGAGCATCGGGTGGTGGACGAGCGCCTGTACGAGCAGCGCGATCATCAGCCCGCCGAGGTTTCCGGCCATCCAGACGATCGCTCCGGCGGTTCCCGCGGCGGGGCCGGCCATGCGCTCGGTGGCCGTGAGGATCACCGGCAGCGCGGGCAGCAGGAGCAGGCCGATCACGACGATCACCACGGCGCGCCCGCCGAGCCACGGAACGGCGCCGAGCAGCAGGCAGCCGACGCAGCCGGTGATCACCGCCGCGCGCATGAACGCGCGCTCGGTTTCGCGCCGCGCAACCAGCGGCGGCAGGATCGCGCAGCCAACGACGCCGGCGATCACCATCGCGACCAGCAGCGTGCCCGCCTGCTGTTCGGAGACGCCGGCGGGCGCCAGCAGCGTCTGAAGCCAGGTGGCTAGGGCCACGAAGATCCCAAAGCCGAGGAAGACCAGGCCGCAGAGCGTGCGCATCGTCGGCATGGCCCACAGCGACCTCGCTGCGCTCCCCGCGATCGCCGCGTGCTCGTCGCCCTCTTCCCCGCGGCGCCGCAGCGTCAGCACGAGGGCGCCGGCCGGGATGACCGCCAAGGATCGCCTCTACGACCAGCAGCCGTTCGATATGGCCGTGCCCGCCGAGCGTCGGGCCGAGCAGCAGCGCGAGCAGCATGCCCACGAAGTTGCCCGCCGAGCCGACGGAGATACCCGTGGCGCGCTGGTCGACGGGCAGGTACTCGCCGGCAAGCTTGCTGACCGCGCTCAGCACGACCGGCTGGGCGACCGCGACCACGAGCTGGCCGGCCATCGCCCACGCAAACGTGTCGCCGCCGAGTCGGATCAGCCCCCCGAGCGCGACCATCGCACCGCCGCCCGCGAGCACCAGGCGAAACCAGCGATCGAGCAGGATCCCGGCGGGAATCGCGAGCACGACGTACAGCAGCGGAAAGATCTCCGCCAGCCAGCCGACCGCGCCCACCGAGACGCCGTAGTGTCGCGCCGTCTCGGTGGTGATCGCCGCGTAGGTGAGCCACAGAAGCTGGGTGGCGGCGCAGACGAGCCCGTAGGCGACGATCACTCGCCAGCCGGCCGCTCGCCTCACCTGTTGGTCTCCGCCAGGGGCATCGTCTCGCTGGTCGCTGCCTGTGGTTTGCGTTTACCTTGCTCGTGAACGAAGCGACGATCCTAACGGTGTGTCCGCGCGTCTCGCATCGAGACCGCGCGCGTTCCGTCCCCGAGTGCGAGGAGGGTGTGACCGGATGAGATCGATCGCTGCCAGCCTGGTCGCGCTCGCTGCGCTCCTGCCGCCAGGCGCGAGCTCAAGCGCTGCGACCTCAGCTGGGCTTGCCTACTCCAGCGCGAGCGCCCACGTCGTGCAGCGCCAGCCGCCCGCCAGTACATGCCACTCCCAGGGGTCGGGGCTGTACGTGCTGCCCGACGCGCCGCTGCACTCCGGGCGCGCTGAACCCGCTGGTTACCCAGGCCAGCATCGGCTCGACGATCTGTCACAGCGGCTGGACGTCGACCGTGCGACCGCCCGAGTCGATCACCGAGCCCGAGAAGCTCGCGAGCATGGCCGCGTACGGGGACCGCGGCAGGACTTCCTCCTACGAGTACGACCATCTGGTTCCGCTCGAGCTCGGCGGCGCAGTCAACGATCCGCGCAACCTGTGGCCCGAGCCCGACTACCCGGCGCCTTCGGGCTTCTACCTCAACCCCAAGGACCATCTCGAGCGAGCGCTGAACCGGCTCGTTTGCAGCGGAGCGATGCCCCTTTCAAAGGCCCAGCGGCTGATCGCATCAGACTGGGTACCGCCTACAAGCGATACGGCTAAACGCGCACGAGAGATCCCCCAGCGACGCCGCCCGGCCGAGATGTGACTGATATTCGCAGCGCTCGGATGGCTCACGGCCGATCAACCGCTCGACCGACGCCCGTCCATGCCGCGCGTGAAACGCACGAATTCGGGGTATGTAACCCTGGATCGTGACACTAGCGACGAGTGAGCCCGCTCTCTTACGCAGAGGGCCTAGGCGTCAGAGAGATCAAGGATGATGAGGGTTTCGCGAAGGAGAGCAACCAGGCTTACAAGTGCGTGCCTGCTCGCCGCGGTCTGTGCCGGTGCCTGTGTCGCTCCGCCGGCCGCCCAGGCGGCGTTCGGTGTGGAAGAAGCCAACTTCGAAGCCGGCACGTGCTTGAATCAAGCCGGTTGCGCCTACACCGAGCCCCCGCTCCTGAATTCTTCACACAGGCGGCGGGCCACCCGCCCTTCGGCATCACCACGTTCGAAATCAACCACCACCCCGAAGCGGCTCGGACAAGCACCGGACGGAAACCTACGCAACATCCGCGTCGACATCCCCGCCGGGCTGGCCGCGGACCCCGAGGCGCTGCCGCAGTGCCCGATCGCCGAATTCAACGCCAACAAATGCCCGCCCGACACAGAAGTGGGCGAAAACGAACTCACCCTGTTCGTCCAAGGCGCAAACGTGGAAATCACCGGAAAGGTCTACAACCTGCAGCAGCCCCCGGGCCTGCCGCTCGATTTCGGTATCGACATCGGCGTAGAACCGCTCGTGGGCATACACAGCTTCCTCGAAGGCCACGTCGAATGGAGCGGCGACTATCACGAGTATTTCGAAATCAAGAACGTGCCCAAGGAAGGTGAAGAGGCTCGGCCTGAAAAGTGCCGCTCTCGGTGCTGAAGTCAAAGCTCATCTTCAAAGGCCAGGCCGGCGAGGGAAACTTCCTCACCCTTCCCTCTGTGTGCTCACCCTCGACGACCTCGTTTTTGGAAGTGGAATCGTGGGAAGGTCAGATCTCGCGCACGCAGACGCACACGCCAGTCGGAGTCGAAGGCTGCGACAAAGTGCCGTTCGCGCCCACGACGACCGTCACGCCCGAAACGGCGCAATCCGACGAGCCCGACGGAGCGCATCACCGAACTGGCGGTCCCGCAGAACGTCGGCCGCGAACAGATCAACAGCTCAGACGTCAAAGACGTGCACGTGACGCTGCCCGAAGGGATGACGCTCAATCCCTCGGCGGCGAACGGTCTGCAGGCCTGCACCGCGGCGCAGATCGCGATCGGCCAGACCACGCCCGTCAGCTGTCCGGCCGCCTCGAAGATCGGGACGGTGACGATCGAAACCGACCTCCCGCCGGGATCGCTCGCCGGCAACGTCTATCTCGGCAGCCCCGGCGGCGGACCGATCACCGGACCCCCCTACACGATCTACATCGACGCCGAGAGCATCTACGGCGTGTCGGTGCGCCTCCAGGGGCTGGTCAACCCCAATCCGAGCACCGGTCAGCTCGAAACGACGTTCACCGAAAACCCGCCGCTGCCCTTCAGCGACCTGATCCTCAAGCTCAACGGCGGCGCGCTCGCGCCGATCGCCAACCCGCTGCTGTGCGCCGCACGCGAACCGGTCGCCGAGCTGCTCACCCCGTACACCGGGGAAGGCGCGCGGCTCGCCTCCAGCCCGTTCACGACCGCCGGCTGCCCATCCTCGCCGCCGCCGTTCGCGCTCGCGCAGGCGACCGGCGACCAGTCGGCTACCGCCGGCGCGAACACGAACTTCACGTTCAGCCTCGCGCGCGGCGACGGCCAGCAGTACCTGAGCAGCATCTCCACGACGCTGCCGCCGGGCCTGCTGGGGATGATCCCGTCGGTGCCGCTGTGCGGCGAACCGCAGGCCAACGCGGGCACGTGCCCGAGCGCCAGCCAGATCGGGACCGCCACGGTGACCGCCGGCGCGGGACCGGAGCCGTATGCGTTCAGCGGCCCGGTGAGCCTGACCGGCCCCTACGGCGGGGCGCCCTACGGGCTGTCGGTCGCGGTCCCCGCCGTCGCGGGGCCGTTCAACCTGGGCACGGTCGTGACGCGCGCGGCGATCAACGTCGGCCTCTACGACGGGCGCGTGACGACGACGGGCGCCGTGCCGACGATCGTCGGGGGCGTGCCGCTGCGACTGCGCAGCGTCAACGTCACGGTCAACCGACCCAACTTCCTCATCAACCCGACGAGCTGCGCCCCGCTGGCCACCGAAACCGTGCTCGGCTCGACGCTCGGCGCGATCCAGCACCTGTCCAGCCCGTTGCAGGTGGGCGGCTGCGAAAAGCTCGCGTTCAAGCCGAGCTTCGCCGTGTCGAGCGGGGCGCACGCGACCAAAGCAAACGGGGCGAGCCTCGAAACGAAGATCACCCAGGGCGCCCACCAGGCGAACATCCGCCAGGTGCTCGTCACGCTGCCCAAGCAGCTGCCGTCGCGCCTGACGACGCTGCAGAAGGCGTGCCCGATCGCGCAGTTCGAAGCCGGCAGCCCGCCCGGCGCTGCCCGAGCACCGCCCAGGTGGGACGGTCACGGTCGTCGACGCCGGTGCTCCCCGGCAAGCTGACCGGACCCGCGTACCTCGTGTCCCACGGCGGCGCCGGCTTCCCCGACCTCGACCTCGTGCTGCGCGGCGACGGGGTCGAGGTCGTGCTCGTCGGCCACACCCAGATCAAGGCGGGCATCATCTCCTCGAAATTCGAAACGCTGCCCGACGCGCCGATCACGAGCGCGACGGTCACCCTGCCCGTCGGCCCGCGCTCGCTGCTCGCGGCCAACGGCAACCTGTGCCGCACCGACGCTGTATGCGCCCACGACCCTGATCGCCCAGAGCGGCGCCAGGATCAACGGCAAGACGAAGATCACCGTCACGAGCTGCCCGGTGGAAGTCATCGCCCACCGGACCTCGGGCGACACGGGCGATCATGACGGTGCTCGCTCCCGCCGCCGGGCGCCTGACGGTGAGCGGGCGCGACGTGCACACGCTCTAGCATCGCGTCGCAAGGCCGGGGAGGGCGAAGCTCACAGTGCAGCTGACGAGCGTAGGGATCGCGAGGGTGGATCCGGACCCGACGGCTGGAGCTCAAGCTGCGGATCGGGTTTGTCCCACGCAGCGGGCACAACGTCTCCAAGGCGTTCGCCACCGTCACCTTCCACGGTTAGCGCGCCGCTGGCTTCGAGCCGGCGTTCGGTTTGCTACCTGGGACCCCTCGATCTGGCAGCCCCTAGCGAGGCGTGGTGATCGTGCCTTAGCTTTCGCCCACCTGCGTGAACGTCACGCCGACTGACCGGGGCCGCCGAACCGACGACCCCGGTCGCTGCGCGGTGCGAGCCAGGCCCGCGCAGGGGCCCGGCTGCGGCTGCCGCCGCTACTTGTGTCCTCCCTGAGAGGAGGGCGGCAGCTGCACCTTGGCGATACCCCCGCTCAGGCCATCGGGTCCGCCGGTGGCCGACAGCGTGCCAAAGACCGACACGTAGGCGGTGTCGCCGTCGCCGACCGCCATACCGGTCGCGAACTCGAGCCCGGCCGATGCGAGGAGCGTCTGGCGCCCGTGGTCCACGCCGATTATCGCGCCCGGGGTGGGTAGCTTCCCTTCTTCGAGCGCCGGGTCGGTGAGACCCTTCTGGTCGATCTCGAGCACCAACAGCCGTCCCGTCTGATCGAACGCGATGTCGCCGATCGCGGTGAACCCGCTCGCGAACACGGTCGGCGCGTGGCCCGGGACGATCCGGAAGACGTCTGATGTTCCGACGTTGAACGGGAAGCCGCCGAGCTGGCCCACGTAAAGCGCACCTTCGGGTCCGACGGCCACCGAGGTCGGCACGGCTTGAGCTTCAAACGGCTCGGGTGTGGTCTGCGACGGTCCGAGCGAGCCGGGTGGCGCGACCTCGGGGATCGTCGGGAACACCGCGAGCACCGAGATCTTCCCCGACCTGCTGACGAACAGCAGGTCGTTGGCCGCCGCGTCGGCGACGGCGAAACCGCCGTGGTAGGGGACGAACGAGTACGGGTCGCTGTCGATCGCCTGCTCCAGGCCCACCGTGACGCCGGTTCCCGCACCGTGGTCGGGGTTGTTGGCGGCCTCAAACGGCCCGAAGGCCGCGAGCACGCTGGGTGAGCCGCCTGACGGGAAATCGACGAGGTCGCCGAGGAACGCCCCACCTGGGCCGTACGTCTCTTCGCCGGTCGTGGTGTTGATTTCCGTGTTCTGGAAGAGCACCTTCAGGCCGTGACGCGTCACACGCGCCTCAGCCGGGCCGGTGGCCTCGGCTCCTGGCCCGCCCGAGGAGACCGACGGCAGTCCGCCGAGCAGCGTGCTGACGTTGCCCGCGGGCGTCACTTCGTCGATCGCGCCGGAGCTGTCCAGACAGGAAAGCTGGGCGCCGTCGGTGCAGCTCGCGGGCGCCGCCCCGTCACCGGAGAGCGCGACGATCAGGTTCCCGTCCGGTGCGATCGTCAGCTTCTTGGGCTGGTTGAGCCCAGTTGCGATCGTCTGTGCTTCGGCCGGTGCGGGGGGTTCGTGGGGGGGCCGGTGGCCGGGGGGCGGGACGCCGCCCCCGGGTCCTTCGCCGTAGCCGCTGAGGCCTTCGCGATGTTCGCGTCCGCTCTTGTGCCTGTTCTGGTGGGCGCCAGCGGTCGCCGGCAGCGCGGCGATCAGTCCGACGAGGCCGGCGAGCACGAGCAATCTCTGCAGGTGGTGTGCGGCGGGCCGGAACGGCAGGCGTCTAATGCGCATCTTTCCCTCCTTGTATTGGCGCTTGGGTGTTCAGCTTGAACTTGGCGCTACCTCGGCCGGGTCGCTCAGACGGTCGGCCGGCGCGGCGGCGCGAGCACGCCAGCGCGCTCGGGAGAGTACCGGACCGCCGGCACACTCGGCCCCGCGCGGGAGCCGCTCAGGAAAGCCCGAGCGCGAGGCGTGTTGGCGCTTTCGTCAGCACCTGCCCGGCTACACCCTTCGCCACGCGCCCAGGCACAGAAAGGCCCCGTGAACACGCGCCGATCTGTGAGCAAGTGGAAGAGGGGCAGCCGTCCCGACGACGGCCAATCCTCACACCAACGCGGCCGTCCTAAAACGGCCAGGACCGCGGCGACGCAGCATCAGGACCTCCGCGTTAGCGGTCAAGCAGCTATCGACGAACCCGCGGTGCAGCACACAGGCGCCGCCGGATCGGCGTCCGGCGGCGCCCGCCTCGGGCAGGATGTAGAGAGGAGCTATTTGCGTTTCGCAGGGCGTTTCGCCGTCCGTTTCGCAGCTGGTTTGGTCGCGCGTTTTACAGTCCGTTTGGTTGCGCGTTTTGCCGATGCTTTGGCAGTTGTTTTCGGTTTTGCTTTGACCGCACGTTTCGTGGTGGATCCTCCACCGGCCGCTCGGCGGGTGGTTTTCCTAGTGCTCGGTTTCGTCTTGACTGGCACGAATGGCTCCTCCGATTTCCGGGGCTAGAGAGTAGGCTCGACAGGCACGGCCCCGCCCGGGGCGCACGTTGAACCAGATGCCATGTTGGGGCGTGCGGCGGACAGACCGCCGAGAGAGCACGATCTCGACTGAGCGCCACCACCTTCTCGACTAGTCGGGGGCGGGGCGTTCTTAGCGTTTGCCGCGCAAAACGGCGAGAAGCGGCGAGGCAATGAGCGCGCCCGGAGGGATTCGAACCCCCGACCTTCGGTTCCGTAGACCGACGCTCTATCCAGCTGAGCTACGGGCGCAGAGCGACGCAGTCTACTGTCGCGAGACAGGGCCTCCAGAGTGGCACCGATCTCGAAAGTGACGGCATAGCGCGAGGAGGATGCATCGCTGTCGTTCTGATCAGAACGCTCCCTCGTGGCAGCCCAAGCACCCCGAGCTGCGGAGACGTCTCGGACCGAGCGTGGCCAGACGGCAATAGGCGTAGTGTGAAGGGTTCCACGCACGAGAGGAGACGAGGATGGCGACCGTCGAGAGCCGCACAGCTACCACGGACGAGGATGCGATCACTGAGCTCGGGCAGATAGTCGCCCGCCAGCGTGCGGCGTTCCTGGCCGATCCCAGCCCGTCGCTGGAGGAGCGCCAGGGCCTGCTCGCGGCGCTCGCCGGGATGATGATGAGCCACCGCACGCAGATCCAGGACGCGCTCTCCAGCGACTTCGGCGTGCACCCGTCGGCCGCGGCGGATCTGATCGAAGTGCTGGGTCCCGCGGGGCGGGCCGCGTATGCCGCCGAGCAGCTCGCAGGCTGGATGAGCCCCGAGCCTCGGCCGACCGACCCGGCGCTGTACGGCTCCGGGCGAGCCTTCGTCCAGCCCCAGCCCAAGGGCGTCGTCGGCAACATCGTCCCCTGGAACTTTCCGTTCGATCTCTCTGTCGGCCCGCTCGTTGAGATGCTCGCGGCGGGGAACCGCGTCGTGATCAAGCCGTCGGAGTACACCCCTGCGTGTGGAGAGCTCCTGCGCGAGATGGTGCACGCGACCTTCGACCGCGACCGCGTGGACGTCGTGGTCGGAGGCCTGGAGCTCGCACGCGCCTTCACAACCGTTCGCTGGGATCACCTGCTCTACACAGGGAGCCCTTCGATCGGGCGCGAGATAGCAAAGACCGCGGCCGAGCAGCTCGTCCCCGTGACGCTCGAGCTCGGCGGCAAGTGCCCCGCGATCCTCACCGATGACAGTGTCGACGCAGAGTCCATCAAGCAGATCCTCGCGACCAAGGCGATCAAGAACGGTCAGATGTGCATCTCGGTCGACTACTGCCTCGTGCCGCGCGAGCGGATGGAGGACTTCGCAACGCTCGCGGCCGAGCACGCGCACGAGACCATGGCGGGCTACTGCCAATCCGACAGCTGCACGGGGATCATCTCGAGCCGCCACCTGGATCGAATCCAGGCCCTGCTCGAGGACGCAAAGGAACGCAACTGCGACGTGCGAGCCCTAGAAGAGCCGGGAGACCTCGATCCCGACGCCCGCCAGCTACCGATATCGCTCGTGATCGACCCGCCCGACGATCTCGCGCTCATGCAAGAGGAGATCTTCGGACCGATTCTCCCGATCAAGGCCTACGACGACCTCGACGAGGCGATCGACAGCGTCAACGCGGGGGAGCGGCCCCTGGCGCTCTACGTGTTCACCAAGGACGACGCCGTCGCCGAGGACGTGCTGCGCCGCACCACCTCGGGTGGGGCATGCGTGAACTCGGCCGCGGTGCACGGGGCGCTCCCGCAGCTGCCCTTCGGCGGCATCGGCCAGAGCGGCTCGGGCCGCCACCACGGCATCGAGGGCTTTCGCGAGTTCTCCAATCTCCGTGGCGTATTTGTGCGCGGCGACGGCGATCTGATCGACGTCTTCTCGCCCCCGTACGGGCCGACCGTCGAAGCAGTCGTCGATGCCGCTTTCGCCGGCGCGGCCTGACGAGACTCGGCCCGAGGGCGCGAGCGTCCGCGTATGGCACACCCTGATCCCAACGGACCGCCAGACCTGACGCCGATTGAAGTCGGCGAGGTCTTCGAAAACCCCGCCACGCGCGAGCGCGCCACGCTGCTCGAGCTTCCCTACAACAACGCCGAGGGACGCGCCAGGGCCGAGCTGACCGCGCTCGCGGGCGCGCGCGTTGTCGGTGAGCACCGCCATCCGAACATCGTCGAGCACTTCACCGCACTCCAGGGCGAGCTAACGGTGAAGCGCGAAGGAGAGCTGAGCATTCTTCGCGAGGGCGATAGCGCGACAATCGAGCCCAACGTGTGGCACGACTGGTGGAACGCGGGCGACAGCGACGCGGTGGCCCAGGTCGAAGTCACCCCAGGCGAGCGCTTTGCGTACATGATCGAGACGCTGTTCGGTCTTGCCCGCCTCGGCTACACCAACGACAAGGGCCTGCCACACCCCCTGCAGCTCGCGCTCTTCGCACAGGAGTTCGATGACGTGATCGTGTTCCGCAAGCCGCCGCGGATCGTGCAGCACGCTGTCTTCGGCATGCTCGCACCCGTCGCGCGCCGACGCGGCTATCGCGCCACCTACCCGCAGATCTCACGCACGGTGCTGGCGCCACGGACGTAGGAGCCGGGGCCCCGGCGGGCACGACGGGACGACGTCAGAGCTGGTCTCGTGGCCCGTCCGAGAGCAGCAGATGGACAGGGTTGCGTTAGAGCAGCCCGACCTGGCGAAGGATCGAGACCGAGTCCGAGTAGACGTCCTTGCGCTTGACCTTGCCCCGCTCGAAGGGGATCACGTCCATTCCCTCCCACTCGATGCGCTTGCCAGACGGGGCAGCCACTATCTCGCCCCGGCTGAGCGGCTTGACGTGCGTCGCCGTCGCCGTCCATTCCTGCACCACCAGGTCGTCCCGTACGTACAGCCTGCGCGTCTCAAAGCGGATGTCGGGCCAGGACTCGAAGATGCCCGCAATGTGGGCCAGCGCCTGCTCGCCCTCGGCGCGCTCGCCGGCCGTGTGGTTCTCGAACACCATGTCCGCTGCATGCATCGACGCGATCCTGTCCAGATCGTGCGCGTTCCACGCGTCGTTGTAGGCGGCGATCGTGTCGTGCAGCGTGTCTGTCGAGGTGCTCATGCCCAATCCATCGGCTCATAGCCGCTCGAGCGCGGCGCTGACGCGATCATCACGCTCGCGACCTGTCCGCCGTCGTTGCGCACCATGCGCGTGTGCGACGGGTCGAGACGCGCGAACGTGCCGGCGCGCGCGGGATGATCCTCGCCGTCGATGACCAACGTGGGGCTCCCGTCGAGGACGTAGAAGACCTCCTCTTGATCGCGCGCCAGCTCATCGTGTGCGGGAATCTGCTCACCTGAGCCGAGCTGGACGATGTTGAGCCCGAACGCGTGCAGGTCAAGCGTCCGGCGAACGAGCTGCCAGCTGCCGGCCCTCTCGCATTCGTCCCTGTGGGACAGCCGAAAGCTCATGACGGTCAAGCTATCTACTAGTAGGTAGAATGTCAAGCGGACTGCACCAATGCGCCAGATGACGCTGACAGCACGCAACTCAACGATCGCATCGGGGACCGTGGACGAGCCCGACAGCACGCGCTCGCAGATCCTCGACGTCGCCGAGTGCCTGGTGCAGGTCCGCGGTTTCAACGCGTTCAGCTACGCCGATATCGCCGCCGAGCTCGCGCTCACCAAGGCAAGCGTGCACTATCACTTCCCGAGCAAGGCGGACCTCGGCGAGGCGCTCATCGCGCGCTACGCCGAGCGCTTCGCCGAAGCGCTGCGGACGATCGACGCGGATGTCCAGGCGGCGCCGGCCAAGCTCGACGCCTACGTCGGGCTCTACGCGGACGTGCTGAGCGAAGATCGAATGTGCCTTTGTGGCATGCTGGCGGCCGAGTTCGAGACTCTCTCAGAGCCGATCCGCGGCGCGGTCATCGCTTTCCTCGACGACAACGAGGCATGGCTCGGGAGTGTGCTCGAGCAGGGCCGCGAGGATGGAAGCTTGCGCTTCAGCGGCCCCGCAAATGAGACAGCGAGGAGCATCATCAGCGGCCTCGAGGGTGCCATGCTGATCGCACGCTCCTATCGCGCAGCCGAGCGCTTCGAGAGCGACGCGAGGCACCTGCTTGAAAGCCTCGCGGGTTCGACGCGCGCGCTCGCGGATCGTTGACAACGCCTGGCGGGTCCCATAGCGTGAACCCCGCCGCGATGAGGACGCAAGCGTGCAAGCCCAATGGTGACGCTCTCGCGGCGCGGGCCCGGCGCGGAGCGGCGCAGTGAGCGCTGGCGCTGACCGCTCGCCGCGGGTCGTCACGGAATCCGAGCCGCTCTGGTTCCTGGGCACCCTCGCGCGGGTGTTGATCGACGGCGAGCAGACCGGCGGGGCTTTCGCGACGTTCGAGGTCCTGCTCCCCCAGGGTGCGTCCCCGCCGCTGCATTCGCATCCGCAGGACGAGACCTCCTACGTGCTGGACGGAGAGGTGCTCGTCTGGGTGGACGACGAGCCTCGCCGGTGTCGGACCGGAATGATGGTGTTCGCACCGGGAGGCACGCCGCACAGCTTCCGTGTCGAGTCCGCCACGGCCCGCTTGCTCGTTATCTCGACGCCCGCCGGAATCGAGAACTATGTTCGCGCCCTGGCCGAGCCCGCGGCGTGGCCATGGCTGCAGCCGCCTCCAGATGGTCCCCGTGTGCCCGCCGAGCGCATCGAGGCGGTTGAGCGGGAACTGGGCGTGATCCGTCATGGACCGCCCCCTTCCACCAGCTGAAGGCCGCTGCGGCGACCGGCCGCGCCGGCCTAGCTGGACCGGTCGTGCGAAGCCCAACCTGCGACATCTCGCTCGACGTTCGCCACGGCCAGCTCAAACGCCCTGTCGAGCCGCTCGCGTTCACCCGTGGCGAGCAGGTCGATGACCAAGCCCCGGATCGTCCCCAGGAAGAGCGTGGCATACGACCGGGCTTCCGCCTCCGGACAGCCGAGCGTGATCGTATTGGCGGTGATCAGATCGAGTCGATGGGCGTTCGAGCGCAGGACCGCCGGCAGGTAGCCCGACCCCCGGAACATGCCCTGACCGAGTACCTCGAGGTAAAGACGAATGTCCCGCTGGCCCGGCGCCGACGTCAGGTGGGCCCACAAGGACCGCAGACGGGTGGCCATGTCCAAATCGGGATCCGGGACACCGTCGGGGTACACGTCTTGCGGGATGAGCGTCCGGTCGAGCAGGTATTCGACGATCTCATTGACGAGCTGCTCCTTGGTGCCGAAGTGGTGCTGCAGTGTCACATGGCTCACGCCTCG
>CAWBQH010000015.1:0-15484 GCA_963790905.1 uncultured Solirubrobacteraceae bacterium
CGCCCCTCACCTGAACAGGTGTCCCGTTTCCCGATCCTCTAACGAGGCATGGGTCGGCCTGACGGACCGATGGGGCTAGGCTTCAGCGGTCGTGTCGCTGACCGCCTTGACGTCCGCGGAGATCTCGCTGCCGGCCGAGGCCGATGGCGCGCGCGTCAGCGACCGGATCGCTGTTCTGGCCGAGACCGTCGACGTCGTCGGGTTGACCGACAATCACGCCGGCCAGCCGCGGATGTCGCCGCTGGCTGCGGTGGCGCTCGCGCGGGAGCAGGGCGTGGGGACAATCGTCCACGTTTCCTGCCGCGATCGGGACCGGCTTGCCCTGCAATCCCAGGTCGTGGGCGCGGCGGCGCTCGGCGCTGAGGCGGTCCTCTGCATGCAGGGCGATCCGGTGCGTGGCATCGAACATGTGGCCGACATGACCGCCACGCAGCTCATTGCGAGCGCGTCGGCATGGAGCGCCCCGCACCCGCTGGCGGTCGGGGCGGTCGTCAATCCCTTCGCCGAGGACGTCGCCCGGGAGTTGCGGCTCCTGCGGCGCAAGATCGCCGCTGGAGCAACCTTCGTGCAGTCGCAGATGATCTTCGACCTCAGGCGCCTCGAAGCGTTCCTCTCGGCCGCCGAGGACGCCCTCGCGGGCGTGCGGTTCTACGCAAGCGTCGCGCTGCTCCGCAGCGCGCACATGGCAGAGCGCGCCTGCGCGCTACCAGGGGTCGCGATTCCGCAGCGAGCCGTGGCGCAGATCAGTCGCGGCGGCGGCATCGACCTAGCGGGCGAACTGGCGGCCGGCCTTGCCAGTATCTCGCGCGTAGATGCGCTTCACGTATTTCCGCTCGGAGCCGAGGCGGCGACACGCGACGTCGCCGCGGAGTTTCGCGTCGCGCGGGGTGTCAGCGCCCAGCGCCTGGCAGGGACCGGTCAGTAACCGGAACGTCTTGCAGCAACGCCCCCCGCAGTTCGGGACCTTCACACCGGTCCGGTGTTCCGACGTCTCGCAAGACCCGTCCGGAAGCGTGTCCCGGGACCGGAAGGCTATACGGACGCCATCGCGGGGCACCTATGGCAGGGCCGCTGCGCTTGCTTTCCATCGGCGAGCGGTAGCCAGCATGGGCGCTGACGGCGTCGCTGCTTACGACGACCTGCGGCAGCTTCGCTCGGGTTCAATCGCGCTTCTGCTTTCGTCGAGGCGCGAGGCCGGAGTGCCCTCCGCCCCATGCCCGCTTGGTGGGGCTCATAGGCGCGAGGCACAGGTCCAAGGCGAGCTCGTGTAGCCGCGCACGACCTTGAGCTCGTATTCATAGCCGGCGTCGTCCAACGCCTTTGCCGCGCGTCCACAGGGGTGCGCGAGCAACCCTTGAAAGCTACGGGTCCTCGTCCCCTCCCCGCAGGTGTAGAGGACCATCACGCCATGCTAGGACGCAGGCGAGTCAGAGTCATTCGCAAGGATGAAGGTGTGTCACGAGTCTCGAGACGAGGGCTCGGCCACGACCGAGCCCTCGATCAACCCACCAGCCAGATCGCCCCGTCGCGCAGCTCGACCGGGAACGTTTTCAGCGCGATGGCGCCGGCCGTTGCCTTGATGACTCCCGCCAGCGGCTTGTACGCGCCCTGTGGACCCCGCACCATCTTGCCGGTTTCGACGTCGTAGCGTGCCCCGTGCCACGGGCACTGAAGGCAACCCTCTGTGGTCACTCGCCCCTCGCCTAGCGAGGCGAAGAGGTGCCGGCAACGATTGGACACGGCGAACGGCTTGCCCGCGCTGATGCCGACGGCGATCGTGCCATGAGGCGTCTCCTCAACGACGGTGACGTGTGAGTCGCCGAGGTCATCGACGCCTACCAGACGGACAGCGGACTGCTCGGAGGTGCCCACGCCCGGATCATCTCACACGACGCTGCAGACGTCGCTTCCGCAACGCCGCGAGAATCAGAAGGGATGCGATCAGATGTCGACCTTGAAGCCGACATCGAGTTCGCTCGCCGGTATACCCGACACCCGCGACGAAAAGCAGAAGCGGCCGCCTCCTCGACATGTGCCAGGAACCTGCGCGGAAGACGTCGTCGGGCGAGAGCTCGGGAGCGAGGACCTTTAGGGCGATCGTGCTGCCAAGGCGGGGTTCTCGGCCTCGAAGACCACGCTCATCCCGCTCCGTCCGAGCACCCCGCGCAGCCGGTAGCCCGCGAAGTCCTCGCCCACGAGCGACAGCGTCGGTGTCAAGGCGCGCTCTTGCGCGCGGGGAGCGTGCCCGCTCCTGATTGCCGTTCATGGATCTCGACCGAGCGCATGAGACGCCCTCCCCCCGCCATCCGACAGCGCGCCCGTGATAGGCGATACGAGTCGCCAAGCAGCAGCTATCGTCACGCCCGTCGAAGGCGGAGCTCGCGGATATGCTCCAGGGATGCTCGGCTGCTGCTCGTCAGGCATATCTCGGCGGTAACCGTGGGAGCAGACTTCCACTAGCAATGCCCGCATCGCCGATCGATCACGAGGGCCCTTCGCCGGTCGAGCTGAAGGAGCGGATCGCGGCGGACCGCCGCGGCGATGCCTACCTGCTGTTCCGCGACGGCGCCGGCGTCCAGAAGATCCTCTCGCTCGCCGATCAGCCCGCGGTGCTAACGATCGGCCGCAGCGCCGGCTGCGACGTCTGCCTAGGGTGGGACGCGGGGGTGTCGCGCGCGCACGCGCGGCTCGAGCATCTCGGCCGCAGCGACTGGATGCTCATCGACGACGGCCTCTCGCGCAATGGCTCGATCGTCAATGGCGAGCGCCTGCGCAGCCGCCGAGCGCTGAAGGACGGCGACGTCCTGCGCTTCGGGCAGACCGCACTGCTCTACCGGGCCCCGTTGGTGGACTCCAGCAGGACGCTGACGCTCGGGTCCGGCTCGGGCGAGATCCAGCTGTCCCCTGCGCAGCGCCGCGTCCTGCTCGCTCTCTGCCGGCCTTACCGCGACGGCGGTGAGTTCGCCACCCCGGCCTCGAACAGCGAGATCGCGAAGGAGCTCGTGTTGAGCATCGACGCCGTCAAGACCCAGATGCGCGCCCTGTTCGAGAAGTTCGAGGTCGAGCCGCTTGCGCGCGATGCCAAGCGAGCCCGGCTCGTCCATCGCGCGTTCGAGACCGGGGCGGTGTCGCGAGCGGACCTCGCCCGCGGATGAGCCGCCCGGGACGCGCCTCTTCGTCGTGTACTTCGACCGTGCGCATGCGCTCGCCGACCTCGCCCTTTCCCACGACGGCGGCTCCTCGGACTCGTAGTCGCTTCCGCGTTGGTTTCCCAGCCTGCTCACATTGAGATGCGCAGGGCGCGCCCGAAACCCGAAGTCTCAGGCGTTTCAGCCGATTTCGGCTCGGGCGAAAGATGATCACGCGCTAGCTCCCCGGGCAGGCCGCGCCGTGGTGCGTGGACGGGCCTACCGAGTCAGCGGCGAATCCGACACGGAGTACCCGTTCATGCAACGCGCGGAGGCGGTCGCGGGAGCCCGAGCGCGCGATCGAGACGAGAGCTGAGGATCCGCAGGAGAAGTCCAGCGGGGGATCAGCCAGCCACCCGATGCGCGTCCGATCGCCCGCGGGTGCCCGCCACCGCGGAGGTCGCTTCAAACGCTTCGCAGGCAAACAGCGCGGCCGGATCATCGGCCAGCGACGCCATGTAGACGATGGCATGCCCGCGCTCTCGCGGAGCCGCGGACGCCGTCCTCTGCGGGCCGAGCAGCACGCCGCACAGCGCCGGTGCGGTCTCGGTCGCCGGCAGGCTTTTATTTAGTTCGCTACGTTCCAGCACTCCGTCGTAGGAACCGCTGTGGTCGTAGTCGGTCCCGTGCACGACGACGACCGCGTTGTTCCTGCGGATGTAGGCCGCGACCGGCGCCGGCAGGGTGATCGTGCGGCTGTAGCGGATGTCGCCCCCGGACGGAAAGCGTTTCAACGCGAGGATGCTGGACGGGCTGGTCTCGCCGCTCGTCGTGAGCGCTGTGACCGCGTCGCCGTAATAGAGGAGTCCGTCGTCGGTGCTGATCGCCAGGTGACCGTTCTGCGGCCGGGCCGCCGACGCCGGCGGGCATTCACCTTTACCCCCGGCGTGGATGTGCATCGGGTGCACCAGCGCCTCGTTTTCGTCCAGCCCGTTCGTGGTCACCGTGATCTTCGCCACGTCCCCTTCGAGTCGCACGGTCGCGGTGCCCGATCCTGTGACGTGGTTGGTTGGCACTCGGGCGAGTGCGGCCGTTGTGGGCTTGGTCGAGCTCGAGGACGAGGACACCAGCAGCACGACCGCGACCGCCACGGCGCCGAGCGCGACGAGCAATGCCAGCGCATACCCCGTGCGTCTTCTGCGCCGTCCCCGGCCAGGGCTACGCTCGCTGGGTGTCGCGACCGGCGGCGGTGGCGCGACAGGGGGCGGCGTTGCGACGGGGGGCGGCGTTGCGACGGGGGGCGGCGGGGGAGCGGGCGACGCAGCCTCGCCCGCTCCGGCGCGCGCCGACGGGCCGGGGTCCGCCGGGGCCGGCTCATCGCTGATGGCAACGGTCTCCTGCCCGGGGAGCGCCGTCTCGGCGACGGTCGCGCCGGCGGCGACGTCGGCGGCCGGGGCTCGCGCCTCGAGCACGTAGCTGCATGCGCGCAAGAACTGCTCGCACGAGCCGTAGCGCTCGGCCGGGTCGGCGGCGAGGCCCTTGGCGATGACCCCGTCGAGCGCTGCGGGCAGCTCGGGGCGCACGGTGCTCACGGGCTCCGGCGGGCCCGTCGGCGCGGGACCGCCAGCCAGCAGCTGACGTTCGAAGGGCGTGCGACCCGTTATGCACTGGTAGAACACGCTTGCCAGGCCGTACACATCGGTGGCGGCGCTCACCTCGAGGCCCTGAGTCTGCTCGGGTGCCATGTACTCGACCGTGCCGATCACCCCGCCGGCCCTGGTCAGTCCGCTCACCGACGTGACGCTCTTGGCCACGCCGAAGTCGGTCAGGTAAACGTGCTCGATCTCACCGCCCTGGGATCGCTCCACGAGGATGTTGCCCGGCTTGACGTCGCGATGGACGAGCCCGTGGGCGTGCGCTGCATCGAGAGCGCGCGCCACCGGCATCAATAACTCGATCGCCTGTTCCGCGTCGAGCGGACCGGACGCGCTCAGTAGAGCCCTCAAATCGCCTCCGGGGACGTAGCGCATCACGATATACAGGGAGCTCTCGTGCAGGCCCGTGTCGTAGATCGGGATCACGTTGGGATGATTGATCCCGGCCGCCATCTGGGCCTCGCGCAGGAACCGCTCCCTGAACGTGTCATCCGAGCTCAGCTCGGGCGCCAGCACCTTCAGCGCGACGGACGTCCCGAGTCGGGCATGCTTTGCGCGGTAAACGACGCTCATCCCCCCACGGCCGATCACAGACTCGATCAGGTAGTTGCCGAGCTGACCGCCGATGACCAATTCGTCACTCATAGCTGAAAAGTCTAAGCGAGTCGCACGTGCGCCGCTTGCCGGCGAGACCCCCGCCGCGCCCGCGCGCAGGCCGGTGCACCCCCCGGGCGCAGCATGTTCCTGAGCTTCACCTCGGAGGGTCAGGAGGAGCGCGTCGAGATTCGCGGCGAGCGGCTGACGATCGGCAGGGTCGCCGACAATGACCTGCAGCTGGCCGGCGAGAAGGTCTCCCGCCACCACGCCGTGATCGAGATCGCAGACGGCGGACCCGCGGTCCTGCGCGACCTGGGCTCCCGCAACGGCACGTTCGTCGATGGCCAGCGGCTGTCCGGACCGCGTGTCCTCTCGGGCGGGGAGCAGCTGCGCATCGGCGATCAACAGCTGCGCGTCGAAGGCGCGGCTGCGGCTCGCGCCCGCCGGCGACTGCCGGTGCTCGCGCTCCTCGCTGCGCTCGTGCTCGTGCTCGCGATCGTCTTCGGCGTGGGCCAGCTCGTCCTGCCGGGCCTCGCCGAACAGCATCTGCGCACGCAGCTGGCGCAGCACGGCCGCATACGCGAGGTGCGGATCGAATCGGTGCCGGCGATCAAGCTGCTGTGGCATCGCGCGGACAGCGTCAAGGTCGTGATGGACAGCTACAGCTCGGGGGGCTCCGGACACGGCGGCTCACTGGCCGACTTCCTCAGCCGCACACGGGACACGGGCGAGCTCGACGTCAGCGTCGGAACGCTGCACAGCCAGCTGCTCACGCTGCACGAAGTGCGCCTGCACAAGCAGGGCGATCTGCTCCTCGGCCAGGCCGTACTGAGTCAGCAGGACCTCGCGGCCGCCCTGCCCGGCTTCATCCATCTGCGGCCCGTGTCCGCGTCGGACAATGGGATCGTGGTGCGCGTCGGGGCGCAGATCCTCGGTCATGCCGTCGCGGTCCACCTCGCGGTCACGGCCGACGGGGGCCGCGTGGTCGTGCGCCCGGAGGGCATCCCGCTCGGGTTCCTCGCGACGATCACCGTGTTCGATGACCCGCGCATATACGTCGAAAGCCTCGGCGCCGAGCTGAATGGCGAACAGTACCTGCTAAGGGCGCGCGCCCGCCTGCGATAGCCGGCCGGCGTTGCACGCCCGCACCCGCTCGGATAGGCTCGCCTTCGGGGTGAAAGGAGTCGCTGCTGATGCCATCGGGCCCGCGTAGCGCACCACCGGCGCCGAGCGCGCCACGGAGCGCGTCACGGAGCGCACCCGCGAGCCTGCTGTACGCGGGAGACCGCATCGTGCTCCTCAACGCCAGCTTCACGATCGGACGCTCGCAGGACAACGACCTGCCGATCGCCAAGGACGCCGTCTCTCGCCACCACGCGCGGATCGAGGCCGCGCAGGGCGGCTATCGGATCAGCGACCTCGGCTCGCGCAACGGAACGCAGCGTAATGGCGAGCGCTTTCGCGCCGACTCGCGTTGGCTGGGCAACGGCGACACGATCGTCATCGGCGGAGAGGTTCTGCGCTTCCTCGCCGGCGAGGAGACGCTTCTCGGCACGCCGCACGCGCCGATCAGCGGCACGCAGGTCGTCCAGCTGACCAAGCCCCACCTCACGCTCGGGCGCGACGGCTCCAACGACGTCGTGCTCGCTGATCCCAACGTCTCACGCTTTCACGCTGAGCTGTTGCGAACCGAGGATGGCCTCGCGATCCGCGACCTGGCCTCGCGCAACGGCACGCGCGTCAACGGCGAGCTCGTGCGCAGCGCGTTGCTCGAGCCTGGCGCGGAGGTCGGCATCGGCCCCTACCGCCTGCTGTTCGACGGCGACGCCCTTCTCGCGCGCTCGGAGCAGGGCGCGCTGCGGCTCGACGCCGAGGGGGTGGCGATGCGAGTCGGCGACAAGCAGATACTGGCGGAGACCACGCTCAGCGTCGAGCCCGGCCAGCTCGTGGCGTTCATCGGCGAGAGCGGCTCGGGCAAGACGACGCTGCTGAAGGCGCTCGCTGGTGTGACCACCCCGACGAGCGGCCAGGTGAGCGTCAATGGTGAGCAGATCAGCTCCAGGCTGACCGATATCGGCTACCTCCCCCAGGACGAGATCGTGCATCCCGCGCTCAGCGTCGGCGAGTCGCTGCGGTATTCCGCACGCCTGAGGCTGCCCACGGACAGCGGCGAGGAAGAGATCACCGCCACAGTGAGTCGGGCGCTGGAGGAGCTCGGCCTTGGCGCACACGCCGAAACGCGCATCGGCTCGCTCTCGGGCGGACAGCGAAAGCGCGTCGGCCTGGCCACCGAGATCCTCAGCCGCCCGAGCCTGTTGTTCCTCGACGAGCCCACCACGGGGCTTGACCCGGGGCTCGAGTCACGGATGATGGCGCTGCTGCGCGAGCTGGCGGGCAGCTCACGGGCGGTCATCGTGGTCACGCACGCGACCAAGAGCCTCGGGCAGTGCGACAGGCTCGTCGTTATGGGACGCGGTGGCGTGCTCTGCTTTCAGGGATCGCCCGAAGAGGCGCTCTCCTTCTTCGGCGTCGACGGCTACGACGAGATCTACCCGACGTTGGAAGACCGCGAGCCGGCCGAGTGGCAGCGTCGCTTCGCGGTCATGAGCCCGGCAGCGGTGCCGGTGGGCGCCGAGCAGCAGCGGGCCGCGCCGGCCAAGCCGGCCAGACGCGTGCGCGGATCGATCCTGCACCAGGCACGGGTGCTGACCTCGCGCTACGCCCGTCTGTTCCTACGCGACCGGCGCAACGTGGTGATCCTGCTTGCCCAGATACCGATTCTCGGCCTGGCGATCGCCGGCCTGTTCAAAATCTCCGTTTTCACGCGGCCGAGCCCGGACGCCGGACAGGCGATCAAGCTGACCTTCCTCCTGCTCGTCACCACCGTCTGGATCGGGATGATCGACGCCTCGCGCGAGATCATCAAGGAGAAGAGCGTGTTCGTGCGCGAGCACTCGGTGGGAGTGAGGGTGAGTGCATACCTGGTTTCCAAGGCCGCCGTCCTGTTCACCCTCGCGGCGATCCAGAGCCTCGCTCTGACGGGCATCGTGTTTGCCTTCCAGCCGCTGCACTCGCACCTCGACATCTACGCAACCGTGCTGGTGATCGTCGTGCTCACCGCGTTTGCCGCCGCGAGCATGGGACTGCTCGTCTCGGCGGCCGTGCGCAACCAGGACCAGGCAACGAGCTTCATCCCGCTCGTGCTCATCCCCCAACTGTTCTTCGGCGGCTCAATCGTGGCGACCGCCCAGATGAGCGCACCGCTCAGGGCGATCACGAAGGTCGTGGTCACGCAGTGGTCCTACGCCGGGCTGGGCGCGGCGCTTGGAATGAATAAGCGCATCGCCGAAAGCCCGAGCTATGCCAAGGTGAGTAGCTTCGGGCCCCACTACTTCACGCTGTCCAGAGGCTCGACCTACCTGGTCCTGGCGGCGTTCATCCTGGCGTTCATGCTCGCCACGGCATACCTGCTCAAGCGTCATGCGCGCGCGTGACGCGGTGTCGGTAGACCCGGCGCGGCGGTCGCTCAGCGCCGCCCGCGGGCGCTGATTAAATAGCCCTGCGCCGGCTTTTCGCCACCCGCCATGACGACCCTCTGGCCGGCCGGTGAGAGGGCGTACCACGCGCCGCGGAAACCCTCGCCGCCCAGCTGCCCTGCGTGGGTGTCGTCCGAGAACGTGTACAGCGAAGAGATCGACGGCACCGCTACTGGGGGCGCGCACATCGTGCACCGTCGCGAGCGCGAGCGGGGTCGCGAGCCGAGGTCGGCGGATGGCCTCGCCCAACGCGTCGCGCATGTCGCGCCTCAGGTTTCACCCCGCCGCTTTCGCGGCGGCGGGAGGTTTGGCGATCGTGGGCGGTTTCAGGAAGGCCGCGTGCCCGAGATCGAGGAAGTCCTCGACCGTCTTTGCATTCGCGTCGCGATAGGTGAGCGCCGGCAGGTTCCACTTGGCCTCGATCGTGGCGAGCACCGAGGTGTGATCGTGCACGACGTTTGTCACAGCGTGGGGTTTGGAGTACGGGGAGGCGACAATCCCCGGGACGCGGGGGCCGTAGACGCTGTAGCCGCCGGGGACGTCTTCTGGCCCCAGCTCCGGCGGGATTTTGTCGGGCGGGATCGCGGCTGGCGGCGGCACGTGGTCGTAGTAGCCGCCGTGCTCGTCGTAGGTGTAGATCAACAGAGTCCGCGCCCACGCGGGCGAGTGCAGGACGGCCTGGATCACACGGTAGGCCCAGTACTCCCCGTAGGCCATGTTCTGGGGATTCTCCTCGTCTCCGCCGGTCGTGTCCAGCTTGGAGGCGATCGCTTGGAGCTCGGGTACCGTCGCAAGCGGCGCGCCAATGTCCGAGAGAACCCCGAACTCGGGATCGACGAAGCTCACCGACGGCAGCTCGCCCGTCGCGCAGTCGGCGAAGAACTGCGCCATCGGCGCGAGGTTCGTGAGATATTTCTCGATGATCGTCGGGATGATGGCGGTCTGTGGCAGGTCGGTGAAATAGTTCTTCCAGCTGATCCCGTGGGCGTGCAGTCGATCGAAGATCGTGCCATTCGGCGGTGGCGGGTCTTTCAGGCTTTCATCGTCGGTGACGATGTCCCCGTATGCCGTGCCGGCCATCAGAAAGCGCCGGTTCGGGTAGGTCTGGCATGGGGCCGAGCAGAACCAGTGGTTGTTGAGCGTGAAGGTGCGCGCGAACGAGTAAGTGAACGGCAGCACCTCCTCGGTCCAATAGCCCATCGGCTGGTCGGAGTTCACGGAGCGCACGAAGCCGTCCATCTTGCCGCCGTCGATCTGCTCGTGCGTGGCGTTCCAGGTTTGGGAGACCGTGGGCATCTGCGCCGTGGTTGGGATCACGAACGATCGAACCGGGCCGTCTGGGCCAGGATTGCTGTTGCGCGCCACCCCGGCGCGGTTGAAGTTGAGTCCTAGCGCCCGCGGCTGCCCCGAGCGTGACAGCGCGCCGAGCAGATTGTCGAAGGAGTGGTTCTCCATCATCACGCAGATCAGGTGGTCGAAGGGCAGTGCTTTGTTCACGGTTCCGGCGCGCAGATTCGGGTTGGGCAGGCTGTCCGGGGCGCGAATGGCCCCGCGCGCCGCCGCGGAGGCGGCCCTCCAGAGCGCGCCCGAACTCGACACGCTGGCCGCGGCTGCGCTCAGCGAGCCGCCGTAGCGCAGGAACGCGCGCCGGGTGAGTTGCCTGTGCAGTGACTGAAACGGGGACTCTGGCATTGAAAGACGCGTCGGTGGCCGGATGCTGCAGCATGTTTCGGCAGACCTCTCGCCGGCCAGGGGACATTATGCAAGACTCGGGCTATCTTGATCGCCTCCGCGGCCAACGCCCGGCAGCGCGCCGGCTCACCTGCGAAGTGAAGCTCGCAGGCCGGCGGCGCGAGCACCCGCACCCGCCGCGGATCGTCGTCCGGCGGCCTCAAACGCCTGCACGCGCTCAGAGTCCACGGCGCCGACTTGGGTGGCGTCCAAGCAGCACTCCGACCGACGGCCGCTCTCGAGGGTCGGGCGCGTTGCGAGGAGGGCATGCTCTGTTCGACGGGCCGGACGAGCTGCACAGTCGGATGCTCTGCAGTGCGGAATTCGGCGAAGCCCAGCATCGGACTCGAACCGATGACCCCTTCCTTACCATGAGATGCGCAGGTCGCGCCCGAAACCCGAAGTCTCAGGCGTTTCAGCCGATTTCGGCTCGCTTCGGCGACGCCGATGCGGCGGGATTCGGCGCGATTCGGCTGGGTTTGGGCAGCGAAATGCGTCTGCTGCCCAAACGCGGGGCGGGCTGCAGGGCCATCGTCAACGGCGCTCGTGGCGCTCGACTGCGCCCTGGACACGACGACGCCCGCGGGCGAGGCGATGGCGAACGTGCTCGCCACCTTCGCGCAGTTTGAGCGGCGACTGATCGGCCAGCGAACACGTGAGGCGCTCGCGGCCAAGCGCGCGAGCGGCGTCCAGCTCGGGCGGCCCGTTTCGCTCCCGGCCGCCGTGCGGGAGCGCATCGCCGCAGAGCGGAAGGCCGGACGCTCGCTCGCGGCGATCGCGCACATGCTCAACGCGGAGCACGTGCCGACCGCACAGGGCGGTCGGCAGTGGTGGCCGTCCACCGTGCGCGCCGTGCTCGGATCGGCCTGACCAGCTACCGTCGCCGACGCCGCGATCTACGCCCGACAGATGGACCGCCGCGACGGCGAGCGGGAGCGCCTCAACGCCCTCGTTGAGGGTCGTGGTTTGGGGGCTGGCAGCACCGCCTCCGACCCGACCCGGCCACCCGATGGCCAGACCGAACTGTTTCCGCTTCAGAACGGAAGCAGCCGCCAACGAGAGCGTGATCTCGACGCTCGCTGATCGTCCATTCCGGGCGTCTCGCGCGCCCCAACCTGGACGCCTCCCTTCACGCGATGGCGCAAGCGGCCCGGGACTCCCTCGAGTGGTAGTTTTCTGGTCCGTTTGAGCTAGCTGCTCGGGGGTTGTGGTGGCGGAGTCTGTTGAGCTTGCGACGATCCTGCTGACCGATCTGGTCGGCTCGACGCGGCTGGCCACGTCGGTCGGGCCGGTGCGGGCGGATCAGCTGCGCGAAGAGCATTTCGAGCTGTTGCGCGACGCGATCGCCTCCTCGGGCGGGCGGGAGGTGAAGAACACTGGCGACGGGTTGATGGTCGCGTTCTCCTCGGCTTCTGCTGCGGTGGAGTGTGCGGTGGCGGTGCAGCAGCTGTTCGAGCGCCGCTACCGGGATGCCGAGCAGGCGCTTGCATGTGCGCGTCGGCGTGGGGCGGGGAGTCGACGGTCAAGGACGGCGACTACTTCGGGATGCCGACGATCGAGGCGGCGCGCTTGTGCGCGCAGGCTCCGTCGGACGGGATTCTCGTCTCGGCTTGGGTGAAGAATCTCGCCGGTCGTTGCGAGGGTATCGGGTTCTCCTCGCTGGTGAGCTCGAGCTCAAGGGGTTCCCTGAGCCTGTAGAGGCGCTTCGCGGTGTCGTGGGCGCCGCTCGTGCAGGAAGCGGGCGAGCCTTCGGGTCGTTGGCCGCTGCCCGCGCTGCTGCGGTCCGTTCCGCCGGTGAAGTACGTGGGGCGGGTCGAGGAGCGCGCGGCGCTTGAGGAAGCGATGAAGCTGGCACGCTCGGGTCAGCGCCAGGTCGTGCTGTTGAGTCGGGGAGCCGGGGATCGGCAAGACGCGCCTTGCAAGCTACGCGGCCCATGACGCTCACGCCGAGGGCTTCGCTGTTGCTGGGGTGCGTGCACGGAGGAGCTCGCCGTGCCGTATGAGCCGTGGATCGGGGTGTGCTCGCAGCTTGTCGAGAGCGCGCCGGATGAGTTGCTTGACCGGCATGTCAAGCGTCACGGCGGAGAGCTTGTGCGCCTGGCGCGTAACCTCGCCGAGCGCAGCGCGGACCTCCTGGCGCCCCAGTCGTCTGACCCGGAGACCGAGCGCTATCTGCTGTTCAACGCGGTCGCCGGACTGTTGGGGGAGGTGGCGGAGACGGTGCCGCTGTGCGTGGTGCTGGATGACCTGCACTGGGCTGATGCGCAGTCGCTGGCGCTGCTGAAGCACCTGCTGCGCGCCGCCGAGCAGGGCGCGCTGCAGGTGATCGTCACCTATCGCGACTCGGACCTCGGCAAGGACCATCCGCTGACTGCGGTGCTGGCCGACCTGCGCTCGCTTCAGGGCGTGCAGCGGATCGCCCTGCACGGCCTCGGCGCAGACGAGGTGGCGGAGATCATGACCGCCGTCGCGGGCCACGAGCTCGACCAGGACGGGCTCGAGCTGGCCGGCGAGATCGCGCGGGAGACCGACGGCAACCCGTTCTTCGTGGGGGAGATCCTGCGCGGCGCTGTCCGAGTCGGGCGCGCTCGTGTTCGATGAGGCAGCGGGCCGCTGGAGCATCGATACGCTCCGCGGGCGTCGCGCTGCCTGAGAGCGTGCGCGAGGTGATCGAGCGCCGCGTGGAGCGCCTCGGCGAGGAGTCGCTCGAGGTCCTGCGGCTCGCGGCAGTGATCGGCCGCGTAGTTCGACCTGGAGCTGCTCTGCGGCGGTGTCGAGATCGACGAGGCCCGCTGCTCGATCACCTGGAGGCGGCCGTCGCCGCCTCGGTGCTGGCCGAGTCCTCAGAGCGCGTGGGCCAGCTTTCGCTTCGCGCACGCGCTCATCAACCAGACGCTGTATGACGGACTCGGCGCTACGCGGCGTGCGCGCATGCACCAGCGGGTCGCGCAGGCGCTCGAGCAGCTGTACGGAGCCGATCCGGGCGAGCACCTCGGGGAGCTCGCGCTGCACTGGCGGCTGGCGGCCGTCTCGGTCGACAAGGCGAAGGCAGCCGACTACGCGTTCAAAGCCGGGCGCGCAAGCGCTGGAGAACCTCGCGCCCGCCGAGGCGCTGAAGCTATTCGCAGACGCGGTCGAGCTAGAGCGGCGACGCGGACAGCCCCGAGCGCTGCGAGGCGCTGATCGGGCTCGGCGAGGCGACAGCGCCAGACGGGCGATCCGCCCTACCGCGAGACGCTGCTCGAGGCATCCCGCATCGCCTCGGCCCTAAAGGACGGCGCACTGGCAGCGACGGCCGCGCTGGCCAACCAACGGCCGGCAGCCGGCAGCAGCGCGTTCGGAGAGGTCGACCACGAGCGCATCGAAGCGATCGAGCGGGCGCTCGCGCTCGACGACCCACCTGATCCGGCGCGCCGTGCGCGCCTGCTCGCACTTCAGTGCGCAGGAGCTGGCCTGGGACCCCGACTTCGCACGCCGCCGGGCGCTCGCCGACGAGGCTGTAGCTCTGGCGCGGCGAGCCGGAGACACGCGGGCGTTGGTGGAGGTGTTGGAGTTCGTCTTCCGCGGGCTCTGGAGCGCCGAGACCCTTGAGCTGCGGTCTGCGCTCGCGGACGAGCTGGCCGTGTTGGCTGCCGAGCTGCGCGATCCGGCGCTCGAGGCATGCGGCGCAGGAGATCACGTTTACCGTCGGCGTAGAACGGGGCGAGTTCACGCAGGCGGAGGCCGCGCTCGGTCGTTGGCAGGCGATCGCCGAGGAGCTCGGCCAGCCGACCCTTCGGTGGCTGTCGACTCAACAACACGCTGGGTTGGAGCTGTTGCGCGGTCATCTCGCCGCCGGCGAACGTCTCGCCGAGCAAGCGGCCCGGATCGGACAGGAGTCGCACCCCGTCGACGTTGCCCTGGTCTACGGCGCGCAACTCTCGTTCGTGCGCCGGTATCAAGGCCGCGCAGAAGAGATCGTCGACAGGATCGAGCAGAACATCAGCGCCCATCCCGCCATCGCGGCTCTGACAGCCAGCCTGGCGGCTGTGTTCGCAATGATCGGCCGCTATGGCGATGCGAGTTCGCTCCTCGAGCAGGCAGCGAGCGACCGCTTCGAGCACGTCTCGCCGAGTGTCAGCATGCTTGCGACACTGGCGCTCTACGCCGACGTCGCAGCCCAGACGCGCGATGTCCAGAGTGCCGGGGCGCTGTACGAGCGGATGGAGCCCTTCTCCGATCAGATCGTCTTCCTCGGCGGTGCAAGGCTACGGTCACACACGGCTCTGGCTCGGCCTGCTCGCCGCGGTCCTCGGCGAGCACGCCCAGGCCGACCAGCACCTTGGCTTCGCGTGTGACTTCCACGAAGCCAACGACATGCCGCTGTGGGCGGCGCGCGGCCACCTCGGCTGGGCCGAAGCGCTCGTCGCGCGTGGCGACGCTGCCGCGCGCGCGCGAGCACGCCACCCGCGCGCTCGAGCTCTCGCGCGAGCACGGCTACGGCGTCTTTGAGCCACGCGCGGCGGCACTCGTCGAGACCGAGTCAGCCGCCGGTACCTAACACGCGCCAACAGGTAGCTCGCTTGCGCAATGCGCGAAAAGCAGGCGCTCGCATCAGAGGCGGCTCACTGCCGCTGCGGACGAGATCCAGTCGTCCGCGCCGGTGCCGAAGTCGCGCCTCCTTTTGCGCGCGACCGGGCGTGTCGGGCACGCCCGAAGTCGTGCGACTTACCCAAGACGGTCCTCAGGCTTCCATAACGCTTCCATAGCACCTCGAACGGCCAGGCGGAGCGATGAGGAATTGGCTCTCCAGAGCCAAGCCCAGCATCGGACTCGAACCGATGACCCCTTCCTTACC
>CAWBQH010000016.1:0-93496 GCA_963790905.1 uncultured Solirubrobacteraceae bacterium
GCGAAAGTGTTCGGCGGTGGCACATATTCGGAGCTGATCTGGGCGCTGGCGATCATCGTCATCCTGCAAATCGTGCTGACGTTCACCCGCTGGGGCCTGTACACGGTCGCGATCGGCTCCAACAAGCTCGGCGCGGCCGAGGCGGGGGTGAGCGTGCGCCTCGTGATGATCCGCAACTTCGTGCTGTGCAGCCTGACCGCGGGCCTGGTCGGCATCTTCGAGGCGGTGCGCGCCACCTCCGTGCAGCCTGATCCTGCGGGTGCGAACGAAATCCTCTTCCTGGCCGTCGCGGCAGGCGTCATCGGAGGGACGCTGTTGACCGGCGGATCGGGCACGGTCGTCGGGGCGCTTATCGGGGCGCTCTTCCTCGGGATCCTCAAGGATGGCCTGGTCCTGCAGGGCGTCAACGCCAACTACCTTCTCTTCTACACCGGCCTCGCGATCATCGTCGCGATGACCGTGAACGTTTACGTCCAGCGCGCGCGACGGGGGCAGACCGCGGGTGGCTGACGTACCGCAGATCGAGCCGGTCGTGCAGCCGAGCTCTGCTGCGGACGATGTGCTGCGCGTGGAACACATCGCCAAGCGCTTCGGCCCCGTCACCGCGCTGCGCGACGTGAGCCTTCACCTGCGCAAGGGCGAGGTGTTGGGGCTGCTGGGCGACAACGGGGCAGGCAAGTCGACGCTGATCAAGATCATCACCGGCTTTCAGAAGCAGGACTCCGGGCGCATGTTCCTGCACGGTCAGCCGTATGAACCGAAAAGCGTGGACGATGCGCGCGCCAAAGGCATCGACACCGTCTACCAGGATCTCGCGCTGATCGACGAACTGTCCGTCTACCACAACCTGTTCCTGCGCCGCGAGCGCGTTCTGCGTCCGCTGCCATTGCTGAACAACGGCGAGATGAAGCGCGAAGCGCGGCGTGCGCTGGATGAGATCGGCATCAACATCCCACGTATCGACGTGTCGGTGGCACGGCTGTCAGGCGGACAGCGCCAGGCGATCGCGGTCGCGCGCACCGTCAACTCCGCATCGGACATCATCCTCCTGGACGAGCCGCTCGCGGCGATGGGCGCGAAGGAGGGGGCGCAGATCCTCGATCTCGTCGCCCGCCTGAAGGCAGAGGGCAAAGTGTCGATCATCATGATCCTGCACAACTACGTCCAGGTCTTCGAAGCATGCGACCGGGTGAGCATGATCCAGGACGGGGTGATCACGTTCGACAAGCCTACGTCTGAGACCTCCGTGGAGGAGCTCACGGAGATCGTGGTCAACCAGTACCGCCGCGCCAGGGAAGAAGAGCACGCGCAGGCGAGCTCTTCTTCCCTGGACGGAGCGCCCGAGCCCTGACGCCGCCGCCGCGGGCTCGGCACGCCCGGCTACACGATCAGATGCTGTTCTCGCCTGGCGGACGCCTGGAGGCCAGGTATTCCTCGTTCTGACGGCGCTCGCCACGGACCTGGATCGCGATGTAGATGAGGATCACAGTCACGACGACGCCGATCCCGCCGAACGTGGCGATGAGGCCGACGGTCTTGACGAAGGCTTCGCTCGCGGCGAGCAGCATGCAGCGGAGCGTAGCAACCAAATGTGCGCCGGTGTCGTAGCCTTGGGCGGGCGGCCCCGGAACGCACGCGGGCCAATCGCTTGGAGAGGTGCCGGAGCGGTTGAACGGGCGCGACTGGAAATCGCGTAACGGGGGTCAACCTCGTTCGAGGGTTCGAATCCCTCCCTCTCCGTGCTGTGATGTCTCAAGACATCGGAGACGGATGTCGCAAGACATCGTAGACACCGGCCGCTGCCGGCGGGGATAATCAGATCGTGTCGACGATTCTCGTCACGGGCGCCAACAAGGGCCTCGGTCTGGAGACGGCCCGACGATTGACCGCCGCGGGGCACGAGGTCTGGGCTGGCGCCCGCGATCCCGAGCGCGGTCGAGCCGCGGCGAGGGAGATCGGTGCGCATGCCCTGGTACTCGATGTCACCGCCGACACCTCGGTTGAGGCAGCCGCGAAGACCGTCGCCGAGGCAACGGGCGGCGTCGTGGACGTGCTCATCAACAACGCCGGCATATCGGGCGGTCGCATACCCATCCACGAGGAGAGCGCCGCACACCTCCGGGCGGTCTACGACGTCAATGTTCTGGGCCCTGTCCGCATGCTCCACGCGTTCCTGCCGTTGCTCGAGCGATCCGAGACGCCCGTCGTGGTCAACGTGTCAAGCGGCCTCGGCTCGCTCACCCGCAGCGCCGATCGAGACTCCACGTTCTCAAATCTCATCGCTCCGGCCTACTTCTCATCGAAGGCGGCGCTGAACATGCTGAGCACGCAGTACGCCAGAGCACTTCCGGCGATCCGCATCAACTCCGTCGACCCCGGCTTTACGGCCACCGACCTCAACGAACATCGGGGAACACAGTCACCGGCCGAAGGCGCCGAGATCATCGTGCGGATGGCGACGATCGGGCGGGACGGCCCCACGGGCACCTTCGTCAATAGGGATGGCCCAGTGCCGTGGTAGCACCGCATACGCCTCGCCACGCGGAATCAGACTTCGAGGACCGGCCCTCACACCCCGTCTCCTCGGATCGAGCATCGTCTATCGTCGCAGCGTGGCGCGCGTCGTCGGGATCAACCACGTAGCGATCGAGGTCGGCGACGTCGACGAGGCGCTCGCGTGGTACCGGCGCTTCTTCGAGTTCGAGTTGCGGGGACGCGCCGGCGCGGCGATGGCGTTCCTCGAGATGGGCGACCAGTTCATCGCCATCGCCGGGGGCCGAGCCCAACCACCGGACCAGGCGCGACACTTCGGCCTGGTCGTCGACGACAAGGAGGGGGTCCGATCGGCGCTCAAAGACGCCGGGGTGCCCGTCCAAGCATCCGGCTCGCTCGACTTCCTCGACCCGTGGGGTAACCACTTGCAGGTGGTCGACTATCGCGAGATTCAGTTCACCAAGGCAGCCGCGGTGCTGCGCGGTATGGGCATCGACGGACTCCAGAAGACTGCCGCAGCGCGCGAGCAGCTGCAGCGCAAGGGTCTCGCCGGTTAGAGCCCGCGACACGCATATCAACATCCGCGCGGCGAGCTCGTGAAAGCTCGTGCCGGGGCCGCGATCTTGACCGCGCTCGTCTTCGGCTATAGCCTTCACGGACCGACCCCGGGTCGGGGTCGCGCTGTTTGGCTTGGACGGAAGGCGTAATCCGTGAGCGGCCTGAGTGCAGCTGTGGAAAGCGTTCAGACACGTCTCGCAGGCGCCGCACGATGATCGACAGAGGGGACGGGAGAGTGGCACGGATGACCCCGAGGGCTAGGTCGGCTCAGCCCGCCGACGGCGGTGCGGGGGCTCCGCGGAGCCTTCCCGCCTGGCTGCTGCTGCTCGCCCTCCTCGCGGTCGTCCTCCTGGCGGCCGGAGCGCTCAGCGGGCCGGCCTGGGCGGCGAACACGCCTCCGAAAGTGACGAAAAACCCGGTCAACCAGACCGTCGAAGAAGGCGAAAGCGCGACGTTCGTCGCGGCGGCCTCCGGCACCCCTACCCCGACCGTTCAATGGGAACTCTCGACCAACGGGGGCACGAGCTGGAGCCCGATAGAAGGAGCGACGGCGGATACGCTCACGATCGCCAGCACGACCACATCGGAAAGCGGCTACGAGTTTCGCGCGACGTTCACGAATGGGGTGCCTCCTGCCGCGACAAGCAAATCGGCGACGCTCACCGTGCGGAAGGCTCCCGTCGTGACGCAGCAGCCGCACAGCACCACCGTCGAAGAAGGCCAGACCGCGGTCTTCGAATCGGCTGCCTCGGGTTCCCCGACGCCGACCGTGCAATGGCAGACGTCGAGCGACGGCGGCGAAAAATGGACCTCGGTTGCCGGAGCCACCTCCGACCAGCTCACGATCGCGAACGCCAAAACCTCGATCAATGGCCACGAGTACCGAGCGGAGTTCAAAAACATCGCGGGCACCGCGACGAGCGAAGCGGCCACGCTGACCGTGCAGAAGGTTCCGTCGGTGACCGAGCAGCCGCTCAGCGCGACCGTCGACGAAGGCCAGACCGCGGTCTTCGAAGCGACAGCCTCGGGTTTCCCGACGCCGAGCGTGCAGTGGGAAATCTCGACAGACGGCGGCGGTACGTGGAGCGAAGTCGAAGGGGCGACCTCGAACCAGCTAACGGTCGCGGAAGCGCAGGGGAGCGAGAGCGGCTACGAGTACCGTGCCGTGTTCACGAACGCGGCGGGCAAAGCGACGAGCAACGCGGCGACTCTGACCGTCCACTCGCCGCCGATGGTGACTCAGCAGCCGCTCAGCACGACGGTCGAAGTCGGCGAAGGCGTGGCTTTCGAAGCGGCGGCCACCGGGTACCCGACTCCCACGGCGCAGTGGGAAATCTCGACCGACGGTGGAGTCAAATGGAGCGCCATCGAAGGAGCGACCTCGAACCGGCTGGCAATCGAACACACGCAGACCTCGGAAAACGGCTACGAGTACCGCGTCGTGTACACCAATGCGGCGGGCAAAGCGACTAGCGACGCGGCCACGCTGACCGTCGCAACCAATCATTTCAACGCGGTTGCCTGGGGCGACAACCTGTTCCGCCAGCTCGGTGACGGCTCGGCCAGCGCCCTCAGTGACGTGCCCGTGCCGGTGATCGGCCTGAAGTTCGTCACGGCGGTCGCCGCCGGAGGCGATCACAGCCTCGCGCTGCTGGCCAACGCCACCGTCGTTGCGTGGGGCGATAACTCATTCGGTCAGCTCGGCGACGAAAGCACCGTAACCAGCGACGAACCGGTGGCAGTCACGGGTCTCACGGGCGTGGAGGCGATAGCGGCCGGAGCCGATCACAGCCTCGCGCTCCTCAACAACGGAACCGTTATGGCCTGGGGCGACAACGAAAGCGGTCAGCTCGGCATCGGCAGCAGCCAGGAAACCAGCGAAGTCCCGGTCGCCGTGAAAGGGCTGACCGGGGTCAAGGCGATCTCGGCGGGAGGCGATCACAGCCTCGCGCTGCTAAGCAACGGAACGGTCATGGCCTGGGGCGAAAACGAAAGCGGAGAGCTGGGCGACGGCACCACCAAAATGACCACGGCTCCCGTCGCCGTCAAAGGACTGACCGGCGTCGTCGCGATATCCGCCGGCCATGACTTCTCGCTCGCCCTGCTGAGCGACGGGGACGTGAAGGCGTGGGGAAGCGATGCACAGGGGCAGCTCGGAAACAACACGGTTGAAGAACAGAGCAGCGTGCCCGTGGACGTGAACGGCCTGTCCGGCGTCACCGCGATCGCGGCCGGAGCCGAGCATGCTCTCGCGCTGTTGAGCGAACGCACGGTCATGGCATGGGGCGAAGACGGCGATGGCGAGCTCGGCAACGGCACGATCAAAGCATCTGAAGAAACGCCGGTGGCGGTGAGTGGCCTTTCCGGCGTCACCGCGATCTCTGCCGGCGGCCAGGACAGCGTCGCGCTGCTCAGCTCCGGCTCCCTCATGACATGGGGCGTCAACCGTGATGGAACGCTTGGCGACGGGACGACCGGCAGCCCGAGCGACGTACCAGTTGCCGTGCCGGGAGTCACCAAGGTGGCGAACGTCTCGGCCGGCGGCTCGCATATGGTCGCGTTCGGCGAACCGATACCTACGGTCACGGGCGTGAGCCCGAACCTGGGGTCGGCCGCCGGCGGCGCCACGGTGACGATCACGGGGAGCAACTTCACGGGCGCCACAGCTGTCAAGTTCGGCGCGGCCGAATCGACGAGCTTCACCGTCAACTCGCCGACCTCGATCACCGCGCTCGCCCCAGCTGGGACCGGTACCGTGCAGGTGACCGTGGTCACCCCCAACGGCATCAGCCCAACCGGACCAGCCGACGAGTACACCTACCAGCAGAAACCGACCGTCACGAAACTCTCGACGAAATCCGGCCCGGCCGGCGGCGGGACGACCGTGACGATAACGGGCACCGAATTCACCGACGCGAGCGAGGTGAGCTTCGGTGAAACAAGCGCAAGCTCCTTCACCGTCAACTCACCGACCTCGATCACGGCGGTTTCCCAGCCTCACGCGGCAGGGACCGTCAACGTCACCGTCACGAACACCTACGGCGCGAGCGCCGCCGCGACGGCAGACCACTTCAAGTACACGCCTACCGTCGAAACCGTGACACCCAACACGGGATCAACGGCCGGCGGCACGAGCGTCACCGTGACGGGGTCCGGGTTCGCCCTCGGCACCACGCTGACCACCTTCAAGTTCGGCAAAGTGAAAGCCAAATCCGTCGACTGCACGAGCAGCACGAGCTGCACGATGATCACGCCGGCGCAGGCAGCGGGCAGCGTCAACGTGACCGCAACCGTCAACAAAGCGATCAGCCCGATCAACACGGGCGACGACTTCACCTACATGTGAGCGGCGCGGCGGGGATCCGCGGGGGCGCCTGCTCGTGCTCCTCTTCGCCACCCTGCCGCGGTCGCTGAGGAGCGTCTCAGCTGCCCAGCAGGACGCGCTCGTCGACCCGTCGTGGAGCGCCGATCCACTGCGATAGGGCAGCCCGATTCGTCGTCGGCTCCCCGAGCAGGTAGCCCTGCACGGCGTGAAGCCCGAGGTCGCGGACGGTTCTCAGGTCGGCCGGGCGTTCGACTCCCTCCGCCACGACGCTCGACCCGAGATCCAGTGCTAGCGACAGGAAGGCGCTGACGGCTACGCGGCGGGCGTGGTCGTCGGCGATTCCGTGGATCAGCGACCTGTCAACCTTGATGAAGTCGGGTCGCAGCTCCAGCACGTGGCGCAGTGACGCATACCCGGCGCCTGCGTCGTCGACGGCGATGCACAGCCCGTTCTCCCGCAGCGGCATGAGCTCGCTGTGCAGAGCTGCGTAGCTCTGGACCACCGTATGCTCGGTGATCTCGATGACGAGCTGTGACAGCGGGAGGCCGTCGCGAAGGTTCGCCCGGCGGGCCAGCTCAACCAGTGCGTCCGGGGAGACGTTCAGCGCGAGGAACTGCCGGGGACGCAGCTGCGGGAGCATCTTCCAGGCCTGGCGGATCACCAGCCGTTCCAGTTCGAGGCTCAGCCCGACCGTCGCGGCGGCGGCCAGTGTGAGATCAGGGGCGCCGAACGGTTCGGGGAAGCGGGCCAGAGCCTCGATCCCGAGGCATGCCCCGCCACGTAGGTCGATGATCGGCTGGTAGGCGACCTCGAGATTCTCTGCCTCGATCAGCTGCATGATGTCCGCGTAGAGCTTTTCCTCGCGGCGTTGCTCGTCCAGGTCGTGGACGAGCATCTCGCCGACCATCGACATGAACCGCACATCGCGCTCGTCGAGCGTCTGGTCCGCTGTGTGGCTCAGCCCGCAGAGCGCGCCGTACAGCGTTCCGTCTGAGAGGCGCAGCGGGACCCCGATGAAGCAACCGACACGCGCCAATCGAGTAACGGCCAGCTCAGCGACGCGCTCGTCGGCCGCAGCGTCGCTGATGACGTTCGGAATCTCGCCCGCGACCAGCAGTTGGGAGTACGTCGCCTCGTCCACGGCGTCATCGACGCTGGCGGCAAATGACGCGACGTCCCCCGCCGCGGCTCGATACACCGGCCCGTCAACGGTGAGCTCGGCGACGTACACGACATCGAGTCCGAGATAGCAGTGGGCAAGCTCGACAGCACGGTCGAGGCCGTCGCGCCCGTTCTCAGGTTCAAGCAGGAAGTTCATAGCGCGAGCATCTCTTCATGGCCTGCTTCAGCCGCAACGCCGACGGTGACCGTGCCGGTGAGGATGCTGATGTGAGGGGACTCCTTCATCATCGGCAGGCCGCCATTCGCCTTGAGTGCGCGGGGTCTGAGGCGACAAGGAGCCGAAAGCGCAGCTTTGCCCTCACGACCTGAAAAGATGGCTGCGTGTGCAGGTGGTCGCGAACCATCCTCTTGTTTTCCCCGACCGGCACGACATGAGCGATCCGAGCAGCCCAAGCCTGCATCCCCTCGTCCGCGGGTTCAACGACGCCGAGGTCTACGACAGGGGCCGCCCGCCCTACGGCGAGCGCGTCGCGCGCGCGATCGTCGAGGAGCTGGAACTCCCGCCCGGCGCACCGGTCCTCGATCTCGGTGCGGGCGCCGGCGCGCTCTCTCGAGCGCTGCTTGCATGCGGGCTCGAAGTGACGGCCGTCGAGCCGCTCGAGTCGATGCGCATCGTGCTCGCGCGCACGATCGGCCCCGGGCTCGTCCGCCGCGGAACCGCCGAGGAGATCCCGCTCGCGGACGGCTCTGTCGATGCGGTTCTCGCTGCCGACTCCTTCCACTGGTTCGACGAGCAACGCGCGCTGCCGGAGATCCGGCGCGTGCTGCGCAGGAGCGGCGGCGTCGGGATCATGCGCACGGTGCCCGTGCTCGACACGGCATGGGGACGAGAGCTTGGAGCGCTGATCACCGAGAGCCGCCCGGAGCATCCTGCCTTCGCGGATCGCGGCGCGGCTGCGGCGCTGGAGGAGGATCCGGCGTTCGGGCCCGTGCGCGAGAGGGCGCTCACGACCGAGCAGGCAACCGACCGCGAGCGGATCCTGGCGTACCTCGCCAGCCTCAGCTGGGTCGGCTCGCTGCCCGGGCAGCGGCGCGAAGAGCTGCTGGCGAACGCGGAGGCCGTGCTGAGCCGACACGGCGTCGGCGAGGTGCGCCACGAGATGCTCCACCAGATCTTCTTTGCCCGGCTGAGGACGCCCACGTAGGCCGCAGCTCAGGCGCCTGCGGCTCAGATCGCAGGTGATCCCTTTGGAGTAGGCTCGGGCCCTCGCTCCCAGGGCCACGGTCAAATGGACGCTTCGCAGTCACGCCAACCGGTCAGCTTGCTCGTCTTTTCCGCATCGCTGCGCGAGCGATCGCTGAACACGCGACTGGCCACGCTCGCGGCGAGCGTGATCGATGACAACGGTGGCGAGGTCGACCTGGCGTCGATGGCTGAGTTCGACTGTCCGTCCTACAACGGCGACGTCCAGGATCGCGACGGCTTTCCGGCCGGCGCCGAGGAGATGCGCAGGCGGCTCGAGCGCTGCGACGGGTTCGCGATCTCCTCGCCGGAGTACAACGCCTCGATGCCCGGCACGCTGAAGAACGCGATCGACTGGGTCTCGAGGTTCCATCCCCAGCCTTTCAACGAGCTCGAGGGCTTGCTGCTGTCGGCGTCGCCATCGATGGTCGGCGGCAACCGCGGCCTGTGGGCGCTGCGCGTTCCGTTCGAGCATCTCGGCGCGCGGATCTATCCGGACATGTTCTCGCTCGCGCAGGCGCACGCGGCGTTCGACGCCGACGGCCGTATCGGCGACGAGAAGCTACAGGAGCGCTTCGAGGTCAACATCGTCAACTTCCTCGACTCCGTCGAGGCCCACAAGCACTACCCGTGCGTGAAGAAAGAGTGGGTCGAGTATCTGGGCGAGCATCCCGAGCCGGCTATCGATCGGGTCCAATGATCAACTAGACGACCGTGGCGCTATCCGGAGCCGCGCGGGCGCCGGCTACGTTCGCGCCTCGGCGAACGTCACCATTCGCCTGTGGTCCTCGTCCCACAGCTTGAGCCTGATCGCGCGCAGCCCGTCGGCGAGTGAGAGCGTGGGCACGCCGTGGAAGATCTCGTTCTCGTTGTGGGCCCGTTGAAGGTTGTAGTTGGGTATGCGTGAGTTGAGGTGATGGACGTGATGCAGGCCGATATTGCCGGAGAAGAATTGCAGGACCGTCGGCAGCTTCAGATGGGAACTTCCGCGCAGCGCTGCATCGGCGTAGGTCCAGTTGCCGGAGTCCTCCCAGTAGGCATCCTCGAACTGATGTTGGACGTAGAAGAGCCAGATGCCGGCCGAGCCGGCGAGCATCAGCGTGGGTGCCTGCACGAGCAGGAAGTCGCTCCATCCGATCAGCCAGCAGATCGTGGCGACGAGCACGGCGAGCGCGATGTTCGTGCCGATCACGCTCCGGCGCATGCGCGGGCGCGCGTTGCGTGCCACGATGCGCGGTCCCACGAGCAGGGCGACGATTGGCCCGAGCCCGAACATGATGAGCGGGTTGCGAAACAGCCGGTAGCTGAAGCGAGCGCGTGGCGTCAGGGCCAGATACTCGCTGACGGTCAGAGTGCGCACATCGCCGCCGCCGCGACGATTGAGGTCGCCGGATGTGGCGTGGTGGATCGCGTGGTCGTGGCGCCAGCGCAGGAACGGCGAGTAGACGAGCAGCCCGAGAACCGTGCCCAGCCAGGCGTTGGCTCGCTTTGACGGCAGGAACGATCCGTGCGAGCAGTCGTGAAAGACGATGAACGTGCGCACGAGAAAGCCGGCTGCGGGGATGGCGATCGCAAGCACGAGCAGGTAGGAGACCTTGAGGGCGATCAGCATCGCGAAGGACAGCGCCAGATACGGGACGACGGACGTCGCCAGGTCCATCAGGCTGCGACCGAGGTGAGGGCGGGCGTATGGAAGGAGGTCCTCGCGCTGAAAGGCGAGCCCGGCGTGTGCTTCAGCTGACTTGGATCGAGTCTTCGGTCTGAGGTGTTCGCAGTCGTGCGGCGGGAGAGAATCCTGGTGCGGGTCGGGGGCCGGCTGCATGCTCGCGCCTTCTTTCCGGTCCCGTTCCGCCCTCGAAACATGCGGTCCCAGTCCCGTCGCTGATTTGTCGATATCTCGATCAAGCATCGCAGGCGCTGTGCTGGAGCGCAAGTGACCAGCGGTAGACTACGACGCCCTGCGCCCGTAGCTCAGCTGGATAGAGCGTCGGTCTACGGAACCGAAGGTCAGAGGTTCGAATCCTCTCGGGCGCGCTGCGAAGAACCTGCTCACAAGCCACTTTTCGTCGAGGCATTTGTGAACTTGCGGACCATGGCCGTCGTCCAAGTCACCTCTGGAACCTAGCGCTCGCGACGGACGGATGTTGGGTGTTAGCTGCGCGTCGCCTATCGCCACCGCCGTCAAGGTGAGAGCTCGAGCGCGAGCTCCGCGAGCGCGCGAGCGCGTCGCGCTGCTTCGCTGTCTCCGCGCCCCGCGGACATGACTGCGCCCATCATCAGGATCTGCAGCTGCTGGCCGGTCTCTCGCGGGTTCGCCGCACCGGCCTCATCGGCATAACCCTCGAGGATCGCCTGCATCACGCCGAGGTGGCGCACGGTCATGCGGCGCATCGCATGCTCGTCATCGCCGATGCCGAGCAATGTGCGCACGAACGAACAGCAGTCGAAGTCGGGACGGTTAAACCACTCGTCCAGCGCGTCGAAGACGGCGAGCGCACGGCACCGCTGCGTGTCGGCCAGCCGCTCGACTTCGGTCTGCAGCCAGGTAGTCAACCGGCCGCGCCCGGATGGACGTCCGACACAGGTCGGTGCGTCGCGCCGACGAGCTTCACCTGTCCAGCGTAAACGCAATCTTTCGCGATGGGAATCGGCCGTTTGGAGGATGAGCGGACGTCTGCTTGAACGACGGCTCCTCGTCCTCAGGCTGGCGCGGCTTCAACGCTAGCGATCGAGCAGGAGCTCGGCGAGCGAGCGGGCACGCCTTGCGGCGACACCATCTCCGCGGCTCGCGGAGACGATCGCGCCCATCATCAGGATCTGTAGCTGCGAGGCGGTCTCCGGCGGGTTCGACGCGCCGGCTTCGTTGGCGTAGCGCTCGAGGATCGCCCGGATCACATCGAGATGATGGACGGTCGCCCGGTGGATCGGATGGTCCCGGTCGCCGACCTCGAGCATCGTGTTGATGAAGGAGCAGCCCTCGAAGTCAGGCCGGTGAAACCACTCGTCGAGCGCGTCGAAGACCGCGAGCACGCGATCTCGGCCCGTCGAGCCCAGACGCTCGGCTTCGGCCTGCAACCAGTCCAGCGTCCAGCGAGTCTCGCGGAGGTCGAGGAAGGCGCGCACGAGATCGTCCTTCGAGGCGAAGTGGTGGTAGAGGGTCGCCTTCGCGACGGGCGCCTCGGCGATGATCCGATCGATCCCCACCGCGTGTATGCCATGGCGCGAGAAGAGCCGGTAGGCGGCATCGAGGATACGGGTGCGCGCCCCCTCCCGAGCGCTATCGCGTCCCCCCTGCACCTTCCTTGTCTCCACTGAAGGCATTGACGCACGTTAACCAGACAGGTTTGTATAGTCAACTAGACAGACCCGTATGTCTAGCCACCACGAGCCCACAAAGCGTACACAGGGACGTGATCGCGCCGTCGAGTCACCCGAGGAAGGCCACGCGGCCGAGCTCGACCACGCCGAGCGGGGGACGGCGGTTCTGCTTGCGGCTTCGCACGCGCTGACGAGCTGGGAGAGCTTCGAGCGAGCCAGCGAGCGGCTGCTGCGCGAGCTTGCGGGAGCCCTCGGTGCGGCGGCAGGCGCGCTGTGGCTGCCAGCCGGCGAGACGCTTGCCGCGAGCTCCATCTGGAGCACGAGCGACGCCGATCGCATAGCGCTCGAGAGCGCCCTCCGTCCGCTGCGGCTTGCCCGAGGCGTCCGACTTCCGGGCCGCGCCTGGGAGGGCCGCGAGCCGGTCCATCGGGCGATGCCGGAGAGCCGGAGCAGCGATCAGGGATCGCAGGACACGCCGGGTGCCCTGCGCGCCCACCTCGCGCTGCCTGCGTGGACCGGTGAGGAGGTGCTGGCCGTGATCGAGCTCTACTCCACATCGAACGCCGAGGTCAACCGGCGTTTGATGCACGTCCTCTGCACTGCAGGGCATCTGCTCGGAACGCTGTTCGCGCGCAGGCGCGGCGAGCTGAGCCTGTCGCCGCTCACCGCCCGCGAGCTCGAGGTCCTGATCCTCGCGGGCGATGGGCTGAGCGGACGCGGCATCGCCGAGCAGCTCGAGATCAGTCCTGCGACGGTGAAGACGCACTTCGAGCACATCTTCAGGAAGCTCGGGGTCCGCGACCGCACCTCTGCCGTCGCGCGAGCCATTCGCGGCGGACTGATCAGCTGAGGTGAGCTCTAGCGAGCAGCTGCGTGCAGCGGCGGCCGGTCCACCGCGGCGGTGACCCGCTTGCGGATGATCGCTGCCTCGCTCGCCGCCCGCCGCGCGGTGGTCGCGGCGACGAGCGCTTCGATCAGGCCCGAAGCCGACTTGCCAGGCGTGGCGCTCGCGATCTGCGCGAGAGACTGCCCCGAGCGCCGATCGCGGCGAATCTGCGCGACGCTGACGCCCAGGTAGCTCGCCGCGACCGACACGTTGGTGTGGGCGGCCCCGCCGGCGCCGAAGACCCTGTTGACCTCGGCCGTGACTCGCTCGCGGACGTGGGCCATCGCCCTGCGGCCGCTGACAGCGGAAATCTTTCCGTCCGCAACCAGCGCTGAGACCCGCGCGGTCTTCGCGTTCACGAGCGCGTCGATCAGTCCGGAGCTCGACCTGCCGGGAGTGCTGTCCGCGATCGTGGCAAGCGTGCGGCCGGAGCGTAGCTCGCCAATCAGCTGTGCCCTGGTCACGCCGAGATAGCTCGCCGCGAGATATAGGTATCCGTGAGCTCCGCCGGGTGTCGTCGAGCGCGCGCCGCGACTGGCTGCGCTTCTGTGGCCGTGACCGGGTACGAGCGCGGCGCCACGACGGCCCTGGCCGGCCGCCGTGACCACGGCGACCGAGCCGCCCGCAGCGAGCAGCGCCGCAACAGCGCCCAGCGTCAGCTTCCTTCTCAAACCGAGTCTCCTCATCGCTCAAGACGCTCGCGGACGCCGTCTGTGCGGCCGCGAGCTTCACGCATTGTGCCAGCTCGGGCTAAAGCCGGAGCCGCACCTGACCCCGGCCGTACCGGCATTTCGCTCGCCCCTCCGGATGATCGCGGCTAGCTCATATCGCCGTCACCAAGCTCACCGCGATCGAGTTAGCGTGGATGGCTGCGGCGGCGGGCCATGACGCGTGGTCCGCGCCTCGCGTGGGCCAGATCAGCTCGTGTGCCGCAGGACGTCTGCGCCGGGCTCCGAGGAAGGCCATTTTCCTAGGAAACTCGCGGTCTATACGGTCTCCGCGGACCTGCGCGTGCGCGCTACATTCGACCCCGATGCGTGCTACTGTTCGAGCCTACGCCTCCGGGATCGGCCGGGGGGGGAGCGGGCGCAAGCGTGCTCGCAGGTCGTGGAGAAGAGCTGGGTTGACCGAACCTCAGACACGAGGCGAAAGGGTGGACAAGGAGACCATGAGAACCATAAGGATGTCAGTCGGCGTCGCTGCGGCGTTATGCGCTCTGGCTGTCGCTGCCGTGCCAGCGATGGCCCACCAGTTCGTGGCGAGCAAGGCTGGCAAAACCTCGGCCAAGGGCTATGAAGAAATTCCACAGCCCGAAAAAGGGTCGGGCGAACAGCCGGAATACATCCCAGAACGGATGCAGGAATTCAAATTGGGCCAGTTCAAGATCCTGTGCTACTCGGCGCGGGGCAAAGGTGAAATAACGGAAACGTCGTCTGAAACGTTCCAGACGACCACCAAATACACGCGCTGCGGCTGGTATCCAAAGACGAACAGCCTGCACGTCGCGGCGACCTTCAGCAAATCAGGCCTCACGGTCATATATCACGCTAACGGGTATGTAGAAGGCACCGGAAACGGCGAAGGCGAAGAAACCGAATGGAAAAAAGCCGTAGTTCTTGAAACAGCCGCCTACATCAAAATCTCATCGACCAAACTGTGCAAGATCATCATCCCCGAACAGACGATCCCCGTGCAGGCTGTGAAAAAACCGACCGGAGAATACTCTTCGGCCGTTTACTCCAACCTGTCGGCACCAGTGAACGTGTCGAAAACATTCCCGAGCGGTTTGCAGGAAAGGCTCCTCATCACCAACGATTTCAAAGGCATGAAATACAAATACGGTGGTGAAGAAACGCAGTGCGCAACCTCTGAAGAATTTGAAAAAACCTCCGAAGAAGGCGGCGGAGGCGCAAGCGGGGCCTACAAAGGAACGCTCGAAGAGCAGCTCATTGGAGGCAACCTGAAGTTCGAATAACCCCATTCGTAACCCGGCGTGATTGATCAGCGCCGGTGAGTGAGTAGGTAGTCCGCTCGAGGGCGGGAGCGCGTCGGTCAGGCGCGTTTCCCGCCCTCGATGCGTCTCATGGCAACTCGGCAGAGCGTGACGGCTGGCGGCGTGCTCCAGAGCTCGCGCGGGGGGCCTCTTGACAATCGCCACAATCCTGATAAGATTGATGAGCAACTCAGATCCACCACGACACATCTCCCCCTCCCGTCCGTGGGCGTGTCTCCGCGTCTGGCGGACTCCCTCTAGCGACTGGGCCGGCTCCATGCCGGCCCAGTCGTCTTTCCGATCAACCGTCTGCGAACGAAGCGATCGGCACGCCGTGCGCGTGCTCGCCTGCGCCGCTCATGGTGCGCATTCCAAGCTCGTAGGCGCCGCCGTGCGACGTGCGCAACGTTCTCGGGGCGCCCCCGCCAGCCGGCTCGATGTCGAGCTGCAGCGCGGCGACCGAGCAGTTGACGACGTCGTGCTCGCTGCCGTCCGGGTCGGCATACCGCCAGCCCGCCGCTGAGGTACCGGGGACCTCGACGCGGACCTCGATCGTGAGGCCGTGCTCGCCGCGCAGCCTCGAGACGCACCCGCGGGCGCCCGCCTCGACGTGAGCGCCCCGCGCGCCGAGCCCACCGATGCGCTGGCGGCGGCCATCCAGCGACAGCGCGCCGTTGGCCACCCACGGCGTCAGGCGTCCGGCGATCCTCAGGCGAGCGAGCGCCACGTCCACCCAGGCGGCGGCGCCCTCGAAATCGAGCCCATGCAGCCAGATCCACTGCTCGGCGTGCTCGGAGCCCCAGTTGTGACCCACCATTCCAGGCCAGCCGTGCAGCTCCACCGCGGGCCGTCCCTCGAGCTCAACGACGCCGTCGAACGTCGCGTCGGGAGCGGGGCTCGTGAGCTTCGTGCGCGGCAGCGGCATGCGATACAGCCAGCCCGGGGCGAGGTGGCGCAGTTCTGGTTCCTGCGACTCGAAACGCAGCGACCAGTGCGCGTGCGCGGTCCTGCCCTGCGCTCGCCCAGGTCCCATCTCGGCATCCCTGCCGAGCGCGATCCAGCTCCCGGGCGCCGCCGTCAGCTCGTGGCCCGTCAGCTTGTCCATGAACGGTCGGCCCAGGCTTGCGTCGAAGACCGTGCACCAGAGCGAGCCGCTCGGTGGCAGTCCACGCCGCTTGTGGACCGTGTGGCGAATCCACACCCCGACCGGCTCCTCGCGCGAGACCGCGCGCAGGTAGAACGACTCGTACATCCCGGCTCGCATCGGCGCCGCCGGGAAGATCGCCGTCGTCCCCATCTCGCTGATCCTAACCTCGCGCGGTGAATCCTGGGAGGATCCCGCGATGAGGCGAGACCCCCTCGTGCAGCTGCCGGACGCGCTGACGCGACCGGCGGCGCGCCCGGACGCCCGCTACATCCTGGGCGTCGACGGCGGCGCGACGAAGACGCTGGCCGCGGTCATAGATCTGCAGAGCAGCACCCTGCACCTCGCACACGGCGGGCCGAGCAACGAGGACGCCGTTGGCGCGCACGCGGCCGTCGAGGCGCTGCTCGAGACAGCCGACGACGCGATCGCGCGCGCCGGCATCGCCCGCGAGGATCTCGCAGTAGCGGTGCTGGCCGTCGCGGGCACCGACACCGACGCCGTCGCCACGCACGTGCGCGCTGCGCGGACCGGCAACTGGATCGTCGTCAACGACGTCGTCGGCGCCTGGGCGACCGCGACCGGCGCCGGGCCGGGCCTCGCCACGATCTCGGGCACCGGCTCCAACGTCTTCGGGGTCGGGCCGGACGGGCGCCCATGGCGCGCCGGCGGCTGGGGGCATCTGCTCGGCGACGAGGGGTCGGGCTACTGGCTCGGGGTCCAGTCGATCAAGGCGGCGCTGCGCGACCGCGAGGCATCGGGCCCCGAGACCGCGCTCAGCGACGCCGCGCCGGTCTTCTTCGGCGAGCCGAGCGTCGAGGCGGTGGCGAGCCTCGTCTACTCCAAGCCGCTGACCAAGGGCGAGATCGCCGCGTTCGCGGTCGAGACGGCCAAGCTCGCAGAGCAAGGAGACGCGGTCGCGCGCGAGCTCTACGATCACGCCGCGCGCGAGCTCGGGCAGCAGACCGCCGCGGTGATCCGCATGACCGGCCTGGGCAGCGCCGGCGCGCCATTCCCCGTCGGCCTGATCGGAAGCTCGTTCAAGGCCGGTCGCGTGTTCGTCGAGCCGCTCGCCCGCATCGTGCGCGAGGTGGCGCCCACTGCTGAGGTTACAACCGTCGACATGGCACCGGTCGGCGGCAGCCTGCTGCTCGCGGCCCGCGCGTGTGGGTGCGGCGAGGTGCTCACCCCGGCCGAGCTCGCACGGCTGATCAATACGGCCCTCGCCGGCTAAGGTCCTAGCTTCCCCGACCCACGCGGGCGTGCAGCCGGGCCTCGATCGCCGGCCGCTCGCCGATCGCATCAGGTCCGGCCCCCTGCATCCGCACTGCCGCTGCGGCGTTCGCGAAGGCGGCTGCGGCCTCGGGCGAGCATCGTTCTGCGAGCGCCACGAAGAAGGCGGCTGCGAACACGTCGCCCGCGCCGAGATCGTCGCAGAGGTGCTCGATCCCCGGCACCTGCGGCTCCAGCACAGCGCCGCCGGGCAGCAAAAGCGTGTTCGGCCACGGTCCCGCCGTGATCGCCACGACGGCCCCTGCTCCTCTCGCGGCCTCGATCAGCCCCGCGCAGCTTGCGCGCTCGCGCTCGCTCACGACGATCGCGTCGCACCGCTCCGCGAGGCCGAGGGCGTCCTCGACACCCCGGCCCGGCGGCGCGTCCGCACGGGCGACGGGAGTCCCCAGCGCGGGGTCGCTCCGCGCCGGAGCCAGCAGCGACATCTCTCCATCAGACCCGCTCCACTCGCGCACGAGGCCCTGGGGCGTCAGCCCCACGAACGCCGCCTCGCCGCGCCAGCGCGTGGGAGTCTCGCGCGCAACCGGCGCGAGATGCAGGATCGCGGTATCGAGGTGGATCTCCTGCGCGAGCGGCCCGGCCCACGCGAGCACCCGCTGCCTGCGCGCGGTGCCGCTGCCGGTGGTGTAAAGCGTCGTCGTATGGCCCGCCGGCATGATCGACAGCTCGATCTCCGCGCGGTAGGGCTCGAGCAGCTCCTCCAGCTCCCGTGCGCAGCCGCGTGTGACGACCAGCGTGCGCTGACCGAGCCGTGCCGCCTGAAGCGCGCCGTAGAAGGCCGTACCGCCCGGCTGGCGGGAACCGTCTGGCATCACGTCGATCGTCACATGGCCGAGCGTCGTGTAGTCGAAATGCAAGTCGCGGTTCACTCTCGCTGCATCCTCGCGCTGCGGCCTGTGGGACGATTCCCGGCACCCTGCCTGGGCAGCGCGGCGGTCGGCGCCCGGGACACGAACCATGCGTATACCAAATCGAATGACCCCGCCGACTGTTCTGCCTGCTGAGGTCCGATCAATGCTCCGCTTCCCCGACCGGCTCCGGCTGCGGGCGCGTCACCGCGCGTCCGCGCAGTGCCTGCTCGCCGTCCTCTGCCTGGTCGCCCCGGCCACGGCCGCTGCGGCGCGCCCGGCGAAGGCCTCGCGCCACGCCGCCGTAGCCAGCGCAGCGCGTCGCGCGCAGACGGCATCCGAGTATCCCGCGGGAGCCTCACGCCCGGCGATCCTCGCGCGCGCCTCAGAATTCGCACCGCCGGCTGCGCAGGGCCCGAACGGCACGGAGGCTCGTGCGCGGCCGCCAAAGAAGAAGCCGAAGAAACCGGCCCTTCACGGCGATCCGCTGCGCGCGCTGCTCGCCTTCGAAGCGATGCAGAGGTCCTACTACATACAGGGCTCCGTGCTGTACAACGGCGAACCGTTCTCCTACCTGTGGCCGTTCTCGCAAGCGCTCGCGGCGACCGTCAGCCTCGCAAACGTCCACGGCATACCTGCGTCCTTCTCGCTCGAACTGCATGCGCGGCTCGTCGGCCTGCAGTCGTATCTGGACACGAACAACTCAGGCGCGCCCGAAGGCACGTTCACCAGCACGCTCGCCGCATTCGACGGGACGGTCGCGCCGCCCGCCGGTCCCGGCGGCACCAAGTACTACGACGACAACGACTGGGTCGGAATCGAGCTCATGCGCGTGTACGAGCTCACGCACAAGCCCGCAGTGCTAGGCAGCGCCGAGGCGATCATGGCGTTCGAGATGGCAGGCTGGCAGGGGAGCCCGCAGCTGGCGTGCCCCGGCGGCATCCCGTTCTCGAACAACGCCGAAAACACCGATCGCAACACCGTCAGCACCGCTCCCGCAGCCGAGCTGGCGATACAGCTCTACAAAGTCACCGGCAACGTCCAGTACCTCCAGTTCGCCGAAATGGCCTACGAATGGGTGCGCCGCTGCCTGCTACAGCCGAACGGCATGTACGCCGACCACATCAACGCAAGCGGCGTGGTCGAACCGATGCTGTGGAGCTACGGGCAGGGAACGATGATCGGCGCCGGAACGCTGCTCTATCAGGCCACCGGCAATGGCGCCTTCCTCTACCAGGCGCGCCAGACGGCGAAGGCGGCGCTCGCCTACTTCACCCCCGAACGGCTCGGGTCGGAAATCCCCTTCTTCCCCTCTGTCTACTTCCGCAACCTCCTCTACCTCGACTCCGTCACCCGCGACCCCCCAGGACCGAAGCTCGCCCAATCCTACGTCGACTACGCCTGGCAGCACCTGCGCCTGCGCAACAACCTGTTCGTCGCAGGGTCGCCCGCCGCCGCCCAGCTGCTCGTGCAGGCGGCGATCGTCCAGATCTACGCGCTGCTGTCCTCGACTCCGAGCACGTACTTCTAAGCCTGGATCCACCGCGTGGCGCCGCGACGAGCCGGGACGGGCGGTGTCGGTGGGGTTATCGGGTGCTGTGTCGGTCTTCGGGCGCGCGAGGGGCGCCTGACGTTCGGTCGGGCGTCTCGGTTGCGGGTTTCTTGACAGGGCGAGATCGCCGGGGTGGCCGGCGGTCTGCGTGAGTGGTGTTGTTGTCGGCCGGGCGCGCTTCAGGGCGTCGCGGGCAGCGCTCGTATCCGCTGAAGCGCACGGGTGAAGTCACCTTGCCAGGGCCAGCGGGCTGGAAGGTGAAGTGTCCATTGGCGCGCGGTGCGCGTCAGCCGGCCGGGCATCTGAAGCAGCCGTCGGCGGGAGGTGCGGGCTGCGCGGACGGTCTCGCCGGGCAGGCCGATCAGCGTGCTCCAGCGCAGCAGGTTGTGCGCCAGGCAGGCGATCACCGTCCAGGCGCTGTTCGCGTTGAACTTGCCGGAGGGGAAGTGCGCGAGCGCTTGGTCTTTCAGGTCGCGGATCGTGAGCTCGACGACAGCGTGCTGGCGGTGCTCTGACTCAACCACCTCTAGCGCCTCGGTGCGGTTGGTGATGAACGGGAAGTGCCGCCAGTCCGGCCACAGCTCGGCCTGGGCACCGACCAGCCGGGTGCGGCGAACGATCAGGCGCTTGCCGGCGGCGGTCGTCTCGGCGATCTGTGCCTCCCCGTCCTCGGGGTAGTCCTGCAGCGGTTGCCAGGCCGTCTCGGGGATCACTGCGACCGCGTCCTTGACCCAGAACTGCAGGCGCACACTGATCGAATAGGCCCAGCCCGCCTTCTCCAGACGGGCGATCAGCTTGTTGTTCCAGAACGCCGAGTCGGCCCGGAAGAGCTTCGCACCAGTGGCCCCGGCACGCTGAACACGGGCGATCAGCTCCTCTGCGAAGCGCAGCACCCCGCGCGGGCTGGCCGCCTGCCCCTTGCGCAGGCGCACGTGCAGGACCTCGCCGGTCCCGGCCCGAGAGGCGAGCATCGGGTGATACCCGCGCCGTCTGGTGTACCCGAAACCGACCCCCTCCTTCCGGTAGCCGTGAACTTCACCGACGAAGCTATCGACATCGACCACGAGGCGCTCCTCACCAGGGCCAGCACCCGCCCGCCATGCACGCGTCAGTGTCTGGTCCAGCACGCGGTCGAGCTGGCGCACATGGCCGAAGGTGAACGCCCGCAGGAACGTCCCCAGCGTCGATGGTGCCGGCAGCCAGCCACCCAGAAGCCGGCGCGTGCGCCCGGCGCGCAGCACCTCACAGTCATCGATGCAATCGGCGCCGAGCACCATCCCGTAGATCAGCGCCATCACCTTGCGCCCGGCGTTCGCCGCGCCCGGACGACCGCCGCGAAGACGCACGAACCGGCCGACCAGACGCTCGATCCTCAACCGCCCGGCGAGCGTGGCGATCAGCGCGATCCCGGCATCGGAGACCACCCGATCATCGTCAAAGACGACCCGCACACCGTCCAGTCCGACCGGCTCGTCATCGTGCACCATCAAGGTGACCTCCTGACGCCGGGCCCCGGCTGCCGTCACAGCCTGAAAAAGCCCTGCTCAGGAGGTCACTTAAGAGACACCGCCGGACGGAACCCACCCACCAACCCGGTGGATCCAGGCTAAGAGCGGCCTCGCAGCGCGCGCGAGGCGTCACGGAGCAGGCGCGCGTTTGGGTAGGCTCTTTGCCGGTGCCCGACACGACGAACCTCACCACGGCCGAGGGGCTTGCGGCCCTCGAGGCCGAGCTCGCCGCGCTCGAGGGCGACGGCCGCAGGCAGATGGCCGAGCGCATCAGGACCGCGCGCGAGTGGGGCGACCTGAAGGAGAACAGCGAGTACCACGACGCAAAGAACGACCAGGCGCACCTCGAGACGAAGATCGCGAGGCTGCGCGAGAAGATCGCCGCCGCAGTCGTCGTCGAGGAGGCGCCCGCCGTCAGCGGGGGTGTCGTCGGCTTCGGCTCGACCGTCGTCGTCCGCGACCACGACGGCGTCGAACAGACGTGGCGGATCGTGAGCTCCCACGACGCCGCCCCGCGGGACGGCCGGCTGTCGGCCGAATCCCCCGTTGCGCTCGCGCTGCTCGGGCGCTCGACCGGCGAGCAGGTATCCGTGTCGCTGCCGCGCGGCAGGCGCACGCTGACCGTCCTCAGCGTCGGCTGATCGACGCGCGCACGTAGGCGCGACGCACGCGCCGAACGAACCTCTTCGGTCGCCGCCCGTACAGGCGCGCGCCCTCGCGCAGCGTCTGAGCACGCAGCTTGCTGCGGCGCCTGGCGATCAGCTTCAGCAGGGTCCTGCGGTTGCGCCGCCCGAGCCGCGCCTGCCCGCTGCCCGCCGCCTGCGCGCCGGGTCTGTGCGCGCGCAGGGTGCCGATCCGCGCGGCGAGGACCGCCAGATCGTGCTCCTCGCCGAGCGCTTCTCCTAGCACGTCTGCGCTGCGGGCGAGCTTGCGGATGCGCTTGGCTGCCGCCCGTTCCGCCGCGCGCCTGCCGCGCCTGCGCCCGCGCCGGCGCGCCGGCCCGTGTCCGCCTGCGGGATCCCGCCGCTCCAGCATTTCCGCGGCGTAGCGCAGGTCCTTGACGCGTTTGCGCCACTCGTGCAGCGCCCGACCGCGGTCACCCTTGCCCCGGGCCGCACGCCGGTAACGGCTGCGTCCCTGCCGGTAGACGCGCCGCAGACCCGGTTCGAGCACCTCGATGCCGACACGATCGCCGAGCGGCCAAGCGGCGACGCTCCGCCGGACCGCGTGCAGCTCCTCAAGCACCTCCCCGCGCGCCGCCGCGTCGCCCAGCGAACGCGCCGCGGCGGCGTCGCGCTCGGCGAGGAGCGCCTTGCGCAGCCTCGCCACCCCACGCCGGCGGCCGAGCCTGCGCGGATGACGCTCGAGCAGCACGTCGAGACTGCTGACCAGCACTTCCGCGTCCCGCGCGCCCGCCAGCCGCCTTCCGGCGTCGCGCAGTGCCGCGTTCTCGCGTGCGAACGCCTGTTCTCCGAGCTCCTCGCGCAGCACCCTGACGAGCGCCCGCAGCCGCTTGAGCGCCTTGCGCGTCTCGTGCACCGCCTTCTCGTCCGGAGCGCCGCCGTTCGCCCCTCCCAGCTGCTCGATCGCGAGATCGAGCTGGCCCAGCGCCATCCGCCGCAGGCCAGGGACCGGCTGCTCGTCGGGAAGCAGCGCAAACTGCCGCTCGGAGGCCAGCCGCCGCCTGTTCGTGCGCCGCTCGCGCTCGGCTCGGGTGAGCGCGACCCCCACGCCGACGGCCGCCGTCGCCGCCAGCGTCGCCGCGACGCTCACGGCGAGCGGCGCCACAATGGAGCCATGCCCAGCCTTCCGGCCGCCCCATGGTGGACCGTGCGCCGTGCGGCGAACCGCAAGCCGGCGACGTATCGCTGTCCGATCTGTGGTCATCAGCTTCCCTCTCTCAGCGAGCATATGCTCATCGCCCCCGAAGGCGACACCCGCCGCCGCCGCCACGCGCACACCGCCTGCGTGCTGCGGGCGCGCTCCAGCGGGCGGCTCGTGCTGCGCGACGAGTGGCTGCGCACCCAGCCACGCCCGCCCTCATTGTGGAGGCGCCTGCTGCGGCGCTGACGCACGCCCGCGCTCAGCCGCCCATCACGCGGGCGTGCTCGGGCTCGATGCGGATGATCACCCGCTGTTCGCCCGGCTGGCGAAACGGATACTCATCGGCGCCCATGTACTTCTTGGCCAGCTCATCGATGTGCTCGTCGGCACCCTCGTGCGTGCGCTCGGCAACGCGGCCGCGCACCGCGAGATACTCATACGGGTTCTCCATGTTCTGCACCGTCAGCGTAACCCGCGGGTCGCGCTCGAGGTTGCGCGGCCACGTGCGGCCCTCGGCCGTGTTGAGCACCGGGCGACCGTCCTGCACGTCGACCCAGACGGGGACGGCGTGCACCGACCCGTCGGCGCGCAGGGTGGCTACGTCACAGAAGTTCTTGGCCTTCAACAGCTCCTCGCCGCGGCCTTCGATCCTTACGCTCATCAGACGAAACCTTTCTCGCGGTGGTGGACGTGGTCACACCACGATAGGCGCTTCCTCGCGCGAGGATCTCTGGCGCGTCAGTAGCGGCTGAGCCCCGACGTTGAGCTGGCCGGCGGGATCGTCCCGAGGGGGGTCAGCTTCCCGTTGTCGAGCTGGAAGCTCACCGTCGCCTGCCCGCCGCCCGGACAGCAGAGGGGATCCTTCGGCCGGTAGAGCGGATACGCAAGCGTGACCGTCGTGTCGCTCTGCGAGACCACCTTGACCGACGCGCTCGGTTCCTTCGCGTCGGTGCCGATGTAGCGGCCGTCGACGAAGAAGAACGCCCGCTGGCCGTAGCCGTCCGCCGAGCCCGTGCGGGTGCCGATCAGCACGCGCAGGGTCTGTTCGGGGTGATATTCGGCGGTGTCGTTCGGCGTGAACCCGTCCGCGCGGACCACCGCCGCGGCCGCGCTCACGCCTTCCGCGGTCGCTTCGTGCTGCGTGAAGGCCGGCTCGGGCGCGCTGCGGGTGGTGCTTGGCGGCGCCGCCGTGCCTCCACCGGTCGTCGTCTGCGTCGGGGTGCTCGCCGGCGTCGTCGTGGCCTTCGTGGTGGCCGTCGGCTGCGGCGCCGTCGCCTGCGTCGCCGGTGGAGTGCCCGCCACCGACACGGTCTTCGTCTGGGAACCGCATGCACCGAGCAGCGTTCCCGCGCACGCGCCTAGAGCCAGCGCGAGCGCTGCCAGTTGAGCTCGTCTCATCGCATCCATGGTATTCGCCGCACGCTCGCCTGCTCCTCGCGTAGCGCGTCGCGGCGGCCCAGCGGGGATCCGCGGCCAGCGGGCGACGATTGATAGGAGCGCCGATCCGTCGGTTGGTTCTTGCTCCACGGCGAACGTATAACGATGGTTATACGGCGAGCGTATAACGATGGTTGCACGACTACCGTCGCTTGGCGTGCAGTGCGACCGAGCGGGAGAGGGGTAGGATCAACACAGACGCGCGATGTCGGCACCCCCGCAGCAGATACCACCCGGCGAGACCCCTGAGCGTCCAATCCAGCGGCGCAGGCGCAGGGAACTGGCACGCAGGGGCGGCCTTGGCATCCTGGCCATCCTCATCGTCGTGTTCGCGGTCCTCAACGTCGACGACGTCAAGGTCCATTGGATCGTCGGCTCTGGGCGCGCCCCGCTGATCATCGTCATCGTCATCTCGCTGCTCGTCGGGATCGTGTTGACCTACTTCACCGAACGCCTGGCGCGCAAACGCCGCTAGGCGCTGCGGTCCTCGCTCACGACCTCCGCCGCCGCCTCCGCGCCGATCGCCGGCGCGAGCGCCACGTAGGAGAGATGGTCCGCGAGGGCCGGCAGCAGCTGGATGCGCGCGTCGTCGACGTGGCAGCGAATCGTGTACCAGATCGCGCCCGCCAGGCCCTCCGCGTGCAGGAGGCTCTGCGCCCGCCCGGGGGCGCCCTGGGTCAGAAGCGTCGCAACCGCGTGCGCCAGCTCGAGATTGCGCTGCACGGCTTGCGGGCCCGCGCCGAACGCCTCCTGCGCGAGCGTCCGTGCATACAGCGGATGCTCCGCCAGAAAGCGCATCAGCTCGCCGATCACGCGACGGACCGCGCGCGGCCAGTCGGAGGACGCGAGCCCTGGATCTGCCGCGATTGCGAGCAGCTCGTCGCCGAGCATGTCGAGAGCGGCGAGGAAGCACTCGCCCTTGTCGACGAACAGCTCGAAGAAGACGTCGATCGAGACGTTCGCCGCCTCGGCTATCTGCGCCGCGGTCAGATCCCGATAGTCGTCGAGCACTGCGAGCCGCAGCGCGTTCTGCAGCAGCCGCTCGCGCTCGTCTGCCCCGGACGCGCCGGAATTCGCGGCGCAATCGCCGTCGGCGGCCGTGTCGCGCAGACGCCGCACGACACGCTCCGCCAGCCGCTCGGACATGCGCTCGGCTGCCCGCGTCTGAAAGAGCAGCGTCCAGCGCAGCATCTCCTCGGCGATATCGGACACTGCCGCCGCGCCGTCCCCGCGCACGCAGCCCGACATGGCGCCATGCAGGCCACCTGCCATCGCCCTCACGATCGGCAACGGCAGGGCGCATGCCTGCGGCGACTCGATGAAGCTCCTCGACAGCAGCCGCTCGCAGACCGCCGTCGCGGTGCGCAGCCGTCGCAGCCCGGCCGCGCCAGCCGTCTGCGCCTCCACGACCACGAGCGCCGTGGCCTTGCGCCTGGTCGCCGCGACCACGGCGAACTGCTCAAAGGCCGCCCTCAGGCGTTCTTCGAGGTCGCCGCGGGTTGCGGCGTACGCGCTGCTCATGCGCTGGACACCGCGGCCGGCGAGCAGGTCGAACGTCGCCAGGAAGCAGCCCTCCTTGTTGGTGAACTGCTCGTAGAACGCGCGCCGCGAGATGCCCGCCAGGCCGATCACCTGCCGGACGGTCGTCGCCTCATAGCCGTTTTTGGCAACTGCCTCGATCATCGCCCCATGCATGCGGATTCGTTGATGGCGCATCACCTCGCTGCGGTCGAGGCCGTGCGGTCCGTGCGGCAGGCGTTTGTAGATGGGCGCGATGCGATCTGACATGGTGTTCAGTAAATGGAATCATTCCACATTCGCAGACATTTGTCTACGCAACTTGGCCGCGCGTCCTACGACGACGCCATCTCGCACGAGATCGCACGCACGCGCCTCGCGGTGCCCTGCGCAAGGCGCGCTACGTCTAGTGCAGGACGATCTGCAGGGCGAGCACGGCAAGACCCATCGTCACGCCCACGCCGACCTGGAGCGCAAACTCGGCCCGCGTCGCCCGTGAGAGGACGCCGGCCACCACCTCGAACGCGACCAGGCTTGCCACCGCGCTCCACAGCGCCACATCAACCGCGGTCTGCAAAGCTGCGCCGGCGGCCCACGCGAACAGCAGCACCACCAGCGGTAACGCCGCTCCCCGCACGAGCGCCCAGTCGTGCACGAGCCCACGCCCAAGGGCATTGACGGTGAGGGGTTCCTGCGTGCTCAGGCGGTGTCCCAGCACGGTGGCGTAGGCGTGGGCAAGCCAGTAGAGGCACGCGGCGATGAGATCTGAGGCGAATAAGTCCACGTAGGTCTCGTGGCGACCGCTCTCGGCGGCCAGCAGGGTTCCGATCACGATCACCCCATAGACGACGCCCGACGGGTTCTCGGCGGGGACGATCCATTCCGCCGCCCGGCGAACCCGACCGCGGCGCCTGGCTCCCTTCAAGCGGGGACGCGAGAGGGTGGGGGGTGGCTGCTCGATAGAGGAATTATTCCGCCCCGAAGGGCCGGCACGCTCGCCGGAGTGAGCCGCTGGACCGCCGTCGGTTCCGATTCCGGGCGTTCGATCTCAGGGGCCGTCACGACCCCGCGCCCGCCGCTTTCAGCCCATCACCTCTCGTCAGAGGCTCAGATCACGCGGTCACGCCAGCCTCGAACGTTGGACCGGCGGCGTCGCGTCTTAGCGCATGCATGATCCAGCCAAGCCCGAAGGTCGCGACCCCGTTCGCGATGAATGCGATCCCGACAAGCAGCGCGAGTGTCGCGAATCCGATTGGCGGAACCGACACGATCACGATCCCCGCGATGATCTCGATCAGCGCCAACACGAGGTTCCACAACCGGTGCTCCCGTTCGAACGCTCCCACGAGACGGACGAGCCCGATGGCGATGAGCCAGATCCCGATGAGCAGGGCGATCACGAGCACGCCGCTGATCGGGTGACGGATGAGCAGGACCCCGACCACTATGTCGAGCACCCCCAGCAGCGCGGCGAGGCCGCGGTTCTCGGTACCTCGGCTGAACGACAAGACGAGGTCGAAGATGCCGTCGATCAGAACGAACACTCCTGTGATGACGGCGAGTGTCGCCAGGCTGTTGCTCGGCTTCGCGAGGACGATCACGCCTGCCGCGATACTCAGAAGGCCAACAACAAGAAACAACCACCAGGCCCAAGTCGACTCACGCAGCTCCTCATTGGTCAGAGCCTGACTGGACATGCTTACCTCCTCCGCTTGCAGAGGTGTGAACCATCTGCGCGACCAGGCTGATCTGCGCAGCCGCGCAGCAGACACACTGTCAGCAGATTGTCCCACCGCATCGGCCAAATGCAAGTGGGCGATTCACGCCGACACACCCGGCGCATCACTACCGGCCCGGTGCGCCGGCGATCGTGTCAAGCATGCGTCGCCTCCGCTCGTGCGGATGCACAGGAACGCCAGGAGAAACGCCCCAGCAGGAAGAATCCCGCTCGCTGCCCGGTTCGGCGAGAAAACGATGCGCGATTTCAAAACGCAGTCCCAACACCATCGAGCGATAGCCTAAGCCCGCATGAGCGGAGGCGAATCAAGGGTGAGGCTGCGCCAGGCTGTGCTCGTCGCGGCCGAGCTCGAGCCGGTGGCAAGCGCGCTGCGAGACGCGCTCGACCTCAACGAGCCGTTCCGCGACCCCGGCGTCGGCCAGTTCGGGCTTGAGAACGTCGTGTTCGCGATTGGCGACTGCTTTCTCGAGGTCGTGTCCCCGACACGGCCTGACACGGCGGCCGGCCGTTACCTGGCTCGCCACGGCGATGGCGGCTACATGGTGCTGTTCGACCTCGAGGACCTCGAGGGCGCGCGCGACCGCGCGGCCGCGCTCGGTGTCCGCGTCGTCTGGCAGATCGACCTGCCGGACATCTCCGGCACCCACCTGCATCCGGCGGACATGCGCGGTGCGATCGTCTCGCTCGACCGTTCCGAGCCCTATGGGACGTGGCGTTGGGGTGGACCCCAATGGACCGGGCGTCAGGGCGCCGGAGCGGCCGGACGCCTGGTGGGGATCACGATCGCGGTCGAGGATCCCCCCGCCGTCGCAGCGCGCTGGGGTCAGGTGCTCGGTGTTCCCGGCGGCGGCGAGGGTCAGCCTTCGCTGGCGCTCGACGGTGGCGAGGTCCGCTTCGAGAGGGCTGCCGATGAGCGGGCCGAAGGCCTCATCGAGATCGCTGTTGAGCTGGCACAGGGGCAGGCGGACGCAGGGGAGGCGCTGGAGCTCGGCGGCTTGCGCCTGCGTCGTCTCGCGTGCAGCTAATCGCGATCGCGCAGCGCCGCTCGGAGCTCACGCGACGAGCGCCGCGAACTGCGGGTCTCGGCGCTCGAGAAAGCTCGTAACACCCTCCACGAAGTCGGGTGCGCTAAACGACTCGAGCATCAGGCGGTTGGCCTCCGCCAGAGCCTGCGGCAGCTCGGACTGGAGGTCGGCGTAGACCTGCCGCTTCATCGTCGCCATGCTCGCCGGCGAGCAGCTCACGGTGAGCTCGCGCGCGTATGCGAGCGTCTCCTCTAGCAGCCTATCCGGCGCGAACACGCCGTTGACGAGCCCGAGCTCCTGTGCCTCCTGCGCGAGCACGACCCGTCCGGAGAGCAGCAAATCCATCGCTCGCGCCGGTCCGAGAAGTCTCGGCAGGATCCACGATATGCCGTGCTCGGCCACGAGCCCCCGGCGCGCGAACGCGGTCGTCAGCTTGGCGCCCTCTGCGGCGAAGCGCAGGTCGCACATCAGCGCCTGAACCAGGCCGATCCCCGCACAGGCGCCGTTGATGGCCGCGATGATCGGCTTCGGGATCGACAGCGGGAAGGTCTGTGGCAGGCGCTCGTCTGGATGGGCGCTCATGTCGACGCTGCCATTGCCGAGCGCCTGCAGCTCGTGCATGTCCGCGCCCGCGCAGAAGCCCCTGCCGGCTCCAGTCACGACCACGACGCGCACCTCCGCCGAGCTCGCGCACTCCTCGAGCATCCCGAAGTAGGCGCTCTCCATCTCCACCGTCCATGCATTCAGCCTGTCGGGACGGTTGAGAGTTAGGAGCGCCACTCCGTCCTCGACCGTCCTCTGCACCACTTCGCTCATGTCATCTCCTCCCGCTCTGCGTGCCACGTCCCTTCCGAGCGTACCCGCTCGGCGCCAGCAGGGAGCTGACGTTCTAGCCTGAGACTGATGTCCGACACGCTCGAGCTGCTCGCGGCCTTCGACCCGTTCGCGTCCGCACGCGATGGGCGGCGTGCGAGCGGCACGAGGCCGTATGTAGTGCTCGACGTCTTCACGGACGCGCCGCTCGAGGGCAACCAGCTCGCCGTCCTCACCGACGCGCGCGATGTGCCCGAGGAGGAGATGCAGCTGCTGGCTCGCGAGCTGAAGCTGTCTGAGACCGTCTTCGTCCTGCCACCCGAGCAGAGAGGCGATGTGCGCATCCGCATCTTCACGCCCTTCGCCGAGCTGCCGTTCGCCGGACACCCGGTGCTCGGCTGCGCGATCGTGGTCGGGCTCGCTCTCGGTCGCAGCGACGTGACGCTCGAGACACGAGCAGGCGCCGTATCGATCGCGCTGCAGGCCGACGGCGGCCCGGCTGTCTTCGGGCGCATGCAGCAGCCGATCCCGTCCTGGGCGCGCTACCAGCACGAGGCCGACCTGTTGCGTGCGCTCGGCGTCGAGCGCTCCGGTCTGCCGGTCGAGGTCTATTCAAACGGCCCGCGGCAGGTGTTTGTCGAGCTCGACAGCGAGCAGGCAGTCGCTGCGCTCGAACCGGACATGCGCGCGCTTGCCGAGCTAGGCGCCTTCGGCACCAGCTGCTTCGCCGGCTCGGCGGCGCGCTGGAAGACGCGCATGTTCGCCCCTGGGCTCGGCGTTCCCGAGGATCCGGCGACCGGATCGGCGGCCGGTCCGCTCGCGGTGCATCTCAGCCGGCATGGGCGGATCGCGTTCGGCGAGGAGATCGAGATCCGTCAGGGCGCCGAGATCGGACGCCCGTCGATTCTCCATGCGCGCGCAGATGGCTCACCGGCGCGGATCGAGCGCGTGGAGGTTGGCGGCGCAGCCGTGATCATCGCCCGCGGCGAACTTCTGCCGCGCGAGTAGCCGCCCTTCTCCGCCCTCTCAGCGCAGCGATAAGTAGAAGCGACGTGTCCGCGTGATCGCTTCGTTCGCCTACGACGAGACCAGATAAAAGCGGTATTTCTTAGAGCAAATAAAACCTCGTTTACCCAGTACCCGAACAGGCGATCCTTCAAACATGAACCATGAAACTGGTGGGTTGACAGCTGCGAACCGTCGTGAAAGGATGCCTCAAGCGGAGCGAATGGGCGCGTCGCGCAGGGTGGAGGGTTTCAGGTGCGGTACAGGATGTCGGCAGGTCTTGTATCTCGGGCCGACGGTGGCGCGAGCAGACGCGTTGTGAGGAGGCTGCTAGCAGCTGTGCTGCCAGTGGCCGCTTGCGCGCTACTCATGATCGGGTTCGCCGCCCCAGCTGGCGCCGCCTCGAACGCACCGGTCAACACTGCGCTGCCGACCATCGCGGGCATCGCCAAGGAAGGCGGGAAGCTCGAGGCACACAACGGCACTTGGGAAGGGTCGGCACCGCTGTCGCTCACGTATCAATGGACGCGCTGCAACGCCTCTGGCGAAGAATGTGTGAATATCGGCTCCGCGACGGCTTCCGCATATAAACCCACCCATGAAGATGTGGGTCAGACCCTGCGGGTCGTCGAGACAGCGACCAACAGCGAAGGAAGCTCGAGCGCAACATCGCTCCAAACGGCAGCGGTTGGTGTGGCGCCCAAAAAAATCACAGGCCCAAGCATTTCCGGGTCGTTAAAGGACGGTCAGCTCCTGATCGCGCAGAGCGGAACGTGGCAGGGCACTCCGCCGCCGTCCTTCTCCTACCAATGGCAGAGCTGCGCGAAAACGAGCTGCTCCAACATCGCTGGCGCGACCGCATCCACCTATCGCCTAGCCACTTCGGAGATCGGTCAGCGGCTCCGAGTGCTGGTGAAGGCGAAAAATACGGCCGGCCAGGCGAAAGCGGCTTCACCCCGAACCGCGATTGTCGGACCCGGCGCGCCGGTGAGCATCACGGCACCGGGGGTTTCGGGCACTCCGCTTCCCGGTCAAACGCTCGAAGCCGCAACGGGCACATGGGCCGGCACAGCGCCATTCACTTACACCTATCAGTGGATGAGCTGCAATATCGCCGATGAATGCCTTGAAATCGCGGGTGCGACGGGTTCGACGTACACGGTTGAGCCCCTCGACGTGGCCAGCACGCTCGAGGTGGTTGTAACGGCCAAAAATGCGCAAGGTACCGCTTCGGCGACATCTCCTGCTACCGGTGTGGTCGGGGCGCTGCTCCCGAGCAACACATCTCTGCCGGCGATCTCCGGGCTGTCGGAGGATGGCCAGATCCTGAGCGCGGTCACGGGTACCTGGGAAGGCACGGCTCCGATCACATACAGCTACCAGTGGTTATTGTGCAACAGCGCTGGGGAGGCGTGTAAAGAAATCTCGGGTGCTGTGGGGTCGACGCTGGCGCTCGTCTCGGGGGATGTCGGCTCGACGTTGCGTGTGGTTGTGACGGCGACGAACAGCGCGGGGTCGACGTCGGCGACATCGGCCGCGACGGCCCTGGTGGGTGCGTTGCTGCCCTCAAACACGAGCTTGCCGTCGATCACAGGGGCTCTCGAGGATGGCGGGCTACTCTCGGCGGGTACCGGTAGCTGGTCGGGCACCGAACCCCTTACCTACGGCTACCAGTGGCTGTTGTGTAACGCGGCCGGGGAAGCGTGTAAAGAAATCTCGGGTGCCGTGGGGTCGACGCTGGCGCTCGTCTCAGGGGACGTGGGCTCGACTCTGCGGGTGGTTGTGACGGCGACGAACGGCGGCGGGTCGACGTCGGCGACGTCGGCCGCGACGGGGTTGGTCGCGGCGTTGCTGCCGAGCAATACGGTGCTGCCGTCGATCACAGGGGTTCTCAAGGACGGCGGGCTACTTTCGGCGGCTACGGGTACCTGGTCGGGCACCGAACCACTTAGCTACAGCTACACATGGGAGTTGTGCAACGCCTCGGGTGAAGGCTGCAAAGAAATCGAAGACGCTGTCGGCTCGACGCTGCTGCTCTCATCCGCCGATGTCGGTTCGACGTTGCGGGTGGTTGTGACGGCGTCGAACGGCGGTGGGTCGGCGTCGGCGACGTCGGCGGCGACGGGGTTGATCGCGGCGTTGCTGCCGAGCAATACGGTGTTGCCGTCGGTCACGGGGACGTTGAAGGATGGGCAGGTGTTGACGGGGAGCACAGGCACCTGGTCGGGTACGACGCCGATCAGCTACGGCTACCAGTGGCTGTTGTGTAACGGCGCTGGGGAAGCGTGTAAAGAAATCTCGGGTGCGGTGGGGTCGACGTTGGCGCTCGTCTCTGGGGATGTCGGCTCGACGTTGCGGGTGGTTGTGACGGCGTCGAACGGCGGTGGGTCGGCGTCGGCGACGTCGGCGGCGACGGGGTTGGTCGCGGCGTTGCTGCCGAGCAATACGGTGTTGCCGTCGGTCACGGGGACGTTGAAGGATGGGCAGGTGTTGACGGGGAGCACAGGCACCTGGTCGGGTACGACGCCGATCAGCTACGGCTACCAGTGGCTGTTGTGTAACGGCGCTGGGGAAGCGTGTAAAGAAATCTCGGGTGCGGTGGGGTCGACGTTGGCGCTCGTCTCTGGGGATGTCGGCTCGACGTTGCGGGTGGTTGTGACGGCGTCGAACGGCGGCGGGTCGGCGTCGGCGACGTCGGCGGCGACGGGGTTGGTCGCGGCGTTGCTGCCGAGCAATACGGTGTTGCCGTCGGTCACGGGGACGTTGAAGGATGGGCAGGTGTTGACGGGGAGCACAGGCACCTGGTCGGGTACGACGCCGATCAGCTACGGCTACCAGTGGCTGTTGTGTAACGGCGCTGGGGAAGCGTGTAAAGAAATCTCGGGTGCGGTGGGGTCGACGTTGGCGCTCGTCTCTGGGGATGTCGGTTCGACGTTGCGGGTGGTTGTGACGGCGTCGAACGGCGGTGGGTCGGCGTCGGCGACGTCGGCGGCGACGGGGTTGGTCGCGGCGTTGCTGCCGAGCAATACGGTGTTGCCGTCGGTCACGGGGACGTTGAAGGATGGGCAGGTGTTGACGGGGAGCACAGGCACCTGGTCGGGTACGACGCCGATCAGCTACGGCTACCAGTGGCTGTTGTGTAACGGCGCTGGGGAAGCGTGTAAAGAAATCTCGGGTGCGGTGGGGTCGACGTTGGCGCTCGTCTCTGGGGATGTCGGCTCGACGTTGCGGGTGGTTGTGACGGCGTCGAACGGCGGTGGGTCGGCGTCGGCGACGTCGGCGGCGACGGGGTTGGTCGCGGCGTTGCTGCCGAGCAATACGGTGTTGCCGTCGGTCACGGGGACGTTGAAGGATGGGCAGGTGTTGACGGGGAGCACAGGCACCTGGTCGGGTACGACGCCGATCAGCTACGGCTACCAGTGGCTGTTGTGTAACGGCGCTGGGGAAGCGTGTAAAGAAATCTCGGGTGCGGTGGGGTCGACGCTGGCGCTCGTCTCTGGGGATGTCGGCTCGACGTTGCGGGTGGTTGTGACGGCGTCGAACGGCGGCGGGTCGGCGTCGGCGACGTCGGCGGCGACGGGGTTGGTCGCGGCGTTGCTGCCGAGCAATACGGTGCTGCCGTCGGTCACGGGGACACTGAAAGTGGGACAGCTACTGACCGCGAGCACAGGCACCTGGTCGGGTACGACGCCGATCAGCTACGGCTACCAGTGGCTGTTGTGCAACAAAGCCGGGGAAGCATGCACCGAAATCGCGAAAGCGACGAGTTCCACGTACCTGCTGTCGGCGCTCGACGTCCTGCTGCCCCTGCGGGTCACGGTGACGGCCACCAATGCCGCGGGCTCCGTTCCGGCCACGTCGAACCCGACGGGCCTGATCGAAGGGCTCTAGCGTCGGGGCCCGCCGTCCGGCCCGACTATTCGGACCCCGCTCTCAGCTCGGCAGCGGAGACCCCGCGAAGAAGAAGAACCAGACCTCGAGGGTGAGGACGGCGATCACCGTGCTCGCGGTCACGATCCACTCCACCGGGGTGGTTCCGGCCTTGGCGCGGATGAGATCCTTACGCTCGTCGCGCATGCTGCGCAGCCACGGCGCGGTCCGGCGTTCACCGGCGGGGCGTTTCACGAGCTCGTCGTAGCGCGCGCTTAGCCAGGTGAGCGCATAGGCCATCGCTGTCACGAAGACGGCCAGCAGGACGACGACCACGAATACAGCCCCCATACTCAGTGCGCGCTGTCCGACGATGCGTGAGCCGATCCATAGCGCAAGCAGCGGAGCGCCGGTCCAGATGTTTATCGCCACCGCGGTCGTCGCGCTCAGGAGCACGATTCTCTTGAGCGTGGAGACGTGAGGCTCTTGCGGGCTCCCCTCGGAGCTGTGAGTCGCCGCCTCCATGTACCCCATGCTAGGCCACGCCGCGCGCTTGGGGCGGGCTGCCGATCGAGAATCTTTGTGGCAGTCTCTCCGGCGTGCGCGAGGCCGTGATCTGCGAACCGCTTCGAACCGCAGTCGGCGGCTTCGGCGGCGTCTTCCGCGACGTGCCGCCGAGCGAGCTCGCCGCCACGCTGATCCGCGAGCTCGTGCGGCGCACCTCGCTCCCGCCCGGCGAGATCGACGACGTCATCCTCGGCCAGTGCTATCCCAACGGCGAGGCACCGGCGATCGGCCGAGTCGCTGCCCTCGACGCGGGCCTGCCGATCGAGGTTCCCGGACTCCAGCTGGACAGGCGCTGCGGCTCTGGCCTCCAGGCGATCATGCTCGGATGCATGGTCGTCCAGACGGGGGTCGCCGATGTGGTTCTTGCCGGCGGCGCCGAGAGCATGAGCCAGGCCGAGTTCTATGCGATGGGGCTTCGCTGGGGGGTCAAGGGCGGCGGGGTCAAGTTGGAGGATCGTCTCGCGCGCCCGCGCACGACGGCCGGCGGCGTCAACCATCCTGTCGCCGGAGGCATGATCGAGACGGCCGAGAACCTGCGCCGGCGGTACGCGATCCCACGTGAGGAGCAGGACGAGCTCGCGCTCCGCTCGCACAGACGCGCGGTGGCGGCCCACGAGAGCGGCACGTTCGCAGAGGAGATCGTTCCCGTCTCCGTCAGGAGCCGCGGCGAGGAGCGGATGATCGATCGCGACGAGCATCCGCGTGCGGACACGACGCTCCAGCGGCTCGCCGGCCTGCGGCCGCTGATGGCGGCGAGCGACGCCGAGGCGACCGTCACGGCCGGCAACGCGAGCGGTCAGAACGACGGTGCGGCGGTGTGCATCGTGACGCATCCGCAAAGGGCGCAGGAGCTCGGCCTGCAGCCATTCGCACGCCTGCTGTCGTGGTCTGTCGCCGGCGTCGCGCCGGAGACGATGGGTATCGGCCCGGTCCCGTCGACCGAGCGGGCGCTCGAGCGAGCCGGCCTGTCACTCGCCGACATGGACTTGATCGAGTTGAACGAGGCGTTCGCCGCACAGGCGCTGGCGGTCCTGCGCGAGTGGGACCTCCCCGACGGGCTACAGCGCGTCAACGTGCACGGTTCCGGCATCTCGCTCGGTCACCCCGTCGGAGCGACCGGCGGGCGGATCCTGACGACGCTGCTGCGCGAGCTGCGCCGCCGTGCTGGTCGCTATGGCCTCGAGACGATGTGCATCGGCGGCGGACAGGGGATGACCGCGATCTTCGAGAACGCGGTCGCCTGAGCTCTGGCAGGTACGCTTGATCGAGATGGTCGCACCAGGCTCGCACTCACCCGACGTGCTTGTTCTCGGAGGCGGTGGAATCCTCGGCGAGGCGTGGATGACAGCCGTCCTCACAGGCCTCGACGAGGGCGAGACGTTCGACGCGCGCTCCTGCGCCCTTTACCTCGGCACCTCGGCCGGTTCGATCGTCGCGGCGTCGCTCGTCGCCGGCCTCTCGCCGGAGTCGCGGCTGGGAGAGCTCCCAGAGCAGCCAGCGGTCTCGCTGTCCGAGGGCGAGGAGCCCCTCAGCGCCCTCCGCCAGACGCTCGACGTGGCGGCCAGCCTCGGCAATGCGGCGGCGGCGCCGCTGGCCTCGCTCGCGCTCAGCTCGACCACTGCCGGCGGCGCGCTTCTGCGACGCGCTGCGCTCCGCAGGGCTCCAGTTGGAAGCCGCTCGCTGGCCGAGCTGGCTCGCGCGGTCGAGGCAACCGGCGTGCGCTGGGACGGCCGCCTGCGGATCGCGGCGGTCGAGCAGGAGAGCGGCCGTCGGGTCCTGTTTGGCGCGGTTGGCGCCCCTGAGCTTCCGGTTGCGGCGGCTGTGCAGGCTTCGTGCGCGATCCCCGGCGTGTTCCAGCCGGTGCGTGCTGGCGCGCGTAGCTACGTCGACGGCGGCGTATGGAGCCCGACCAACATGGATGCTGCCGAGGTCGAGCGCGGCCAGCATGTCCTATGCCTGAACCCGACCGGCTCAATGCGCCCGGGGGCGGCGGCGCTGATCGGTGCGCTCGGGCCGATCTCGCGTGGGATCGCGGCGGCCGAGGCGCTCGCTCTGAGGCACCGCGGCGCGATCGTGAGCACGATCAACCCCGACGATGCGAGCACCGCGGCGATGGGGATGAACCTGATGGATCCCCGCCCTCGAAGCGCTGTGATCGAAGCCGGCCTCGCCCAGGGGCGGCGTTTGGGTCTGGCGTACCGGGCACAGGCAGCGTGACTACGCCGCGGTCGCGATCCGCTCGACGCCGTCGAGCGCGGGCGTGCCCGCGGAGAACTCCATCGCGCCGTCGTCGATCGCGCCGAACCTGAGCGCCAGCGTGTCGAGCGCGTAGTTCTGGTAGAGCCGCCATGGCGCCTTCGACCCCTGCTTTGGGAACTGGTCGATGGAGCGCAGCACGTAGCTCGATGAGAAGTCGATGAACGGCTGCTCGGCGACCGACGGGTCGCGGTTCACCGGCGTGCATTGCCGATATCCGCGTTCGTCCATGTAGTCGAGCAGCCGGCACACGTACGCGCAAGTCAGATCGCACTTGAGCGTCCACGACGCGTTCGTGTAGCCGAACGCCATCGCCAGGTTCGGCACGCCGCTGAGCATCATGCCCTTGTAGGTCATCGTCTCGGAGATGTCGACGTCGCGGCCGTCGATTGCGATCTGCATCCCGCCGAGCGTAAGCATGTTCAGGCCGGTGGCGGTGACGATCAGGTCGGCCTCGAGCTCGGCACCGGAGGTTAGCCGCAGGCCACGCTCCGTGAAGGTGTCGATGTGATCGGTAACCACGGAGGCCCGCCCGGCGCAGATCGCGTCGAAGAGATCGCCATCGGGAACGAGGCACAGCCGCTGATCCCACGGTCCGTAGCTGGGTGTGAAATGCGTATCGATGTCGTACCCCTGAGGGAGCCGCCTTTCGACCCCTCTCCTGAGGAGCCCCTTCACCAACCCGGGCCTCCTGCGACTGAGCTGGAACACGAGCATCGTGATCAGGACGTTCTTCCAGCGCACGATCGTATAGGCGAGCCTGGCCGGCAGCCGTCGGCGCAGGAAGCTGGCGATCGGGTCTTCGGCAGGCAGCGAGACGATATAGCTCGGCGAGCGCTGCAGCATCGTGACGTGGGCTGCGCTCTGCGCGATTGCGGGGATCAGCGTCACGGCGGTCGCGCCGCTGCCGATCACCACGACGCGCTTGCCGGCGTAATCGACATCATCGGTCCACTTCTGCGGATGCACGATGCGGCCGTCGAACAGCTCGGTGCCCTGAAAGTCTGGTGTGTAGCCCTGGTCGTAGCGGTAATAGCCGCTGCACATCATCAGAAAGCCGCACGTCAGCTGGACCGTCTCCTGTGTGTCGCTGCGCTCGGCCTGGACGGTCCAGCGTGCATCCGCTGTCGACCACTCCGCGCGCACGACGCGATGGTGGAAGCGTACGCGCTCATCGATGCCGTTCTCGCAGGCCGTCTCGCGAACGTAGCTGAGGATCGACGGCCCGTCCGCGATCGCCTTGGCCTCCCGCCATGGACGGAACGAGTAGCCGAGTGTGTACATGTCGGAGTCAGAGCGGATCCCCGGGTACCTGAAAAGGTCCCAGGTGCCGCCGATGCATTCGCGGGCCTCGAGGATCGCGTAGGTCTTCTCGGGGCAGTTCGCCTTGAGGTGGTAGCCCGCGCCGACACCGGACAGGCCGGCGCCGACGATCAGTACGTCAACATGCTCGAGCGACATCTCACGCCAATCCGAGTCAGTCTGGCCACCCGTGGCCGTTTGCCGTTGGCGGTGGCGGCTTAGCCGACCCCAGGAGCTCTACGAGAAAGCCTCTGCCGATCACGCTCAGGCTGAGCAGCGACCCGAACAGCACCACGGCGTCGATGCTCTCCCGTCCCTGGGTGGTCCAGTAGTCGTCTTCGAGGTTGAGCCAGAGGGCGAACTCGTCGAGCGTCAGCGCCGCGCCGCTTCCGAACACAAGCGAGGTCATGCGCGATGCTAGGCGCTGCTCCCTCGTGCCGATCTCGAGCAGCCAGAGATAGCCCACCATCAGCAGGCCGACGATCCCGAACGTCATGTGGTGGATGTGGCGCCCGCCCGGGGTGATGTTCTTGAACGGCCCGCGTTCGGCTCTGATCGCGTGCGTGATGGCCCGAACGGTCGCAAAGGTCACGAAGAAGGAGCCGGTCGAGAAGAGCTGGCGCTCCTTGCGTCGATCGCAGAAATGCTTGTTGTAGAGCGAGCGCAGGCCTCGCTCGGGCGAGGTGTCTCGCACGCTCATTTCGCCAGGAGTCTACACCCGAAAACCACGACCGACCGTCGAGCTGTCCGAGCGTTGACGATCGCGTGCGAGTCGCATAGTGTCTTCGATCGTGTCGTATGAGGTCGTGTGTATCTCGAGCCAGGACGGTGCTGGCGCCCACGAAGCGGCGCCCCTGGTTGCGAGCACGCTCGGGTTTCGACTCATCGACGAGGACATCGTGACCCGCGCGGCTGTCGAGGCCGGAGTTGACAAGGAGGTCGTCGCTGATGTCGAGCGGCGCAAGTCGCTTCTCATGAGGGTGGTCGAGGGATTGGGCACGTCCGGGATGGGAGCCGGCTTCGGAGCGGGTTATGCGATCCCGATCACCGACGCGGACGGCGCGGTCGTGCCTGCGAGCGACGAGCTGAGGGGGCTGATCCAGTCCGTCATCGAGGACACCGCCGCCCGCGGCTCGGCGGTCATCGTCGCGCACGCGGCATCGCTCGCGCTCGGTGAACGCGAGGATGTCCTCAGAGTCCTCGTCACAGCATCACCGCAGACGCGGGAGCGGCGCGTCGCGCTCGCCCTCGGCGTCGACGAGAAGGAGGCCGCCCGAGCGGTCAAGCGATCCGATGCCGGGCGTGCGGACTACATCAAGCGCTTCTACGGGATCGGTGCAGAGCTTCCGACCCACTATGACCTCGTCATCAGCACCGATAAGCTCGCACCCGAGCATGCCGCCCAGCTGATCGTCCACGCGGCCGGGGGACCCTCCGACTCGGCCGAAGCGGTCACCTAGCCCGAGGGCCGTCCCCGCCGGCGCTGTCAGGGCACCGCCGGTCTGCGATCGGCGATCACCCGGTCGATCTGCTCGCCGATCAGCGGCAGGCGCTCGCGCACCTCGCGCATGTAGTGGGCGGTGAGCGTCACAAGTCGTACCGGCGAGCTCGCCACGATGGTCGCGTTGCGCTGACCCCCGACGTCCAGGACGGCGAGCTCGCCAAAGAAGTCCCCTGGCCTCATCGTGTCGATCAGCTCACCGTCGCGGAAGACGTCGACGGTGCCCTCCTCGATGACGATGAACTCATAGCCGTAATCGCCCTGGCTCACGAGCGTGCTGCCGGCGGGTGCGCTGAGCTCATCCGCCACCCGCGCGAGCATCTTTCGCTGAGCGGCCGAGAGTCCGGCGAAGGGGCGCAGCTGCCCCAGGCGAGACTCGTCCATCACGGCGCCTTTACCAGGTAGCTGTGGCCCGCCTTGATAGTGATGTGGTGATGGTTGACGAGATTCGTCACGAGCACGCGGTCGGTCGCGACGTGAATCAGCGTCCCGTCGCATAGATCCTCGGTCAGCCAACGGGTGCCGAGGACGGCGCCGGCGGCATAGTTGCCCTTGGTCGAGTAGGTGCCATGTCCTTCGGCCCACAGTTTGCGCACTGAATGCTTGCCCGAGGCGTGCCGCGAGCTCGCCCTTGCCAGGTGGCTCCGCTCCCGAGCGGTCGGGCAGACGGAGAAGTTCCCGCCGAAGAGCGTGGCCACCACGACGGCGTTGCGACCCTGGGTGAGCTTGAACTCACCCTGATAGAAGGTGGCGGTCTGTAGTACGCCGTGCGGACCCACGGTCGTGACCGACACCTTTCCGTGGATCGCGTTGATGATCGTCCCAAACGGGACCTGTCGAAGTGACGTGAGGAGCACCCAGGTCTTCGAGCCAGGTAGTTTCACGAGCACCGTGCCGGAGATCGGCGCCAGGTTCCCCGATACCGCCAGCACCGGTCGAGGAACCGTCACGGTTTTGCTCGAGAGGACGCCCAGGCCGGGCATCACGATCGTCTGCGTCACTAGGCCGACCGTCGGTTCCTGCGTGTTTGTCACGGTTTTCGACGGCGGTTTCACCGGCGGAGGAGGGGGTGGAGGGGGCGGTTCCACGTACGCGTAGGACGGACCGCCGGTGGAGACACCACCGTTTTCGTTGGCGACGACCACTTCGTCGTGGCCTGCAGGCGTTTCGGCCGTCACGGCCGCGATTTCCGTTTCGGAGATTATGTTCACAGATGTCGCCGAGCTGCCGATCCTGACGCTGGCGCCGGGGAGGAATCCGCTGCCCGTGATCGTCACCGCCGTGCCGCCTGAGGTCGGGCCCGACGTCGGTTTGATGCGTTTGACCCTTGGCGGCGGTTCGGGGGTGCCGTTGAACATCCATGCTGCGCCGACGTTGAGGCTGTCGTGGGGAGCGCCGATCAGCGCAGCGATGTCCGTTTCCGGCAGCGCGACGCTCGCGCCGAACCAGCCTTTGCCGGTCTCTCCTGCGCCGGTCAGCTTTTCGCCCTGCTGCTTCCAGGTCGTACCCGTGCGAGTGAACTCCCACGCCGCCCCTAGATTCTTGTTATCGCGCGGGCCCCCGATCAACGCGCTCTTGCCATCTCCGGACAGCGCGACGCTGAAGCCGAATTCGCCATCGCCGACCTCCCCGCCGCCGGTCAGCTTCGGACCCTGCGGGAGCCATTCGGTGCCTGAGCGGGTGAACACCCACGCCGCACCGACGCCTTTGCCGTCGGTGCGGCCGCCGATCAGCGCCGTGTTGCCATCGGCCGACAGCGCGACGCTGGACCCGAAACGCCCGTTGTTGCCTGCTCCAGCCGGCCCCGTGAGCTTTTGGCCCTGCTGGGTCCATTCCGAGCCCGAGCGCGCGAACACCCATGCCGCCCCGACGAAGCCGTTGTCACTCGGACCGCCGATCAGCGCCGTGTTGCCGTCGGCAGAGAGCGCGACGCTCACGCCGAAGTGGCCTTCGCCTTCCTCTCGCGCGCCCGTGAGCTTCAGACCCTGCTCCGACCATTCCGTGCCCGAGCGCGTGAATACCCATGCCGAGCCATGTCCGCCTTCGTCGGCCGATCCTCCGACCAGCGCCGTATTTCCGTCGGCCGAGAGGGCGACGCTCTTGCCGAAGTGCCCCCGCGCGCGCTCTCCCGCGCCGGTCAGCTTCGGGCCTTGCTGGCTCCACGTGGAGCCCGAGCGCGTGAACACCCAGACCGCCCCGGCGTTGTTGTTGTCGCGCGGACTGCCGACCAGGGCCGTATCGCCGTCGGCGGAGATCGCGACGCTGCGGGCGAAGCGGCACTCGCCGGGCGCTTCGCCAACTTCTTCGACGCACGGTTCAGGCGTCCCCCCGCCGACCTCTTCGCGGCCGACGAGCTTTTCGCCCTGCGGTTCCCAGCCGGATTCCGTACGGACGAAGACCCATGCACCCCCCGCCGAGCCGATGCGCCCGGGAGCGCTGATCAGTGCGGTGTTGCCGTCCGCCGAAAGCGCCACGCTCGAGCCGACCTGACCGCTGAACGTCGCATCGCCCGGCATGAGCTTTTCTCCCGGCGCGATCAACGGATCGATCCGCACCGGATAGCGCGCGCCGCTGGAATCGACCCTCAGCAAGATGCTGCCGGGGCCGAGTTCGATCCAGCTGCGCAGCGCGCGGCCGCCGGCATCGATCGCCAGCAGCCCGCCGTAATTCAACGATGGCCCGCCCGCGCGACCCAGCGTAAGGCTCTGCCCACTGCCAGCCAGCGAGGCATGCGCGTCTCCCGACAGGGCAATCGAGAGCGTGAGCGCTCCAGCCGGATGACCTGATGGCGCGTGCTGCACGGTAAAGCCCTGCTCGAGACCGAGAGGACCGTTGACGTACCACTCGCTCAGCCCGGGACGGGCATAGGTCACGCGGTTGGCCGCCGCGCTCGGTGTGACGCCAGGGAGAGATCGAAGCGATGATCCGTAGCCCACCGCGCGGAGTCGCAGACCCACGCGTATCGAGCCGGAGCTGACTGTCACACCCGAGTCCCCGAAGCGGGCGTGCAGCCGCTGCGCACCGTTCACCGCCTGAAATCCACCTCCTGAGGCGGCCACGCTGTAGGCGGGGCTTCGCTCTCCGTTTGTCGCCGAGATCTCGCTCCGAGCCGCCGAGATTATTTCGGACGGCGTTTCGTGAAAGACGCCTGTGCCCGCGGAAGGGAGCACGGGCCCGCGGCCGGCGGCCAGACCGTGCGCCAGCGCCCAGGCGAGCAGCGGGCAGAGCACGGCGAGCGCAGCCAGAATGCGCAGCGGAACCGGGCGGCTGGGCGGTCGCACCATCACCGTAGCCGCTGAGCGACGAATCTCGGTTTGCACGCGCCCGACAGGCCGTCGCATGCACATCCCCCACAGTCGCGTCTGTTTTCCGGTAACCCGAGCACGCGAAACTCGGCCCGCGGCGCGACCTACCAGCTGCGACATACCAATGTCTCCGTGATGCACCGTATTCCGGACACGACCCAAAGTCAAACTGCATCGAGCACCTGACGGAGGGCGATCCGCTAGCCCGCTACCCCCACAGGCTCGCTGTGCTCGCCGCGTGGCATAGACTCGCCGGTCTCAGGGCGTGCGCAGACAGGGGGGAAGATCGATGGACCGATACACGCGGGACGGAGCACTGCGATGACCTGGCCGGCGCTGTTCGGCGTCTTCCTGCTCTCCCACCTGGGCGGGGACTTCCTCTTGCAGACCGATTGGCAGGCCACCCACAAGCAGCGAGGGCTGGGCGCCGACCCCAACGCCCGTCGTGCGCTCGGGCTGCACGGACTTACGTACATGATCGCCTTCGTGCCCGCTCTGGTGTGGATCGCGGGAGGCTCGGGCGCAGCCGCGACAGTGGGGATCGCGCTGCTCGTCGCAATCCCGCACGTGCTGATCGACGACGGCAGGCTGGTCTCTCTCTGGCTGCACCGCGTCAAGCACGTCACCGCGTCACCGCCACCGAGCGTGGCGCGCCTGGGCGTCGACCAGACCCTGCATGTCCTTACACTCGCGGCCCTGGCATTCTTGGTGACGAGCTGATGTCTGCGCAGGTGCTCACGGGCCTTCTAGCGCGCCGCACCGTTGGCGTATGAGACGGCTGCTCAGACAGCGACGCAAGAGCGCGGCCCTGCTCGCCGTGGCCATCGTGGCCGTGGGCCTGGGGGGGCTCGCCTACGCGACGCACGTGCTGAGACGCACCGAACTGCAGACGATCGACGCACGCTTCTCGATTCGCGGCACGCAGACGCCGCCATCCGATCTCGTGCTCGTCGAGATCGACAACGCCACCCTTCAGGAACTCACGCGCTTGAAACTGCACTCGGAGTTCCCGTTCCCGCGCCGCTACGACGCCACTGTGATCGACCGCCTGCGGCGCGCCGGTGCCAGCACGATCGCGATGGATCTCGAGTTCACGCACGAAACGGACGTCGTCGATGACGACGCGCTGATCGAAGCGATCGGCCGGGCGCACGGTAAAACCGTCCTCGCGGCCACGGAAGTGGAACCCGGGGGTCGAACGGGCGTGCTCGGCGGAGGCAACCTGCTGCAGGAAGTGGGTGCCCGGGCAGGGGAGGTCAGGCTGACCGCGGATCCCGACGGGGTCATCCGCCGCTTCGCCTACTCCTACAATGGGCTTCACAACTTCGCCGTGGTGACGTCGGAAATCGCCACCGGCCACGCGATCCCGGCCACGCGCTTCGAGCACGGCACGCTGCCAATCGACTTCGTGGGGCCGCCCGAAACAATCCACTCGATCTCCTATTCGAAGGTGCTTCTCGGACAGTTCTCACCCGGCGAGGTCCGCGGCAAGATCGTGATCGTCGGAGCTTCGGCGCCGATCCTGCAGGACGATCACGTCACCGCGACGAGCGGCGCCGAAGAGATGCCGGGGCCGGAAATCATGGCGAACGCGGCGAACACGCTCCTGCGAGGCGTGCCGCTCAGGGATGCGCCCGGCTGGGTGGACATCGCGCTGATCGTGCTCCTCGGTCTCGCGGTTCCGCTCGGCAGCACGCGCCTGCGACGGAGGCGTTCGCTGCTGGATGCGCTTGCCTTGGCCGTCGTGTTCACCGTCGCAACCCAGGTTGCGTTCGACAGCGGGGTGATCGTCGCCTTCGTGTATCCGATGTTCGCGCTGGCGCTTGGAGTGCTCGGAACGCTCGCGGTGCTGTACATCATCGAGGCGGTCGAGCGGGAGCGGGTGAGGCACATGTTCACGCGCTTCGTCCCGGCCGGCGTTGTCGAGGACGTGCTGGCGAGCGCGGACGAGAACCTTCGTCTTGGCGGCGTTGAGCGCGATTGCACGGTCCTGTTCTGCGACCTGAGGGGTTTCACCAGCTTCTCGGAGTCGCAGCCCGCAGCTCGGGTTATCGACGTCGTCAACTACTACCTCAACGAGATGACCGAGGCCATACTCAGCGCCGGGGGAACGCTCATCTCATACATGGGCGATGGGATCATGGCGATCTTCGGCGCGCCTCTCGAGCAGGACGACCACGCTGACCGGGCGTTGGTCGCGGCGCGCGAGATGATCGGGCCGCGGCTCGAGCGCTTCAACCGCTGGCTCGGCGAACAGGGCTTCGACCGCAGCTTCGAAATGGGAGTGGGACTCAACAGCGGCACCGTGATGGCCGGAAACGTCGGATCGGCGGAGCGTGTCGCGTATACCGCCATCGGCGACACGACGAACACCGCGTCTCGCCTGGAGGGCATGACCAAGGACAGCGAGGCGACGCTGTTCGTCTCGGCCACCACGCGCGAACGCTTGCGTGCCTCGGTCGATGAGCTCTCACTCGTCGGAGAGGTCGAGATCCGCGGCCGGGTCGGGCATCTCGCCGTGTGGACGATCTGGCCGGACGGCGCCGACGCCAACCGGGAGGACGGGCAGCGCGAGCCTCAGACCGAAGGGCAATCTGCAGGCTGATCTCGCAGGACTCAGCCAGTCATCGGGATAAGCTTGCCATGTTCAGCGACCAGGGGGAGCGAGCGGATGTACTCATCGATAGTTGTTGGCACCGACGGGTCCGACACCGCGAAACGCGCGGTCGAGGAGGCGAGCAGACTGGCCAGGGCGCTCGGCGGCGAGCTGCACATCGTCTCGGCATACGAGCCGGTACGCGGCACGAGGATCGTTGGTGCTCCCGAGGCCGCCGCGAAGGTCTGGGCCGTGGCGCCCGACGCCAATGTGCAGGCCGTCGTCGAGGAGGCCGTGGCGGACGTGCGCATCCATGGTGTCGAGGCGAAGTCACACACCGTCACCGGCGATGCGGCCGAGGCGCTGCTCGAGGTAGCCAAGCAGGAGGACGCCGACCTGATCGTCGTCGGCAACCGCGGTATGCACGGCGTCAAGCGTGTGCTCGGCAGCGTCCCGAACAAGGTCTCCCATCACGCGCGCTGCCACGTGCTGATCGTCTCAACGGACGACGATCGCTGATCGGACGCCGCGGATTCGCTCGCCGAGCTGCCGCGAGATCTACCCCACGGTTGCAATACGTCCATCTGCCCGGCCACAGCGTGACTCGTCGTGTACCGTCCGTTTTGCTTCCCGGTCGAGGACCACAGAGGACAGGTAGCCCGATGCGACAGATCAGAGTGCTCGCTCTCGCCGGCATCGCGGCGGGCGCGGTGAGCTCCGTTCCGGGCGGCGCTGCATTTGCCGCATCGGGGAATCCCCCGGCCGCGCAGACCGGGACACGCTACGCGAAGGTCCGGCGGGTATGCCCGGCGCCAAGGCCGGCGCACGCCACCTGCCTTGCGCTTGCCCTCGTCTCCGCTCCGGCTGGCGCCGCCGGCGCAAGCCCGTATGAGCTGAGCGCCGGCTCGGCTTCCACGGGACCAGCCGGCGGGCTCACCCCGGCGGATCTCGCCAGTGCCTACAAATATTCGCCCTCGGCAGGCGGGACGGGGCAGACCGTCGCGATCGTGGATGCCTTCGACGATCCAAAGATCGAACAGGACCTTGCCACGTTCGACAGCGAGTACGGGCTCGCGACCTGCACTGCATCCAATGGTTGCTTCGAGAAGGTCGGCCAGACAGGGAGCACGACAGCGCTGCCTGCGGCGGACAAAGTCGGGTGGTCGGTCGAGATCTCCCTGGACGTCGAGACCGTGCACAGCGTCTGCCCCAACTGCAAGATCCTGCTCGTCGAGGCCAACTCGGAAAGCTTCTCAGATCTCGCAGCCTCGGTGGACGAGGCGGTGACGCTTGGGGCGAGTGAGGTTTCCAACTCGTATGGCGGGCTCGAGACGGGCTTCGCCGAAGCGGATGACGCCGCCTACGACCACCCCGGAGTCGTGATCGCAGCCGCCGCGGGCGATTCGGGCTATCTCAACTGGGACTACGTCGTCGAATACGGCGAAGCTCCCGGTGTGCCCGATGCGCCGGCGTCGCTCCCGACGGTGGTGGCGGTCGGCGGAACCTCACTCAAACTGACGTCGACCGGCACGCGCAGGACTGAGACGGTGTGGAACGACAGCGGTCGCCCTTCGGTTGAAGAATTCAAACAGTTCAGCGCGACCGGCGGCGGATGCAGCACCTTGTTCACCGCCCCCGCCTGGCAGCAGAACACGCCCGCGTGGGCGAGCACCGCCTGCGGAACGAAACGGCTCGATAACGACATCTCCGTCGTCGCCGACCCTTACACCGGGTTCGACATCTACGACACCTACGCGTATGAACCAGGATTCAAAGGAGGCTGGCTGACGGTCGGCGGAACCTCTCTCTCCTCGCCGCTCATCAGCGCTCTCTTCGGCCTCGCCGGCGGTGGCCACGGAGCCAGCTACCCGGCTGCCACCCTCTACACCCACGTCGGCCAGACATCTGCGCTGTATGACGTCCGTAAAGGTGGCAACGGCTACTGCGATGGCGAGGAAGCGTCGCGCTGCGGTGAGCCGAGCGTCAACGAAGAGCTCGGGGACGTCGACTGCGAAGGCACGACCTCCTGCGATGCGGTCACAGGCTTTGACGGGCCTTCCGGCGTGGGCACGCCGAACGGGCTGAGTGCGTTCACGCCACCCTCTCTGTCGAAGCCGATGGTCATCACCGAGGCGGCAAGTTCGGTGGAAGCGACGTCTGCGGTGTTGAACGCGACGGTGAACCCGGACGGCGCCGCTGTGAGCAGCTGCACGTTCGAATACGGGCCGACCACGTCCTACGGAAATAGTGCGCCATGTGCCTCGCTGCCGGGGTCCGGGACGAGCCCGGTCGCGGTGTCCGCGGCGATCACCGGCCTCACTGCGGACAGCACCTACCACTTCCGAATAACCGCAACCAACACAATCGGCAGGAGCAACGGCGCGAGCAAAAAGCTCAAAACGTCCTAGCGGTGTCTGAACTCCCATCGGCGGCGCCGGGTCGTCCCTCGCAAGCGATCGAGCTCTCAGCTCGAGACTCACGGCGGCCGGTGGATGCAAGAGCGGCGTTCACACGGTGATCCGTCTGTCCAACGTGTCAGAGGCGAGCGCGCAGGCCGGGCAGGTCGCCTCTCCTGTGGCCTCGTCGGCATCACACAACGGGCAGCCCGAGCGTTTGCAGTAGAGAGCGATGCTGACGCAAGACATCCAAAGCCTGGGTTCCGAGGCTCGCAGCTGCGAGACGTTCCTGTTCGCTGACATCTGCGGCTTCACCGAGTACACCTACCGTCACGGCGACGGGCTCGCGGCGGACCTGGCGATCGGATTCCATCGGCGGGTTCGCGAGCTTGCGGCCGAGGAGGGCTGCAACGTCGTGAAGTCGATCGGCGACGCCGTGATGGTTCATTCCAAGGACTGCCGGGTCGCCCTGGGCCTCGCCTGCCGCATCCTCGCCCTCAGCCGCGTCGAAGGCTATCCGCCGATCCGCATCGGGCTCGACAGCGGGCCCGCTGTGCGGCGCGATGGGGACTGGTACGGCTCCACCGTGAACGTCGCGGCCCGCATCGCCGACGTCGCGACACCCGGCGAGCTGCTGATGAGCGAGCGGGCGCGGACGGCCGTCGCAGGCACGCCAAGCGTCAAGCTCGTGCCGTGCGGAACCCGGCGGCTGAAGGGCCTACCGGAATCCTCGCTGCACGCCGCCGTGGCGGCATGAGGGCAGTCTGTTTCGCCTCAGGTCCGGGGCGGTCCTGCAAGCGTCGCCGTCAACCGCCTGCAGACCTCGGCGAGCCGCGCGGCTTCGCGTTCGACGAGCGCTTCGGCGAGCTCGCGCAGAGCTTGGATGTTGGAGGCACTCGCGTCGTCGAAGCGGTCGCTGACGCCGTCGAGCGCGGTCTGAAAGCGGAAATGGCCGACGTCACGGCCGAGCAGTTCATCGAGCTGGTAGTCGATCGCGGCGCTCGAGCCGTCCATCATGACTCCCAGCAGCGGGCGCGCCCACTGAACGAGGCCCCAGCGGCTTGCCTGCTCGAAGGAGATCGACTCTGTGAGGCGACCGGTGCCGAGCGAGACGATGAAGACGTGTGCGCCCGGGTGATTGCGGCGCGCCTCGGCGTAGGCGCACATTGCAGGGTTGTTCGCGAACGTCCCGCCGTCGACGAGCACGTAGTCCGGCGGCGAACCGGATGCGGGCATCGCGAGCACGTGCGCGGGCTCGAAGTAGGTTGGGGCCGCCGAGGTGGCGCGCGCGACCACGGCCATCGGGTAGTCCGGGGTGGGCGCGGATGGCGTGCTCGAGCTCACGGCGGAGAGCGCGCTGGTGCGACCGCCGCGGCTGGGACGGAGTCGGGGGCGAAAGCTCTTGAAGAAGAACGGTTCGTGCCTCTGGATGTCGTAGGCCGGGATCAGCACGTCGGTCAGAGCCTGCGAGAGGTGCGCACCGCCCATGTAACGCTCGAGCGCCGCTTCAAGACCGCTCGCCGCATATTTCTCCTCGAGCAGGCCGTCGACCGTCTCGATCCTGCGCAGCAGCGAGCTGCTGAAGATCTTCGGGCCCTCGCTGACGTAGAGGCCGGCCAGGTCCTGCGCGCTCCAGCGTGGACGTCCATCCGCAGACCGTTCACCTTCGCTAGGAACGGTGAGCCCAAGCGCGATGATGCCGCCCGTCGAGGTTCCCGCGATCAGGTCGAACAGCTCGCATGCCGGCCGTTCGCTCAAGCGCTCGATCTCGCCGAGCACCAGGGCCGGGATGATCCCCCAGATTCCGCCGCCGTCGATCGAGAGGATCCTGACGAGCTCCCCGTCGGGGCATCCGTGGCAGGATACGTTGGGCCGCGGTCACACCACGCGGGGGATCTCGAGAAGAGACTGAGGGGGAAGCCGCCGCTGTCTTCACACCACGATCGCGCCACGCTTGCGACTCTCGCACGCGATCCGGCGAGGCCGTTCGATCCGCACGAGGCGCTTGCGCGCGAGCTCGACGCGATCGGCGATGCCGTGCGCGCCGACCTCGGGGAGCGCGACCGCAGCTACATCACGCGGGTGATCGTGGCCCAGCGCCGGCTCGAGCTGGTGGGACGGTCGCTTCTGCTGGGCGCGCGCTTCCTCCCCGCGGCCGTCGCCGGCGCTGCGCTGCTGTCGCTGTCCAAGGTCCTCGAGAACATGGAGATCGGCCACAACGTTCTTCACGGCCAGTGGGATTGGATGAACGATCCTGCGATCCACTCGAACGCGTGGGAATGGGACGCCGCCTCGACGGCCGCGTCCTGGAAGCACGCGCACAACTTCCAGCATCACTTCTACACGAACGTCATCGGTCGCGACCGTGATCTGGGCTACTCCTCGATGCGCGTCGATCCCGAGCAGCGCTGGCATCCCGTCTACCTCGCTCAGCCGCTCTACTTCTTCCTCCTGGCGGTGGTCTTCGAGTGGGCGATCGCCGTTTATGACCTGGAGCTCGACGCGGTTCGCCGCGGCGAGAAGTCCCGCATCAACGCGCGCGAGGAGGTCATCGCGCTGGCCCGCAAGGCTCGCGGCCAGCTCTTGAAGGACTACGCGCTATTTCCCCTCTTGGCCGGCCGCCGTGGCGCGCGCAGGGCGCTGGCCGCGAACGTAATCGCGAACCTCGTGCGCAACGTCTGGGTTCACACGGTCGTCTTCTGCGGACACCTCCCCGAGGGCGCCGAGACGTTCACCGAGGATCAGTACCGCGGCGAGACTCGCGGCGGCTGGTATCGGCGACAGCTGCTCGGCTCGTGCAACCTCGAGGGCAGCAGGCTGTTTCACCTTCTGAGCGGCAACCTCTCGTTTCAGATTGAGCACCACCTGTTCCCCGACGCGCCGAGCAATCGCTACGCGGAGATCGCACCGCAGGTGCGGGCGGTGTGCGAGCGCCACGGCCTTCCTTACAACAGCGGGCGGCTCGGGCGCCAGTACCGCTCGGTCTACCGGCGGCTCCTGCGGCTCGCCTTCCCCGGCGGCTGAGCTGGCCGAGGGATCACTTCGAGCAAGCGCGCAGGCGACGTCGTCTGGCGGCGATGGCATGCGCATGCAGAGCCTCCGTGAAGCTCTCGAGCTCGCGCTCCACCAGCTTGCCGTCGATGATCGTGATCGGCGTCGCCTGCGGGTCGAACACGAGCGAGCTGGCGAGCTGCCATAGGTCTTCCCATGGACCTTCGCCGGAGTCGGGATCGCACGAACCCCCCCGGTCCGCGTGGTCGAGCACCGCGATGAGCTGCCGGCCGAAGCGCTGGCGCTCCTGGAGCGAGCCCTCGTGGTCAAGCCGCCTCGCCGTCGCCCTTGCCGCCGCCTCCCAGCGGGGGTCCTCGACGTCCCACAGATGGAGGGGCCGCGGTCGAGGACGCCAGATGGCACTCGGCATGACGCCGAGCGCGCGCGCGATCCGGACCTTGGTGGAGGGGTGCGGATTGGCGCTGGAGCCTGACTCGACCGCCCTCCACGTTGTCTGCGACAGGCCGCCGAGCGTCGATGCTCTGGATCGAGTGAGGCCGCGCTCGACGCGCAGCCATTCGATGACTTCCGCTGGGCGTTCCATGCCGATCGCGCGCATCATGGCGGGTCTCTCGGACGGCATCGCGCCGCGGCGATGCTCCCGCCGCGTGCCCGATCGGCGGGCGGCGAAGCTACCCATGGCGACTATGCAGGCGGCGGGTTGGCTCGAACCGGCTGGCTCGTCACTGATTGACTTATGCTGAGATCTGAGTAGGTTTGACGGCAGATTGCTCGGCTGGGTCGACCCATGATCGAGGGTCATCCGAACGGGAGCGGAGGGAGTGCGACTTCGAACGGCAGCGAACGGGTGCACGATGCGCGCGATGGAGCGAGCCGGAGTGGCTGGCTCGCCGTGTGACGGTGCGCTGGCGAGCAGTGCCCGGCCTGATCTGAGCTCGTCGCGGATCGCGGTGCTGCTCACAGGCGCGACGCTCGCAGGTATCGCGACGCTCGCGCTCGCAGCCTCGCATGCGCCAACCGCAGCGAAGATCCACCCGCCGGCCCCGCGCGGCGCCATCCAAGACCACCTCCAGAGCGGCCTGCCGGTCACCCTCGCGTCGACGGCGTCTGTGAGCATCGGTGCCTCCGAGCGCAGCTTCTGGCCAGTTCGCCGCGGCCCCTCGCTACTCACACGCGGTGGGGGCATCCGCAGTGTGTTCAGCGCCTCCGGTGCTCGCCTGCGCGTGAGCCGAGGAACGCTCGACCTGTCGCTGGCCTCGGTTGGGCGAGGCCAGGACCTCGAGGGTGTGAAGATGGGGGCGCCCTCAGGCGAAGCCAGCCAGATCCTCTACCGCGACGGCTCGATCGGCGAGTTCTATCGGAACGGCCCCTATGGCCTCGAGCAGGGGTTCACGCTCCGCAAGCGCCCGCAGACCGGCAGCGGATCACTCGTGCTCACGCTCCGCGTCGGAGGATCGCTGATCCCCGAGCAGGCCGGGTCGCAGATCCTGTTCGGCACGCGTGCGGGCGCGATCGCGCTGCGCTACGGCGAGTTGAGCGCCATTGATGCCACCGGCAGGGAGTTGCCCGCGCACCTGCGGCTCGGCAACGGGACGATCCAGCTGCTGATCGACGACGGCAACGCTCGCTATCCGCTGCGGATCGACCCGTTCTTCGAGCAGCAGGGCTCCAAGCTCGCCGGCGCCGAAGAGAGCGGCAAAGGCCGTTTCGGCTCCAGTGTCGCGCTGTCGGCCGACGGGGACACCGCGGTGATCGGCGGCCCGAACGACAACAGCAAGGTCGGGGCGGCGTGGGTGTTCACGCGCTCCGGGTCGACGTGGGAACAGCAGGGGCCGAAGCTGACCGGGAGCGAAGAGAGCGGCAAAGGCCACTTCGGCTATAGCGTGGCGCTGTCGGGGGACGGGGACACCGCGTTGATCGGCGGGAGCAGCGACAAAGGCGGTGTCGGGGCGGCGTGGGTGTTCACGCGCTCAGGGTCGACCTGGGAACAGCAGGGACCGAAGCTCGCCGGCGCTGGCGAGAGCGGAGCTGGCGAATTCGGCCTCGGCGTCGCGCTGTCGGCCGACGGGGAAGAGGCGCTGATCGGCGGTCCCGACGACAACAGCGAAGTGGGGGCGGCATGGGTGTTCACACGTTCGGGGACGACATGGGAACAGCAGGGCTCGAAGCTCACGGGCGGCGAAGAGAGCGGCAAGGGCCGGTTCGGCGCCAGCGTGGCCCTGGCGGAAGGCGGGGAAACGGCGCTGATCGGCGGCCCCAATGACAACAGCAATGTGGGGGCGGGATGGGTGTTCACGCGCTCCGGGACGACCTGGGAACAGCAGGGCGCGAAGCTCACCGGCAGCGGCGAGAGCGGCGACGGCCACTTCGGCTACAGCGTGGCGCTGTCCGCGAGCGGTGAAACCGCCCTGATCGGTGGCCTCCTCGACAACGACGAAGTGGGGGCAGCGTGGGTGTTCACGCGCTCGGGGTCGAGCTGGGAACAGCAGGGCTCGAAGCTCACTGGAAGCGGCGAGAGCGGAACAGGCCTGTTCGGCTACAGCGTGGCGCTGTCAGGCAGCGGGAACACGGCCCTGATCGGCGGTCGCACAGACAGCGGCGGCGTCGGGGCGGCGTGGGTATTCGCGCGCTCGGGGTCGACCTGGGAACAACAGGGCTCGAAGCTCACGGGCAGCGGCGAGAGCGGCGACGGCCTCTTCGGCTCGAGCGTCGCGCTGTCAGCGGACGGGTTCACCGCGCTGATCGGCGGCGCCGACGACCGCAGCGAAGCGGGGGCGGTGTGGGCGTTTGTGAGCACGCAGCAAGCTCCGACCGTAGTGACAGGGACGGCATCGTCTGTCACGCAGACCTCGGCGACATTGAACGCGACCGTCAATCCCAACGGTGGCACGGTGAGCAACTGCCAGTTCAACTACGGCACCTCGACGTCCTACGGGAACAGCGTGCCGTGTACGACGCTGCCAGGGTCGGGCACGAGCCCGGTGGCGGTATCCGCGCCGCTGACCGGGCTGAGCGGCAACACGACATACCACTTCCAGATCGTCGCGACCAACCCGTACGGCACCAGCGAAGGGGCCGATCAGAAGTTCACGACCGCCAACCCTCCGGAATTTGGGAGATGCGTGAAAGTCGCGAAAGGCGTGAAAGGGCAGTACTCGACGGCAGCGTGCACCCTGGCGGCGACTTCCCTGAAATACTCCTATGAATGGGAAGGCGGGCCGGGGCCAAAAGCGAAATTCACGACAAAGATCAAAGAATCGACCGTTGCGACGCTGGAAACCATTCACAAAAAACAGGTGGTATGCAAAGACGAAGCGAGCACGGGCGAACTCAGCGGGCCCAAAACCATCGGAAACGTGGTCGTCACCTTCACCGCTTGCGAAATGGGGGGATCCAAGTGTTCGAGCGCGGATGCCGGAGAAGGAGAAGTGGTGACGAAGACGCTCGAAGGCGCGCTCGGGATTGAACAAAAATCAAGCGAAGGTCCGATCAAAAACAAAATCGCCATGGACCTGCTCCCCGTGGGCGAATCCGGGCCGGTCATGGAATTCAGCTGCGGTCCTACGGCGGTGTCAGTGAAGGGGTCGGTCCTCGTTCCGGTCAAAAGCAACACGATGATGTCCGTGGCGACACTGAAATTCACAGGTACAGTAGGCAAACAGAAACCCGAAGGATTCGAAGGCCTGCCGAAGGATGTCCTCGAAACCTCGTTCGCCGAAGCTTCAGCTGAACAGTCCGCACTGAAGCTCACGACGATACAGATGCTCGAAGAAAAGATCGAGATCAATTCGGTTGTCTAGCGCACCGGCCAGCGTGTAGACACCGATCGGTGCAGCCCGACGCACCGCTCACGAGCTGAATTGGCCTGGACTCGAGGCGGCTCGACTGGAACCGGGCCCAGCCATATGCTGACTGGCGCGCCGACGCAGCCAGTAACCTTATGATCTCGAGCCGTTGGCAAAACCTCTGTTGGAGCGCTCACCTGGAGGGCTTCTCGTGAGACTGGACATATTCCAGCGCAACCATGAGCGCAGCGTGCCGAGGCGGGCTTCCGGCGGCGCCGTCGCGTCGGCCTCGCCCGGGGGGCGCGGCCTTCTGTGGCCAGGGCTGTTGATGGGCCTGGTCGGCCTGCTCGTGCTTGCCGCGCTGGCGTTCGGCGGCCTGGCGTTCCTGTGGTCTCGTCCAGCAGTCGTCGCCGACGCGGTCGCGCTCGCGCACGTGGATCTGCCTCTGACCGGAGGGACGATCGAAAGCGTGAGGGCGTTCGGGCCCAGCGGGCGGCCGATCCCGATCGAAGTGAGGGACGGGCGGCTGTGGCCGCGGGTCGTGCTCGCGCCGGGCGAGCCGATCTCGATCGAAGTCGTCCTGCGCCGAGCGGGCTGGATCGCGTGGCTGGCCGGTCGCCGCGATAGCGAGCGATCTGCGCCTGCGCACCCCGAGCGCGGTGCTGCTCGACCGTTACGTGACGCTCGCAGCCCGCTCGCCGCTGCGGCTGGCATTCGACGAACCCGTGCGCGCGGTCGCGTACGGGCAGCCGGAACACCTTCAGCGCCACGCGCTCGCGAGCGCCGCGTAGCCAGATCACGCTTTCGCGCACCGGCGAAGCCGGCTCGATCGAGGTGGCGGCCGTCCCGCGGAGCTGGGAGAGCCTGCCGGCACCGTCACTCGTGAGCTGGTTCCCGGCCGGGGCCGGGGCGAGCGCGGTGCTGAGCCCGCGCCCGGGGACACGGATCTCGCCGGCGACCCCGATCTACCTGACCTTCTCACAGCCGGTCGCCACTGCGCTTGGCCGGACGCTTCCGCGCCTCGTGCCGGCAACTGCCGGGGCCTGGCGCGCGATCGACAGCCACACGATCGTCTTCACGCCGCGCGGATACGGCTTCGGCCTGGACACTCCTGTCACGCTCGCGCTGCCGCGGACGGTGCGAATAATCGGCGGGCAGGACGGCGGATCCTCGAGTGTCGCGACATGGACGGTCCCGCCGGCTCGACCCTGCGCGTGCAACAGATCCTCGCGCAGCTCGGATACCTGCCGCTGCGCTTCAGAGCCGCCCGCGCCGTGCAACCGTCCCCTGCGGCGCAGGAGAGGGCCGCGATCGATCCGCCGTCCGGCAGCTTCTCCTGGCGCTACGGCGACACGCCCGCCTCGCTGCGAGGGCTGTGGCAGCCGGGCTCCGAAAACGTCGTCACGCGCGGAGCGCTGATGGCCTTCGAGAACGAACACGAACTCACGACGGATGGGGTCGCCGGCACGCAGGTGTGGCGAGCACTGATCCGCGCGGCGATCGCCAACCAGCGGACTACCTTCGGCTACACCTTCGTGATGGTGAGCGAGGGCTCGCAGAGCCTTGCGCTCTGGCACGACGGGTCAATTCGCCTGACAACTCCTGTCAACACCGGCATCGCCTCACGGCCGACCGAACTCGGCACGTTCCCCGTCTTCGAGCACGTCTCCTCAGGAACGATGAGCGGAACGAACCCCGATGGCAGCCATTACGAAGATCCAGGGGTTCCCTGGATCAGCTACTTCAACGGCGGCGACGCGCTGCATGGCTTCGAACGCGCGGAGTACGGCTTTCCCCAGAGCCTTGGCTGCGTGGAGATGCCACCGGCCACAGCCGGGGAGGTGTGGCCGTACACGCCGATCGGAACGCTCGTCCACGTCGAATAGCACCGCTGGTCGCGACGCCGCGCGGAAAACGCCGGTAGCTCCCCCGGATTCAGGCTCTGGTGGTCGCGGAGGTGCCGAGCACCCGTCCGTCGGGGCCGAGGGCCTGCACCGCAACGTGTCGTAGTGGACGCGACAGCGCGATCGCCGTCTCAAAGCCGCGCCGCGGCGCGGTGGCGATCGGCGCGAGCGGCGCGGATCCGAGCCGCCGAGCACGCGCCATCGTGTCACCGCGGTCGCTCCGTTCCAGCTTGCATAGACGACAAGGCGTCTGTGGGCGCGAGCACGGACCGCAACCGTCGGCGGCTGGGTAGGAGTCCCCGACCAGGGGAACTTGAGCACCGTGTAGGACTGGTAGGCGGCGGGCAGATGGGCGTCGAAGAGGAGCTGTCCGTCGGGCCCGAACTCGGAGAAGTACGGTTCCTGACCCCAGCCTATGAACCAGTTGCCGCCGGCGAGCGCCTGCATGTCTCCCTGACTGGCGGCAGCCAACGGCCTCGGGTGAACGTAGCTTGCGAGCAGGCTCGCTGTCATATCTTCGAGATCGACGCCGAGGACGATCCCGCGTGACTGCGCATGCTCCTTCGGCGCATCCCCATTGTCGAAGAAGGTGATCGTTCCGTCCGGCTGCTGCTCGGCGTCGTGCTGCCAGGCTGGACTCGCGCCAGGCCCCATCGCGAAGCTCGACTGCTTTCCGCCGAGACGCCAGATGATCTGGCCGCTGGTCTTGTCGATCTCGTAGGCGGCCCAGGTGTTGCGCGAGTCGACGAGCAGATCCCCGCCCTGCTCCGTGTCGATCGAATTGATGTGGAAGTAGTCCCACGGTTCCCTAGGTCCGCCGCCGGGCCTCAGCGGCAGGTAGGAGTCGGCGAGCGCGACATGGTCGAGGCTGTGCCACTCGAAGCGGACGAGGCCCGTCTTCAGGTCGAGCTCCTGCACGAGCGTGTCCGCGACCGCTCCGTCGGCTGGTCCGCCGTACGCGCTCAGGTTGCAGCGGATCGCGTCGTATGCGGTGATCAACGCCGTGCTCTGAGGCGTGATCTGGAACGAGTGCAGGTCGGGTTCATAGCCGTTGCCGGCGCGGACGACCGCGATGTCCGTGTAAGAGCTGCTGGCGATCACGTCTCCGGCGCCGCGGTGGCCGCCGGCGACGACGGGGTCCTGCCACCAGGTGAGGACGGGCATGCCGTCGTATTCCTGGACGCGCAGGTCCGCTGCGCGGGCTCCCACCGGCAGGGGTTTGAACCACACGAGCCCGCCGGCGCTGTCGAGGATCATCGGCCCGTACTGGCCCGGTCCCGCATAGGGAGCCAGGAACACGTCCCCCGGCGCTCGTGCGCGCGAGCTCGCCGTCACGGTGACCGTCGGTGGCTTGAGATCGGGACGGGAGACGAAGTGCTGGAATTCACTCTGCTTCGGTGCCGGCGGCGGCGCCGGTGGCGTCTCGAGCGAGCGGCTGACCGCGTCGACTTCGGCGATCGTGAACCGCCAGCCAAAGGGTGTCGCGCTGTTGCCGTCCTGCAGGACGGCGTGCACGGTGACCAGCTCTCCCTGGGCGAATGGAGCGCTGGGCAGGAAGCTCGCTCCGTCTCCCTGAGAGTACGCGGCGAGACGGCCCGGATGCGCGCCGCTGCGCGAGCCGACGACTTCGACGTTCGTGATCTCGGCCGCAGGCACGCCAAGGAAGCTGATCTGGGTGCGGTAGGAAGCGTCCATCGTTTCGGGGCCCGGCGAGACCGTGACCGCGCCGCCGGCGAGCGCCGCTGAGCTGTCGAGCGTCGCGGGCGCGCACGGCGGCGCTGCAGGGGTGGCGGCGACCGAAGCTGCCCCGGCAGAGAGCGCGAGGGAGCCGGCGATGGTCACGGCGACCGTCGCGCGTAGGGAGCTCGTACGGAGAGCCGGCCGGCGCATGCGCAGGCGCTGCTTGCTTATCGTTCGAGCTCGAGCATGTGTGTGCACGACCGCTAGAGCGCTGCAGCGCGGGATGAGAAGAGTCGCACATCGAGATTGTGGCTTTTTCAGCTCCGCGCGGGCGAAGTTCCCGAGCGGTCATCCGCTCGCCCGGTCCGTGGCGCTCGCGACGCTGTGTGCGGCAGCGACCCTGGTGCTCGCGCCTGCCGCGTCCGCGCGACGCGCGAAGCTCGGGTCGATCCCGGTATCGGTCTCGGTCGAAAGCACCTACCCCGGGCCGCCGGTTCCAAGGAACTTTCTCGGGCTCTCCTTCGAGCTGTCGAACCTCGCGCAGATCGCCGGATACGCAGACCGCGGCGACCTGGTAACGCTGCTGCGTTCGCTTGGCACCGGCGTGCTCCGGTTCGGAGGCGGGTCGGCCGACACCCGGGTTGCGTGGACGGACGAAGCGACACCTCGCCCGGCGTGGGCGTCGAGCGTCGTGGGAGCTTCAGACCTTCGCGAGCTCGACAGCCTGGCGGCCGAGAGCGGATGGCACATCCTGCTCACGGTCGGCCTCGCCCACTACGAACCCGACGCGGCCGCGCGCGAGGCGGCAGCCGCGAAGGCGGCGCTCGGGGAATGGCTCGAGGGGATCGAGCTGGGCAACGAGCCGAACGCGTACGCAGAGCACGGCCTGCGCCCGGAACCGTGGACGTTCGTGCAGTACGACGCCGAAGTCGCGGCCTATCGCAGCGCGATCGAAGCAGCCGCCCCAGGAATCCCTCTGGCCGGACCGGATGTGTCGGGGTCAGCGGCATTCGAAAGCTGGGGCCTCGGCGAGGCGATCGATCAGCGGCCGGCCCTGTTGACCGGGCACCATTACCCGCTCAGCTGCGAAGAAGTGCCTGCGCCAACGATCGCCCGGCTGCTCAGCCCGCAGATCCGCCGCAAGGAGGAAGCGGCGCTTCGTCGCGACACATCGATCTCGCAGGCGAGCGAAATCCCGTTTCGCCTCGATGAGACGAACTCCGTCTCCTGCGGCGGGGTGGCAGGCGTCAGCAACACGTTCGCCGCGGCGCTGTGGGCCGTGGGATACATCGCCCGGGCCATGGGTATGGGTGTCGCCGGGATCAACCTGCATGGCAACCCCGCGAACTGCGACGGCTACGCGCCACTGTGCGCCCCGACCTCCGAAGAGCTTGCCGCCGGCGCCCTGGGCGCGCAACCGGAGTGGTACGCGCTGCTGCTCGCCAGGGAGCTGATCGGCGACCGCCCGCTCGCCACGGTCACCAGCTCGCCGGCTCACCCCAATCTCGAGGTCACGACGTTTCTGGCTGGAGACGGGAGGCTTCACTTCGTGATCGTCGACGACGACCCGCCGGCAGCGCGCAGCGTTGCTGTGCATCTGCAGGTGGGACGCGGCTTCGGGGACGCCAGCATCCTCTCGCTCACCGCGCCCTCGCCTGCCGCGCTCTCAGGGGTCACGCTGGGAGGCCGAGCGGTCTCCCCGAACGGCTCATGGAGCGCGCCGGCGAGGCTGCCGCGCGCACGCAACCGGGATGGGGTGATAACGCTCGCCATCAGGCCGAGCAGCGCCGCGCTCCTCACCGTGCCACCGAGAGGCACGTTGAACGGCGGGCGGGTCGGGAGCTGAGCCAACTCGGCGAATGCCGGCGTGGCGGCGTCGATATCCTCTCCTCACCATGGACACACCCGCGCGATCGGAGCGTGTCTGTCCGACCCGTGGGTCCGTTGCAGAAGACGCGTCGCGGTGCGCGAGCTGAGCATCAACTCAATTCGCGAGTGGCTCGGTCACGGACGCCGACGCTGGTATGCGATTGGGGTGAGCGCTGTGATAGTCCTCGCCGCCCTGGCGACTGTCTTTCCGTCGGGCGGCGGCGTTTCGATCGAGAGGATGCAGGAACTCCTCAACGCAAGCTACGACACGTCAGGCACGAAGTGCGTCGCCGCCGCGCACGGACGCGATACCTGCAAGCTCACGGCCGGCGAATGCAGTGGAACCCTCATCGTGGCGCCAGTTGGCGGGAGCAATTTCACGATCGTGAACGCAACCCCGGAACAGCTCGACTCGTCGTCCTGTGACAGAGGCGAAGGTATTGAAGGCGAAGCCGAAGGAGGTTGAGGTCTGCCGCAGGCCGCGATCAGCCCTTCGGCAGGCGTCGGCCGAGCGCACTTGCGAAGGCCGCGGCGATGACGCCGTAGCCGGCCTGGTTTGCGTGGATGTTCGGGCCGACCGGCGGCGGAGCGCACATCCAGGTGAGCCTGCACACTTCAGCGACGGCGACAGGCACAGGCCCGGGCTGACCGCTGAGCGTGGTCGTCGCGGTCACGTCGTAGGTCTTGAATGCAGTGTCGACGTGTGCGACGCGAAACCCGGCGGCCCGGTACAGGCGTGTTAGTGCCGCGTTGAGGTTACCGGCGTAGCTGTCGATCGTCAGCGCCTCGCTCCGGTCGCCGGGCTTCAGATACAGCTCGAGGAACGGGTCGTACAGGGTCATCGCCGCCATCGGCGTTCCCGCCGCCGCCGCGCGGCGCAGCCGGCGCATGATCACCGGAAGGTTCGCGTCGATCGCGTTCACGCCTCGGGTCACGCATGAGATATCGAAGGTTGCTTCCGACGCGCAGCCGACGACGTCGTTGGCGCCGATGTCGAGCGTCAGGAGCGCGACTTCCCCGCGTCTGTGATGCCGGCGCAGAAAGCGTTCGGCGGCGGCCATCTGCGAGCCGCCGGCGGGGTTGCAGCCGAGGAGCAGCGCGTCGGAGTTGCCACGCCCCGTGAGGAAGCTCGTCGTCGTCTCGCCGCCGCAGCCGAGCTTGACGAGCTCCAGCCCAGGGATGCTCTTGCGCTCGATCGCATACAGCTGGTCGGCATAGCCCTCGTCGGTGTCCACCGTGATGCCGCTGGCTTCCGGCTGCATGCCCTGTGCGAGCGAATCCCCCAGCGAGAGGTAGTAGCGCGCCGGAGCCGGCTCGGCCGCGGCCGCCGTGGCCAGCGCGAGCAGTGCGGAGACGGCTGCAAGGGTCGCCACACGGAGGCACACGAGGTGATCGTATGCCGTGTCGGCCTGAAAGGTCGACATCACTGTCGGCCTTTTGTCCAGACGCGGTGGACAGGCTCAAGTAGCGCAGGACGCGGCCGACTCTGCCCGCAGAAAGAGTCGCTCAGGGCAAACCCGCCGCGAGGCGGGGACGCAAAGCCAGGGATCTCTCCGAGACCGCCCGGTTACCGACCTCAAACAGTTCGTTGCGTTCTGCGCAACGAAGACACGGGAGGTCCTGAGATGCCCTACATAATCCGCCCCCCCAAGGGGGCCCGCAAGCTCGCGGCGACCGTCTTCGGCACCGCAATCCTCATCTGTGCCGCGCCCGCTGTGGCCAGCGCGGCATGCCCATCAACCCCGACGTCCGCGGCGCTCGCACAATTCGGCGACAACGCGGCGTACAGCCTGCTCTCCGGCAGCACGTTTGAATCCGGTGCGCAAGGCTGGTCGCTCACCAACGCAGAAGTGCTCAGCGGCGAAGGCGCCAACGGCGACGCGAATGCGCTGGCGATCGAACCCGACGGCGTTGCCGTTTCGCCGGCGTTCTGTGTCAGCCCCGAAGACATGTCGTTCCGCTTCTTCGCCCGTCAGTCCGGTGGCGGCGACGGACCTGTCGCGGCGTTGAAGGTGAGCCTGCGATGGACTGTCGGCTATGGGTTCCACAAAGAAGCCGATGTCGCCTCGCTCCAGGCGGGCAGCTCATGGACGCTCAGCCCGGCGCTGCAGCTCGCCAGCCTGCTGCCACTCTGGACGTGGGACAGGACGCTCAACGTCAAGCTGGTCTTCCAGCCGACGGGCGGGTCCTTCGAGATCGACGATGTCTACATCGATCCCTACAGCCGTTAGGAAGCCCTTGGAGTGGCGGCACAGGACAGATGTCGCCATCTCCTCGGCGGAGGGCGGTGCTCCGATGAACGAGCCCGCCCTCGACGACATCCGCTCGGCGGATCCCGTCGAGCGCCTGCTGGAGGACTCCTGGAAGGCTCGCGGACGCCGGTTCAGCCGGCGCGAGCTGGCCGTCGAGACGGTCGCGTCCACGCTGTTCCTCGGCTGCGCCATCCCCCTGGCGCTGGCCGCGCTCGCCTCGCACTCGATGGACCCGCTGCTCGCCGTGGTGCTGGTCCTCCTCTACGCCGTCGCATCCCGGGGGATCCAGTTCCCGATCGGTGCCGGGTACGTGGTGCCGTCCTACCTCGTGCTCGTGCCGATGCTGCTGCTGCTGCCGCCCGGGATCGTCCCCCTGCTCGCCGCCGGAGGCCTGGTCGTGGGGACCCTCGGCCAGGTCGCTGCGCGTCGCGTCGGCCCCGAGCGGGTGCTCTTCTCGATACCGGACGCGTGGCATGCGCTTGGACCGGCGCTCGTGCTGGTGCTCGCGGGCCGCATTCACGGCGACGCGCGCCTGATCCTCGTGTACGTCGCCGCGTTTCTAGCCGGCTGCCTGCTCGATCTCGCCTCCGCGACGCTGCGAGAGGCGATGGCCATGGGGATCGCCTCACGCGTGCAGATCCGCGTGATCGCGGTCGTGTGGCTGATCGATGCCTGCATCGCGCCGCTGGGCATTCTGGTCGCGCACACCGCGCGTCGGGCCCCGGCGGACGTGCTGCTGATCCTTCCCCTCGTCGGCGTGCTGCTGCTCCTGTCCCGCGACCGCAGCGCACGCATCGCCGAGGCCCAACGCCGTCTCGACCTAGTGGCGCACGAGCGCACCCGCCTGCAGGCGGCGGTGCGCCGGCTGGGTGACGCCTTTGCCGCGAAGCTCGACCTGAACGCCTTGACCGACATCGTGCTTCGCGGCTCGATCGAAGCGCTCGGCGCCGCCGCCGGTCAGCTCACGCTGAGCGGACCATTCGATCCACGCGTCCTCGAGATCGCCAGCACGCCGAGGTTCGCCGCGGCGCTGCGAGCGGCCGCCAACCTCGCGCAGAGCGATGAGCAGCCGTGCCGGCTCGAGCGCGACGGCGTCTGGGCGCTCGCGCTGCCGTTCGGGTTCTCGAGCGACGCCGGGCGGGCTCATGGCGCGCTCGCCGTGGCGAGGGAGGATCGCGCGTTTCGCGATGACGAGGAGGACGTGATCTTCGGCCTCGTGGAGCGCGCAAGGCAGGCGGCCGCGGACATCGTCGCCCATCAGCTGCTGCGCGAGCAGGCCGTCACCGACGCGCTCACCGGCCTCGGTAACCGGCGCAAGCTCGCTGCCGACCTGGACGAGCGCCTTGCAGCCGCGTCCGCGTCCCAGCCGCTCGTGCTGATGATGTTCGACCTCGACGGCTTCAAGAGCTACAACGACACGTTCGGTCACCTGGCGGGCGACACCGTCCTCGCGCGCCTCGGCGGCAAGCTCGCCGATGCGGTCTCGGCGTACGGAACCGCCTATCGCCTGGGCGGTGACGAGTTCTGCGTCCTGGCGGCTGCGAGGTACGACGAGCTTCACACGGTTCTCTGCGCTGCAGCCGGCGCGCTCGTGGAGCGCGGCGAGAACTTCTCCGTCGGCGCGTCCTACGGCGCCGTGCTGCTCCCCCATGAGGCGACGGACCTCGACTACGCGCTGCAGCTCGCCGATGAGCGCATGTACGCGCGAAAGAGGGGCCGGCCTTCGCTGGCGGGCGACCAGACGCGCGACGTCCTGATCCGTATCATCCATGCCAAGCAGCCGTCGCTGCAGAACCACTCGAGCGAGGTCGCTGAACTGTGCCTGCGCGTCGGACGCCGGCTCAAGATGACGGCCGAGGAGCTCGATGAGCTGGCCCGTGCAGCTGAGCTGCACGACATCGGGAAGGTCGGCATCCCCGATGCGATCCTCGAGAAGCCCGCCGCGCTGAGCGAGTCCGAGTGGGAGTTCATGCACCAGCACACCGTCCTCGGCGAGCGCATCCTCAGCGCCGCGCCTGCGCTGCGCCCGGTCGCGGTGATCGTGCGGGCGAGTCACGAGCGCTGGGACGGGCTCGGCTATCCCGACGGGCTCGCGGGAGCCGAGATCCCTCTGGGCGCGCGCATCATCGCAGCTTGCGACGCCTATGAGGCGATGACCACCGACCGCTGCTACCGCCGGCGGATCGGCCATGACGCTGCCTGCCAGGAGCTGCGCCGCGGAGCCGGCCGCCAGTTCGACCCCAACGTCGTCGAGGCGCTCCTCGACGAGCTGCATGTGGCGGGCGGAGCCCCGCTCGTGGGCGGCATGGTCGCCGGGGCGGAGCCCGAGGCCACCGAGGAGGTCGCGGCGTACCTGCGCGAAGTGCTCGCGCGGCATGAGATCGATCGGGGCCACCGCCGAGACGCGACGAGCACGAGCAGGCCCCGCCGTCGCGTTGCGCGAGCCGTTGCCGGCACTGTCCGCTCGATCCAGTAACGGCCAGGAGCAGAGTCGGGCCCCACGCTCGGCTTTCCAGCGACGGTGAACCCCAACGGCGAAACGGTCAGCGACTGCCACTTTGAACACGGCACGTCAACGTCCTACGGCTCGAGTGCGCCCTGCACATCTCTGCCGGGGTCAGGCGAAAGCCCGGTGGCGGTTCCGCGGCTGCGGGGGGCCTGAGCGAAAACACCATCTATCACTTCCAGGTCGTCGCGGACCAACCCGCGCGGCACAGCTACGGCGACGACGAGACGTTCACTACCTTGCCGAACCCGCCGGAATTCGGGAGATGCGTCAGCGTTCCATCGGAAAAAGTAGGGACGAAAACGATCTACCACGGCGGTACGCCGCCGCTAGCTGCCTCGTAGCGAGCGCAACGCACACAGGCCACTACGAATGGGAGCAGGGAGTCCTCAAGCTCACTACAGGACCAAGATCAAAGAACTCACATCGCCTGCAAAGAACCCACATCGCCTGCGGCTCGCGAACGACCGTGGACGGGCCGGGTATCGCATGGACGCGAGTCGCAGGCGTGCGTGCGAACATGCTTCTCGTGACGCTGGCCACGACGATGTCGATCCCGCCCGGGCCGCCCCTGCCCCGCTTCCTTCAGACGCTGGGATTCATCGTCATGCCGGCTCGATTCATCGACGCGTGCCGGCGGCGCTACGGCGACATCGTGACGTTCAGGAGCCTGTTCGACGCCCGCTTCGTGATGGTCTTCGAGCCCGAGATGGTCAAGCAGGTCTTCCGCGGCTCCCCGGATGTGCTGCGCGCGGGGGAGGCCAACGCCGTCCTCCGCCCCGTGGTCGGCGGACGCTCGGTGCTCCTGCTCGACGGTGCCGAGCACCTGCGCCAGCGCAAGCTCATGCTGTCGCCGTTTCACGGCGAGCGCATGCTGGCCTATGCCGAGGTGATGCGCGCCGCCGCTGACCGGTCGATCGAGTCGTGGCCCATCGGCGAGGCCTTCACCCTGCTGCCGCGGATGCAGTCGCTGACGCTCGAGGTGATCATGCGTGCTGTCTTCGGAGTCGACGAGGGGCCGCGCCAGGAAGAGCTCAAGGCGCGCATCCGCTCACTCCTCGACCCGGTGGCGTCGCGTGTCGGCGTGCTCGTTCTCGCCCTCTCGCGCGGGCTCTTCGGGGCCGGGAAGGGCCGGCGGTTCGAGAACAGCCGCCAGCTCCTCGACGAGCTCATCTTCGAGGAGATCGCTCGGCGACGCGCTGCCGATGATCTAAAGGAGCGCGAGGACGTCTTCTCGATGCTCCTGCTCGCGCGCGACGAGGGCGGGCGACCGATGAGCGACCGGGAGCTCCGCGACGAGCTGGTCACGCTCCTCGTCGCCGGCCACGAGACGACGGCGACGGGCCTGGCATGGGCCTTCGAGCTGCTGCTGCGCAACCCGCGCGTCCTCGAGCGACTCAGGACCGATCTCGCAGAGGGCAGCGAGGACTACCTCGATGCGGTTGTCAAGGAGACACTGCGATTGCGCCCGGTGATCATGGGCGTCGGTCGCGTTGTACGCGAGGAGCACTTCGAGGTGGGCGGCTATCTGATCCCGCCCGGAGTCGAGATCAACCCTTCGATCGCGGCGATCCACCGCCGCGAGGACCGTTACTCGGATGCGGATGCCTTCCGGCCTGAGCGCTTCCTCGGCCCCGATGCTCCCGACACCTACACCTGGCTGCCCTTCGGCGGGGGCACTCGCCGCTGCCTGGGGGCGAGCTTCGCGACCTTCGAGATGCGCGTCGTGATCCGCCGCGTGCTGCAGCGGACGCGCTTGGCGCCAGTGGGCCGGCGACCCGAAAAAGGCGTGCGCCGAGGGATCACATACGTGCCCGCGAAGGGCGTTCGCGTCCGGCTGTCCGCACCGCCAACCCGGGCGTCCGCCGCCGCCCGACGACAACCTGCAGTTGGAGCGGCGTAAGCCTAGGACGCGGCGCTCGAGCGTGCGGCTCAGGGCAGCAGCACGATCTTGCCGTGCGTGTGGCGCTCGGCCAACTCGCGGTAGGCGTCGCGGACCTGCTCCAGCGGGAAGGTGCGCGCGATCGGTATCTCGAGGCTTCCGTCGGCCACCAGTCCCACGATCTCCGCGAGCAGCAGCGCGGTGGCGATCGCGTGGGTGCCCTGCCGGTGGACGCCGAATCGCGCGACCGCCTCGAAGTCGATGATCGTGTTGATCCGCTGCGGTGCGACACCCAGCTCGATCGCGAGTTCGACGTAGCCGTTGCCGAACGTGTCGATGAATGCGTCGATCTCGCCGTTGCTGGCCTCGCGGATCCGCTCAGCCTGCCCCTCGCCGTAGGTCACCGGCACGATGTCATGGCGGCGCAGCCAGTCGTGGTTGCGCTCGCTGGCCAGCCCGATCACCGTCGCTCCGGTGCGGCGTGCGAGCTGGACGGCGACCGAGCCGACCCCACCCGCCGCGGCCGAGACGACGACGGTCTCGCCGGCCCGTGGCGCGACCGCCTGAACCGACGCGTAGGCGGCGAGCACCGCGACGAACAACGACCCCGCGACCTCCCACGGAACCGACGCCGGCTTGGCCGTCAGCTGATCGGCCGGAACGACGACGAGCTCGGCCTGACTCGCACGCTGCTCGGTCCAGCCAAGCACCTCGTCCCCGGCAGCGACAGTGCTCACTCCGCCACCGATTGTCTGCACCACGCCGGCGAGATCGGTGCCCTCGCCCGACGGAAAGGTCGCCGGCCAGCGCTCGTCAAGGCGTCCCTCGCGGATCGAGATCTCACCGGGGTTGATCCCCGCCGCCTTGACGGCCACCAGAACCTGCCCGGGGCCAGCGACGGGATCCTCGACCTCCCGCACCTCAAGCACGTCGACGCCGCCGTATCGGTCGAACCGCACCGCCTTCATGTCATCACCTCGGCCATAGCGCGATGACGACCATAGCGTCCCGTACGTCCCGCGAGCCGGATGAGCGGAGAGGCGTGAGGCTCACGCCCGGAGTAGCGTTTGATGAACAGCCACCGACTGAGGGGAGGCGAGACGATGTATGCAAGCGTGCGCCACTACCGTATGGGTGCGGGCTCGATCGATTCGCTCATGCACCGCGTAGACGAGGAGTTCGCCCCGGCAATCAGCCAGGAACCGGGATTCGTCGCGTACTTCGCGCTCGCGACGGGCGACGCAACCGTCGAGACCGTCAGCATTTTTCGCGACAAGGCGGCCGCCGACGCATCCAACGAGCTTGCTTCCGAGTACGTGCGCGAGAACCTCGGTGAGTTCGAGTTGACTCGTACCGAGCTGAGCGGCGGCGAGGTGTTCGTGAGCAGGGTGACGGCGGAGGCGCACGAGGATGCACCCCGCTGGCGCAGCGGTCGCTCGCGGGCGCGCGCTTCATGAGTCCGAGAAAGGCCTGAAGCGTCGGAGTGCGGTGAGCTCAGCAACGAACCGCTTCTACGACTGGATCCGCCACCCGTCCGCTCGATCACTCGCGGGTGAGGAGCGGGTGGCGTCGGGGTTCGGGCGGGCCGCTCGGGCGTCGAGACCGTCAACCTGGAGATCACCCCAGTGTGATCGCCGGCCGTATTCGCTAGGACTGCTGCTCGTCCCGAAGCGGGCGTCACGCCGGGCGGGGCGGAGATCCTCGAGTCTCGCGCAGAGCACGACACCTAGCTGGTGATGGCGCCGGGTCTGAGGAAGATTCCACGGCGGCCCATCTCGGCGAGTCGCGGCGCGTCGGGGTAGCGACTGCCGAGCAGCTGTGCCGTCTCTCGTTCGGTGTCGTAGGCGACGCGGACGATGCGGGGGTTGCCGTCGTCGATGAGCAGGTAGCTCGCGCGGGGGTCGCCGTCCCATGGCATCCCCACGCTTCCGCTGTTGGCGACGGTGAGCTCACGCAGCATGCGCGTGTAAGGGCGATGAATATGCCCGTAGATGACGGTGGAGGTGTCGAGCGATGCGTACGTTGCCGAGAGCTCGTCGTCTTCAGCGTCGGACGCGGGCGCCCTCCACAGGTCTCCTGGCGCTGCGTGCACGAGCGCCAGATCGCCGAGCATCTGCTGGGCGGGGAGTTCTCGCAGCCAGGCGAGTCGCTCGGAGCCGATCATCTCAAGGGTCGCGGGGGCGTAATCGCGGTAGATGAGGCTGAGCAGCGCTCGAAGCTTCGGTGCGAGTTGTTCCTGGTGCGTCTGCTCATCTGCTCGCCAGAGCACCTCGTCGGTGTTGCCGACCACGCCGGGCCAGCCGAGCTCGCGGATTCGGTCGATTACCTCGGCGGGTTGGGATCCCATCAGCGCGAGGTCCCCTCCGTGCATCACGAGGTCGGGCGCCTTCAGGCGAAGGTCGGACAGGACCGCTTCCAGCGCTGTCAGGTTGCCGTGGACATCAGAAACGATCGCCACCCTCATCGGTCGTGCCTGGGGTCGGTCGTGTGGCGATCTGGTAGTTTCATCATGATGCGTACAGTGTATACGTCGTCGCCGTTGAGGCGTGAGCGAGTCCTAGATGCCGCACTCGCCGTGGCTGAGCGCGAGGGCTTCGAGCGTCTGTCAATGCGGCTGCTCGCACGCGAGTTAGGTGTCTCGCCGATGGCCCTCTACCGGCATGTCACCAACAAGGACGACTTGCTGGATGGGCTCGTCGAGCGTCTCCTCGGAGAGCTCGAGCTGCCCGATGAATCGTTGCCATGGGATGAGCGCCTGCGCCAGCTCGCCCGGGAGCTTCGCGCCCTCGCGCATCGGCGTCCCGAGCTGTTTGGCCTGCTGCTTCAACGGCGCGCCGTAGGTAAGGATGCGACCCGCGCCCGACAGGCGGCTCTGCAGGCGTTGCGCGATGCAGGGCTCGAGAGCGGAGCGGCGGAAAGGATGGAGCGGCTGTTGAGCACGGTCGTGGTCGGCTTTGCACTCTCCGAGGCAACAGGTCGTTTTGAGGGCATCGATGTTGATGAGGAGTTCGACACTGCGCTCGAGCTGCTCGCGCGTCTGGTGGCTGCAGCGTGAAGTCGGGTGTGCCGTCACGCACGGCGGAATACATGGCCCTCTTCCGAGCGCTCGAGTCTGCGCGGCCGGCCGGCCGGCGGCTGTTTGAGGATCGTGCTGCCGTATTGTTCCTGCGCCCGACGCTGCGCATAGTCGCGCTCGTCGCGCGATTCCCGCCGACGCATGGACTGATCGTCGATTTCATCGACCACCGTTGGCCCGGTCCGCGTCTATCGGGCGTGGTGCGAACTCGTGTTATCGATGACTTCGTGACCGGAGCGATGCAGGCTGGCTGCGCTCAGCTCGTGCTGCTCGGCGCCGGCTATGACACGCGCGCCACCAGGCTCCCGGCGGTCGCGTCGAACACCGTCTTCGAGGTCGACCATCCTGTGACACAGGCCCGCAAGCGAGCTGCGCTCGGCCATCTGTCCGAGCGCGTACGCTACGTCCCGCTCGACTTCGAGAGCGACGCGCTGCAGGCCGCGCTGATCGACGCCGGCCTTGACGACGTTCAGCGAACCTGCGTGCTTTGGGAGGGCGTGTTCAGCTACCTCACGACCGAAGCGATCGACTCGACTCTCGCGGCGCTCGTCGGCGTATGCGCGCCAGGCAGCCAGATCCTGCTCACCTACGTCGACCAGCGATCCCTCGACGCCTCGAGCCCTCGACCTGAGGCCTGGTTGACGGCCGTGAGCGACGTCGGCGAGCCATTTCAGACCGGCCTCGATCCCAGTCAGGCAGCGGCATTCTTTGCAGAGCGCAGACTGATCCTGCTCGACGACGAGTCAACCGCGAAGGCGGCCCGCCGGCTCGGCGTCGCCAAGGCACACACGATCCCTGACATGTACCGACTGGCCACGCTCGAAGTCACGCCCACCAGCCCGAGATCGTGACTGGCGACCGTTGGCTATCACGCCTGTGTTGGCTCAGCCGATCACCGCTGGGGCGCCGCGCCGGTGCCGTCTGACGCGGGTCTTCCGAGCCGCTATATTCAACCAGATAGTTTATCAACCATCCTGGTGAATAAGCGATGACGACCGACCAGCTCAGCTCCACGTTCGCGGCCCTCGCCGACCCCACGCGTCGCGCAATCCTCGGGCGGCTCGCGGACGACGGCGAGGTCACGGTGAACGAGCTCGCAGAGCCGTTCCCGATCAGCGTTCAGGCGATCTCCAAGCATCTGAAGGTGCTCGAGCGCGCAGGGCTCATCACGCGCGGGCGCACGGCCCAGCTTCGTCCGTCGCGCCTCGAGGGTGCGCCCTTGCGCGACGCGGCGGACTGGCTCGCGCAGTACCGCGAGATCTGGGAGGGCCGTCTCGATCGCCTCGCGCTTCACCTCCAAGACATCCAACGAAAGGCAGATGGCAATGACTGAGCAATTCGTGATGAGCGAGCGTACGATCGTGATCGAGCGCGTCCTCGAGGCCCCGCGCGAGCTCGTGTGGAAGGTCTGGACTGACGCCGACGAGGTGACCAAGTGGTGGGGTCCCGAGCACTTCACCACGCCGCGCGAGAAGATCGAGTTCGACCTGCGTCCCGGCGGCGTATGCCGCCTGACGATGGTGGGGCCCGACGGCGAGGAGTACCGGAGCGATGGTCACTTCGGAGTCGTCGAGCCGCCGGAGCGTTTGTCGTTCGGCGAGGAGAACACCGACCACCCGATGATCGAGTCCGGCGAGACGTCCGTGGAGTTCGTCGAACTCGACGACCGCCGCACGAAGGTCGTCGTCAGGTCGCGCTTGATCTGCGCGGAGGAGCTCGTCGCGATGGCGCAGGCGGGATGGGCCAGCCAGCTCGACAAGCTCGAGCGCCTGCTCGTTGGGCGACGTGCCGAAGAAAGCGCCTGAGCCTCCGATAACGCAACCCGCCCGCGCACCCTCCCTTCCCTCCGCGTCCTGAATCGCCCGGGCGACACGTTCGATGAACTGGAGCGAGGAGTGCTCGTCCTCTAGGTGGGTGGGGTCGACGCGCTCGTCCAAGACCACCGAGCGGCGCGGTGCTGGCCCATGCGCCGACGCGGGCCACCACCGCTGACGTACACGGGACTACCTCGGTCCCATGACGCCCTCACTGCTCATTCACCCGGGACCCCAGCCTGGTGCATGGAATCCACGTTAAGAGCCTTCACCGACTCCGCATCGCGCTCGATGCGGGGCCGACCTGCGATTCTTCGCGGCATGAATCAGCCCGGTCACATGAGGCCGTCGCCGAACTTGATCCAGCCGCCGCCGAGTCCGACCTTGTCTGGTTCTCAGTTGGCCACGCTCGCCGGGCTGGGCGAGGAGCGCACGGCGCAGGTCGGCGACGTGCTGTACCGCGTTGGAGATCGGAGTTATCCGTTCATCGCGATTCTCGAGGGCGAGGTGGTCATCCTCGATGCGGCCGGTAACGAGATCGTCCGCCACGGGGCATCGGGCTTTCTCGGCGAGTTGAACCTGCTGTCCGGGCAGACGGTGTTCGTGACAGCGGTAGTCACCCAGCCGCTGCGCTACGTTGCGGTCGAGCGGGAGGCCATGCGATCGCTGCTCTACGAGGACGGGCCGCTCAGCGATCTCGTGCTGTCGGCGTTCATCGCCCGGCGTGAAGCGCTACAGCGGGTACAGGGCATCGGCCTCGAGATCGTGGGGCCGCGCTCGTCCGCAGCCACGATGCGGATGCTCGACTTCGCCCGGAACAACCGACTGCCATTCACGTGGCGTGATCCCGACCGGGAGGACGACCCCGCCGCGTCGGCCCTCGTGGCCGGACTCGATGCGACGAGCCTCCCGCTGGTCCGATTGCCCGGCGGCGTGGAGCTGCAGGGCCCGTCAACCGGCCAAGTATCCCGCGCTCTGGGTATCGGCCGGGAGCTCGCACCACGCGAGGAAGCCGACCTGCTGGTGGTTGGTGCCGGCCCGGCTGGCCTGGCCGCAGCGGTCTACGGCGCCTCGGAGGGTCTGGACACGCTCGTGGTCGACAGCACCGCGCTCGGCGGACAGGCCGGCTTCTCCCGGAGGATCGAGAACTACCTCGGATTTCCCGCGGGAATAACCGGCACCGAGCTGACCAGTCGCGCCGTTACGCAGGCGCGGAAGTTCGACGCGCGGCTGGCCACGCCGTACCGAGCGGCGTCCTTCGAACCAGGGAATGGGCGCCACATCGTCCGTCTGGAAGAGGATCACGAGATCGCGGCTCGAGCGGTCCTGCTGGCGAGCGGCGCACAATACCGGCGGCTACCCGTCGAGGACCTCGACCACTATGAGGGAATTAGCATCTTCTACGCCGCCGGGCCGCCCGAGGCGCAGCTGTGCGGCGCCGAGCGTGTCGGCGTGGTCGGGGGAGGGAACTCGGCCGGGCAGGCCGCTGTCTGGCTGGCCCGCGGCGGGGCGCTCGTGACCTTGCTCCACCGCCGGGAGGACCTGCGGGAGACGATGTCGGACTACCTCGTGCGCGAGCTCGGGCAATACGGCGTAGCCGTGCGCGACCGCAGCGAGATCGCCGCCCTTCACGGCACTGACGGACAGCTCGAGGGCGTCACGCTCAAGGACGGCGAGCGCCTGCCGTTCTCGTTCCTGTTCCTATTCCTCGGGGCGCTGCCCTGCACCGAATGGCTTGATGACGTGGTCAGGCGCGACGATGACGGCTTCATCCTCACCGGCCCCGCCGTCGGGGCAGACAACCTGCTCGAGACCACCGTGCCGGGCGTCTTCGCCGCCGGCGACGTTCGCTCGGGCTCGACGAAGCGATGTGCCACCGCCGTAGGGGAGGGAGCATGGGCGGTCCAGCTCGTGCACGCCCACCTCGCAGCACACCCCGCCAGGCGGTGACGCTTCACCAGGACCTACACGCGCTCCTCGCTGTTCCCGCACCGCCAGCTCGGGCGTAAGCGGGACACACGTTTCCGCCCCTCGCCGGAGCTACCTGCGATCGATCGTCGGCGCGAGGTACGGCCAGTGCCTGCTATCCGCGGTGGCTGTCGGGAAAAGGGTGCCGTCCGGTGGGTTTAAGACGATCCCGGGCATGCCCATGAACTTCATCGAGTGTGATCGGGATCAGGCGTTCTTGATGCCGCCGTCGTTGCGGGATTGGTTGGCGCAGGATCATTTGGCGTGGACGGTCTTGGCGGCGGTTGCGGAGATGGATCTGTCCGCGTTTTACGGCGCGTATCGGGCCGATGGTCACGGGCGCCCGGCGTACGAGCCGTCGATGATGGTCGCGCTTTTGATGTACGCGTATGCGAAGGGGAATCGGTCTTCGCGGGGGATCGAGCGCGAGTGCGTTGAGGACGTCGCTTACCGGGTGATCGCGGCGAATCTGGCGCCGGATCATTCGACGATCGCGGAGTTCCGCAAGCGCCACGAGGCGGCGCTGGCGGGGCTGTTCGGCGAGGTGCTCTCGTTGTGCAGGCAGGCCGGACTGGTGAAGGTCGGGGTGATCGCGATCGATGGGACCAAGATGCACGCGAACGCCTCGCAGCACTCGAGTCGCGACTATGAGCAGATCGCGCGGGAGATCCTCGAGGAGGCTGCTGCCGTTGACGCGGCGGAGGACGAGCTCTATGGGGATAAGCGTGGCGATGAGCTTCCTGAGCAGCTGACGAGCGAGCATGGTCGCAGGGCTTGGTTTCGGGAGGCCAAGCGCCGGCTTGATGAGCAGCGCGCCAAGGAGGCCAAGCCGATCCCGCAGTCGCGCCCGAAGCGGCTCAAGGAGTCAAAGCGCCGGCTGGAGGAGGAGCTGTGGACAGAGCAGCGCGCGAACGCGGCCTATGAGGCGTGGCGGGCACGAGGGGTGATGGCGGACGGGCGCAAGCTGAGCACTCCGGCGAAGCCCTATGTGCCGCCCGAGACGCCGGCCGGGAAGGTCAACGTCACCGATCCTGACTCGCGGAACGTGAAGACCCCGCGCGGGTACATGCAGGGCTACAACGCCCAAGCAGTGGTCAGCGAGAACCAGATCGTGATCGCGGCCGAGGTGAACGCCGACTCCCCGGACTTCGGGCACCTGGAGCCGATGGTCACCGCCGCCGAACACGAGCTCGAGAAGGCCGGTGTTAGCGAGGCCCCCGAGGTCGTCGTCGCCGATCCCGGCTATTGGCATCAGGTGCAGATGGAGAACGTCGTCGCGCGCGGGATCCAAGTGATCATCCCGCCGGACGCGCGCAAGCGCACAGGCGCCAGGCCGGGATGGGACGGTGGGCTATACGCGTTCATGCGCCGCGTCGTTGCGAGCGAGATCGGTGGCGCGCTATATCGAAAGCGCCAGGGGATGATCGAGCCTGTGTTCGCGCAGGTGAAGTTCAACCGCAAGATCGATCGCTTCCAAAGAAGAGGCCGATCCGCCGTGCGTTCAGAGTGGCGATTAATCGCGGCGACGCACAACCTCCTGAAGCTCCACAACCACCAGATAGCCGCCGCCAGGGCCTGAAAGGAGCCTCCGGCGGCTGCCCCGCCCTCGACGGCGACCAAATCGACCTCACCGACGCCGGCGCGCCCCCGACAGCCGGTTTTCCCGACAGCCACCGCGCATTGCGGGGAAGGCATCGGCGATGGCGAGATGCTTGTAGCCAGCGCGAAGCAGGATCGGGATCGCCGGCTCGGATATCGTCCGGGCGTGTATCGAGCCCTGGTCCGGCGGCGGGTGGTTTCGAACTTCGCGCGCCTGAGCGCGGGGGACTACAAGGCGGTGGTCGCCCAGTTGGCTCCCGACGTCCATCACGTGTTCGCTGGCGACTCGGCACTCGGCGGAGAGCGGCATAGTCGCGAGGCCGTGGAGCGGTGGTTCGAGCGCCTGTTCCGGCTCTGCCCGCAGATGCAGTTTGAGGTCGGGCGCGTGATCTCGTCCGGACCTCCGTGGGACATCTGGGGCGCAGCCGAGTGGATCGGCCGCGTCACGCCGGCGGCCGGGGAGCCATACGTCAACACGGGGACCCACGTGTTCAGGATCCGGAACGGACGCGTCGCCTACTTCCACGCCTACGAGGACAGCCAGAAGGTCGCGCGTGCGTGTGAGCAGATGGCCGCGCTCGGCGTGCAGGAGGCAACGGCAGCTCCGATCATCGATTAGCTGGGACCCAGCTAATCGAGCTCACGAACCTGCAGTCCGCGCGTAGAGGGTGCGGCGCGGGCGTAGGCAAGATGCTCGTGCTGTGCGCGGCGCAGGATTCCGGGAGCCGTTCGATCGATCTCACCCGGCCATCGTTCGTACACTGCGAGCCAGTGTCCGCCGACGAGGTTGACGAGTACCTGCGGGGTGTCGATGAGCCCAAGCGCCGCACGCTTCAGGCACTTCGCCGCACCATCCTTGAGATCGTCCCCGACGCCGAGCAAGTGATCTCGTACCGTGTTCCCGCCTTCCGCGTGAGCGGCAAGACCGTCGCCGGCTTTGCCGCGTTCAAGGATCACTTGAGTTACTTGCCATTCGCCGGCACGGTCCTGAGGCAGCTCGCCGATGAGCTCAAGGGCTACACGATGACCAAGAGTTCTCTCCACTTCCCCGTCGACCGTCCGCTACCGAAGTCAGTCGTGCGGAACCTGATCGCGGTGCGTCTTGGGGAGCTCCGCGAAGCCTCCCGGTAGTCACCGCGCCTGCAGTCCGCGCGTTGCGAGACTGCCCTTTGAGGTCGCCCGAGGAGCGCGGCGTGTGCGGATAGCGCGACCACCAATGCGGCGCTCCAGTTGCCGGAGGACGCTGCTAGGCGAGGACTCGCGTCAGCGAACGCCAGCGGCGGTGGCGGTGGCGGAACATCAGCCGAGCGAACAGCCGGCTCGGCACCCCGAGCAATCCTGGATCGGTCTCGATCTCGTCGGTATAGCGGCAGCTGCTGGCGGTAAGCGGCTCGAACGTGAGCCTGTGGTTCCAGGTTTTCACGGGCCCGCCGTGCTCATTGGTGTAGATCTCGTTGTCTGCCACACGCACGACGCGTAGGTGATGATGACCCCGAACCACCACAGTCGCGCGGATCCTTCTGCGCCTGGCTCGAGGTTCTCGGGCATCTCGAGGTGCGGCACGCGCAGAACGGGGGCGACAACGAACCTAAAGAGCTCTGGCTTGTGAGCGAGCGCGAACGCGGTCTCAGCAGGGACGGGGAGCTCGGTACTCAGGCGTACGGTCGACAAGTTGCAAACATTCTGCCGCTCGCGCTGCCGGCGCACCAGCGCCGGGAGCGGGGGCAGAACCCATCCGGGCGAACATGCTCGCTTGCCGCGCAGAGGGGATCCGCGGCAGCGGCGACCGATGCTCGTCCTGTCACAAATGCAGAAGCTGGGGCTCGATCACGGCGAGAACCCGTGGAAGACCGTTCCCTCGAAGCCTGCGGTCGGCGAAGAGGTCCGCGCTCGGACCGCCTTACGCCTGTCCGCGGTCTAGGCTCGTCGCCGTGTCGACGTGGGAGAGCGCAAAGCGGTGTGCGTCGGCCCTGGTCGGGATCAAGCAACGCGAGGGCGGCCGCGCGGTTGGCTTACGTTGCGTCACTCGCTCGCGATCGCGGCCAGGACGTCCAGTTTCGCTGCTCGTCGGCCAGGCCAGCTGGCCGCCGCCAGGCCAAGCAGCGCGGACAGGACCAGGAACCCGAAGAGGCTGGGCAATGGGATGGCGATCTGGGTGACGCTGCTGTGCCGGAGTGACGAGGCTAGAGCGACACCGAGCCCGGTCCCGATGACGAGACCGACGATGGCGCCGAACAGCGCGATGATGACCGACTCAGAGCGGATCATCGCCCGGACCTGGCGGCGCTTCATCCCCACCGCGCGGAGCAGGCCAATCTCGTGGGTGCGCTCGAACACCGAGAGCATCAGCGTGTTGACGATCCCGATCAGGGCGATCACGACCGCGAGCGCGAGTAGCACGTAGACGAGGCCGAGCAACTGGTTGAGGCTCTTCTGCTCGGACCGCTCGAACTGGGCCCGGCTCTGGATTTCGAGGTTGGCGTACGCGCCGAGCGCGCGTTCGAGCGTCTGCTCGAGGTGGTGCGTGCCGGATGCCGTGCTGACGAGGACGCCGTCGATCAGCGGGTGATTGAAGTGCGAGACGAAGAAGCCGGCGCCGGTGACGAAGCTGCCGACTAGTGGGTTGTACTTGTAGATACCGCCGATCCGCATTGTCGTCGGGCCGGCTTGGGCGAACGTGACCGGCAGCTCCGAGCCGATGTGGAGGTGGTCTGAGCTCGCCGTGTTCGTGTCGACCAGCAGCTGACCGGCGGCCATCGCCGCGGTGCCCCGTCCCGCGATCAGGTGCAGATCGACCGTCTGGCTCAGGCCGGCCGTCGAGACTGCAGCGAGGCTCGAAAGCGAGCCACGGACATCGAAGTCTCCCTTGAACACGACCGTGGTCGCGGTGACGCCCGGCAGCCTGGAGACGATCGCCGGAACCGATGTGCTGATCGAGTCCGACCCACCGATGATGTAGTCAGCCTTCAGCGCGCTGTCTACGTTCGCCTTAGCCGATGCCGCCAACGAGTTGCCGAGCACCGCGACCGTCGACACGAGCGCCAGGCCGATCATCAGCGCGCCGGCGGTCTGTGCGGTCCGGCGCGGGCTGCGCATCGAGTTCTCCCTGCCGAGCCTGCCGGGGGTGCCGAGCAGCGCTGCCAGCGGACGTCCGAGGACGCTTGACAACGGCTTGGCGACGACCGGCACGAGCATGCCGGTAGCGATGAACACCGCGACCGCACCGAGTCCGACGAGCAGCGTCGACACCTCGATCACGCCTGCGACCGCGGCGACGATTCCGGCGACGAGCGCGCACGCGCCGGCGGCCACGCGCCATTGGCGCAGCGACTGCCCCTCGTCCTCGCTGTGCTCGATGAGCGCGGCCACCGGTGGGATTCGCACGGCCCGCCGCGCGGGAACGATCGCCGACAGCACCGTCACCCCGACGCCGACCGCGATCGCGACGACCGGCGTGCGGGCCTCGAACACCAGCGGCGCCGACGGAAGCGTGATGCCGAACGCCTTGAGCAGCGCCTTGAGTCCAATCGCGGCCACGACCCCGAGCCCGAGACCGATCAGCGACGCGGCCAGTCCCATCACCGCGGCCTCGCCGAGCACCGACCGGAAGACCTGACCCCGGCTCGCGCCGACGACCCGCAGCAGGGCCAGCTCTCGCGTCCGCTGCCCCACCGTGATTGAGAACGTGTTGAAGATCGTGAACGCGCCGACGAACAGCGCGATGAACGCGAAGATCAGCAGTGCGGTCGACAGGAACGACAGGGCATTGTTGATCGTCTGGTAGAGCTCGTTGGCGACGGTCTGACCGCTGACCACCTCGACGCCCGGTGGCAGGACCCGGGCGATCGCCCGCTGTAGCGCGACGTTGTCCGCCCCCGGCGCGGTCAGTACGTTGATCGTGTCGTAATAGCCACCCAGGTCGAACAGCTTCTGGGCGGTCGGCAGGTAGAACCCGGCGAGCGTCGCCCCGGCCAGGTTGTCGTCACTGCCGAACGTGACGATCCCCGTGATCGTGAAGGTCTGTGGCGGACCCGGCAGAAGCACCCGCACCGTGTCGCCGATCGCGAAGTGGTGATTGGTCGCGGTCGCCTTGTCCATCAGCACCTCGTGGTCCGTGGTCGGTGCCCGCCCGGCGACGAGGCGCAGCGCCGACAGCTTCGGGTTGGGGTCGAACGAGAAGCCGGCCGAGCTGCCTGTGCCCCCGATCGTTTCGCCATCGCGGGCGACGAACTGGGCGTAGCCCTCGACGGACCCGCTGGCGAACTGCACGCCCGGGATCCGTCGTACCGAGGTGACGATCGACTGCGGGATCGGGCGGCGGTTGACGGTGCTGTCGACGCCGTTGGAGGTGCCCTTGAGGGTCGCCGTGCCGCGGATCTCGAAGCTGACGTGCTGGTAGACGCTGCCGACGAGGTTGTCGAACGTGCTGTTGAGCGTGTCGCCGAGCACGAGCGTGCCGGTCACGAACGTCACGCCGAGGATGATCGCGAGAGCCGTCAGCACCAGCCGCAGCTTGCGCGCCAAGAGCCCCTTGATCGTGACCTTGCGCATCTCAGCCGCCGAGCTGCTTCATCCGCTCGAGCACCGCGTCGGCGGTCGGCGCGATCAGCTCTCCGACGACCCTGCCGTCGGCGAGGAACACGACTCGGTCGGCATAAGACGCCACGCGGGGGTCATGGGTGACCATCACAATCGACTGCCTGTGCTCCGAGACCGCACTGCGGAGAAACGCCAGCAGCTCGGCCGACGAGTTCGAGTCGAGATTGCCCGTCGGCTCGTCGGCGAAGATCAGCTCCGGCCGGTCGATCATTGCGCGGGCGCACGCGATCCGCTGCTGCTGGCCGCCGGACAGCTCGCTCGGACGGTGCGACAGCCGGTCGGTGATACCGAGCTGGGCGACGAGCGAATCGAACCACGCGCGGTCGATCTCGACGGCCGCGAGATCGGCGGGGAGCGTGATGTTCTCCGCCGCGGTCAGCGTCGGGACAAGGTTAAAGGACTGGAACACAAAGCCGATCCGGTCGCGGCGCAGCTGCGTCAGGCCGGCGTCGTCGAGCAACCCAATCTCCTGATCGCCGATAAAGCTACGGCCGGACGTCGGCACGTCGAGGCCTGCCATGCAGTGCATCAGCGTCGACTTGCCCGACCCCGACGGACCCATCACTGCCGTGAAGCACGCGCGCTCGAACTCGACATCGACGCCATCGAGCGCGCGGACGATCGCGTCGCCCGTGCCGTACGTCTTCGTCAGCTCGGCGGCACGCGCGGCCGGCGAGGCTGGCTTCTGCTGGCCGCTGGCCGTCAACTCGCCCAGTGGTCGCACTCAAACGCGCCCTTTTCGTCCTCGACGTATTCGTCAAGCGAGGCGATCGCAGAGTAGATCAGCCTGGCCATGTCGCTTTCCTCCCTATCGGTTTCGCGGCCCTCGCCGCAGATGCTGAGACCACGATCCTGCCCCAAACTCATCGATCCGCCATGGTTGGGAGCTGGAACACCACCAGGCCCGCGGCGATACGCAAACACACCCGCACTAGAGAACCGTCATCGACCTGCGGCGACGCTCGGACGTTCGAGGCAAGGCGACATCGGTCAGCTGATGTGGACGAAGCTGCACCAGACGCATGGTTTGCGCGAGTCGCTGGTCTCGCGCCGCTGGCCGCCCGGACGGGCCTTTGCTGACGCTCGTTTTCGCCCCGCGCAAAGGCGCACCGTGCTCACATGGCCACTCGCGTTCTCCAGCGGAAACCCCGCCCGAAATGCGGCAGCGCGGCTGGTCGCTCGCGCCGCTCCTGCTTCGGTGTACGCGCGGCGCGAAGCGCATGTCTCACGCCTCCCGAACGCGCACGCTCAACAGGCCTCCTTTCGAACGAACGCAGCGTCGTTGTGACCGGGCGTGCGAATTAGCGCGCTCGCAACGGAGCAGGTGTCTGACGCTGCGCCCTCAGGCACCTGGTTCTCGCCAGGGGAGGGTGCGGCTGTTTACGCTGCTCGGAGGTAGCGACGGAGGGCTTCGCGGATCAGCTCAGAAGTGGTGGTTCCCTCGGCCTCGGCCCGCTCAAGCAACTGGCGGCGGAGTTCAGGGTCGAGCCGGACTGACTCGACGCTCGCTGGCGCGTTGCCGATCGCGGGCCGTCCGCGCTTGTTGCGCCTAGCGATCAGCGCCTCTGTGTCGTAGCCGGCCTCCGCTTCCGCGGCGAGGTCTTCGATGTCCCGATCTGTGATCGGACGTCCGGACTTCGTGTGACCGTGGGCGGGTCGTTCGGTCATGGTTCGAGCAGCCTTGCGTACTTGTCGCGCATCGGCATAGCGTGGATCACGATCTGTGCGCCCTCGGCCGTGATCAAGACCACCACCTCCAGCAGGTTGCCCGCGGCGTCCGGGCCGATGAGCAATCACCGGTCGGGGTCTTCTCCAGCGTCTTCGATCGCGAGCGCATGGTCGAGTGCGTGGAAGATGTCCTGGTCGGCGACGCCGTGCTTGCGCGCCGAGCCGTGAATCTCCACACGTTTATTGTAATACGAAAAGACGTCGGTGAGTCCCCGGCTCCAGATGTTGGACGCGCCAATGGCGCGACGATCGGCAGGTCCGATCAACAACCAATGAGGAGGGGACATGGAATCTGTAGTGCTGGATGCTGCTGGTCATCACCGCTCGCCGGCCACCATGCCTGGCTACCACCGGGGGCAAGCCCCGAGGAACAAGGGCCTTCGCTATCCGGCCGATCCGCCGACGATTGAGGAGATCGTGGCAGTCATGCGCGCGGCGGGCGTGGGGCCTGACGGTGCTCGCCTGCGGGCGCTGCTGGTGATCCTGTGGCGTGCCGGTCTGCGAATCAGCGAGGCGCTTGACCTCGCCGAGAGTGACCTCGACCGATCGCGAGGCGCCGTCGTCGTCCGCCGCGGCAAGGCCGGCAAGCGCCGCGAGGTCGGGATGGATCACTGGGCCTGGGATCAACTGCAGCCGTGGCTCGAGATCCGCGCGAGTCTTCCAGTCGGGGCTTTGCTTTGCGTCATCCACGGAGCGACAGCGGGAAGGCACTGAGAGCCCTCAGCCGCCCGCAAGCAACTCCGACGAACCGCAGCGCTCGCCGGTGTCCGTCGCCGGTTCGCCCCTCATCAGCTCCGCCACGCTCACGCGGTCGAGATGGCCCACGAGGGCGTCCCCTGGTCGTGATCCAGCGTCAGCTCGGGCACGCGAACCTCGGTATCACCTCAATCTACCTGCACGGGATCGACAGCTCGGAGATCATCGACACCGTTCATTCCCGGCCAGCACCGGTGATCTCAGCCACGGCCGGTCTCGTCCGCAGATAGACACAGCGAGCAGCGGGCAGCGTCCACAAACGTGGCCCGCTGACCTGGCCTCCGCGCAAGGCGAGAGCCGCCGCCTGACGATCAAGAGTCGCGCGTGCAGCGGAAGCAGGTGGCTGGTCGATGAACCGCTTGCGGCACACGCTGCGGATCGGGTGAGCGAGCCGTTAGAAGTGTCAGTACATGTCCCCACGGACGCGCCTGTAGCGCTCGTAGATCACCCGCGAGCCGAACGTCCTGGTCTCGATCAGCTCGAGCGGGACGTCCTCGGTGAGCGGCGGGAGGAACGGCGTGCCGCCACCGACGATGATCGGATGGCGGAACATGCGCAGCTCATCGACTAGCCCGATCTCGATCGCCCTCGCGGCGAGGCCAGCGCCGCCGATCTCGATGTCCTTGTCAGTCGCGGCGAGTGCGGCGGCGACCTCCTCCTCCACCGACCCCTCGGCGAGCCGAGCATTGCCCTGGACGCTGTCGAGCGTGCGACTGAAGACGACCTTCGGAAGCGCGCACCAGACATCGGCGAACGCGGCATGCAGCTCGGTGTCGCGCAGCGACGGATCGGTCTCCCACACCAGCATCGTCTCGTAGAGCTTGCGGCCGCACAGATGGCAGCCAAGCTCGCGCACCCGCGCCAGATGGAAGCCAAACAGCTCCTCGTCAGGGACAGTCCACCCGAACGCGCCCTCGCGGTCAGCGATGAAGCCGTCCACCGAAACGCCCATCGAGTAGATCAGCAACGCTGCAGACCGTACCAGCCCCGTGACCGGCTCGGAAAACGGGGTGGCATTAGGGACGGCTGCCACGCGATCCCAGCATGCCCGAGCCCACACAAGAGCAGGACTCATACTCGCCCGTCCTGCTTGTCGCCAAACTCGCGGCGGAGGTGGGGGTCAGCCCTGAGGTCGTCGCGGGAGACCTCGTCTCCGCGCTTTGCGGGGCGGTAGCTGACGCAGCCCAGATGCGGGCGAAGTCGCGAAGGAGGGCTTGCTGATCCCAGAGTGGTACCATCTTGGTATGAGCAAGCAGATCGCTGTGCGACTGGATGACGACCTGGTCGAGTTCGTCGATGAGATCGTGGGTAGTGGCAGACAGCCCAGCCGCGCGGCCGTGGTGGCTCGCGCGCTTGAGCGCGAGCAGCGACGCATGGTCGCCGTGCGCGATGCCGAGATCCTCGCTGCAAGCGGTCCTGACCCCGAACTGGTCGGGCTGGCCGAGCACGCCGTCGGTACGCCGCTCGATCACTGATGCGACCGATCCAGGTGGCGCGACTTGACAAGTCGCGCCCAGTGCTGATCCTGACGCGGGAGCTCGTGCGCCCGCACATGAACACGGTGACCGTCGCACCGATCACGACGACGATCCGCGGGCTGTCGACGGAGGTTCCCCTCGGAGCGGCGAACGGCCTCGAGGAGCGGTGTGTCGTAGCATGCGACCACGTCACGACGATTCCCGTCGCTGCTCTTGGGGAGCAGATCGGTCGCCTCCTCGATGAGCAGCAGGCCGATCTGACCGCCGCGATCCACGCGGCGTTCGACCTCGACTAACCGCCTCGGGTCCCGATATCCGCGCATACCGGGTCCGCCTGGCTCGTCGTCGGGATGTCCGTTGGCCCCGCGGGAGCAGGCGCTTCCCGGCGGCACCGAGCCGAGGAAGGGCGTGCGACAAGCGGATGGAGGAGCGCGGCTTGCCTGGGGCTCGCTACCATCGGCCTGTGAGCGGCCAGAGGGTGCCCGGTGGGGTGGTGCATCAACTACCCGCAGACCTGCGTACGGCGCTGATCGCCAACGCCACGGCACTCGATGCCTGGAAGGACATCACGCCCTTAGCACGCAACGAGTTCATCTGCTGGGTCGAGGATGCCAAGCAGGAGACTACTCGAGAGCGCCGCATTCGACGGACTCAGGAGGAGCTGGAGGAAGGCCAGCGCCGGCCCTGCTGCTGGCCCGGGTGCAAGCACCGCGACCGCACCGGCAGGTAGCGGCCCGCGTACGAGCATTCATCGGCTCTCCCGGGGCCTGCCGTGCGGCTGATCGCGGCGCTTTCCGCGCAACTCGGGAGCGTCGCCCAGGCGACCGAGGCGCTCGTCGCGACGCGAAAGCATGTCTTTGACAGCGGGCAGGATCTCGGATGGTGACATCCTCGAGTCCCGCCGCGAAGTAGCCTGACGCGCGACCGCGTGATGCTTGCGACAAGGAGGCTGAGCGGTGAATAAGCCGGTGTTGTTTTGCTACGACGGATCCGACGGCTCAAAGACGGCGCTAGCTGCCGCAGTCGAACTGATCAAACCTGCCGATGCCGTGGTATTGGTTGTATGGATGCCGGCAGCGGTGCAGTTGGCCCGAGCCGGCTCGTTCGTAGTCGCCGTACCGAACGAGGGCGAGATCGACGAGCAGGAGGCGGCTACCGCGCGAGGAATCGCAGAAGAGGGCGCCGCGGGTGCCCGCAGGCGCGGCTACAACGCCTCCGCACGAATCGCGCAAGCCAACGAATCCGTGGCCAAGACGATCGATGAGATCGCCCAGGAGATTGACGCCGGACTGATTGTCTGCGGCCAACGCGGCCGGGGCGCCATCGGCAGCGCTCTCCTTGGCAGCGTCTCCCACGCACTCGCGGCACACACCAAGCGGCCGGTGCTCATCGCCCCACAGCACCCGTCGTAGCGCCATGCCGATGCCGGGCGCCATCCGCAGCCTCGAAGTGGTGGCAGTTGCCGATCGCGTGACGGGCGAGCGCAGCCCTGAGGGTGGGCACGCGAGGCTCGGCCCGGCCGGGAAGGATCACGATCGCCAGAAGGAAGCCGAGGACGAAGATTCCGACCGCCCACCAGAACGCCGTTGTGTAGCCGTGAACTGCCGCGGCGTTAGCCAGGCCGGTGGTGTGCAGGTGACCGACCGTGTAGCTAGCGGCAGCGCTCGCGAAGATCGTGCTCAGCAAGGAGGTGCCGACCGAGCCGCCGACCTGCTGGGAGGTGTTGACCATTGCTGAGGCGACCCCGGCCTCGCCTCCCTCCACGCCTAGAGTCGCCGTCGAGAACGCCGGCGCGAAGATGCATCCCATCCCGACGCCGAGGACGAGCAGACCAGGCAGGACATTGCTGGCGTAGCTGGAGCCGGGCGTCAGGCGCGTGAACAGGAACATCGCGATCGCCCCGAGCGTCGTGCCAGCGAGTACCAGCGGCTTTACCCCGGTGTGTTGGATCACGCGGGTCTGCACCGTAGTCGAGGTGACCACCAGAACGCCGGTGAGCGGGAGGAACGCCAGTCCGGTGGTGAGCGGCGAAAGGCCGAGCTGCTGCTGCAGGAAGTAGGTGAGAAACAGAAAAACGGCGAAGACGCCCGCGCCGGCCAGCGCGATCGTGGTGTACGCGCCGCCGCGCCCCCGCTCCCAGATGATGTGCAGGGGCAGCAACGGATGCTTGGCTCGGCGCTCGATCAGCACGAAAGCCGTCAGGAGCACGGGGCTGGCGACGAGCGCCACGATCGTGGCCGTCGCCGTCCAGGAGTGGGTCTCGGCGTTCGAGAACCCGAAGACCAGCGCGAACAGGCCCAGCGCTGAGGTGAGAACCCCCGGTATGTCGATCGGATCCCGCTCCGGAGCGCTTTGATTGACCAGCAGGCGCAACGCCACGATCGTCGTAGGCACGGCGATCACAAGGTTGACGTACAGGCACCAGCGCCAGGACAAGACTTGGGTGAGCGCACCGCCGAGTATCAGCCCGAGCGAGGCGCCACCGCCGGCGATCGCACCGAAGATCCCGAACGCTGTGGGCCGGTCAGGAGACCCCTCGAAGGTCACCGTCAGCAACCCCAGCGCCGAGGGTGCGAGCAGTGCGCCGAATGCCCCCTGGAGCGTTCGGGCGGCCACGAGCACGTCGAAGGACTGGGCCAGCCCGCCGATCGCCGAGGCGATCGAGAACCCGGCCAGGCCGGCGATGAGGGTCCACTTGCGCCCGAACAGGTCACCGAGCTTGCCACCCAGCAGCAGTAGGCTGCCGAAGGCCAGCGCGTAGGCGGTGACGATCCACTGCCGGCTCTCGGTCGAGAAATGCAGCGCCTTCTGGGCCGAAGGGATCGCGATGGTCACGATCGTCGCGTCCAGCACTACCATCAGCTGCGCGACGCTGAGCAGGGCCAGAACCGCCCATCGATTCGGTTGGCGATGCGTCGAGGCCACTGACATCGGGTGGGTCGCATTCCGATCAGTGCCGCGACCATCGACCTCAGCCATCCCCTGACGGTAACACCGCAAGCCGGCGGCTAATAAGCAGTGATCGGTGACGCGATCCCCCTTGCGCGCCAAGCGGGGCGGGCGACGCGCAGGACCGGAAGCCCGTCCCGACCGAGGTTGTCCCGTAGCTCGTAGAACTTTGTAGTGGCGGTCCTCCCGCCTCGTCCGCTCTTGTTGGGAGCGTGGTGAGTGCGAGATCAGTCCAAGAGACAGGAGGAACCGCCGTGAGCACCGTATCTGCTGTGAAGGTCGTGACGGGGGAGGATGCCGTCGAGGAGCCGCTCTCTCCGCGAGTTCGGGAGGCGCTCGGCGAGCTCGTGGGTGCGGCGAAGGAGGGCCTGCTCGCGCTGAGCGTGGGTGTCGGGCTCGGCGTGCTGGCCGAATTGATGGAGGCTGAGGTCGACGATGTGGTCGGCCCGAAGGGCAGGCACGACGTCGATCGCGTCGCGGTCCGCCACGGCCACGAGCGGGGCGAGGTGACGCTCGGCGGGCGGCGCGTCGCGGTCAAGCGCCCGCGCGTGCGCAGCGCCGATGGCGAGGCCGAGGTTCCGCTGTCCACTTATCGGCACTTCGCCGACCGTGATCCGCTCAGCCGGCTGGTGCTCGAGCAGATGCTCGCCGGCGTTTCCACGCGCCGCTTTGCTCGCACGCGTGAGCCGGTGGGCTCAGAGGTCGAGGCGGGCGCCCGCTCGACCTCGAAGTCCTGTGTCAGCCGCGACTTCGTCGCTAAGACCACCGAGCAGCTGATCGCTCTGATGAGCCGGCGCCTGGATGACATTCGCCTGGCGGCGCTGATGCTCGACGGGATCGAGCTGAAGGGCCGCTGCTGCGTGGTGGCGCTCGGGATCGCGACCGACGGCGTGAAGATCCCCCTCGGCCTGTGGGACGGCTCGACCGAGAACGCCACCGTCGCCAAGGAGCTGTTGAGCAACCTCGTCGCCCGCGGCCTTGACCTTCACCAGGGCGTGCTGTGCGTGATCGATGGCGCCAAGGCACTCAGGAAGGCGATCGACGAGGTGCTCGGGGCGGTCCCGGTGCAGCGCTGCATCCGCCACAAGGAGAGAAACGTCCTGCACCACCTCGCCGAGCGCGACCGGCCCGCCGTCAAGCAGCGCCTACGCCGAGCGTGGGCCGAGGAGGACCACAATCGCGCGCTCGCCCAGCTGCAAACGCTCGTGGGCGAGCTCGAGCACTCCCACCCAGGAGCCGCGGCCTCGCTGAAGGAGGGCATGGCCGAGACGCTCACCGTCACACGCCTTCACATCCGCGGCGCTCTCAAGCGCACGCTGCAGAGCACCAACCCCTGCGAGTCGATGATCGAGACCGTGCGGCGCACCAGCCGCAATGTCAAGCGCTGGCAATCAGGCGAGATGTGCCTGCGCTGGACCGCCGCCGGGATGCTCGAAGCCGAGCGCCAGTTCCGCCGCATCATCGGCCACGCCGACCTCGCCAGGCTCGCACTCGCAGCCGAACAACAACTGCACCGCCACACCACCCCGGAGGTGACCGCTTCCCTCACCTGAGATAATTTAACCCTCGAGGCCGCCACCAAGTTCCACGGCGACCGGGACATCCTCTCCCGACCTGGAAGCAGGTCCGATCATGCGAGCGATCGAGTTCGTGGCAACGCGATCGTGATCTCTGACGCCGGGCCGCGTAGTAAATGTAGGAGCAGGAGCTGGTCAGCAGCCCGTTACAAGCACCGTAGGCCGGCGCGGTGCCGACGCGAGGCCAGTCGGCAACGCGATGACCGCCAGGGTTACCCGTGTCGATGTACAGCGACAGGTGCGGTTGCTTCGGCCGCTTCTGCCCCGGCGCGTCGCGGGCCCATTGCAGCTCGCCGCCGATACACGGGTTTGCGTTCTTCGCCAGCCCACCATTGACACCGACGATCCCGAACAGCGGATTCGACGGGTAGGAACCCGAGCACTGCGGATAGGAAACGTCATAACCGATGGTCGGCGACGAGCTGCCGCTCACCGCGATGACCAGCACCACAATGACAATGAAGGCCAGCACCACCACCGGCACCCATCGCGCTCCACACCGGGAACGGCTGGCAGGCGGCACCGCCGTTCAAGCTACCACGAGGCTGGGCACGCACGGTGGCCGTCGGCGGCGGCGGGCCGGGTGGGTCCTCCTCGCCGCGCAACTCAGGGCTCGCGCCAATGCTGGCGAGGTGCCCGTGCGGTGGTGAATGCGGGCCTGGACCTCGACGTGCCGGGTGATGCCGCGATACGGCTTTATGACGTGAGCCGGTCATCAAGCCTCAGACCACCGGCATGTGAGTCGGGGGGCGGTCAGCCGATCCGCTCAGCCAGGGAGACGATGATCCCCTCTGGCCCGCGCACGTAGGCCATGCGCCAGATGTTCTCGTACTGACCGATGCCGCCGACCAGGCCATAGCCGTCAGCAGCCAGCCGGTCGACCGTCGCCTGAAGGTCGTCGACTTCGAATGAAACGTTGCGCAGCCCGAGTTCGTTGGCCATGGCGGTGGGTGACCCTGGCTCGTGGTCCGGCTGGATGAAGCTCGACAGCTCCAGCCCGGTACCTCCCTCGGGCGGCCGCAGCATGACGATGTGACTGCGGGAGCCGGGGATGCCGATGACGGTGTCCACGAACTCGCCCTCTACGAACGTCCGGCCCTCGACCTCGAGGCCCAGCCCGACGAAGAACGCCGTCACCGTGTCGAGGTCCGCGACGGTGATGCCGACATGGTCGAAACGTCGTATGTGAGACATGAGGTACGTCCTCCGGGATCTGCTGGTGTCGTGAGCCGCGCCTGTCGAGGCCCGTCAGCTGTTGAGCGAAGCCGGCCGGCGCTTCTCGACATGGAATCACGCATTCAGCTCCTAAACCGTCCCGCAGAAGGAACCGTCAGCGAGACGGCGGCTCGCCGGGCGCCATCGAGCAGAACGGATCGCATGAATCCTCCCTTGGGTTGGATAGCTTGACAATCCACTGCTGTACTGCCATTGTAAGTACATGTCAACTACGAAGGAAGAGCGGCTCCAGATCCGGGTCGGTCCCGCCGACAAGGCCCTCCTTGAACGAGCGGCCGCCGCATCACGTCTGAACGTGTCGGCGTTCGTGGTCCAGGCCGCGGCATCCAAGGCCGAGGAGATCCTGGCCGAGCGATCGAGCATTCGGCTCTCAGCTCAGGCCTCGGCCGCGTTCACGGAGGCACTCGAACGGCCCGCGGAGGTCAACGACCGCCTCGCCAAGGCGCTCCGCCGCAAGCGCAAGTTCAGCTGGCTTGACTGAGCTCCGCCGCCCGGCGCTGCTTGACCCGCGCCGGCACGACCGCCAGCAATTCGACAGTGGCGAGCCGGAGCTTGACGAATGGTTGCGCCGATACGCCGGCCAGAACCGGCGCCGCGACACCGCCGCGACCTGGGTGATCGTCGACGCCAACGACGTCGTTGTGGCATACGCGAGCGTCGCGATGACGGGCATCGATCGTTCAGCAGCACCAAAGGTGGTCGCCAAGGGTGCGCCTGATCCCGTCCCGGCGTTGCTGCTCGGCAGGCTCGCGGTCGATCACCGATACGCGCGCCTGGGGATTGGGACCGCCCTCGCCGGCCACGTGCTCGCCACCGCCGTAGAGCTCAACGAGAAGGCGGCATGCCGCGCGGTCGTCGTGACAGCGCTCACCCAAAGCGCTCGCGCTTGGTGGGAACGAGTCGGCTTTCGCCTGTTCCACCCAGACGAGCCCGACCAACTCGACCTCTACCTCCTCACCACCGAGATTGACGCGACGCTCCGGCGCCTGCGATAGCAGGCGGACACCTCCCTACCGCGCGTTGCGGGACCGCTTACGTCGCCGGCTTGGTGCCCGCCCCTCACCTGAACAGGTGTCCCGTTTCCCGATCCTCTAACGAGGCATGGGTCGGCCTGACGGACCGATGGGGCTAGGCTTCAGCGGTCGTGTCGCTGACCGCCTTGACGTCCGCGGAGATCTCGCTGCCGGCCGAGGCCGATGGCGCGCGCGTCAGCGACCGGATCGCTGTTCTGGCCGAGACCGTCGACGTCGTCGGGTTGACCGACAATCACGCCGGCCAGCCGCGGATGTCGCCGCTGGCTGCGGTGGCGCTCGCGCGGGAGCAGGGCGTGGGGACAATCGTCCACGTTTCCTGCCGCGATCGGAACCGGCTTGCCCTGCAATCCCAGGTCGTGGGCGCGGCGGCGCTCGGCGCTGAGGCGGTCCTCTGCATGCAGGGCGATCCGGTGCGTGGCATCGAACATGTGGCCGACATGACCGCCACGCAGCTCATTGCGAGCGCGTCGGCATGGAGCGCCCCGCACCCGCTGGCGGTCGGGGCGGTCGTCAATCCCTTCGCCGAGGACGTCGCCCGGGAGTTGCGGCTCCTGCGGCGCAAGATCGCCGCTGGAGCAACCTTCGTGCAGTCGCAGATGATCTTCGACCTCAGGCGCCTCGAAGCGTTCCTCTCGGCCGCCGAGGACGCCCTCGCGGGCGTGCGGTTCTACGCAAGCGTCGCGCTGCTCCGCAGCGCGCACATGGCAGAGCGCGCCTGCGCGCTACCAGGGGTCGCGATTCCGCAGCGAGCCGTGGCGCAGATCAGTCGCGGCGGCGGCATCGACCTAGCGGGCGAACTGGCGGCCGGCCTTGCCAGTATCTCGCGCGTAGATGCGCTTCACGTATTTCCGCTCGGAGCCGAGGCGGCGACACGCGACGTCGCCGCGGAGTTTCGCGTCGCGCGGGGTGTCAGCGCCCAGCGCCTGGCAGGGACCGGTCAGTAACCGGAACGTCTTGCAGCAACGCCCCCCGCAGTTCGGGACCTTCACACCGGTCCGGTGTTCCGACGTCTCGCAAGACCCGTCCGGAAGCGTGTCCCGGGACCGGAAGGCTATACGGACGCCATCGCGGGGCACCTATGGCAGGGCCGCTGCGCTTGCTTTCCATCGGCGAGCGGTAGCCAGCATGGGCGCTGACGGCGTCGCTGCTTACGACGACCTGCGGCAGCTTCGCTCGGGTTCAATCGCGCTTCTGCTTTCGTCGAGGCGCGAGGCCGGAGTGCCCTCCGCCCCATGCCCGCTTGGTGGGGCTCATAGGCGCGAGGCACAGGTCCAAGGCGAGCTCGTGTAGCCGCGCACGACCTTGAGCTCGTATTCATAGCCGGCGTCGTCCAACGCCTTTGCCGCGCGTCCACAGGGGTGCGCGAGCAACCCTTGAAAGCTACGGGTCCTCGTCCCCTCCCCGCAGGTGTAGAGGACCATCACGCCATGCTAGGACGCAGGCGAGTCAGAGTCATTCGCAAGGATGAAGGTGTGTCACGAGTCTCGAGACGAGGGCTCGGCCACGACCGAGCCCTCGATCAACCCACCAGCCAGATCGCCCCGTCGCGCAGCTCGACCGGGAACGTTTTCAGCGCGATGGCGCCGGCCGTTGCCTTGATGACTCCCGCCAGCGGCTTGTACGCGCCCTGTGGACCCCGCACCATCTTGCCGGTTTCGACGTCGTAGCGGCCCGGTGCCACGGGCACTGAAGGCAACCCTCTGTGGTCACTCGCCCCTCGCCTAGCGAGGCGAAGAGGTGCCGGCAACGATTGGACACGGCGAACGGCTTGCCCGCGCTGATGCCGACGGCGATCGTGCCATGAGGCGTCTCCTCAACGACGGTGACGTGTGAGTCGCCGAGGTCATCGACGCCTACCAGACGGACAGCGGACTGCTCGGAGGTGCCCACGCCCGGATCATCTCACACGACGCTGCAGACGTCGCTTCCGCAACGCCGCGAGAATCAGAAGGGATGCGATCAGATGTCGACCTTGAAGCCGACATCGAGTTCGTCGCCGGTATACCCGACACCCGCGACGAAAAGCAGAAGCGGCCGCCTCCTCGACATGTGCCAGGAACCTGCGCGGAAGACGTCGTCGGGCGAGAGCTCGGGAGCGAGGACCTTTAGGGCGATCGTGCTGCCAAGGCGGGGTTCTCGGCCTCGAAGACCACGCTCATCCCGCTCCGTCCGAGCACCCCGCGCAGCCGGTAGCCCGCGAAGTCCTCGCCCACGAGCGACAGCGTCGGTGTCAAGGCGCGCTCTTGCGCGCGGGGAGCGTGCCCGCTCCTGATTGCCGTTCATGGATCTCGACCGAGCGCATGAGACGCCCTCCCCCCGCCATCCGACAGCGCGCCCGTGATAGGCGATACAGCGC
>CAWBQH010000017.1:0-371920 GCA_963790905.1 uncultured Solirubrobacteraceae bacterium
CTCCAGTTGTGAGGCCGCATCCACGTGCCGGATGATGCACGCAATCGCCGATCACGGGTGAAAGCCATGCGCATCTGCTGCCGCAGCTGGAGGGCTTGGCGAGCGAGCTCGGCCGGCGCGTCAGCCACCAGCCGCTGGGTGCATCGACGCACGGCTCGCGGGACGCACCGCGCAAGCTGAAACGGTCCGACAGAAATCAGAGCCCCGGTAAGGCGTGGTCGACAATGCGTGAATGCAGCCGCTCCGTGATCATGGCGACTCGATCAGCAACCTCGGGTCGCTCTCGTTTCGCGCGATCACGACCGCGGATATCCCTCAGCTTGCCCGTTCGGTTGCGGACGCCTTCGCGCGCTATCGCGACTTCGCGCCGGACGGCTGGCAGCCGCCGACCGCCGAGAGCGAGACGGCGCGCCTCGAGCGGTCAGTCGCCCTCGCGGGTTTTTGGGGCGAGGGCGCTTTCGAACAGGAAACGCTTGTGGGTCACGCTGCCTTCACCCCGGCCGCGACCCACTCGTTTCGCCCGGAGCTCGACGCGAACAGTGCGCATCTCCTGCATCTGTTCGTGTCGCCCGAGCACTGGGGTTCGGGCCTGGCGACGCGGTTGATGGCGGATGGTTGCACCGCCGCGACGGCTCGCGGGCATGCGGCGATGCGGCTGTTCGTTGCCGAGGGCCAGAGCCGTGCCCGGCGCTTCTACGAGCGCGAAGGCTTCACCTCCGTGGGCGAGCCGTTCGAGTTCGGTCTCGGACTGCCCGCGCTCGAATATCGCCGGGAGCTGTGCTCGGGGAGCCGCTGAGCGTGCTGCGCGACCTGGCATCGTGGCTTCGCCCGGTCGGCTGGCCGACGCTTCCCAACGCGGATCGGGGACGCGTGCGGGCGCTGGCGTGGCTGGCGATCGCCGCACAGGTCGTGTTCGTCGCGGGCTGGATCGTCGCGGGCGCGCTGGAACCGCGGTATTCGCCGATGCGCAGCTATGTGAGCGAGCTTGGCCGCCGCGGCGCCGCGCACCCATGGATCTTCGACGTCTCGGTCGTGGCGTGGGGGTTGGGGTTTATCGCGCTCGGGCTCGCGTTGATTCCGGGGTTGCGCATGCGCCAGTGGGCGAGGGTGGCGCCGGCTTTGTTCGTGTTCGCGGGGGTATGCGCGATCCTTGATGCGCCGCTGCGCCTGGATTGCGCGACAACGATCAGCCACCTGTGTCGTGCGCGGCAGACGGCGGGCTCGCTGTCGTGGCGCGAGTACGGTCATGTGTGGGCGAGCTTCGGCATCGAACTGAGCCTGCTGCTCACGCCGTTCGCGCTTGCCCGCTCGCTGTGGCCGAGCCGGCTGGCGAGGATCGTGCTGCTCGGCGGCCTGGTTGTGGCGCTCGCCCTCGTGCTGCTGGCGGCGCTCGGCGGGTGGCTCGGCGCCCACAGCCCATACGGCTCGGATGCAGGGCTGTGGCAGCGTGTCTGGCTGCTGGTCGTTCACGGCTGGGTACTGATCTGCGCCGCCGCGCTGATCCTCGAGGCAAAGCCCGGCTGGCCTCCGGTCGAAGACTCACAGCGCTCACCGAGGCTCGACCACGCGCTCGCTCCAGAAACCTGAGCCCTCCGACTCTTGGCAAGACGACGATTGTTGTGAATTTCCCGGAGCAGCGGATTCCGTTCTTCTCTCCACGCGGCGAAGCGAGAGCGCGATGTTGGCGTAACCGGACACGTGCTTGTCGTCCGGTCCAGGAGCGTGAGCGATGTCCACCGACGCGCTCGCACCCATGCGGGAGCGACAGCGACGTCAGAGGCCACGCCTCGACGACACCGTGTGCGACCGCGCAAGGGGTCCGGGAGACGAGGTTGACCGCCTCTTCAAGAGTGGAGGCCTCGATGACCGCGAACCCCGCGATCGCTGGGCATAGACGAGCTGACCGCTCGCTGGTCGACGCTACTCGCCCTGCGAGGAGCAGTAGGCGTCCGCCTCGGCCTCTATCCCGGCCAGGCGGGCGTTTCCCCGCGGCCGGGGGTGATGCTCGATCCGGGGCCATGGATGACGAGGAACCAGAATGTGAAGGCGATCCCACAGACCGCGGCGGTGTACCCAAAGATCCGGACCATCGCTCCGGTGCGCTGGTCGTGACCGGCCGCGCGACGAACGAGGATCCAGGCATGATCTAGCTGCGAGAGGGCCACGAGGGCGCCGAACAGCAGCGGGAACAGTGCGAGGAAGGCGATGAGGATGCCCAGGAACACGCTACCTGAGAGGTAGTCGACCTCCGAGCCGATCCACAGGCAGGCGAGCGGGATCGGGCCCCAGCAGAGCAGGCTCAGTGCGATCATCGAGCCGAACAGCGCGCGTGCGGCCGAGCTGTCGACACGCTGCCTGAGCTCCGAGCCCATTTTCGGCAACGTGCGGAAGTGGATCGGCGCCGTTCCGGGCCTGCGCCCGATAAACAGCCCTCCGGTGTCGCTCGGATCGGTGCGCATCACGCTCCTCGCTAGCACGATCGGTCGTGGGGTTGATCATATGACCTGACCCCGCTTTCCGCAGTCGAGCGGGCGTCCGAGGAAGCAGGCCCAGCGCTAGCTCCGGAGGACCAGCAGCAGCAGACCGTGTCAGCACGCACATACGGCTCTCAAGCCCGGGCGCGGATCTCGATCCGTTGTCTTTCGTGGGTTTGACCCCCGTCGTTCCCGCTCTTTACACATCGGCGGGTAGGCTCTGGCGAGCCATGTCGCTGCTTGAGCGCGATTCGTTTTTGGGGGAGCTCGGCGAGTCGCTCGGCAGTGCACTTCAGGGTCGTGGCTCGGTTGTTCTGATCGGCGGCGAGGCTGGTGTGGGCAAGACGGCGCTCGTGGAGGGATTCTGCGCGGCGGATCGGCGTGCCGCTCGCGTGATCCGTGGCGCCTGCGATGCGCTCTTGACTCCGCGGCCGCTGGGCCCGCTGTTTGACTTCGCACGCGAGCTCGGCGGTGGCCTGCGCAAGCTGCTTGCAGACGACGCCCCGCGCGAGCTTCTATTCGGCGCGCTGCTCGAGGAGCTGGGCACCGTCCGAGGAACGGTTGCCGTGATTGAGGATGTGCACTGGGCGGACGAGGCGACGCTCGATCTGCTGCGTTACCTTGCGCGCCGGGTCCGTGCCACTGGCTCGCTTGTGTTGGTGACTCACCGTACCGACGAGGTTCTCGCTCAGGGGTCTTTGCGGCTGCTGCTCGGGGATATCGCGACGAGTCCCGATGTGCGCCGGCTGCGCGTGGCGCCGCTCTCGCTCGCCGCGGTCAAGGAGCTCGCGGACGGCAGGGACATCGATGCCGAGGCTCTCTTTCACGCCACCGCCGGAAATCCGTTCTTCGTCACCGAGGCGCTGGCGATCGATGCGGTCGGCGTCCCAACCTCGGTGCGCGACGCGGTGCTGGCGCGCGCGGCGCGTCTGTCGACCGCGGCGCGCGAGACGCTGTCTGCCGCGGCGATTGTTCCCCAGCGGATCGAGGACTGGCTACTCGAGGCGCTGGTACGCGATGGCGGGGCAGGTGTGGATGAGTGCCTGCGAGCCGGGCTGCTGGTCCGCGAGAGGACCGCGCTCGCATTTCGACACGAGCTGGCGCGCGTGGCGCTGGGGCAAGCAACTCCTGCGGCGCGCGCGCGTGAGCTACACGAGCTGGCGCTCGCGGCGTTGAGCGCCCGCGCTGACACGCGCGAGAACCACGCCCGGCTGGCCGAGCACGCTGAGGTCGCAGGCGACGCTCCGGCTGTGCTGCGGCACGCGCCGGCGGCCGCGCATGAGGCGGCGCGGGTCCTCGCCCATCGTGAGGCCGCGGCGCAATGGGCCCGATCGCTTCGCTTCGCCGAGGGGCTCCCGGCGAAGCGACTCGCGCCTATGCTCGAGGCGCGCTCCTACGAGTGTCACTGACCGACCAGCTACAGGAGGCCGTGCGAGCACGTGAGCGTGCGCTTGAGCTGTGGCGGACGATCGGCGAGGTGGTACACGAGGGTGACTGCCTGCGGTGGCTGTCGCGGCTGGGGTGGGAAGCCGGGGACCGCGTGCGCGCAGATCGCTGCGCCGCCGACGCGGTCGTTCTGCTCGAGCCGCTACCGCCGGGCCGAGAGTTGGCGATGGCCTACAGCAACCGTGCGGCGCTCGCGATGCTGGCCGCGCAGACCGTCGAGACGATCGCGTGGGGCGAGCGGGCGATCGAACTCGCCGAGCGCCTCGGCGACCGCAAGACCCTGGCGAATGCGCTCAACAATGTGGGTACAGCGCAGCTGCTCAGTGGCGCCGAGGAGGGGCGCGCCGCACTCGAGCGCAGCCTCGCGATATCGCTTGAGGGCGGAGCGGAGGATCACGTTGTGCGCGCGCTCACGAACCTCGCGGCGAGCGTGACGATGACGAAGGACCCGGCCCGCGCCGAACACTACCTCGACGAGGCGCTGAGCTACTGCGGTGAGCACGATCTCGACGCACCGGAACTGCACGTCATCGGCTGGCTCGCGCTCGCCAGCGTTGACAGCGGACGCTGGAGCGAGGCGACCGACGCCGCCGAGGAAGTCCTGCGCCGAGCCGTCGCAAATCCGATACCGCGCGTAGACGCGCTCATCGCGCTGGGCCGGGTCCGGGCTAGACGCGGGGATCCCGACGTTCAGGGGCCGCTCGACGAGGCGCTCGCGCTCGCCGCGCCGACCGGCGAGCAGCGCCTGGCGCGGGTCGCGACCGCCCGCGCCGAGGCGGCCTGGCTCACGCGGAACGGGGACGTCGCTGTCGAGACGGACCGGGCCAGTAGCGTAGCCCGAGAGATCGGCAACCCCTGGGAGATCGGCGAGCTCGCGTGCTGGCGGTGGCGGGCGGGGATCGATGAGCACATCCCCGCCCGCGTGGCGGAGCCCTATGCGCTGCAGATGGCCGGTGAGTGGGAGCGCGCGGCGGAGCTGTGGAGACTTCGCTCTTGCCCCTACGAGGCGGCGCTTGGCGCTCGCCGACGCAGATGATGAGAACGCGCTGCGCCAGGCGTTGGCCGAGCTGCAGCGTATGGGTGCCACTCCGGCGGCCGCGATCGTCGCCCGCAAGCTACGCGAGCGAGGAGCGCGTGGCGTGCGGCGAGGGCCACGGCCGCGCACGCGCAGAACCCCGCCGGCCTGACGGCGCGGGAGCTCGAGGTAGCTCGCGCTACTCGCCGAGGGTTTGCCCAACGCGGCGATCGCCGAGCGCCTGGTGGTGTCCAAGAAGACCGTCGATCATCACGTCTCGGCGATCCTGCGCAAGCTCGACGTCCGCACCCGCGGCGAGGCCGCCGCGGAGGCGTCGCGGCTGGGGCTGAGCGGCCCCAGATCCCCCACGGGCCCAAGCTGGTCGGCCCAAGATAGGTAACGGCGGATCCCAACATAGGGAGTCCTCCCGATGCGCCCGGCCCGGCGCGCTCGTAGGTTCGTGGCATGCACATTCCACAACCAACGAGGAGGAGCTCACATGCCCCGGTACATGGTCCAGCGCACGTTCCCGGACGGGCTGCACATACCGATCGAGAACGGCGGAGCGGACGTTTGCCGCACCGTCGTCGAGCGAAACGCCGAGGACGGCGTCACCTGGGTGCACTCCTACGTGAGCGAGGACAAGCGCACGACCTTCTGCATCTACGACGCACCCACCCCTGAGGCGATCCGCAAGACCGCCGCTGCAACGAGCTGCCGGTCGACCAGATCACCCAGGTGCGGGTGCTCGACCCCTACTTCTACGCCTAACCGCCGAGCAGCGACGGATAGCGACAGGTAGAGCCAGAAACAGGGCGACGACCAGTCAAGCCGATCGCCCGACAGACCAAACAGGAACCGGAGACAAGGAGACAAGACATGACACTCAAGCACCCCCCACTCATCAAGCCCCTGGCGCTGGTCCTTGCCGGCGGCGCGGTGGCAGCTCCCGCCGCGTCGGCGCGCATAGCCTCGAACGTGCCATTGCATCAGCCGCCGCCGACGACCAAGCTGGTCGCGTCACCGCCTCAGACCGTCACGGTCGTCAAGTCGAACGGCTTCGACTGGGCCGATGCGGGAATCGGCGCCGGGGCCGTCGTAGGTCTCACCCTGGCGGGACTCGGCGCCAGGCTGACCGTCACTCGTCGCAGGCAGCCTCAGTCGGCCTCCTCGAGGGTGACGGCCTCCGCCACCTGAGCGATCGGATGTAAGCCGGGCGCGCGCCACGCTCTCGCCGCGGCGCCCCCGTGGCTCCCGTCATTGTTGCCTCACTGCTCGCGTCGGCTTTCGGGTGCGTGGCCCGCACCGCCGACGCGGCGGTGAAGTAATTGGTGAACGCCGGATTCGGTTTGACGGCGACGATCTAAATGCTGCTTGTGCAGCCGCATCAGCGTCGCCTTGGCTCGATCTGACCAGCTCTACGCGGCGGGCGGCTGGTCGATGCGCACCAGATTGCCGGACGGGTCACGCACGGCGAAGTCCCGCGTGCCCCACGGCTGCTCGGTCGGCTCCTGCACGATCTCGGCGCCCGCGGCGCGCACCTTCTCGAAGGTGGCGTCGAGGTCGTCGGTGTGGAAGTGGACGCCGTTCAGGGCGCCCTTGGCGACGAGGGCGGCGAGCGCGTCGCGGTCGGCGGGGCTGCCGTTCAGGTAGTTCGTGAGGACGATCGCGACGCCGGGCTGGGAGGCGGCGCCGACGGTGATCCAGCGGAAGTCTCCGCGGGCGACGTCGTTGCGCAGCTCGAGGCCGAGCGTGTCGCGGTAGAAGGCCAGTGCGAGGTCGGGGTCATGGACTAGGACGAAGCATTGGGAAAGAGTGAGATTCATGCCCGCAAGGCTAGGGAGCCAGCGCCCCGCGCGCTTCTCCGATCCTGCTCGGTCTGGCGGCTCGGGCGGGTGAGGTCCCTGGCGACGCAGCCCGGCACGCTCGCGAGCGCGCCGTGGTCACGGGCCCGGTAGGCCGTCGGCGTCTCGCCCACCAGCTGGGTGAAGCGCGCGCTGAACGAGCCGAGCGACGTACACCCGACCGCCATGCAGACCTCGGTGACCGACAGGTCGCCGCGGCGCAGCAGCGCCTTCGCCCGCTCGATTCGCCGCGTCATCAGGTAGGCGTAGGGCGTCTCCCCGTACGCCGCGCGGAACTGCCGCGAGAAGTGTGCGGTCGACATCAGCGCGGCGCGGGCGAGCGCGGCGACGTCGAGCGGGCGCGCGTACTCGCGGTCCATCAGATCGCGGGCGCGGCGCAGATGCGCGAGGTTGGCGAGCTCCTCCGGCGTCACATTGCGAGCGTACGGCACTCGCAATGCTGTCTAAGTATCAGCGGGGTGGCAGCGCTGAGCCCCCATCGCCCGGGCAGTCAGGCTCTTGATTGCGCCCCGACGAGCGCCTCCGCTCGCTCTTCAAAGAGGCCGTACCCGTGCTCGCGCGAGAGCTCGAGTGCGCGAGCTGCGTGCTCCCGCGCTCGCGCAGCATCGCCTCGCGCGGCGAGCGCCTCCGCCCATCCCAGCTGGGCCCGGGCGGCCCACAGCGGCATACCGTTGGCTTCCTGGAACTCGCACGCGAACGCCAGGTGCTGATCGGCCTGCTCGTGTTTGCCCAGGACTCCGGCGAGCAGGCCCAGATACATGCGTACGTGTCCGTAGGCGGTGGAGCCATTCCAGTCGATCTGATCACCGAATGGCTCGATGCGCTCGTAGAGGATCGAGCTGGCGTCGGTGTCGCCCGTCTGCACAGCGGCGTCGGCGTAGAGCACGAGCGCGGTCAGCTCGTCCGGTCGACGGCCGAACGTGCTCAAAGCGGTCGCTCGCCGCCTGCTTCAGGATCGTCGTGGCCTCTGCTCGACGGTCGAGCCAGCACAGGGTCCAGGCGAGGCCGGCGCGAAGAGCCACGATGCCGGGTGACGCGCTTGCCCTCTGCTCGAGCATCGCGATGATCTCCTGGCCACGGCCCTGGATCCGGATGACAAAGGAAAGCTGGATGCCGTAGATCAGGATCGCGTCCGGCTCTCCCGCCTCCTGTCCGATCTGAAAGGCGCGCTCGGCCGAGTGCTCTGCGGCCGCCAGATCGCCGTGAAGGAGCTGCCAGGCTCGCGGTCTGAAAAGTGGCGAACCACTTGAGCGTCGGTTGGCCGAGCTCCTCGGCGATCCGCTGCATGCGCTCTAGCGCTTCGTGCGCGCGGCCGAGCTCGCCCTGTGCGGTGTGGGCGTAAAGTTCGATCATGCGCGCCCAGAACTGAAGCGCCGGGTCTTGGACCTTGGCTGCGCACTCGGCAAGCTCGGTGGCAAGCGCGCTGCGCAGCTCGAGCGTCTGCGCGGACCAGTACGCCTCCCACGCCTGGCGCAACACTATGGCGAGTGTCCTCGCGTCGCCGGTTTCGCGGGCGAGCGCGAGCGCTTCGTCGGCGAGCGCCCAGCGACGCCGGTAGTCGGGGTGATACAGCAAGCTCCAGTCGCCTGGAGCGCGAGCAGGCGCGCCCGGCGGACGGGGTGCGGCGGATCGTCGAGCTCGATCGCTCGCTCGATCGCGGCGAGCCGCTGCTCGTCGGTCTCGCCGATCACGCTCGCAAAGCCGCGGCTGTTCGCCAGGACCGCTCGTGCGGCGAGCTCGGCGTCGCCGAGAGCGGAGGCGATCCGGGAGGCCTCGAGCAGCGTCTCGCGGTAGGCGGCGTCGCCGGTCTGGAGCTGTGCCTCGCCGAGCCCGATCAGCGCCTCACAACGCTCGGCGCTGTCGTCGTCGCCGATCAGCTCGACGGCATCGGCGAACAGCTTCACCGCCTCTGCGGGGGCAAGGCTGTCGAGCGCACGCTGACCCGCGCGGCAGGCATAGTCGGCGGCCTTGGCCTTGTCGACCGAGACCGCCGCGAGCCGCCAGTGCAGCGCCAGCTCTGCGAGGTGCTCGCCGGGGTCCTCGCCGTAGAGCTGCTCGAGCGCCTGCGCGACGCGCTGGTGCATCCGCGCGCGGCGGGTGACCCCCAGCCCGTCATACAGCGTCTGGTTGATCAGCGCGTGAGCGAAGCGAAACTGCCCCGCCCGCTCGTCGGATTCGGCCAGCAGCGAGGCGGCGACCGCCGCCTCCAGATGGTCAAGCAGCTGGCTTTCGTCGCTCTCGAGCATCGCCGTGAGCAGCTCCAACTCGAATACGCGACCGATCACCGCCGCGAGCCTCAGGACCTCGAGCGCCTCCTCGCCTAGGCGCTCCACACGCCGCTCGATCACCTCGCGCAGGCTCTCGGGCAGCGCGAGCCCCGCGGAGCGATCCACGTGCCAGCGGCCTGCCGCCTCGTCGAACACCGTGACCCCGGACTCGGAGAGGCCGCGCAGGATCTCCCCCACGAAGAACGGGTTGCCGTCGGTCTCCCGTGCGATCTCGCCTGCCAGCTCGATGCCGTCCTGGTCGAGCTCGTGCCCGGCGACCGCGGTCATGATCTGCGCCACCTCATCGACACCGAGACCGCGCAACGCGACGCGCTGCACACCCGCGAGCGACCGCAGGTCAGCGAGCACCCCGGTCAGCGGGTGGTCCTTGCCCAGATCAGAGTCGCGGTAGGTCGCGATCAGCTGCAGCGCCCCGTGCTCGCACGGTGCGCACCAGGTGCTTCAAAAGCGCCACCGACTGACCGTCCGCCCAGTGCAGATCGTCGAGCACCACGCACACAGGGACAGCTCCCGCCACTTCTGCCAGTAGCCCCGCGACAGCGGAGAACAGCAGATACCGCTCGGTCTCGGGATCAGAAGACTGCGGCTCGGGCAGGCCCTGCACGCGCCCCGGGAGGTTGCGCGCCAGACGGCCGAGCTCCCCGCCGTGGCGCTGCACATGCGCGGCGAGCAGCTCCTGCGGGGCGTGCTCGACCAGCTGCGAGCAGACCGCGATCCACGGCTCATACGGCACCGCGAGCTCTTCCGAGCACGCGCCCCAACACACCGCGACACCCTCGGCGTGCGCACGATGCGCCGCATAGCTGGCGAGCCTGGTCTTGCCGATCCCCGGCTCGCCACACAACAGCACCACCTGGCGCGCCCCATCGCGCGCGAGCACCAGCGCCTCCTCGAGCACCCCCCGCTCAGCCAGACGCCCCACATAGGAGACCGGCGGCACCGAGCGCAACACCGCCGGCAGCGGCCAGCGACTTGCGCCCCCGAAGCCTCCTCGGCAAGCGGCGCCCACGACACAGAGAAAGCCTCCACCGGCTCGGGAAACCCCTTCAACTCCAACATGCCAGCCGACTCGAACTCGACGCCCTCACAGCGCCCCGCCAGCGTCTTGGCCAGCCCCGAGATCAGAATCCCATCCGCTCGCGCCTGCGCGCACAGCCGCGCCGCCTCGATCGTGGGCATCCCGAAAGTAATCCCCGTCGCTTCACCGTCGACTCGCCCGCCCCGAGCCCGATCCGAACATGCAAACCCTGCTCCGCCCGGCCGTAGCGGCGCTCAAACAGCTGCTGCATCGCCACAGCACAGCGCACCGCCGCCGACGCCGAGCCGAACGCCACCATCAACCCGTCGCCCAGTGTTCTTCACCTCCCGCCCATCGCACGAACGCGATCGCCTGGCGCAACAAGCCGAAATGCTCTTCGCGCAGCTCATCAGCGCGCACCGGACCCACCGAAGTAGCCAGCCGCGTAGAGCCGACCAGATCAGTCAGCAGGATCGTCGCAAGCTCAACCGACTCCGCCACCACACCCCCTCCCCCGCGAGCAGCACCTAAACCATTCAGCCAGGCTACTACGTTGATGTAAAGACTGGTTCCCAGGGGCCTCGAGGAAGCGCTGAACGGGGCTTGCCCGTCTATTCGGCTGCTAGCGCGCCGTCGGGTACGAGCCAATGATGTTGTAAGGCGCTGACTCGTGCCAGCCGTTCGTAGTCGCGGTCGTAGTGGATCAGCGGCACGTCCGCTCGCTCGGCCGCTGCGCCGATCAAGAGGTCAATTGGAGGCACACGACGATGGTCTCCGTTGGCGGACAGCAGCGACTGCAGCTCGCGCGCTCGCTTCCAGAGGCCTGCGCCCATCACGACAAACTCGAACGCTTCCAGGCGCGCGGCCACCTCTTGCGCGCGTGACTCGCTGGGCGTCAAGCGAACGAGCTCCAAAACAACGACATCGCACACGAGCGCCAGACCGTCGGCTACCTGCGCGTTGAACCACGATGCAAGCTCGGGAAAGCGACGATCACGCGCCCAGGTCCAGACTCCTGTGTCGAACAGGGCTGGGCGATCGAGCGAGACGGGCTCGATCTCAGCCTTGGTGCTCAGTGTGCCGGTCCTGGCGGTTGGCCTCGACCTCGGCGGGGGTGCCGTCGATGTCGCGGACCACATCGAAGCCCGCGAGCGCCCGCCGCCGCCCCACCTCGCGCAGCGCCGCGTTGACAGTAGCGCTCAAACCCTTCGTTCCCAGCTCGAGACGCGCTGCCTCAAGTGCTCGCGAGTCAACATCGACGGTGGTGCGCGCCATTGGCATCAGCATATCGCATCATTGGAAGGTGATCGTAGCCCGCATCTCAGGCGGCGACCGGCCGTCTCACCGAGCTCCGGCGGGAATTGAGCAGGGCTGAGGGAGGCTTCGGAGGATCTGACTCGGCTAACATGGAGGCTCGAGCGATGAGGCTCGCTCCATAACTGCGGCTACTCGCCGCTGATGGCCTCTACGAAAACGTCCAGCGACGCATCGTGGAGGTCGGCCAATGGAGCCCGTTCAACTCGCAGCAATCCTTGCAGGCGCTGTCCTGCTTGCCAGCATGGTCTCGGTCGAGCTCGGCGTGTCGGTCGCGCTCCTCGAGCTCGCGCTCGGCGTCGCGCTGGGGAACGCGTTTCATCTCGATCCCAATGCAAGCTGGCTCGCGTTCATCGCAAGCTTCGCATCTGTCGTGCTCACGTTCCTTGCCGGCGCCGAGGTCGATCCTGACGACTTCCGCGAACGCTTCAGCGCCTCGGTCGCGATCGGTGTCGCGTCGTTCGCTGGACCGTTCGTCGTAGCCACGCTCGTTGCCCTCGGCCCGCTCGGATGGACGACGAAGGCCTCGCTGATCGCGGGCACCGCCCTGTCGACGACGAGCCTCGCAGTCGTCTATGCGGTCCTGGTCGAGACCGGGCTGAACACCGTCCGGGTCGGCAAGCTGATCATGAGCGCCTGTTTTGTGACCGACATGTGCACCGTGATCGCCCTGTCGGTGATCTTCATCAAGCCGACGGTCTGGTTCCCCGTCTTCCTCGTCGTTTCGGTGGCGGTCATCGTGCTCCTGCCGAAGCTCTCGCCCTGGTTCTTCGGCCGCTATGGCGACCGCGTGATCGAGCCCGAGATCAAGATCGTGTTCGCGATCCTGTTGGCTTTGATGGTTCTGGGAGACGAGGCCAACAGTCAGGCGGTGCTGCCGGCGTTCGTGCTCGGCCTGGTGATGTCGCGCCATTACCAGCGACACCAGGAAGAGCAACGGCGCCTGCGCGTCGTGGCGTTTGCGTTTCTGACGCCGTTCTTCTTTCTGCGTGGCGGGCTGAACGTGTCGCTCCCGGCGGTGTTCGCGAACGTCGGCGTCCTCGGCGCGCTCGTCGCCGCAAAGATGCTCCCCAAGGTCGGCCTGATCTACCCACTCGCTCGCCGACATGCCAGCCCGAACGCAACCTTCACGACGCTGCTCATGAGCACCGGCCTGACCTTCGGGACGATCAGCGCGCTCTATGGCCTGACCGCCCACATCATCAACCGCACTCAGTTCTCGCTGCTGGTCACGGTGGTCGTGCTCTCGGCGATCATCCCCACTGCGATCGCTCAGCGCTGGTTCTCGCCACCGGAACCCGACGAGCATCGCCACCAGCTGCTGCCGCCCGAGCCATCCGAGATTCTAATCGGCGAGTCGAGCTGACTGGAGAGGCACGCCGATCACATTCATCCTGCCCGTTCCGAGCGTTCGCACGACGGCGCGCGGCCTGTTCGTCTGACCGGCTGCTCGAGCTCGGCTCGTCGCGTGAGGAGCACCGCTGCGTGCGACTGAGTTAGGCGACCCTAATTACTGCTACCTTGGCCTCATCCCGACAAGAAGGCTCGGATTTGATCAATGCACCGCCGCACACTCGCCCTGCTCAGCCCGCTCCTGATCGCTGCCGCCACCCTGCTGAGCGCCTGCGGCGGGTCCTCGGGTGGCGGGCCGGCGATCACGCTGTACAACGGCCAGCACGAACAGACGACTGCGGCGCTCGTGTCGGCGTTCGAGATGCAGACGGGGATCAAGGTCAACGTCCGCACCGGCGACGAGGCCACGCTGGGGGACCAGATCCTGCAAGAGGGCGAGAGCTCGCCGGCGGATGTCTTCTACACCGAGAACACGCCCGTGCTGGAAGCGCTCCGCGAGAAGGGCCTGCTCGCGCCCGTGTCGCCAGCCACGCTCGCGGCGGTCCCCAGCCGCTACGACTCCGCCCAGGGCGATTGGGTGGGCGTATCCGCGCGCGTGTCGGTGCTCGTCTACAACACCTCCCGGGCCACGTCCGCGGAGCTGCCCAGCTCGATCCTCGAACTGGCCGAGCCGAAGTGGAAGGGCAAGGTGGGCTTCGCCCCCTCTGAGACGGACTTCCAGCCGCTGATCACGGCGGTCGTCAAGCTCGACGGTCTCGCCGCAGCCGAAAGATGGCTGAAGGGCCTGCAGGCAAACAGCATGATCTACCCCGACAACGAGACCGTGGTGGTCCAGGTGAACAACGGCGAGGTCGCCGTGGGGCCGATCAACCACTACTACTACTACCGCTTGCGCGACGAGCTCGGCGCGGCGGGCATGCACTCCGCGCTGCACTACTACGCGCCGGGGGACCCGGGCGAGCTCGTGGACGTGTCGGGCGCGGCCGTGCTGAGGTCCAGCTCGCACCAGGCCGCCGCGCAGGCGTTCCTCGCGTTCCTGGTGAGCAGGGCCGGCCAGGAGACGATCGCGCACAGTGACAGCTACGAGTACCCTCTGCGCCCCGGCGTGAGCCCGGCGCCTGGGCTGCGTCCGTTCGCCCAGCTGAAGCCCGCGCCGCTGACGCCGGCCGAGCTCGGCGACGGCAGCCAGGCTCTTGCGCTCGAGCAGAAGCTCGGACTCCTCTAGGACGAACCGTGAGCACGCACGCGTCCACCCAGCCGATCGCCAGCAGGTTGCCGCGGACGTTGTCCGCGTGGCGCCGCTGGCCGCTGGTGAGCGTCGCCGGCGCGGCGATCGCCGTCGGGCTGGTTCTCCTGCCGCTGGCCTTCCTGGTCGTTCAGGCCCAGCGGTCGGGCTTGAGCGAAGTGCAACACCTGCTGCTGCGCCATTCCGTTGCGTTGCTGTTGTGGAACACCGTCCGTCTCACCCTCGCCTGCTCTGTCCTGTGCGCCGTGCTCGGGGTGGGCGCGGCTTGGTGCGTGGAGCGCACCGTGCTGCCCGCCCGCCGGCTGTGGGCGGTCGCGCTGGTGCTGCCGCTCGGCGTCCCCGACTTCGTGGTTGGCTTCGGCTGGGTCTCGATCGATCCCGCGCTCCATGGCTACCTGCCCGCGGTGATGATCATGACGCTGTCGCTCTACCCGCTCGTCTACCTGCCCGTGGCCAGCGCGCTGGCCAACCTCGACGCGGGGCTGGAGGAGGCAGCGCGCAGCCTCGGCCTGGGCCCGTGGCAGACGTTCCGCAAGGTCACGATGCGCCAGATCTGGCCGGCGGTGCTCGGCGGCTGCCTGCTGGTGACCCTCGCGCTTCTGGCCGAGTACGGCGCGTTCGAAATCGTTCAGTACCGGACGTTCACCGTGGAGATCTTCACGGAGTTCAAGCTCGGCTTCGATACGGCGGCCGCGTGCGTGCTGTCGCTCGTCCTCGTCCTGCTCAGCGTCGCAGCGCTCGGCGGGGAGCTGGCGGTCAGCGGCCGGGGCGCCTCGTGGCTCACCGGGCCAGGCGCGCGGCGAATCGCCCCCAAGGTCTCCCTCGGGCGCCTCTCGGCTGCGGTGCTGGCGGGCCTTACCGCGCTCAGCGGCCTGGCGCTCGGGGTGCCGGTTGGGGCGCTCGTCTACTGGATGCTGCGCGGAAGCTCGACGACGCTGCCGTCCGCCTCGATCCTCGCCGCGGCGGGACACACGGCCGAGTACAGCGCCGCCGCGGCTGCGCTGTCGACGGCGCTGGCGGTGCCGGTGACGTCGCTCGCGATCCGCCACCGCAACCGCTTCACGCTGCTGATCGAGCGGCTCGCCTACCTGCCGATGGCGCTGCCGGGCCTCGTGATCGCGCTCGGGCTCGTGGCCTTCTCCGTGCGATACGCATTCGCGTTCTATGAGAGCGCGATCGAGCTGATCGTCGCCTACGCGATCCTGTTCCTGCCGCTGGCGGTCGTTGGCGTGCGCTCGGCAATGGGGCGTGCTTCACCACGCCTGGAGGAGGTGGGCCGCTCGCTGGGTTCCCGTCCTGCGACGGTGTGGCGGCGGGTGACGCTGCCGCTGATCGCCCCCGGTCTCGGAGCGGCGTTCGCGCTGGTGTTCATCTCGGCGGCCACCGAGCTGACGGCGACGCTGCTGCTGCGGCCGACCGGGGTGAACACGCTCGCCACCCAGTTCTGGGCGTACACGTCTGAACTCTCCTACGGTGCTGCCGCGCCGTATGCCGCGCTGATGGTGGCCATCTCGGCGATCCCGGCCTACCTGCTCAGTCGTCGCATGACGACGCTCGTGCGCGGAGAGCAGGCACGATGAGCCGGCTGTCGGTCAGCGATCTCTGGAAGGGCTACCCCGGCACGGAGGTGCTCCGTGGCGTGGACCTCGAGGTGCAGCCGGGGTCGCTGACGGCCGTGCTCGGGCTCTCCGGTTGCGGCAAGACGACCCTGCTGCGCGTGATCGCCGGCTTCGAGCGCGCCGAGCGGGGCAGCGTGTCGCTCGCGGACAGGACGCTCGACGACGGACGCACCTACGTCGCGCCGGAGAAGCGCGGCATCGGCTACGTGCCGCAGGAGGGCGCGCTCTTCCCCCACCTGAGCGTCCAGGACAACGTCGGCTTTGGCCTGTCCCGCCGCGAGCGTCGCGGCGATGCTGTGGCCGAGCTGCTCGAGATGGTCGGGATTGCGACGCTGGCTCGCCGTCTGCCGCACGAGCTCTCGGGCGGCGAGCAGCAGCGGGTCGCGCTCGCCCGCGCCCTGGCGCGGCGCCCGGAGGCGCTGCTGCTCGACGAGCCGTTCTCCTCATTGGACGCGTCGCTGCGCGGCCGCGTTCGCGAGGAGGTCCACGGACTCCTGAGCGAGCAGGGCGTCACGACGGTTCTCGTCACCCACGATCAGGAGGAGGCCCTGTCGCTCGCCGACGTCGTGGCAGTCCTGCGCGACGGGACGATCGTCCAGCAGGGAGCTCCGGCCGAGCTGTATGAGCGACCCGCCGACAAGCGGCTCGCGCGCTTCCTCGGCGCGGTGAACGTGATCGATGCGGAGTTCGACGATGGCACTGCGCTGACCACACTCGGCGTGCTGCGGCTGCGCGGCGATCCAACGACTGGCGGCGCGCCGGCAGGGGTCGTGATGGTCCGTCCAGAGCAGCTCGACGTGCGCGTTCGCGAGGAGGGCGCCCGTGGCGAGAGCAACGCCGCCGGCCTCCCCGGCCGGGTGGAGCGCTGCCGCTACTACGGCCACGACGCGCTGCTGCACATCCGCCCCGACGAGCCGGGCGGCGGGGAGATGCTGCTCGCGCGGGTGCATGGCGAGCAGGTGCTCCCTGTCGGGACGCGAGTGACCGTCGCCGCCCGTGGGCCCGTCACCCCGCTGGAGTGAGCGAGCAGGCGAGCTCGCGCGATGACGCGCGGACGTGCCCCCCAGCCCAAATCGAGAAGTAGTCTCACTATCGCGGGGATCCGGCTATCATGAGGACCATGTCGACAGTCAGCGCATCGGATTGGTCTCGGCACGCTCGCGCCGTGCTCAGTCAGGCTGGGCATCATCGAGGCGGAGCGCGAAACGCGATCATCGACCTGCTCGCCGAGCAGTCCTGCGCGCTGAGCGCGCTCGAGATCGAGGATCATCTGCGCGCCGGCGAGCGCCAGGTCGCTCGCGCGAGTGTCTATCGGATCCTCGAGCTGCTGCAGGACCGCGGCCTGGTCGCGCGCCTGGAGCTCGGCGACGCCACTGCTCGGTATGAGCTGGTCGACCCGGGCGGCAGCCACCACCATCACCTGCTGTGCGACTCCTGCGGGCGGCTCGAGCCGTTCGACGACGGCGATCTCGAGCGCTCGATCGACCGCCTCTCGCGTCGCCTCGGGTTCCACGCGCGCGACCACGAGGTCGTCTTGCGCGGCGACTGCTCGGCCTGCCAGGGCTGAGAGCGAGCCTCGCCGCGCAGCGCGGCTCTCGACGGCTGCGCGGCTCTCGACGGCCGCGCGAGTCCTCGATGCCGTTCGCCGCGAGATAAAGAATCGGACTCAAAACTATGTTATGGTCCCGACCGTTGCGAGTCAGAGCCTGTCCACCACATGATCGATGTCCCGAATGAAGATCGCTCCGCGCCGCGTTGTCCCCCGTGCTGCTCTCCTCGCGCTGCCTGCCGCGCTGCTGCTCGCGGGGTGCGGTACAGGCACGTCATCCTCTGGCGGGAGCTCATCGGGCTCGACGATCACGGCGGTCGGCGCCGAGAACGAGTACGCGAACGTGATCTCGCAGATCGGCGGCAAGTACGTGCGCGCGACGGCGATCGAGAGCAACCCGAACACCGATCCCCACACCTTCGAGGCGAGCCCGAGCGTCGCGCAGGCGGTCAGCGCCGCCAGCCTAATCGTTCAGAACGGGGTCGGGTATGACACCTATATGGAAAAGATCGAGTCGGCTTCGCCGAGCTCGTCGCGCAAGATCATCAACGTCCAAAAGCTGCTCGGCCTTCCTGAATCGACTCCCAATCCGCACCTCTGGTACAAGCCGACCACGATGCCCGCCGTGGCAAGGGCGCTGGTGGCTGATCTCTCGGCGATACAGCCCGCTCATGCGGCTTACTTCCAGGCCAACGAGCAAGCCTTCGAAGCCTCGCTTCAGCCCTGGTTCACAGCGCTGCGCGACTTCAGCAAGCGTTACCCCGACACGACGGTCGCGACGACGGAGCCGGTCGGTGACTACATGCTCGAAGCGGCCGGGATCAAGAACCTGACCCCGTTCAGCATGCAGGCGGACATCATGAACGGGACCGACCCTGCACCCCAGGACGTGAGCCTCCAGGAAGGGCTCTTCTCCGGGCACGAGGTGAAGGTGTTCGTCCACAATCAGCAGGTCACCAGCTCGCTCACCGAATCGTTCGTGAAAACCGCCAAGCGCGACGGGATTCCGGTTGTCGGCGTCTACGAGACGATGCCCACCCCCGGCTATGACTATCAGTCGTGGATGCTGGCCGAGGTCAGGGCGCTGGAAAAGGCCGTCGGGCAGGGCATCTCCACCGAAAAGTTGTGACTCCGGACGGGGCATCGGTGAGCGAGGACGTCCTCGCGGTCCGCGGCATCGACGTCTGGCTGTCCGGCCGCAAGATCCTCGACGGCGTGAGCTTCGACATCGCGCCCGGGGAGTTCACGGGTCTGATCGGATCCAACGGGGCAGGCAAGACGACGCTCTTCCGGGTGATCCTCGGCCTGCAGGCCGCGAGCGCCGGGGAGGTCCTCCTCGAGGGGCGCAACCGCCGGCTGATCGGCTACGTCCCCCAGAAGTTCGCGCTCGACCCCGACCTGCCCATGCGTGCGCGCGACCTCGTGGGGCTCGGCCTGGATGCTCAGCGGCTGGGGGTGCCGCGACCGTCGCGAGCCCGCCGCGCTCTGACCGATGAGATGCTCGAGGCGGTCGACGCGACGCGCTTCGCCGACACCCGCGTCGGCAAGCTCTCAGGGGGCGAGCAGCAGAGGATCCTGATCGCCCACGCGCTGATCGCGCGTCCGCGGTTGCTGCTCCTCGACGAGCCGCTCGCCAACCTCGACCTCCGCAGCGCGCACGAAGTGGTCGAGCTGCTCGCGCGGATCACGCGCGAGCAGGAGATCGCGGTGCTGATCTCCGCCCACGAGATCAACCCGCTGCTGCCGGCGATGGACCGCATCGTCTATCTCGCCGCGGGCCGTGCGGCGAGTGGCACGACCGAGGAGGTGGTGCGCGCGGACGTGCTCAGCGAGCTCTACGGACACCACGTCGACGTGCTCGACGTGCATGGCCGCGTGCTGATCGTCGCGGGCGCCGGCGAGGACTCAGATCTCGGCGGCCACGAGGGCGTCTTCCCGGAGGCGGGGGTCGCATCTTGAGCCACTTCCTCGACCCGGTCTTCGCTCCCGGCTTCTTCGAAAGCGAAGCGGTCCACATCGCGGCCGGCGTGGGGACGCTGGTGGCGATCGTCACCGGTGTGGTCGGTGTGTTCACCGTCATGCGGGCCCAGTCCTTCGCGGGCGAGGCCTTCGGCGACATCGGAACCACGGGAGGCTCCGGCGCGTTCCTGGTGGGCGTCGGGCCGCTTTGGGGGTTCGTGATCGGCAACGTCGTGGCCGCGGCGGCGATGGAGATGATCGGCATCCAGCGGCCGCGCGGGCGGGACCTCGCCACGGGCATCGTCCTCGGCGCCGCGATCGGACTGGCCGCGCTGTTCCTCTATCTGGACACCACGAGCCACAGCACCACGGGAGCGACCGTAACGATCCTGTTCGGCTCGGTGTTCACGATCGCGAGCTCCACGATCCCGCTCGTCCTCCTGCTGAGCCTGCTGGTCCTCGTGACGGTGCTCGCCCTCTACCGGCCGCTGTTGCTCAGCTCGGTGAGTCCGGAAATGGCCGCCGCCCGCGGCATACGCGTGCGCCTCATCGGCGGTTCCTACCTGCTCGCGCTCGCGCTCGCGACGGCGCTATCTGCAATCACGATCGGGACGATCCTCAGCACCGCCCTGCTCGTCGGTCCTGCCGCCACCGCGCTGCGCCTCATCAAGCGCCCGGTGCTCGCGATGCTCGGCGCGGCCGGGATCGGGATCGCGGCGATGCTGCTGGGGATCGTGCTCGCCTACGACAGCTATGACTGGCCGCCGGCGGGACGCGGCTGGCCGGTGAGCTTCTTCGTCGTGACCATCATCTTCGTGCTCTACCTGCTCTCGGGCCTGCCCGAGCTGCGGCGCAGACGCCGCGCCGGGGATCCTCGCCGCAAGCCGTCCGCCCGCGCAGCCGCGGCGGAGGTCTAGGGCCAGCGATGTTCTCCGGCTTCATGGTCAACGCCTGGACGGTCGCGAGCATCGTCGCCGTGGTCGCCGGGGTCGTGGGGTTCTTCACCGTCCTGCGCGGCTCGGCGTTCGCAGCGCACGCGATTCCCAACGGGTCCTTCGCGGGGGCGGCCGGCGCGAGCCTCATTGGAATCAGCACGCTCATCGGCCTCGGCATCTTCTCTCTCCGGCGCGCTCGCGATCGGCCTGCTCGGCCGCAGGGGTCGCCACGACGTGGCTACAGCGCTGACGCTCGTGATGATGCTCGGCCTCGGCGCGCTGTTCCTCAGCATGAGCGTCGAGTATGCGCCGGCCGTCTACTCGCTCCTGTTCGGCGAGGTCCTCGGAATATCGAGCAACGAGATCACCCCGACGGCGATCCTCGGCCTGCTCTGCATCCTCGCCGTCGCGGTCCTCTTCCGTCCACTGATGATCTCCTCGATCCTTCCCGAGGTGGGGGAAGCACGCGGCGTGAGCAGCTTCGGAATGGACATGCTCTTCCTCGCCGTGCTCGCCCTGGCGACCACGATGACGGTGCCGGTCGTTGGGACCCTGTTGATCTTCAGCCTGATGATCGGCGCGCCCGCGGCCGCCCGCTCATTCGTCGACCGGCCGCTCCCCGCGATGGCGCTCTCGGTGGCGATCGCGCTGCTGATCGTCTGGATCGCGATCGCGGCCTCCTATCAGACCAACTACCCGGTGGGGTTCTTCGTCGGCGCCGCCAGCGCCGTCGCGTACACGCTCGGGCGCCTGTGCAGCGCGTGGCGAGATCGACGCAGGGCCGAGCCGAAGCTTGCGCAGCTGAGCGGGGCGTGAGGCGCGCCGCGCGGGCCCGGTTCGTCTAGGGTCGCTGCCGGGCTGCTTCGCGGGCGCTGGCCAGGCGCAGCGTCTGCGCCGAGGGCGGTGCGGACAGCAGAGCGGTGACGAGGTCGACGAGGTGGCTTACGAACAGCCGGTCGTCGGTATGAGGTGCGGTGTCGGCACGCCTCGCGAGCTCGACCACCGCGAAGCGCAGCACGACGAAGCGGCGGTGAAGGCGCAGTGCGTCCTCGGTGAGCACAGGCGCCATCAGCTCGCGCCAGCGGAACATGCTGTCGTCGGGGTCGTCGAACGCGGCCGGATCGAGTGCCGGCTGCGCACGGTTCATGAGCTCGGCCAGGATCTGCAGGTAGGCGATGCCCCCGTCGGGGTCGGCGAGCTTCGCGGCGAGCGGCTGTACGAGCGCGCGCGCCAGCGCCGAGATGTCCGGCTCGCCCTCGGCCTCGTAGGCGTCGAGCATCGCGTGGCGGCGGATGTCGACGTCCAGGTGGTGCTTCTCGAGGACGGCGCGCACGAGTCCCGCGCGGTCGCCGAAGTGGTACTGCAGCGCCGTCGTGTTGCGCGCGCCCGAGGCGCGGACGATTTCGCGCAGGCTGACCGCCTCGATCCCGCTGGCGGCGAACAGCTCCTCGGCCGCCGCGATCAGGCGTTCCCTCGTGTCGGCCGCCCTGCTGCCCATCGAGCAATCGTAGCAAGTGTCTTGACAGATAATGCGCTTGCCTTATACTGTGCGCGACCGGCAACAATGATTTGGATCGGGGGTCTGTGATGGCGTGGGATTTCTCAACCGAACCGGAGTTCCAGGAAAGGCTCGACTGGATGCGCACGTTCGTGCGCGAGGAGATCTGGCCGCTGGAGACGGTCGCGGGCGAGCTCGACCAGGCGGGCCTGGATCGCGTCTATGCCCCCCTTCAGGAACAGGTCAAGGAGCGCGGCCTGTGGGCAGCGCATCTCGACCCTGAGCTCGGCGGACAGGGCTTCGGGCAGCTGAAGCTCGGGCTGATGCACGAGATCCTCGGGACGTCCCCATTCGCCCCCAACGCGTTCGGCTGCCAGGCGCCGGACTCGGGCAACTCGGAGATCCTCGCGCTCGCCGGCACCCCTGAACAGAAGGATCGCTTCCTGCATCCCCTTCTCGCCGGCGACCTGAAGTCGGCCTTCTCGATGACCGAGCCCCAGACCGCCGGCAGCGACCCGACGCAGCTGCAGACGCGGGCGGTGCGCGACGGTGAGGATTATGTGATCGACGGGCGCAAGTGGTTCTCCTCAAACGGCTCGATCGCCGACTTCCTGATCGTCATGGCCGTGACCGACCCTGACGCACGCCCGCACCAGCGCGCGACGATGTTCATCGTCCCGGCCGATACCCCCGGGGTGAACATCCTGCGCGACGTGCCCACGATGGAGCATCCGCAGGAGGCGTTCGGCAAGCTCGGCGGTCACGCCGAAATCGTCTACGAGGGGGTCCGCGTTCCCGTCGCCAACCGGCTCGGGGCCGAGGGCGAGGGCTTTCTCATCTCGCAGCAGAGGCTCTACCCGGGACGGATCCACCACTGCATGCGGTGGCTCGGAGTCGCCGGCCGCGCGTTCGACATGCTCTGCGAGCGCGCCACCTACCGCTTCTCGCACGGCAAGGTGCTCGGTGGCCACCAGACGGTGCAGAACTGGATCGCGGACTCGGCGGCGCAGATGCAGGCCGCCCGGCTGATGACGCTACAGGCGGCGTGGGTGATGGACACCCAGGGCGTGGCCGCAGCGCGCCAGCAGATATCGCTGATCAAGTTCTACGGCGCAGGCGTGCTGCACGACGTGATCGATCGCGCCGTCCAGGCGCACGGCGCGCTGGGCTACTCGACCGACCTGCCGCTCGAGGCGATGTACCGCTACTCGCGCGCCTGGCGCCTGTACGACGGCCCGGATGAGGTGCACCGCCAGTCTGTCGCGCGCCAGATCCTCCACGGCTACTCGCCGCCCCCCGACGAGGTCCCGAGCGAGCACCTGCCCACGCGGCGGGCGGCCGCTCGCGAGAAGTTCGCCGCGATCCTCGACGCGGTCACCGCGAACGACTGACAGCCGCTCCGTCCGCGCGGCGACGGCGCGCGCGGCCGAAGCGACGGGGGTTGGGTATGTAGTCGACGGACCCGACGGTCAGCTGCCTGCCGCAGTTGCTGCAGGTCGGGCCGGCGTCGGTGCGATGGTCACAGTCGCGGTGGCGCAGCTGCACCGGTGCTCCCAGCCCGTCGTCCCAGAGATGCTGATCGCCGAACTGCATCATCGCGAGCAGGATCGGATTGAGGTCCAGGCCCCTCGGCGTCAGGTGATAGTCCTCGCGCGTCCCGCGCGCGCTCCGGTAGGGGCGCGTCTCGACGATCCCTGCGGCGAGCAGCTTTCTCAGCCGCTCGGTGAGGATATTGCGCGCGATCCCGAGGTCGCTCTGGATCTCATCGAAGCGATGCAGGCCGCGAAAGAGGTCCCGCAGTATCAGCAGGGTCCAGCGGTCGCCGACGATCTCAAGGGTGCGGGCGATCGAGCAGGTCTGACCGAAGCTGCGGTTTGCCATCACCCGGCACGTTAGCGTGGAGTTGCAGAAGGAAACTTTGAGGTCGCAGCTCCGCGATGGTGGTGGCTACGCGTTCTCCGAGGCTGCCGTGTCGCAGAGTCCTCTAGTAGGTGACGGTTCGCGGGCGAGTGCCCGAAGCCGGACCGCCGGCGCGTCGTTCGTGCGCGCGCGTTCGCATGCGGCTCGACAGCCAGCCTTCGAAGGCGCGTTGGGATCGCCTGTCGCTCGCGCGCAGCCGTCCACCACGCGGCCCCTGCGTCCGCCACGCATGCCCAGCTGAGATCTCGAGATAGCGAAGCTCGATGGGTCCGACGCGGATCACATCGCCATCGTGCAGCTCGGCCTCAGCCACCTGGCGGCCGTTGAGGAATGTGCCGTTCGAGCTGCGATCGTCCAGCAGGCGAAGCCGGCCGTCGCGCCGGTAGATGATCGCGTGACGCCGTGAGACTCGCTCATCGTCGAGGCGCAGGTTGGCGCCGAGGCCACGCCCGATACGGGTGAGCTCATCCTCGAGCGCGACGACAGGCGTCTCCTCGCCGTCCGCGAGCGCCAGGTAGCGGCCCGGCGGGGCGAGGCCGGCCTGAACCGCCCGGCGGCGCACGCGATGATCCACGAGTGAGAGAGCCTCGATCGGGACCTGCGGAGTGTCGGGCGCGAGGATCTGCGTCGGACGTGTATGCGCCGGGTTGCGTGGAGCGGGAGCCGGCTGAGTGAGCTGAGGCGCGCTTGACATGAGCCCATTCCACCACGCCGTCCGAAGCGCCAGCTCAGCGCCAGTGAAGAGTAGGAGAAGACGGGCGCTCCGATCGAGATGGTCAGCGACCGGCTCGGCGCTCGTGAGCGCTCGGCGCCCACAGGCCGATTGGCAGCTCCTACGTGGATCGCTCAGCAGAACGGGTCGGCTTTGCTGCAGAAGGTCTGCGCGACCGGCGGCGAGATCTTGCGCCAGGCGACGGTCGGCAGCCGCTCGATCCCGTAGGCGTCCCAGTCGACGCCCGCGCCATCGGGCACGGCCGAGCTGATCGGTTCGTCGCCCGAGCGCAGGAACGTGAACCTCGCGACCTGGACTTCGCCGCGGCGGTAGCGCGTGAGCCGATCGAGGTGCGGGTTCGCCGAGGGGTCGCACGCGTGCAGGTAGGCGTAGAGCCAGCGTCCGGAGAGGACCGGCGAGACGAACTGCGGCGGGCAGACGTTCCCCGCGCCGCCCGTCTCCTGGTCGATCAGCACGGGCCGGCCTCCGAGCGTCTCGAACCACAGGGTGCTCTCCCCGAAGACGCCCTCGGTGTTGGAGGTGACGTATCCGATCTGCTCACCGTTGAAGCTCAGGCCGGTGATCAGACCGGTGAGGCCCGCGGGCCAGCTTTCCCCGCCTGGATTCTTGGCTCCCCTTGAGCTGGGAAGCGCGAGCTCCTGCAGCTTGCGGCTGCCGATCGTCCACGCGAAGAGGTTGTCGGGCCGGCGAGTACCGCCCGAGGGATTGCGGCGCAGGAACACGAGCCGGCCATCCCAGATCGCGGGCTCGTGGAGCGACCCGCCGCCCGGCGGCGTGAGCATGCGTTCCCTAGCTCCGGCGATCCCCAGCTGGAGCTCGGCCAGGCGGCAGCCCTCGAGCGCGGCCGGGTTTGCGCAGCGCGAGTAGACCGCGGCCACCCGCGAGCGACCGGTCGGGCCGAGCTCGACGTCGAACGGTGCGGTGCTGGCGGCCACCGGCGCGAGCGAGATCACTCCCTGAGGCGAGCGCAGCACGAGCGCATCGCTGTCAGTCGTCGTGTCACGGCGGCTCCACGCGGCCCAGCCTCCATAGGCGGCCACCGAAACTCCTTCGGGATCGAGCACGACCGGCGCCTGCGCGCCCGCTGCGAGCGCAGACCCCGCGAGTGGGGTCGTCAGGACGGCGGCGATCGCTGCTACCCAAACGCCCAGTCGTGAGCGTCGGCTCAGACGCATCGCCCCAGACCGCGCCCGGCGGGCCGACGAGCGTCTCCTGAGAAGCTGGCGCATCGGTCGCCCCCCAATCGTGAAGTGGATCCTTCTGCGACGCTGCCGGTCAGCTCTGCAGCTCGATCGTAGCTGCTTCGCGGACGCCGCCCGTTCACGCGGGCGGCGAGCCTAGATTACCCCGCTCAGGACCAGCGCGCCGATGATGCAGAGCGTGAGCGCGGTGAACGCATTTCCCCAGCGCTCGAGCCACTGGCCGCGGATCTGGTGTCCGCCAAAGCATGCCAGCAGCGTGAGGCCGACGATCGTCGTGATCGTGACCGCGGCGAAGATGATCAGTGAGCTGATCGCCGTCGTCGCGCCTGCGGCCGTGGCCGCGAGGAACACCGGCAGGATCGTGAGGTCGGGCGACGCAGCGGCACCGAAGGGAAGCATCACCGCAGCCAAGCCGTGAAGATGCCCGCCCTGCTCGTGGCGGTGTACGTGGTCGCCGCCGTGTCCGTGTGTGTGGCCGCCGCTGTGCCCGTGTTCGGTCAGCTCGACGGCCGCGAAGGCCAGGCCGGTCAGGATCAGCAGCGAGCCGATGACGGTGTCCTGCGCGCTCTGCACCGTTGAGCGGAACTGCAGCCCGACGGCGATGATCACGCCGCCCGAGAGGATTGATACCAGAACGTGCGCCACGCCCGCCATGCCCGAGAGCCGCGCCACGCGAACGAGCGGGTAGCGGCGCGTGCGACCAACGACTGCCAGGGGAACCCAGTGGTCGGGCAGGACGGCGTGGCCGAACCCGACACCGGCGGCGGCCGCGAGCAGAGCGGGGGTCGTCGCGTTCATGCCGAAAGCGCGCGCTCGGACGGACTGGCTGCCAGGCCGAGGCGCACGTGCTCGGCGTGGGAGACGGCCTCGCCGAGCAACACGCCGACGTGATCGTCGTGGAGCGCATAGATGATGCTCTTTCCCTGGCGCTCGCCGACGACGAGCCCGAGATGACGCAGCACGCGCAGCTGTTGCGAAACGGCCGACTGCTCCATCTCGATTTCCCGCGCGAGCTCGCCGACAGAGCATGGCCCGGCGCCGAGGCGGCTCAGGATCCGCACGCGGCTCGGCGTCGACAGCGCCTGCATCGTCTCCGCGACGATTCGGGCGGTGTCTGCGTCGAGATATGCCAGCTGCGGGTCGTGGCCGTGCGTCACACACCCATCATAAACATGAACATCTAGTCAGGTGTATTTGCGCCGATCGCCGCCGTCGCCCGCGATCGCCCGCGTGCGCTCAGGTCGTCCGGACGATCAACACCGAGCACGGGGCATGGTGGGAGACCTTGTCGGGCACCGAGCCCAGCAGGAACCGCTTCGCCCCCGTCATCCCCTTGTTGCCGACCACCACCACGTCGGCGTTCTGCTCTTCGGCGACATCGAGGATCGCATCGGAGGGGTCCCCCTGGCGGGCGTGCGTGTTCACGCTGACGCCGGCCTCGCGTGCGATGTCCGCCGCGTGGGAGAGGGATGCTTCTGTCTCGCGGCGCGGGTGGATCGCCCCTTGCACGTCCCGCGGCGCGTCACGCTTTTCCGCTCGCAGCCTCTGCTCGGAGACAGGCGCATACGCGCCCACGAGCTCGAGGGTCGCACCCACGGCCTTCGCCATGTCGACCGCTTGCCGCACAGCCTGCGTCGCCGTCGAAGAGCCGTCGGTTCCGACCACGATCGAGCTGAACATGAACCTCCTCCCGAGATTCGCGGCAGGCCCGCGCGGCCAGCCGGCAGGAATCATATCCACGCGGTTGCGTAGGGGCGCTGCGGTTGCGAACCGGCTTAGATCGAGGCGCCGAGCGCGGGTCACAGCGGCCAGTAACGGGCGAACTGCGCGGCCATCCGGGATGTCAGCAGCGCCTCCGGCGCAGCCGAACGCGCAGGCTGGGGCGCGGCGAGCGCTGCGAGCGTCGCCTCGACCGACTCGGCCAGCGCGGCGGGCGCATAGCCGCCCTCGAGCACGGCGCCGAGCGGCACGCCAAGTCCGCCGGCCAGATCGCGCACGTGCCGGGCCATCTCCGCGAAGGAGGCGGACTCGAGACGGCAGCCCGCGAGCGGATCCTCGCGATGCGCGTCGAAGCCGGCCGAGATCAGCACGAGCTCGGGCTCGAAGGCGACGGCGGCCGGCAGCACGATGTGCTCGATCAACGACAGCCACAGGTCCTCTTCGGAGCCGGCCGGGACGGGAAGGTTGATCGTGTAGCCCTCGCCTGGGCCCGAGCCGACGTCGCCGAGCGCGCCGGTGCCGGGGTAGATGCCGCCCTGGTGGATGCTCGCGAACAGGACGTCGGCACGGCGGCGGAACGCCTCGGCCGTACCGTTGCCTTGGTGGACGTCCCAGTCGAGGATGAAGACGCGCCGCGCGCCGAGCTCGCGGATCGCGAACTCGGCCGCGATCGCGACGTTGTTGAACAGGCAGAAGCCCATCGCGCGCTCGCGTTCGGCGTGGTGACCCGATGGGCGCACGCCGCAGAAGCCGACCTCCGCCTCGCGGGCCATCAGCGCGCGCGTCATCTCGCAGGCGCCGCCTGCGGCGCGCAGCGCTGCGCGGAAGGAGGCCTCGCCGATCGCGGTGTCGGGGTCGATCGCGCCGCCGCCGGCCAGCGAGATCTCCCTGATGTAGCGAACGTGATCGGCGGTGTGGATCAGCTCGAGCTGGCTCTCGAGCGCTGCCGGGGCCCGATGTCGCTCCCACCCGAGCCAGTCATCGCCGCTCAGCGCGCGCTCGATCGCCATCAGGCGCTCCGGCGTATCGGGGTGTCCGGGGATGTGCGCCCGCGGATCGTGCGCCAGGCAATCGGGATGGTCGAAGTAGAGCCGTGGACGGTCGTGCTGGGTCGCCTCGCTCTGCACCGCTCCGACTGTACGGAGTGGGCGAACCGCGCGTGCGCCTTGAACGCGTTGCCTGACGCGCGCGCTACGCTCCTGCGGTGCGTCCCCTGCCCACCGCTCCGGTCGCCGCCGGCTCGCTGATCGCCGGTTACGCTGTCGCGTCCGGCACCGGGTCGCGGCCGCTCGGCGGGGTCGTGCTGCTGATCGGCGGCGTGTGGTGCGTGCGCGTCTGGGCCGCTCGTCACGGCGCGCGCACCGCGGGCGGCCTCGCGGGCGCCGGTCTCGGCGCGTTCGTCGGCGCGCACCTGCTCGCGCTGGCGATCGGGCCATGGCCGTCGGTTCTGCTCGTCTCCGCGGCGATGGCCGCGGTGGCGTGGACGCGCTCTGATGCGTCCAGCGCCGGTCGCGGGCGTCCTCTGGCACTCCGTCCGCCGGCCCGCTAGATTTCGCACGGCGATGGCGCAGGCTGCGGTCTCACCGGGAGCGGCCCTGGCGGATGCACCGCCCGCCGGGCTCGAGCGTCCCGACTTTCAGATTGTTCCCCGCGCGGGGCTCCCCATCGTCGCCGTCGTCCTCGGGCTGCTGATCGCCGGCATCGCCGCGAACCGCCTGTGGCCGCTGGAGTTCCTGCACGTGGTCGGCGGCGCCACGTGGACGGTGATCGACCTGTTCCTCGGGTTCGTCCTCGGGCCGATCATCGGCCGGCTCTCGATTCCCGCGCGGATCGAGTTCACGACGCGCCTGATGCCGAAGATGGTGCTGATCATGCCGACCGCGGTGACCGTCACGCTCGCGGCGGGCTGGCAGCTGGGGACGAAGCTGGGAACGGTCCAGTCGAGCTACAGCCTGCACGCCTGGGTCGTTGCCAGCTTCATCGTCGTGGGCGTGATGGCGGTGATCGCGCTCGGCCTGCTCGAGCCGGCGAACATCGCGGTCCTCGTCGAGCTCAAGAAGCCGCGGCCGAACCCCGCGGTGATCGAGCGCCTGATGAAACGCTTCATCTACACGGCCGGCGCCACCGGGCTCATGCAGATCGCCACGTTCGTGATCATGACCAAGCTGGCGGCCGGATGAGCGACCGTCGCCTGCCGCCGGTCACAGCCGTCGGGATGCTCTCGCTCGCGCTGATCGTCGCCGGCGGGATCTACCTGTCTGCCCACATCCCGCAGCACGTGCCGCTCGCCCCGGCGATCGCGCTGCTGTCGGCGTCCGCAGTCCTGCTCGCCGGCAACCTCACTGCGCTCGCCCGCGCGCCGGGCTTCGCCTGGGGCCGCTTCTTCGAAGTCGCCAAGTGGGCCCTGCTGGCCTACGCGATCATCGCCGGGATGATCGAGTACGCGTTCGTGCGCAACCATCTGAGCGGCGGGCCGCTGATCGTGCTGACGCTCTCGCTCGTCGTGTTCGCCGTGCACGTGCCGGTCCTGATCGGATTCACGGTCGCGCGCTACGCCGACGCATAGCAGCAGCGCCTAGCTCACCTAGCCGCTCCTGAACCTCGCCGCCTCCTCCGAGCCGCCGGTCGCGTCGCCCGCGCTGTAGGAGTGCGCCCCGGTGCCCGCGAGCATGCCGCGGTCGACGATCAGGTACTCCTCGCGGATCGGGCGTCCGTCGAAGAAGCACTCGAGGATCTCGCGCGCGCCAGCGGCGTAGCGGGCCTGGGCGGACAGGCTCGTGCCGGAGGTGTGCGGCGTCATGCCGTGATGGGGCATCGAGCGCCAGGGATGGTCCCGCGGCGCAGGCTGAGGGAACCACACATCGCCGGCATAGCCCGCCAGCTGGCCGCTCTCGCAGGCCCGCGCGACCGCGTCGCGGTCGCAGATCTTGCCGCGCGCGGTGTTGATCAGGTAGGAGCCCCGCTTCATCCTCGCGAGCAGATCCGCGTCGATGAGGTTCTCGGTCTCGGGGTGCAGCGGCGCGTTGATCGTGACGACGTCGCAGACTTCGACGAGCGACTCGACGGTCGGGTGGAAGGTGACGCCCAGCTCGTCCTCCACCTCGACGGGCAGGCGATGGCGCTCGGTGTAGTGCAGTCCGACCTCGAACGGCTTCAGTCGGCGCAGGACCGCCGAGCCGATGCGCCCCGCGGCGACGGTGCCGACCTGCATGCCCTCGAGGTCGTATGAGCGCGATACGCAGTCGGCAATGTTCCAGCCGCCGTCGATCACCCACTGATAGGAGGGGATGTAGTTGCGCACCAGCGCGAGAATCATCATCACGACGTGCTCGGACACGCTGATGCTGTTCGAGTAGGTGACCTCTGCGACGGTCAGGCCGCGCTCGATCGCGGCCTGCAGGTCGACGTGATCGGAGCCGATGCCCGCCGTCAGCGCGAGCTTCAGCTTCGGCGCCCTGGCGATCCGCTCGGCGGTCAGGTAGGCCGGCCAGAAGGGTTGCGAGATCACGACCTCGGCATCGGGCAGTGCGCGCTCGAAGACCGAGTCCGGCCCGTCCTTGTCGGAGGTGACGATCAGCCTGTGGCCGCGGCCCTCGAGAAACTCGCGCAGGCCCAGCTCGCCGGAGACGCAACCGAGCAGCTCGCCGGGTTTGAAGCTGATCTGTTCGGGTGTAGGCGTGCTCTGACCGTCGTAGTAGCGCTCGATCCTGGGGATCTCCTCACGTGCGTAGGGCGGCGGATAGCCGCCGACAGGATCGTCATAGAGCACGCAAAGGACATCTGCCATCGCCCGACTCCTTCCTCGATGTTGGGAGATACTCTCACGATGAGGGCCGTCCAGATCGTGCAGGAGAGCGGGCCCGACGGCGCGCTGGCGCTGGTCGAGCTGCCCGAGCCCGAGCCCTCGCACATGCTGACGCCGGGCGAGGGCGTCGTCGTCGACGTCCATTGCGCCGGCGTCTCGTTCCCCGAGCTGCTGCAGAGCCGCGGTGAGTACCAGCTCAAACCGCCCCTTCCGTTCGTCCCCGGAAGCGAGGTCGCCGGGATCGTGCGCAGCGCACCCGCGCAGGCGGCGGTCAAGGCGGGGGACCGTGTGGCGGCGTTCTGCGCGCTCGGAGGCTTCGCCGAGACCGCTGTCGCACCGGCGTTCTTCACCTTCGCGCTCGCGCCGGAGCTCGAGTTCGCGCAGGGCGCCGCGCTGATCCTCAACTACCACACCGCGTACTTCGCGCTGGCGCTGCGCGGGCGGCTGGAGGCCCGTGAGACGGTGCTGGTGCATGGCGCGGCCGGCGGGGTCGGCACGGCCGCGCTGCAGGTCGCGAAGGCACTCGGAGCTCGCACGATCGGGGTCGTCTCCACCGAGGCGAAGCGGCGCGTCGCCGAGCAGGCGGGCGCCGAGCACACCGTGCTGGTCGGCGAGGCGTGGAAGGACGAGGTCAAGGAGCTCTCCGGCGGCGGCGTCGACGTGGTGCTCGATCCCGTCGGCGGGGAGCGCTTCACCGACAGCCTGCGCTCGCTGCGCGAGGGCGGCCGGCTGATCGTGGTCGGCTTCACCGGAGGATCGATCCCCGAGGTCAGGGTCAACCGGCTGCTGCTTGGCAACACGGCCGTCGTCGGCGCCGGCTGGGGCGCCTACGTGATGGGCAAGCCCGAGCTCAACCGCGAGGTCGGCGAGGCCGTCGGACGCATGGTCGACGAGGGCTTCGTGCGGCCGGTGATAGGCGGGCGCTTCCCGCTCGAGGATGCCGGCGAGGCATTGAAGACGCTCGATGAGCGGCGCGCGACCGGCAAGATAGTTCTCGACGTGCGCTCGGGCTGACGCGCTCCGCCGCTACCCGGCGCTGAGCAGCTCGCGCCAGCCGTCGGCGTCGAGGGCGGCGGGCTGGGTGGAGTCGATGAAGTCGATGAGGACGTCGAGGAAGCGCTCCGGCTCGTCGAGCTGCGGAAAATGCCCGGAGTCGGCGAACACCTCCAAGCGGCTGCCGGGCAGCTGCGCGTGCGCCGCGAGGCCGTGGGAGACGGGGATCAGCGAGTCGTGCTCGCCCCAGACGAGCAGCAGCGGCAGATACTTGGCCAGGTACAGCCTGTTCGAGGCGTTCACCCGCTGGCCGCCCGGCTCCACGACCGAGCGAAGCGTGTGGACAAAGGCGGCGCGCGTCTCGCCATCGGCGAGCGTCGCATGCCCTCGCGCCATCTCCTCGATATCGGTCCCGGCCCGCAAGCCGAGGCGACCGAGCACGCTCCCCGCCAGGCGTCCGGCGTCGAGCAGACGGCTCGCGGCGAGCAGCGGCAGGACGAACTCCGAGCCGGGCAGCGTCGCAGCTCGCAGCAGCAGGCTGACGTCGCGGCCGAGGCCGCCGCTGTCGACGAGCACGAGCCGCTCGCAGCGCTCGGGAAACTGGTAGGAGAGCTGCATCGCGACCCCGCCGCCGAGGGAGTGCCCGACGAAGGTGGCGCGGTCGTGACCGAGGGCGAGGAGCAGGTCCCGCACACCGCTCGCGTGGGCGCCGAGCGAGTAGTCGCCCCTGGGCTTGGCCGACCCGCCATGGCCCGCGAGGTCGGGTGCGATCACGGTGAAGCGTCGCGCGAGGTATGGGAGCACCCGCCGCCAGGTGGACGAGTCTGAGGTGAGCCCGTGAATCAGCACCACCACTTGGCCGCTGCCGGCCTCGCGGTAGGCAACGCGATGGCCGTGGAGGCTGAGCTTGCGCAGCCGGAGCGCGTCCGCTGGGCGCCTTGTAATCATCACGACACTTTTTACACCACTGGCCGGATCATGCGATCTAGACTTCGGGGGGTTACCCCCACCCTCGCCTCGGGGGATTCCCGGTGGCGCTCGGGTGGCGGGCCGCATCGACAGCGGCGAGCCGCCGCTTCAAGATCGAGGGGCAATGAGCGTTGCCGGTTCAGCGATCCCGAAGACCGACGAGACCGAGTCGGCGCAGGCTGGCGCCGCAGTGCGGCGGCCTGAGGCGCGGGCGGATGGCCCGACGCCGCAGGAGGTGCAGGAGCCGGCGTTGGCCAATCTCGACCGGGTGCTCACGGGGCTGATCACGGCGGTACCGGCGCTGCTCTTGGCGCTCGCCGGCTGGCAGGCCTGGAACCGTGAGCTCCGCTGGCGCGACATCGCGATCTTCCTCGTCATGTACCTGCCCGCCGGGCTCGGCATCACGGTCGGCTTCCACCGCCTGCTGACGCACCGCAGCTTCAAGACGTCGCCGTGGATGCGCGGACTCCTCGGCATCCTCGGCACGATGGCGATCGAGGGGCCGGTCATCTCGTGGGTGGCCGATCACCGCAAGCATCACGCATACTCCGATCGCCTCGGCGACCCGCACAGCCCGCACGTCGACCACGGAGGTGGTCTGCGCGGATCGCTGCGCGGGCTGGCCCACGCGCATGTCGGCTGGCTTTTCGACCACCAGCACCGCGGCGCGCGCGAACGCTTCGCCCCAGATCTCCTCGCCGATCCCGTGATCGCCTTCGTCGACAGCACGTTCGTGGTCTGGTCGCTCGCCGGCCTGGCGATCCCGTTCGGCCTCGGCGTGCTCATCGGCGGCACGGTGCAGGCGGGCCTGGAGGGGATGCTGTGGGGAGGGGCGGTGCGCATCTTCGTGCTGCACCACGTCACCTACAGCATCAACTCGCTGTGCCACTTCTTCGGCCGGCGTCGCTTCGCGACCGACGATGAGTCGCGCAACCTGATGTGGCTCGCGCCGCTCTCGTTCGGGGAGGCGTGGCACAACAACCATCACGCGTTCCCCACCTCGGCGATCCACGGCATGGGCCGCCTGGAGATCGACCTCTCGGGCATGCTGATCTCCGCTCTCGAGCGCGCCGGCCTGGTATGGGACGTACAGCGGGTGGGCGCCGAGCGCCAGCTCGCCAAGGCCCTGTAAGCACGACGGTAACCCGCATGCGCCGGCGCCGTGAGACGATGGCTCCGTGCGCGAGCGCGCTCAGCTCTCGACGGATCTCTCAATCTCGCCGGGCGGACGAACCCGGCGCTGGATGCCGACGCTGGCCGCCGGTCTCTCGCTGGGTCAGTATGCGCGTTCGCTGATGCATCGGGCGGCCGCGCTGATCGCCGTTCTGCTCGGCGCGATCTGGGCGCTCGACGGACAGGGCTACCTGTGGCCGGCCTGGGTGTGGCTGGGGCTGGCGGTACCGGTGCTGCTCGATTTCACGGCTCGCTGGGCCTGGCGGCAGTCCCCCGGCGCCGTGCGGCGGGTTGCCTGTGTGTGGGCGCTCGCGGGCGTCGCCGCGGTGATCCTGCTGCTGACGTGGCTGCTGACGTGGCTGCTGGCGGGTGTCCGCGAGTTCTGGCCCGCCTGGGCGCTGCTCGGTCTCGCGACGGCGGTCAGCTCCTACTCCCTCTTCGCCCTGCACGACCGGGTGTTGGTCGCCTACGGACGCCGCGCGCTGCGGGCGAGAATCGATCTGCTCACGCGAACCCGCCGTCAGGTCGTCGCCGCGCAGGCGGCCGAGCTGCGGCGGATCGAGCGCGATCTGCACGACGGCGCACAGGCGCGCCTTGTCGCGCTGACGCTCCAGCTCGGCAGGGCGGAGATGCGGGCAGGCGATCAGCCGGAGGTCCGGCGCCTGATCCACGACGCCCAGCGCGAGGCCCATCACGCGATCGCCGAGCTGCGCGACCTCGCGCGCGGCATCGTCCCGCCGCTGCTCGCCGATCGCGGGCTGGTGGCGGCGGTGGAATCGCTCGCAGCGCGCTACGGGCTCGGCACCGAGATCGAGGCCGACATCGATCGCGCGCTCGCGCCGTCGGTCGAGCGCACGGCGTACTTCGTGATCGCCGAGGCGCTGACGAACACCGCCAAGCACGCCGCCGCGCGCCGAAGCTGGGTGCGTCTGGGGGCCGGGCGCAGGGCGCTGGAGTTGACGGTCGGCGACGACGGTCGCGGCGGCGCGGACCGGGACGGGTCTGGCCTTGCGGGGCTGCGAGCGCGGGTCGAGGCGCTCGACGGAAGCCTCAGCGTGCTCAGCCCGGGCGGCTCGGGAACGGTCGTGGAGGTGAGCATCCCGTGCGTGTGGTGATCGCCGAGGACCTCGCGCTGCTGCGGGAGGGACTCGTGGCGCTGCTGCGCGAGAACGAGATCGAGGTGGTGGCCCAGGTGCGGGACGGCCCCGGGCTGCTGCGGGCGATCGCCGGCCACGAACCGGATCTCGCGATCGTCGACGTGCGCCTGCCGCCGAGCTTCAGCGACGAGGGCCTGCTGGCCGCGATCGAGGCGCGCCGGCGCCAGCCGCGTCTGGGCGTGCTGGTCCTCTCGCAGTATGTCGAGACCGCATATGCGAGCGAGCTGATCGGCGAGAACACTGGCGGCATCGGCTACCTGCTCAAGGAGCGGATCGGGGACGTGCGCGCCTTCCTCGACGCGCTCGAGCGGGTCGCCGCGGGTGGCACGGTTCTGGACCGGCAGGTCGTCACGCAGCTGCTCGCCCCGCGCGGTCGCAGGGCGGACCCGCTCGCGCGTCTTACCGTGCGCGAGCGCGAGGTGCTCGAGTTGATGGCGGAGGGGCGATCGAACACGGCGATCGCCGAGAGCCTCGTGGTCACGCCAGGTGCTGTCGAGAAGCACATCACGAACATCTTCGCGAAGCTCAATCTCCCGGCCTGCAACGATGATCACCGGCGCGTGCTCGCCGTGCTCGCGTACCTGCGCGTCGCGCCCTGAGCCTCCCGACCGGTCTTCGAAGGCCGAGCGGCGTCCAGCGGCCGGCGCCGGCGGTGAACTGATAGAAACCCCCTCCGGCGATGCGCAGCTGCTCATGAAGATCATCGGCGCGGGACTTCCACGCACCGCGACCACCACGCAGATGTTCGCTCTGGAACATCTCGGCGCGGGGCCCTGCTACCACATGCGCGACCTGCTCGCCGACCTCGAGAGCGGGCTGCCGCTGTGGGAGCGCGCGCACGAAGGCTCGCACGAATGGGAGCGGATCTTCGGCGACGCGCACTCGACGGTCGACTGGCCGTCGGCGCGCTACTACCGCGAGCTGATGGACCACTACCCGGAGGCGAAGGTCCTGCTGAGCGTGCGCGACGCCGGCGAGTGGGTGCGGAGCATGCGCGAGACCGTATGGGGCATCTTCCACGGCGACTCGGTGATCCACCACGTCTGCGCCGCCCGGGCCGTGGTCGATCCGCTCTGGCGCCGCTACACCGCGCTGATGCGGAGCATGACGTGGGAGCGGGAGACGGGCGCGCTGGGCGGAGAGACCTTCAGCGATGAGGGGCTCACGGCAGTGATGGAGCGCTGGAACGACACCGTCCAGGAAACCGTTCCGGCAGACCGTCTGCTTGTATGGAACCCGTGCGAAGGCTGGGGCCCGCTGTGCGATTTCCTGGACGTCGAGGTACCCTCCGAGCCGCTGCCGCGCCTGAACGACACGAACTCCTTCAGGGAGGGGATCATCGGCGGTGCGCTCGATGTCCTCGGCGAGTGGTGGTCTACGCGCGAGCGGCCCGCGAGCGGCCTGCACGGCGCCCCGTTGCACTGATTCTCGGGCGAGCCGAGCTACGGGCATGAGCAGCGACCTGCTCGGCAGGGTGCAGGGCGAGATCGACGACAGGCTGCGTCAGCTGCGACCGGCTGTGGCGGAGTACGAGCGGCTGCTCGGGATCGCCGAGTCCCTGGGCGCGAACTCGGACGGCTCGCGCGCGCCCTCCTCACGCCCGCGACGCTCCGGGTCCGCTCGGAAGCGCCAGCGCGCGCCGCAAGGCGCGGCCCAGCAGGCGATCGTCGCTGCGCTCGAGCACGGCTCGCACACCGTCGCCGAGCTCGTCGTCGTCACCGCGCTGTCGGGCGCGAGCATCCGCGAGCACCTCCGCCGGCTCCAGCGAGCGGGGACCGTGCGCCGGGCCAAGCGCGACGGCAAGGCCGCCTACGCGCTGTCCTCGCGCGGGCGCTGAGGCGCGTTCTCGCCGGCGGGGACCGGGCGCAGGGCCGTCCTGGCGGCCTCGGCGGGACCGAGGAACGGCGTCAGCAGCATGTAGGTGAGCTGCGGCGCGGCGTCGCGCAGCTCGGCGATCCGATCGTTCTCGATGTAGTGGTGCAGCACCTGCCAGCAGCCTCCGACCACGGCCTCGCCTGCGATAGCGGGCACCTCAACCCCCTCGGGGGCGAGCTCGTAGCCGGGGTTGAAGTAGGTCGCGAAGGCGCGCAGGATCTCATCACGGGTCTCGATCGTCTCGGGGCTCGCGCCAAACGTGTCGACGATGCTGAGGTGGGCATGCGCGGGCTCTGAGACGAGATAGTCGATCACGGCTTTCATGCCCGCAGAGATCGCGAACGGCCAGTCGGGCATCTGCGCTTCCCAGGCTTCCACGCCGACCCGCAGCGCCTGGTGCATGCCGACCTTCTGCGCGCCGAGGAACGCGTCGTGCTTGGACGGGTAGATGTCATAGAAGGTCTGGTGCGAGACGCTCGCCCGTCGCGCGATCTCCGGGATCGTGAGGTTGGCGAGGCCCTTTTCGGCGACGATCGCGGCGGTCGCGTCGACGATCCGTTCACGCTGGTTCTGGACGATGACCTGGCGCGGCAGGTCGCTGCGGCCACTCGGCAGACGGCCCTCGGCGCGGCGGGCCCGCTCGGAGGGGGGCACGGGCCGCGACCCCGGCCCGCTGCGCGGCGGCGCGGGAGGCGCCGCTAGCGCAGGGGGTACGCGCCGTGGGTAGGACGCCGCCCAGGCGGCCAGTTCGCCGGCGAGGCCAGGCAGCTCGCTTTCGCGCTTGCGGCACAGCCGCGCGGCGGTCACCTCGCGGATCCCGCCGAGGATGACCTTCACGGTCAGGTCGGTTAGGTCGCGCGCCGGGTCTCGGTCACGCGTCGCATAGATCCTCGACTCCAGCGCCTCCAGCGAGCGCGTGCGGTGTTCGAGCGCGCTCGCTCCGGCGCCGAACGCGCCGAGCACGAGCAGCGACATCGCCTCTGGCTCGGCAGCCGCCAGCTCGGCGTAGGCGCGCAGCGCGCCCAGCAGCCGCTCGCGCTGGGAGCCGCCCGCAGCATACGCCTCGATCACCGCCCGGTAGGTGCGCTCGGCGACCTCGTCGTAGGCGCTGACGAACAGCTCTTCCTTGTCGCCGAACAGCGAGTAGAACGTCGGCTGGGAGACGCGCGCGAGCTTCGCCACGTCGGCGATCCGCACGGCCTGGTAGCCCTTCTCGGCGATGAGCTCGACCATCGCGCTGCGCAGCCGTTCACACTGGTCGCGCTTGACGAGCTCCGGATCGAGCCCGTGCATGCCCGTCGGCAGCGGCCGGTAACGCTCGTTCGGCTGCGCGGGCGGCGCCGAGCGGCCGTTTACATCGGCGGAGATCCCTCCGCCGGGAACTGTTGCTGAAGGCCCGTCCTGTTTCGACGGCTTTGGTGTGACCTTGCGCGCCGCCATGTGATGCAGACCTTCCACTTGACGTCAAGCATCTCTACGTAGACACACTGTACCGCCGGGTCAACCGGTCGTCCAGCAGGGGTCAGCCGGCTGTGGGCGCGACCGCGCTGGATGTGCCCAGCACCTTGCCCGTGGCGGACAGCGCCCGCACCTGGAAGAACGCGCCGCCGGAGGTCGGGATCGCCGTCTCGAAGCCGGCCTTCGGCGTGGTCGAGACCGGGCTCAGCTTCGTCGCGCTCGAGCCGCTCAAGAGCTGCCAGGACGCAACGCTCGTCGCTCCGTTCCAGCTCGCGTATACGGTGGTCGTCTGGATCAGCGGCAGTGCGCAGACCTCCCCGGCCGGGCAGGTCTGCGGGACGGGAGTCAGCTTGGCGGCGATGCTCGGCGGCGTCGTCGGCTGCCCGCTCCAGGGCTCGCGGTAGACGCGGTAGCTGAACTCCGCGCGGGGCAGCTGAGCGTCGTAGATGACCTGTCCCTGGGCGTTGAATTCCGTGAAGTTGGGCAGCCCGCCCCAGCCGACCATCCAGCCGCCGCCGGGCAGCGACTGCACGTTGCCCTGGCTGCTGGTGCTCAGCGGACCGGGGTTGCGCACGAGCTGGCTCACGAGCGTCGCGGCCCTGGTCTTCAGATCGAGCTTGACGATCTCCCCGCGAGATGGTGGCTTGACCGGCGGGGCGCCCTCGTCGTCGAACACGCTGATGTCGCCGTTGGGCAGCCACAGCGCATTGTGCTGATACGCGAACGGCACGCCGGACCCCAGGGCGAACGTGCTCTTCTTGCCGCCGAGCCGCCACATTACGCGCCCGCTTCTGGCGCTTATGTCATACAGCGTCCACGTGTTGCGCGCGGAGACCAGCAGGTTCCCGTGGTTGTCGGTGGCGAGCGAGTTGATGTGGAAGTAGTCGAAGACGCCCGTCGGCGATGTCGGCGCGGGCGAGTAGGACTCGGTGAGCGCGACGTTGCCGAGGCTGTGCCACTCCCACATGACGAGGCCCGTGTGGGGGTCGATCTCCTGAATCACGCCGTCCAGCGCGGTCCCGCTGGCGGGCCCTCCGTCGGAGGAGAGGTTCGTCTGGACGGGGCTGAAGGCGAGGACGTAGGCGGAGTCCTGCGGGGTGATGAGGAACTCGTGCTCGTCGGCCTGCAGCCCGTTGCCGGCGCGCACGACGGCGACGGTGGCGTAGTTGGCGTTGGCGATCACGTCCTCGCCGAGGCCGAAGCCGAACATGAGCGTCTTGCCCTGCCACCACGTCAGGTCGTTCTGGCCGTGGAAGACCTGGGTGCGGAAGTCGGCGGCGTCCTGGCCGGCGGGCATCGCGCGGAACCAGACGAGGTTCCCGGCGTTGTCGAAGATCATCGGCCCGTACTGCCCGGGCCCGATGAACGGCGACGCGAAGACGTAGCCGGGCGCGCTGCCGGCGCCGGCAGCCTGGTGAACCGTCACGACCGCAGGATGCAGTTCGGGTTCGGACTGGAAGCTCTGCACTTCTGCCGGTGTGCCGGGCGTCGTCGGAAACTGGGTGAGGGGTATGGTCGCCGGCTGGGCGACCGTGAAAGACGTGGACAGCGGCGTATGCCGCCGCCCGTTCGTCCAGATGGCGTGGACGGTGACGTGCTCGCCGGGTCGGAACGGCTTCGTGGGCAGGAAGCTCGCCCCCGTCGCGGAGGAGTAGGAGCGCAGGTGACCGGCGTGGCGGCCGCTCGAGGAGCCGACGACCGAGATGGAATGCAGCGTGCTGGCCGCCGCCCCGAGGAAGCTGATCTGCGTGCCGGGCAGCGCGGTCGGCGTTCCTGGCAGGGGCGAGATCGTCACGCTCGCCGCCGACGCCTGCGCGCTCAAGGCCGGCAGGCCGAGACCGGCCGCCGTGAGAAGGCAGAGACCGGCGAGGCGCCTGCTGTTTTTCATCGTGCCTCCAGGTGCGGTTTGCGGTAGCCCGGCGGGGCGATCCTAGAGGTAGGACACGACGATGCGCTAAGAAGTTGCTAATAAACGCGCCGGGCGGGTGGCCGCCGCCGCGAGGGCAACGCTAGAAGACGGGGGTCTCGGTGTAATCGCCGAAGACGCGCTGCAGCGACTCGACGATCTCCCCCTCGGAGGCATGCGCGCGCGCACACGTGAGTAGCGGCTCCATCAGGTTGCGGTCCTCGTGCGCGGCATCCTCGCGCAGCGCCGCGAGCGCGCGCTCCACCGCGACGCCGTCGCGCCGGGCTCGCGCCGCCTGCAGGCGACCGATCTGCTTGCGCTCGAGCGCCGGGTCGACGCGAAGCGTCGGGATCGGCTCCTCCTCGCCGGCGAGGAAGCGGTTGACGCCGACGACGATCCGCTCGCCCTCGTCGATCTCCTGCTGGAGGCTGAACGCGGCGTCTGCGATCTCGCGCTGGGGATAGTTCTGCTTGACCGCTGCGACCATGCCGCCGAGACCGTCGATCTTGCGGAAGTACTCGTAGCAGCGGCCTTCCATCTCATCGGTGAGCGCCTCGATGAAGTAGGAGCCGCCGAGCGGGTCCACGGTGTTCGTGACACCGGTCTCGTGGGCGATCATCTGCTGGGTTCGCAGCGCCACCGTGACCGCCTCCTCGGTCGGAAGCGCGAGCGCCTCGTCATAGGAGTTCGTGTGCAGAGACTGGGTTCCGCCGAGCACCGCGGCGAGCGCCTCGATCGCGGTGCGAACGATGTTGTTCAGCGGCTGCTGCGCGGTCAGGCTGACGCCGGCGGTCTGCGAGTGGAAGCGCATCTGCCACGAGCGCGGGTCCTTCGCGCCGAACGTCTCGCGCATCTCCCTCGCCCAGATGCGCCGTGCGGCCCGGTACTTGGCGATCTCCTCGAAGAAGTCGATCTGCGCGTTGAAGAAGAACGACAGGCGCGGAGCGAACTCGTCGACGTCGAGCCCGCGGCCGACGGCCTGCTCGACGTAGGTGAGGCCGTCCTTGAGCGTGAACGCGAGCTCCTGCTGCGCCGTGGACCCGGCCTCGCGGATGTGGTAGCCGGAGATCGAGATCGGATGCCAGCGCGGCATGCGGCGCGTGCACCACTCGATCATGTCGCCGCATAGGCGCATCGCGGGGTCGATCGGGAAGCACCACTCCTTCTGGGCGATGTACTCCTTGAGGATGTCCGCCTGGATCGTCCCCGAGAGGCGCTCGGGCCCGGTCGGATGAGCCGGATCGGATTCGGCTGCGGCGACGTAGAACGCGAGCATGATCGCGGCAGGCGCGTTGATCGTCATCGACACCGACACCTCGCCGAGGTCGATGCCCGCGAACAGCGTCTGCATGTCATCGAGCGTGTCGACGGCGACTCCCTCTCTGCCGACCTCGCCGAGCGAGCGGGCGTGATCGGAGTCGTGGCCCATCAGAGACGGCATGTCGAACGCCGTCGAGAGGCCGGTCTGGCCGTGCTCGAGCAGGTAGTGGAAGCGCTCGTTGGTCTCCTCGCTGGTGCCGAAGCCGGCGAACTGGCGCATCGTCCACAGACGCCCGCGGTACATCGAGGCGTGGATGCCGCGCGTGTAGGGGTACTCGCCCGGGCGACCGATCGGGTCAAGCGTTCCGCCGACCCCCGCCGGGAGGTCCTCGGGGGTGTAGAGCTCCCGCACGGGCTCGCCCGAGAGAGTTCGGAAGCTGGGCTTGCTCGCCTGCGAAGAAGGCTTCGCGCTGACCGCCATGACCGCGTTCAATGCTACCCGTAGCGGTAGCCTCGGCTTGACGATGCAAGCTGAGCTCAGCCGGCTGGTCGGCGCAGAGCACGTGCTCGAGGCCTCGCCGGGATCGCCCTACAACCACGACGCGTCGCGCCGGCGCGACGTCGAAGGCCGCGCCGATGCGGTGGTGTTGCCCGGCAGCGCAGAGGAGGTCGCGGAGGTGGTCGCGTGGTGCTATGAGCACGACGTCGCGATCGTCGCGCGTGGCGGCGGGACCGGGCTGGCCGGCGGAGCGGTGGCGACGCACGGCGGCGTGATCGTCTCGCTCGAGCGCCTGCACCGCGTGCGCGAGCTCGAGCCGGCGCTGTGGCGGATCCTCCCGGAGGCGGGCGTGAGCACCCGCCACGTGCAGCGGCTCGCGCGCGAGAACGGCCTCTTTTTCGGGCCGGATCCAGGAGCGTCCGAGCAGTCGCAGATCGGCGGCAACGTGGCTACCAACGCGGGCGGGCCGCACGCGCTGAAGTACGGCGTCACCGGCACATGGGTCGCGGGCCTGGAGGTGGTCCTCGCGCCGGGCGAGCTGGTCGAGGTGGGAGGCTGGGGCGCCAAGGACGTGGCCGGTTATGACCTGAAGAGCCTCTTGATCGGCTCGGAGGGCACGCTCGGGGTGATCACCGCGGTCAGGCTGCGGCTGCTGCCGGCGCCCGAGGCGGCGATCCCGCTCGTCGTCTTCCTGCGCACGCGTGCGGATGGCTGCGCGGCGATCGGCGACGTCTTCGCGGCGGGCATGCGGCCATCGGTCCTCGACTTCCTCGACGGCGACACGCTCGCGATCTGCGCCGCGGCTTACCCGGGCGCGCCGGAGAGCGCAGACGGTGGCGCCGGCACCCGCGGGGTGCCGGCCGAGGCTGGTTTCGCGCTGATCGCCGAGTTCGACGGCACGCGCGCAGAGGCTGAGGTTCAGCGAGAGGAGCTCGTCGAGCTGCTCGCAGAGACGGCGATCGCCGTGCACGAGCCGGCCGACGCCGAGGCGCTTTGGCGCTGGCGCGACGGCGTCAATCCGGCGGTCACGGCGGTGCGCGGCGCGAAGGTCAGCGGCGACGTCGTGTTCCCGCGAGAGCTGCTCGAGGAGGGTCTCGAGCGCTTCGCCGAGATCGCCGCGAGGCACGGCCTGCGCTCCTGCGCGTGGGGTCATGCGGGCGAGGGAAACGTCCACGCGACCGTGCTCGTCGACCCAGATAACGAGGTCGAGCTCGACGCGGCTGACGCGGTGAGCGAGGAGCTCTACGCGCTCGCCGCGGAGCTCCGCGGCTCGGTCGCGGGCGAGCACGGGGTCGGCTGGATAAAGCGCGGTCTGCTGCCCTCGCAATGGGACACGCGTGCGGTCGAGCTGCACGAGGAGATCAAGCGCGTATTCGACCCGAAGGGTCTGCTCAATCCGGGCAAGAAGCTGGCAAGGTACCCTGCGCGGTCGCCGGCCCCTTCTAAGTGAAAGGAAGCACAGCATGAACAAGTCCCAGCTGATCTCGGCTGTCGCGTCAGACAGCGGCCTCTCGAAGGCCGACTCCGCGCGCGCGATCGAGTCGCTCATCGACACCGTCACGAAAAGCTTGAAAAAAGGCGACGAGGTGAGCCATCACCGGCTTCGGCAAGTTCTCGGTCGTCAATCGCTCCGCCCGCCGGGGAGTGAACCCGCGCACGGGCGAGCCGGTGAGGATCAAGGCTTCGAAGGCTCCGAAGTTCGCCGCGGGCGCGACGCTGAAGCAGGCAATCAGCCCGAAGAGGAAATAGCGAAGGACTCCGATGGCGCTCGTCGGCGAGCTGCAGCTCCCAGCGTTCGACCCGACCGACTCCTCGATGCGCGGCGAACGCTTCCATCGAGCGATGAGCGAGGTGCGTGCGCAGGGCTGGCTGGCGCAGGGGCCGTACGGCTACATAGCGCTCGACCGCGAGTCGGCCGAGTTCTTCCTGCGCACGCGCGCCGCGATCTTTCCGGGGATGCAGATCGCGGAGATCTTCGGCGTCAGCGAGGGGCCGCTGTACGAGCAGATGAGGCGCAACATCCTGCACGTCAACGGGCCCGATCACACCCGTCTGCGCAGCCTCGTGAACCCTGCGCTGTCGCCTCGCGCCGTGGAGCGCTATCGCCCGGCGATGACGTGCGTTCATGCAGCAGCTGCTCGACCGGGCGACCGCGCGCGCCGGCAACGGCGGCGAACCGCCGGGGGAGGTGGCGTGCGAGTTCGTGGAGGCGTTCGCGAAGCCGTATCCGTCGATGGTGATCGCCGACGTGATGGGCGCACCGCTCGAGGACGCGCCGAAGCTGCACCACTGGTCGAACTGGATCCAGAGGCAGTTCGACGCTGGCAGCATGGCCACCGAGCGCGACGGGATCGAGCAGGCGGTCGAGGAGTTCTATGAGTATGCGGAGTCGCTGCTGCGCACGCGGCGGGAGAGCCCGGGCGACGATCTGATCTCGAAGCTGATCGCGGCGGAGGAGCAGGGCGAGAAGCTCTCGGACGTCGAGTGCATCAATCTCGTCTTCAACGTGCTCGTCGGCGGCGTGGACACGAGCCAGAGCCAGCTCGCACATGCGATCAGGCTGCTCGCCGAACGTCCGGAGCAGTGGGAGCTGCTGCGGGGCGATCCGTCGCTGGCGGAGGCGGCGGTCGAGGAGGCGCTGCGCTATGAGCCGATCACGCCGTTCACCGCGCGGATCCTCACCGAGGAGATCTCATACCGCGATGTGACCTTCCCGGAGGGGACGATCGTGATGGTGTGCGCGTTCACGGGCAACCGCGACCTCGATGGCGACGAGAGCGGCGAGGCGGCTGACCGCTTCGACATCTCCGCCGCCGACCGGAGGTCCGACGGCGCGCGTGCACGTGCGCTGACGTTCGGGGCCGGCGTGCACTACTGCCTCGGTGCGAACCTCGCGCGCCTGGAGCTGCGCGAGGGCTTGGCCTTCCTCGCCGAACGCCTGACGAAGCTCGAGCTCGACGGCGTCCCCGCGTTCGGGACCATCTCGGGCATCTACGGGCTCGACGCGCTGCCGATCAGGTTCTCACTGTGACCTGCGAAGAGGGCCAGTCCGCGCACACGCGTGCGCGATCCGCGCGTACGCGCGTAGTTAGAAACACTCTCGGCCACCTCGCTGAGCGTTTTTGCCCGTAGATACGGCACATTCGGCGGGCCCTAGGCCGGCCGCTGGCGCTGCGCGCGCTCTTGTGAAAAGCATTTGGGAGGGGGTCATCCCCGAGCCCCGAGCGACATCACAGCAAATGGTCCTACGAATCTTCAAGCGAGCTGTCCTACCGGCCCTCCTGGGTCTGTCCGTGCTGGCAACCGGCGCGCTGGCCGGCAGCTACCACGTATACGCGTGCCGTACGCCGTCGGGCGAAATCGCACCGGCGGATGGGTGGAGTGGGTCAAAGACCGGCACGTACACCTACGCGATCAACACCTGCCAGCAGCCTGGCGGTGCGCTGATCGCGGCACTTGGCGACCAGGCGGCACGTACCGCCAACACGGATGTCGCGAGCTGGGAATTCGCGGCACCGACAAACGAGCGCATCTCGGGCGCGACGTTGTGGCGTGCAGGGGACGCCGACGGAGGGGCGGCGATCAATGCGACGTATGAGTTCTGGCTATCTGGTCCAAGTGAGAACGAAATTTTCGACGAGTGCGCGTACGTGTCTAGCTGCATGAACGGGAAGGGCGAATCCGGCCAACCTTTTGCTGCGGAAAATCGCGTAGTTGTCCAGGGCTCTCATTTGGGCTCCCATCTCTACGTCAACGCTTCCTGCGGCGGCGTTTCGGAATACAACTGCCCTGAAGGCAAAGGCGACCCCAACGGCTACGCCGCCGTCGTCTATCTCTACGCCGCGGACATCACTCTCGAACAGACCGCCGGTCCGAGCGCGAGCAACGTGAGCGGCGAACTCGCGAGTGCGCCCGCGGTGAGCGGCACGAGCGACGTGACCTTCAGCGCGAGCGACCCCGGGTCGGGCGTCTACGAGGCTGTGTTCAGCATCGACGGGCAGGTGGTCCAGAGCACCGTCCTCGATGAAAACGGCGGGCGCTGCAAGGACGTCGGCCAGACGACCGACGGGCTGCCTGCGTATCTCTACATCCAGCCGTGCCCGGCGTCGGTGAGCGCGGACGTCGGCCTCGACACGACGAAGATCAGCAACGGAACCCATCATCTCGTCGTGAGCGTGATCGACGCCGCGGGAAACGCCGCACCGGTGCTCGACAGGAACATCACGATCGCAAATCCGACCCCTCCGGATGTGCCGAGCCCGCTGGTCGAGTCGAATGCCTCGAGCAGCGGACCGCCTACGGTGAGTGGGCCGGTCGCGACCGCGGTCAGCGCGCAGCCCAACGGGACCGATGCCCCGGCAGGACCGACGCTCACCGTGAGTTGGAAGGGCGCGAGAGGGCCGGACCTGACGAGCGCCTACGGCCGCGCCCAAACCATCGTCGGCAGACTTCTTGCGCCGAGTGGTGCCCCGATTGCCGGAGCGCAGATCGAACTTCTCGCGACGCCCGCCTCCGTGGGCGCCAAGCCCGTGACCATGGCCAGCCCGCGAACAGCGCGGGAGGGCACTTTCACCGTGAACATCCCTGGCGGGGTCTCATCGCGGACGCTGCGTTTTGCCTACCGCGCGCATTTGGGAGATCCGGCGCCGGCCGTCACGAGCACGCTGACGCTGACCGTCGATGCCGGGGTCGCGCTGAGCATCACGCCGCATACGGCGAGAGCGGGGCGAATGATCTTCTTCAGCGGACGGCTGCTCGGAGGATCTATCCCGCGATATGGCAAGCCGCTCGTGCTCGAGGCGCGCTCGCGTGGCAGCGCATGGATCGAGTTCGATGTGATCCGCTCCGACTCGCGTGGCCGCTTCCACGCGAGCTACCGCTTCAGGCTGCCCGGGCCGGCCAGCTACCAGTTCCGGGTGCTCTCGGAAAGGGAGTCCGACTATCCCTTCGAAGCCGGCTCGTCGAACGTCGTCGGCGTCCACGAGCAGTAGCGGTAGCGTGATGCATTATGCTGTATGCGTGAAGCGAACCACGATCATGCTGCCGGATGATGTCGATGCTCGGCTGAGGCTCGAGGCGAGGCGGCGCGGCACCTCGATTGCCGACGTCGCTCGCGAGGCCATTGAGCGGGAGCTGCCACAGCCCTCCGCCGACGGACGCCTGAGCTTCTTCTCGGTCGGGGAGGGCTCGCCCGCCGACGTTTCTGAGCGCGTCGACGAGTTCGTCGCGAAAGCCGTCGGCAGGCGCGGGTCGGGGCGCTCCAAGCGCTCCAAGTAGTGCTGATCGTTGACGCTGGTCCGCTGTACGCCGCCGCGGCAAGGCGCGACAAGCATCACCGGCGATCGGTGGAGCTCCTCTCGAAGGCCGCACGTCCGCTGCTCGTTCCGGCGCTGGTACTCACCGAGGTCTCCTACCTGCTCGGTGATCGCATTGGTCCCCAAGCCGAGCTCGCCCTCGCGCGCTCGCTGGCCGCGGGCGAGCTGACCGTCGAACCGGTCATCGATTCCGAGTGGGAGCGGATCGGCGAGCTCACGGAGCAGTACCTCGACCTGCCACTCGGCATCGTCGACGCGTCGGTGGTCGCCCTGGCGGAACGACACGGGCTGGACACGATCGCAACACTCGACCGCCGCCATTTCGCCACGGTGAAGCCGGCGCATGTCGCCGGCTTCACGCTGGTGCCGTAGGCACGTACGTCCAATAACCTCCACGCCGTGAAGGCCGTGATCCTGGCCGGCGGTGTCGGCTCGCGACTGAGCGAGGAGACCGCCGTGCGTCCCAAGCCGATGGTCGAGATCGGCGGCAAACCGATGCTCTGGCACATCATGAAGATCTACGCCGCGCATGGGATCGACGACTTCGTCATCTGCCTCGGATACAAGGGCTATTTGATCAAGGAGTACTTCGCGAACTACTACATGCACACGTGCGACGTCTCGTTCGACCTCGCAAAAGGCGACATGGAGGTCCATCGCTCGGAGACAGAGCCATGGCGGGTGACGCTCATCGATACCGGCGATGAGACGATGACCGGAGGGCGGTTGAAGCGCGTGCTGCCCTACGTTGGCGATGAGGACTTCTGCTTCACCTACGGCGACGGCGTCGGCGACGTGGACATAACCGCGCTCATCGACTTCCACTCCGAGCAGGGGCGGTCTGCGACTGTGACCGCGGTCCAGCCGCCCGGGCGGTTCGGTGCGCTTGACATCGACGGTGAGCGCGTGCGCGAGTTCGAGGAGAAGCCGCGCGGGGACGGTGGCTGGACCAACGGCGGCTTCTTCGTATTATCGCCGAGGGTCGACAGCTATCTCGCAGGCGACCACACCGTGTGGGAGCAGGAGCCGATGCGTACGCTCGCGCGCGAGGGTCAGCTGTCCTCCTACCGTCACGAAGGCTTCTGGCAGGCGATGGACACGCTGCGCGACCGCAACCACCTCGAGCAGCTGTGGAGCTCCGGCGAAGCTCCCTGGCGGAAGTGGTAGCGCGATGAACGTCGAGAACGCCGCCGGCCTCGCGCGCGGCAGCGTCGATCCTGACTTCTGGAGTGACCGCAGCGTCTTCCTCACCGGTCACACCGGTTTCAAGGGTGCATGGCTCGCGCTCTGGCTGCAGTCGCTCGGCGCGCGTGTGACAGGCTTCTCGCTCGGCGTGCCGACGGACCCTTCGCTGTTCGAGCTCGCTCGAGTCGCGGAGGGCATGCAGAGCATCGAGGGCGATATCCGCGACCACGATGCCATCGCCACAGCGGTTGGGAGCGCGGCGCCGGAGATCGTCATCCACATGGCGGCGCAGTCGCTCGTGCGCCCCTCGTTCCTCGAGCCGCGCGAGACGTACGAGACGAACGTGATGGGCACCGTCAACGTGCTCGAGGCGATACGGCTAGCCGGGAGCCGCGTGCGTGCGGTCGTGAACGTCACCTCGGACAAGTGCTACGAGAACCGCGAATGGGAGTGGGGCTATCGCGAGGATGAGCCCATGGGCGGACACGACCCGTACTCGAGCTCGAAGGGGTGCGCGGAGCTCGTCACGGCCGCGTTTCGCCGATCGTTCTTCGCTGCAGCGGACGGCACGCGCCTCGCGTCCGCCCGCGCGGGCAACGTGATCGGCGGCGGCGACTGGGGCAGCGACCGGCTGGTGCCGGACATCATGCGCTCTGCTCTCGCCGGCGAGGAGCTGCGCGTGCGTTACCCGAACTCGATCCGTCCCTGGCAGCACGTGCTCAATCCGCTGAGCGGCTACCTGGTGCTCGCGCAGGCGCTGTGGGAGTCGCCCGAGCATGCCTGCGGCTGGAACTTCGGGCCTCCCGAGGACGACGCAAGAACAGTCGCGTGGATCGTCGAGCGAGCCGGCGAGCTCTGGCCGGATGAGCTCCGTTGGGTTCTCGACGAAGGCTCGCATCCCCACGAGGCGCGCTACCTGAAGCTCGACTCCTCGAGAGCGCGCGCGCGCCTGGGCTGGCGACCGCTGCTCGGACTCGACACGGCCCTCGAGGCGACCGTGGCGTGGTACCGCGAGCTGCGGGCGGGCGCCGACATGCGCGCGGTCACGGTCGGACAGATCGAAGCCATTGATTACGCTGGCGCATCGTCATGAGTGGAACTGTGTGCCGCTTCTGTGGCGCCCCGGTGGACGCCGTGTTCGCCGATCTTGGGATGTCGCCGCTCGCGAACTCCTACCTGCCGCCGGAGCGAGCCAACGGCATGGAGCCGTTCTATCCGCTGCGCGCGTTGGTCTGCGGCAACTGCTTCCTGGTTCAGCTCGAGGAGTTCGAGACCCCCGAACGGATCTTCTCGGAGTACGCCTACTTCTCGTCGTATTCCTCGAGCTGGCTCGAGCACAGCCGCCGCTACGCCGAGCAGATGGTCGAGCGTCTGAGCCTCGGCGGCGAGAGCCACGTCGTGGAGATCGCCTCCAACGACGGCTATCTGCTCCAGTTCTTCCATGACCGCCAGATCCCCGTGCTCGGCATCGAGCCGGCGGCGAACGTCGCGAAGGTCGCGCTCCAGAAGGGCATCCCCACGCTGGTCGAGTTCTTCGGACGCGAGACCGCGAGTTCGCTCGCGGGCGAGTCCTCGGCGGATCTCCTCATCGGCAACAACGTGATCGCGCATGTCCCCGATCTCAACGACTTCGTCGCCGGCATGCAGATCCTGCTCAAGCCCGGCGGCGTCATCACGATCGAGTTCCCGCATCTGATGCGCCTGATCGAGGACAACCAGTGGGACACGATCTACCACGAGCACTTCTCCTACTTCTCCTTCCTCACCGTCGGCCGCGTCTTCCAGGCACATGGCCTGCGGCTGTTCGACGTCGAGGAGCTGCCCACGCACGGCGGCTCGCTGCGCGTCTACGCCTGCCGCGCGGACGACCCTGCGAAGCCCCTCTCCGAGCCGGCGCGCGAGCTGGCCGAGCGCGAGCGCGCCGCCGGCTACGAGGAGCTCGAGACCTATCTCGGCTACGGCCGACGGGTCGAGGCGGACAAGCGCCAGATCCTCGACTTCCTCATCGACGTCAAGCGCCAGGACCTGCGCATCGTCGGATATGGCGCGCCGGCAAAGGGGAACACGCTGCTCAACTATTGCGGCGTGCGACGGGATTTCATCGACTACACCTGCGACCTGAACCCGCACAAGCAGGGGCACTTCCTCCCTGGCAGCCACATCCCGATCCGCTCGCCGGAGGCCATTCGTGAGGACCGGCCCGACGTCGTTCTGATCCTGCCGTGGAACCTCAAGGACGAGATCGTCGAGCAGTTGAGCTTCATCCGCGAGTGGGGCGGACGGTTCGCTGCGCGAACGCCGGAGCTGAAGCTGCTCCCGTGAGGAGGATCGCCTGATGCGGTTCGCCGAGACGCCGCTGCCCGGGGTGTGGGTCATCGAGCTCGAAGAGCTCGGCGACGAGCGCGGCTGGTTCGCGCGGACGTTCGACGCGGAGGAGTTCCAGGCCCGCGGCATGGACCCGGCGGTCGTGCAGTGCAACGCGTCCTTCAACATGCGGCGCGACACCGTTCGCGGGATGCACTACCAGGCGGAGCCGCATGGCGAGTCGAAGCTCGTGCGCTGCGTGCGCGGCGCGATCTTCGACGTCGCCATCGACCTGCGCGCCGACTCTCCCACGTTCCGCGGCTGGCACGGCGCCGAGCTGAGCACCGAGAACCGCCGCGCGATGTACATCCCCGCGGGGCTCGCGCATGGCTTTCAGACGCTCGCCGACGGCTGCGAGGTGCTCTACCAGATGGGCAATCGCTACGTGCCCGAGGCCGCGCGCGGCGTTCGCTGGGACGACCCCGCGTTCGCGATCAAGTGGCCGCCGGCTCACGGGCCGCGCATCGTCTCCGAGCGAGACGCCTCCTATCCGGACTTCCAGCCATGAGCCGGGTGATGCTCACCGGCGCGAGCGGCTTCATCGGGCGCCACGCCCTCACCGCGCTGGCCGCGGCCGGATACGAGGTGCACGCCGTGGCGCGCCGGCGAGGCCCAGACGTCCCGGGAGTGAGCTGGCATGAGGCCGACCTGCTCGAGAGCCCTGAGGTCGTCGAGGAGATCGAGGCGGAGGTCCTCGTCCATCTCGCCTGGTATGCCGAGCACGGGAGGTTCTGGGCCTCGCCCGAGAACGTGCGCTGGGTTGAGGCGTCGCTCGCGCTGCTCATGGCTTTCGCCGATGCGGGAGGTCGCCGGGCCGTGATGGCGGGCAGCTGCGCCGAGTATGAGTGGTCAAGCGACGTCTACCCCGAGAGCGCTCCGCTCGTGCCGGCGACCCTCTACGGAGCGGCCAAGCACGCTCTGCACGTCGTCTCAGAAGCCTTCGCCGAGCAGGCCGGCGTCTCATTCGCGTGGGGACGAATCTTCTTCCTCTACGGCCCGTTCGAGGCTCCGGGGCGTTTCGTCCCATCGATCATTCTGCCCCTGCTGCGCGGCGAGCCGGCGCCGATGACCGATGGCACCCAGCGCCGTGACTTCATGCACGCCGCGGATGCCGGCTCGGCGTTTGCCGCGCTCGCCGACAGCACCGTTACGGGCGCGGTCAACATCGCCTCAGGCAGCGCCGTGGCCCTGCGGGATCTCGCGCAGCAGATCGCGCGGGAGCTCGACGGAGAAGAGCTGCTCGGCATCGGCGTGCGGCCGATGCCCGAGGGGGAACCGCCGGCGCTGCTCGCCGATGTGCGGCGTCTTCGAGACGAGGTCCGCTGGAGTCCCGCGATCGAGCTCGCCGACGGGCTCGAGAGCGTGATCGAGTGGTGGCGGGAGCGATGAGCGCGGTCGAGCCGGGCACGCCACCGGCGGAGCCGAGCCCGGCTGCGGAGCCAGACCTCCTCGACACCGCCGCGGCCGGGCCAGCCGCGCTTCGAGGGAGCGCGCTCCGAACGGGCGCCTACGTGCTCGGCATTCTGCTGTCGCTGATCTCGGCGCCGCTGCTGATCCGCCATCTCGGGGTGTCGGAGTTCGGGCGCTACGTGACCGTCGTCTCCCTCGTCACGATCGTGGCCGGGTTCACCGAGGGAGGGCTCAACAACATCGTGCTGCGCGAATTCGCGACCCTCAGTGGCGAGCGCCGGCGCGAGATGATGCGCTCGGCGATCGGGATGCGCATCGTGCTCACGCTCGCCGGCGTCGCGCTCGCGGTGCTGTTCGCGGCGGTGGCGGGGTATGGCTCGACGCTGGTGCTCGGCACGGTCCTCGCAGGCGTTGGCCTCGTGATCCAGTTGCTACAGAGCTTGCTCTCGGTGACCCTCCAGGCGCAGCTGCGCTTCGGCTGGGTATCGGCCGCCGAACTGATTCGTCAGGTCGTCAACGTCGCGCTGCTGGTGAGCCTCGTGCTCGCCGGCGCAGGCATACTGCCGCTGCTTGCGGTCGCGATCCCGGCGTCGGCCGTGTCGCTGGCCTTCACGGTGCCGCTCGTGGCCGGCTTCGTCAGCCTGCGGCCGTCGTTCCACCTCGGCCGCTGGTGGCGGCTGCTGCGCGAGACCGTCCCGTTCGCGGTCATCAGCGCGGTCAACATCGTTTACTTCCGCGTGTCGATCGTGATCATGTCGATCGTCGCCAGCGCCATCCAGACCGGCTATTTCGCGACATCCTTTCGGATAACCGAAGTGCTCGTCGGCATCCCCGGCCTGATGATCGCCGCGGCATTCCCGATCCTCGCGCGCGCCGAGCGCGACGATCACGCCCGCTTCGATTACGCGAGCGGCAGGATCTTCGAGCTCGCCTTGCTAGCCGGCACCTGGCTGGTCGTATGTCTGGAGGTGGGAGCCCCGTTCGCAATCCACGTGCTCGCTGCACACAAAGCCGACCCCGCGATCGCCGTCCTGCGCATCCAGGGCGCGGCCGTGATCGGGACCTTCGTCGCCGTGGCCTGCGGCTTCCCGCTGCTGACGCTGCGCCGCTACCGCGCGGTGTTGGTGTCGAACCTGCTTGCACTTGTCATCTCCGCGAGCCTCACACTCGCGCTCGCCCCATCACTCGGCGCGCGCGGCGCAGCCGTTGCGGCGCTCGTCGCCGAGGTCGGTCTGGCCGCAAGCCAGGCCGTCATGCTCAAGCGTGCGTCACCGGCCGTCAAGCTGTCGCTCGGGGCCATTGCAGTCGCCGCGCTCGCCGGCGGCGTCTCGGCTCTCGCAGGCATCGCGTTGCCCGTACATCCCCTGATCGGCATCGTCATCGCGAGCGTCATCTACTTCCTGATGCTCAAGCTACTCCGCCGCTTCCCGCCGGAGGTGCGCGAGATCCTCGCCGGCCGGATAGGGACGCTCATCGGCCAAGGTGACGGCGGATGATCGCGGGGACGCCGGCCTGCCCTGTCTGTGGCGGGAGCTCGGCCCGCGCGCTGACGGCTCGGGACCGCAACCGGGAGACGACGGACGAGCGCTTCAGCTACAACCGCTGCGGCGCCTGCGGCACGCTGTTCATGGTGGACGTCCCGGCCGACCTCGCGCGCTACTACGCCGGCGACTACCACCGCTTCGGAGACGATGGCGAGCCGGAGTGGAAACACAATCCGACGCTGCTCGAGGTCGAGGCGTTCCGAGTGCGAATGCTGCGCGAGCACGTGGAGCCCGGCGCCCTGATCGACGTCGGCGCCGGCCCCGGTGGATTCGCCGCCGCCGCCAGGGATGCGGGCTTCGAGGTGACGGCGATCGAGATGGACGAGCGTTGCTGCGAGTACCTGCAGGCGGGACTTGGCGTGCGCGCGATCTGCACCGACGAGCCGATCGTGCAGCTGAGGGCACTGGCGCCCGCGCGCGTGATCTCCTTGTGGCACGTGCTCGAGCATCTGAGAGACCCGGCGGAGATGCTCGCCACCTCCGCGGAGCGCCTCGCGCCCGGCGGCGTGCTCGCGCTTGGCGTGCCCAACCCGCAGTCGTTGCAGTTTCGCCTGCTCGGTGCGCGCTGGGCCCACCTGGATGCTCCGCGCCACCTCTGCCTGATGTCAGAGGACGCTCTCGTCGCGAACCTCTCCTCGCATGGGCTGCAGGTGCTGGCGGCGACGACCGCTGACCCGTTCGGCGTCGTCTGCAGCCTCCATGGCTGGGCATATGCGCTGCGCCGCCGCCCGGCCCGGCGAGACACCCCCGCGAGCATAATCCACGCCGCGCGCGCGCTCACGCGGGCGCTCGGCCCGATCGAACATCGCCATCGCCGCGGGCCGGCACTGACGCTGCTGGCGGCAAAGGCGGCCTGACCCGTCAGCGCTGCAGCCGGCCCGAAGACCTGCCCGCCGCCGTGCTAGCGTCCGCCGTCGGGTCCGACCACCGCCTCGAGCCGCGAGACGGGCAGGGTGCGGCGTGCCATAACCTCGCGGCGCTTGCGCAGAACGCGCGGAAGCCCGCGCAGCGCATCGCGCCACACTCGCAACCAGATAGTGAGCTTGCGGTCGCGGGCGGCGACGGCCAGATTGAGCAGCTGCCCGAGAACGAGCTGGTGGCCGTGTCGCAGCAACGCGCGCCCCGGCAGGTCCTTGGCGATGATCCACAGCGCGTTGCGCCACAGGTGGTATCGCGTGAAGTCCGACAGGCCGCGACCGATCGTCGCGCTGCCCATGTGGTAGACGACGGCGCTTGGCACATATCGGCAGCTGAACCCTGCCAGCTGGGCACGGAGGTTCCAATCGACGTCCTCGTAGAAGGCGAAGAAGTCCTCATCGAACTCGCCCACGCGCTCCAGGGCGCTGCGACGGTACAGCGCCGCCCCGCCGCATGCTCCGAAGATCGCCCGCGGCTCGTCGTACTGCCCGCGATCGAGCTCGCCGTGACCACGGCGCCCGCCGGTCCCCGCCCATGTGAAGACGTCGCCAGCGCCGTCGATGATCTCGCGCCGCTCGAAGTCCCTGAGCTTGGCTCCGGCCCAGCCCGCCTCCGGGTGCTCGTTCAGCGCACCGACAAGCGCGCCGAGACAGTCGGGCTCGAGCTCGAGGTCGTTGTTGAACAGCCCGACCAGCTCGCCGCGCGCGGCGACGACGCAGACGTTCAGGGCGGCGGTCACGCCGATGTTCTCCGAGAGGGAGACGATCTGCACCTGCGGCCAGTTCTCGTGCAGCCAGGCGACGGTGTCGTCGCGCGATCCGTTGTCCACGACGACGACCTCGAAGTCGCGGAAGCTCTGGCGCGCGAGCGACGGCAGGATCACCTCGAGCAGATGCCGCCCGTCGTATGAGAGCACCGCGACGGTGAGGAGCGGCGCGTGCGCGGCGTCCGCTCTCGGCAATGATGCGGCCATGGAAGCCGACAAGGTAGTCGACGCGGTGATCGTCTCGGCGGACATGGGTGAGATGACCCTCGCATGCGTCTCGCAGCTGGAAGATCCGCGTGTGGCGCAGATCGTCGTCGTCGACAACGCCTTCGAGGAGGGGGCCGGCGGCTCGCGCGATGTCCTGTCCAGCCGGACGACGGTCGTGCCCCTCGCGGCCCCGCACGGATTCGCGGCCGCCAACAACCGCGGCTTCGCCGCCGGTCAAGCGGCCTATGTCCTGCTGCTCAACTCGGACATCCTCACTGTCCCCGGGGCGATCGAGCTGCTGCTCGGGGCCCTGCAGGACGATCCCGGCGCGGTCGCCGCCGGGGGGCGGCTCGTCGACCCGCAGACGCTGGCGACGCAGGAGGGCTACCGGCCGCGGCCCTTTCCAACGCTCGCGAACTTTCTCGTGATCCTGCTTGCGGTCGAGGAGCTCTGGCCAGGCAACCCGGTGACGCGCCGTTACCACGGATCGCAGCTCGACGAGCGCAGCGTGCAGCCAGTCGCGCAGCCGGCCGCCGCAGCGCTGCTCGTTCGCCGTCGCGACCTGGAGGCCGTCGGTGGCTTCGACGAGCGCTTCTGGTTCTGGTTCGAGGACTCCGACCTGCTACTGCGCCTGAGCTCGCGCGGGCGCATCCTCTACGTTCCACAGGCCCTCTTCCGACACCTCGGCGGCGGCACCTTCAGGCGCTGGGGCAAGAGCGAGCGGATCCGGTCGATCCATCACGGCATCCTGCACTACGCCGACGCGCACCTTCCCCGCGTTCAGCGTGCTGCTCTGGGGGCCGTCGTGCTGGTGATCAGCCTCCCGCGCGTCGCGCTCTTCCATCGCAGCCGCCCCGAGGAGGCTCGCGCCTGGCAGGCGGTCGCTGCCGGCGGCATGGCGCTGCTGGCTGGCCGCGACGTGCCGGCGATCGCGCCCGGTCCGTAGGGCGGCGCTACCGCTAGGAGCCCTCGCGCCCGAGCGAGAACTGCGGCAGCGACGCTGCGCCGTCGACGGCGATCGCCTGGCCGCTGATCTGGGCTGCATCGGGACCCGCGAGGAACGCGACCGCGGCGGCGATCTCGGCCGGCTCGACGAACCTGCCGCTCGGCGCAGCGCGCAGCGCCCGCTCGCGCACCTCCTCGGGCATCGCCAGCACCTGCTCTGTGGCGACGAAGCCTGGAAGGATCGCGTTGACGGTGATCCCGTGCGCGGCGTTCTCGCTCGCGAGCGTGCGGACCATTCCCAGCAGGCCGGCCTTCGAGGCCGCATAAGCCACCTGTCCAGGCAGCCCGCCGAGTGCGGCGATGCTCGAGATCACGACGATCCGTCCGTGGCCGCGCTCGCGCATCCCGCCGAGGCATGCCTGCACCGTCCGAAACGTGCCGGTCAGGTTGACGTCGATGTCGCGCTGCCACTGCTCGGCTGTCATCCGATGCGCCGGTGCGATCGTCGTCGTGATGCCGGCGTTGGCGACGCACACGTCGACGTCGTCGAACGGCGGGAACGGATCGCGTGCGACATCGAGCTCGATGTCGCAGCCCTCGTGCAGATCGAGCGTGACCACGTCCATGCCGTCTGCGGCCAGTCGCCTGGCGATCGCTGCGCCGATCCCGCGAGCGGCGCCCGTGACGAGCGCCCTCGCCGTCTGGGTCACAATGGTTCCCCGATCATCATCGAAGGAGGGAACGATGACAGACCGCTGGTTTTCCGAGGAGGAGCTCGAGCGGCTCTCCCGGCCGACGATGGACCGTGCGATCGAGGCGCTCGACGCCGGCGAGCTGGAGGAGGCCAGGCGCCTGTGCAGCGAGATGAAGCACGAGTGGCAGATGCTGCACGACCTGATGGCATCCGGCCTGCTGGACCTAGTCTCGTTCATCCAGCAGCGCCTCGGCGACGACGGCGTCGCGGAAGCCTGGACGGAGAGCATGGGCCGCGGCTGGCGCCGCCATCACGACGCGATCGTCACGCGCGACAGGCGCGAGCTTGTCGGCCTGCTGGCGGCGACGTGGCGCGCTCATTCCTGCTCCGGGGTGGGTCCCAACCCGGGCAGCTTCACGATCACCGAGGACGACGAGAAGGTGACCTTCACGATGAATCCCTGCGGCTCCGGCCAGCGGCTCGTGCTGGGCGGCGCCTACGAGGGGCTGCCCAACGGCGGCGGCACGCTCGAGGCGCACGACTGGTCCTCCGGACGCAAGGGCTTCCCGCTCTACTGCACCCACTGCAGCTTCATGAACGAGTCGATGCCGATCCAATGGTCGGGCTATCCGCTCTACCCCTCCGATCCGCCCGAGGACTACTCCACGGATCCCTGCACCTGGTACTGGTACAAGGATCCCGACGCGATCCCCGAGCGCCACTGGAGCCGATACGGCGCTGTCAAGCCCGGGTAGGCGCGCCACAGCCGCCGGCCGCCTACGGCTCGATGATGTTCTGGGGATCCGGCTTCTCGCCGGGGGGCGCCTGGCTGTAGTCGCCGAAGCGTCCGTCGCGCTGGGCGACGGCCGCGCCGACCCCATCGCGCTCGGCTAGCTCGATGAAGCGCCGCGCGTCGGGCGTGTTGCGCATCAGCCCGTCGAGGATCGGACCGAGCGTCTGGGTCGAGGCCAGCCCCATGTTCTCGTAGGCCTGGTTGACGATCAGCTTCATCGCGCTGAGCTGTGACAGTGGGATCGAGGCGAGCTCGCGGGCGCGCTCGCCCACCTCGGCCTCGAGCCGCTCGAACGGCACAGCCGCGTTGATCAGCCCCGCCTGGACCGCCTCGATCCCCGACAGCGGCTTGCCGGTCAGCGAGTATTCCTTGGCCTTCGTCAGACCGAGCCGGTAGAGCCACATGCCCGTGAGGTAGCAGCCCCACATCCGCGAGTAGGAGGTGCCGATGCGCGCGTCTTCGCTGGCGATGACCAGGTCGGCGCACAGGGCCAGGTCGCTGCCTCCGCCGACGCACCAGCCATGAACCTGGGCGATCACCGGCTTGGGCGAGCGCCACAGGCTCATGAACTTCGGCACGGCGCCGAGGCTCTGAGAGGTCGCGGCCGCGAAGTCCTTGCCGGGGTCCCAAGCGCCGTCCGTGGTGAGCGCCTCGTCCCAGTGGTGAAAGCCCCCGCCGAAGTCGAAGCCCGCGCAGAATGCCCGGCCGGCGCCGCGCAGGACGATCACCTTGACCTCGGTGTCGGTGATTGCGCGATTAACGGCCGCCTCGAGCTCTTCGGGCATCGGCGGCACGATCGTGTTCAGCCGCTCCGGCCGGTTCAGCGTGATTGTGGCGACCGCCTCCGCGGTCTTGTACAGCAGCGTCTCATACGGCATCGAGGCCTCCTCCGGATCGACCGTCGTCGCGTGTGGTTGGTCAGTCTCTCGGAATCTCGCCCGTGGTATCCCCGGGCGAACGCTGGGCGCTCGAGCGCGGTACGCTCGCATTGGGGGTCGACTGGGCGAGGGCGGCCGAGAGACCGGTCGAGCGAGCCGACGGTCGACAGGTCAATACCGACCAAAGGAGCGCCGTGACAGTCATCAGGATCAGTCAGCCACCTGGGGTCACGCCGGACATGTATGACGCGGTCAACGCGGCGATGGGCGTCGACGAGGACCCGCCTGACGGACTCCTCATTCACGCCGCCGGCGACGTGAACGGGACGTGGCAGATCATCGACGTCTGGGAGTCCGACGACCAGGCGCGACGCTTCGACGCCGAGCGGCTCGGGCCCGCGGTCGGGCAGGTCACCGGCATGTCCGATCCTCCGGCTCCGAGCGTGACGATCTACGAGGCCCACAACGTCGTCATGCCCTGACAACGCCTCCAAAACCGGGGTAGTGTCGCGGCAATCCACGAATCGATGACAAGGAGGACCGATGACCAACTACGTTCGCATGGGCATCTACGCGATCACGAGTGGCACCTACGACGAGCTCGTCAAGCGGGCTCGTGAGGGCATGGCGCCGATCCTGCGCGACAGCCCGGGCTTCGTCTTCTATTCGACGACTGACGTGGGCGGTGGGCGCTTTGTCTCGGTCAGCACGTGGGAGACGCGTGAGCAGGCCGAGGCTGCCGCCGCCAAGGCCGCCGAATGGGTCAGCGAGAACATCGCCGACTCGGTCGCGCTTGAAGAGAACCTGATCGGCGAGATGACGACGCTCGCCGCGACGCAGCGGAGCGCGGTCTAGTGCCAACGACCCCGTCAGTGGCGCCCTGACAGGACGTCCAGGAGCCGGCCGAGCCGCGATGGCCGCGCGGTGCGCCGCTCGCTGCGATCGGCGCGGCGGTAGAGCGAGTACACGCTGTGGATTGCGGCCCAGCGTATGGGCTCGGGCTCCCATCGTCGCGGCCTTCGCCCGACCCATGGCAGCGCGGTGAGGCCGCTGCGCTCGCCGAGGATGAGGTCGCGCAAGGTCCGGCCGGCGAGGTTCGCCGTGGCCACGCCCTCGCCCACGTAACCGCCTGCCCACGCGAGCCCGCTGGCGGGATCGGCGTCGACCGAGATGCACCAGTCTCGTGGCACGCCGAGCACTCCCGACCAGGCGTGATCCACCTCCACACCAGCCGCGGCTGGGAACATCGCGAGGAGCTTCGCGCGCAGGCTCTCGACCGTCGCGGGCGCCGTGTCGCCCGGTCCATCGGCACGCGAACCGAAGCGATAGGGGAGGCCGCGCCCGCCGATCGCGATGCGTCCGTCCTCGGTGCGCTGCAGGTAGACGTACACGTGCGCGGCGTCGCTCAGCACCTCGCGGCCGGCCCAGCCGATCTCCTCCCACGCACCGGCCGGCAGCGGCTCGGTGATGATCATCGAGCTGTTCATCGGCACGAGCGCGCGCCTGAGGCCGCGCAGCCCGGCCGTGTAGCCCTCGGTGGCGCGCACGACCCAGCGCGCCTCGACGGTGCCAGCCGGCGTGATCGCCGTGTGCGGGCGGATCTCGCTGACCGGAGTCGCCTCGTGGATGCTCACGCCGAGCCGCTCGACCGTCTCCGCGAGTCCCCGCAGCATCTTTGCCGGATGCACGCGCGCGACGTGCGGCGAGAACGTTGCGCCGAATGCCCCCGCGACGCGCAGTCGCCGCGCGAGTCCCTCGCGGCTCAGCTCGCGCATGTCCTCCTCGCCGAGACCGTGCCCGCGCGCTCTCGTCACGGAGTCGCGCAGCCGTAGCGCCTGGGCCTTGTTCAGGGCGACGCTGAGGTGCCCGCCCTTGACGAAGTCCGCGTCGACGGCGTGCTCGGCGAGGACGCCGCGCACCTCGTCGACGGTCGCGAACATCTCGCGTTGGAGCGCCGCGAAGCCCTCGCGCCCGCCGCGCCGTTCATAGACACGCGGCGGCCCCGAGAAGAACCCCGACACCCAGCCCCCGTTTCGCCCCGACGCGCCGAAGCCCGCGAACTCCCGCTCGAGCACCACGATCCGCAGCGACGGGTCAGCGCGCTTGAGGTAGTAGGCGGTCCACAGGCCGGTGTAACCGGCACCGACGATCGCGACGTCGGCCTGCGTCGGCCCGGCCAGGGGCGCCCGCGCCGGCGGCCGGCCGCCGACCGAGCGCCACCAGAAGCCGAGCTCACCGGTTCGCATCGCTCAGCGCCGTGCAAGGATTGCTCGCCCGCCGCCAAGGTACGCGGCTTCGCGCAGCCGCTGCGCGAGCGGGGCACGGAGAGCGCCGGGCGCGTCGCCGGGGCGCAATTGCGGAGCAGGCTCCGAGATCCAGCGCGCCAGGGGCTCTGCCACCTTCCGCCACGTCTGCCGTTCGGCTGCCGCACGCAGGGCGGGGGCGTAGGCGTCGCGTCCGCGCACCAGCACGCGCTCGAGTGCGGCGCTCAGCCCCTCGGCGTCTCCCGGCGGGGCCACCGCTCCGAGCCCCTCGCGCTCGACACGCTCGGCGAGGTCATCGCCCGTCGTGCACACAACGGGCAGGCCCGCCCAGAAGCAGTCGAGCAGTCGGGTGCGGTAGGCGAAGCGGCTCTCCAGGTGCTCGGCGTGCGTTGAGAGCGCGCAGGCGGCCCCTGTCAGCCACCCATCCCGCTCGGCGTAGGGGATCCAGCCGTCGTGGAAGTGGACGACCGAGTCGAGCAGTCCCAGCTCGCCCGCGAGGCGACGAGCTGAGTCGACGCTCGCAGCGCCCGCCGGATGATCCGTCGTCACGCCCATGAAGACGAGGCGCACCGCCGGCCGGCGCGCAGCGAGCTCGGCCACCGCCCTGATCGCCGTCTCGGCATCGAGCCAGCTCCAGATGCCACCGTTCCAGAGGACGATCTCGCTGTCCTCCTCGAGACCACCGATCGTCTGTCGCGGCCCGCGCTGCGCATCGCGTACCGGAGGCGTCTCCGGCACGCCGAACGGCACCAGGTCGATCACCTCGCGAAGGCCGGGATCCCGGTCGTACAGCTCAGGAGCGATCATCCGCAGCGCCAGCATCGCGCCGAGCCACAGGTCGCGCTGCGTCTCGCTCGCGCAAACGAAGTTGTGTCCTGTCCGCAGCGAGGAGTGCAGGCGGTCGAGCGTGGTGGCCGTCAGCTGGCGGCGGGCAAGCGGGCGGCGCCCGGCGAGCAGCTCGAGCGTCTCGAGCGTCTCCGGGCAGTAGAGGTCGATCACAACCCGTGCCGATGAGCGCCGTAGCCAGCGATCGACGAGCGGCCACTGCGGGTGGGCGACGATCGTGTCGGCGGCGGCGATCAGCGGCCGCAGCGATCCCGGCGCGTGCGGCCGGAACGGGACCGTGCGCACGCCTTCACGATCTTGCGCCTCGGTTCCGGCGTGGGCGATCGTCACGGCCGCACGGTCGCTCAGCGCGCGGGCCAGCTCCCAGCAGCGGATCCCGAGGCCCGCCATCTCGTCGCCGACGGGGTCGGCGCAGATGAACAGCACGCGGGGACGCTCCTGGCTGCGCTGGGTCCGCTCAGGCTGCATGCCTGCCATACACCCCACGTCTCAGGGCCAGCGACTCGCGAAAGCCGATCGAATGGTCGACGGCGTCGGGCGGTGGAGGGGACAGCTGCGGCAGCCGGCCCCCGGCGCGCCAGCCCGACACGCGCCCCCGCAGCGACAACAGATCGCGAGAGAGGGCGAGGTCGCCGAGGACCACGGCGGCCTCCGTCGCCAGCGTGCGCGGCGCGGTCCGCCCGCGCAGCAGGCCGTAGCGGCGCAGCAGGTAGCCGCGGCCGAAGCCGGCGTGGCAGCGTTGCCACGCCGAGCGGTGTCCGAACGTCGCGGATCCGAGGTGCACGCCGACTGCGCCGGTCGCGAGCGCGGCCTTCCACCCGGCGCTGCGCAGGCGGAGGGCGAGGTCCAAGTCCTCCATATAGGCGAAGATCGCCTCGTCCAGCCCGCCCACCTGCTCCCATGCCGAGCGCCGGTACGCGCCCGCCGCTCCCGCCGGGCCCGCCAGCGTGGGGCGCTCCCGCCCGGCCTGCGTGACGTCGAGCCCCTGCAGGCGGGGAAACCCCGCGAGCGTGGGGTCCGCGGTGAGCCCGGCGCTGTCGATCAGGCGCTCGCCCGGCTGCAGCATCAGCGTCGCGACGGCGCCAACGCGCGGGTCCTCGACAAACGGCTCGGCGACCCGCTGGAGGAAGTCCGTGCGGCACTCGACGTCGTTGTTGAGCAGCACCACGATCTCGCCCGATCCGAGCGCGACGCCTCGGTTGCTCGCGCTGACGAAGCCGAGGTTCTGCGGGAGGGACTCGACGTGTACATCCGGCCACTCTGCGTGAAGCCGAGCGAGCGTGTCGTCACCCGAGTCGTTGTCGATGACGATCACGCGGTGCTCGGTGCTCTGCGCGTGCAGGTGACGCAGGCAGCTGTCGGTGAGCTCATAGTGGCCGTGGGCGACGATCACGACGTCAATCGAGGGGGCCATGGTCGGGTCATCGTATTGGCGGACGGTCGGCGCCCAGCGACGGCGCAGCACGCCACCTTGGGCAGGAATGGTGTCCTGCAATCATGCGCCGCGTGATGCGGCAGCTAGCGCCACGCATGATCGTCTTCCGTCTGCGGCGGTGGCGCCTGGCACGTCGCCATCTGAGTGGCAGCGGTCTCGAGATAGGTGCGCTCCACAATCCGCTGCGCGTGCCTGCCGGCGTGAGCGTCCGCTATGTCGATCGTCTCGACCGCGACGCGTTGAAGAGCCACTACCCGGAGCTGGCCGGCGAGCAGCTCGTGCCCGTCGACGTGGTCGACGACGGCGAGACGCTGCGCTCGCAGGCCGACGCCTCGGCGGACTTCATCATCGCCAACCATTTCATCGAGCACACCGAAGACCCGCTCGGGACCATCGCGAGCCATCTGCGCGTGCTGCGTCGCGGCGGCATCCTCTACATGGCCGTGCCGGATCGCCGCCGGACGTTCGACGCCGCGCGCGCGCCGACCTCCCTGGAGCACCTCATCGGCGATCACGTCGATGGCCCTGCGCGCTCGCGCCGGGCGCACCTCGAAGAATGGGCGCGTCTGGTGGAAGGGGTGGCTCCCGAGGAGCTGCAGGCGCGGGTGCGGGAGCTCGACGAGCAGAACTACTCGATCCACTTTCACGTGTGGAACCCATGGGACTTCCGGGCGTTTCTCGAGTACGCCCGCGACGAGCAGCAGCTCCCGTTCGCCTTTGAGGAGCTGCGCAGCAACGGGCACGAGTTCATCGCCATATTGCGGCGCACGTGAGCCAGGCGGTGCGGCTCGGGTGAACGCGCGACAGCCTCACATCGGCCTCAACCTGATCTTTCTCGTGCCCGGCGAGACAGGCGGGATGGAGGTCGCCGCCCGGGAGCTGATCCCCGCACTGCTCGCCGCGGCGCCTGCGGGCATGCGCTTCACCGCCTTCGTCAACCGCGAGGCCGCAGCCTCGGGCGCAGGCCCGTGGGGTGAGCTCCTGCCGGGCGTGACCGTGCCCGTGCGGGCGCGCAACAGGTTGCAGTGGACGCTCGGCGAGCAGACCCTGCTGCCACGACTGGCCGCGCGGGAGGGTATCGACCTCGTGCACAGCATGGCGAGCACGGCGCCGCTGTGGGGGCGCTTTCGCCGCGTCGTGACCGTGCACGACCTCATCTACGCGCGCTATCCCGAAGCGCACTCCGGACTGCGCGAGCGGGGCATGCGCGTGCTCGTCCCCGCCGCGGCGCGGCGCGCCGATCGTGTGATAGTCGACTCGCAGAGCACGGTGCGGGACGTGATCGATCTCCTCGGCGTGAGCCCGGATCGCATCGACGTCGTGCCTCTCGGCCTCGGCGCGGTGAGGCGCCAGACGCCGCTGCCGCAGGCCGAGGTGCGTGCGCGACTCGATCTCGGCGAGCGCCGGGTGCTGCTCAGCCTGTCGGCCAAGCGCCCGCACAAGAACCTGCTGGCGCTGATCGACGCGCTGGCCCTGATGCCCGCAGAGCTGCGCCCGCTGCTCATGCTGCCGGGCTACCACACGTCCTATGAGCGCGCGCTCGGTGAGCACGCCCAAAGGGCGGGCGTCGGCGCCGACGTGCGCCTGCTCGGGTGGCTCCCGGCCGCGGACCTCGAGGGCCTGTGGGCCATCGCCGAGGGTTTCGTGTTCCCCTCCCTCTATGAGGGCTTCGGCCTGCCGGTGCTCGAGGCGATGGCGCGCGGGGTACCGGTGGCCTGCTCGAACGCGTCCTCGCTTCCCGAGGTCGCCGGCGACGCCGCATTGATGTTCGATCCACATGACCCGACGGCGATCGCGCAGGCGCTCGGACGCCTCTTGAGCGACTCCCGCCTGCGCGAGCAGCTGCGCGCCGCGGGCTACGAGCGCGTCCGGGAGTTCACGTGGGAGCGGACGGCCCGCCTTACGCTCGAGAGCTACGCGCGGACACTCGGGCCGCGCGAGTAGCTCGACAGCACGGTTTTCAGCGAATGCTCGAGTGACAGCCGGTCTGCGTTCTCTTCAAACCATCGCGCTGTGCTCTCGCGCAGCGCGAGACCGGCCGCATGAACGCGGGCAATCGCCTCGGCCACCGCCTCCGGATCGGCACGCTCCGCGACCTTGCCGTTGACGCCATCGACGATCAGCTCCGTCGCGGCGTTGTCCTCGCCTGCGACCACGACGCTCGGCGTACCCCTCGCCGCCGCCTCAACGACGACCATGCCGTAGCCCTCCCGGCGTGAGGGGAGCAGCATGCACAGCGCCCGACGCATCTCTGCATCGACGGTCTCACCGTCGGCGAAGCCCGGAGCCGAGACTACGCCCTCGAGCCCATGCTGCGCGATCGCCGCCTCGAGCGCTCCGCGGTCCGGGCCGTCGCCGAGAAACTCCCCACGCAGGCCATCGATGCGCTGCGCGGCAAGCGCGATCGCAGCCACGCCGAGGCTCGCCTGCTTCTCGGGGATCAGCCGGGCGGCGAACAGCACGACCGGGTCCGCCGGACGCGGCGTGATCGGCTCCTCCGTCCCCGCATAGAGGCCGCGGAGGACTGTCACCTCCCCGCGCAAGCCCTCTTCTCGAAGGCGCTTCGCGTGCATCTCCGAGAAGCAGAACGCCCGCTGGGGAATGAGCACGCACAGCCGCTGTACGAGCGCGCCGACACGACCGCGCACGCCGCCTAGGTAATCGCTCCAGTAGGAGCTGCTCCACACCTCAAACCAGTCAACGACCAGCGCGAAGCCCATGGGTCCACGCAGCAGGCCCGCGGCCAGGAGCGAGAAGTACGGGAAGGCGCAAGTGTGGACGACGTCGTAACGGCGGCCTCGTCGCAGGAGATGCAGGAAGACGCCCACCCCGAACACGAGCGGGGGCAGGATGCGCCTCCTGCCGCCCCCCGTGTACAGGTCCATGCGCGGAGCGGCCGTCACGACCTGTACGCGTGCGTCGACGTCCAACGGGTCTCCGCGCTCCCACTGGCGCAGCGTCAGGTAGGTCACCTCGTGCCCGTCGGCGGCCAGGCGCTCGGCGAGATTCCGATACCAGCGCTCGGCTCCTCCGACGGTGTACGGGAAGAGGCAGTCGTAGACGAGGCAGATGCGCATAGCGCTAGCATCATGTCGCGATTTCGCCACTTTCCGCTCGCACGGACGTTATAAACGCGTGACTACGCGTCCACGCGACAGATGCGGGCGTTGAGCACGCTCATGAGCACAGTCCTCGAGACAAAGACTCCCCTCCGCGGGGACGCCGGTGAACGCGGCGTCCCGGTCGTCTCGGTCGTGATTCCCTGTCTGAACGAGGCCCAGAACATTCAGCACTGCGTCGCAGCGGCGCTGGAGGCGCTGCGCAGCATGGGGGTGCCTGGCGAGGTTGTGGTCGCCGACAACGGCTCGGAGGACGACTCGGTGCAGCTCGCAGAGCATGCGGGCGCGCGCGTCGTCATCGAGCGGCGCCGCGGCTATGGGAGCGCCTACTTGGCGGGCTTCGCAGCTTCGACGGGCCGCTACATCGTGATGGCCGACGCGGACCTGACGTACGACTTCGATGAGATCCCGCGCTTCGTCGCCGCGCTCGAGCAGGGGGCGGAGATGGTGATCGGCGATCGCATGGACAACATCCAGCCCGGGGCGATGCCGTGGCTGCACCGTTACGTCGGGAATCCCATCCTGACGGGACTGCTCAATCTGTTCTTCCGTACCGGCGTCAAGGACGCGCACTGCGGAATGCGGGCGTTGCGACGCGACGTGCTGCCGCGCCTGGACCTGCGAACGACCGGCATGGAGTTCGCCTCGGAGATGGTGATCAGAGCCTCGAAGGAGAAGCTCAGGATCACGGAGTTCCCGATCGAGTACCACCCGCGAGGCGGCGAGAGCAAGCTGTCGAGCTTCCGCGACGGTTGGCGCCATCTTCGCTTCCTGCTGGTGCACAGCCCAAACCATCTGTTCATCGTGCCCGGTGCCCTGCTCGCCGGCCTGGGAACGCTTATCGTCGTGTTCGTTGGTGCCGGCCTCGACTTCTTCGGACGCGCATGGGGTCTGCATGCGTTGATCGGCGGCGCACTGCTGATGATCGTCGGGACGCAGGTTCTCGCCCTGGGACTGTGTGCGCACGCGTACGGCACCTACTTCATGGGTGAGCGCGACCCCTGGTTCGACCGCATGCGCGCACGCTTCCGTCTCGAGCACGGGCTGCTGCTAGGCGGCGCGTTCGCGCTGGTCGGCATCGGGATGGGAGCGGTGATCGTGGTGACGTGGATCTCCCACGGCTTTGGTTCGCTCGCAGACGAACACCTCGCGGTGATCGCCGCGTCGCTGGTGATCGTCGGGATCCAGATCTTCTTCTCGTCGTTCTTGCTCTCGATTCTCGGTCTGCGCCGGCGCTGACTGTGACGGGTGTCCGCCGGATGCTGGCGGCGGTGTTCGCCGGCGACCGCCGCGTGTGGCGTGTGGCCGCCATCTCCGCAGTGCCGATCCTGCTCCTGACCGCCTACTACGGCCTCAAGCCCCGCTTCTACTACACCGGCACGAACAGCGTCGAGGACGTCACCTATGAAGCACGCGAGCCCACGCTCGCACCGCTGTGCGTACCCGGACTGCAGATGCCGGCCCAGACCGCCTTCGTGCGCCTGCGCTTCACTGCGCCCACGCGCGAACGTCCGGCCCTGCGACTCGTGCTGCGCGTAGACAACCAGACGATCACCTCCACGCTCCCTGCTGCGCAGGTGTTGCCGAACCGGCCCATCAACGCTGACTTTCCGATCCCGCAGACGCCCGACACACCCGAAGCGCAGGCAGCCGCAATATGTCTGGTGTCTCGCGGTCCGATCACCTGGGGAGGCACGCCGCTGTCAAAGCCGGGCGCCCGGCCGCCGACGCTCGCAGGCGTTCCCTTGTCTGCGCGGATAGCGATCTGGTACCTGCCACGTGAAGGATCAAGGCGCAGCTACCTTGCACGGGCGGGCGCGATCTTCAGCCGTGCGGCGCTGTTCCGCCCCGGGATCATCGGCGCCTGGACGTATCCCGTGATCCTCTTCGTGCTGCTGCCCGCGATCGCCCTGCTCGCGGTGCGCTGCCTCGCGCTCTCAGTCGCCGGGCGCGGGCGACGCCTTGCCCTGTGGCTGTTCGCGATCGCGGCCGCGAACGCGTCGTGCTGGGCGCTGATCACGCCCGTCTTTCAGGGGCCCGACGAGGTGGATCACTTCGCGTACGTCCAGTCCGTCGTCGAACGAGGAGAAGGCCCCAGTCACGACCCGAGCTCCCCGCTTCAACGCTGGTCGGGCGCTGAGAACCGCGCGTTGGAAGACGCAAGCTTCTTCACCGATCATCAGGTCGGGGACACGAAGGTTCCGTGGCTGGTCGTCCAGCAGCGAGACTACGAGGCGGACGTTGCTGCACACCACCCCAAAGCGGACGACGGCGGCGGATACACGACCTCGGCGGCCCACGGCCCGCTGTACTACCTCGCGCTGGCTCCCGCCGACCTGGTTACGAGCGGCGCCTCGGTGTTCTCGCAGCTCACGCTCATGCGGATCAGCTCTGCGCTGCTGGGCGCACTCGTCGTGGTGTTCACCTTCCTGATGGTTCGCGAGCTCGCCCCCGGGCGCACGTGGCTCGCCGTGCTCGCGGCGCTGCTCGTCGCCTACCAGCCGATGTACGGCTTCATCTCGGGCATCGTGAACAACGACGTGGGTGTGAACGCGGGCGCTGCCGCGCTCGAGCTGCTGCTGATCAGGATGCTGCGTCGCGGGCTCACGATCCGTTTGGGCCTGCTTACCGGCGTCGTCCTGCTGGCGCTTCCGATCATCAAGGGCACCGGCCTATCCCTCTATCCCGTGGCCGCGCTCGCCTTCATCGCCACGCTGTGGCTGCACCACGAGCGCCGCGACCTGTACGGGTTCGGCGCCCTGGCGATCGGCGCCCTCGTGATGGGAGAGGTCTCGGCGCATGTCCTGAGCGAGCTGCAGCCCGTCGCCTCGGCCACGGGATCGGGAGCCATCAGCTCGAACGCGAGCGCCGTCAGCGAAGCGCTGCACCACCTGCCGAAATTCGCGGCCTACCTGTGGCAGGCGACACTGCCGCGACTGCCGTTCATGGCGAGCAAGTTCCCGCCCCCGGTGCATCCGGGCTTCGTCTTCTTCACCGACCCCGGGTGGGTGATCTTCGTGGAACGCGGTTGGGGGGCGTTCGGCTGGTACGACGTGTTCTTCCAGAAATGGGTTTACGTGGTGATCTTCCTGGCGATGGTCGCGGCGGCTCCGCTGGGACTGTGGGCGGCGCGGCGGGAGTGGAGCTGGCTGCGGCGCCACTGGGCCGAGCTGATCGTGCTGATCGCGACGCCCATCGCGGTGATCCTCGGCTTCGTCGCGGCGTACTACTCGCCGGTCCCGAAGTCGGTGATCCCGGAGTTCGGCCGCTACATCTTTCCGGCGATCGGGCCGATCGCTGCGCTGGTTGTCGGGGCGCTTCACGCCTTCGGCCGGCGGCGCATGCTGACGGTGGGAGTCGCGCTCCTGGTCGCGATGGTGGGCCTCAGCTACGCCGCCCAGCTCCTCACCCTCACCTCCTTCTATGCCTGAGGTGAGCGTCGCCATTCCGGTGCGTGACGGCGGCACGCAGTTCGCAGGCGTCCTTACGGCGCTCTCGAGCCAAACCGTCGAGCACGAGCTCGTGGTGTGCGACTCGGGGTCCGCCGATGGCTCGCCGCAGCTGGCACGCGAGCACGGGGCGCGCGTCATCGAGATCGAGCCAGAGCGTTTCAGCCACGGCGGGGTACGCAACCGGCTGATCCAGGCCGCGCTCGGGGAGCACGTAGCGCTGCTGACCCAGGATGCCGAGCCCGCCGACGCGCGGTGGCTCGAGCGCCTTCTCGCGGGGTTTGAGCTCGCCGAGGACGTCGCGATCGTCTACGGGCCCTACCGCCCACGCGCGCAGGCCCCCCCGCCGGTGCGCATCGAGCTCGAGCGCTGGTTTGCTTCGCTCTCGCCCGACGGCTCGCCGCAGGTGGAGCGCCTCGCGGCGCGCGAGCGCTCGATGCCGGCCATGGCGCTGATGGGGCGCCGCGGCTTCTTCACGGACGCAAACGCCTGCGTGGCGCGCGCAGCCTGGGAGCGGGTGCCGTTTCGCGATGTGCCCTACGCCGAGGACCGCGTGCTCGCGATCGACATGCTGCGCGCGGGTTACGCCAAGGTCTTCATCCCCCAGGCGGCGGTGATCCACTCCCACGACTACACGACCGGCGAGCAGCTGCGCCGCTGCTTTGACGAGTGGCGCGGACTGCGCGAGGTCTACGGCTGGCAGGAGCCGCTCGCGCCCCTGCGCGCCGCGGGCCAGCTCAGGGGCAGCCTCGGCCACGCACGGCGCGAGCTGATCCGCCAGGCCGTCCCGCCGGGTCGGCGCGCTGCGACGCTCGCGGCACTCGCCCGCCACCAGCTCGCCTGCCTCGCGGGCGCGATGCTCGGCTCGCGAGCGGACCGCATACCCGCCGGCGCGCGGCGCACGCTCTCGCTCGAGGGTAGGGCGAGCTTCAGCCCGCTCGACCTCGACTCCGCGGCGATCGAGCCGCGCGAGCATGATGGTGAGGCCGATGAGCGCTAGCCCGACCGAGGGGCGGCCGCAGGGTCCCTTCGCCAATCTCAGACGCCGGATCTACCTGACATACAAGTACTTCGGCCTGCGCGCGATCCTCTTCAGGCTCATCACCTTCCCGCTGCGCTTCACGCCGCTCGCGCGCCGGCTGCGGCTTCGGACACACGCGCGAGATCAGGAACTCCGCCGCGCCGTCATCTGGTACCGGGAAAACGGTCGCCCGGTGGACATCGTGATCCCGAGCTACCGGGACGCCGATCGCGTACAGGCGCTCGTGCGCAGCATCGCGAAGACGGTCCGGCGTGGCATGGTGCGCGTGATAGTCGCCGACGACTGCAGCGGACCGGAGCATCTCGCGGCGCTGGGCCGGATACGGGGAATCGAGGTCATCGCCGGGCCGCAGAACGTCGGGTTCGCAGCGAACGTCAATCGCGGACTGCACGCGACGGACGAGGCCCGTGACGTCGTGGTGCTGAACTCGGACGTCGAGGCGCTGCCGAGCTGGCTCGACTGCCTGCAATACGCGGCTCACCAGTACGCGGACATCGGCATCGTCGGGCCCCAGCTTCAGTACCCGGACGGGAGCATCCAGTTCGGGGGGACCGTGCGAAATCGCGATCAGCCGCAGTGGTTCGACCACCGCTATCGCTTCAAGCCCGCTGGGTGGGGCCCGGCTGACCAGACGAGCCCGACACTCGCGGTCACCGGCGCCTGCATGTACGTGCGACGTGAGGTGCTCGAGCGGGTCGGCCTGCTCGATGAGCGCTACGCGATGGCATACGAGGACGTCGACTGGTGCCTGCGCGCCTGGCAGGCGGGATTTCGCGTGATGTACTTCCCGGCAGCCCAACTGGTGCATCACGAGTCGGTGACGCGCGGCACGGAGCTCGGCGAGCGCGAGCGCTCCTCGCAGGAGCTCTTCTGGCAGCGCTGGTCCGGGTTCTTCGATGACCGGTCGGTGTTCGCCGGCTCGCCAGAGCGCTCCGGCGCCCACGGCGGCGCGAGCGCGAGCCGTACAGGGGATCGCCTGCGGATCGTCTACGTCACTGAGGACACCGGGGTTGGCGGCGGCCATCGAGATGTCTTCGAGCATCTAAACCGGCTCTCAGCCCGCGGACACGACGTGTCGCTGTACACGTTGGGCGGCCCACCCGACTGGTTTGCGCTTCGCGTTCCCGTGCGCAGCTTTGCCACCTACCACGAGCTCTCCAACGCCCTCGCCGAGGTCGACGCGATCAAGGTCGCGACCTGGTGGATGACCGCCGTGCCGGTGTGGCGCGCGAGCATCCCGCGGGGGATACCCGTCTACTTCGTCCAGGACATCGAGACCTCCTACTACCCCGACCACGAGCGCGCCCGTCACGCGGTCCTCGACTCCTACCGCCCCGAGTTCCGCTACATGACGATCTCCTCGTGGAACCGCGACCGTCTGCGCGAGCTCGGCCTGGACGCCGAGCTGATCCCGCCCGGGATCGACCTCGAGACCTTCCGCCCGCGCACGGAGCTGCCGCGACGCGAGGACATGGCCCTGGCGGTCGGCCGCTCGAATCCGCTGAAGAACTTTCCCCTGACGATGGCTTCGTGGCGAGCGCTGGAAGAACCCCGCCCGGAGCTGTGCCTGTTCGGCATCGAGCCGGAGTTGGTACAGGAGGATGGCGTGCGCTACGTCGATTCCCCCGACGACGAGCACCTCAACGAGCTCTTCTGCCAGGCAACCGTGTTCGTGCAGACCTCCATCCACGAGGGCTTCGCGCTGCCCCCGCTTGAGGCCATGGCGACGGGCGCCGCCGTCGTCTGCACGGACGCGCATGGAAACCGCGACTTCTGCCTCGACGGCGTCAACTGCCTGATGCCAGAGCCCTCGGTCGCCTCGATGAGCGCGGCGATCGAGCGCGTGATCGGTGACCCCGAGCTGCGCGCGCGCCTCGGTCGAGCCGGGATCGAGACCGCGCAGCGATATGCCTGGGATCGTCGGATCGACGAGCTCGAGGCGTTCTTCAAACGGGTCGCGGCATCACGCAGGATGGCGCTGGCCGGCGAGCTCGCCTAGCGGCTGTATGGTCAAAGTGTGACATCGGACTTCCCTGAGCAGCGAGGCCGCGGGCCGCTGGGTCACCGGTTACGGATGCTCCTGATCCTCAGGGCTCACACCCGGCGACGTGCCTTCGCGTTCATCGTGGCCACGCTCACGCTTGTGGTGATGTGGATCGCCACGGTGGCAGACGCTTCAGCCGCGCCGAGGGTGACCATGAGGGTGCGAGCCGGTCCGATTCCCGCCTGGCGGCCGTCCGGCAACATCGCCGGGACAGCCGCGGAGCTGCGTGTCGAATTCAGCGTCGTCGGGACCGAATACGCGGGTGGGCCTGCGCCGATCACGGGAATTGACCTTTGGCTGCCGCTCGGTATCAAGCTCCGGTATCGCGAACTGCCGGGTTGCCCCGAAAGCGGAGTGACAGCGGTGCCGCCGGCCTGTCCCCGCGGGTCGCACCTAGGACTGCCGGGAACGATGGAGGGCTTAGTCAGCTCGGGCGGTTCACGCGCCACCCGGACCACCGAACTCGCGCCCTTCGTCGGTCTGCGAGGAAGCGTCCTTTTCCTCGCGTCACTTCATGTTGGTGAAGGCCCAGCTGACCTTCGCTCAGAAAGGCATCGGATCACGGCCCGTGAAGGTCATGGCGACCTATCGTCAGCGCTGCCCGAGGCCCCGGTTCGGGGCTCCTGTCGGCGTCGAGAAAGGTGCCAACGCCGGGTGATGCCCGCCAGCGAGGCGCCATTTACAGGTCCTCAGCTATGTGCGGCGCCTCGCGGTTGAACACCCAGAAGCCGACCACGATGATCACCGCGACGAGCGCCATCGGCTCCAGCAGCGCCGCCCAGCTGCCCATGATCTGGCCGGCGCTGAGCGTCGCGCGGTTGATCATCGCGTGGCGGAACTGCTGGAAGATGGCCACGAGGGGGTTCAGCGTGTAGAGGTGGTAGAGGAAGCTTCCCGCCCCGAGCTTTTCCCGCACGGTTTCGGCGGGGAGGATCACGGGCGAGGAGTAGAAGAGGATCTGGCTCAGAACTTCCCAGATCGGCGAGATGTCCCGGAAGCGCACGAACAGCGCCGAGAGGAGCATCGCGACCCCCGTTGTGAGCACGGTCAGCATCAGGATGATCAGCGGCAGCTCGAGCCAGCTGAGCATCGGGCGCACGCCGGCGGCAACGGCGAAGATCATCACCACGACGAGGTTCATCGCGAGGTTGAAGAGCGCGAGGAGGACCACCGAGATGGGGATCGCAAGGCGCGGGAACTGGATCTTGCGCACGAGGTTCTCGCGATCCACGACGCTGCGAACGGCGCCGCTGGTTGCTTCGCCGAAGAACGTGAACAGCACGATCGACCCGAGCAGCTGAGCGCCGTAGAAATGCGCCGCGGCGCCTTTGGCCTTGTCCACGTGGAAGATGTCAACGAAGAAGACGTACAGCACGCCGAACAGCAGCAGCGGCCGCACCACCTGCCACAGGTAGCCGAGCGCCGAGCCGAAGAACTTCAGTTTGAATTCGCTGCGCGCGATGTTGTAGGCGAGGTGCCAGAAGCGCGGCCAGCTCTCGCCGAGCGCGCGCGGACCGCGGATCGGCTGGCCGAGCGGCTCGGAGACCGCCGGCGAGCTGCACTCCACGCCTCCAACCGTCGGCATCTCGGTCCCGGCCGCAGATCCCCCAGCGCGCCACCTCTGTCTCGACGGGGATCTCGACCATCCCCCCGCTGCTCGTCATCCCGGAGACGACGAACGACAGGCCGCCGGCGAAGCGGTCGATGACGTCCAGCCCCTCTCCGCGGTGTGTGATCGTCACGATCGTGTGGTAGCGGCCTGGCGCGAGCATGTTGTGGAAGCGAGAACGCGAACACGGCCCACTCGTCCGCTTGAAAGCCGCCGGTGTGCTCGCTGCTCTTCGGCCGTCGTGGCCACCACGACCGGCTGTCGTTGCTCGTTGAGCAGCGTCAGGGTCACCGCCGGATCGAGGACCTCGTCGTTGAACCGGACGAGCACCTTTACCGTGAGCGGCTCGGACTGCGGCGCCACCGCTCGGCGTTCCTCGCGGTTGTCGCCGAGCCACAGCTCGTTCACACGCGCCGTGCCGTCGCCCATGCGGGCGCTGCCGACGTCGGGGTCTTCGTAGCCCACGGCTCGGCCGAAGGCGATCTCGAGGTAGCGGTCCGCGACGTCGCGCGGGTCGCCGATGCTGACCATCTCGCCGCGCTCGAGCAGCATCGCGCGATGGCAGAAGCGCGTGACCGCACCCATGTCATGGGTGACGAAGACGATCGTCCGGCCTTCGTCGCGCATGCGGTTGAACACGTCGAAGCACTTCTGCTGGAAGGCCGCGTCGCCGACCGCGAGCACCTCGTCGATCAGCAGGATGTCGGCGTCGACCTGGATCGCGACCGAGAATGCGAGCCGCACGTGCATGCCCGAGGAGTAGTTCTTGAGCTTGAGGTCCTGGAACTCCTCGAGCTCGGCGAACTCGATCACGCGCTCGTAGCGGGCTCGCGCCTCGCGCGGGGAGAGGCCGAGCATGATGCCGTTCAGCGCGACGTTCTCGTAGCGCCGCGAGGTCGGGGTTGAAGCCGACGCCGAGCTCGATGAACGTGGACATCCGGCCGTTGCACCAGATCTTGCCCTCGTCGGCGCGATAGATGCCCGCGAGGCACTTCAGCAGCGTGCTCTTGCCGCTGCCGTTGCGTCCGACGATGCCGAAGAACTCGCCCGGCTCGACCGCGAAGGAGATGTCCTTGAGCGCGTGCAGCTGCTCGTGGCGCGTGCGGCGGAGCGGGTGCAGCGCGCGCTCCTTGAGCGTGTGGCTGCGCTCCTCGGGGATCTTGAAGCGCTTGTGCGACACCCTGCGGCGGCCAGCGCTGGTCGCCCGTTGAGCGGCTGTCTGCTCGGCGGACAGCGTGTCATCATGGAGGGTATAGCGATGGCGGCTGATCGGGCCGGCGCGTGCGCGCGTTCAGCGAGAGCGGCGCGATAGCCGGCGCAGCGGCGCCGCGACGCGAACAGCGCGCGAGGCCCGCGAACAGCCTGGCGACGAGCGCCGTACAACGGCCGGCTCAAGCTGGGATGCGCGCTGAGCGCCAGCAGCGCGCGCTGGAGGTCCTCGGGCAGCGAGCCGTGCGGGCCGATCAGGCTCGGGCCGGAGCCGACCTCGGCGTTGAGCTCGTCGTACATTCGCTGGGCGTGCTCGCGCTCGCCGATCAGCATCTGGACGACGTCCTGGTGCGCGGCGGTCAGCCGCCGTTCGCGCTCCACCGCGTCGCGGCTCAGCGTCGCCGCGTCGCGCACCGGCGCCTGCGCGGCTTCGCCGTAGATCTCGACCATCGAGTCCGCCGCCGCCCGCCAGGTCAGCCCGCTGGCGGCGTCGGCGAGCGTCGCGCACGTGGCGTGCGCGAGCTGTCGGGTCGCTCGAGCAGCGTATGCGCCGCTGCGGCGCTCTGTACCGGCGTCCCAAGGGACGATCGTCGCGGTGCCCTCGGGCGCTGTCTCGGCCAGCGAGGACTGCGGCGCGAACAGGCAGGGCACGCCGCTCAGTGCCGACTCGAACGGGACCAGCCCGAACCCCTCGTATACCGAGGGATAGACGACAGCGGCCGTGTTGCGCGATCAGCCACGCCTTCTCGGCGCTCATCGACGGCACCAAGATCCACGACTGCACGCCGCGCAGCTGCGGGTGCTCCTCCAGGAAGGCCTGCTCGAGCTCTCAGCGAGGATCCGTTGGGGATGTGCGTCCCGGCGAGCACGAGGCTTCCGGGCCAGCCGTGGCGCTCGCGCAGCGCGGCCAGCAGGCGCAGCGCGAACAGCCTGTTCTTGTGGCGGAAGTCGGTGCCGAGGCAGAGCAGAAAGCCGCCGCGCGCAAGGGGCGCTTCAGCGTCCGCGAGCGCCGCCGGGAGCCGCGCCTGGACGTGCACCTGGTGGTCAAGTCCGGGAGGGACGACCCGGACTCGCTCGGCGTCGACGAGCGCGTCTGAGAGCAGCTCCCGGCGCGTGTGCTCGGAGAACACGACCACCCGCTCGGCGGCCGAGAGCCCGTGACGGCTCGCGCGGCGGTAGTCCTGCCAGGACGCCGCGTCGGGGAAGTAGCCCGGATTGTGGTAGGCGATCAGGTCGAGCTGGCTGAGAACGATCCGCTCGCCCAGGCGCACGGCGAGCTCGACGTCCTCGGCCGCAGAAGGTCTGCTGGGGCCTGTGAAAGACGGTGCTCCGCGGCGTGTCCTCGTCGACGCCGTCCTCCGCCAGGAATTCGGTCTCCGGCAGCGAGCGCAGCAAGGCGAGTGACTCGGCGATCGATTCTGGCCTCGCGTACGAGCACGCGCAGGCGCAGGGCGCTCGTGTTGGCGAGCGCGCGAATCAGCTCGAGGATGTGGACATGCGTTCCGGTGACCGCCCCGTCGAGAGCGCGAGCGTCGAGCGTCACCCACAATCCCGGTCGGGGCCCGCGTGCGACTTCCAGAGCATGCGCGAGGACCGCGGACTCGCCGAGCGCCGGCGATTCCTCCAGGTAGGGATAGCGCTCGAGAACTCGCTGTGGCAGGCTCTCGAGGAAGCTCGGTCGCGGCGCCGAGAGACGCGCGATCACGACGTCGTCTGCGGCCACATGGGCCAGGCCCGAGAGCAGGCAGCGCTGGGCGAAGTCGATCTCGAGCGCCCGGGGTAGATCGAGCTCCTCATCAAGTGCGCCGACCAGCTCGACGGCCTCGCGGCGCACGTAGACGCACGGACCGACGGCTCGGCTCAGGCGAGGGTGGAGCCGGAGCGTGCGATCGGCGAGACCGCGGGCGAGCTCGGCAACGCCGTCCGCCGGGACGGCCGTCTCGCACAGGGCGAGCTCGGTGCCGGCATCCGACAGGGCGCTTGCGGTGGCGATGTTCGTGTCTTCGCACGCGGCTTCGCGCAGGCGCTCGAGCCACCCCTCGCTCACCAGAGAAGCCTCGTCGAGCACGACCACGTCGCTTGGTGCCAGACGCTCGAGCTCGCGATTGACAGCCGCCGCGGTGGAGGCGATCACGAGCACGGCGGTGGCGGCCGGGACGTGCGCCCCCACAGACTCCACGCACCGCGCGATCTGATCCTGCGGATCGTCTGCTGCGATCAGGACGCTGACGGCTCGCCGGCTGTCTGGTTGGCTCCTCTGGGGCAACTCGTCCACACGCATCGGGGTCCCGGCCGGCGAACCTGGCAGCCTAGAGTAGTCCGCGGTGGGCAACACCAGTGGGCGATAATTCCCGACCAGCGCGCAGATGAACGCCGACGATCAGACCAGACGGGCATTCCCCGTTGCCCAGCCTCTGCAACGCTCGCGCCGGCGCCTCAGGAACATCGCGCGGCGAGTGCTGTGGCGTGTCGCGCGGCCCGTATGCGCGACGTCGCGCTCGCGAAGCCGAGCTCGCGGCTGTCGTTGGACGCCTGCAAGCCGACTTCGAACACGTCGCTGAGCGCCACGGCGAGCAGATCGAGCGCCTCGAGGAGCTGGCACGCGAGCTCGTGGCGACCGCAGAGTCGCTGCGGCGCGCAGCGACGAAACACGAGGATCGCGCGGAAGGCTGATGCGCGTACTGACCCTCGCCACGCCAAGCAGCCTGCCGCGGGCACGCACCCTCGGCCGCTCGCTCGATCGCCACCAACCGAATTGGACTCACGAGATCCTGCTGATGGGCAGCGAGCAGGCCGCCGCTACGCTCGCCGAGCAGGAGAAGACGAGCGGGCTCGCCTCGGTCGCTCGCGAGCTCGACATCGACGTTGAGGCTCTGCTCGCGCTCCACGACGAGCAAGACCTGACCACGCTGCTGCTCCCGAGCCTGTTGCTGCGCTTTGCGCAGCGCTACGGCGGACCGGTGCTGCATCTCCCCAGCACCGTGTGGGTGCTCGGGAGCCTCGAGCCGATCGAGTTCGCCCTCGCCTCCCGCCACGTGCTGCTCGGTGCCGCGGATGACCGAGGACGTCCTGGACGACGGGCTGGAACCAACTGCTCTTCAGATGGAGAGGGTCGGGCGCATCGAGGAGACGATGATCGGCGTCGACGCCGGCGCTCATGGCGAGGAGTTCCTGCGCTGGTGGCATGCTCGCGTCGAGCAGTCGCTCGGCTCGCTCGACGCGCGACGCAGCGGGGACCGGCCGGAGGACCGTCCCTGGCTCGGCCGTTTCCTGGAGCTCGCCCCGGCACGCTTCTCCACCGCCGTGCTCGACGATCCCGGCTGCAACCTCAACAAGTGGAACCTAGATCGCAGAACGCTCGACACGGAAGCTGACACAGTGCTCGTGGACGGACGCTGGCCGCTGCGTTTCCTCAACCTGCCCGGCTTCGAACCCGACCGCCCGCACCGCCTCAGCGCGGGCGCGAGCCGGGCGCGGGTCAGTCGCGCGCCGGTTCTCCACGAGCTGTGCGAGAGATACGCCTCAGAGCTGCGCGAGAGCGGATGGCGAGACGCAGACCGTCGCGGGGACGTCGGCCGCCGGCTTCTCGGCGGCCTGGTCTACGACGACTCCCTCCGAGCGATCTACGCCTCGGCAATGGCGCTCGGCGTGAGCTTCGGGGACGTGTTCAGCGAGGAGGGGAGCCGAGCGTTCATCGCATGGCTCAAGGGGCCGGCGCCCCGAGGCGGCGCATACGGAATCAACCGCTACGTGTTCCACCGCGTCGCGCGAGAGCGTCCCGACGTGGTACGCGCCTACCCCGACCTCGAGGGTCCGGACGGAGCCGAGTACGTCGCATGGTGCTGGGCGTTTGGGCGCGATGAGCTCGGGATTCCCGACGACTTCATGCCGCCGCGGCCCGGGCAACCGACGGCCCCGCCGGCCTCGAGCGCGCCGGATGAGCCGCAGCCGACGGCTTCGACTGAAGAGCGTCCGGCCCCGACTTCGACCGTCCCCTCACACGCGCGAGAGATCGCCGTGCAGAACGGTCTCGCCGTCCGCCTGACCGGGTATCTCGGACACACGCTGGGCCTTGGCGCCGCCGCCCGCGGCTACGCGCAGGCTCTGGGAGCGGTCGGCGTGCCGGTGCGGACGGTGACTGTCCCCCTGCACCATCTCGCGCTGCCGGTGGCGCTCGACGAGCAATACGGGCGCCACGGCTTCGAGGATCTCGTGCACGACGGCGCACACGGATTCGAGATCGTCGCCGTCAACGCGGATGAGCTCCCGGACTTCGTCAAACGGCTCGGCGCCGACTACTTCGAGGGGCCGCGGATCGGGATTTGGGGCTGGGAGACGAACACGATCCCGCAGCGTTGGCAGCGGGCCTTCTCGCTGATCGACGAGATCTGGGTCTACTCGCGCTTCATGGCAGAGAACATCGGCGCCGTCGCGCCGGTGCCCGTCCTGACCCTTCCACCCCCCGTCGCGGCGCCCGGCCCAGCGACCGAGCCGCTGCGTCTAGGGGTCCCCGACGGGTTTCTGTTCCTGTTCGTATTCGACTACCTGAGCACCGTGCAGCGCAAGAACCCCGTGGGCCTGATCGAGGCGTTCAAGCTGGCGTTCGCGCCGGGAGAGGGACCTCAGCTCTTGATCAAGACGATCAATGCGCCCCTTCGCCCGCTCGCCGAGGAGGAGGTGCTGTGGGCCGCTCACGGGCGGTCCGACATCCACGTCATCGATCGCTCGCTCAGCGCTCACGAGCTGGGCCGGCTGATGGCGAGCTGCGACTGCTATGTCTCCCTGCACAGGGCCGAGGGCTTCGGGCTGACGATGGCCGAGGCCATGGCCCTCGGCAAGCCGGTCATCGCGACCAACTACTCCGGCAACGTCGACTTCATGAACGCCGAGAACAGCTACCTGATCGACTTCGAGATCGGCCGCGTGGGCGCCGAATGCGAGATCTACCCACCCGAGGGGGAATGGGCCGATCCGAACATCGAGCACGCCGGGGAGTTGATGCGCCGCGTCTACACCAACCCCGAGGAGGCGAGACGGATCGGCGCGCGTGCGGCGAAGGAAATCCTCGCTACGCTGTCGCCCGAAACCACGGGAACGGCGATGCGACGGCGCCTTGAAGAGCTCTCCGGCCACGCCGCGGAGCGAGGAACTAAGCGCGCGTCAGAGGGTCGCGGGAAGCGCGTTGCTGGGCGCCGCGCCGGGCCTCAGCACCTCTAGCCACTGATAACCGACCGGCGCGGCGCAGATCTGGGCGGCCTTGCTTGCCGGGGCGACATACACCCGATCGCTCGCGGGAGTTTCGATGTCGAACGCGATCGCCCCGATCGTGCGCTCGATCGTCTCGATGGACGGGTCGCCGCTCCCCGGGTGCAGGCTGCCGTTACCTCTCACGAGGCGCAGCGTGTGAGGGCCGGCTTTCAGCGTCGTTGAGGCCAGGAGCAGGAACTCGCTCGGGTAACGCTCTTCGTAGCCGACGCTTGTCAGGCGGCGACCATCGACGTAGACCGCGATCGGGCGTCCGATGGAGCCCTGCAGCCACATGCTGTAGCGGCCGGACAGCGGAAGGTCGACCTTCATCCGGTCGGTGCCCGCGCCGTATGCGGCGAGCGTGCTCGGACCGAGAGCTTTCCAGTAGTCCGGGTGAACGCCTTCCACCGGGTTCGCGACGGCCACGGTCGACGTTTTGGCGTAGGCAACCTGGCCGCCGGTTCCAGCGGTCTTGGCGACCCGGTCGAACAGCCGGCAGTACTGCGGGGTGCGCTCGTGCGGGAGGCTCGACAGCGGGAAGTGCTCGATGACGCCCGCCGAAGGCCGGTCCCGCCGCCACACTTCGAAGTAGCGGGTCGTTTCGATCAGGTCGTAGTTGCTGGGAGCCCGGCTGCCAGTCGGGCTGCGCGGCTGGATGATCAGCGGAAAGCTCTGCAGGTATGCGGGCACGAGCTGGTTGAGGTCCCACGCAAAGCTCACGCCACCCGGAGGGGACGGCACCCCGGGGACGCACCTCGAACCTCAGGTTCGCCGGGTCCACGAGCGTGGTGCCGTGGACGCTACGCAGGAAGAACTCGGCGTACTCGTCCCAGTACGGATCCAGCGCGGGACCCTGTCCGGCGTAGCGCTGCGCGATCGCAGCGAGGTCGCGGTAGCGTGGGCCGGGCGCGAGCGAGGTGTCGTGGTAGATGATCGCGTTGCCGTAGAGCACCGCGCCGGTGACGGCGAGAGCCCCGAGCCACCCGAGAGCGCTCAGGGCGCGGCGGCTGCTCGACACGAGCAGCCGCGACGCCGACGAATGCGAGCATGACCGCGAACGCCGAAGTGACCGTGAACGCCTTGAGCTGGATCCACGCGGTGCTGTGCTCGATGAAGTAGTAGAGCGCGACTGGAGCGGCCACACCGACCAGGACGATCGCCCAGCGACGGCGCAAGATCGCGACGACGACCCCGAGCGCTGCGAGCAGCGAGCACGACCACGTCGAAGACGTGGGTCGACGTCACGTGAACGAGCGGGATAGCGGTAGTCGCTTGTCAGATAGACACCGGCGCTGGCCCACTTTGAGACAGGGACTGCGAGATTGCCCAAGCCGAGATTGACCACCCCGCCGATCGCCGGCCCGGCGACTGTCGCAAGTTTCGCGGCGGTGATCAGACCCGGAACCGAGATGGCGATCGCGACGAAGCGCGAAGACCGCCCAGCTCTGCAGCACCCGCAAGTGTCCCGCTCGCCGGATCAGCGACAGAGCGAACAGGCCCGCAAGCAGGAGTCCGAGCCATGGGGCGATTCCGAGGCTGAAGGAGCCGAACGCGCCGGAGGCGGCGACCGCCGAACGGCAACATGCCGCGGCGCGAGCCCTCGCCGGGGAGACGCTCCGCGAAGACGGCGACCATGACCATCAGCAGCGGCCGCCGTGGTGAGCTCCTTGATCCCTGCCTCCAGCGTGTAGCCGTAGAGGATGTTCGGCTGGATGGCGATCGCGGCGCCGACGCAGCGAAGCGAGGCCGTTGCGAGTCACGCGCCCGAGCGTCGCGAAGATCGCCAGCGCTCCCATCGACGCCGCGAACGCGAGGAACGCCTGATAGCACCACGCGACGTTCGTGCGGACGAGGTTCGCCATCACACCGAGCGTCGCCTGCGCGCCCCCGGGATAGCCGATGCCGAGCAGCTTGGTTGTGACGATGTTGTAAGAGGAGTTCCCGTTCGGAGGATTGACCCTGCCCGGCGTCGGCGAGATGCTGCGCGAAGTCCATCTGGAACGCGATGTCGACGATCCGCGTGTAGCCCGTCCAGCCGACGCTCCCCGTGAGAAACACCGGCCCCCCGACCGCCGCAAATGCCGCGAGTGCGGCCAGGAGCGGCCAGACCCAAGCGCCATCCAAGCGCAGGCGCGGTGCGGCCGAAGCCACCTGAGCGAGCCTCCAGCAGATAGCCGGCGACGGCCGCGAGAACGACGATCGGCGCCGCCGTCTGCGTGAGCCAGCCGTAAGAGGTCGCGAACGCGCAGATCACGACGACGAGCGCGAAGCCAACGGGCGCCACCAGCAGCCTCGAGAGCTCGCCACCAGCGACGCTGCGAACGAGCAGGCCGCAGCCGACGCTTGCGGCGAGAAGCACGAGCGGAAACAGGAGCCAGGCGCTGAGGAACGATCCGAGCAAGCGCGCATCTATATCGACTCCGTCGGCGTTGTCGCGGCACCTGCGCCCGGTCCGCACGGCTGGCCACAGCCATACTGTCGCGTGCATGGCGTCCTCCGGACGACCCTCTCCGAGGCCCCCGATGGCTCACGCTCTGGTACGCGGTCGTGCTGAGCTGGAACGGGCGCGAGGACACGCTGCGCTGCCTGGAGTCGCTCAGTCGCGTCGAGCTATCCGGACCTGGGGATCGTGTGCGTTGACAACGGATCCAGCGACGGCTCGCAGCAAGCCGTGCGCGAGCGTTTCCCCGACGTCGTGCTGATCGAGGCCGGCGCGAACCTCGGCTACTCACGCGGCAACAACCTCGGCGTCCGCGCACGCGCTCGAGCACGGCGCGCACTGGGTCGATGCTCGTCAACAACGACGCGACCGTCGCCCCCGACGTGATCGCCGGCTTCGAGCGCGCGGCGCACGAGCGTCCGCGCGCCGGGCATCCTCGCCGGGAAGGTGTACTTCGCCGACCGGCCCGAGACGATCTGGTTCGCCGGACAGCGCGTCAGCGAGCTGCTCGGCTACTCCGGTCGGCCTCGCGGCTACGGTCGGCGCCGACGGCCCGCGTTACAGCCGGAGTGCGCGCAACCGGCCGCGCCGTCGGCGCCCTGATGGCGATCTCGCGCGAGGCGATCGAAGCCGTCGGTCTGCTCGACGAGGACCTGTTCGCATACGTCGAGGACGTCGACTGGGCGCTGCGCGTGCGCGCGCGCCGGGCTCGAGGTCGTGTTCGCCCCGGAGGCGCGCGCGTGGCATCGCGTCTCCGCCTCGACCGGCGGGCGCGCGCGCATCGACGCACACGCTCTACTACGGCGTGCGCAACACGGTGACGGTGCTCGAGCGCGAGCGAAAGCTCGGTTGTGTGGGCACGCTGTTGCGACGCGTCGCGATTCTGGGGAGCATTCGCGATCCACGCGATCACCCGTTCAAACCGCAGGGAGGCGCTGCGAGCGGTGCCAGCAGGCTTCGACGACGCTCGCAGCGGGCGCCTCGGCCCGCGGGCAGGGGCCGCTAGCAAAGCGAGGCTCGCGTCCTCGTCCCAGTCGCCGGTCTAGCTCTGGGCGGCGGCGCTCGACTGCTATGCGCGTGAGCGTCGGCGTCGCAACACGGCGCGCGCCACCGCGGCGCTCACGCCGAACAAACCTGGCACCCCGCCGGCCCCGTGGGCCGCGGATGCGTAGCGAAACGCCGAGCGCCATTCGCCGCGGCGGGCCCGCCGCCGCGCCTGGCCGAGCATGATCGCGGTGCTCACCGTTCGCGAGCGACGCTGCAGCTCGGGATAGCGCGCGGCAACGATCGCCATCGTCATCAGACCCTCCTCATAGGAGACCCCGGACGCGTCGGCTCGGGTCGTGAAGTTGTCGCCGTGGCGCCGGTAGCGGACGAGCACCTCGTCGATCGCGACGCACCGTCCGTGGCGGAACACCTCGATGTCGAACAGCCAGTCGTTCGTGAACGTCAGGCGCTCGTCGAAGCCGCCGGATGGGCAGAGCGAGGAGCGGATCATCGTCGCCGACGGCAGCATTCGGTAGGTCGGGTCGAACCACATCTCGATCCCGCCGCTTCGCAGCGGGCGCCCGTTCGCCACGCGCGAGAAGCGCCCGATCGACCGTCGCCGCTGTCGGAGTCGAAGATCTCGGCGTCGTGGGCGCAACCGGCGGCCTGCCGATCGGAGTCCAGCGCGCCGACCTGGCGCTCGAGCTTCCCGGGCAGCATCACGTCATCCCCGTCGAGCCACGCGATCAGCTCGCCGCGGCGTACCGCGAGCGCGCGGTTCAAGGCAGATGGCTTGCCCTGGTTCTGCTCGCTGCGAAGCACCCTGATGCGCTCGGGATCGCGTTTCGCGAGTGACCGTGCGAGCGCCGGCGTGTCGTCGGTTGACCCGTCGTCGGAGATGATCAGCTCGAAGTCGCCGAAGCTCTGCGCGAGCACGCTCTCGACGGCCTCGGTGAGGAAGCCCTCCTCGTTGTACACCGCCATGATCACGCTCACGCGTGGTGTCCTCGTCACAGGGCAATCATGTCCGCGTGGTGGGCTGGACGGAGTCGGGGCTCGCGAGGCATCGGTCAGAGCCAGGTGTGCCTCAAGCAGGCCGGGCGCCACGGCGAGACACGCATGGCGCGCAACGTCAGCGCGTTGCAAACGTAGCGCAGCCGCTCGGCGGCGCCGGACGGCGGGTAGGCCGAATGCCCGGCGGGCGAGTCCGTCAGGTAGCTCGCAGCCATAGAGGTCGCACGCAGGCGGCCATGATGGCGCATGAACGCTGCCACGCGAGCCTCGAAGACGCGTGCCTTGTGGGCCCCCGGGTAGGTGACGCTGGCGATGCACCGCTGGCGGTAAATGGGGGCAGCGAGCGTGGCACGCGACGCGAGGAAGACCTGGTCGCTGAAGCCCGGGCCAAGGTCAAACCCGTCGCTCGTCTCGGTCGCCTCCCGTTCGACGGCCGGCATCCGACCCTCAGGGTCCGGCAGCTCCCAGCTCGGATTGGCGACCATCACGCGCTCGTCCGAGCCCATCAGCTCGAGCGCCGGCGTGATCCAGTCCCGGGGCTCGGCCAGCCGCGCCTCGGGATCCCAGTACAGAAACCAGGGACTCCCGCGGAGCGTTGCCGCGACGAGCGGGCCGTCGCTGTAGTGCAGGAGCGGTTCGAGCTCGCGCCGGCGCAGGCCGGTCCGCGCGAGCGCCTCGTTGAGATGCTCAGAGACGAAGAGGAACTCGTCGATCGCGCCCTCCTCGAGCAGGAGCCTGGCGCGTCGTTCAGCGTCCGCCGTGTCAGAGACGTTGTTGATCAGCGCGACGCATCGAGCGAACGGATAGCCGTTCCCGGCCCGCACCGCGGCGATGGTGCCCGGTTGCAGCGCGCGGCGGTAGGTGCGCTCGAAGCTGTTGATCACGAGGTCGACCTGGGGCACGTGGTCCATGACGCCTGAATGATCTCAGGGCGCAGCAGTGCCGCTCCCGGCCCCGTGGCGGATCGAAGCGTCGCGGGTGCTCCTGCCCGTGAAGACCCATACCCTGGTTCTGAATGGACCCAGCACGGAATGACCTCGCAGCGCCCGGATCAGTGTCGGCATGCCTCGTGGTGCGCAATGAGGAGGCCGTCGTAGAGCGGTGTCTGGAGAGTCTCGAGGGGGTCGTCGATGAGATCGTGCTCGTGCACGACGGGGAGTGCCAGGACCGAACGCTCGAGATCGCGCGACGCCACGGCTGCCGGATCTTCGTGCGCCCGCTGGTCGGCCACGCCGAGGCCTCCACCGTCTTCGCCTACGAGCAGGCGCGGGGGGAGTCGATACTGTCGATCGACGCAGACGAGTACCTCAGCCAGGAGTTGCGAAAGCGGTTGCGCGGGCTCATAGCGGACGAGGAGGTCAACGGCTACGAGCTCCTCTGGCGCATGTGGGACGGGACGCGCTACGTCACGGAGAACGGCCCCTACAAGCTCGCCCTCTTCAGGCGCTCCAAGGTGCATCTGCTCGGGATCATCCACGGCGTGGAGCGGGTCGACCCGCCGGTGCGCGGATCGAGCTGCAGCTCGAGCATCGTCCGCGCTACAACAACCTCGCGTTGCGCACGGTGTTCACGAAGTGGCGGCGGTGGGCGCGGATCAACGCCGGCGAGTTCCTGATGCCGTTCGATCAGCTGCCCAGGTTCAACTGGGACGGCCCGTCGGGCTGGCCACCTCGCAGGCGCATTCTCAACCGCATGGCGCCCCTGCTGTTCGTCCCCTACGTGCCGCTCGTCTTCCTCACAAACATCGCCAGGGAGCGCAGCGTCTACTCGTGGCGGGAGAACCTGAGGATGTCCCTAGGGCAGGGAATCTATGCCGGAATGGTGCAGTACTACGTCGCCAAGTACCAATATCTCCGCGGGCCCAGCCGCGCCCCGTCGCTCGAGGCGCCCCGCCCCGGAGCCGCGTCACCGGGCGGCGAGCCGCAGCAACGCGAGCCATCGCTCGACTAGGGTGCCGGGCGCGATGTCGCCGGACGGTGCACAGACACGACCCACGATCTCCGCCTACGTGGTGGCGCGAAACGAGGAGCGCCTGATCGCTCGCTGCCTGTCGAGCTTTGCCGATCTCGTCGACGAGATCATCTTCGTCCACGACGGCGAGTGCGAGGACCGCACGCTCGAGATCGCCGAGGAGTACGGGTGCAGGATCTACGTGAGACCGCTGCGCGGGCACGCCGACGCGTCGAAGGTGTTCGCGCTCTCGCAGGCTCGTTACGACTGGATCCTCGGGGTCGACGCCGACGAGTTCCTGTCCTCGGGGTTGCGCGCAGCACCTCCACGAGCTCGTTAGCAACCCAGACGTCAACGGCTACCGGCTCCTGTGGCCCTTTTGGGACGGCAAGCGCTACGTCTCCAGTCCTGAGAAGAGCTGGCACAAGCTCCAGCTCTACCGGCGAGACAGTGTGCACGCGGTCGGGGATCTGCACCTGACCATTTACGTGGATGAGCCCGTGGTCGACGTCGACTACGTGCTCGAGCATCGCCCGGAGTACAACAACTGGACGCTTCGCACGACCTTCACCAAGTGGCGGGCGTGGGCGCGCATCAGCGCCCAGGAGTACCTGTCCGACTACAGCGAGTTTCCGAGATTCAACTGGCAGGGACCGACTGAGTGGCCGCCACGGCGCCGGCTGCTCAACCGCCTCTCGCCGCTGCTGTTCGCGCTGTATGCACCGGCGATCTTCGTGCTCGACGTCTATCGCCACCACAACGAGCTCACACCGCGGAGGAATCTCTCGATGGCCCTCAATGCCGCGCTCTACGCCTCGATGCAGCAGCTCTACGTCGCCAAATATCTCTATCTCGGTATGCCTGACGCCGCGTGACTGGCGAGCCCGAGGTCGCGGTTGCTGCGGTCGGCGACCCTGATTCGCCCGCCACCTGGTCCGGCACCACCGCCGGGGTGCTCGCCGGCCTACGCGAGCTGGGCGTGCGCACGCGCCCGCTCGACCTCACCCTGCCCGTCGCGATCGAACAGCCGCTGCTCGCGTTGGCGGCTGCGCCCACGCGCAACCGCTACGACGCGCAGAGCGCAGCGCTCACGATGGGCGCGCGCAGCCGGATCGCAGCCCGGCGCCTCGGCGAGGGCGGCGTTGACGGAGTGATCCAGGTGGGCACCACCTTCGCCCTGGGCGCCGATGCGCGCTACGTGACCCTGGAGGACATGACCCTGCGACAGGGCATCTCGATCCATCCCGTGTTCAGCCGCATGTCCCCCTCCGCCGTCGCAAGCTGGGAGCGGCGGCGTGCTCGGATCTATCGCGACGCCACGATGTGCACCGTCGCCAGCCACTGGGCTGGCGAATCCCTACTCGCCGACTACGGGATCGCACCCGAGCGGATCGCCGTCGTGGGTCTTGGCGCCAATTACCGGGCAGACACCGAGGCGGAGAGACCGTGGGAGATTCCCCGCTTTCTGTTCATCGGCATCGACTGGGAGCGCAAGGCGGCCCGCTGCTGCTTCGCGCCTTTTCACGGCTACGCGAGGACCACCCTGATGCGACGCTCGACATCGCGGGCGGGCACCCGACGCTCGATGCGCCGGGGGTGCACGCACACGGACGACTTTCGCACGCGCGAGCGGACGACCGCCGGTTGATCGGGGAGCTGTTCGCCAGGGCGACCTGCTTCGTCATGCCATCCGTCGTGGAGCCCTTCGGCATCGCCCACATCGAGGCTGCGTCGGCGGGTGTGGCCAGCATCGGCACCAGCGCGGGCGGACCTCGCGACCTCATCGGAGCCGACGGGGGGTTGATCGTCGACCCGGGCGACGAGGATGGCCTGCTCGACGCCATGCGCCGTCTCGCCGACCCCGTCACAGCGCAGCGAATGGGCGAGACCGCGCGCCGGCGCTCGCTGCTCTACACCTGGAAGAAGTCGCCGAGCGCCTGCTGCGCTCGCTCGGTGTGCAGCCGCCGGACGGCCGGCGCCTGGCGGAGTTCTATGAACGACGAGCCGTCCGATCGCCTGGCGGTAGCTGCCTTCCGTGGCTGTCCTGATCGGGGGAGCCGTGCCCGTCATCGGCACCGCTGCGTAACGTACTCATGCCGATGACATCACGGCCGCAGACCCACGCAACGCGGCAGCCGGCGCCCGCGGACGTGCTCGACCGCCCGGACGCGGGCGCTCGCGTGATCCGCGGCGGCGCGATCCGGGGCGCCACGTACGTGGCGACATCTTACTCACCGGCCTGACGGTTCCGCTGATGACGAGGCACCTCGGCGTTGCTGACTTCGGTCGCTTCGTCACGGCCTCCTCGATCGTCATGATCGTTGCCGGCGTGACCGAGTTCGGGCTGACGGGGTCGGCACGCGCGAATACGCGCTGGCGGATGCGGCGGAGCGCCGGGGGCTGCTGGGGAACGTGATCGGGCTGCGCACCCTGTTCACACTGGTGGGGCTCGCGATCGCGTTCCTGCTGATGCTCTCGGCGGATATCCCCCACTGGTCGTTCGTCGGCATGCTGGTCTCGGGCGCAGGGCTGATGCTGATCAACGTTCAGCAGACGTACTCGCTCTCGCTACAGCACCAGCTGCGCTGGGGCATGCATCGCTGCTCGAACTGGTCAACACGCTCGTCGTCGCGGCGGCCACGGTGGCGCTCGTGATCGCCGGGGCGCACCTGTTCTCGTTCTTCTACGTGAGTGTGATCTCCTCGCCGGCCGCGCTGCGCCGCCGCGATCTTCTATCTGCAGGGCGATGTGATGCTGCCCCGCGCTTCGAAGTCCGCGCGTGGCGCGACCTGCTGCGCGACACCATCCCCTACGCGGCCGCGATGACCGTCGGCATCCTTTACCCGCGATCGGCCTGATCGTGGTCTCGCTCGGCTCGGGCGCCGAGCAGACCGGCTACTACGCGACCTCCTTCAAGGTCGTCGAGGCGATCGGCGGACCTCCGGTTGATGGCGAGCTCGGCCTTCCCGATCTTCGCCCGGGCCGGGCGCGACGATCACGAGAGACTTCGTTACGCAGTCCGGCGGGTGAGCGAGACGGCGCTGATCGCCGGCGTCTACCTGGCGCTCAGCCTCATCGTCGCGGCGCCGTTCGTGATCTAGGTGCTCGCGGGCTCGAGCTTCAAGCCCGCCGTGCCCGTGCTGCGCCTGCAGGCGACCTCACTGATCGCGAGCTTCCTCGGGACGACATGGAGCTTCACGCTGCTGTCGCTGCGGAGCACGAGCGATGCTGCATGTGACCCTGACCGGACTGCTGCTGTCGATCGCGCTCTCCGCCGCGCTGGTGCCGAGCCTCGGCGCGGAGGGCGCGTCGACCGCCTCCGCCGTCACCGAGTTCGTGCTGGCCGGCGCCTACTGGTCGCGCTGGGCCGAAACCAGCCCGATTTCGACCCTCGCTTCCGGCCTGCTACGCGTCGCTGTGGCCGCGGCCCTCGCTCGCCTGCGCGCTGCTGCTACCATATCGAGCTTCTTCCTGTGGGCGATCTCCTCGGCGGCGTACCTGGCGGTGCTGCTGCTCCTGCGCGCGTTTCCTCCCGAGCTGCTGCACGTGCTGCGGCCTCGCGCCGCGCCGGCGACGTCCTAGCCAACGCGCTCTGAGACACGAGCGACCGGCTCACGACTCATCCGGCGATCGCCCGGCGATATGCCGCGAGCGTCCCCTCGGCCGCCGCGGCCCAGCTGAAGCGGGCCGCGCGGACATGCCCCAGCTCGCGCAGCCGCTCCGCGAGGTCCGGTGTCGGCGAGCGTCGCCGACGCCGCGGAGATCTGCGCGGGCGAGTGGGGGTCGAAGTAGAGCGCGGCCGAGCCGCCGACCTCGCGCAGCGCGGGGATGTCCGAGCAGGCGACCGGCAGCGAGCGCGCCATCGCCTCGATCGCGGGCAGCCCGAAGCCCTCGTGCAGCGTGGGCAGCACGAGGCAGGCGGCGAGCGCGTAGAGCGCGTCGAGCTCGGCGGTGGAGCAGTGCCCGAGCAGGCGCACGTACTCCCCGACGCCGGCGCGAGCGCCTGCCTGGAGCCGGCCTTCGTCGGTGTCGTGGCCGGCGATCGCCAGCAGCGGGCGCTCGGCGGGGGCGATCAGCGCGAGCGCGTCGATCAGCGCGGGCAGGTTCTTGTGGGGGAGGTTGGTGGCGACCGTGAGGACGATCCGGCGCTGCCCGAGTTCGTACCTCTCGCGCACCCCCACGGTCGAGGGTGCCGGTGGCGCAGGGCGCACGCCGTTCGGGAACGACGTCGATGCGCGCGCGCGCGACGCCGAGCCCGGCGACGATCTCCTCGGCACCGGCGGCGGAGACCGCGATGATCCGGTCCGCCCCCCGCGCTGCGAGTGAGACCAGCGCGTGCGTGGCCGTGCGCGCTGGCCCTGAGAGCAGGTCGGGGAACAGCTTGGTATTGGAGATCGTGGATCGTGACCACGCGACGGAAGTTCCCCCAGCGGCGCGAAGTTCGCCATCGCGTGCAGCAGCTCGACGCGTGCGCGAGTGGCGGCCACAGGGACAAGTGCAAGCTCGCCGAGCGCCCACTGCGCGCGGCTGTGCGCGGAGACGGGCAGCGTCACGGCGCTGACGCGCTCGCCGAGCTCGGCGGCGAGGCGCGGGCCGGCGTCGCGGTTGACGAACGCCACGAGCTCGAGCTCGGGGTCGTGTTGAGCATGGCCGGCACGAGTTCGCGGGCGTAGGTCTCTCGCCCGCCGGTCTCCCCTGGCACGAGGTAGAGCAGGTCGAGACCGACGCGCATCAGTCCGCGAGCATAGCCAAGGACGCGGCGGACAAGCTGCCAGTAGATCGCCTGGGGCGTGCTCAGCCAGGGAGTCCGCAATCGCGAGGTAGGTGCTGTCCAGCGAGGATGTGAGGTGCGCTGCGAGCTCGCCCGCGCCGATGCGCCGGCCGCGCTGCACGGCGCGCCGGCGGCCCAGCGTGCGCGGAAGCCCTCCGATGACCGCTGCCTGGGCGCGCAGCTTTGCGCCGAGCCAGCCCTGGCGGGCAGCGACTGCCAGCAGCCCCAGCTCGGTGGCGAGCAACGCCGGCGCGAGCAGCACGAGCAGCGCTGTGGGGTAGACCGACAGGACCGTGCGCCAGCGGTTGCGCTCCAGCCAGAACCACTTGCCGGGTCCCTTGTCGAAGTCATAACTGTGGGTGACGCGCGCCGCGGGGACCAGGCCGACAGGGCGTCCGGCCAGCCACAGGCGCAGGCCGAGGTCGAGGTCCTCGCCGTACATGAAGTACTCGCGGTCCAGTCCGCCGAGCGCGTTCCATGCCTCGCGCCGCACGACCATCGCGGCGCCCGACGGGAATGCGATCTCGCAGTCGTGCGCAGGCAGGACCGAGAGCGGACGCTCGCAGTCCCCGGCCCAGCCGATGCCGAGGTAGTGGACGACTCCGCCGCTGGTGTTGATGTGCTCGTCGTCGAGCAGGACCGCGGCCTGCCAGGCCCCCCAGTCGGGATGCTCGGAGGCTGCTGATCGCAGCCGCGAGGCACCCCGGCTGCAGCTGGCAGTCGGGATTGAGGAACAGCAGCAGCGGCGCCCGCGTCGCGGCGGCGCCGGCGTGGCAGCCGCCGGCGAAGCCGAGGTTCGCGCCGGTCTCGACCACGAGCGCGCGCGCGTCGAGCGAGCGCGCCAGCTCGGCCGTGCCGTCGGTGGAGGCGTTGTCGACGATCGCGAGCTCGTCGTCGTCGCGCAGCTGCGGGCCGAGGGCCGCGAGCGGCCGGAGGTGCTCGGCCGACTGGTGGGTGACCACCACGACGGCCAGTGCGTCGGAGCCGGGTCGGCCAAGGCGCTCAGCGGCTGCTCGAGAGCTCTTCGGCGGCGAGCGGCGGGCGCGGCTCATGCTCCTGCGACCGCGACCGGCCCTCGCGCGTCGCATCGCCTCGGATCTCGCATCCCTGTGGGGTCCCTCGGGCTCTTCGAGACGCTGCTGCAACAGCGCAGGCGCTGGGCGAGGATCTTGTTCTGGTCGGACAGGCGCGAGACGGCGAGCGAGAAGTTCAACAGGATCATCGCGATCAGCCCGATCGCGACCGCGAACAGGGCCGATGGCGGGTAGGAGATGCCGACGTCGTATGAGAGCGAGGTGAGCAGGCCCTTCCAGGCGGCCAGCACGAACAGCGTCGTGGCGGCCAGCAGCCACAGGATCGCGTAGCGCTCGGACAGGCGCTTGCGGCGCACCAGCTCGAACACGAGCAGCAGCAGCGCGAGCGTGACAGCGATCGGCAGGCTGCGCTGGAGGGTGATCTTGCTCACAGTGACTGCTCCACGGCTGCGCGCGCGGCTCCCTCGGCTCGATCGTCGGCCGGCGGCGGAACAGGCCCACGAACACCGCCAGCAGGACCTTGACCATGTAGTAGACGGACTGGGTCGAGGAGATCGCCGACTCGCCCGTCAGGCGCGGGCGCATCTGCACCGGGATCTCGCAGCTGCGCAGGCGGTGGGCGTGCATCAGCAGGATCGCCTCGACCTCGGGGTAGTCGTGCGGGTAGTCGCGCGCGAACAGCTCGATGCCGCGCCGGTTGGTCATGCGAAAGCCCGACGTCGGGTCGGTGACACGCTGGCCGGTGATCAGCGAGACCACCCTCGAGAAGATGCGGATGCCCATGCGCCGCGGCGCCGAGGAGCGGTAGCCCTCGCCGTGGGATCGAGGAAGCGCGAGCCGGTGACCATGTTCAGCTCGGGGTCGCCGTGCAGGCGCTCGAGCAGGTCGGGGATGTGGCGCGGGTCGTGCTGCCCGTCGCCGTCGACCTGCACCGCGACCTCGTAGCCCCGCTCGAGCGCGTAGATGTAGCCGCCTGCATCGCGCCGCCGATGCCGAGGTTGAACGGCATGCGCAGCACAGCGGCGCCCGCGCCGGCGCGCTCGCGGCTGTGGCATCGGTCGAGCCGTCGTCGACGACCAGCACGTCGAAGTCGGGCGCCCACTCGTGGATCGCTGCGACCGTTGAGGCGATCGCGTCGGCCTCATTGAAGGCGGGGACGATGGCGAGATTGCGTCTCATGCGAGATTGACGTCCATTACGGCGGTCATCCGTAGCAACGCGGCCGCAGGCGATGAGTTTCGGCTATGGCGGATGCCGATAAGTGTAGGGGCAAGCTCCGTCGGCCCGCTGCTGGCAGCTTGAGCGCCCGCGATCCGAGGACGTGATTGCCTGATCGAAGTCGGGCGCTGTGCTTTTATCGCGGCTAGCGATGGACGCCCAGCGGTGGAGAGCAGAGCAGCAGAGGGTCTTCGTGAGATTGCGATCGAGCGTTGCAGCCGTCCGCCGGAAGCCGGTCGCGACCCCGCTCGGAGCAACGATGCCTTCCCGCTCGCCTCGGTGATCGTGGTGTGCTGGAACGCGGCGGATGTGCTCGGGCGGTGCCTGGAGCAACTGCTCGCCCAGGACTACGCCAACTACGAGGTCATCGTCGTCGACGACGGCTCCGAAGACGACACGCTCGCAGGTCGCAGAGGCGCATGCCTCATAGGCGAGCTGAGGATCGTGCGCAGCCCGCGAAATCGTGGCTGCCCGCACGCGCGCAACCTAGGCTTGCGCCACGCCAAGGGCGAGATCGTCGCGTTCATCGACGCCGACGGGTTCGCCGCGCCGAGCTGGTTGCGCCACATCGTGGATGCGTTTGCGGCGAGACGCGACGATCGGCGGCAGTCGCCTCGACCGTGTTCTTCGCCGCGAATCCCGTTGTGATCAACGGCGCTGGCGGGATCGTCAATCGCCAGGGCTGGGCAGCGGACCTGTCAATGAACGAGTCCTACGAGCGCGCGCAGATCGCCTCCGAGGCGCTCTACCCGATGGGCTGCGGCATGGCGGTGCGACGCTCGGCCGTCGAACGCGTGGGGCCGTTCGACGACCGCATGCTCAACTACTACGACGACGTCGACTACGGCATCCGGCTGTGGCGCGCGGGCTACCGTGTCGTCGTGGCGGGGAGCGCCTGGATCGATCACGAATTTGAGCCAGGGCGGCGGCGACTCGTACGCGAAGCAACTGCTCTGCGAGCGCCACCGGATGCGCGTGGTGCTCAAGCATGCCTCCCCGCGCATCTCGCGCGATGGGCGGTACACGAGGCACGTGAGACAAGCGGGCTTCACCGGCGCGGCGAGCCCTGAAGCTACAGGGCGATCGTATGGAACGCGTCTCGCCTGCCGGGGTGCTCAAGGCGCGGTGGCGTCTGCAGGTCGCGGCTCGGACGCCGGAACGTCTCGTTGACCCCTCCTGGGGAGACGGCTTCCCGGCTGGCGTTCCACCGATCTTGACGCCGCGTCCCGCAGCTCGCGAGCAACCGTGTAGACATGGCGGACCCGGCGAGCGAGGGGCAGCTGATCCACGGATGGTTCCCCGTAGAGCGGGTCGACGGGCGCAGCTACCGGTGGGCGGGTGTGCTGGCGGCGGCACTCGTCCGGCTGCGAGGAGCCCGCAAGGCGGCTGCGACTCGACTATGCCCATGTGCCCGTCGACGTCGGCGGCATTGAGCTCAGATCCGGCGGCTCGACTCATCGAACCCTCTGTCACCTGTTTGGGCTAGCACCCTCTCCTGGCAGTACGTCGCGCGGTCCGTCGAGAATCACCCGATCGCCCTTCCGCCCGGCGATTACGAAGTCGTCTTCAGCGCCCGCAAGGGATGGTTAGAGCCACCGCTTGAAACCCGCGCGCTCGGCTTCGCGCTCGCCAAATGTCGTTCGAGACGTCATTGGATATTCCATCCCACGGTGGGTTGGACATGGGCTTGCCGGAAGCCGAGGAACAGCTGATAACCGGATGGTTCGAAGAGGAGCAGAGCTCGGACCGGACCTATCGGTGGGCATCACGTCGTGCCGCGGTCGTCGTCCGTCTTGCCGAGAGCGTGAGCTGCCTATCCGTCAGCTACTGCATGCCGCCCCGCCCAGTGGGAACTGTCGACGTAACCATACGTCCCCTCGGGGCAGAGACGTCAGTCTGGTCACGGCGTATCGCCTGGAACGACGGAGACTGGCACGACATCACGTTGCCAGTGTCGCTCGCCGAGGGAGACTACGTGGTGGTCTTCATCGCAGGAGCGACATGGTCAAACCAGGGCCACCGAGACCCTGAAGTCCCTCCTGAGAACCGTGCCCTCGGGTTCGCGCTCTCCCGCCTCTCGTTCCAGAGTGCGAGGTAGATACCCCACACCGTTCAGCCTGGCGGGCGCTCATTGGGATGGACAGATACCGGATTAGTTGCCAACCCACATGCGGGTGATGCAAAACCATGTACAGTCGCCGCCCAATGACCACGTTCACCCCGAAGATCCGTCGCCGGTGGTCCTCGATCCGCGAAGCGCTACTACGACGCGACCGTGTACGCGCTGGTGAGCCGGGCGTGAGGGATCTGCTCCTCGTCGTTCCGTCGCGCGAACGACCAGCCAACATTGCGCGACTCGCCGAGGCGCTCAAGGAGACCTGCCGGGGCGACACGCACTTTCTCGTTGGTCTTGACGCCGACGACCCGACGCTGCCGGAATATCTCGACCTCGACTGCGAGACAGAGTTCGTCGTGGAGGCGGATCTGCACGGCGTCGTGGCTTGGGTCAATCACCTCGCCGTGCCGCGTGCAGCCGGCTACCGTTTCATCGGGACAATCAACGACGACAACGTCCCTCGCACAGAGGGATGGGATGTTCGCGTGATCGAGGCACTTCACGGTGTACCGTTCTGCTTCGGTAATGACTTGCATCCCGGGCGCCCGCCCGGGTCGCTCTGCTGCCACGTCTTTATGCACGCGGAGGTCGTGGAAACGCTCGGGTATATGGGGGTGCCCAGTCTCCGGCACATGTATGTCGACGATGCGTGGATGGCGTGGGGGCAGGCGGTCGGCATCGAGTTCCTTGAGGACGTGGTGATCGAGCACCTGCATCCCACCGCGGGCAAGTCCGAGACGGATGCGAGCTACGAAACCTCGGAAGCACTGATGGCGGCAGACGGCGCGCGGTTCGACGCCTACCGTCGCGAACGCCTGGAGACGGACCTCGAAAAGCTGCGCGCTGCGAATCTTTATCGCGACGGGTGATTGCGTCTGCCGGGCGCGGCCGCTCATCGATTGGGTCCAGCGCGCCAGCCCCAAGCCTTGCGGGTGTTCGCTCCCGCCACCGCGAGTCCAGAGACGTCCGGGACCGTCAGCAGCCGGCCCCGCCTGCACGGGCGACAGCGAAGGATTCGGAGGGGCGCCCATGGTGGGCAGCGAATCGCTACTCAGCGGCCCAGCCCTTTCTGGCGCTCCTATCTCCCGAAGCACACACGGGCGCGCCATACACGCTGACTCGCTTTGTTACCGACTCCCATGAGCGTCAGCCCCGATCGAGATCCCCGATCACACGCGTGCTCCGCGCTCGCCGAATCGGCTTGCGGGGGCAGGCGGATCGACTTGAGCGGTGATGGAATCCTTAGCACGCTGATGCCAACCGAGCACCTGAGGAACGTGCACGCCACGACCGCCCGCGTCGGCGATCTTGCACCACATCCGGAAGTCCTCGCGGCCGGCGATGTAGGCATCCGTTGAATAACCGCGAGTTCACGCAAACGCTTTGCCCTGATGAGCACGACCGAGTCGATCCAGTTTCCCTCTCGAGGCGCTCTGGCTCCCACGGCAGCGAGCTAAGTAGTTCGACTGGCTCGTCTGCGTCGAACACCGCGATCATCGGATACGAGAAGACCGCGCTGGGGTCCCCATCGAGCGCGGTCACCAAGCGCTGCAGTGCGGAGGGATAAACTCCCGTGCCGGAATCAAGGAGAAGCAAGTACTCGCCTCGAGCGCGCCCAACCAACGCGTTGCGCGAGTATGCGGACCGCGGTAAGTCGGTTGCTGGAACAGCATGGCCGGCAACGGAGGGGTGATCGTGGAGAAAGGATAGCGCCGTCAAGCCCCCGACCTCATCCGATGCGTCGACGAGAATGAGTAGCTCCACGTCGCTGAAAGCTGAGGCGGCGACGCTTGCAAGTCCAGCCTCTAGGTTGGGCGCGCGACCCTCCCGGCACACGATCACGGATCGTGACCCGGGGGTTCTCCTCTCAGCAAAGACTGGAGTGCGATGCACGACTCGAATGCCGCCGAACCTTTGTCGCGAGAGGTGGCTGCGCTATGCTTGCCACACGCCGCCACGGGCTTGCGCTTCGGGATAGCGACAGTAAATTGAACTTCTTCGTGCTCAGCGACTCGGCGACCCCCAACTGTTGGTGAGTATCCGTTCGAGCCTCAAGGCTCGGCGGGTCGTCGGGCTCCTTCTGGTCAGCGCCTCCGAATCGCGACTCGTTTGACCTTCGGAGCACTGGGGATAACTCCGACGCGAGTTGGGCAAGCCGTTCCACGGCAGGGGTCCATCGGGAGTTCCTCACGGACAAAGTCGTAGGCCTGGTTTCGTATTCGCCTGAGTCGTTCAGGCTCGTCAAGGACGCCACCAATGGCGCCGGCGATATCGTCGGCGCTGGCCGAGAGGAAGTGCACGCCCGGGACGAGCGGCTCATTGTCCCGACATGGCTCGGAAACGACCACACATCCGTTGCAGATTGCCTCGAGGAAACGCATCCACTCAAGTGCCACTGAGGTTGTGCGGTGCAGATTCAGCAGGACCTTTGACGAGCGCAGCCGCTCATACTTGTCATTGCCCTTCAGGAAATCAGGTCGCGGACCCGTTCTGGGCTCCAGCGGCGGGATCAGCAACTGGCAGTGACGGGACGACAGCTCTCTCCCGAACGCGGCCAGGATGGGATGGCGCCGAGGGTCGGCGGCGCCGAGATAGAGCACGTCGATCGGTCGGGCGACACGTTCATCGCGGTGCCAGATGTCCCATGCGGCCGCATAGCCCAGTTGGATGTGCTCACACCGGATTCCGCTCCGACGAAGCTCGGCTGCACTGCTGCGATTGATCGACACGGCGACAGCGAACTCGGGTAAGAGTTTATACGTCGTATCGAACCACGTCGTGCCCGGATTCTCAGTACACAGCGCGATGGTCTTGGCGCGCTGACGCGCGTCGGGAAATCCATTCGGATCGCCCCAGGCATGGAACTCGTGCGGTATCGCGACGTAGACGTACTCATCGGGACGCTCAGGAAAGGCGTCGAAGACGAGTTCCGAGGTATGGCCGGCGGCCGCGATCGCTGAGGAGATCGCGGACAGCAGCTCGGTCATGAAGTAGCTGCCCCGGCGCGTGCTCACGAAGCAGAAGTGCATCTCCTTTCGGGAGCCTAGCGCGGCGACCAAGCGAGCACGGTCTAGCGGTTACGGACGAGGCAATGGCAGGCTTGGCGTGGTCGATACGGTGCCCGGACCGAGGCGACCACGCCTGGACGGCGCCCGCTATGCGGCGAAGCGAGCGATCCCGGCGGGGGCCGCAGTCGTTCCCGACGGGTGCACATAGGCTCTGTACGCGGCGCTCCATCCCGTCTAGCCTGTTGCGACGATGCAGGCCCAACCCTTGAGACGGCTCGCCCAGCGTGCGCACCGCTGCCAGTCAGCGCGTGGGCCCCTTCGGCCACGAGCTGACCTCGGACGGGGGTGCTGATGGGTCTTATGAGGCGCTTGCGCCGGCCCGTCAGGAGCTGGCCCTAATCGCGAGCAACCCTCGACGATCGAGTCCGATGTGTGGCCACACCAGGGTAGGGCACTATGCCACGTAAGTAAGGCCGACGACCTTCTCGCCCCACCTTGTGGTCTCTCCAGCATGTTTGTTGACCGCCCTGCCCGTATAGTCCGGTGCATTGACTGTGGTGTGATGCCCGAGCCGCTGTGGCGCAGACGCCGCGCCCGAGGGAGGAGCCAATGACCTCAGCCGAACAAGAGGAGCGACCCGTCGGCTACCAGTACGACTTCGCTATCGATCTCCAGTCCGATAGCCCCACGCCAACGTCATAAGGCTCGTCGGCGAAGACCATCGTGTCCTCGAGCTTGGACCCGCCTCTGGCTACATGTCCGAGATTCTTCGCGACCGAGGATGCACCGTGGTGGCGGTTGAGATCGACGCGCAGATGGCTTCCCGGCCCAGCGCTTCTGCGAGCGGGTAATCGTTGGGGACCTCGACACGCTGGATTTCGAGGAGGAGCTGGGTGACGACCGCTTCGACGTGATCCTTGCAGCCGACGTGCTGGAGCACCTGAAGGACCCTCTGAAGACGCTCCGGGCGCTGCGTCCGTTCCTGAGGCCAGAGGGGTATTTCGTTGCCTCGCTGCCAAATATCGCTCACGCAAGTGTGCGCCTCGCGCTGTTAGAAGGTAGATTCGATTATCGAGACCTGGGTCTTCTCGACCGCACCCATCTGCGGTTCTTTACGCGCATCAGTATCGCTCGGCTGTTCGACGAAGCCGAGCTTGCTCTCGTGGCGGTCCATCGTCAGGAAGCACCAGCTGACACCACCGAGATAGCCGTGGACCTTGAGGCGGTTCCAGCAGAGGTACTCAGAGATCTCGAGCGAGACCCTGATGCGCGCACCTACCAATTTGTAATCAAGGAACCATAGAGGCACCTGAATACCGGAGCTCCGAGCGGCTCCGGGAGGAGGCGTTAGCGAGGGACGCAGCGGAGCGCGAGCGGACGCTCGCGCGCGACGCCATCGAGCGAGAGCTGGCTTCGGCTAGGGACGTAGCCGAGCGTGAGTTGCCGCGCTCGTTGTCTTAGGCTCCGAGAGCTGGAGGAGGCCCTGGCCGCGGTTAGCAGTCGGGAAGGAAAAGTCAGAGCAGCCCTGATCGTGGCGCAAGATGAAATTCTCCGTCGGGACGAACGCATCGACGCCATATAGACCAACTACGAGGTGAGGAGGACGAACGCAAGCAACTCCGCGCAGGGCGTCTCGAGGTTCAGGCGCAGCGCGAAGTGGTCGAGGCACAACTCGCTGCGCGCGACAATGAAGCACGAATGTCTCAGAGTCCGCTTAGAGCGTATCATCCCCACAGCCTCCCTTATCGGAGATGTCTCCGTGCTCGGACAGTTCCCGCTTTTGCGCGGGATAGTTAGACGCCGAACCGCTGGTTACGAAGAGGCTGTCCAGGACGCACGGCGTGTTGGAAGGTGAGGAGAATAGCACGGGGATTACCAAGATGCGCGATCGTAATTCCGACGTACGAAGGCGCCCTGCTGACAGCTCTTTGTTAAGCTTCTGCTTGACAATCCTGCGGCTGGCTGCGAGACGCAGATCATAGTCGTCGACGATGCCTCCACAGACGGCACGTGCGAGATGCTGCTGGAGCGATACGCCTCGGCCACGACGGTCGTAGTCCCATCAAAAAAATCTTTGGATTTGCCCTTTCATGTAACGATGGAGCGAATCAGGCTGACGACTGTGATTACCTCGTGTTTTTGAACAACGACACGATACCCGTAGCCGGCTGGTTAGACGCTCTCATTGACCACGCTATTGAGAAGACACCGGCGGCGGGCGCTGTGGTTGAAGTTTCTTTTACCCGACGGGATCGTAAGAACGCCGTATTCGTCGATAAAAAGATGACCGCCTTCGTGTTTTGCGGGCTTTCCGGGGGCAGATCCCGCCGTGAATCGGTCGCCGTCGTCGACCGCCCCACCTCCTTCTGCGAGGAGTTGGCTTCAAATGACTGAATGAGTTCGACGACCCTTTCAATGGCTCGAGGATGTGGACCTGTGCCTACGTCTTGGCGAGAGGGGCCGTGAGGTCTGGTGCTGCGCAAGCAGCGTCGTGTACCACCTAGAGTCCGTCACTCGCTGGCCCACAGGCGAGGCGCAGGGGATCGAGGGCAACATGCAGCTGTACGCCGAACGCTGGGCGACCCGGGTTGTCGCAGATGACATCCAGCATTACCTGGATGATGGCTTGCTCAGCCTCGAGTACGGCTCCTATTATCCCCTTACGCTCTCGATATCCCCTGATTTCGCGGCAGTTCGGACGGGAGGCGAGGAGTTGGCGGGCTTGGAGCGGGTCCTAAGCGTGAGATCGCGCCAGGTAATTGATCTCCTAGCGAAGCGCACGCGAGCGGCGCTCGGGAATGGCGGGGCAGTGGAGACTCGTGCGCTCGTGGCCACGCGTGGGCGCTCAAACGGTCGCGTGGTTGCCCGCGGAATTCCACACCGGCTCGGTGCCGGGGGGACGAATCGGTCATTTCATTGCTCCTTCCTGTCAAGAACCAGGGAGCATGATGTGCGCGAGCTGATTCCGATTGTGCTTGGGCAGGAGGTCTCCACGACGCTCGAAGATCGTCGCCGTAGATTCCGGTTCTCGGGACAGCACGGTAGACGCGCTCGAGGAGTTTGGAGCGACGATAGTTGCGATCGACCCTTCCGAGTTCGATCACGGCCTGACACGAAATCTAGCTGCTCATCACGCAAACGGGGATGTGTTGCTGTTCCTTAGCGGCCGAAGTTGTCCCGCCAACGCGCACTGGCTAGCGGCTTTGCTTAGTACGCTCGACGAGGATCCGTCGGCAGCTGGGGTGTGCAGCCGGGTGCTACCACATCCCGATGCCGATTTTCTCACCGCCAAGGATGGTAAGCGTGAGCTAAGCGGTTCCTCCCTGCGAGAGCGAAAAGCTATCGGCGATTGGGAGCGTTATCGCCGGATGTCGGTTGATCAACGTCGCGTTTTCCTCAATTTCCACACGGTCGGCGCCGTCCTGCGGACGGATGCATTTAACGAGATACAGTTTGAGTCGGTGGCGACACTGGGCGAGGATCTGCTCTGGGCCCGCGAGGTGCTCGAGGCCGGCTGGTCACTCTGGCACGAGCCCGCCTCAGTCGTCCATCACTCTCACGCGTACACGTTCTCCGAGCTCTTCGCGCGGAACGTGGACGACGGCGTGGCGAATCGGGAGATCAACGATCGCGCTCTGGAAGAGGGGGACGTTCTGCCGCTCATCCGGTCAATGGTCGGCGACGATTGGTCGTACCTGCAGGACGGACGCGGGCTCCGAGGCGAGGAACTCGACCACTGGAGAGTCGAATCAGTGCTTCGACGCGTGGCACAGGTCGTTGGACAATGGGTGGGGATCAACCACCGCGACCTGCCGGAGGAGGTGGCCAGCTTCTTCTCTGGTGTGAACCAGTCGCGCCGGAGTCGCTAGTAGGCTGGGCTGACGTGACTGCGCAAACGGCGGCGCAAGCATGCGTATTCTATTAGTCAGCCACGGCTATCCCCCCTTCGGCGTCGCGGGCGTTGAGCGGGTCACCCAGCAGGGCGCGCTCGCGCTTGCTGAGATGGGCCATGAAGTCACGGTACTTTCACGCAGGCCCACGCCCGCACCCGGCCTGCCTCGAATCGAACACACCCGGCACAAGGATGGCGTTGACGTCGTGATCGTTACGGGTGGGGGAGCGTCCCGTCAAGGGCCGTTCCCCGGACATCAGGAACGCTTGGAGCGAATCTTCGAACGGGTGCTCCTCGAATTCCTGCCCGACGTCGTTGTTATCGGCCACCTCAGCTCGCATTCTCCGGGGTACATCTCATTAGCGCAGCGCTGGGGCATCCCGGTCGTCATCGAGCTCCACGACTTCTATACAGTCTGCGAGCGCGCTCACTTAGAACGTCCTACGGGCGAGCTATGTTCCGGTCCGGAAGGCGGGTACGCCTGTGCTCGACACTGTTTCGCTGGGCAGACGGACGCGCTGTGGAGGTGGGCGCTGCGCACGCACCTCTTCCGCCATGCGGTGACGCACGCCGACGCACTCGTGGCCCCGTCGGCGTTCGTCGCCGACTACTTCCGCCGTCACGTCGGCCCACCTATTGAGATCGACGTCATTCCCAACGGTGTCGCCTTCGACAACCGTGAGGCGTCGATGCCATCAGCGCGTGAGGGTCCCCTACACGTCGCCTCGCTTGGGCCCGTCACGTCGCACAAGGGCGCCCACGTAGTAATCGACGCACTCCGAAAGGCACGTCTGTCGACGGCACGGTACACGCTTTTTGGTCCGGTTTCGCAGCCCTATACGCGAGACCTCAGGGAGGCTGCGAATGAAATCGACGGCCTTGAGCTCAGGACCTATGGTGCGTACGAGCCGGCGTTGCTGCCGCAGCTGCTCTCAGATGTTGACCTGGTTGCCATCCCCTCAATAGTTTGGGAGACGTTCTCGATCGTTGCTCGCGAGGCCATGGCTTGCGGGGTGCCCGTCGTCGCGTCGCGTCTGGGAGCGCTCCCCGAAGCGGTCAGACACGGCGAGAACGGCCTACTCTTTGCGGCGAATGCGTCATCTGAGCTCGCCGCGATGCTGCAGATGCTCGATGCGGACAGATCCACGCTGGCGCGCCTTCGACTCGGAATCACGCGCACCGACTGGATCACGGTCGCTGAGCGGGCGCGCCGCCTCGAGGCGGTCCTTGCGAGGGTCCGATCCAAAGGCGGAGCGCAATCGCCGCTAGAGCCGAGCGAGTCCGAGTTGGCCGCCTTACGCGCCCTGCTGTCGTCATGACCGGGACGTTTGCGGTGCTGGAGATATGACACACGGATCTTGCTCGCACGGAAAAAGGAGCTTGCCTACCAATCGTCGATGTTTTCAATCTGAGCCTCCGATGACAGCTGATGAACGACGTTCAGCCGGTATCACGCTGCGATCGTGTGGTTCGCTAGGATCTCGTGACATAACGCTTTGGGACTTCAAGACCACTCCGATCGTGATTATCTGTCGTGATCGGGTCACACCGCTGCGTCAGTTGCTTGATTGGCTGGATAACGCAGGGTATAGCCGTCCCATACTCGTCGATAACGCATCAACGTTTCCACCGCTCCTCGACTTCCTTCGTCGAGAGGCCGACGCTGAGGTCGTCCGTCTCGATCGAAATCTTGGTCACATGGCGCCATGGATATCGGACCAAGTACAAGTCAAGCTTCGGCCGAATCGCCCCGTTGTCGTGACCGACTGTGACATCGTGCCAGATGATCGCTGCCCCACCGATGTCGTGGAACACTTAGCTGAGATCCTGCTTTGTTACGGCGAAATCGACAAGGTTGGCCTCGGTCTGCGCATCGATGACCTACCAGACTCCTATGTGCTCAAGGAGGCGGTTGTCGCATGGGAGTCACGTTTCTGGGAGGTAGAACTCGCGCCCGGAGTGTTCGACGCGGAAGTTGATACGACCTTCTCCTTGTACCGCTCTCCGATTGTGCCCCACAGAACGGTGCGAGCGTTACGAACAGGCACACCATATGTCGCACGTCACTCCTCGTGGTACTCGGACTCTGCAAATCCTACCGAGGAGCAACTGTACTATCGGGAGCACGCTGATCCTTCGCTGTCCCACTGGGAGACGAGCAATGCGGGTGACAAACTCGAGACGCTCCTACGCAAGCGCGCCGACGAAGTTAGAACGCGGGAGATAGTCGCTACATCCGACGATCCGAGGCTGAGATCATGGTTGCAGGAGCCCTCACTTGGCGAGGAGACGGCTTACACGCCGTGGGCTTCTTCCGGCTGGTTGTCATGGAACAATATAAGTCCTGAGTTGGAGTTCTGCGAGTTCGCCGGCGCTTTGATGCGGCTGTTGCAGCCAAAACTGGTCGTCGAGACGGGCGTCGGGCAGGGTTTTGTGACGCGGCGCCTAGCGGCGAGGCTCGGTCCAGGACAGCGGTTGGTGGCATTTGAGCCCAACCCAGACATGAGGCTCCAGCTCGAGCACCTGCCTTTTTTTGCGGCCTCGAACTGTTCGCTCGCAAGGGCACCGTCGCCCGGAGCGGACGACCTGGCGTGTGCGGAACTCACCGTGCTCGACTCAGACGCGTCAATTTGTCTCGCGCAGCTTGATCACTGGGCGAAGGTGGCGAAACCGAGAGCCGTGCTTCTTGTTCATGGTTCCGGAAATGGGCATGGACCGGAGACGGGACACTCCGCGATCCGGAAACGAATCGAAGAGCTAGGCATCGGGGGCACATTCCTTCGAAATCCGCGAGGCGGCTTTCTCGGGGTCAAGTTGCGTGACGGCGACGCCACTCGGTCCCCCCGTCTCACTGCGTGACGACCGGGTGGTGGCGTCAGAGGTCGACCTTAATGCGGCCGTGCGGCATGCGATGAGCTCGCCGCGAAAGAAGCTACACCGCGCACGGCATTCGCGCGGCGGGGTGCCGGGGGGACGTGGCCGCTCCTCGCCGGGAACCGAAGCTGGAAGATCGGCAAGCGGATGCTTGGGAATGGCGACCCGTCAGGCGTTTCGCAGCGACCGCAGGCGTAGCGGGACTACCTCTCGTATACTCACGCGATCTATGTACGAGGCTTCCATGCCGCCGGAGGCTGCGGATCTGCCGGATCCGGGCGACGAGCTTATCGCGCGCGTAATCGGCTCGGCCGACCGGACGTGGTTCTACGGTACGGGACGCGACTCAGTCCGAGCTTTGGAGCGCACGCTAGCCGTCGTCGACCGCACGAGTGACTCGTTCGACTCGATTTTGGATTTCGGCTGCGGGTGTGGCCGCATGCTCCTCTGGCTCGAGGGTGTAGGCCGTAGGCGCGCGGTGTATGGGACAGACGTTGATAGCGATGCGATCGGTTGGGCGCAGGAGCACATCCCGTACTGCGAGTTCAGGGTGAACTCCCCCGACCCACCACTGCCGTTCGAGGACGGCCAATTCGATCTCGTATTTAACCATAGTGTATTTACACATATCGACGAGCACCGTCAAGATGAATGGCTTGAGGAGCTAAGGCGGGTAACCTGCCCTGGAGGCTTGGTGGTGCTCACCACGCACGGAGAACCGGCCCTAGACGTGGGCGGCTTCGACATTCGGGCAGACCTAGAAGCCAACGGTATCGTTTTCATCGATCACCAGTACCCGTCGGATTCGCCCTTTCCGGACTGGTATCAGGTTACCTACCACGCTCCCTGGTATGTGTTTGAGCACTGGGGACGGTGGTTTGAGGTTCAAGCGTATCTGCCTGGCGCGGCACTTGGCGTGCAGGACCACGTTCTGCTCAGGCGCTCGGAAGACGGGGAGCGCCGTACCCCGCTCTCTGCTCGTCTGACTCATGGTCAGGTCGCCGCGGGACGCCAAGGACTGACCGAATCAAATGCAGCCGGAGAAGACGACGGCGGCTCAGATCGCTCCGAATCGGGAGATGAAGGTGTCACCGATCTCAGATCTCCGCAGGGTGAGGCCGAGCGGACAATTGCGGAGCTCGAGGCGCAGATCGCTAGCATGCGCGCTACGACCACATGGCGGTGGGCTACTCGCTATTGGCTGTTGCGGGCGAAGTTGCGCCGGGCGATTAGGGAGCGCTCACCATAAGGCGAAGCTTGTCGAGGACCGATTGTCGTGGCCGATCCGTCGTCACGCGGCAAGCCGGTCCCGGTAGTGCGATACCGCTACTGATCCTTGCTTGACGCCTCACGTTCCGTTCGTAACCCGCGAGCGGCATCGGTCCACGCTCGCCAGCTGGGCGGTCGCATAGCCGCGGTGATGGCTTTCCATGTCGTCCACATGACGAGTTGTCGGCGCAGCGCGTCAAGGTGTTGCCGTACCCTGCCGATCCATCTCGCGATGAACAGGCGCTCGATCTCATGCGTCCGGCGACCGCTGCGCCGGCTGGCATGCGCCTCGCTATCTGGGCTCCTCGCGGGGCTCGTCGCCATGCTTGCTCCGGCGGGGGCCGGTGCAGCGATCATGACCTTCGGCAGCCCCTGTCGACGCCGGCGACCCTCAACACCACCGAAAACCTCGGCTATCTCGGCACCTACACGCCGTGCCGCCCTCGCCCGAAGCCCCCAACGGCGAGTACCACACCAACCACTGGGGGTCGGACACCGCGCTCTGGAACGTCGCCGCGGCCTCCGGCAGCGCCCAGGCGCCGGCGAGCGGCCAGGCGGTCAAGGTCAGCCTCGAGGGCTGTGCTCGGCCTAACCCCAGCGGACCGGCGCCGCTGGACCAGATCCACTTCCAGAGCCTCTCGCCTCTTCCCGGCGGCGGCGCCCGGGTCAACCTCACCTCGCAGCCCTTCGAAATCCCGATCTGTGGTCGTGGCGGCGCCGGCCCCTCGACGGTGACCAGCTACGAGCCGACAAACCTGTGCGTGTCCGCGGGCGACTACGTCGGCTTCAACGACGAGGGCGGGTACGTTCCCTACGTCTACCGCAGCGGCGTCCCCTATCAGGTCATCGGCGAAGCGGCGGGCTCCACGATGGACTCCTTCATTCGCGGCGGCGGCACCAACGACGGCGCAACGCTCTCGGCCAGCGACACCACCGCCAACGACGGCTTCGCCTCGAATCGAGGCGAGGAACTCATGCTGCAGGTAACGCTTGGAACCGGTCCGGACGCGAGGTATGTCTGCCCTGGAGGCACGGCGGACGCCCCGCCTGTCCTCTCTCCCATCAGGGTCAGCCCCCAGACCGACGGCGTCAACCACAGCGGCGTCATCGCCGTCGCCATCTACTGTCGTCCAGCCACGGGATGCTCGGGCATCGCCACGCTCACCATGGTCGGCGCCGCCAAGACCTCCGGGCACACAAGCTTCAGCCTTCCAGGCGACAAGACCAGCCATATGCAGTTCCACCTGAGCTCCAATGTGCTGGCGTTGATCCGAAAGCATCATGGCGTGACGCTGAGGTTGGCCGCCGCCGTGCCGGGCACGGTGATCACGCAGACAATCGTCGTGAAGATCTTCTAGCGGCCACTCGCGGCTCGTCGCCTGCCAGAACCGGAGCTGAAGCTCGTCTAGTGTCAGCCGCATCTTGCGCGAGTCGCTGATCCACATACTGCGCTGCCCCAACTGCGGCGAGGAGGGGCTGTGGAACCTCAGCGTCGAACGCCGCGATCAGCGCGAGATCCGCGAGGGCAGCCTTGGCTGCGAGCGCTGCGGTGCGGCCCGCGCAGTCCAAGAGGGCATCGTCAAGCTGCTGGACGATCCGCCGGGTTCGTCAAGCGCGAGGCCGCCGGCCTGGAGCGCTTCGCGGAGGTCATGCGCGCCGACGGCTGGGACCGCGAGCGAGTGCTCGAGCTCCCGTACGTCAAGCTCGGCTACTGGTACGACCAGGCCACGGCCATGGAGCAGCTGCTCGCCGGCCACGTCCCCGGCCTCGAGCTCGCCCAGGGCATGCGCATCCTTGACGTGGGCGCGAACACCTGCTGGGCGAGCGCGATCTTCGCGCAGCGTGGCCTCGACGTCATCGCCCTGGACATCTCGCCCTGCGAGATGCAGGGGCTACGAACGAGCGACTGGTGGTTCGAGGAACGCGACGTCTACTTCGAGCGCGTGCTGAGCGTCATGTTCGAGCCCGCTCTCGCCTCGCGTTCCTTCGACGTCATCTGGTGCTCGGAGGTGCTCCACCACAACCACGGTGCGAACCTGCGGCGGACCTTTCGCGAGCTCTACCGCCTGCTGAAGCCGGGCGGGCGCCTGATCGCCGTCAACGAGCCGCTGCGCGCCCTGCGCTCGCCGAAGCTCCGCCCGGGCGCGGACGTCGCCGAGTTCGAGGGCCACGAGCACGCCTACCTGCGCGCCAGCTACGTGAGGGCGGCCCGCGCGGCCGGTTTCGACGTCGCGCTCTTCGGCCCGTCTCGCTTCGGCCCTCTCACCGAGGAGACGATGGGCCTAAGCAGGCGCATGAGCACCTTCGAAGGCCTCCAGGTGGCTCTGGCCCACGGCATTCGCCGCCACCGCCGCCTCAGCGCCGCCTACCTGGCCTGGAAGAACTACGTCGAGGGCATCTCGCTGCACATGCTCGCGACGCGGCCCGGCTCCACGGAGGCGCAGCCGCCGGCTGGATAGCTGGTAAGAGAGGCAACTCCCAGCAGCGAAGCTGCGCCGGAGCGGCGGCCAGCGCCACAGCGGCCGTCGCCGAGTGCGGCCCGATCTCGAGCTCGGCGATCCAACGCTCTCCCACGCGTCCTGCGAGCGCCTCGCCGGCGAGGCCGACCCCCAGGCTCTTCAGCGCGGCCTCCCGCCGCACCCACAGTCGAAGAAACTCGCGCTCGCGTCTCGCGGCGTCGAGCAGCGCGAGAGCGCGCGCTGCGTCGGCGCCGAAGGCGCGCCGCGCTACGGCAACGACCTCCCGACGCCGGCGGCCGAGCTCTACGTCCACGCCCACGCCCCCCGCGGCACTGAAGGCGAAGAGCGCGATCTCACCCGAATGCGAGAGGTTGAAGGAAAGCTCCAGCACTCCGCGCTGCTGAAGCAGCGCCGGCTTGCCGTGCGGCCCGACGCCGATCCGCAGCCTCCGGGGGTCGCTGTGGAGGTAGCGCCCTAGCAGCTCCCTGAGCAAGCCGCGGCTGTGCGCCCACAGCTCCCCGTCACGGGTGTGCACGAAGCGCTCGGTGCGTTCCCGCTCGGAGGGCGAGAGCAGCCCGCCCAGGTCCTCGCCAACCGTCCGCAGATCGGCCTGCCACACATGAACGGCGCCAACCGCAAGCAGCGGACGCGCCGGTCCCGCCGGCCACGGAGGCTCCACGGTCACAGCCATCGATTGCTCGGACGAGGTCGGGATGAAAGGCACCTCCCCTCAAGCCTCGCAGACGCGCGCCCGGCTCCTCGACGGCTACGCTCTGGCGCCTATGCGCGCGCTCGCCGTCCATCTCCAAGGCCTCGTGGTGATCCAGCCCTCCGTATACAGCGACGAGCGTGGCTTCTTCAGCGAGACCTACAGGCACAACTGGCATGCCGAGCTGGGGATCCCTGCGCAGAGGCAGTTCGTGCAGGACAACCATTCCCGCTCGACGCGCGGCGTGCTCCGCGGGATGCACTTCCAACTCGGCGATGGCGTGGCCAAGCTCGTGCGCTGCGCCAGGGGACGGATCATCGACGTCGCCGTCGACCTGCGCAGGGGCTCGCCTACCTACGGCCGCTGGGAGGCCGTCGAACTCGACGACGAGAGCATGCGCGAGCTGTACGTCCCGGTCGGATTCGCTCACGGCTTCTGCGTGCTCAGCGACGTCGCCGACGTGCTCTACAAGCAGACCGCCTACTACGATCCCGCGCTCGAACGCGGCATCGCCTGGAATGATCCGGAACTCGCCATCGAGTGGCCGCTTGCCGGAGAGCGAGCTGATCGTCTCCGAGCGCGACGCCGCGGCGCCGCGGCTGAGCGAGATCGCGGACGAGCTGCCCTTCGAGTGGCATCCTTAACGCCGATGCACGCCCGTCTCGAGCGCCTGCGCGAGCGCACCAACGGCTACACGGTCACCCCGGCGCAATACGTCCGCGTGACCTACGTCGCGCTCGGCGCGCTCGCGCTGATCGTGCTCACAGGCGCGGCCGTGCGGCTGACCGGCTCCGGCCTCGGCTGCCCGACCTGGCCGAAGTGCTACGGAAACGTCTACCCGCCGCTGAACACCCACGCGGTGATCGAGTTCTCAAACCGCCTGATCACCTTTCCCGTCTGCGTCGCCGCCGGCGCGGCCTGGCTCGCGGCCGTCCGCCGGCGGCCTTATCGTCGCGATCTGGCGCGGCTCAGCGCGCTGCTGCCGCTCGGCGTGATCGGGCAGGCGGTGCTCGGCGGCTTCACCGTCAAGGGCGCGCTCGACTACGGCTGGGTGATGGGCCACTTCGCCCTCTCGATGCTGATCCTGCTCGCCGCCGTGCTGCTCGTGTGGCGGGCTTCCCACGAGCCGGATGTGCGCGCTGAGGGGACGCAGGCCGCGGCTGCGGGCACGACCGCGAGCGACCGCACGCTCGTCTGGGCGCTGCGCGGGCTGGTGGCGCTCGGTGCGCTGACGATCTTCGCGGGAACGGCCGCTACAGCAGCCGGCCCGCACGCCGGCGGCTCTCCCGGGCAGAAGATCAACCGGCTGAGCTTCGACGGGCGCGGAACGATGGATTTCGTGATCCACCGGCATGCCGAGATCGCGTTCGTCTTCAGCGTGGCGGCGGTCCTCATCTGGTGGCTGGCCCGCCGCCGCGCCGCGGGGCCGATCGTGCAGCGCTCGCTCACGGTGCTGTGCGTGCTCCTGGCCCTGCAGGGCGTCGTAGGGCTCGATCAGTACGAGACGCACCTGCCCACAGAGCTCGTCTGGGTCCACGTCGTACTGGCCTGCGGCGCCTGGATTTCGGTCCTCTGGGCGGCCTGCGCGTCGGGACGTCTCGAGCCGCAGGGAGTTAGAAACGCCGCTGAACGGGCAGTGGATGGGCCGTTGAGGCCGGTTGCGCCCCTCAAGTTCCCCGGAAATTAGGGTTGCTGGGGGCGTAAGCCCCGTGTTTTCGCGTGTCGCCGTCCTCATGAGCGGTTAGCCTGGCGAAAGCAAAGACACTCGAGAAGGGAGTGGCATGACCAAGAACGAGCTAGCTGAGCGGGTCGCGGAGCGCACTGGAACGTCCGCCAGCCAGGCAAGGCAGGCGGTGGACGCAACGGTCGACGTGGTCTCCGACGAGCTGGCCCGCGGGGGGGAGGTCGCGCTTGCCGGCTTCGGCAAGTTCAGCGTCAGCCACCGAGCCGCGCGCCAGGGCCGCAATCCCTCGACCGGACAGCCCATCCACATCGCCGCCTCCAAGGCTGCGAAATTCTCTGCGGCAAGCGCCCTGAAGAAGCGCCTGAACGGCTGATCCGCCAGGCGCGATCCCGGCGTCACCGGCCCTCAACGGGCCGGTGACCCGTGGGCCGCGGAGAATGTTGGGCAATCCTTACGGCGCTCTAACCAGCCGTTAAGACCGGCAGGGGAGGCTTGATCTGCAGCGAACCTCCTCCTCGAAAGCCAGATGTTGCCCTGATGAGACGAGAAGACGCTCGGCGGTCGCGACCGCCCAAGGAGCAGTACCGCTCGCTTGCGAGCTTCTACAGCGCCGATCCGCGCCGCATCGAGTCACGCGAGCTCGACATGGGGCTGTGGTGGCGTGAGGAACCCGACGGTCCGCTGCACAGGGCCGCATGGGTGAGCGACACCGGTGAGCTTTATCTCGTCCGGCTCGGACCGCCCGAGGAGGGAGGCGGCGGCGTGGAGGTGCTCGTCACCGTCGCCGAGCAGGAGCGGATGGAGAGCGCGCTCGAGGGCTGGCGCGAGCGCTGCGGCGAGCCGCGCTCCCTGACGTGGCTGCGCGAACGTGCGGCACAGGCCCGCGCACGCGCGCGCACGAGGCAGGTAGCGCTCGCCGCGGCCGGCACGACCTCGTGAGGTCGATCTACCGCGAACGCGCGCTCGCCGACGTCGGGCTCGCGCTCCGCGACCGCGCATAGCGCTCGAGGCCCTCAAGCCGGACCGCGGCACGCGGCCGTTGGCCGAGGACCCCGTCCCATGCAGAGGCGACTCGGGCGGAGGGGATTGGGGGACGCCTGCCATCGGAGGGACATGCCAGGCGCCGCTGGACGTCTGTTCGATCCGGGGGTACTTCGGCGCGATGACGGGTCTTAGTGTCGTGACCTGACACCAAGCGGACCGCCTTCGAATCGGCGGTCAAGGAGGTTGAGCAGATGACAAGGATGCTCCTTGCAGCAGTCACATCGTCGGTGCTCGCGCTCGCAGCGCCGGCCGTGGCAGAAGCCCACCACGGCAAGCACCATCACGGCGCGCATGCGAGCGTGCGCAGACACCGCCACCACCACGCCACCCAGGCGCATGTGGTCAGCTTCGGCACGCCTGCGCAGACGACGTCGCCCCCGCCAACGAACACGACGACCTCATCCGGCGCGGACGCCGGCACCATCAAGTCCTTCGAAAAAGGCGTGCTGACGATCACGCTGAACGAAGGCTCGACGGTCAGCGGTCAGGTGACCGAAAACACCTACATCCGCTGCCAGAGCACGACCTCCGGCTGGGCCCAGGGTCGTGACCGGAACGGCGACGGCTGGCGCGACGGAGGCGACTGGTATGCGGGCAACCAGCAGTACTGCCAGATGTGCACGACGGCCTCGCTCGTCTCCGGCGCGGTTGTGCGCGAGGCCGCGCTCAGCGTCACCAGCGCGGGGGCGGTCTGGGAGTTCGTCGAGCTGGCCCCGTAGCTCTCATCGAGCCGATCACCGAAGCGCCTCGACCAGCCGCTGGCCGCCCACCCGACCGGCGGTTGGTCGAGCTCCGCTCTCGCGCCTGCAGGCCGGCGTTGGATCCTGGCAGCGCGCCATGCGCCGAAGCCTTGGGCTCAGTTGTCAGCGACCTTCACGTTGCATCTCGCCGCGTGGAGATGTCGACATACGACGACATAGCCCGGGCGGGGCTGGTACTGAGCGTTCATCAGTCCGGCGTCGAATCGCGTCGAGCTGGTGCCGCCGGTCCAGTCGTAGATGTACAGGCGAGTGATTTGCGGCTCTGACGCGGCTACAGCGAACATGTAGCTGAGGACCTTGGCCGCGCGTGTCAGGCCCGAGCCACGCTTGTTCGGGAAGGATTTTCCGAACTTGACGATTCCTCCGGTCTCGGTGAGCCACACCTGGCCACCGAAGGCGTGCAGGATTGCGCGCGTGCGCCGACTTTCCAGGCGGTTGATATCCGAGTAGTTGTGCAGTCCCCAGATACTCGGCATGACCGTGCGCAGGCGCGACACCTCCCGCTTGAACGCCGAGATATAGCGCAGGGTCGAGGCGCTATTCGCCTGGTCCAGCACGTCGAGCCCGATCGCCTGGCAGTGTTTGCAGACACGGATCAGCGCCTGATAGTACTTCGCCGTCTGCACTGCCGAGGGGCTTGAGAACATGTGGCGAACGTTGCCCCTGTTGGCCTCGTCCCACGGCTGGTACTCACGCACGTGAGGAAAGAGCGCTACGAACTTCTGCACATCGCTCTTGTAGGTCGCGACACTCGGCAGTGTCGTGGGGGTGAACTCGGAGTGGTAAAAAGCCACCAGCACCTGCTCGTGTTGGGCTTCGGCGGCGTGGATCCATGCGCTGGCTTGGCTCAACGAGTAGGGGCGCACCGCGGCGTCGTACGGGGCGATATAGCGGGCGATCCGCGTGTGCAGCTGCTGCCACAGCGGATCGCCGAACATCTCTGTCTGCTGATCCCCGAGGCCGGTCAGGTACGTGCTGGCGGCACGGGGCCGGCCCACCAGCGTCCCACCGACCGCAGCGCCGGCCCCCAACAGGCACGCGAGCAGCGCAGCAGCGATGCTCATCGCGATTCTTCGTTTGGCTCGACCCGTCCTCATGCGAGTTCGGCGGAGGGAACTCCGGCCGGACTCGCGATGCTAGCGGGAGCGCCCCTTGGCGTGCGCAGGGTGAGGTCTCGTGGTACGTTCGCCTGGTGCTGCGCAAGCCGCTCATGATGATCGCGCTGGTACTGGCCGCTACGCTCGGCCATGCACTCGTCGCGAACGCGCAGGACAGCAGCCGTGCCTCGTCAGCCCCGGGCGTGCGGGTCACCATGCCGCCCGTCGGCTTGTCGATCGAGTACTCCGTGTTGGCAGAGGACTTGGGCACGGGTGCATGCCCTCCGCCCGCCCTGGTCGCGGAGCTGGGCAGGCTCGGGAACCCGCCATTGGCTCTGGCCGGCGCAAGCCAGGACCTGACGGTACCCAGCGGCGCGCTCAGCGGTCCGGCCTCTTCGTGGGAAGCAGCGACGTTTTACACCTTACCCGTCAATTTCTGGAGCCAACTGCACTGCCTATTGACTGCTACGAAGGAGCCCCTCACCGTCGGCATCAATGCGAAGACCGGTGAGCTTTCCTGGGCAGAGCAGATGGTCGCCGATGCACAGAGCGCCGCGACCGGCGGCTTGGAATTCTCGCTCGGAAACGAGCCGGATCTTTACCTTCTGCCCAACTATCCGTCCCTCGGCACCAAACTGAGCGAGCAAGAAGATCTCGTTGCGGAGAATCTATATCTGCAAGTCGCGAGCTACCTGCGGCAGGCGATCGGCAACTTCCCATTACTTGGGCCAGAATTGGCTGCCGCCGAACACTGGCAGCGCCAGCTCCCACACATCATCGAGGCGCTCCACGAGCAGACGATCGGTGTTCACCTATACCCATTCAGCACTTGCAAAGATCCGCGGGCCGCAACGATCGCCGGGCTGCTGTCGGCAAGCGCCGCCGAAGCACCTCGGGGACTCGGGTGGGTCGTGGCAGATGCACGCGCAGCGGCACTGCCCGCGATCATCTCAGAGTCCAACTCCATCTCCTGCGGGGGCGGTGCAGGTGTCTCGGACAGCCCCGCGTCTGCGGTTTGGGCGGTGCGCTTCGTTCTCAGTGCAATGAAGACCGGCTTCCAGGAGGTGCGCTTTCATATCAGCGGCGCCGCCTATGATCCCTTTCTCGTGCGTGGTGAAGAAGTCGTTCGTCGGCCGCTTGAGAGTGCATTGGTCGCCCTCAACCAATGGCTGCCTGTCGGCTCCTCACTAAAGACGGTCAGCGGGCCGTCAGGACTCATTGCGACCTCCGTGAGTGGCGACCCAGGCGGTCCGAAAGTCATTTTCGACAACGAGCAGCCGCGGATGCAAACGGTCGCGGTTCCGAGCGGACACGCGGTAACGGTTGCTGTGCTGAGTGCCGCGCGGGCTGGGTTGGCTACGGAGACGCTCCCTGCGCGTGGTGGCCGCGTCGAGCTTCACGTCGCGCGAAACAGCGTCGTGGCCGTTTTCTGATGAGCAGGACGCTCGCTGCGAGCAAGCAGCGTCTAACCGCTTAGCGCCGCCACGCCATTGTCGAAGGGCGACGCCAGGTAGATGCTCTGCCCGCCTGGAGAGAGCGCAAGCGCAACGGGGCCACTCAGCGGGTCGACCGCCGTCGGGCTGTCGCTGGCAAGCGTCAGGGCACCTTCGGCGGGGTTGCGCAACAGCTCGACGAGGCTGTTAGCTCCCTCGCAGGCCACGTACACGGCGCTGCCATCCGGAGCGAGCGCCAGCGCCGCCGCTCCATGCAGGAACGGAAGGCCCACCGGGCAGCTCGCGTCGGGCGCCGCCTGCAGACAATCGGGCCGGCGCACACCTAGCACCCCGCTGATGGGGTTGCGCCCGAGCGTGACCAACGCGCCCGGATCGAATGCCGCGACGTACAACTCGCGCCCGTCCGGGCTGAGGACGATCGACCGGGCGCCCGCGAGCTGGGGCACCGTCAATGCACAGCGCGCATCGCCGTCAGTCCCGTTGCCGGAGGAGATGCATCCGCCGAAGCCGTACAGCGGCGTCAGGGCGCCCGTCGAGGGATCGCGTCGGAACCCCCTGACTGCACCGCTCAGCTCCGAGGCGACATACACGAAGCGATCGTCTGGGGAGACCGTGATCGCGGTTGCGCCCTCGAGGCCGGCTATGGCCCGACAGCCGGTTCCGGGCAGGCTCTGCACGCAGCCGAGCGTCCCGGGAAGCGGCCGCAGACCGCCGCTGCGGGGGTCGCGCTGCAGGGTCACGACCGAGTCCGTGCCGGGCTCGAGCCCATAGGAGACGGCGTACAGGTAGCGTCCATCGCGGCTGATCGCCAGTGCGGCTACTCCGTTCAGCGCATCGAGATGAGCTCCGCATCGAGGCCGGCGAACGGGGGGAGCGGTTCGCCTCCCACGCATCCGAAGTACCCGCCCCGCGGGCTTTGGGCCAGCGGCGTGAGCACGCCGTCGCGTCCCCGGGCGAACGCGCTCACGGTCGCAGTGTTCGCGGCACCAACGTAGACGAAGCGACCATCAGGGCTGACGGCCAACGCGTCGGCACCGTTCAGAGCCCCGTCGTGCACGGCGCACTCGCTGCCAGCGCTGGAGGCGATGCACGCTTGAGCAGACTGCGGCACCGCAGGGCGCAGCGCTCCGGTGGCGCCGTCACGCGCTAGGGCTAGCACATAGCCGGCGCCGGCCACATACACGCTGCTGCCGTCCGGGCTGACGGCCACCGCTTCGGCGCCCGCCAGCCCGGCCGCGGCCCCGGGGCAGATCTGATCATTAGCGGGCTCCTCGCGCGGATCGCGCAGGCAGCCGCCAGCGCCCGGCACAGCACGCGGCGCGCCGTAGACGGTGAGCGCAGCCGCGCCGACCGGTCCGACCAGCAGCAGGACGGCCGTGAGCGCCAACACGCGGTAGGATCGGCCGGCGAAGGTCCGACGGATCCTGGTCAACACGCGCTCAACGGGCCTCTCACCGCATGCCGAGGGTCGCGGAGGTTCGATTCCACGTTTCGACCAAGCGAAATCGTTCGTAGGTGGGCAGTGCGTCGCGTTCGCATCGGTCTTCTGGTGGCGATCCTCGCCGTGGGCGCTGAGCAATTCGTCTCGACGCTCCCAGGCGCCGCCCAGGGACAGGCTAACCCCTGCCAGCAGGTGCCGACGCCAGGCGACAGCGAGATCACGCTACTCAGCGGCGGAGTGGAACGCACGGCCATCCTGCACGTCCCGCCGACCATCGCAGGTCAGCGCTTGCCTGTGCTCGTCGGCCTGCATGGTGCTGGAGGCAAATTCTTCGAGAGCTACTCGGGCTTCTCGGTGCTCGCTGACGCCGAGGGCTTCATCGCGGTCTACCCTGATCCCCTCGACCACGCGGACGGCCACACCTTCTGGAACATCAACGACCATCAGGCCGACGGCGGCCCAGACGACGTAGGGTTCATCTCCGACCTACTCGACTACGTCGAGAACAACCTGTGCGTGGACACCAGCCGCGTGTATGCGGCGGGGGTGTCGAACGGCGGCGGCATGGCGGCGCGCCTCGCCTGTCAGCTGAGCGCCCGCTTCGCGGCAATCGCCTCAATCGCCGGCGGCTACAGCAGCTTGCCCCAGTGCCGGCCGACGAACCCCGTCTCGGTCGTCGAGGTGCACGGCACCGCAGATGGCTCGGTGCCCTACAACGGCAACCCGGGAACCGGAGCGGGCGCGGTGCGGCCATGGCTGTGGGCCTGGCGCGGACACGACGGCTGCGACGGCGCGCCTGCCGTCAGCCGCATCGCGCCGCGCGTCGAGCGCTACGACTGGAGCCACTGCGCCGAGGGCACGGCGGTCGAGCACATCGAGATCTTCGGCGGCGCCCACCAGCTGCCAGGCGGACTTCCGCCCGATCGCGGGCAGACGAGCACCGTCTCCGCGCCGTGGCTGGTGTGGAGCTTTCTGCGCCAGCACGTCCAGGCCGCGCCCTACAGCCCGTCCGCGGCTCCCGCCCGGCGCGGCGGTTGAGCCGCGCTCAACTCAGCCTGTAGGGGGTCATCCCATTGTCCCAGCAGAGTGCTGCTGTCGAGGGCGAAATGCTACGGCGTCGACTTCAGTGGCCACACCTCGACGACACCGTGTGCGACCGCACAGGGGGTCTTGGAGACGAGGTCGACCGCCTCTTCGAGAGAGGAGGCCTCGATGACCGCGAACCCTGCGATCGGAAGGTCGGAGCGCAGGAACGGTTCCGGGCTGGTGTCCACGCCCGCCCCGTCGTGGTTGCGTACCTGCACGGGCTGGCCGGCGATACCCATCAACGCTCCTTCCGCGAGTAGGGCCTCGTCGTGTCGATGGGCCGCATCGCGGATTGCGGGGTCCGTCCTGTCGTACCCTGCACGATCTCCATATCCGATGGTCACGAATCTCGGCACGAATATCTACCTCCTCAGCCGTCGACTTCCGAAAGCGAGCTTAGTGCCCGTGGCCGCGCTCTCGCGCGCTTGATCGGCGCGGAGCAGCTGCCCGCCGTCGAGCCCAATACGCTGTGGCCAATGCGTCGGCGCGTCGGTCTGCACGCCGATCGGGCGCGGCGGAGCAGCGGAGCAACAGCTATGGCCGATCTAGAAGGATCAAGCTGGATCGACATCGACGCGGGCATCGAGCGCTGCTTCGACATCATCGCCGACGTCGAGCGTGCGCCCGCATGGCAGGGCGCGATGCAGAAAGCACGGGCGCTCGAATACGACGCTCAAGGGCGCCCGGTCCTGGTCGAGACCGACATACATGCCATCGTGGCGAACGTCACTCTCTGGTTGCGCTTTGACTACTTCGAGCCAACTGGCATGTGCTGGACGCGCGAGCGGGGTGACCTCAAGTCGCTGTCTGGCGCTTGGCAGCTCGAGGACCGTGGCGGCGGCCGAACGCGTGCGACCTATTCGCTCGAGATCGGACTAAACCGGACCCTCGCAGTTCTGCGAAAGGGTGTGCGTGGCCCTGCTGAGGCAAAGGTCCGAGAACTCCTTACGAATCGCCCAGTCGAGGGCCTCAAGCGCGAAGCAGAGCGTTAAGCGGACATCATCCGCTGCCCGCGTCCGGACAGTTTGATGACCCTCAACACTCACTCTCAGCCGCAGCCCGTGTTGTTGCCGCAGCTCGAGCAGGTGTAGCAGGACCCCGTGCGCTGCATCATGCCTCCGCACTGGCTGCATGCCGGGCCGAGGTCGAGGCCCTGCAGCCGCGCAGGGACGACGGGCGGGGAGTCGGTGAACGACGCTGCCGCCGGCGAGCTCGCGCCGGTCGCCGCCGAGGCCTGCGGCGCGTCGCCGTCCGGCTCGTCCCCGTTCTCCGGCCCTGAGGTGTCCGAGGAGACGGACCGACTGGGCGGCCTCCTGTGCGGCCTTGCGGGCGCGGACCTCCGGCGTGAGGATCCCGAGCTCCTCCTGCGCGTCGGCGTCGAGGAAGCGGGAGGCGAGCCAGCGCATGATGTAGTCGGGCATCGACTTCGCGAACGGGATCTCCGGGTTGCCGGTGATGCCCTCCGGCTCGAAGCGCATGTAGCTGAACTTCCGCACGAGCGTCTCGAGCGGCACGCCGTACTGCAGCGCGATCGAGATCGCCGTCGCGAACGAGTTCATCATCCCGCGCAGCGTCGAGCCCTCCTTGCCGATGTCGGTGAGGAAGATCTCGCCGACGCTGCCGTCCTCGTACATGCCGGCCGTGATGTAGCCCTCGTGGCCGCCGATCGAGAACTTGTGCGTGATCGACTGGCGCTCGCGCGGCATCCGCCTGCGCCGCGGTCCGGCCTCGGCGAGCGCCTTGCTCACGGCCTGCTCGACGAGCGCGTCGACGTCTGCCGGCGCGCTGGCCTTGCTGCGCGTCCGTGCGCAGCGCCTGGGCGGTCTTCGAGCCGTCGCGGTAGATCGCGAGCGCCTTGACGCCGAGGTGCCAGGCCTGGATGTAGGCGTCGGCGATGTCCTCGACCGTCGCCTCCTCGGGCAGGTTGACGGTCTTGGAGATCGCCCCGGAGATGAACGGCTGCACGGCCCCCATCATCTTCATGTGGCCCATGTGCGAGATCGCGCGCTCGCCCACGGCCACGTCGAACACCGGCAGGTGCTCCTCGGTCAGCCCTGGCGCGCCCGATGATCGTGCCGTGCTCGGCGAGGTGCGCCTCGATCTGCTCGATCTGCTGCTCGGAGTAGCCGAGCGTCTGCAGCGCGAGCGGGACGGTGCGGTTGACGATCGTCATCTGGCCGCCGCCGACGAGCTCCTTGAACTTCACGAGCGAGAAGTCGGGCTCGACGCCGGTCGTGTCACGCGTCGAGAAGGAAGCTTATTGTCCCGGTGGGAGCCAAGACCGTTGCCTGCGCATTGCGGTAGCCGTGCTACCTCGCCCAGCGTCGACCGCCTCGTCCCATGAGCGGCGTGCTGCCACGACAGCAGCCCCTCGTCTCGACAGGCGGCGTCGGGGATCGCATATGCGGCATCGCGGTGCATGCGCATAACGCTGGTTGTGCGCCTCGCGGTTCTCCGCAGTAGCGCTCGTACGGGCCGAGTGCGGCTGCAACCTCGGCCGAGCGCCGATAGGCGCGGCCAGTCATTAGCGCCGTGATCGCCGCAGCGCGTCGCTCGGCCGCCGATCTGAGTCATAGGGCATCCCGTCGCTCATCAGGTAGGCGCCGAGGTTTGTGTAGCCGAGGCCCAGCTGACGGAACGCCCGGGCGTTGACGGCCGATCTCCTCGGTCGGGTAGCTCGAGGGGCCCGACGATGATCTCCTGCGCGAGCAGCACGATGTCGACCGCGTGCTCGAAGGACTCCACGTCGAGCGTCCCGTCGGCGCGGCGGAACTTCATCAGGTTCAGCGACGCCAGGTTGCAGGCGGAGTTGTCGACGTGCATGTACTCGCTGCAGTTCGCCACGACAACTCCGTCGACGATGTATGAATGGTGCAGAGGCTCTGTCAGGTTGTAGACGGTCTCCTGACCATCGTCCTCGCGCGCGATCAGGGTCGTTGCCGGCTTGGTGCGGTAGAGCTGTCGCTCGTCAATCGCGTCCTCGAGCGCCGCTTGCTTGCGGATGCATGAGAAGCCGATCTGATCTGCGAAGCGAGCCATGTCGGTGCCGGTGATACGCAGATCGAATCCTTCGCGCGTGGCGTACTCGACGGTGGTTCCGTCCTTCCGGGTGTAGGTGAAATGAGAGGTGCTGCCGTCGCTTATCCGGTAAATGCGCCCGCGGATTCCCCACGCTGATAGGAGGCGCTGAACGTCTCTGAGTAGAGCGCCGCTGCGGCTCCCCAACCCGACGTATCTGTTGGCCTTGCCGCCGGCCTCGACGCGAGAGAAGCATCCGTCGGCACCGAATAGCCCGCGCAGGAACGCAGCCTGCACCTCGGGTGGCGCAACAAAGATCGCCTCGGGAACGCGCTTCTCGTGGGCGCGAGCCGACGTTACCCCCAGCCCGCGAAACAGTGCGCGTACGGCCTTGCTGCCCGCCCTCAGTTGAACGGTGCCGTTATCCATCTCCTGACGTGAGATGCCACCCACCAGATCGCGGAGCAGCGCTTCGTGGACGTTCGCGAGTCCCTCTTCGAGATCGTCACGGCCGTAAACCCAGCCGGTTTGAACGTCGGTCAGCCAGCCGTCACCAATCAGGTGACCTGTCAGCTCTCCGAGTGTCTCGCTCCATCGATCGGGGAGCGTCTTGTAGGTGATCGATCCGCCACGGACGGCTGATTTGGCAGGCTCCTCGATCTTCACGGGGAGCTCCCAGCTCGCGTCGGTCGCAGGGGTCGCGGAGTCGTTCAGCAGGACACGGTCGCCACCCGTCAACTCCTCGGCTGGCACGTAGCCGCGGTTCGACGTCCAGATTCGATGATTGGGCGTGCAGCGCAGCTCGGCGCCATTCGCAAAGCGCAGGCGCACGATCGGCTTGACGCCGTTGCGCATGAACGCGATAGGCCTGGTGGCCGCGACGCCCGTGCCAGGACGGTCGGCCGTCGCGCTATGTGTGAACACGCGAAACTCCTCGCCCGCCTCACCTCGTTCCACGAGCTCTCCGATCGGCAGCAGCCCAAGCGTCGTGTGGACGCGGGCATCTGCTGGGAAGCACGGATTAGACGCGTTGATCCGTCCGCTGTTCGGCGACGTGTGCCAGCTGGTTGATCGTCGTGTCGTACTGCACGCCCGGATCCGCGCAACGCCAGGCTGCCTCGGCGATCTCCCGCATCAGCTCGCGTGCCATGACGGGATCGCCGATGGGCTCGCCGGTCGTACGGGAGATCAGCCGCCACTCGGCGTCCTCCTCGACGGCGCGCATGAACTCGTCGGTCACACGCACCGAGTTGTTCGCGTTCTGGTACTGGATCGAGAAGAAGCCGTCGCCGTCGATCGACATGTCGAAGCCGGCGTCGCGCAGTGCGGCGGCCTTGTCCTCCTCCTTGGCCTTGCACCAGATGAACTCGCGGATGTCCGGGTGATCGACGTCGAGCACCACCATCTTGGCGGCTCGGCGCGTCTTTCCTCCGGACTTGATCGTTCCCGCCCACGAGTCGGCACCGCGCATGAACGACACCGGGCCGGACGCGGTGCCGCCCTTGGCGAGCGGCTCCATCGACCCGCGGATGTTGGAGAGGTTGATACCCGATCCGGAGCCGCCGCGGAAGATCATTCCCTCCCTGGTGTTCCATTCGAGGATCGACTCCATCGTGTCCTCGACGGAGAGGATGAAGCAGTTGTGGACCGCCACGTTGTTGGTCAGGAACTCGCTCGACTCGGTCTGAATGTCGTAGACGTTCATCTCGCCGACGAGCTCGATCGAGACGATCTCCTCCTTGCGCAGGTCCGCGCAGCGCTTGGGTTTCCGTAGAGCAAGCGAATGCAGGAGCTTGTCCTGCTTCTCGCGTCCGACGAAGCCGATCAGCTCCGCGAAACGCGCACGCTCCGAGCCGATCCCGATCGCGACCTCGTGGAGGTCGTGGCGATCGCTGCGCTTCTCGCGCTTGTGGATCCGGCGCGAGAAGATCCCGACGGTTCCCAAGAGCAGCTGTACATCCTCGGTCCAGCGCTCGCCGATCACCGCAAAGGCGACACGAGCGTTCTCATAGTCGCGGTCGCGGTCGCGGCGTACCGAGACGTAACCGTCGGCCTGGAACAGGCTGCGCAGGTAGGCCGCAATCTCATCGTGAGACGAGGTGAAAAGACGTGGTGGAACACGCATCTCCGTCCCTCGCACAAGCAGGCCCCAGCGCTCCACGAACTCGCGAAGAACCTCTCCGTACAGCCGGATCCGTCGCACACGCGTGGTCTTGGTGTCGGCGTCACGGACCTTGCGGTGTACATCTGGGAAGGCCGTGTCCAGGTTCTCGATGATCCAGTCGAACTCGTCGTCGCTGGCGACTTGGAACTCTATGGTCAGCGAGCGGTTGGTCCCCGTCGCGTACTGCCCCACGAATCCGTCAGCCTGAAGCCAGCCGGCAAGCGCCGCCTCGGCAACGGCGACGCGATCGGTCTCATCGAGAAGCTCGAACGCCGCGTCTACCCCGTGAGCGCCGACCGCCACCTGAACGGGGTCAGCCACCTTGCAGCGGTGCGGATGCAGGTGCATGCGCATCCCCGGACGGAGCTGGTCCACCCGCAGCCAACGCGACTCCGTGCGCGGCTCTGCCACTGCCTTGACGACGTGCTCGGCTGTGGCTTCGATGAAGCTTCCGTTGCGGAGCTTGACCCGCCACACTGGCTTACGGCCGTTGTCCTTGACTGCGACCACGCGAGTGGTCCCCTGGGAGTCATAGACCTCGAGGCCGATATGCTCGTTCTCGACGATCTCGCCGATCGGGACCATTCCGCGGGGCGTCGAGACCAGTGCGTGGTAGGGCAGGCACGCGGAGCACTGAGGCGACTCCTCAAAGCCCACGTTGAACCACACCGGCGAGTTGAACGCGGCCATCTGGTGGACGAGGATGTGGGTCAGCTCGTGGTTGAACGCGCGCGGCGTCGTCTTCGCTCGCGAAGTAGCCGCGCTCACGTCCCCAGCGGGTGATCGTGCCGGCTACGCGACTGACCATCTCCTTGACCGAGCGCTCGCGCTCGGGCGAGCCGAGCTGCCCGCGGAAGTACTTCTGGGCGACGATGTTGGTCGCGTTCTGCGACCAGCTCTTCGGGAACTCGACGTCCTTCTGTTCGAAGGCGACCCGGTCGCCGTGGCCGATGCGGGCGTCGCGCAGCTCCCACTCGAGCGCGTCGAACGGATGGATCTCGGGGCTCGTGAAGTAACGACTGATGGCAAGCGCGCTGCCGGAGTCGACGTGGTGAGCTACTGCTGTCTTTCGGGCGCCTTCCATCTTCTCGTCTCCTCGTCGTCGGGCCGCAGAAAACCCTCAAAATGCGGCGAAAACACAGTGTCTTTGGGGGTAACACTGGATCATCCGCCCTTGGCCAGACGGAACTTTCGGCCTGCTCTCGGCGAGGCGAACTGCGTCCCTACAGGATAGCGGCGGCGGCTGCGCGAACCGGCAGGAAGGCTAGTGCCCGAGCCGGATCCAATCGCTGAATTCGGCCCACGTGGCCGACACGCGGAAGCCGGCCTCGGCGATGAGGTGACGCAGCGACACGGTCCAGTGCGGTTCGAACGCCTGCAGCCTCGCGAGAGCCCAGGCAGCGCACGCGAGCGCGACCAGGGCGGCGATCACGGCGATCGCGATCGCCGCACTCGACAGCCTGCTGGAGCTGTGCGGCGCGGCGGCGAGTGCGAGCGCGAGGCTTCGGCTGGCGAGCTGGGAGGTCATCGTGATCATGCTAGTCGGGGGCGTTCGCGGTCGCGAGCAGGTCGGCGACGGCGGCGAGCGCGTCGCGCAGCACCTGCGCGGGCGGCTGGGCGGCGTCGATCACGCGGATCCGCTGCGGCTCGGCGTGCGCGAGCTCGTCGTATGCGCAGGCGATCCTCGCGAAGAACTCCTCGTCCTCGCGCTCCAGCCGGTCGGGCTCGGCTCCGCGGATGCTCGCGCGCGAGCGTGCGGCGGCTGGCGAGATGCGCAACAGCAGCGTGCGGTCGGGCGCGAGGCCGCCGGTGGCGAATGCGTTGATCGCGCGCACCTCCTCAACCCCGAGCGAGCGCCCGGCGCCCTGGTAGGCGAGCGAGGAGTCGACGAACCGGTCGAGCAGCACGGTCGCGCCGTCGCGCAGCAGTCCTCGCAGCCGCTCGTCGACGAGCTGCGCGCGTGCGGCGGCATAGAGCAGCGCCTCGGTGCGCGCGCAGACGCTCAGCTGCGGATCCTTGACGAGCGCGCGGATGCGCTCGGAGACCTCGACGCCGCCGGGCTCGCGCAGCAGCTCGAGACGCAAGCCGTGCGCTGCGAGCTCGCGCGCGAGCGCCTGCGCGAGCGTGGACTTGCCGGCGCCGTCGAGCCCCTCGATCGTGATCAGCGTGCCTCGGGCCACGCAGCCACGGTAGCGGCGCGGGCGGCCCGAGCGTTGCGCAGACGCGGGACTCTAGGATGGCCGGCATGGGCGTCATCGCGGGATCGGGAGAAGAGATCAGAGCGCGCGCGGCGGAGCTGCTGCCGGGGGTAGACGCGCATCCGCATGCGCGCGCGGTGCTGCTGCCGGCGCTGGCGCCGGGTGGCGAGCCGTCGCACGCGTATCTCTTCCACGGCCCGCCGGGGACGGGCAAGCGCACGATCGCGCGCGCGTTCGCTGCGGCTCTGCTCGCGCGCGGCGCCGAGGACGCGGAGGCGGTCGCGGAGCGCGTGCAGCGTGGCTCGCACCCTGACCTGACGTGGGTCACGCCGTCGGGCGCGGCGGAGATGCTCGTGGCGGACATCGAGGAGCCGGTCGTCGCCGCGGCGAGCCGCACGCCTTTCGAGTCCGCGCGGCGCGTGTTCGTGATCGAGGCTGTCGACACGATGAACGACCAGGCGGCGAACCGCATGCTCAAGACGCTCGAGGAGCCGCCGTCGTTCGCGCATCTGCTGCTCCTGACGGACCGCCGCGAGGACGTGCTGGCGACGATCGCCTCGCGCTGCCAGCACGTCCGCTTCGACCCGCTCCCGCCGCGGCGCATCGCGGAGATCCTGCAGGGAGTCGAGGGGGAGCGCGCGCAGGCGTGCGCTCGCCTGGCGTTCGGCGACGCGCGCACGGCTGCGCGTCTGGCGAGCGAGGAGGGCGCGGCGCTGCGCGCGAGCGCCGAGGGGTTCGTGCGCGCGGCGCTCGCGGGTGCGACGAGCGAGCTTCCGTGGGTCGGCGTGCTCGACGCCGCGAGGGCGGCAGGGGCGCGGGCGGGCGAGCGGGCGCAGGAGCAGCTGGCGCTCGAGCTCGAGCTCGTGCCGGCGAAGGAGCGCAGGCGCTACGAGCGCGAGGGGCTCGACGCTAGGCGGCGGGGCGAGCGGCGCGCGCGCACGCAGACGCTCGATCTCGCGCTGCGCCTGGCGGAGCTGTGGCTGCGCGATCTGCTGTGCGTGAGCGAGGGGGCGCCGGAGCTCGTCTATGCGGTCGACCGGCGCGGCGAGCTCGAGGATGACGCGCGCGGGCTTGGCGGCGCGCGCCTGGCGGAGGCGATCGACCTGGTGGCGGACACGCGCCTCAGCCTGTCGCTCAACGTCTCCGAAGAGCTGGCCGTCGAGGCGCTCGCATATCGCCTCGAGGGGCTGCTAGCGCAGTGACCCGAGATTCGGCTCGAGGCCGAAGGTCTCGAACGCGAGGAAGCGCGAGAAGAGGCGGTTGCCGGGGCCGTGGAAGTCGGAGGAGCCGGTGCTGAGCAGGCCGAGAGCGCGGCAGCGCTCGGCGAGCAGGTCTGTCTGCTCGCGTGTGTGGGTGACGTAGAAGGCCTCGACGCCGTCGATGCCGAGCGCACGGAAGCGGTCGATGCTCGCGAGCACTTCGTCTGCGTCGTCGATGTCCCAGAACGGATGCGCCCACACGGCGACGCCGCCGGCGTCGTGGATCGCGTCGATGGCCTCGGCGACGGTCGGCGTCTCGCGCAGGCGGAACGCGGGGCGGCCCTCGATCAGGTAGGCCTTGATGAGAGAGCCGATGTCGTCGATCTTCTCGGCCTCGAGCCGGGACGCGTTCGCGGGGCAGGCAAGGACGGCCTCGGCGAGGTGCGGGCGCCCGATCGGCTGGCCGTTGGCGACGCGAGCGGTGATCTGGCGTTCGTCGAGCTCGAAGCCGAGCTCGCGCAGCGCGGCGGCCATGCGCAGCGTGCGCTGCTCGCGGTCTGCGAGGAACGCGGTGAGCCGCTCGGTGAGCACGGCGCCGGTGTGCTCGATGTCGTAGCCGAGGATATGCAGTTCGCGGGCGACGGGCGCATCGCCGTCGACGGCTGAGATCTCAACGGCTGGGACGACGCGCACGCCGAGGCGCTCGCCCGCGGCGATCGCCTCGGAGACGCCGCTGACGGTGTCGTGGTCTGAGAGCGCGAGCAGCTCCACGCCGGCGTCGCCTGCGCGCGCGACGACGTCAGCCGCGGCGAGTTCGCCGTCGGAGTGGGTGGAGTGCGACTGCAGGTCGAAGCGAGGCGGCATGCGCGGGGAGCGTATGCGATCGCCTCAGGAGCTCGCGTACCGATCGAGGATCGGACCGCAGCCGGAGCCGTCGCTGCCAGCGAGCGCGGCGCCGTTGGACGCGGCGGTCCGCTCGGCGGGAACGTGCTCGGCGGGGGCGAGAAGCTGACCGACGCGACGGTCGAGGGCGCGGCGCAGGCGCCACACGGCGACGTGGTAGCGGCGCGCCTTCTCGTGCAGCGACAGGTCGCCGCCGGCGGCGGGCGCTTCGAGCTCGGCGTAGGCCGCATCGGTCTCGGCGGCGAGGCGGCGTGCCTCGACCTGGAGAACCTCGAGGTATGCGAGCGCGGCGCCGAGCTCCTCGTCGAGGAGCGAGTCGCGCTGCTCGAGCTGGCGGACGACGGGCACGACCTCATAGATCAGCCAGCGCTGCTCGCCGTGGGCGCGCAGGAGCAGGCAGATGTCTGAGGTTTGGGGGGATTCGGCGAGGTCTTTCATGCGAGGCATCCGTGCTTGGTATGGAGCGCGATCTGCTGTTGGCTTCGGCGGGCGAAGTTCCGTGCTTTAGGACGCCGGATCACTCTCCACGCTTCTCCGGGCGCGCTGCGCACGTTCGCCGCTCAAGCCTTGGCCGCCTGGCGACGATGGGTAGGGGAAGCCTAGGGAAGGCGACGAACAAGGAGAGATGTACACAGTCGACACCGATCCGACCGGCCGCACGGCCGGACAGTACGCACGCGCGACGGTGCGGCGCTTGCGCATGCGCACGCTCGTCACGCTCGGCGTGCTCGCGGTCGCCACGGCGGCGCTCGGCCGCGTGTTCGGCCTGCACGACACGCGCTTCCTCGCCTCGGAGGTGGCGCTGCTGGTGAGCATCTTCGTGATCTCGCGCTACGTGCTGCCGCTCGTGGAGCGCCACGACCGCGGTGCGGCGGGCGAGGAGTACGTCGGGGGCCTGCTCGAGGAGCTCTCGGCGGGCGGATGGCAGGTCATCCACGACGCGAGCCTCGGCCGCGGGAACGTCGACCACATCCTGATCGGCCCGGCGGGCGTGTTCACGGTCGAGACGAAGAGCCACCCGGGACCGGTGCGCGTCGCACGCGTGCACGGCGCGACGCTGGGTCAGGCGCAGGCGCAGCGCAGGGCGATCGAGCGGGTGACCGGCCTGGAGGTCGAGCCGCTGATCGTGTTCAGCCGCGCGTGGGTGGACCGGCCGATGACGCGCCGCAAGGGCGTGCGGGTGGTGCCGGCGCGGATGCTGCTCGGCTACCTGATGAAGCGCCCGGCGAAGCTCTCGCCGCAGGAGATCGAGCGGGCACGCGGGCGGGTTGCGCACGCGCTCGTCGAATGGACGGCGCGCGGCCGCGGCGCCGACGAGCGCTGGCGCAGGCTCGTCTAGCTCCGAGTCAATCGCCGCTTGGGCGCTGCGCGGGCCGCTAGGTTTGTGGTGGATAAGCATGTCGATCTCTCCTTTCAGCGCGCGGCCTGCCTCTCCGGAGGGTGAGCGGCGGCGGGCGCGGCTCGTGGTCGCGATCGCGACCGTGGGTATCGCGGCGACGCTGCTCGCCTACGCGATCTCGCCGGGCGTGAGGCACGCGGTGAGCCATGCGGCGCACAGCGTCAAACATGCGGTCGGGCGCGTGCTCGATCGCGACCACGTCACGCACAAGCCCAAACTGCACTCGCCGGCGCCGGCGCCGGGGCTGCGTTCGGGGCACCGCGCGCACACGCCGTCCTCCTCGCCGGCACGTTCGAAGAGCTCGACGAGCTCGACGCCTGTGGGCGCCGCACGCTCGCAGCCCTACTGACGGGCGCGGCCAGGTGCAGCTACCGTAGAGGCATGGCGAGCACCGCGCCGAGCACGTCGCTGCGCGAGGCCCCGGCGCGCCGAGGCGGCGGGGGCCGCAGGGGCCGGTGGGCGAGCTGCCGCCGGGCCCGCGCGCGCCGGCGGTGCTGCAGACGCTGGCGTGGGCGCTCGCGCCGACGTGGCTGATGGATCGCTGCGCACGGCGACTGGGCGACGCGTTCACGCTGACGTTTGCGCCGAGCGGGCTCAAACTGGCGGTGGTGAGCGGAGCGGAGGCGGTCAAGACGGTCTTCTCGGCGCCGCCGCAGATCGCGCCGTCGGGCGCGGTCAACTCGCCGGTCGCGCCGATCGTGGGCCCGAGCTCGGTGCTCGTGCTGACGGGCCTGGAGCACCTGCGCCAGCGCAAGCTGCTGCTGCCGCCGTTCCACGGCGAGCGGATGCGCGAGTACGAGGACGTGATCGTCGAGGCGACGCGAAACGACATGGCCGGCTGGCCGCTGGGCAGGCCGATGCGCCTGCAGGAGCGCTCGCGCGCGATCACGCTCGAGGTGATCCTGCGGGCGGTCTTCGGCGTCGAAGCCGAGCGCATGGGGCGGCTGAGGACGGCGATCGTGGGACTCGCGCAGCCGGCGAACACGCTCGCGGTGCTGCTGTTCGCGCTGCGCCGGCCGCGGCCGGGACCGCCGACGGGCGCGATCGGGCGCGCGCTCGAGCGGCTGGACGCGGTCATCTACGACGAGCTGGCGCGGCGGCGCGCGCAAGCGGATCTGGCGGAGCGCAGCGACATCCTCTCGCTGCTGTTGCAGGCGCGCGACGAGGACGGCGAGGCGATGACGGACGGCGAGCTGAGGGACGAGCTGGTGACGCTGCTGCTCGCGGGGCACGAGACGACGGCGACGTCGGTGGCGTGGGCGATCGAGCGGCTGGTGCGCCACCCGGACAAGCTGAGACGGCTCGTCGCGGAGATCGACGCTGGCGGGGACGGCGGTCCGGAGGAGTACCTCACTGCGGTCGTCAACGAGACGCTGCGCGTCAGGCCGGTGGTGCCGATCGTCGTGAGGGTGCTCCAGGACGAGCTGCGCGTGGGCGCCTATACGCTGCCGCCTGGCACACGCGTCACGCCGTCGATCTACCTCACGAACCGCGACGCGCGCGTCTATGACGATCCGCAGCGGTTCCTGCCGGAGCGCTTCCTCGGCAGCGGGCCGGAGACGTTCTCGTGGATCCCGTTCGGCGGAGGCATACGCCGCTGCATCGGCGCGTCGTTCGCGCAGCTGGAGATGAAGCTGATCCTGCGCACGATGCTGAGCGAGCTCGAGCCGAAGCTGCCGGCGCACGCCCTTCTGGCGCCGTGGCGAGTGGAACCGGCGGCGGGCGGTGACGCTGGTGCCGGCGGCAGGAGCTCGCGTGGTGTGGGAGAGAAGGGGCTCTTCTCCTCGATGATGAGAGCCGCCCGGCGGCGGCTCCTCGTGCGTTCGCGGTGATCGCGCCGCTGCGTGGCGCGGCACGCGGCGCGCTCCCCGCCGAGGCGAGGGATAGCTTCTGGGGGATGCAGATGGCCACGCCGATCGAGCGCGCATGGCGGCTGCCGGCACCGGAGGAGCTGCTGGCGCGGTTCGGCCTGGACGCTTTCAGGCCGGGTCAGCGCGAGGCGGTGCAGGCGGCGCTGGCGGGCAGGGACAGCCTCGTGGTGATGCCGACCGGCGGCGGCAAGTCGCTGTGCTATCAGCTGCCGGCACTCGCCGACACTGGCCTGGTCGTGGTCGTGAGCCCGCTGATCGCGCTGATGTCGGACCAGTTGCGCCGCTCGACGCAGGCGGGCGTGCGCGCGGCGATGCTCGCGTCGGGCATGCAGGACGGCCACAACGCGCAGGCGCTCAGGGACATCGAGACGGGCGCGACGCAGCTCGTGCTGGCGGCGCCGGAGCGGTTCGCCTCGGGCGCGTTCCGCCGCGCGCTGGCGCGCAGGGCGGTGTCGCTGTTCGTGGTCGACGAGGCGCACTGCGTGGCCGAGTGGGGCCACGACTTCAGGCCCGACTACCTGCGCCTCGGCGACGCGATCGCCTCGTTGACTTCCGCTGTCGACGGCGGTGCTCGCCAGGGGAAGGCTGGACGCCCGGCGGTGATGGCGACGACGGCGACGGCGACGCCGCGCGTGGCGCAGGAGATCGCGGCGCGGTTGGGGCTGCGCGACTGGGTGTCGATCCGCTCGGGCTTTGACAGGCCGAACCTCGTCTTCGACGTGGTCAGCGTCGAGGGCAAGGGCGCGCTGGCGCGCAAGCGCGCGGCGCTGCTGCACGTGCTCGCTGAGCCGGACGCGAGGCCGGCGATCGTGTACTGCGGGACGCGCAGGGACACTGACGAGGTCGCGCGAGCGCTCGCGCAGCAGGGGATCGCGACGGTCGCGTATCACGCGGGCATGAGCCCTGAGGCGCGGCGGGACAGCCAGGCCGCGTTCATGGAGGGCCGCGCGGAGGTCGTGGTCGCGACGAACGCGTTCGGGATGGGCGTGGACAAGGCGGACGTGCGCACGGTCGCGCATTGGGCGCTGCCGACGAGCCTCGAGGCGTACTACCAGGAGGCGGGCAGGGGCGGTCGCGATGGCGCGGTGGCGCGGGCGCTGCTGCTGGCGTCGAGGATGGATCTGGGGCGGCTGATCAGGTTCATCAAGGAGCGCGAGACGAGCGTGCAGGACGTCCGCAGCTACGTCGCGCGGCTGCGACGCGGCGCGGGCGAGGACGGGGTGGCGGCGGTCGGCCATGGGCAGTTGGACGAGCGCGGGCGGGTGCTGCTGTCGATCGCCGAGCGTGCGGGCGCGGTGGAGCTCGAGCCGGGCGGCGCGGAAGGCCTGCTGGTGCGGCTCACCGGGCGCGGCAGCGCGCGCAGGGCGCAGCAGGCGATCCAGGCGGCGAAGGACCGCGGCTGGGAGTCATACCGCTCGATCGAGCGCTACAGCTCGGACGGGCAGACGTGCAGGCGCAGGCAGATCCTCGATCACTTCGGAGACGAGGAGCAGGGCAGCCCGACGGGGCGCTGCTGCGACGTGTGCGACCGTGACGCGGCGCTCGAGCAGGCGATGCTCGCAACTGCAGTCCGCACGAGCCGCAGGCCGTGTCTCACGCGGGAGGGCTGCGTCGCAGTCGGGCCAGGTCGCCGACCCGGTGGACGAGAAGCAGTTCGAGCAGCTGAGGGCATGGCGCTTCGAGCGCGCGGAGGGCAAGCCGGCGTACACGGTGGCGGCGAACACGGTGCTCGAAGAGGTGCTGCGCAGGCGCCCGCGGGCCATCGCCGAGCTGATCGAGATCAGGGGCATCGGCAACGGCGTTCTGCGAGAAGCATGGCGAGTCGCTGCTCGCGGCTGTGCAGGCGCTCCCGCCGCCATCGGGGCCGGCCGAGCAGGCGGCAGGCGGCGAGCCGCTCGACGCGCGCCCGGCGCCAGCATCTGCTGCCGCGTCGACGTAGCTCAGCTGGCAGGGCACTTCACTCGTAATGACGAGTTCGGCTGCAGGGCTCCAGCCGTAATCACCAGCCTCGGACGCCTCGCCGCCTCATGCCGTCTCGCGGCAGCGCACGAGCGACTGGCCCGAGCGGAGCCACGCCCGCGGCTCCGGCTGGCGCCCGGCGGACCCGCGTCGAGGAAGCTCTCGACGTCGCCGATGCGGGCCGTGGGGAGGTCCTGGGACGCGGGCAACTGGCCCGATCCCCTTGAGCGGGACCGCTGGTGTCCTACCAACAGGGGCAGGGTCCGCGATCCGAGAGGAGCCGTATGGCCAAGGCGGTTGGAATCGATCTGGGCACCACCAACTCGGTGGTCGCGGCAACGATGGAGGGCGGACACGCGCAGGTGATCCCCAACGCCGAGGGCCAGCGCGTGACGCCAAGATCGTCTCCTACAAGGTCGTCAAGGGCCCCAGCGAGCCGGTGCGATTCGGAATCCGCGGCAGGCTGAACGACATGAGGTGATCGCATGGACCCAAACCGGCTGACCGTGAAGACCCAGGAGGCGCTGCACGACGCGCAGACCAAGGCGCTGCGCTACGGACACACCAACCTCGACACCGATCATCTGCTGCTCGCCCTGCTCGATCAGCCCGAGGGGCTGATCCCGCGCCTGCTCGCACGCGCCGAAGCCGACACGGGCGCGCTGCGCAACGCGCTGGAGCGCGCTCTGGAAGGCAGGCCCAGCGTCAGCGGGCCGGGGGCCGGCGAGCGCCAGCCGACCATCTCACGGGGACTGGCGCAGGTGCTCGACGAGGCCGAAAAAGAGGCAGAGCGCCTGAAGGACGACTACGTCTCCGTCGAGCACGTCCTGCTTGCCATGCTCGGCTCCGGCCAGGCCGGCAACGCGGCACGGCTGCTCAAAGAGCAGGGTGTCCAGCGCGAGCGGCTGCTGGAGATCCTCACCGAGGTGCGCGGTGCCCAGCGCGTGACCAGCGCGACTCCCGAGGCCACGTACGAGGCGCTGGAGAAGTACGGCGTGGATCTCGTCGCCGCGGCCCGCTCCGGGCGGCTGGACCCGGTGATCGGCCGCGACGCGGAGATCCGCCGCGTGATCCAGATCCTCTCGCGCAAGACCAAGAACAATCCCGTGCTCGTCGGCGACCCCGGCGTGGGCAAGACGGCCATCGTCGAGGGCCTGGCACAGAGGATCGTGCGGGGCGACATCCCCGAGGGGCTCAAGGACAGGACGATCTTCGCCCTCGACATGGGGTCGCTCGTGGCCGGCGCCAAGTACCGCGGGGAGTTCGAGGAGCGGCTGAAGGCCGTGCTGGCGGAGGTCAAGGCCTCCGAGGGCCGCATCCTGCTGTTCATCGACGAGCTGCATACGGTCGTCGGGGCGGGTGCGGCCGAAGGCGCGATGGACGCGGGCAACATGCTCAAGCCGATGCTGGCCCGTGGCGAGCTGCACTGCATCGGTGCCACGACCCTGGCCGAGTACCGCAGCCACATCGAGAAGGACGCCGCGCTGGAGCGCCGCTTCCAGCCTGTGCTCGTCGACGAGCCGAGCGTCGAGGACACGATCTCGATCCTGCGCGGGCTGCGGGAGCGCTTCGAGGTGCACCACGGCGTGCGCATCCAGGACGCCGCTCTCGTCGCGGCGGCCACCCTCGCCGACCGTTACATCAGCGACCGCTTCCTGCCCGACAAGGCCATCGACCTCGTCGACGAGGCGTGTGCGGTGATCCGCACCGAGATCGACTCGATGCCCCAGGAGCTCGACGCGATCACGCGCCGCGTGATGCAGCTGGAGATCGAGGAGGCTGCGCTCACGAAGGAGACGGACAAAGCCAGCAAGGAGCGCCTGGAGGCGCTGCGCAGGGAACTTGCCGACCTGAGGGCCCAGGCCGACGCCATGACCGCCCAGTGGGAGGCCGAGCGCAACGCGATCCACAAGCTCCAGGCGCTGCGCGAGGAGCTCGAGCAGGTGCGCCGGGAAGTCGAGGAGGCCGAGCGCAACTACGACCTCAACCGCGCAGCCGAGCTGCGCCACGGGCGGCTGCCCGAGCTCGAACGCCGCCTGCGCGCCGAGGAGGACCGTCTCAACGAGAAGCAGGGAGGAACGCGCCTGCTGCGCGAGGAGGTCACCGAGGACGAGATCGCCGAGATCGTCGCCCGCTGGACGGGCATACCCGTCGCGCGGCTGATGGAGGGCGAGCGTGAGAAGCTGCTGCGCCTCGACGAGGTCCTGCATGAACGGGTGATCGGCCAGGACGAGGCGGTGCGGCTGGTGGCCGACGCGGTCATCCGTGCCCGCGCGGGGATCAAGGATCCCCGCCGTCCGATCGGCTCCTTCATCTTCCTGGGGCCGACCGGCGTGGGCAAGACCGAGCTCTCGCGGGCCCTGGCGCAGGCGCTCTTCGACTCCGAGGAGAACATGGTGCGCCTGGACATGTCCGAGTACCAGGAGCGCCACACCGTCAGCCGCCTGATGGGAGCGCCCCCCGGCTACGTCGGCTACGAAGAGGGGGGACAGCTGACCGAGGCGGTGCGCCGCAAGCCCTACTCGGTCGTCCTCTTCGACGAGATCGAGAAGGCGCACCCGGACGTCTTCAACACGCTCCTGCAGATCCTCGACGAGGGGAGGCTGACCGACGCCCAGGGGCGCACGGTCAACTTCCGCAACACGGTCATCATCATGACCTCGAACATCGGCTCTCTGTACCTGCTCGACGCGCTCACCGACAACGGCGAGATCAGCGACGAGACCCGGGATCGCGTGATGGCCGAGCTGCGCGGGCAATTTCGCCCGGAGTTCCTCAACAGGGTCGACGACATCGTCCTGTTCAAGCCGCTCACGCTGGCGGAGATCGAGCTCATCGTCGACCTGCAGATCGACGACATGCGCAAGCGCCTCGCCGACCGCCAGCTGAAGCTGGAGCTGACCGAGGCGGCCCGTGAGCTGATCGCGCGCGAGGGCTATGACCCGGTCTACGGTGCCCGGCCGCTGCGGCGCTTCATCCAGCGCGAGGTCGAGACGCGGATCGGTCGGGCGCTGATCGCGGGCCAGATCACCGAGGGCGCCCGCATCAGCATCGACGTCGAGAACGAGCAGCTCGTCGTGCGCTGGACGGAGGCGGAGGCCGAGTCCCAGCAGCCAGCCGCCGTGGCGGCCTGAGCAGCCGCCATGAGCTCAACGGTCGAACGGCGGCTCGCCGAGACGCCCGACCGCGAGGGGGCCTTTCCACGCCTCGGCAGCGACCAGCTCGCCAAGCTGCAGCCACACGGCCGGCGACGACGCGTGGAGGTCGGCGACATCCTCATCCGTGAGGGCGAAGCCGGCTATCCGTTCCATGTCGTCCTGGAGGGCATGGTCGCGGTGGTCGACGGACTCGGCTGCCCCGACGAGCGCTTGATCGCCGTCCATGGACACGGCCGGTTCCTGGGCGAGCTGGGGCTGCTGAGCGGGCAGGCGGCCTTCTTAACCGCTGTCGTGCGGGAGCCCGGCGAGATCCTGACGGTGCCCGTGGATCGCCTTCGCGGGCTGATCACCCAGGATCCGGTGCTGGGAGACCTCCTCATGCGCGCGTACTTCCTGCGCCGGGAGCTGCTGATCGGGCTCGGCGCCGGCTTCAAGCTGATCGGATCGCGCTTCTCTCCCGACACGCGAAGGCTGCGCGAGTTCGTCGCACGCAACCGGCTTCCGCATCGCTGGATCGACCTGGAGCAGGACGCCGCGGCCGAGCAGCTGCTGCGGCAGGTGGGCGTCTCGCCGCAGGAAACCCCCGTCGTGATCTGGCAGGGCAAAGTCCTGCGCAACCCCGGCCGCGACGAGCTGGCGCGGGCGGTGGGGATCACCAGCCCAGTGCAGGCGAGCGAGACCTGTGACCTGCTCGTGGTCGGGGCGGGACCGGCGGGCCTTGCCGCATCGGTCTACGGGGCCTCGGAGGGGCTGACGACGGTCACGCTCGACGCGGTGGCCACGGGGGGCCAGGCGGGCACGTCCTCCCGGATCGAGAACTACCTCGGCTTCCCGTCCGGCATCTCCGGGGCAGAGCTCGCCGAGCGCGCGGTCATCCAGGCGCAGAAGTTCGGCGCCCGCATCACGGTTCCGGCCGAGGCGGCGGACCTGGAGCCGCGCGAGCACCATTTCCTGGTGCGCCTCGTCGAGGGGCGCGAGCTGCTCGCCCGCACGGTCGTCGTCGCCACCGGCGCGCGCTATCGCAGGCCGCTCGTGCCCCGCCTGGAGGAGTTCGAGGGAGACAGCGTCTACTACGCGGCCACCCTGATGGAGGCGCAGATGTGCGCCGGCGACCCGATCGTGGTGCTCGGCGGGGGCAACTCCGCCGGCCAGGCGACCCTCTTCCTGTCTCGCTTCACCTCCTCCCTGCGGCTGGTTGTGAGGGCGAGCTCGCTGACGGCCGACATGTCGCGCTACCTGGCCGACCGCATCGAGAGCAGCCCCGTCGAGGTGCTGCTCAACACGGAGGTCAGGGAGCTGGAAGGGGACGGCACGCTGGAGGCCGTGATCGTGGAGAACAAGCTCACCGGCGAGCGTCGTCGCCTCGCCGCGAGCGCCCTGTTCGTGTTCATCGGCGCCGAGCCCCACACCGACTGGCTGAAGGGCCACGTGGCGCTCGACGGCAAGGGCTTCGTGCTGACCGGCCCGGCCGCCGCGGAGGCCATGCGCGCCGAAGGCCGCGAGCCGGATCCCCCGCTGCTGCTGGAAACCACCAGCCGCGGCGTGCTCGCGGTCGGAGACGTCCGCAGCGGCTCCATCAAGCGGGTTGCATCAGCGGTGGGGGAGGGGTCAATGGCCGTGCGGCTGGTGCACGAGTTCCTCGACCAAGCCGACGAACACGCCCACCACGCTCCCTGATCAGACGCAGGCTTCGTCGCGGTAGCACCAGCGCAGGTCGCCCCTGTCGGTTCTCCAGCGCGGCCTATCGACATTGCCAGAGCGACCGGCCCACAGGACGCCGTGACGAGCCTCCTTATCGAGCACTTCGACCCGCCTTCGCGCTCGCGGAGGTGCTGCGAAGCGACCGCGGGGAGTGCGTCGGGGGGACGCTGCGCCCGCGTCCGGTCGTGGCTGCCCGCTGAGGCGGCGCCAGCCGGCCGTCAGGCTACCTCGCGCCAGCGTCGGCCTCGTCGTCGAACTCACGCACGGGCAGCACGCCTTGCAGGCCGGTCACCTGCAGCAGGCGCGTGACGTGGCGCCTGTCCAGATCGAGCGTGATATCTCGCGCACCAGCCGCGCGCATTCGTGAGCTGCTGCCTGCGGGCTGGTATCTCGCTCGCGACGATCGCCGCGTGGTGCGGGACCGGCATCCAAATGATCTCGCGAACGTACGGCCGCATGATCCGCAGGGAGCAGGCCACCCCGCCGCTGGGACTTGCCAAGCAGTATCGGACAGCTAAGGTTGAGGCCATGTCGCCGCTTTCAGCCCAGCGTCTGACCTCCGGCCGAACGCAGGGTGGGCCCACAGATTGGCCCACAGCCGCCAAACTGCCGGCGGCGAAGAGGCGAGAAAGGGCCCGTTAGCAGGGCATATGCCGACGTAGCTCAGCTGGTAGAGCACTTCACTCGTAATGAAGGGGTCCGGGGTTCGAGTCCCCGCGTCGGCTCTGGGTTTTTGGAGGCAGCCGCTCCGTCCAGGACACTCTGAGGACACATCAGGACGCCGCGAGCCTCGTTGATCGCGTCCACGGCGGGCTTCCGGTTGGCCGCGTTCAACTCGGCGAAGACCCCTGCGTACGAGCGCACGACCTCGGGGCTGTTGCCCATACGTCGCGCCGGTTGAAGGCGTCGATGGCTCGCTTGACGATCTCCACGTTCTCGTCCGACATCGCCTACCCCGCCAGCCCCACGACTTTGAGGGCCTCCTGCCAGGTCTGGAAGAAGCGCACTTCGCCGATCGTGCCGTTGCGGAAGTCCGAGCAGACGATCGAGTAACGCTCGCGGATCGGAGCTACAGAACCCTTGATGCGCCCGGTCATCTCGGTTCGGACGAGAACCCGCTCATCCACTCCGCGGATCTCATGAACCTCCCAGGCGAAGTCCTCGAAGGGATGGGTCCAGATGGCGATCATTCTGCGAACGCCGTCGTGACCGTGATACGCGGGGTCCTCGGCCCACTCGGCTACCGGATAGAGGATTACGTCATCGGCGAAGAACGGCAGTCCAGCTTCGGTCCCGCCGACGCTAACTGCATCGAAGGTAATGCGCACCAGTTCCACGTTCTCCTGCGACACCGCCTACCTCCGGAGGTCATCTGCGGCGTCGGCTTCCTCTGCGCCGAGCGACCGAAAGTAAATCATCGTGCCCTCTCGAAAAATCCAGCGGTAGACCAGGCGTTCATCGATCTCTATGCCCGTGTGCCGCGCCTTTGCTCGCCACCGATGGAAGGAGACCAAGTGATCACCCGCGTCGATGATCTCCTCTACCTCGACCGCAAGCCACTCGAATGGCTCTGTCCAGCGTTCCGCTGCGCGGGTCACACCCTCGTGCCCGTGGTAGGTCTCGCCGACGTGGTCTGGCAAGTTCATGTCCTCATAGGCGACATCGGGATCGAAGATGGACATGTCGACTTCTCCTCGACGCCACGTCTCCACTGTCCACCCCGCCCCGCGCAAGGACTCCCAGAATGCCCCAAGCTTCTCGACGTTCTCCTCCGACATCGCCTACCCCCTCGACTCGGCGAGGCGTTCACCGGCAGCACGGGCCTCGTCGGGGTCCAGGTAGAACGTGACACCCGAGATCAGCCCCTCGACGATCAGGAGGACGCAGCCACGCCGCTGATGAACGCGACCTTCCCCGCCTACGGGGCGTTCGTCCTCCAGGTAGGCGACGAACACCACCTCGTGGCCGACATCGAGAATCTCCTCCGTCTCGATCCGATAGTCCTCCCAGTTACCGATCCAATCCTCAAAGAAGCCCCTCATCGCCGCCACGCCATCGAAGGTCCCGATCCCAGCGTCATTCATATCCCACGCCGCATCGCGGGCGTACTTGCTGAGCATCGCGTCAATGTCACGACGACTCGCCGTATCAAACGACTGCCGCGCAATCTCGACCGGGTCGGGGGTCGTGGACTCTTCAGCCATCAGCCCGCTCCTGCACGAGCCGTTCGGCGGCAGCACGGGCCTGGTCGATGTCGCCATACGTCGTCATGCACGCGGTCAAGCCTCCTGCCCATACCCAGACCCATCCGTCACGCTGCCGCACGTAACCGGTGCTGCCAGCCGGACGAGCGTTCTGGTGGACCACAGCAAATACCACTCCGTTGCCGAGGTTCAGAACTTTCTCCGGTTCCCACCGAAGCTCCTCATAGGAGCCGATCCAATCTTCAAGGAAGCCACGAAGCGCCGACACACCATCGAAGCTAGGTAGGTCCCGCTGCGACAGGTCCACGACGACATCGGGAGCGAACAAGCTCATCAGCGCGTCAAGGTCGCCGCGATTCACAGCCGCAAACTGTCTGCGTACAAGCTCCACCAGGTCGGGCGTCGTGGACTCTTGGGGCATCCCGCGCTGAGTATCCCGCAGCGGCCATACTCTGGCTGTATCCTCGAACCTGGACCTCGTACGCTCGATCTACGCAGCCTGGGAACGTGGCGACTGGACCTCGACCGAGTGGGCGCATCCCGACATCGAGCTTGTCTGGCCCGAAGGACCCGAACCTGGGCGGTGGAGCGGCCTAGCTGACGTGTCGGCGCGTTGGCGTGACTTCGCCAGCGCCTGGGAGAACCTTCACATCGAGGCAGACGAGTTCCGCGAGCTTGGCGACGAGCGCGTGCTCGTGCTCACCCGCGTCGGAGGCAGAGGTAAGACAAGCGGCCTCGACCTCACACGGATGGGCACGTCGGGAGCGAACCTGTTCGACCTCCGTGACGGCAAGGTGATGAGGTACGTGAGCTACTACGACCGCGAGCGTGCGCTGGCTGACCTCGGCCTCGCACCAGACACCCGGACCTGACTCCTATTCGGAGAACCCAGCCGCCCGCAACGCCTCGCTGTGGTCAGCAAAGACGCGCATGCGCACGACAAGTTCGTCACGCAGCGTCCAAAGCTGCCAGTGCTCGTAGGAGACCTCGACGCCGCTCGTTCGACCTCGCGCGGTGACTTGAACCGATGCGAGCAAATCCTCGCCAGCGTCGATCATCTGGGTGGGCAGATAGGAGATCGACTCCCAAGCCTCGAACCATCCCCGCAGCGCTGCTCGCACACCGTCGTGACCACGGTAGATTCCATCCGATCCCATCTCCATCAGCCAAGGCACGGCGCGACTGTCCCATTCAATCTCCGGCGCATACATCTCGAACGCCTGCTCGCTCTCGCCTTCCGCAAGCCACACGTACAACTGAGACACCAGGTCTACGTTCCGCTGCGACATCCCTATTCCGTGAGCCCCACGGCTTCGAGTGCCTGGGCCCACGAGAAGTACGTCCGCACACGCATGATCTTGCGGTCGCGCACGTCGAAGACCGCGCCTTGAGGCTGTTCGATCCACGACCCGCTGCTCTTGATACGACGTCGGACATGCAGCGTCACGACCACGCTCTCGCCCGCGTCGATGAGCCGATCTACCTCCCATCGAGCATCGTCGAAGTTCTCCGCTAACTCAGCAGCGCAGCGCATGATGCCGTCGTGGCCCGAGTACATCGAGTCACCGGGCCACTCAGGCGGCATGTGGAACTCGGCCTCCGAGGCATAGGCGTCAACCCAGCCTTCGGCGCGAACGTTCCAAGCCTCGATCAACAACCGGACGATCTCCACATTGTCCTCCGACATGACTACTCCGCCATCCCCACGGCTTTGAGGGCTTCGGTCTTCTCGCGGTACTCGCGGAGTTCGGTGATCTTTCCATCGCGTAGCTTGAAGACGTGGACCTCGTGTCCCTCTATTGACGCGCCGCTGGCCCGCCCGCGCATCACGTGGTAAAGGGTGACGACCACGTAGTCGCCCGCCTCGATGAACTCCTTTGGTTCCATGCGCACTCGCCAAACGACTCGGAGATCTCTGCCCACATTCCTCTCATGCCGTCGTGTCCTCTAACGACCCACGGCTTCGAGGGCCTGCTCGACGCTGCCATACCAATCGAGACGCACGATGTTCTCACCACTTACGGTGAACACTGGAACCACAAGGACCTTTACCTCGGTGCTCGCCCCTTTCGGGACTCCGCACCACTGTGTCGGGACGATCACACGCTCACCGGCCTCGATCCACCGTTCGGGAGCCAGCCTGTCGCTCTCGAACAGCGACCTGTTCTCGACTAGGCGCGCGAATGCCTATCGCGGCTGCTACTGGTGATCGCGTCAGGCCAATCGGGCGGCGTAGACATCACAAGGTCGGGGGCAAACATTACCTTCGCGGCCTCCATCTGGCCGGCGTTCCACAGGTCATACCCACGCTTGACCAGCGCCACGTTCTCCTGCGACATCGACTACTCCGCCAACCCGGCTGCGGAAAGCAGCGGTCATGCGCGTCTGAGCGGCACGTCGTGGCAGCGAGCGGGATACTGGCTGCCGTGATGTCCGAGGAGTCCACGACCCCCGACCTGGTCGAGCTTATGGGCAGGGCGTTTGAGGCTGCGAATCGTCGTGATCTCGACGCGGTGGCCAGCAGCTTCGCCGAAGATGCGACCTTCGACGGGAGGGCGTTGGGGGACCACTTCGAGGGACGGGCGGCCATTCGCAGCTTCCTTGAGGACTGGTTTGGCGTGTACGAGGAGTTGGAGGTCGGGCTTGAGGAAGTCCGCGACCTCGGCAATGGGGTTGTGTTTGCCGTGGTCATTCAGAACGGTCGTCCGGCTGGCAGCGCCGGTCACCTTCGACAACGCGAGGGATGGGTCTTCGTCTGGGTACGAGGCTTGATCGCACGCCTTACGATCTCCGAGGTCGACGAGGCACGTGCTGCCGCCGAACGCCTTGCCGAGGAACGGGGGTAGGCGATGTCGCAGGAGAACGTGAGATTGGTTGAGCGCGCGATCGCGGCGATCAACGCGAGGGACATCGAGGGCTATCTCGCCTGCTGCACCGAGAACGTCAAGTTGGAGACGCCAATGGCCGCCGTTGGAGGGGTGTACGAAGGAATTGACGGCATCGGGTGTTTCTTTACGGACATCGAGGAAGCCGCACCCGATTTCCGGATCGAGCTTGACGGCGTGGAAGAGGTCGATAGCAAGCGGGTGATCGCGTTCATGCGCACTAGCGGCACGGGCAGAACCAGCGGCATTCGCATGGCACCGCCGCCTCTCACCAACGTGTACGACCTGATCGACGGCAACATCAGCCACGTTCGCATCTTCCTCGACCGTCAGGAGGCCCTCAAAGCCGTGGGCCTGGACGAGTAACGGACAGGAGCAGGTGCCCCGTGAGAGGGCGACGTCGGCGAACGCCCGACACGAGTGCTTCGTCATTGGATGCGAGCGTGTCGGTGAGGACTGCTGAGATGGACGAGCACCGAGCGTGTCGAGTAGTCCCGGATGGAGGTTGTCGACGACCGCTCGGTGGAGCAAAACGGAAGTCGCCGATCGGTGTCCGCTCTAGCGTCCGGGTGTTTCAGAGCTGAAGACCGGCCGTCGCCGACATCATTGGCGCTCGACGTGTGCGAACGGTCGAGATGATCTCCTCGATGTCGATCCCCTGGAGGTAGATGCTGGTCGTGCCGAGGTTGGTGTGACCGAGTTGGCGCTGGATGACGTTCACCGACACGCCCTCTCGCGCGAGCTCTACTGCGTGCGCGTGGCGCAGCTGGTGCGGCGCGAAGCGGCATCTGACGCCTGCCTCGGCTGCGTGGCGGCGAAACTCGTTGCGGACCGCAGCAGCTGACCAGGGTCGACCGCGGGTCGGGCCGTTAATCACGCAGAACAGCGGGCCCGCCGGGAGCCCGAGGCGCTCTGAGAGCAGGGCCGCAAGTTCTCCCAGCCCCCCGCGTCCATACCAACCTCGCGGCGGCGACCGCCCTTTCCCCGACGCACGAGCACCGACCCGCGCCGCGGGTCAAGGTCCTGTTCGCTCAGCGCGAGCGCCTCCTGGACGCGGAGCCCACCGCGCCACAGCATCACGATCATCGCGCGGAGCCGCCAGCCGTGAGAATCGTTGCTGGCGTGGCGCATCACGGAGACGATCTCCTCAACAGTCGGCGGGTCGGCTGGGTAGAGCATGCCCTTGTTGCGGGGAGCACGCCCTGCGTGAAAGCCGGGTAGCGTCGCCGGGGAGCGGCGGCGCCCAGCAGAATCGAGGATGGACGAGACGGTCATGGGTTCTCCTCCCATTAGCGCAGCGGATAGTTAGCGGCGCTCTACCAGCAGCCGAATCCCAACGCCAGCGAGGCCCATTGCTGGTGCCTGTGCAAACACGACACGCTGCTAGGCCATGGCGAAGCAGGCGTCTGGCCGTCCTCGGCCGACGCGCTCGAACATCGTCCAACTCAGGCGTCTCGTTGGCTACGCGGGGGACGCCTCCTTTCCGCGCAAGCGGGGCGGGCGACGAGTAGGACCGGAAGCCCGTCCCGACCTGGAAGCAGGTCCGATCATGCGGGCGATCGGGTTCGTGGCAACGCGATCGTGATCTCTGACGTCGGGCGCGTTAGGGATGTGGTCAGCGTGTGCCAGTACAGCGCAGGTCGGCGTCGAGCGGGCCGATCCGGTACTGCGCGAGGTTCGGCGCCACGCCGGTGAAGCCACCGCTCGTGCAGTTCTGCCGCGCCTGTGTGAGTGTTGCGTCGGTTCCGGCCACCCAGTCGGGCAGCTGGCCGTTGAAGGCCGTCGGTGTTGTCTGCGCCGTCAGCCCCGTGATCTCCTTCCACTGGGCGCTGGCGGAGTAGATCCCGATCGGCCCGGTCGCGCCGGCGTTGTTCAGGCCCGCGATGAAACCCTGCAGCGCGGCGACGTTGAGCTGGTAGGTCCCGGCCCAGCTCAACGTCAGCTCGACGTCCAGCCACCATGGCGCGGTCTTGGCCGCGACCGGGTCGAGCGCGGCGACGAGCCGGTAGGAGTGGGCGGCACGCTGCTCGCCGTAAATGTAGGAGCAGGAGCTGGTCAGCAGCCCGTTACAAGCACCGTAGGCCGGCGCGGTGCCGACGCGAGGCCAGTCCACAACGCGATGACCGCCAGGGTTACCCGTGTCGATGTACAGCGACAGGGGCGGCTGCTTCGGCCGCTTCTGCCCCGGCGCGTCGCGGGCCCAGTGCAGCTCGCCGCCGATACACGGGTTTGCGTTGTTCGCCAGCCCACCATTGACACCGACGATCCCGAACAGCGGATTCGACGGGTAGGAACCCGAGCACTGCGGATAGGAGACGTCATAACCGGTGCTCGGCGACGAGCTGCCGCTCACCGCGATGACCAGCACCACAATGACGATGAAGGCGAGCGCCACCACCGGCACCCATCGCGCTCCATACCGGGAACGGCTGGCAGGCAGCACCGCCGTCAAGCTACCACGAGGCTGGGCACGCACGGTGGCCGTCGGCGGCAGTTGCCGCGAGCGCCACGGTCCGTTGCCTTGGCGGCAAAGTTCAACCGCCCCGAGCGGGTCTGACCGGTCTGCGCTGCGCGGAGATCCCCGGCCTTCCCGCGGCTGCCCACAAGCGGCCAAGCACCGGGCGCTTCGATGAGAGTTGGATCGTCACCCGCTGTCGCATCGGCGAGCGCTATGGCACGGCACCGATGACGCCTGCTGCTCTCCCCGGGGCGAAGCGAGCGTCTCGCGCGTGGGAGCACTGACGAGTGGTCATCGTCCGATGCGAGCGTGAGGGCGCCACTCGCTCGGACGGTCGCTCGACCCAGCAAAGCGCAAGCGCGGGGAGGGTGGCCCGTGCCCGTAGGCAGCGCGGCTCGGCGCCCCGACCGTGAGGGCCCAGCCGCCGAGTGCGAGCGTTGGTGTCGTTGGCCGTGCCGCCAAGCCGTGCTTGCCGCCGGTGGCGACGGAGCTGACGCACTGGCCCTGGTTCTTGAACATGGTGCCGTAGCTCTTCCAGCCGCCGTCCTTGCACTGGTCCTTGGAGGCCGGCCGGATAAAACAGCACTCCGATCTGTGACGCTGGTCGCGCTGCCCGCCGCTGCGCTGAGCACGATGCCGCACATCACCAGCCCGAGTGCACTGCACAGGAGCGCGGTGCGCGCCCATCTGATCCTGAGCTTCCTTGCGAGCCGTCCAGGCATGTCTCCTCCTTTAGGGTTGCTCGCCTCCAGGAGCATCCGGCGACAAAACGCCCGCGCCCACCTCCGTTATTCCCGGAGTTTCCAGTGGCCGGACTCTACCTCGCCCAACGAGGAAGTCAAGGTGAGTTGCGCGGGGGGGAAATCGATGACACCCGCCACGCGATCTCTGCCATACGGCGCCCGCCACCGCTCACGAAAGGTCCGCCGTCTGAGAAGAAGATACCGGGACCACGTTCTCGGGTCCCGGGTGCGGGAGTGCCCGCTTTCGCATGACTGCGGTCGTCTCCAGCGGCACCCTTGAGGCGCCCGCTATGGACGAGCCTGAGCACTGACGCGCATCGGCACCGACACTTTCGCATTGCGCCGCGTAAGCAGGCGTGTGCGGGTCCTTCGACATGTAATCTCCGCTCGTGGATCTTGAACTGTCGGACAAGATCGCGGTCGTGACCGGAGCGAGCAAGGGGATCGGCCTGGCGATCGTTTGCGAGTTGGCTGCCGAGGGCGTCGAGGTCGTGGCAGGAGCGCGCCATCCACAGGGGCTCGATGGAATCGAGGGTGTGACGCCCGTGACCGTCGATCTCGCAGACCCCGAAGGTCCGGGGCGGCTGGTCGGCCATGCGGTCGACGAGCTCGGCCGCGTGGACGTGTTGGTCAACAACGTCGGCGCAGCCCACGTGCGTCTGGACGGCTTCCTGAGCCTGAGTGATGCCGACTTCGAAAGCTCGCTCCAGCTCAACTTCTTCGCAGCGCTGCGCGCGACCCGCGCGGCGGTCGAGGACATGATCAAGCGCAAGGAGGGCACTGTCGTCAACGTCGCGTCTGTCAACTCGTTCTTCGAGCCCGACGGTGGGGTCATCGACTACGGTGCTGCGAAGGCCGCGCTCGTCAACTTGGCCAAGTCGCTGTCCCAAGAGCTCGGGCCGAGCGGGATTCGCATCACGAGCATCTCGCCGGGACCGGTGGCGACCGACCTCTGGCTAGGTGAGCACGGTGTTGCGGAGACGGTCGGGAGCGCAACTGGCGAAGGCGCCGAGGCCGTTCGCGACGAGATGGCCGCGCGTATGCCAACTGGCAGGTTCACCACGCCGAGGGAAGTCGCGACAATCGTCGCCCTGCTCGCCTCGCCCTGCATGGCCAACGTCACCGGCGCGAACTGGGTGATTGATGGCGGCCTGATAAAGACGACGTAGGCGTAGCGACGCAACATATCGGCGCCGACGGGCCTCACCGAAGCGAAGCAGTCACCGCCCCCTACGCTCGGCGAGAACCGGGGGCCGGCATTGGGCATGGGCGATGAGCACCGTAGGGTTTCTCAGATGGTCGACTCGGAGTTGTCGCCTTCGGCGGGGGCGCTCGAGGAAGTTCGACGCCTGGCCGGCTCGTCGGCCGCAATCCAGTCCGTGGTGAGACTCGAGGGTGGCCAGCACGCTGACACCTGGAGGGTCGACACCACGAGCCCTGAGCTCACCGTCGTGGTCCGGCAGTTTCCGGCTGGTGATTCAGCCGGTGCAGGCGAGCAGCAGGTGTTGCACGCGCTTGACGGGTTTGGGGGGCTGGCCCCGGTGCTACTGGGCAGCGACTTGGACGGCCAGTGGTCGGAGTCTCCGACGTTGTTGATCAGCTGGCTTGACGGCCAAGCGGACATCACGCCAGCCGATCCTGAGAAATGGGCGGCCCAGCTCGGTCACGCACTCGCAACAGTGCACGCGGCCCCCAGCGATCGCCTCGCCGCTCTGCGGAGCGTGTTCGAGCACAGCGGCGGGTCACAAAAGGTGTTGGCGGGCCCGCTCGCGAGGAGCATCCGGTCCGCCTGGAGGCAGATCACCACCTCGGTGAGGGTGCTCACCCATTCCGACTACTGGTCAGGCAACGTCGTCTGGCGAGACGGAAAGCTCACCGGCATCGTGGACTGGTCCGGCGGGGCCCGCGGTCCAAGCGGCTTCGACGTGGGCTGGTGCCGCCTTGATCTCGTTCTCCTGTTCGATGAGCGCATCGCCGACGTATTCCTGGCCGCCTACGAGGATGGGATCGGCCACACGATCGACGACATGGCTCTCTGGGATGGCTGGACTCTCGCGCGCTCGCACGATGCGGTCGAAACCTGGTCTCTGAACTACGCGCCGCTCGGGCGCGCTGACCTCACCGGACAGGAGCTTCGACGACGCCACTCGCGATGGACAGCGCGTCTTCTGGAACGGACCTAGCCAGGGCAGCCCCCGGATGGTACGCGACGTGACCAGGGGCCGATCCCGCGGCGGCCCTGCTCCGCGCGGAACGCAGGCGTCCGCATCAGATGCGGCTCACTGCCGCTGCGCCCGACGACCGCGCGCCTGAGCACCGACGCGCCAGACGCTCGCTTAGGCCTGCGGATGCGACAGTTTCGACGGCGTTGGGTTGCGCCTGCGCTCTGATTATAATTCTGGTCATGTCCGAGACATTGCCGCTCGCCACCGTGAAAGCCCGGTTCTCCGAGATCGTCGACCGGGTGGCGCGCCAGCAAGACCGCGTGATCGTCACGCGTAACGGTCAACCCGCGGCCGTGCTGGTGAGCACAGATGACCTTGAGAGCCTCGAGGAAACGCTCGCGATCATGTCGAACCGATCGCTGACGGCCCAGGTGCGCGCCAGCGAGAAGGCCATCGCCGCGGGCGAAGCCGGGGTCGGGCTGGCAGAGCTGCGCACCGATCTGGAGCGACGGCGGACACCTCGTAAGTGACCGACCCGCCGTGGCGGCTCATCGTCATGGGCCCGGCGCGACGCCAGTTCGATCGACTGTCGATCTCCGTTGCAGCGGCCGTGCTCGAGACGCTTGATGCGATCGCGGAGAATCCCAAGCGTCTCGGCAAGCGCTTGGTGTTGGAGCACGAGGGTCGGTGGTCCGCGCGCCGCGGGACCTACATGATCATCTACGAACAAAATGAGGAGGAGCGACTCGTCCGCGTGATCGCGATCGGCCATCGACGCGATATCTACCGGCGGCGCTAGCCCCAGGACGGGCACAAAGCGCCCGATACGAGCGGGACGAATCCCAACGGCGCCACACGCTCGGTGCTGATTGAGCAGCGCCCCTACCAGCCACGCGAGGAAGGAGACTCAAAATGACAGACTGTGCAGTGCTCGACTCTGCCGGGCGGCGCCGCTCGCCGGCGACGCTCCCTGGCTTCCACTCTGGGCGTGCCCCCCGCAACAAGGGAATGCTCTATCCGGCTGATCCACCGACCGTCGAGGAGATCGTTTGCGTGATGCGCCACGCAAGCGAGGACCCCCATGGCTTCAAGCTGCGGGCGATGATCGTCATGCTCTGGCGCGGTGGGCTGCGCGTCCAGGAGGCGCTCGCGCCAGCTCGGCCATGCCAACCTCGGCACCACGAGTATTTATCTGCAGGGGATCGACATCGAGAGGCCGCCAAACGTGGAGCGCCAAGCGGAGCCGGCGTCTGTTCGACACGGTCGGGCTGATCACCGCGTTCTCGATAGCGAAAGCGAGCCAGCATGAGCTCCGGTTCTACCGCGGTCTGGAGGACGGGGTCGTCAAGCTCGCGGCGAAGATCGGGGTCCTGACGAGCCTGCTTGCACCCCGGCTAGCGGGCACCAAGACGAGTGAAGCGGAAGAACTGACCGCGCCGCTTGATGAGCTGACGCGCCGCTGATCTTCCAGCCACGCGACTGTCCGCGAAATGGTATTCACCCCACAGTGCCCCTGCGGCGGCCGCCCAGAGCGCGCCAAGACCTGCGAGGTGCCAAGTCCAGTCGACGAGGTTGGATGCCAGGAATACCACCACGGTCGGTGCGAGAAGCCAGAATCCCGGGGCGTTGATGGCGCGCGCGACGATCCGGGCTGCTGACACATATATCGCTACGGCGAGAAGGAGGCCGAACACGCCGAGCTCCGCGGCGAGTTCAAGTGGGAGGTCGTGTGCGTATCGTGTGGGCGCAGGGCCTTGGTGGGCTAACGATGCGGCGTAGTAGGCGCCGGCACCGGCGCCGAGCAGCGGATGGTCAGACCACGTCTGGAGTGCGGCCTGCCACTCGTGGCCGCGGCCGTGCAGCAAGTCGCGTTGGGGCGTCGTGTGCAAGCTGCGGTGGAGGGCGGGGCCTGTCGATGTAGAGCGGGCGTCCTTATCACTGGCCCAAGCGAGGGTGACGAAGGCAATCGCGGCGACGCAGCCGGTGGCGGTGAGCACGCGCCCGATGCGCCGGCTCAACGCTCGCCTCGTGAGCAGCCAGGCAACACCAAGCGCCGCAGCGAGCCCGGCGATCTCGGCTGCGCCGGACCAGCCTGCGCCAGGGGTGCTAGCACTCACGTGTCCGCCCAACATGGTGGGCGCGAGAAGTGCACCGATCGCGACGAACGTCGCCGTAGCAATGGCTGCAACCCGTTGCGATCGCTTGTCCGCGGGCCGGAGAACCATGGCTGTCAGGAGCACAACGGCCATGGCGAGCCCGAGCCTGCTTTGTGACAGACCGAGTGTCGCTCCTGCGAGGGTTGCTGTCGCCGCTGCGCCACCGGCGACCAAGAGCGAGCCGTGGTTGAGCAGAGAGCTGAGTGTGGGGAGCGCACAGATCTCGAGGACTGCAAGGGCGGGCGGATATTGGAACGTTCCGCCGGGACGCCAGACACCGTAAATCCTCTCGGCGTCCGGGAGCGAGTGCATCGCGACCGCGTGGAGTCCGAGCATCGCCTCTATGAGAGCCAGCGCTGCGATGGCGGCGGCGAACGGCCTCGGGCCGGTGCGCCTCGCGAGTGTGGCTGCGGCAACGAACACAGCGGCATACCCGCTGACAACGAGACCGATACGGAACGCCGTGGTCCGCCCGTCCACGGTCCAGGCGGTGCTCGCGAGGCTAAGGGCGGCGATACCCATGAGCGCCAGAGCTAACTGCGAGCGCACAGCAGCCGAGACCGCCTGGCCGTCGAGCGAGCAGGACGCGAGCAGCGCGATGCCGGCGAGCGCGACGAACATCGACTGCGAAGCGGCATCGAAGCCTCCGTCATTTAGGGTCGTGATGCCGACGGTTGCCATCAATGCGACGCCGACAGCGATGCTTGTCGCGGCGGTTGACCGGAGCGGCCGGCTGTGCAGTTCAGCGGCGGGCCGTCTGTCTGAGGGTGTGATCGGTGTCTCAGCAGCCATACGGGGCCTGTTTGGCTGACTCAACCTATCCGGAATGCCGATGAGTCCCCCTCTGCACACCAGCGTTACGCTCCCGAAGGTACCCGCGGCCTCGACGTGGTAGGTGAGTCAAGGCGCTGCGTCCACCGTACGATCCGAGGGCCCGTCTGCGTCTGGTTGCGCGGAACCGGTCTTGGCAAGCCGCATAGCTTTGCGCGCTTCGGACCACGTCGTTTGGAGCGTTGAGTACTCGTAGGCTTCGAACCGTCATGGACCACGTACGTCGCGGGCCGAAGGACACCGCGGACCACGCCTCGGTCACACCACAGATGGACCTCTTCTGTATAGTCTCAGCCATGCGCTGGGGGGACGCCGATAGCGCCGGCCGACGGTTCGGGACGGATCGGCGTGCACTTAGGGCGAGCTGGGAAAGGCTGCGACTCCCGTCAATGCGGGTCCTCACCGCTGCCGCCGCGATCATGCTAATCGCGTGTGGCGCAGCCTTAACCGGAAGACTCGGCGGCTCGATAGGAGGAGCCGGCTCAGCGCAGGCTCGCATTCCAGGGCAGGCTTACACAAACCGCGACGCGGTTTACTATCACCAAGAACAAGAAGCGAAGAAAAAACAAGAAGAAGAAGCGGCAGCCACGAAGAGGCGCGGCGAAGAAGAAGCGGCAGCCACCGCTGCGAAGATACCCAGCTCGGGCGTTCTGGGGAGCCGGGCGGCGGCGTTGCCGGCACCGAAGCTCGCGGTGACGGGCAACCTGGCGCCGGTCTCGGGCAGCGTGCTCGTGAAACTGCCCGGATCCTCGACTTTTGTCGCCCTGATGACGGTCGATCAGATCCCGTTTGGGACGGTCGTCAACGCGACCCACGGCCGGGTGAGCGTCACGACGGCCGGGCCGCATGGCGCCACCCAGACGGGCGAATTCTTCGAAGGTGAGTTCGTGCTGACGCAGGGCCGCAACGGCCTCGTGGTGGCGACGCTGACGGGCGGCAACTTCGCGGTCTGCCCGACCGCGCGCGAGCGCAGCCATGTGGCACGCGCGAGCTCCAGCCACGCCTCGGGCAAGCACGTCGTGCGCAAACTGTGGGCCAACGCGCATGGGAGCTTCTCCACCAAGGGCAACTACGCCGTCGCCGCCGTGGAGGGGACCGAATGGCTGACCGAGGATCTGTGCGAAGGGACGCTGATCCGTGTGACGCGCGACCGCGTCGTGGTGACGAACCTTGTCGACCACCGTCACGCCACGGTGAAGGCGGGCCACCGCTACCTGGCCAAGGCGCCCTGACGCGCGCCCGGATTCACACGCGCAGGACGGTGCGCTTGCGCTTTTGCGAGTGAGTAGGCGTCTGAGCACCGCGCTCAGTAGCGCAAAGGACGACCTCCAGTTGTATCGACGCCGACACGGCACGCGCTTGCTTACGCGGGCGAATGCGGCAGTCTGGGCGGTGCTGGCGCGCGCGCTCGAGCCTCGTCGCGAGCGACACTCTCGCGCCCCATGGGCCTGGCGATCGCTTCGCCACGGAAGCAGTCGTACCTGCTCACGGCGTCTGGCGACCGGGGGCTGCTTTGGTGGTGCGACTGCCGGGCTAGCGTAATGCCGGCTGGCGCGCAGACCAACTGCCCTGCGCGCAGTTACTCTTGCCTTGCAGGAGGTGACGGTCATGGGAGAACCACGATGGCCCTGAGTTGTGCAGCATGCGGGCACGCCAACCGCGCCGATGCGCAGTTCTGCGCCGGCTGTGGGGTCTCGCTCAGGGTGACGTGCCCGACCTGTGGGGCGACGTTGGCGAGCGACGCGCAGTTCTGCGACGCCTGCGGAGCTCCGACCGCCGGCTCGCTGGAGCTGCCGAGCGGCGCACGGAAGGTCGTCTCAGTGATATTCGCCGACCTCGCCGGCTCGACTGAACTGCAGGAGTCGATCGATGCGGAGTCGGTGCGGGGAGTCATGCAGCGTTTCTACGAGGCGATGCGCTCGGTGCTCGAGGCGCACGGCGGGCAGGTCGAGAAGTTCATCGGCGACGCGGTGGTGGCGGTCTTCGGCGCCCGCCTTGTCGACGAGCACGACGCGCTTCGCGCCGTTCGGGCTGCCGCCGCGATGGCGGCTCAGCTGACCGCCCTCAACGACGAGCTCGAGCGCAGTTGGGGCGTGCGCTTGGCTATGCGTATCGGCGTCAACACGGGTGAGCTGGTGGTCGGTGAGGATCGGGAGATCCTCGTCGGCGACGCGATGAACACGGCCGCGCGCCTCGAGCAGGCCGCTGCTGCGGGCGAAGTGCTAGTCGGCGAGACGACCTGGCGGCTCGTTCACCACGCGGTCGAGCTCGAGCCGGTTGCCGCGCTTGACCTGAAGGGAAAGGCGCAGGCGGTGCGCGCCTGGCGGCTGCTGTCGGCCGCGCCGCGGTCGGCGGGCGATAGCGCTTCGAGCAGCGCGCCGCTCGTCGGGCGCGGCGGGGAGCTTGAGCGACTGCGCGCGGCCCTTGACGGCGCGATCGCGGCGCGTGCCTGTCGCTTGGTCAGCGTGATCGGCTCGCCGGGGGTGGGCAAGACGCGGCTGGCCAGCGAGTTCGCCAGCACGCTCGGCGACGAGGCCCGTGCCGTCGAGGGGCACTGCGAGCCGAGCGGCGAGGGGATCACGTTCCTACCGGTGGCGGAAATCCTGCGCGAGGTCGCGGGGATTGGTGAGGCGGACGCGCCAGAGGCCGTGCGCGCAAAGTTGGGCGCGCTGATGGCGGATGACCCCGAACGCGAGCGTCTGGTCGAGGCTGCCGCGGGTGTGCTCGGCGTCGCTGAGCCGGCATCCCCGGAGGAGACCTTCTGGGCGCTGCGTCGCGGCATGGAGTCGCTCGCACGCGAGCGCCCGCTCGTGCTGGTGCTCGACGACTTGCACTGGGGCCAACCGATGCTGCTTGACCTCGTCGAGCACCTCGTCGAGTGGGTGGGCGACGCCGCCGTGCTGATCGTCGCGTTGGCGCGTCCGGAGCTGCGCGAGACGCGTGAGGGGCTGACCGCCGCTGGGCCGCGCGCGGTGGACGTGATCGAGCTCGACCCGCTTGACGCAGAAGAGAGCCGCACGCTCGTCGGCGAGCTGCTGGGAAGCGCGCGGCTGCCGGCGGCGCTGTCGGAGCGGATCCTCGCGACGGCCGAAGGCAACCCGCTGTTCCTCGGGGAGATGCTGCGGATGCTCATCGATGAGGGTGTGCTGCGGCGCGAGCAGGACACCTGGGCGGCGGCAGGTGACCTCGCCGACGTGGAGGTCCCGCCGACGATCCAGGCTCTGCTCGCCGCCCGCATTGAGCGCCTGCGCTCGGGGGAGCGCTTGGTCGTCGAGCGTGCCTCGGTGATCGGCAAGCAGTTCTTCCGCGGTGCGGTCGCCGAGCTGGTGGCGCCGCCGGTGCGGGCCGGGATCGACGGTCATCTGGAGGCGCTGCGGCGCAAGGAAATGGTTGAGCCGGAGGGCACCTTTTGGATCGATGAGCCGGTTTACCGCTTCCACCACGTGCTGATTCGTGACGCGGCCTACCGCTCGCTGCTGAAGGAGGCGCGCGCCGAGTTGCATGAGCGCTTCGCCGACTGGCTGGAAACCAAGGCGGGCGATCTCCTCGGAGAGCACGAGGATGTGATCGCCTTCCATCTCGAGCAGGCGCACTCCTACCGCCGCGAGCTCGGACCGCTCGACGAGCGCGGCCGCAAGCTTGGCGCGCGCGCGACCGCGAGGCTGCACTCAGCTGGGCGGCGTGCTCTGGCGCGCGAGGACCTCGCAGCGGCGGCGAACCTGCTCGGGCGCGCGCTCGCGCGCGAAACGGGGCCGGAGGAGGACATCCTGTGGGATCTCGCGGAGGCGGCGCTCTCAGCGGGCGACCCCGCGGCTGCAGCGCCCGTCGTCGACCGTCTAGCTGCCGCGGGGGACGGTGACGATCCGCGCCGCCGCGCCCGCGCCGCCGCGCTGGCCGGGCAGCTCGCCACGCTCACCGGCGCGGGACATATCGCAGCAACGGTCGAGTCGGTCCTGGCCGCGGCCGCCGAGCTTAACGGGCTGGGTGACCTGGTCGGCGAGGCCAAGGCCCAGCACGTTGCCGCCGGGGCCCACGCCCGGCTCGGGCAGGTCGGTGCCGTCGAGGAGGCGCTCGACCGCGCGCTGGCCGCCGCCCGCGCCGCAAACGACCGCCGACGCATCACCGCCGTGCTCGCAGGTGCACCGCGTGCAGCGCTATGGGGACCCTCGCCAGTGGTGCGCGCTAGCGGTCGCTGCCTGGATGTCGTGCGGATCCTGCGTATGACTCCGGGCAACCGCCACGTCGAGGCGATCGCGCTGCGCTGCCAGGCGGTGCTTGACGCTATGCGCGGGCGCGCAGACGCGGCGCGCGAGATCCTCGTGGCCGGGCGCACCACGCTCGAGGAGCTCGGGCTCACGCTGGAGCTGCAAGAGACCGCCGTGCACGCGGGGATCGTCGAGCTGCTCGCCGACGATCCGGTCGCGGCCGCGGTCAACCTGCGGGCGGCGCGCGAGGGGTTCGAGGCGCTAGGGGTGGCCTCGGGTGCGGCGCAGGCCGCGGCTTTTCTTGCGCGTGCGCTCCTTGAGCAGGGCGGAAGCGACGAGGAGGCAGTGTCGCAGACGTTGTTCGCCGAGGAGCACGGTGGCGAGGATCTGAAGACGACGATCACGTGGTCAAGCGCGCGCGCGGAGGCTCTTGCGCGCGGCGGCGATATCGAGCTGGCGCTCTCGTTCGCCCGCCGCGCCGTGTCGCTGGCCGAGCCGACCGATGCGCTGGCGGACAAGGCAGACGCGTCGATGGCGCTTGCGCGGGTGCTGCGCGCGGCGGGGCACGACGCGGAGGCGCATGAGGCCGCGGAGGGGGCGCGCGAGCTCTACACAGCGAAGGGTCATGCGGTGGGCGTCGAGCGAGCGGCTCGCCTGGCGGGCGAGTGGGCGGTCTCGGCGCAGGCGGACTCGGCGCCCGCCCTCTCTGGGCTAGAGCTGGGCGGACGGCCCGCGGACCTTGGCGGTACGCATCCCGGCGGCCGGCGCAGCGTGCTCGGCGAGCGCCCACCGGAGCGGTTCCTTGACGAGTTCGCGCGGCGCTTTGCGGCCCGGAACCTCGAGGAGATCCTCGAGCTCTACACCGAGGACTTCGTCTTGGTCGATCACCGAAGCCTCGGGTGGGAGGAGGTGCACAAGGGCGAAGGCCTGAGGAATCTCCTGGCCTCAGCGTGGGCGATCTCGCCCGATATGCGTTTCGAGGTCGACGAGGTGCTCGCCTGCGACGATCGTCTCGTCGCGTTCACCATGACCTGGCGCGGCTCCGGTGCAGACGGTGGTGGCGAGCTAGCGCTTCCGATCGGCAACGTGTACGTGGTCGAGGGTGGGCGCGTTGCTCACCTCGACCAGTACGAGCCTGACGATCGCCGGGCGATGATCATGCGCTACGCCGAGCTCGGTGGCGGGAGCGGCCCCCTCGGCCACTACACCTGAGCGTTATCGGTCCGACTACGTCGGACGCTACGCCGCCCACGACCTCGCGCCGGTCGAGCCTTGTGGGCGGGTGCTAGGCAGCTCTTCCCGTCGGCGCCGTGACCGTGATCGAGTCGGACCAGAACGTGGGCTACGACCATGACGGGGCTCAGCGCACCACTCATGCCCCGGCCTCAATGCGCCAAAGGCGGATCTCAATCGCGTGGTGTGTAAAGACCGGGCTCGACCCCCGTCGCTCCCGCTCTTTACGCACCGCTTTTCCAACGCTCTCCCCGCGAGCTTTCGCGACGGTTTCACGATGGCTGCACGCTGGCGCGCGATAGTAAGCGCAGATGAGTGCCGACTCGGTCATCCTTTCGCCCCACTTCGACGACGCGGCGCTCTCGTGCTGGCATGTGCTGGCGGGCGCCGGGGAGGTGCGCGTGGTGAACGTCTTCGCCGGCGAGCCACCGGCGGGGACGCTCGGGTGGTGGGACCGGCTCGCGGGCGCCAGCGACTCGGCCGCGGCGGTGCGCGCGCGTGTGCAGGAGGACCGCCTGGCGCTGGCGCGGGCGGGGCGCACGGCGGTGAACCTGCCGTTCCTAGACTGCCAGTACCGCGAGGGCGACCAGGCCGCGGCGGAGATCGTCGAGGCACTGTGCGACGAGCTTGCGCCGGACGCCCGCATATACGCGCCGGCGAGCCTCGGCGACCACCACCCCGACCACACGGCCGTGCGTTCCGCGGCCCTCGCGCTACACGCGCAGGGGGCCGACGTGACGCTGTATGCCGACCTGCCCCACGCGACCTTGCTCGGATGGCCCCGGTGGGTGCTCAACGGCGGGTCCTCGACGCAAGATCGGGCGAGCGAGCAGTGGGCGAGCCAGCTCGAAGCCACCGGCATCGCGCTCAAGCGGATGACGCCCACGACGCACCAGCTCGATGCGCACGAGCACGAGCGCAAGCTGGAGGCGGTGCTCGCCTACGCCACGCAGATCGCGCCGCTGCAGCGAGTCTCCGGATCTTCCCTGGAGGATCCCGAGGCGCTTGGCTTCGAGGTCGACTGGCGGCTGGCGCTAGTGGCCTAGCGTGGGGCCGGGCTGAGCGATCTCAGCGAAGGCTCGCTCACGGAAGCGCGCGGCGATCTGCTCGTCGCCGGCCGACGCGGCCATCGCATCGATCAGCTCGCGCGCGCGCCGGCTGTGCTCCATTGCCTCCTCGGGCCTGTCGGTCGCGGTGGCCACGCGGGCGAGCCCGCCCTCGACTTGCCAGCGCTCGCAGATCGGACCGTCGGGCCTGGCCGCCTCGGCGCTGCGCGCGAGCATCTGCGCCGCCGTGGCCCAGTCGCCGCGAGCCTCGGCGCAGCGGGCGAGCACGCGGGAGGTCGTTGCGATCGACCTGCACGCGCCGGCACGCTCCCATGCCTGCAGCCGCGTTCGCATCGCCTGCTCGGCGGGCTCGACATCGCCGGCGGCGAGCTGCGTCTCGGCGATGGCGCAGTAGGCCCGCTCGCCCCAGAAGTCGACTGTGCCGGGCGGCGTGGTGACACGCTCGGCGATCTGCTGCGCACGCTCGGCGAGAGCGCGCGCCCGTGGCTCGTCGCCCGCCATCCGCGTCGCCGACGAGAGCGCCCCCAGGCAGCGGAAGGTCTGTCCGCGGGCCCGGTTGCGCTCGGCGGCGGCAAGCCCGCGTTCGAGGACGGCCACTGCCTCGGCGGCGGCCCGGAGGTCCAGAAGGGGCGTAGCGAGCGCCGCCGCGGCCCAGCCGAGCCAATGCGCGCCCGGTGTGTCCGCGCGCGTGACGGCCTCGCGGCCGGAGGCGAGCGACCGCGCGTAGTCGCCGCGGCAGCGCGCGATCCAGCTCGATGCGTCACATATCAGCACGCCGCTGTTGGGGTCACCGAGGCGCTCGCTGATGGCCAGCGCCTCGGTGATGCGCCGCTCGGCCTCCGGCCAGTCGCAGCGCTCCGCCGGCGCGTAGGAGGACTCCAGCAGCGTCCACTGCAGGAAGTACTGGTCGCCGCGCTCGCGCTGGGATCGTTCTAGCTCCGTGCACAGCGCCTCCAGGCGCTCGATGTCGCCGAGCTGGAGCGCGGCGAACTTGAGGCTGTCCATCGCGCGGCTGACGGCGACGCCATCGTCGGCTGCACGGGCGATCGCGAGCGCGCGCTCACCCAGCTCGACCGCATCGGCGAACTCCAGCTCGTTGGCGAGCACCAGCGAGAGCCGGTTGAGCGCGCTCACCCGGCCCGCTTCGTCGCCGAGCTCCTCGGCCAGCGCCAGAGCCCGTTCGTGACAGCGTCGGGAGGCCTGCGGGTCTAGCGCGTGCCAGTGCAGTCCGAGGGCGTTGTGCACGTGCATCTCACTCGCGCGGTCGCCCGCGGCGCGGGCGCCCTCCAGCACGTGTTCGAGGTCACCCAGCGCTTTTTCGGGCTCGCCGAGCAGTTCGAGCATCCACGCGCGAGCGCGGTAGAGGTCGCGGATCGACTCCTGCGAGGCGGCTGTCATGCCGAGCATCTCGCCCGCCACGATCGCTCCCTCCAGGTTTTCCAGCGCCGTCTCGTGCGCGTGGACCCGTTCGGCCGCGGCGGCGGCCTGGCGGTGGTAGTCGAACGCCTTGCGCAGCTCGCCGGCGGCGCGGTAGTGGTAGGCGAGCGTGCCGGCGCGCTCGTCGGGGCGATCCGTGGCCGCCTGCTCGATCGCCGCGGCGATCCGCCCGTGGATGGCCGCCTTCCTCGTGGCCGAGAGCTGCCCGTAAATCGTCTCGCGAAAGAGCGCGTGGGAGAAGCTGAGCCGTCCCACCGACTGCGCGGACTCGACAAGGACGTCCGCGTCGATCGCCTCCTCGACGAGATCGATGAGACGATCGCGTGGGCGCTCGAGCACGCGCTCCAGCACGTCGAGCTCGAAGTCGCGGCCGGCGACAGCAGCCACCGAGAGGGCCTGGCGGCAGTCGTCGCCGAGCCCGCGCAGGCGGCGCAGCAACAGATCCTTGACGCTGTCGGGCACGCCGCCAGCCGCCACATCCCAATCGGACTCTGCGCTGAGGTCGTGCAGCAGCTCCTCGATGAAGAACGGGTTGCCCTCGCTGCGGTCGGCGACGCGACGCACGAACCTGCGCGGCGCCTGCCGCCCCGCGCGCCCGGTGATCAGCTCGGCAACCTCGGCCTCGCCGAGCCCCGCCAGCGGCAGCAGATCGACCGAGCGCGAGCGACGCAGCTCAGCCAGCGCCTCGGCGAGGGGGTGCTCGTCGCCGACCTCGACAGGCCGGAAGCTGCCGAGAACCATCAACGGCGTGTCCTGCGCGGACCTCGCAAGGTGGCGAAGCAGCAGCAGGCTTGGCTGATCGGCCCAGTGCAGGTCGTCCATGAACAACACCATCGGGCGGACCTGCGCGGCATCGGTGAGCAGCGCGCAGACCGCCTCGAACAGACGGAAGCGCTCCTGCTCGGCGCCCAGGGCGCTCGGTGCGGAGGGGCGGTGCGCATCCTCCAGCTCCGGCACGATCGCGGCGAGCTGCACCCGCCGCGGCGTGACCTGCACGGCCAGCTCGGCGGGGGGACAGCAGGCGACGTAGTGGCGCAGCGCCTCGACGAACGGCTGGTAGGGGACGAGCGCCTCCTCGTGGCAGCTGCCCGCCAGCACCGTCGCGCCCTGCTCGTGGGCGGCGCGGGCGAACTCCCTTGCCAGGCGCGTCTTGCCGATCCCGGGCTCGCCCGCGAGCATCACGGCGCGGAAGCCACGCTCGCGCGCGGTGCCCCATGCTGCCTCCAGCATCGCCGTCGCGTCGGTGCGCCCGACGAACGCGTCGCTGTCCCCGCCGGCCAGCAGCGCCGGCAGCGGCACGCGCTGTCCGGACGACGGCTCCCACACCACCTCGCAGGCGGCGACAGGCTCGGCGACGCCCTTCAGCGTGAAGGGGTCGAGCGGACGGTATGAAAACCCGCCGCGGGTGCCGACGAGTCCCCGCACCAGCTCGGTGGCCAGGATCTGGCCCGGGGCGCCGGCGTCGCACAGCCGCTTGGCGATCACCACCGGCGTGCCGAAGTAGTCGCCCTCGTCGCGGATTGGCTCGCCGACGTTCAGGCCGATGCGCACCGCGAACGCCGGCTCGCCGCCGGCGCGGGCGCGGTGCACGGCATGCTGAATGGTGATCGCGCAGGCGATCGCGTCGACGGCGCTGACGAACGCCACCATCAGCCCGTCGCCGAGGTTCTTCACCTCCTCGCCGCCGTGCATCGCCGCCGCCCCGCGCAGCAGGGCGAAGTGCGCGCGTCGCAGCCGCTCGCCCTCCTCGTCGCCGAGTCTCTGTAGCGTCTCCGTCGAGCCGACCTGGTCGGTGAACAGCAGCGTAACGGTGCCGGTCCTGCGCTCGCCCTGCGCCGCGGGGAGAGACGGTTCGGGCGGCGGCGAACCGCCTTGCGGCGGGAGGGAGTCGGCGGGTGGCGAGACGGAGTTGGCTGGTGGGAGAGAGCCCGCTGCGGGCGGCGGCGAGGTGGGAGCAGCGGCAGCGGTCGCTCTCGCGCGGATCTGCTCCACCAGCTCGCGCGTGGCGGGGGAGGGCACGATCCCCAGCTCGGAGGCGAAGCGGTCGGCGAGGCGGCGGTAGGTGGTGAGCGCGCCCGAGCGATCCCCGTTCGCAGCGAGGCGGCGGATCAGCTCGCGGTGGGCCTCCTCGGAGAGCGGGTCGAGCGTGACCTGCCGGCGCGTGAGCGCGATCGCCGCGGCGAGGTCTCCAGCGGCTTGCGCGGCGGCGGCCATCCGCTCGAGCAACGCCACGAGCCGCGCGCGGTGCTCGTCGCGTCGCTCGTAGACCCAGTCTTCGTCGAGGTCCTCGAGTAGATCGCCCCGCGAGAGCTCGAGCGCATCCTCGAGCCGGCCCTCCGCGAACAGCTGCTCGAATTCGCCTACGTCGGTCCAGACCTCATCCGGGCCGGCGAGGGCCACTGCGTCGCGGGTGGCCAGCAGGTAGCGGTCGGCGTCGGCGCCGAGCGCGCGCCGCAACGCCGACAGCGCGCTGCGCAGGCTCGTGCGCGCGCTCTCATCGAGCACGTCGGGCCAGAAGCGCGCCGCGAGTTGACCGCGAGGGTGCGTGCGCCGCTCCAAGGCAAGCACGCCGAGCAGCGAGCGCGCCCGCCGGCTCGCAGGCAACTCCACATGGCTCCCGTCCACCTCGAGCGTCAGCTCCCCCAGCAGCCTGACGCGCATCATGAAATGAAGCCTACGCGGATTCACGCACGTTTCGCGCGGGCTTCGCGGTGGCGCCACGAGGCCTTGGGAGAGTCGCTCGCACAGGCAATCCACGAAGGGAGACAACAGATGGCTACCGAGGTGCAACTCGATCAACAGAAGCTCCACGAGTTCGTTGAGCGCATCGTGCTGGACGCCGGAACCGCGATGCGCGGAGGGCTGCTGTACATCGGCGACAGGCTCGGTATCTTCGCGGCGCTTGCGCAGTCTGGGACGGTGACGGCGGCCGAGCTGGCACAACAGACAGATCTGGACGAGCGTTACCTGCGCGAGTGGCTCGCCTCGATGGCGACCGCCGAGTACATCGAGCACGACAGCGACGGCGACACCTACTTTCTGCCGCCCGAGCACGCGCTGCCGCTCGCTAACGAGGAGTTCCCGTTCTTCACCGGCGGGATCCTGCAGATGGTCGTTCCCACCGTCACGGTCGCGCCGCAGGTGGCCGAGGCGTTCAAGACGGGCAGCGGCGTCACGCAGGATCGCTACCTGCCGGACATGTACGAGGCGATCGAGCGCCTCACCGCCCCGTGGTACAAGCACCACCTCGTCCAGACCTGGATACCGGCGCTGCCCGGCGTACAGCAGAAGCTCGAAGAAGGGGGCTCGGCGTGTGACGTCGGCTGCGGGTCCGGCCGCGCGCCGATCACCATCGCCAAGGCGTTCCCCGCGACCGAGGTCCACGGCTACGACGTGCACGCCGGCTCGATCGAGCGTGCGCGCGCGAACGCACAGGCGGAGCGCGTCGCCGAGCGGGTGACGTTCACCGTCGCCGACGGCGCGGAGCTGCCGAGTGGCGCCTTCGACCTGATCAGCACGTTCGACGTCGTCCACGACTCCGTCGACCCGGTCGGCCTGATGAGCGCGGTCCGTCGGGCGCTGCGGGAGGACGGCACGTACCTGATGCTGGAGATGAACGCCTCCGGTGAGGTGGAGGAGAACCGCAACCCGGTGGGCAAGCTCCTCTACAACGTCAGCACCCTCTACTGCATGACCACCTCGCTCGCCCACGGCGGCGCGGGCATAGGGGCGTGCATGGGGGAGGGCAAGGCACGCGAGCTTGCCTACGCGGCCGGTTTCGCGCACTTCCGCAAGCTACCCATCGAGGACCCGTTCTCGGTGCTCTACGAGCTGAAGGCGTAGGAGCGCGCAGAAAAAAGCAACGCGGCGACCCGCAGCAGGGTCGCCGCGTTGACTACGCGACAAAAAACGTGAATCTTGTAAGGGAGGGGAGTCAAAATGCCAATCCAAACCAGCACGGGATCGCAGCCGCTCGATGCGCAAGCAGGCCGCAGCGCGCCGGAGCAGAGCCGCGCCCGCTATCCAGACAGCGAGAGCTACGTCGAGCGCGACGGCGTGCGTGTGTTCTACGAGGTCTACGGCGAGGGCGAGCCGACGGTGGTGCTGCTGCCCACCTGGTCGATCGTTCACTCGCGCTTTTGGAAGGGTCAGATCCCCTACCTGGCGCGCCACTGCCGGGTGATCACGTTCGATGGGCGCGGCAACGGCCGCTCGGACCGCCCGGCCGGCGCCGCGGCCTACCACCCCGACGAGTTCGTGCTCGACACGCTCGCGGTGATGGACGCCACCGCCACCGAGCACGCGAGCTTCGTGGCCCTGTCGTGCGGCGCGCGGTGGGCGACGATCCTCGCCGCCGAACACCCCGAGCGCGTCGATGCGATCGTCTGCATCGGCCCCGCGCTCGCGCTCGCCCCGAACCATCCCGAGCGTCAGCAGTACGCGTTCGACGAGCCACTCGACACCGACGAGGAGTGGGCGAAGTACAACAGCCACTACTGGCGCAAGGACTACCGCGACTTCCTCAAGTTCTTCTTTGAGAAGTGCTGCAACGAGCCGCACTCAAGCAAGCAGATCGAGGACGCCGTCGCCTGGGCGCTCGATACAGACCCGGACGTGCTCGCGGACACCACGCGAGGGCTCGGGCTTCCCACCCGCGAGCCGATCCGCGACACCTGCGCGCGAATCACCTGCCCGACGCTCGTGATCCACGGCGACCTGGACCTGGTGCGACCGCACGCGCAGGGCGCAGCGCTGGCGGAGGCGACTCGCGGCCAGCTCGTCACGCTGCTGGACGCCGGTCACATGCCGACCGGACGCGATCCGGTCAAGATCAACCTGCTGCTGCGCGACTTCCTGTGTCCGCCCGCCCCGCCGCGCCATTGGTGCCGCAGCGCCTCACGAGCCAAACGGGCGCTGTACATCTCCTCACCGATCGGACTTGGCCACGCCCGGCGCGATGTTGCCATCGCCGACGAGTTGCGCAAGCTGCACCCGGATCTCCAGATCGACTGGCTCGCTCAGCACCCCGTGACAGCTGTGCTCGAGGCGCGCGGCGAGCGCATCCATCCTGCGAGCGCGGAGCTCGCCGGCGAGTCCGCGCACATGCAGTCCGAGTCAGCCGGGCACGAGTTGCCCTGCTTCCAGGCGTTCCGACGGATGGACGAGATTCTGCTCTCGAACTTCATGGTCTTCCACGATGTCGTGCGCGAGCAGCAGTACGACCTGTGGATTGGCGACGAGGCGTGGGAGCTCGACTACTTCCTGCACGAGAACCCGGAGCTGAAGTCGGCCGCCTACGCGTGGCTAACCGACTTCGTCGGGTGGCTGCCGATGCCCGACGGCGGCACGCGCGAGGCGGCCCTGACCGCCGACTACAACGCCGAGATGATCGAGCAGATTGCGCGCTACCCGCGCGTGCGTGACCGTTCTATCTTCGTCGGCGACCCCGACGACATCGTCCCCGACACGTTCGGGCCTTCGCTGCCTTCGATCCGCGAGTGGACCGAGCAGCACTACAGCTTCTCCGGCTACGTCACCGGCTTTGACCCGGCGGATTTCAGCGACCGCCGCGCGCTGCGAACCGAGCTCGGATATGGCTCGGACGAGCAGGTGTGCATCGTCACGGTCGGCGGCTCGGGCGTCGGCACGCCGCTGCTGGGACGCGTGATCGACAGCTTCCCGGAGGCGAAGCGGCTTGTTCCGGGGCTGCGGATGATCGTCGTCGCCGGGCCGCGGATCGACCCCGCGACGCTGCCTGCGTCGGACGGACTCGAGCTGCGGCCCTTCGTATCCGATCTGCACCGTCACCTGGCCGCATGCGACGTCGCGATCGTGCAGGGCGGGCTCACGACGGCGATGGAGCTGACCGCGAACCGCCGGCCGTTCATCTACTTCCCGCTGCACAACCACTTCGAGCAGAACCTGCATGTTCACTACCGCCTGCGGCGCTACGGCGCCGGGCGGCGGATGGAGTTCGAGGACTCGGCGCCGGACGCGATCGCCGTGGCGATCGCGCAGGAGATCGGCCGCCAGGTCGACTACCGCGACGTGGAGATCGACGGCGCCGCCAACGCGGCGCGGCTCATCGCCGAGCTCCTCTAGGGAAGGCAAGCAACATGACAACCGACACGAGGAAAGGACCGCCGCAGCTCACCACGGACTTACTCCGCGGAGCGGCGGAGCAAAGTCGTGCTCGCTACCCCGACGCCGAGGCGTTCATCGAGCGAGACGGCCAGCAGCTCTTCTACGAGATCTATGGCGAAGGCGAGGAGACCGTCTTCCTGATCCCAACGTGGTCGCTCGTCCACTCCCGCCACTGGAAGATGCAGATCCCCTACTTCGCGCGCCACTTCCGCGTGCTCACCATGGACGGGCTCGGCAACGGCCGCTCGGAGCGCTGCCGCGACCCACAGCGTTACGGGCCCACCGAGTTCGCCCGTGACTGCCTGGCCGTGATGGATGCGAGCGGCACCGAGCGGGCGGTGATGGTGAGCCTCTCGCGCGGCGCACAGTACCTGCTCGAGCTGGTGCGGCTCGCCCCCGAGCGGGTCGCCGGTGCGGCGTTCATCGGCCCGATGTTTCCCTACACGCCCTCGCATTGGTCGCTGCTCCTGCACCCGCGCTTCGCCTCCATGTTCGCGCGGCCCGCACCCGTATACCGCTGGTGGGCCCGCATGAACGCGGTTCACTGGATGCGGGACTACCCGGGGTTCGCCACGTGGTTCATCTCGCGATGCCTTCCCGAGCCGCATTCGACCAAGGCGATCGAGGACGGCGTGGGATGGGCACTCGATACCGACCCTGAGACGCTGATCGCGACCGCCCAAGGCGAGTGGCTGCGCGATCGCCGCACCCTGCGCGAGCTGGCGCGGAACGTGGACTGCCCCCTGATCGTCGTTCACGGCGACCGCGACGGGATCGCGCCGCCGCGCGACGGCCGGGCGCTGGCCCGCCTTGGAGGGGGGGCGCTTGAGGTCGTCAGCGGTGCCGGCCATTTCCCGCACGCCCGCAAGCCAGTTCAGGTCAACCTGGCGTTGCGTGACTTCTCCGAGGGAGCCTTCCGACGGAGCCACACGCCGCGAGAGCCCACCGTCTACCGGCCAGACGGACGTCCCCGCGCTCTCTTTGTTTCCTCACCGATCGGGCTGGGCCATGCCCAGCGTGACGTCGCGATCGCCCGTGAGCTTCGCCGCCTGAACCCGGATCTTGAGATCGACTGGCTCGCCCAGGACCCGGTCACCCGCGTGCTTCGTGGCGAGGGCGAGCGCATCCACCCTGCCAGCGCTCATCTGGCCAATGAGTCCCGTCACATCGAGTCTGAGTCCGCCGAGCACGACCTGCACTGCTTCCAGGCGCTGCGTCGGATGGATGAGATCCTGGCCGCCAACTTCATGCTCTTCCACGACGTCGTGCGCGATCAGCGCTATGACCTCTGGATCGGGGACGAGGCGTGGGAGCTGGACTACTACCTGCATGAGAACCCCCGCGAGAAGCGGGTCCCGTTCGCGTGGCTGACCGACTTCGTCGGCTTCCTGCCGATGGACGACGGGGACGAGCGTGAGCGCTTCCTGACCGCCGACTACAACGCCGACATGGTTGACCACATCGCAAATCACCCCGAGGTCCGCGACCAGGCCCTGTTCGTGGGCAACCCGGACGACATCATCCCTGAGCGACTCGGGCCCGAGCTGCCGATGATTCGTGACTGGACCGAGCGCAACTTCGACTTCACCGGCTACGTCACCGGCTTTGACCCGGCCGACCTCGGCGAGCGCACGAAGCTGCGCGCCGAGCTCGGCTACGGCGACGACGAGCGTGTCTGCGTCGTCACCGTCGGCGGGTCGGGCGTTGGCGCCCACCTGCTGCGCCGGGTCATCGCCGCTTTCCCGCAGGCCAAGGAGCGCGTCCCTGAGCTGCGCATGATCGTCGTCGCTGGCCCACGCATCGACCCCCAGTCACTCCCCGCCCACGCCGAGCTCGAGGTCGTCCCCTACGTGCACAATCTCTACAGACACCTGGCTGCCTGCGATCTGGCGGTGGTGCAGGGCGGTCTGACCACCTCAATGGAGCTGACGGCGCAGAAGCGACCGTTTCTGTACTTCCCGCTGCGCCATCACTTCGAGCAGAACTTTCACGTCCGCCATCGGCTCGAACGCTACGGGGCCGGTCGCCGCATGGACTTCGAGGACTCGCCACCGGAGCAGATTGCGGCGGCGATCGCGCAGGAGATCGGCCACGATGTCAACTATCGCGACGTGGAGGTCGATGGCGCCGCGAAGGCGGCCCGGCGTATCGCCGAGCTTCTCTAGCAGGGGCGGACCAGGTTGTCAGCGTCGGCACCTGTCTGTCGTCCTGGCGAGGCGCCTGGTCGGACGAAGGTGAGCCACGCTCGCACATCGCGCGGAAGGGACACTGCTACCAGCGCGCGGCCGTTCGTGCCCGCCGCGAGCAGGCCGGGTTTTCTAACTCTTGCTAGTGCGAGAATCCGCCCACCACGGACGGGTCGCGGGGCGGCAACGGCGACTTCAGGCTCTCGAGGTACCCGGTCAGGCTGTGTAGGTCGGAGAGGAGGAGATCGGCCATATCGTGATCCATTCCCCCGCGCACGACGATTCGCAGCACTGCGAGATCTTCGCGCTTTTCTGGGAAGGTGTAGGCCGGTATCTGCCAGCCGCGCTCGCGCAGGCGCCCCGCCACGTCGTACACAGTGTAATTCTCGACGCCGTCCTTCAGCTTGAACGCGAACACCGGCAGCTCGCTTCCGTCGGTGAGGCACTCGTATGGCCCGAGCTTTGCGATTTCCTCGGATAGGTACATCGCCACGGACTGTGATCGGCGCTGGACCAACGTGTAGCCCTCGCGGCCCAGGTGCACGAACATGTAGTACTGGGCGATCACCTCGCTCCCCGGGCGGGAGAAGTTGAGCGCGAAGGTGGGCATGTTCCCACCGAGGTAGTTCACGTTGAAGATGAGCTCGCGAGGCAGCGCCTGCTCGTCACGCCACACGGCCCACCCTACGCCCGGATAGACGAGGCCGTACTTGTGACCGGAGGCGTTGATCGACTGCACGCGCGGCAAGCGGAAGTCCCACCGGAGATCGGGCTGAAGGAACGGGGCGATAAACCCGCCTGAGGCGGCGTCGACGTGGATGGGAACATCAAGGCCTCGCTCGGCCTGCAGCGCATCGAGTGCCTGTGAGATCTCGGCCACAGGCTCGTAGCTGCCGTCGAAGGTGGAGCCGAGGATCGCGACGACCCCGATCGTGTTCTCGTCGCAGCGGGCGACCGCCTGCTCGGCGCCGAGGTGGAGGCGGTTGCCTTCGACGGGCACCATGCGTGGCTCGACGTCCCAGTAGCGGCAGAACTTCTCCCAACAGACTTGGACGTTCGCGCCCATCACGATGTTTGGCCGGTCAGCCGGCCGGCCGGCTGCGCGCAGCCGCTCGCGCCAGCGCCACTTCAGCGCGAGGCCGCCGAGCATCACCGCCTCGCTCGACCCCGTCGTCGAGCACCCCGTCGCCACGTCGCACTCGGGCACGTTCCACAGCGAGGCGATGATGTTGACACAGCGCGCCTCTATCGCTGCCGTCTGCGGATACTCGTCCTTGTCAATCATATTCTTGTCGGCCGTCTCGGCCATCAGGCGCGCGGCCGGCCCGGGCATCCACGTTGTGACGAAGGTCGCGAGGTTGAGGCGGGCGCTCCCGTCCAACAGGAGCTCGGAGCTGATGAGATCGTGAGCGACCGTGGCGGGGACCGATGACTCGCGCAGCTCATGGCGGGGGGCGTAGATCTCCTCCGGATCGCCCCGATGGGAACGGCGCTCGGCAGGCATCTCCCTGCGGGATAGGGGCATCGCGGATCTCCATTCGTCGTGGGCCGCCCATGATCCTAGGCGCGGCGGCGCACCGCGATCCGGCGGAGGTTTGGCCTCCAAGTCGTTCGGCTTCCAGATCGTCAAGCGTCGCTCGTCGCTGCCGCTCCCGTGGAGAAGTAGTCGTCATGCCCGTATCCCACGAAAGCAGCAGCGGGAACGTGCGCGTAGACGCTCGAGAAGATCGACCCTAGCTGTAGTTCCTGAGTAGGTTGGTCCATCCGGGCCCCCTTGGAGGCTGAGAGCTACCAAGCGACTCAGTCCCAAGGAGGACACCGGATGAATCTTCACGCTAACGCTGCGCTCAGTCTGAATCGGCGCCGGTTGTTGTGCCGGCGTGTGGTCGAGGAGCGGTGGACGGTGACGAAGGCGGCCGAGGCCGCCGAAGTCAGCGTCCGCTGTGCTCGCAAGTGGGTGGGGCGCTAGCGGATCGAGGGCGAGCTCGGGCTAGTGGATCGTTCCTCGGCGCCGAACGTGATCCCTCACCGCACTGGCGAGGAACGGATCGAGGCGATCGCGGCGCTCAGGAGGTTGCGCTTCACCGGCCCGGAGATCGCCGAGACGCTCGGGATGGCGCTCTCGACGGTTTCAGGGATCCTCACGCGGATCGGTATGGGCAAGCTCGGCCGCCTGGGCCTCGAGCCCGCTGTGCGCTATGAGCGCGAACGGCCAGGCGAGCTGATCCACATCGACATCAAGAAGCTCGGACGCATCCAGCGTGGCGCGGGGCACCGCGTGACTGGCCACAAGCACTACAACCCCAAACGCGGACCACGCGGGGCTGAGCGGCGCACCGTCGGCTGGGAGTTCGTCCACATCGCCATCGATGACTGCGCACGGCTGGCCTACGCCGAGGTGCTCACCGACGAGAAGGCCAGCACCATCGTGGCGTTTCTACGGCGCGCTGTCGCCTTCTATGAGCGCCACGGAATGACCGTGGGGCAGCTGCTGACCGACAACGGCTCCGGCTACCGTTCGATGGTGCACGCGCTCGCCTGCCGCGCCCTGGGCATCCGCCACCTACGCACCCGCGCCTACCGTCCCCAGACCAACGGAAAGGCAGAGCGCTTCATCCGCACCATGCTCGGTGGCTGGGCCTACGGCGCGATCTACCGCAACAGCAGCGAGCGAACCACAGCCCTCGACGGATGGCTCTGGTATTACAACCACCAGCGAAAACACTCAGCCCTCGGCCACAAGCCCCCAATCGCCCGCCTCAACGAGCGAACCAACCTTCTCGGTACCTACACCTAGGGGTCGATAGGAGTGTTTGCTTCCTTTCCCCATTCGACCCATGAGCCGTAGTAGACGCTCACCTCCGGATAACCGAGCAGATGCTTCAGGGCGAACCAGGCCTGGCTCGCCCTGTTGCCGATCGTGCAGTAGGCGATCACCTTCTGGTCAGGTCTGACACCCGCTCTCTCCAGCGCGCGGCGCATGTCGTCCGCCGCCTTGAACGTATCGTCCTCGCTTCGCAGGAGATCGATCGGCACGCTGACCGCTCCGGGAACATGTCCGGCACGTGCGGTGTCCTCAGCGGCTCCTGATGGCCAAAAGCGCTCGCCGCTGAACTCGGGCTCGGAGCGCACGTCGAGCAGCACGCCTCCCGCCTGCCCAATCGCCGCTTCCACGTCGGCCCGTGAGGCCAGCGTGGCCGCGTCGGGGCCCTGGAGCCGATAGGCGCTCCCCGCTGCTTCGGGCACATCGGTGCCCCATTGGCCGCCAGCCTGCACCCACTGCTCGCGCGAGCCGACGAGCATCCGGACGTCGTTGTGGGCATGTGCCTTCATCAGCCAGAACCCGAGCGCCGCCCCATAGCCGTAGAAGACGAGCGTCGTGTCCGGCGTCACGCCCGAGCGTGACAGCAAGCGCTCGAGCTGCTCCTGCTCTATCGGCCGGTAGTCTGCGTCGCGCAGGTCCGTGTACGCGTTCCAGAACACCGCCCCGGGAATGTGGCCGCTCTCGTAGGCGCTTGGACTTACGTCGAGCTCGATCAGCCGGACCTTCGGATCGCGTTCATGCTCCGCAATCCAGGAGGCGTCGATGATCGGCGCTGGTTCACTTGATGAGTTCACCACGCGCAGCCTCCTGTGTCGATCTGCGGCTCTGTTCTGCGGCACCGCCGGAGTCAGCCAAGCTGCTCGACCACCTCGTAGGCTCCGTCGAGCAGCACCTCTTCGACCGTCGCCTGGATGCGAGCAACCTGATCATCGCGCCCAGCCCGGGCCTGGACGTTGCGCAGTTCCTCCTGCGAGCCCTTGAAGAAGCCGAGCGAGATCACGACATCCGGGTCGTTCACGTCCCGCGCGTGGTAGATCGGACGCCAGCGCTCGATCACTTCGCCGTCACCGGGGTCCCATGCCTCGCGGAAGGCGTCGTAGGCGCCAGGCTTCAAGCGACGGGCGGTCAACGTGCAGATCATCGGTCCCCCTCCAGTTATCGCGCGGTCGGCTGGTCTCGACCCTACTCCCCACGAAGCCGACGCGTGTGCTGCAGCTCCAGCGCCCTGAGCTGTCCCACGTCACTCGGGACACCGAAGTGGCCAAGGCGAAGAAGGCATCGAGATCGCCGATTGAAGGTGCCCATAGCCCGTTCTGCGACAGCCCCGTTCTCCTGCGACACCGCCTACTCCTCGAGCCCCACGGCTTTGAGGGCCTCATCAGGGTCCAAGCCGATCTCCACGCGCGTCACTCGACCATTGAAGAGAGTCCAGATCGACGCATACCGGCGAGCCTCGGTCTCAACGCCGCTACCACGGCCGCGCCCGCGAGCCGCCTCGATCGAGATGACCTATCGCCCGCATCGAGCAAACGCTCAGGAATGACTCGCCACTCTGTCCAGACCTCTCGCGTCTCGTGGTTGAGCCGGGCCCATCCCTCGAAACCGCGGTAGACCTCGGGATTGAATACCCGCCGCGACATGTCGATTTCCACCTCAGGTGCGACCAGGTCCGTGCGCGGAAAGGGCGGACCGGCTTCGCGTGCCTGCTCAGCAAGTGCCATCAGCTGGCGCACGATCTGCACGTTCTCCTCAGACACCGCCTACGCCCGTTCCTGTGCGAGGCGTTCGGCGGCAGCACGGACCCCGTCGATGTCCATGCCCGCGACGGTGTGCACGACGAGGCCTCGCTCCCAGGTTATGGCGTGTGCAACACGTTGCTCGACGCGACCGGCTGCTCCGGGCAGACGACCGCTCTGGCGCCCGACGACGAAAGTGATTCCGCTGCCCATGTCGAGGACTTCCTCCGCCTCGGTGTCGAACACCTCATAGGAACCGAGCCAATCTTCGATGAAGCCGCGAACCGCCGTCGCGCCCTCGAACACGCCGATCCCGTCCAGGGACTCCCACACGGCATCGGGTGCGTAGAGGCTCATGAGCGCGTCGAAGTCTCGGCGATTGCTGGCGTCAATGCCCTGCCATGTCAGCTCCACCAGGTCGGGGGTTGTGACCTCCTTCTCGGACATCAGGCAGCCAAGTATCCCTACGCGCCCTGATCGCCGCTTTGCGACGGAGGCTGTTTCGCAAACGTTCTCGCGTGCGTGAGCGCGGGCGTCCGCGCTGCCGATGCCGGCAAGCTCGACCCCAACGATTCGGCTCCTGCGCCAGCCGTAAGTTGCCGGTAGATGGCACCGATCGCGCAATCGTCCCCAGAGCTGATTCCGCGCAGCCACCGCGCCGCCTTGACCGTTCGTCCACTTCGGGCTGGGCGACCGGGGTTCTCCATGCTGGGCGCCGATCTGTCCAGTGTGGGTGTCTCTGGCCGGACACGAGCGAAGAGCGATGTCGCAGTTTGCGAAGGGGTGCCGGCAGCGGTCGCCGTGCTGAGTGAGGTCGGGTCGGTCGAGCGTGCGACGAGAGCCTTCGTGGACCGGTTCGACGTGCGCGACGGTTCATTGGCCTCGTGTCCACACGAGGTCGAGCTGATCGCCACGGGCCAGGCTGACCGCCTGACGGTGCTGCTCGACGGTGTCGAGGCCGACCTTGTCGCGGCAGTCGACGGAGACGGCCGGCGCACGGCCGTGCTCACGATCTCCACCCCGCGCGACGCGGCAGACGTCGAGCCGGTAAGTCCGCTGTTCGAGGAGCCGCTAGACAAGAGCCCCGCGATCGTCTGGCTGAAGGACCTGGATGGGCGCTACCTGCGCGTGAACCGCCGCTACGTCGAGCAGCTCAGGACCGATGCCGAGCAGGTGTGCGGCCGGACCGATGCCGAACTCACCGCCGCGCGGTCGATCGAAGGACTGCGACTGGAAGATAAGGACACCGCTGGCCCGGAGCCGCTGGAGCTCGAGTACATGATCGGCGCGTTTGAAGAGCGCCCCGCGTTTGCTGCTCTGCGCTTTGCGCTGCGTGACAGCGACGGACAGCCGACGGCCATTTGCGGTGTGGCGGCACCGCTTGCAGACGCCTCGCTGGCGCGTTCAGAGTGCGAGCGGCTGATGAGGATCGATCGCTGGAGACGGCTCGACGCGTTCGCGATCCGTCAGGAGCTGCTAGACGAGTGGGGGCTCACGCTGGCAAACGGAGACTCCGGTCCACCTCTAGACCGTGACGACCGCGTCGCGGCGGTCCTCGTTGAGCGAGACGACGCGCTCGCGACAGCCGCGCGGCTAGAGGAGGAGCTGTTGAAGGAGAGCGAGCAGCGGGGCAGCCTCCGCGCCGAGTCGGAACGCGCGGCCCGGCGCGTCGACGAGCTCGATGGCGCCTTTGTGGCCGAGCAGGCGCGATCCGAGGAGCTCGAGCAGTCGCTCGTTCGCGCCGAGGCCCATGTGAGTGAGCTGGAAGGCGAGCTGACGACCGTCCGAGCGGAGCTCGAGGAGCACGTGCTGCGTGCGGAGTCGCTCGAGGCTGCCTCGTCTGCGCCGGAGAGCAATGACCTCAAGTGGGACACAGGCTCGCAGCGCGCCCTCTCGGCCGCGCTCGTGGGCCTCACGGAGTGGCGATCGGTGCTCAAGCACGCGGTTAGCACGCTCGGCTCGGAGGGAGGATGGGATGCGACCATCGCCTGGTGTCCCGACAAGCCGCGCGGGTCGATGAGGTGCGGCGCGACGTGGATGCGCGACCCCGCAGGCCTGGCTAAGTTCGAGACCCGAACCTGGCAGCACCGAGAGGATGCGTCGACTGCAGAGTTCGGTCGTGCTCGCAACCGGATGGCGACGACCTGCCTGCTCGAGCTGCAGTCGGCCGAGGACCCGCTTCTAAGGGCAGCCGCGGCTGAGGGCATGGGCTCAGCGCTACTGGTGCCAATCAGCGACGGCGCTGAGACGATCGCAATGCTCGAGTTGTTGTCTCGGACGGCCACCGCGCCGAACGCGGAACTGATGGTCTCGCTCGAAGCGACCGCTCTGCAACTCGGCGCGATCGCACAGCTCCTCAAGCTCGCGGACGTGCCCCGCTGGCGGATGGGGCGTCTGTGAGCGTCCGCGCCTGCGGGGCGTTGATGTACGGGCGAGCTACGCGGACGGTGCGCTCACGACCCCGAAGTCGGGCAAGGCCCGCGCGGTGTCAGTCGAGGCCGAGCGCCTTGGCACCTTCGAAGACTTCGATCAGAAGCGGCTTGCCTTCCCTGAGCATCACGCCCCGCGTCTGTACCGAGTAGCGCAGCGAGGTCCCCGCGGTCCCATGGTCGGGGCGCCCGTCGAACGTTGCCCAGCCACGGGCCTGCTGTCCGAGCAGCAGCTTTGTCGGCGTCGTGTGCCCGGGTTCGAGGACCTCGACGCCGACCGCGCCAGTGAACGCGCCGCTCGCGAACGGCGTGTCCGAGAGGTGGCCGGCCTTATCGACGAACAGGCCCGGCACGACCGGGAGCCCAGAGCCGTCGCTGGCCAGCAGGCCGCGCAGGGCGTCGGTCACCTCGAGACCGACATACGGCCCGACGCTCTCGGCATCGTCGGCATGGCCGTAGCCGAAGCGATCCGGGCCGGGTTTCTTGGTGTCCTCGTATGAGGCCCAAGGTTCCTTGGTCACCTCGCCTTCGGTGCCGACGAAGTTGCCCGGCGGGAACATGTAGCCGAGCATGTCTTCGCCCAGGCCGACCAGGAAGCGGTACTTGCCGGTCATATCGGCCGCGATGTACGGGGTCATCGGGAACGCCGTGCCGCAGTAGAAGTTTTCGGTCGCCGGTTCGTAGCAGTTGGTCGGGAACGGCATCTGCGCCTCGTCGATCGGCCCGCCGACCTCGGTGAACGGGAATACCTCGCCGGGCGAATATGCGAACTGGACCGGCCCCAACGTGAGCACGCCGACGCCCGATTTCAGATAGAGCGGCTGTTCGGGTTCGGTCGTCGGCGCGGGCGCTGCCGAGCCTGCCCTGGCCTGCCTGGACGCGGCGCTCACTCCCGACGGTTTTTTCACTTCGACCGTGCATTCCGAGTTCAGGTACGACGGCCGGTCAGGGAACAGGTTGCCGGCGAAAGCGGCCTTGAAGAGGTTGTTTTCCAGTTCCATGCACAGCGGCTGCTGCTGTACCTGGAGCGTGTCTGGCGTGGCCGTGTGTCCCCCGTGTTCCAACACGGCGGCCGCCGTGTTGGCGACGCTGTCGCCGTAGGCGGTCAGGAATTCCTCGGCGTTTTCGACCGGCGTGCCCGAGCTCGGATCGGGGTACACGCTTGAGCACCCGTTGGGGTTGCCCGCTACTCCGTGCAGGGCGCCCGGGATGCGCAGCACCTGCGTGCTTTCCGGCTCGTACACGTTCGGCGTCTCGACACTGCCGACCATGCCGGCGAGCTCGATTCCGACGCTGCCCGGCCAGCGGGCTTCGAGCGCCTCGCGCATCCGGCCCGCCCAGTCGGCGGATAACTCATCGACGTAGCTCTTGACGCCCGAGAACGAAAGCGTCTCGTCGTGCGTGCTGACGTCGACGAGCGTGAAAATCACCTGCCCGTTCTGAGCTTTGGCTTGCAGCACGGGCATGGCGTCGTCTTCGATGAACGGGTAGGACGACCAGCAGCTCTGCACGTTGGACGGCATCGAGCCGATCGTCACCTCGAGTTTGGCCCGTTGGCGCGCTTCGTCGGCCGCTACCACCGCTTTCGCAATGCGCGGCACCATCCAGTTGAAGTAGTACTCGTCCACTCCGGAGCTGACTGCCGTCGGACCTTCGGGTTCGCCATTTTCACCCGTGTCGGGCCCCCACAGCCCGATCGGGTCCGGCGCCGACTCGTCGTGCGTGCTGGAGATGAAGATCTGCGTCAGCGACGGGTCGAGCTTCTGCACTTCTTCGCGGATGCGCTGCATCGTCACGTTGAACAGCCCGATCGAGTCGACCGACACGACCGCGACCTTGCTTGAGCCGACCGAGAACACGACCGCCCGCGCTTCGACCGGGTTGCCCGGGTCGACGGAGGTCGGCCAGCGATTCTGGCCGCTGCCGCCCGCGAGATACGGCGCCTCGTAGCGGGCCGTGCCGTCCGATTCGCAGTACGGGTCGCCGGGCGCATACTTGCCGATATGAAATTCGTCGCGGTAGGGCTTCTCGAACTGGAAGAGCCGCGGGCCGGGCCACAGTTCAGCGACCTGTGCCGACGTGGTCCCGCACTCGGGCACGAACGCCGCGTCGGATTCGGTCGTATACGCCGGCGGGGTGATGTTCACCTTCGCGGCACCGGCCTCGAACCTACCCGCCGCCTGCGCGGCCGGTGGCAGCGAGGTCAAGCCGCTTAGCGCCAAAGCGAAGCCCGTGGCCACTGCCAGTCTGCATCTCGCGCTCATGCTCTTCCCTTCCTCCTGGGTTCGTCAGACTCCGTGCTCCGGGCTGGCTATGGACCCGTAAAGCCTCTCGAGTAGCAAGGACCGTTGTTGCAGCGATCGGTCTTCGGGATCGCGCCTTCGAAGAAATCGGATACGAGCTGTTGCTCGGCTGCCGTTTCGCGGGGCAGTTCGTGCGGATCTTCGCCAGCTGTGTTCGGGAGGTTTTCATAGGGCGGAGGTTCCGTCCCCGCGAAGCTGCCCGAGCCGAGCGGGCTTTCGCGGACGGGGCCGCCGTCCCAGTAGTAGATCGCCGAGCCGTTGAAGGGGTAGTTGCCGATCCTCGGCACGTCCCAGAGCACGTTCGTGTTCGGCCAGCGCCCCGGATAGAGAGCCGGCTCATGCGCGAGGGCTCCGATCGTGCGCGCCTCGACTTCGGCCTGGAAGTCGGTCACCTGGTGATCGCCGAATGCGACGTCGAGTAGCACCTGGTGGGGTGGCGTGTCGGGCAACGGATCGGAGGTCATCCGCTCGGCGTAGCCATCCGGCTCCGCCCGATCCCACAGCAGCTGCATGAGATCGAAGATCAGCGGTCGCTCTTCTTCGTCCGGGTATGCCGGGTACAAAAACTGGGCAAATTCGTCGAAGTCGACCGAGCGCGGCAAGAGCACGGAGTAATTCATCGCAGGGACGCCCAGCGAGGCGCGGGTGAAATCGGGCGAGATGGCAGTCAGCGCGCCGCCCATGATGCCGCCTTGGCTGTTTCCGTTGTAGTAGAGGTGCTTTATGTTCAGCACCGACGGCGTCGCCATCGTGCCGTCTTGGTGGAAGGCTGCACTGGTCGTGAAACCGCTCGGGCTGATCATCGCGCGGCCCAGATAGAGCTCGTCGAGCAGCCCCTGCTGGAGGCGGTCGGTGATCCTGTCGAACAGCGACAAGTTCTGCGTCGCCGCGATCGCGTCCGGCAGGTCGGTTTCGCCCATCCCGATCTCTTCGGTCGCGCATTGGACGATGCCGTGGTTCTCAGAGAGGCTGCGCTGGGCGTTCGCTTCGACCTCGCTCACGGACCCGAAGAGGCCGTGGCCATAGAGCGAGGGGCGCGCCGATTCTCCCGCGCCGGTCGTCGCGACAGCCGGGATGATGCACTCGAAGTTCGCCGTCCACACGCCGCTCTCGATAGGGTCGCCTTCGCCGTTGAGCTCCATCGTTCCGCCGGGCGCGCAACTGGGGAACAAAAAGCAGGGAACGAGGAAGTCACCTTCCACACGTCGCGCCACCACTCCCGGATCTGGTTCGTTTTCGACCTTTGTGACCGTGAAGGTTGGCGAGGTTCCTTCGACGTGGCCATTCGCGAGGTTGTTGTCGCCCAGCGCCGAGAAGGCCGTGTTGCGCATGTAGAGCACGCGCCCGGTGTTGTTCTGGTCGCTTGCGACCGTGAAATCCCACGCGAGATAGAGGCTCGAGCGCTGGATGCCAGCCGCTTCCAGCTTGGCGAAGAGTTCGTTGAAGTGCGCCCTTCTTTCGTTGACCTTTTCTTCCGAGGAGGGAAGGTTGTCGCGGTAGTAGCGGAATCCTTCGGGCGCCTGCAGGTGCTGTCCCTTCGCGTTTCTGAGATTCCGCAGCGCGACGATGTAGCGGTGGCCAGAGATGAAGTTGAGCGCAGGATGGATCTCGAGGTTCGCCTTTTCGGGTTTGACCGTCGAGTCGATCTCCACCCAGATCGGCCAGCGCTGTCCGGTGCTCGCGTCGATCACCACGACGGGCGCGTTCTTTGCCTTGTACCGGCTGAGGTGGTTGATCGGCACGGCATTCATCGCCTCGACGTCAGCGGTCGTTTCGATGCCGGGTATCTTCAGCGTGATCACAGAACCGGGGCTGAAGCCGTCGCCGACGTTGTACGGGGCGGTTTCGATCGGCACACCGGATGAGTTGGTCGGCATCGCCAGTTCGCGGAAGTCGATGCGCCGGCCCGTCGGGCTCGTGGGGTCGGCCTTCGTGTAGTAGTCGTCAGGAAAGGGCAGCATGCACGTGGTGCTGCCGGGGCTAGCGATGAACTCACATTTCGCTTCGGTCGGCAGTTCTGCTGAGGCGCTGCCAGCGCCACCGAGCGCGACGGCTGCGAGCACGATCACGACGAGCAAGCATGCTCGCACCGACAAACGTCTCACCTCTCCCGTCCACACATCGGACTGCCCCGGAACCTCTCCTGAGATCAACAACAACCCGCGGGACGCGACTACCCATCCGGCGTATGCTTCAAACAGAAATATCGACCGGTTGACGCCCTGACGACGTCGGCGCACGTACCGGTCCGAAGCGTCCGCTGCAGGAGATATCGCCGCAAGATCGGACCGCCGCTCGGCAGCTCACCCTGCGGACTGCTCCCGGCTCCACATCGCGTGAACGCCGCACGCGCACCCCTTGGCGCTCGCGCGGCGCGGGCTGGGGGCCTCGGCGGCTCCGGCGGCGGCCCGCACGCTCTGGCCCTGTAAGCCGAGGCTCACCGAAAACCCGTGCCTGAGCGACGAGACGGCCACCATCGAGCTCGGGAACGGCTCCAGCTTCATCGAAGCGGCCAAGCCGGCGAAGAACCCACCGATCGACCTCTTCTTGTTCCGAGGACGTCGCGGCAATCTCGGTGGTACGTGGCCGCGATCCCACGAGACAGACCGTAACCGAAGCCGACGCGGCGACTCGAACCGCGGACCCCTTCGTCAACGCGCCGGCCCGGTTATACAAGCGTCATGGAAGCCTGATGCCTACCTGCGAGGCGATGCTACTCTTGCGACTGAGCTGTCCGCTGTCAGCAGACGGCTTGGTGGTTGAGATTTTCCGCGCGGGGGGGACAGGCAATCCGAGTTCGTGTCCTGTTGGTGTTGATGTTGTCAGTCGTGGGGCTGGCAATGGTGGCGCCCGGCGCGATCGCATTCGGGGGCGTGAGCGTGACGCCAGAAGCTGGGCCTCCGACCACGCTCGTCTTAGTGGAAGGCGGTGTCGCGCCGGGGAGCGGGGACCTGGTCACGATCACTTTCGACGGGGTGGCCGTGGCCTCAGTCGTGAGCCACCCGAACGGGAGCTTCACCACCAAGTTCCACGTGCCTGCCAGCGCGACACCCGGCGTTCACACCGTGGCGGCGGAATCGAGCGTCGCTCGCGTGTCGACCGAGTTCTACGTCCACACGTTTTGGAATGAAGCCCGCTACGAACTGGCGTGGGGCTTCAACCCATACGAAAACGTGCTGTCAAAGGAAAACGTTGCAGGGCTGGGCGTGCTGGCCTCGGCTGCCTGGGAAGGGCACGTCCGCTCCGAGCCGATCTACACCCAGGGGATCGTCGTGGCCGGCTCCGATGATGGCACCGTGCGTGCCCTGGACCCCTCCACCGGTGATCAGCTGTGGAGCTTCGACGCCGGCGGACCGGTGCTGGGCTCACCGGCTGCAGTATTCCCGGCCGGCAAACCGCGGCCATCCGACGCCTGCGCGATCGTGGCGGCCTCCAGCGACGGCATGGTCTACGGGATCGACCCCGGCACCGGCGCACAGCTGTGGTCCTACAGTGCCCCGGGCCCGGTCTCTACCTCGCCCGCGACAGCGTCACCGGATGTGATCGTGGCGGGCGACGACGGCTCGCTGAGTGTGCTCGACGGCTGCGACGGTGCGTCCGCTTGGTCGATCGCGACGGACGATCCGGGTCCCGCGCAGACCCCGATCGCGATCCCCGACGTAGAGCTCCCGGACGGCACGACCGACACGATCATCGTGGTCTGCTTCAAGGGCGTGCTGGCCGCCTTCGACGCAGCCACGGGGAGCCAGCTTTGGTCGCAGACAGAACCCGGCCCGATCCAGGGTCCCTCCGCATACGGTACGCGGGCGAGGGTCCGCGTCGTGTATGCCTCTGGCTCGGAGGTCGTCGAGCGCAACGCCTCGACGGGCGCTGTCGTGTGGTCGCACCCCACCGGCGCGCCGGTGCAGGGCGGCGTCGCGCTGAACTTCAAGGAGACCGTCACGAGCAAGGGTGCGCTGAAGCTCTCCCCGCTCTCGCTGATCGCCGGTGACGAAGCTGGTCAGGTTCTCGCGCTGAAGATCAGCACCGGCAAGCAGCTGTGGTCGGCGGCCGAGGCGGGGGCGATCCAGCACACCAGCCCCGCCGTCGCCAACGGTGTCGTCTACATGGTTTTCAGCCCGGGACCCGCACAGGATGAAGGCAGCTTGCAGGCGCTCGACGTCTCGACCGGCGCGTCGCTGTTCAGCGCGAGCCTGGGAGAGATCGCTCCCGGATCCGTCGGCGCCCCCTCGCCTTCAGTGGCGGATGGACGGCTCTACGTCGGCGGCTTCGACGACGGCCTGCGCGTGTTCGCGCTCGGCGTCCCGACCGGTTGACCTGGCATCAGATCCGCCGCGCGAGAGATTTCCGCCGCGCGAGAGATTCCAATGCGTGCTCCAAAAAGGCCAATCGTTATCTTCCAGTTTGGACGAGGATGCTGCGCACGAGCGCGAAACTACGGCCGTTTCGTCGGGTTATGGCGCAGTGAAATAGGTCATTCCTGACTGCGAGGCACCCTTGCGAACGATGAGCTCGGCTTTATCTGCGCGTTATACGACTCGGCCAACCGCGTCGTGAGGCGGTGTTGTGATAGAACCCAGCAGCTGGCCCCCTGACCCGGTAGCCGCCGCCGTGCGTGTGACGCGGGTGATCGACGACATCGACGCGAGGAGCGACGAGCACCGCGAGGCCTTGCTCTGTGATCTGCTGTGCGCGGCCTGGGGAAGTTTCTGGGCTCAGAATCAGTGACACCCCAACTTCTGGCGCGCGTGCGACTCGCCAATCGGAACGCACACGTTTGCCAGCTCGCTCCGGTAGATTCGACCCGATAGCGCCGCAGCGTGCGGGGCGTGTCGTGGAGGGAGGAGATCAATGGCGTTGCTGGTCGTCGGCGCGGGTCTCGGGCGGACAGGGACAGCCTCTCTGAAGGAGGCGCTAGAGCTGCTCCTGGACGGACGCTGCTACCACATGCTCGAGGTATTCGAACGCGAGCAGGACACACCCGTGTGGCACGACGCGGTGCGCGGCGAACCGGTGAACTGGGACGCGTTGCTGGACGAATATGTCGCAAGCGTCGACTGGCCCGCGTCTGCCTTCTGGCGAGAGCTGTCGGCCGCGAACCCGGAGGCGATCGTCCTGCTCTCCACTCGCGACTCGCCCGAGCAATGGTGGGCGAGCATGGAGCGGACGATCGTGCCGACGATGAAGGAGAGCGTTCGCGCCGGCGAGACCATGCTGGCACGGCATCGGGAAATGGTCACCGAGCTGCTCGATCGTCGTTTCACGCCCGATTGGGAGAATCCGGGCGCCGCGATGGCGGCATACGAGCGCCACAACGAAGACGTTCGCCGCTCGGTGGACCCGCTGCGCCTGGTCGAGTGGCGCCCGTGCGACGGCTGGGAGCCGATCTGCGCCGCCCTCGCGATGCCGGTGCCGCAGGAGCCCTTTCCACATGAGAACACGACCGCCGACTTCCGGGCACGTCAGGGTCTGAGAGATGATGGATAGCGAGAGCGGCGTTCGGAGGCGGACGCGGCGCTCGACCTCGCGCTGTGCCACCTGGCCAGCCAGCCCTGCATCATGGCGTTGATCGTCGCGGCGTCGGCGACTCTCCCTCCACGGCAGTCATCGCCGCATCGAGGTCGCCGTAGTATCCGATCGAGCAGACGCGGCCATCGCGGAACCAGTAAGCGGCGACGATGGGCTGCTCGATCACGCTGTTGCTGCCCGATACCCTCCCGCGCCAGCGGCTCGGTACGACGATCGCCCCGCTGCACTCGATGTAGTCCTCGGCGATCACCTCGACCTGCTCGAACGTCGACATGATCGACGCGAACTCGGCGAGCACGTGCTCGACCCCGTGCACTCGGCCCGACGCCGGCCACAGCTCCCCCGCATCGGCGCTCACGTCCGGCGTATAGAACTCACGCAGCGCGTCCAGGTCGCCGCGGTTGTAGGCCTCGTGCGCCTGACGCAGTACCTCGATGTCACCGGACATCACTCGCAGCATAGTCGCGAGATGATGTCGCTGGCAGGCGAGCGAACGGGAGGAGGCGGTCGTGGCTAAGCGAAAGAAGGTGGCCATCCTCGGCGGTGGCGTCGCGTCGATCATCGCAGCGTACGAGCTGACCAGCACCGAGGAGCTGCGCGAGCGCTACGAGGTCACGGTCCATCAGCTCGGCTGGCGCCTGGGCGGCAAGTGCGCCAGCGGCCGCAATCAGCGCTACGGACAGCGCATCGAGGAGCACGGACTCCACGTCTGGTTCGGCTTCTACGAGAACGCGTTTCGGGTGATGCGCGATGCCTACGCGGAACTCGGACGCCCGCCGGACGCTCCGCTTGCGGACTGGCGCGACGCGTTCAAGCCATGCGACGACATCGTCCTCTACGAACTCTATGCCGGGCGCTGGCGCGGACGGGGCTTCAGGGTTCCGCGCAACCCGTTCACCCCTGGCGACGAGGCGCCGCTACCCGATTTCTGGGAGATCGCCGACACGATGCTGCGCTACCTGCTCGGGCGATGGGGCGAGTTGAAGGGGGCCAACTCGTCCGTCGCCGCCGCGCTCGCGCCCGTGCCCTCGCACCTGCCGTGGGGCCTCGATCGCGTCGCCGACGAGGTCATCGGCGGTCTTCTGCGCGGCGGCCTGGACGAGGCCGAACATGCAATCGCGGCCGCGCTGTCGCTCGCCGCGCGACGCCGTGTGGGAGGGTTCGCCGGGGCGGAGGAGGAGAAGGCCGACCGCGGGTTTCTGTGGCTCGCGCTCGACGCCTTCAAGCGCTGCCTCTGGCGAGAGGTCGTCGAGCCCCACCTCGACGACGACGATCTCCGCTTCTTCTTCACGATGTTCGACGCCGGCACATCGATCCTGCAGGGCATCATCGAGGACCGGCTGATCGAGCGCGGCTTCGAAAGCGTCAACGGCGAGGACCTGCGCGCTTGGCTGCGACGGCACGGAGCGCAGGAGTTGACGCTCGAACAGGGTCCGTTCGTCCGCGCTCTGTACGACATGGCCTTCGCCTACGAAGATGGCGACATCACGCGCCCAGCGATGGCCGCAGGCACCGCGGTGAACGACCTCCTGCGCGTCTTCTTCACCTACCGCGGGGCGTTCACGTGGAAGATGCAGGCGGGGATGGGCGACACCGTCTTCGTCCCCTTCTACGAAGTCCTGCGCCGCCGCGGGGTGCGCTTCGAGTTCTTCCACTGGGTCTCCCATCTGGGGCTGTCGCCGGACCGAAGCTCCGTGGAGCAGGTCGAGGTGATTCCCCAGGTCGAGCTGAAGGGCGGGGAGTACCAGCCTCTCGTGAACGTCGAGGAGCTCGAATGCTGGCCGAGTGAGCCGCTTTGGGATCAGATCGTCGACGGCGAGAAGCTGCACGAGCGCGAAGTCAACCTCGAATGGGATGCCAACCCGCTCGGTCGCGCTCCGCTGACGCTGCGCCGTGGCAAGGACTTCGACCTGCTCGTGCTCGGCATCTCGGTGGCTGCGCTCGCGCCGATCTGCGGTGAGCTGATCGACGACACGCACAACCCGCGCTTTCGCGAGATGATCGAAAACGCGCACACGACGATGACCCAGGCCTTCCAGGTCTGGCTGCACCGTCCGCTCGAGCGTCTCGGCTGGCAGTTCGCTGAAAACTCGATCATGACCGGCTTCGTCGAGCCGCTCGATACATACGCGAACATGACGCATCTGCTGGGGCGCGAGGCATGGCCTCGCGCGATGCACGTCCAGGACATCGCCTACTTCTGCGGCGTGCTCGAGGATCGCTCGGGCGAGACCCAGCAGGAAGCCGACGAGCGCGTCCGCGCGGACGCGGAGGCCTACCTCGGCGCTCAGGTCGAGACGATCTGGCCCGACAGCGCCACACGCAACGGCTTCGACTGGCGCCTGCTCGTCGACGAGGGCCGAGGCAACGGGCCGGCGCGCTTCAACGCACAGTTCTGGCGCGCAAACTTCCAACCGACCGAACGCTACGTCCTCACGCCGCCCGGGAGCGTCGAATACCGCCTTCAGGCGAGCGAATCGGGCTATGAGAACCTGTTCCTCGCCGGCGACTGGATCAAGACGGGGCTCGACGCGGGCTGCGTCGAGGCTGCGGTGATGTCGGGGATGCAGGCCTCGCGAGCGATCTGCGGAGCCCCGCAGCTGATCTTGGGCGAGGATGAAACGTGGCTGGCGAGTCCCGGCGGACCGCCGTTCGTGCCCCCCTCGCCGCTGAAGCTGCTGCCATACGTCGACTACGGCGGCCTCGCGACCTGCCCATCGCCCGTCAACTGCACCAACGCGACGCTGTACGGCTTCCTCCTCGAGGGCGACCTCGATCGGCTGCTGAAGTTATGCGAACGGGTGTTCATCGAGCCGTCGGCCGGACGCGTCGAGGTCCGTCCGTTGACGCAGTACGTGATGCTCACGTTCGGCAACGTCGAAAAGATCGAACCGCAGCTGAAGCCGTGGTCGCAGATGGGCTATGCGAGCGAGCGCCAGGTCGCATTCTGGATCCCGGTGGCCATCATGCGCTACGGCATTCCCATCCGGCTCGGCTGGTTCGTCCCGTGCATGTGGGTCGATAACCCCCTGTCGCTTTCCGGCGGGCGCGAGATCTACGGCTACAACAAGATGTGGGGCTGGATCCGTCTGCACGAAGGCCCTGGGCAGCTCACCCTCGACGCCTACGGGGGCAACTACGACAAGAGCGAACCGGCCGGTCGCAACCGTTTGATCGAGGTGGCGGCAAACGGAAGCGGCGCGGTGGACGTCGCCGAGGCCCGCTGGAGCGATCTCGGCGACGTCCTCGCCGCCGCCCAGCGCGCGCTGAGCGAGCCCGGGGTATACGCGAGCGACTCCGCGACCGACTCGCAGCTCGAGCTGCCCGACGGCCTCTTTGAAGAGATCGTGCGCAGCGGCCAGCTGCCGCAGTTCTTCCTGCGCCAGTTCCGCTCCGTCCTCGACAGCCGGCGCGCGAGCGCTCAGCAGATCACCGATGCGGGCGTCGCCGTGCAGCGGATATCGGGCCACCGGCTCCGCTCCAGGTTCGATTTCAGCCTGGATCAGCTCGACAGTCATCCGATCGCCGCCGAACTCGGCGTCGAAAGCCAGACGACGTGCATCGCGTTCGAACTGCAGATGGACTTCGTGCTCGAAGACGGCGCCGTGCTGTGGGAAGCCTGAGCACTGACGCTCGCACAAAGATCTGTTTGAAGCGAGGCGATTGCGGGTAGACCCGCCATGGCTGCTTGAGGGTGGCTCCGGGCCGGTTGGCCCGGAAGGACCGGGGGACAGATCGGAAGCGGAGATGGAGGCACGGGGAAAGTCGCTTGCAGCGCTCGCACCGTCGCGGGTCGACGCCGATCCGCGACGGATGCAACTGCTCGAAACCGATACCAACGAGCGCGAACCGCCAGGGGAGGAGGCGCTCCGGTTCGACGCAGCCGGCGGGTTGGCTGCCGCAGCCCGCGAGCCACTCGCGGAGGTCGCGCCGCTCGCGCGCGCGAACGGCGCCGAGGACGCCGTCCAGGGCCGACGCCGCCTGCGCGTCTTCTCGCGCAGGCGTTCACACGGGCCTCGCTCTGCCGCGGTCGGAATGGCCGGGCGGCCTGCCAGCGCACTCAGCCAATCCACGTGGGCGGACGGGGTGGCGAGTCCCGGCCTCTCTGATCGTGAGTCGGCGGTGCTCCCCGGCAGCGATTGTGCTGCGGCGATCTCCGATCTCGTCGGCGCTCTGGTGACCGAGTACGTGGGGCGCGGGCCCAGGGCTCACACGTATCTCAGCGAGAACGTGATCACGATCATCCTCGAAGACACCCTGACCGCGGGCGAGCGACGCCTCGTAGGCGACGGTATGCGCGAGCTGGTGCTCAGCATGCGCATGGCCTTCCAGCAGACCATGCGCGAGGACCTGATCGCGGGCATCGAGCAGATAACCGGGAGAAGGGTGCGTCTGAGCGCCAACCACATGAACGCGGAGCTTGCGGTCGAGACCCTCGTGCTCGACGGCGCGTCCGGTGACGATACGGCGCTCGCCGCGCGCTAGCGCCGGCGGCGCGACGCGATCATGCTACCCGGCGAGCTTGGCCTGAAGGACAACGCGCAAGGTGACTGCCACACGCTGAGCCTCCATGGCGAACTCGACCTCGGCACGGCTCCCGAGCTTCGCGCGAAGATCGCGAGGCTCTGCGAGGACGGTGCGAGAGAAATCGTCCTTGATCTTCATGAGCTGGCTTTCATCGACTCGACGGGGCTGCGGGTGATTCTGGAAAGCAGCGAACTGTGCGAGCGCGAGGGGTGTGACTTCTCTCTCAGTCGTGTGCAACCGCCGGCCCAGCGACTCTTCGAGCTGACGGGCGTAGTTCGGCGGCTGCCACTCCCTGGAAGGGGCTGGGCAGCGAGGTTGACGAGGCGACGGCGAGCATCTTCCGCGAAGGCGCCGGTTCACCGTTTCCGTCCGGACTTTGCGATCTCGCTGGATCTCGATGCCACCGCACCGCGCTCGGCCCGTAACTACGTCCGCGATCTGGTCCGTGCCGATGCCTCGCCGAGCCTGCGCGAAGCCGTGATGCTGCTCACGAGCGAGCTCGTCACGCTCACCGTGTTGCAACGCACCTCCTCCTTCGCCGAATCGGTCGAGCTGCGGGTGTGGCTGCGCAGCGATCTCGTGCGCGTCGAGCTGGGCGTGCCGAGCGAGCTCCTCTCGCTTCCGCTCGACGACGGCGCTCCGCGGCACGACCACGTCCTGCTCGACGAGATCGCAGGCCGCTGGTCGATCGACTCCGGCGAGGACGTCGCGCGCCTCTGGTTCGAGATCGACCGCGACGGGCCGCCCGTCGAGCTGGGCCGCACACACCTAACCCGCGGGCAGCCCGCCGTCTGACAGAGCTCGGCCACGTCAGGTGCGGAACGGCCTCACGGAGCGCAGGTCAGTTCCCCGAAGCGCCTGCGCCCTGTGATCTTGCCCCTCAGCGACCGACGAACTCGGCGTTCCCGGGTCCGGCGTCGAGGAACGTCTCGATGCCGATGTGCGCATCGTCTGTGTCGAACAGTCCAACCGCGGCGTCGAGCAGGCGCGCGTCGGCCGCCGGAACGCCGCCGTCGGAGTATGCGCCGACGAGCTCCTTGACGGCCGCGAACGCGCGCGTCGGGCCGCCTGCGAGCTTGCGCGCGAACCGCTCCGCCTGCGCCTTCAGCTGATCGTCCGGCAGGACCCTGTCGATCGCGCCCCACGCGAGCAGCTCCGCGGCCGGATGAAGCCGCCCGGTCAGCGCGAGGGCGCGTGCGCGGCCGACGCCCGCCCGCGCGGCGAGGCGCTCTACGCCGCCGGCGAGGGGGACGATCCCGAGACTCGTCTCCGGCAGCCCGATGCGCGTGCCCTCGGCCGCCCACACGAGATCGCAGAACAGCGCCAGCTCGAAGCCGCCCGCCATGCACACGCCGTGCACGGCGGCGAGCGTCGGGAAGGGCAGCTTCTCGATCCTTCGGCCGAGGTCGAGAAACGAGGCGACGAGCGGTCGCATCTCCGCGGCGGCGCGGCCGCGAAACAGGCTGACGTCGGCGCCGGCGCTGAAGACGTCCCCGTCGCCGCGCATCAGCAGCGCGCGAATGCCGTCGCTGCCTTCGAGCTCCGCGACCACGCCGAGGAGCTCGGTCACGAGCTCCTCGACGATCTGGTTGAGCGGTGGATTCTCGAGCGTGACGATGCCGACGGCGCCGTCCCGCTCGAAGCGAACCTTGCTCATCGCGTCCTCTCCTCCCCGCGGTCGCGTGAACCGCGTCGTCGTCGCCGCTCGCGGACCGGGCCGGTCCGCTCGCCAACCTATAGAAAACAGTTGCGATATGCAACTTTATTCGCCGATGCCACCCGGACGTCGAGCTCCTGCGTGCGGGTGCGAGTATCTGTGCCGCGAACGTGCCGCGAACGCCAACCATCAACAGGAGCCCTCCATGAGTGACGCATTCATCCTCGGCGGCGTACGCACGCCGGTCGGCCGCTACGGCGGTTCGCTGTCGCACATCCGGCTTGACGACCTGCTCGGCCAGACGATGATCGCGGCCTGCGAGCGCGTCGGCGTGCAGCCGGAGCGCATCGAAGACATCGCCGCCGGCTGCGTCAACCCCGCCCACGAGGGCATGGGCGACGTTGCGCGCTGGGCCGCGCTCGCCGCAGGCTTCCCAGACTCCGTCCCTGCGGTGACCGTCAACCGCTTCTGCGCCTCGTCGCTGACGTGCGCGATCGGGCTCGCGCACGCGATCCGCGCCGGCGAGCTCGCCGTGGGTCTCGCAGCAGGCGTCGAGTCGATGTCGCGATCCGGCTGGGCATTGATGAAGGGCGATGCGCCGTTCAGCCCGCGCGGACCAGTCTTCATGCTCGACACGATGTGGGCCGGCGCGGGCGGTCCGCCGCATCCGGCGCTGCTCGCGCGCGACGCGTACGTCGAGATGATCAGGACCGCACAGAACGTCGCCGACCGCTACGAGCTCTCGCGCGAGGAGATCGACGCGTTCGCCCTGCGCTCCCACCGCCACGCTGCGGCCGCCCGCGACTCGGGCCGCCTGGCGGCCGAGATCCATCCGGTCGAGCTCCCGGCCACGCGCCGGGAGCCTGCGCGCACCTTCGAGCACGACGAGAGCATCCGCGGCGAGACCAGCGCGGAGCAGCTCGCGGCCCTGCCGCCTCAGCCGGGCACGACGCAGATGACGGCCGGCAACAGCTCGCCGCTGTCCGACGGGGCGAGCGCGGTCGTGCTCGCGGACGCGGTGATGGCCGAGGCGCTGGGCGTCGAGCCGCTCGCGAGGGTCGTCGCATCGGCCACCCACGCGCTGGATCCGCAGTTCATGGGCATCGCGCCGGCGTTCGCGATCACGACCGCCCTCACGAGGGCCGGCCTGGCCCCCGGCGACGTGGACGTGTGGGAGGTTCACGAGGCGTTCGCCGCCCAGGCGCTGGGCGTCCTGCGCGAGCTGCCGCGCCAGCTCGACGGCTTCGAGGTGCCCGACGAGCGTCTGAACCCGAACGGCGGCGCGGTGGCCATCGGCCACCCCTTCGGCTCATCCGGCACGCGCTACGTGCTGACGCTCGCGACCGAGTTGCGCCTGCGCGATCGGCGCTACGGCGTGCTCGGCGTATGCGTCGGCTCTGGCCAGGGCGTGGCGCTCGTGCTCGAGAACCCGAGGGCCGGGTAGCCGATGAACGTCCGTCGCGCCACCGAAGCCGATCTTCCTGCGTTGACGCAGGTGCTCGCGCGAGCCTTCATGGACGATCCTGTCGCGGAATGGTCCTGCCCCTCGGTGCGACTTCGCCCGAGGGTCCTCGAGGGCTTCCAGGGGGCGCGTCTGGGCCAGCTGATCGCCCACGAGGAGGTGTGGACGAGCGACGACCTCGCGTGCGCGGCGTTGTGGGCGCCGCCGAAGCGGTGGCGGACGACCGTGCGTGAGGATCTCGCGCTCGCGCGTTGCCTCGCGCGGCCGCGCCTGGCTGCGCGCCTGCCGCTTGCCGTCGCCGGTCTGCTCGGAATTGAGCGCCAGCATCCGCGCGAGCCTCCGCATTGGTACCTCGCCGTGCTCGGCACCGACCCGCCGTCGCAGGGGCAAGGACTCGGCTCTGCGGTCCTGCGCCCGGTCCTCGAGCAGTGCGACGCCGACGCCGTCGGCGCTTACCTCGAGTCCTCGAAGGAGCGCAACATCGACTTCTACGCCCGTCACGGGTTCAGGGTGATGCGCGAGCTGCGGCTGCCACTGGGGCCGACGATGTGGGCCATGTGGCGCGACCCGCGCCGGTAGGCGCGCGAGAATCGCCGCACGAATCGCGAGTTCGGCGGCGTACAATTCATCGCAGGGGGATGCGGCAATGAGTTCGGCTGGCATCGAGACGCTGAGGAACGGATATATGGCGCTCGCCGCGCGTGATGAGGACCGGCTGATGGACTGCCTCGCCGACGACGTGGAGCTGCGCACGCTGACCGGCTCCTTTCGCGGCCACGACGGCATCCGCCACTGGATCGCCGAGATGGACGAGGGGTGGAGTCGGTGGGGGCTCACCGTCGATGCCATCAAAGACCTCGGCGACCGCGTGCTGATCGAGGCGACGCTGTCCGGGCGCAGCAGCCGCACCAACATCCCTATGTCGCATCAGTTCTGGGTCGTGTGGGAGGTCAGGGGCGGGCAAGCCGTCCGCGGCACCCACTACGCCGACCGCGAGCAGGCCCTGCAGGCGAGCTGACGCGGCGCTAAAGCGCGAGCGCCCGCTCCACGATCGCCGCACCTTCGACGCCGCGCGGCAGGTCGCCGAACGCGAGACCGCGCGCGCCGAGGCGTCCGGCGCAGAACGCGTCCGACACCGCTGGTGGTGAGTTGCGCAGGAGCATGCTGGCCTGCAACGCGAGCGCCATGTCCTCGACGACGCGGCGCGCGCTCCATTCGGCCAGCGCGGGGTCCGCGGCCAGCGCTGCGAGCCCCTCCCGCACGCGCGTCATGTGAGCGTCGAAGCGAGCATCCGCACCGGAGGCCTGCTCGCACTCGGCCACGAACGCCGACGCTCCCTCGGGCTCGCGGGACAGCGCACGCAGCACGTCGAGCGCGATCACGTTGCCCGAGCCCTCCCAGACGGTGCCGATCTGGATGTCTCGATAGAACTGCGCCATCGGCGCCTCCTCGACGTAGCCGTTACCGCCGAGACACTCGAGCGCCTCGGCCGCCAGCGGAGCGCCGCGCTTGCACACCCAGTACTTCATGACCGCCAGCGCGAGGCGGCGGAAGCCAGCTTCGGCGGGGTCATCCGAGTCGAAGGCGCGCGCGATCCGCAGCGCGGACGCGGTCGCGGCCTCTGACTCCAGCGCGATGTCCGCGAGCACGTTGACCATCGCCGGCTGCTCGGCGAGCGGCGCGCCGAACGCCGCACGGTGGCGCGCGTGCCAGGTTGCCTCCGCGACGACGCGGCGCATCATGCCGGCGAGCGCCGTGAGGGTGTCGAGCCGCGTCCAGATCAGCTGCTCGACGACGAACGCCGTGCCGCGGCCCTCCTCGCCGAGGATCCGCGCCGGCAGGTGGTCGTACTCGACCTCCGCCGAGGCCAGGCAGCGGCCGCCGAGCTTGTCCTTCAGACGCTGCAGGCGGAAGCCGGGATGCGGCCGCTGCGCGACGAAGCACGTGATCCCCGCCTCGGTCTGCGCGAGCGTGAAGAACACGTCGAAGACCGGGTGGGTGCAGAACCACTTGTGGCCGGTCAACTCGAACCAGCCGCCGCCGAGGGGCTCGGCGACGGTGGAGTTGGCGCGCAGGTCGGACCCGCCCTGCTTCTCGGTCATCACCATCCCGGCCTGGGCGAACGCGCCGTAGTCGGGCAGCGTCAGGCGCGGCTCCCATTCCTCCGCCATGGCGGCGTCCTGGCGCATCGTCGGGACGGCGGCGTAGTTGATGGACATCGGGCAGCATGGTCCGGTGTCGAGCTGATTGAACAGGTGGAACATGCCCGCGCGCACGACATGTGCACCGGCTCGCGGCTCGCGCCAGGGCAGCGAGTTGAGTTCGCGCTCGACGCCGAGCCGCAGCATCCAGTGCATCGACGGGTCGTAGTCGACCTCGTCGATGCGGTTTCCGTAGCGGTCGTGCGTATTTAGCACGGGGATGTTGCGCTGCGCGCGCTTGGCGTGAGCGAGCGCCTCGGCCGACACGACGACCGCGCCGAAATCGCGGATTCGATCCAGACCCCACTCTCCGCCCTCGCGGATCACCGCCTCGCTGAGGGCCGCGTCAGCCTCGAACGCGTTGTAGTCGACGAGCGGCGGAGGCTGGTTGAGAACCTCGTGCGTGGCTGTACGACGGCTCGTGGTCGACATCATCCGCTCCCTCGCCCGGTTGACCGTTCGCTGACACTAGCGCGCTGCCCGTTCGAGCGGTTGCCGCGAGGGCAGGCGTGACACGCGGGCCGGGACGCGCATACGCTCTAGCGAATGGAGGCTTTCGAGAGGTTGCGCGGACGGATGGCGGAGCTGGCTGATCTCGCCTCCGTCGAGATGTTGGCCGGATGGGATCAGCTCGTGATGATGCCCGCGGACGGAGGGGCTGCCAGGGCGCAGCAGCTCGGTACGCTCGCCGGCCTCACGCATGAACGTGCCACGGCCGAGGAGATCGGAGCCTGGCTGGACGAGCTCGACGGCGCGGCGCTAGATGAGCTCGATCGCGACATGGTCCGCCTGGCGCGTCGCGACTGGGAGCGAGCCCGCCGGGTGCCCGAGGAGCTCGCCGTCGAGCTCGCGCGCGCGAGCACCGAAGGCCAGGAGAGCTGGCAGCTCGCGCGAGCGCACGATGACTTCCGCTCGTTCGTGCCCGCGCTCGAGCGAAACGTGGAGCTCGCGCGAGCCCGTGGCGAGTGCGTGGCCGAGGAGGGGGAGAGCCCGTATGAGGCGCTGCTCGGCGACTACGACTTCGGACTGCGCACCCAGGAGCTGCGCCGCGTGTTCGGCGCGCTCGCCCAAGCGCTGCCGCCGCTCGTCGCCGAGGCCGAGGTTCGCTCGCCTCCGCGGACGCTCGAGATACCGCTCGCCGCGCAGCAGATCGCGGTGGCAGGCACGCTGCGCCGGCTCGGAGTCGACGCCGCGAGCTGGCGCCTGGACGTCTCGGCCCATCCGTTCACGGCGTGGATAGGGAGAAGCGACTCGCGTCTGACCACGCGCTACAGCGAGGGCGGGGTCGAGTCGCTGCTGAGCTCGCTGCACGAGTATGGCCATGCGCTGTATGAGCGGCAGATCGACGCGTCCCTCGATCGCACAAACCTCGGACGCGGGACGTCGATGTCGGTCCACGAGTCGCAGAGCAAGCTGTGGGAGAACCACGTCGCGCGCAATCCGGCGTTCGCCGAGGTGCTGGCCGCCGAGCTGCGCGCGGGCGGGTTTGACATCGACGCAGCCGAGCTGAACGCCGCGCTGGTGGGCGTCAAGCCGTCCCCGATCCGCGTCTCCGCGGATCCGCTCACCTACCCGCTGCACATCATCCTGCGCTTCGAGCTCGAGCTCGCGCTGATCGCCGGCGAGCTAGCCGTCGCCGACCTCCCGGCCGCCTGGCGAGAGGGGATGCAGCGCCTGCTCGGCGTGGACGTGCCATCCGACGCGCTCGGATGCCTGCAGGACGTGCACTGGGGTGCAGGGAGCTTCGGCTACTTCCCGAGCTATGCGCTCGGCTGCCTGATCGCCGCGCAGCTGTGGGAGGCGCTCGAGGCCGAGCTCGGGCCGCGCGATGAGGACCTGCGCCGCGGCGAGGTGGCCCCGATCCAGCGCTGGCTCGCCGAGCACGTGCACCGCTTCGGCAGGCGCCTCGACACGATCCCGCTGCTGGAGCAGGCCACCGGACGCTCGCTCGACACCGAGCCCTTCCTGCGCTACGTCAGCCCGCTCGCTTCACGATGAGCGCGTCGGGCGACGACTACGCTGGGCTTCGCTCGAGCTCGTTGCCCAGGCTCGCCCAGCCGGGGACGCCTCCGTCGACGACGTGCAGCACCTGCTCGACCCCGTGCCGGCGCAGCAGGCTCGCCGCCGTCCCCGCGCGCACCCCGCCGGCGCAGATGACGGCGACCGGGCGCGCAGCGTCCAGTCCCGGCGGGATCCCGTCGATGTCATGCCAGGGCATGAACACGGATCCGGGGATGTGGCCAGCCTCCCACTCGCTGCGCTCGCGCACGTCGAGCACCTGCACCTGCCGGTCGGCTGCCATGCGCGCCGAGAGCTCTCCGACCGTCAGGCGCTCGGTCTGGGAAACGGGATGGCGTTCCTGGCGCCAGTTGGTCATGCCACCAGCGAGCAGGCCGCCGATGTTGCGAACGCCGACAGCGACCGCGAGCCTCGCCGCACGGCGCCCGTCGGCGTCGTCGCGCCCGATGAACACGATCTCCTGATCGTGGTCTGCAAGCCAGGCGAGCTTCGAGCCGAATCCCGGGCTGAACGAGGGGATGCAGACGGAGCCGCGGATGTGGACATCGTCGAACTGGAGGTCGGTGCGCACGTCGACGAGCAGGGCACCCTCGTCGCGCTTGAGCTCCAGCTGATGGGGATACAGTGCCGCGGCCTCTACGCCGCTGGTCAGGAGCAGCCCGCGATTGAGCTCCACGATCTTTTCGAAGTTCGGCGGCTGAGGCCCAAGATTCGCGAGCGCCTGCCGGACGAACTCGCCCTCGTCGAGGACCGCCAGCGCAGGGTTGTGGCGCCTCTCGAAGCCGACCGTCGAGCAGATCTTCATGTCCATGCCCGGTCCGCCACACATCGAGCCTCCGAGGTGGGCCGGCCACACCTCGCAGTCCTCGGGAAGGCTCAGCAGCTTGTCGTGCAGCGAGTGGAATATCTGGCGGGCGCCCTCGGACTTTTCGATCGCGAGATCGGGGCGTGCGACGTCGCCAACGAAGAGGCTGTCACCGCTGAGCACAGCCCACGGCTCGCTTCCGCGCGCGCTGTCAACGAGTGCGAACGCGGTGTGCTCGGGGCGATGGCCCGGCGTGTGCAGCGCGCGCACGATCAGCGTCCCGAGCCGCAGCTCCCAGCCGTCGTCGAATGGCTCGTGCTCGTAGCTTGCATTCGCTGCGCGATGGACGTGGATCCTCGCGCCGGTGGCGGCCACGAGGCGTCCATGCCCGGAGACGTGATCGGCGTGGTTGTGGGTCTCGAGAACGTGCTTGATCGACACGGCCCGGTAGCGCGCCAACTCGAGGTACTCGTCGATCTCGAAGCGAGGATCGACGACCGCGGCGGCGCCCGCTCGCTCGTCGCCGATCAGGTAGGAAGCGCAACCGAGGTCGTCGTGGGTGATCTGGCGAAAGATCATCGCCACGCCGCGTTGAGCTCGCCGGGCATCGTCCAACCCATCCTATGGCGTCCTCACGCCGGCACAGCGTGTCCCCCGCCTCACGCCTGCGCCGGCTCGAAGCTCGGCAGCTCCGCCATCGTGGGGCCTTTAAGCTCGGCGGACAGCTGCTCCGCGCTCGCGTTTGCGCGGCGCGTCGTGCTTGCGAGGCCGAGCAACAGCACCGCAAGCCCGCAGCCGGCGACGATCCACCAGCCGCTGTGACTGGCGTGGACGAAGCCCCGTCCGACCGTGCCTGCGCCGGTCGCCGCCACGGCGCCCATGACGGCCACTCCGAGCGTCTGGCCGACCTGCCGCGAGGTCGACGCCACGGCGGCAGCGACACCAGCCTGGGCGGGCGGCATGCCCAGAACGGCCGTGTTCGTGATCGGCGGGTTGACCATGCCGAAGCCGATCCCGAAGATGAGATAGGCGGGCAGCAGCGATGGGATCGAGGTCCTCGCGCCGATGCCGGTCATCAGCGCCCCGCCGAGCATGAGGCCGAGCCCGCCCGCCAGCAGGCTCCTACGCGGACCGCGACGTCCGACGAGGAGCCCGGAGATCGGAGAGAAGATCACCGTCATCGCTGCGATCGGCAACGTGTAGAGGCCCGCGGTCAGGGGCGAGAGCCCGCGTACCTCCTGCAGGTAGAGGGTGTTCATGAACAGAAAGCCGCCGAACGCGGCAAACGCGAAGAGCGCGATCGCGCTGGCGCTAGAGAAGGGGATGCTGCGGAAGAAGCGCAACTCGAGCAGCGGCTCGCTGCGCTGTCGCTCGTAGGCGACGAGGCCGATCAGACTGGCGGCGCCGAGGCCGAACAGCCCGAGCGTCTGCCCCGAGGACCAGCCGGAGGCGGGAGCCTCGATGATCGCGTATGTCAGCGAGGCCAGCATCACGATGACGAGCGCCTCGCCGACCGGATCGAGGCGGCGAGCGCGCGCAGCGCTCGACTCGGGTACGAACCGCCTCGTCAGCGCGAAAGCGGCGATGCCGACCGGGACGTTTATCCAGAAGATCGAACGCCAGCCCGCCGATTGCACGAGCGCTCCGCCGAGCACCGGTCCGAGGGCGAGGCTTATCCCGACGGTCGCGCCCCACACGCCGATCGCCTGCGCGCGCTCCTGGGCGTCGGTGAACACGTTGCGGATGATCGACAGCGCCACCGGGTTGAGCATCGAGCCGCCGACCGCCTGCAGCATTCGAAACGCGATGAGCCAGCCCAGGCTCGGCGCCACGCTGCACAGCAGCGATCCGAGCGTGAACAGCACCAGCCCGGTCTGGAACACGCGCCGCCGACCCAGCCTGTCGCCCATCGATCCGGAGAGCATCAGCAGGCTGGCCAGGACGAGCGTGTAGGCGTCCACGGTCCACTGCAGCCCGGAGACGGTCGTGTGCAGCTCGCGTCCGATCGACGGCAGCGCGATGTTCACGATCGTGTTGTCGAGGCCGACCATCAGGATGCTCATGCAGCAGATCGCAAGCACCAGCCGGCGCCGCCTGCGGGAAGGCTCGGCACTGGAGTCGGCCGCGGTGGGCTGCTCGTTCATCTCGAATCAGTCTGCCAGCAGCTCACTCCTGCGGGCACAGCTCGCGAAAGGTCTACACTCCCTCACACGTGTGTATGAGCCCAACCGCTTCGACGCGCTGAGGCGGACACGGGCAAACGCGGTTCTCGCGGGCGGACCCGATCCGTCTCCTTCCTTCCTTTCGCGGGTTCTGAGTCTGGAGGGAGGCGAGAGAAGGGGGCGCTGTGTCTGGCACCCATGACAACCCCACGGGGGGTTACCCGTCCGTGGCAATCTCCAATGCCGTCGTTCGAGTGCTGAGCGAGTACACCGGCAGGGGACCCACCAAGGCGCGAACCTACATCAACGAGGATCTCGTCTCGGTTGTCCTGCACGACACGCTGACGAAGGGCGAACGCACCCTCCTCGCCGATGGCGAGGTCGCACTCGTGCTCGCCAACCGCAAGGCGTTCCAGAACACCATGCGCACTGCGATGGTCACAGCCGTCGAGGGGCTCACCGATCGGCATGTGATCGCGTTCCTCAGCGACAACCACATCGACCCGGACGTCGCCATCGAGAGCTTCGTGCTGGCCCCGCGAGGCGGCGGCGCACGCCCTGACGCCGAGGTGGCGACGCAGGCCGAGGCGTGAACTCGTGGCGGGGGCTCGGCTCCCCGCCACGATGATCGCCGAATTCCTCAGCCGCCCACCACCGGCAGCACTGGCGTGCACGCCGGGGTTAGCGGATGCGCCGGATCGAGCGCGCTCAGGACGTCCGCGTCGGCGATGTGGTCGTAGGGCATCGAGAGATGCTCTCCCTGATCGAGCGAGCACTGGTTCTGCAGCAGGATGTTGGTGACGTTCTTACCCGAGAGGAACGCCGACGTGTAGGGCGTCACGACCTCGTCGTTGTCGGACTCGATCACCGTGTAGTGCACGCCCGCGACGGTTTCTTTGCCCGCGTTCAGCTTCGTCAGGAAGGCCGATCCGACGTCCTGCTGTTCGCAGGCGGGACACAGCGTTCCGAAGAACGAGCTGACCCCGAGCAGGTTCGCCAGCGTGAAGAATCCGTCTACGGTGGTGCCGTGGTTCGACGGCGCGAGGCCGACGAGCGTGTGAACGTATTTCGCGCCGCCGAGGAATCTCAGGTAGTAGCGCGGCATCATCCCGCCCTGGGAGTGGCCGACCAGGTCGACCTTGCGCGCGCCGGTCGCGGCGAGCACTTCGGTGACGAAGCTCGCGAGCTGTTCGGCCGACTGTTCGATGTGACCCGTGCCGTAGATCCCGATCTGCCCGCTCCCTTCGTAGGAGCCATAGTTGAACGCGAACACGCAGTAGCCGTTGTCGTAGAGCAGCGGCGAGAGCGCCTGCCAGTTGTCGGCCATATCCTCGAAGGTGCCGTGAACGAGGATCACCGGTCGCGGGTGCGCGCGGGAGGGCTTGCAGGACCAGTTGTTGGCGCCCGGCGGGCTCGCGGTTGGGCTCGCCTGCGCGTAGCCGAGCGCGCCGTTGTAGACGACCGGCAGTTCCGCGGCCTGCGAGTTGCCGGCGAGTATGGCGCTGCCCAAGAGAGCCGCCACCGTGAGGGCGATCAGGCTGTGACGCATGCGTGCTGTTTCCTCCCGTTCTCGATGTGACGCGGACCGCGCTGTGACGCGGACCGCGCGCCGCCTCGAGGGTCCCCGAGCGCACGGGCGACAGCGCGCCAACAACGCGACCGCGACCTATCTGGCTCTATACCCGCCCTGGGGCCGCGTCTATCACTGCCCGCCCCACGCGCTCCGGCGCTTCGAGTGCCGGCCAGTGCGCGATGTCCTCGAGCGCCAGCAGGGGCGCCTCCGGGAGCCTCTGCCGGATGCGCTCGGCCATGTGCGCGCCCGAGATCGGGTCGCGCATCCCCCACACCGCAGCAGCGCGGCCTCGTGGAACGCGCCTCCGCGAAGACCACGGACGCGCGCGCCATCAGGGTGCTTCTCACGGCGTCGGGACGGAGAATCGCGCACCTGTTCGCCGAGCGAGCCTCAGGGGAGCTCGCTGAGCTCGTCAAGGACCTCTCGCCGGCCCAGCGCGAGCGGTTGGCCCGGCAGGCCGCGCGCATCGTCACATCCTCAGGGGTATCTCGGCGCCTCGAACCGCCACGCAATCCGCTATCGCGCAGGCAGTCCGAGCCGCCCGCTTGAATAGGAGCAACGGATGCGAGCGCACCATGTCCACATCGAGCACGACTTCGCCAAGCCGCCCGAGCGCGTGTTCGCCTATCTCGCCGAGCACGAGCACCTCGCCGAGCTCTTCGGAGCCGAGATCACGCGTCTTCGCGACGGCGAGGATGGCGAGCGCAACGGCGTCGGATCGGCCCGAAAGCTGAAACTCGGCCCCCTCGCTCCCTTCGAGGAGACCGTCACCGAGTTCGTTCCGGCGCAGCGCATCGTCTACCGGATCACGAAGGGCACCCCGTTGCGCGGTCACGTCGGCACGATGACCTTCGCTGCGACCTCCGGTGGCACGCACTTCGTCTACGATATCCGGCTCGCCTCGCCGATTCCCGGTCTAGCGCGCATCGTCCGGGCATCGCTGACCCGCTCGATCAGGCGGGCTCTACCCACGATCGAGCGCCAGGCGTGATCGCCGTCAGGCGTCCGTCGTATCAGGCGCCCGTCGTGAGCACCATGCGGAAGCGTGCCTCGCCGCGGATCATCCGCTGGTAGGCGTCGGCAGCCTGCTCGAGCGGGAGCGTCTCGATCATCGGGCGCACCCCTGCAAGCACGCTGAACGCGAGCGTGTCCTCGGAGTCGCCCGCGATACCCGACGCGTGGCCGGCGATCGTTTTGCTGCCCCTGATCAGCATCGCCGGCGGGACCTGCATCGGCTCCATCGGCGCGCCGACGATGAGCAGCTCGCCGCGGATGCCGAGACCTCCGATCGCGTCCGCCATCGCCGAGGCGCTCGTGACGGTTGCCAGGATCACCCTCGCGCCGCCCAGCCTCGTCAGCTCCGCGGCCGGATCCTGCGCGGTGCTGTCGATGTATTCGCGGGCGCCGAGACGGCGCGCCAGCTCCTCCTTCTCGCGACCGCGCGCGATCGCGACGGTGTCGAAGCCGAGCCTCGCGGAGAACTGGATGCCGAGGTGCCCAAGCCCGCCCACGCCGAGGATCGCCACCAGATCGCCGCCGCGGGCGCCGCTGTGGCGCAGCGCGTTGTATGTCGTGATCCCCGCGCACAGAAGCGGCGCGGCCTCCTCGGCGGCCAGCTCCTCGGGCATCAGCGCAAGCGCGTTCGACCTCACGACCGTGTAGTCGGCATAGCCGCCGTCGAAGGTTATGCCGGGGATCCCCATGTTCTCGCAGCTCATCGGCTCGCCGTGCCTGCACGGCCTGCAGTAGCCGCAGTTCCCGCCGAACCAGCCGACGCCCACCCGCTGGCCGACCTCCCAACCGCGCGCGCCCTCGCCGAGCGCCGCGATGAAGCCCGCGATCTCGTGACCGGGGACGAGCGGGTAGGAGATGCCGGGAAAGGCGCCTTCCTTCGCGTAGCTGTCGCTGTGGCAGATACCGCACGCTTGCACCCGGACGAGCGCCTCGCCCGGCCGCGGCCCGGGCACGTCCCGTTCGACCAGTTCGAACGGTCCGCCGGGCTCGCTCACCTGCACCGCCCTCATGCTCGGCATCGCCTCACCTTATCTGCGAGCGCGTCGCTCGGCATCGCCGCGCCAGGCATCCTCACCGGCGCTTATCGTGACGCGCCATGCACGCGGCGAGCTTCTCAGCCTCATTGTCCCGTGGTGAGGCCGTCCTGCGCTTCCCCTACGACGAGCGCCTGCGCCAGCTCCTGCGCGCGATCCCGGGCCGGCGCTGGGATCCGCTCGAGCGGACGTGGTGCCTGCCGCTCGAACCAGAGCAGGCCGAGGCCCTCGCGCGGCTCCTGGCCAGCCTGCCCGGTGAGGCAGATGTGAGCGATGCGCTCGAGCGCGCGATCAGGCGTCGCCGGGCGAGGCGAAGCCGCGAGCAGTGCCTGGTCGACCTCGCTCGTCCCGACGAGGAATGGTGGCTCAGCTTCGCCACCGACTCGGTGCCCGAGCCCGTCGCCGTCCTGCTCTCGCACCCCCAAGCCCGTCGCCTGCCCGCAATCGGCCGCGCTCTCATCCCGCTCGACGAGCGCGCCATGCGACTGGTCGAGACGCTGTGGGCGCAGAACAGCGCCATGCGCCTCAGCGATGCCGCGCGCCGCGCGCTCGCCACGGGTACGGAGCGTGACGCGCGAGCGGATCGGGCATGCGGGCGCGAGCAGCCTGACCGAATGGCGCTCGGATACGACGTCGAGTTCCGCCGCGACCGGCGCGGCGGCCACTGGATCCTCATCGGCTCCGAGCACGCGCCGCTCGCCTGCGCGCTCGCCGAACGCGCGGGCCTGCGGACCGCCGCCGGCCCCGCCGCAACGCTCGGGCTCGCCGCACTCGAGCACGACGCCGAGCAGCTGATAGGGCTGCTCGAGCAGCTCGAGGACAAGACCGTCGATCCGCGCGTCACAGCGTGGCTGCGCCGAGCGACGAGTTGGCGCGGGAGCATCGAGGTTGGGGGGACTGCCGAGGGTCCCGTCTTCCTGCTGCTCGGCGAGGTCGAGCGCCTGCCGCAGGCCGTGCGCGAGTGCGCCGCGAGCGCGCCAGGCGGCGCGATGATCCCGCTCACGCTCGACTCGTGGCGGCTGATCGAGCGAATGCTCGACGGCTGGCTGAGCGACGCCGCGAGGCGCTGCGTCGCGGCGCTGCTGGACGGCCGCCCGGCGCCGCCCGCGGTCCTCGAGCGATCCACCGCCCACGAGGACCCGACATTCGTGCTCGCGCCCGGACATGACCCCGCCCTGCTCGAGCAGTTCGCCGCGCTTAGTGGCGCGCTGCCGCCGGCCTGCCGCCGCGGTGCTGCAGACGCGCATGGTCGTCTGCCCGCGATCCGGGCCGACCCGTTCTGCGTTGCAGAGCTGGACGCGCTGATGGCTGCTCGCGACATCTGGGTCGACCCCGAGGCGCTCGTGCTGTTGCAGGAGGTCCGCGAGCAGCATGCTCGAGCCGCGGGTCTCGTGGCGCTCTCCGCGGCGACGGACGCCGCGCTTGATGTCCCCGTCCTCGGCGGCGAGCTGAAGCCGTTCCAGCGCGCCGGCGTGAGGTACCTGCTGGCCCAGCGGCGGTCATTCCTCGCCGACGAGCAGGGTCTCGGCAAGACCGTCGAGGCGCTTGCGACGCTCGAGGCGGACGCCGCCTATCCGGCGCTCGTCGTGTGCCCGGCGAGCCTCAAGCTCAACTGGATGCGCGAGCTCGAACGGTGGCTGCCCGCTCGCTCCGCGCAGGCGCTCTCCGGCAACGGCCGTGGCGCGCCGATCCCGGCTGCGGAGGTCACGGTCGTCAACTACGACATCGTCGCGGCGCGCCTGCAGGAGCTCTGCGCGCTGCAGCCGCGCGCGCTCGTGCTCGACGAGTCCCATCACTGCAAGAACGCGGCCGCGAAGCGTACGCAGGCGGTCCGGCGCCTGTCCGCGGTGGTGCCCCGCGACGGCCTGGTGCTCGCCCTCACCGGGACGCCGGTGCTCAACCGCCCGGCGGAGCTCGTCTCCCAGCTGCGAATCCTCGGTCGGCTCGAGGACTTCGGCTCAGGCGCCGGCTTCGGCGAGCGCTTCCGCGGATCGGACGCGCACATCCGCCTGCACTGGCACCTGCGCGCGCGCTGCTTCGCGCGGCGGCTGAAGGCCGACGTGCTCACGCAGCTGCCGGCGAAGACCCGTGCGGTGGTCCCGGTGGAGTTGGACAACGAGGCCGAGTACCGGCTCGCGGAGCGGGATGTCGTCGCCTGGCTGCAGACCCAGCCGCTCGACCTGCGTGAGCTGGATGCGCGCGTCGCGGCGGCGCTGCGCGCGGAACGCCTCGTGCGCTTGAACGCGCTCAAGCTGCTCGCCGCGCGCGGCAAGCTCCGATCCGCGCTCACGTGGATCCACGACTTCTGCTCCTCCGGTGAGCGCCTGGTCGTGTTCGCCCACCATCGCGAGATCCAGCGGGCCGTGCTCGAGCGCTTCCCCGGTGCGCTGCACATCCTGGGGCAGGACGGGCATGCCGCGCGCGATCAAGCCGTGCGCAGCTTCCAGGCGGACGACCGCGCGGACAACCAGCTGATCGTCTGCTCGATCGAGGTCGCCGGCCAGGGCCTCACGCTGACGCGCTCCTCGAACGTGGTCTTCCTCGAGCTCGACTGGACGCCCGCCAAGCACGACCAGGCCGAGGATCGCTGCCACCGCATCGGCCAGAGGGACGCCGTCAACGCCTCCTACCTGCTTGCGGCGGGAACGGTCGACGAGACGATCTCGACCCTGCTCGAGCGCAAGCGCGCCGTGATCGGCGCGGTGACCGACGGGCGCGAGCGCGACGAGGAGGGGGTCGTCGATGCGCTCGTGCGAGAGCTGCGCGGCGCGCCGTACAGGCACCTCCGCGCTGTCGCCTGAGCTCCTTGCGCGTTTCGACGCTGCGCTGGGCGCCGCGAAGAAGTGGGTAAGGATTCCGATCCGCGGCGCCTCTGGGAGGGCTGGACCGGGTTTCCCCGATAATGTCTGCTCCCAGCGGCCGGCAGGCGCAGATGAGCAGGAACCGTTACATCATTCTCCTGGTAGCGGCCGGCGCATGGGTGACGGTCGCGATCGTGCTGGGGACCGGGAGCCTCTCGGGAGCACGCAACGCCGTGCCCCCGAGCGGTCCCTCGCCGGCATGCCTGCCGGCGACGCTCGACCACAGCGCGGCGCTCGCGGGCACCTCCGTCGACGTCTCACCGGCGCCCGAGACGGACACGGCCAACCCCGACACCCAGATCAGCTTCCTCGGCACGCCCGTGACGGGCATCAAGGACGTCTCGGTTGAAGGTTCGCGCACCGGCTATCACTACGGACACGTCTTCGGCTACTTCCAGGGCGACGGCGGCAGCTTCGTCCCCGACAAGCCGTTCGACCCCGGCGAGCGGGTCCTCGTCCGCGCGCTGCTCGGGCCGCCGGGCTCCGAACGGCTGGCGTCGTTCAGCTTCGAGATCGCGACGCCGTATCCGACGGCGGAGATCGCCGGCTTCCCCAACCCGCCGGCGCCGGCGTCGTCATATCAGAGCTTCGTCTCTGCGCCCGGCATACACCCGCCGATCCTCGACGTGACGCAGCCCGACCTGGACCCGAAGGCGGGAGATGTGATGATGACCGTCGGCCCAGGCCCAGGGCAGTACGGCCCGCTGATCTATACACCGCAAGGGCGGCTCGTGTGGTTCGATGAGCTCGGCAAGGGGGTCAGCGCCCTGAACCTGAGCGTCCAGCGTTACGAGGACCAGGACGACCTCACCTGGTGGCGTGGCCACGTGCTCGCGCTCGGCTTCGGTCAGGGCGAAGACATCGTGATGGACGCGAACTACCAGACGGTCGCGACGGTTCGCGCCGGAAACGGTTACCAGGCCGACCTTCACGATTTTCAGGTCGCTCCCGACGAGATTGCCTACATCACCGTGTACAACCCGATCCGCTGCAATCTCGCGCCGGTTGGCGGCGCACGCAACGGCGTGATCATCGACACCGCAGTTCAGGAGATCGACATGAAGAGCGGGCTGGTCCGCTGGGAATGGCACAGTCTCGACCACGTCGGCGTGAGCGAGTCCCACGCGCCCGTCACCGCGAGCGCGACGCCATGGGACTGGTTTCACCTGAACTCGATCGACCCTGAGCCGAGCGGCGATGTGCTGATCTCCGCGCGCAGCACCTGGGCCGCCTACCAGCTTCAGGGCGGCTCGGGAGAGATACTCTGGCGGCTCGGCGGGACCCGCAGCAGCTTTGCGATGGGTCCCGGCACCGAAACGGCGTGGCAGCACGATGTCCGTATGCAGCCCGATGGCACCGTAACGCTGTTCGACGACGGCTCGGACCCGCGAATCCACTACCAGTCGCGCGGGCTGCGAGAGTCGGTCGACATAGCTCCCCGCGCCGTGCACCTCCTGCGCTCCTATCCTCACCCAGGTGGACCGCTGCTCGCTGACAGCCAGGGCGACATGCAGACGCTCCCCGATGAAAACGTCGTCATCGGCTGGGGCTCCGTGCCGAGCGTGAGCGAGCTCACCAAGGACGGCACGCTGCTCTTCGACGCTCACATGCCGCCCGGCACCTCCTCCTACAGGGCCTTCCGCTTCCAGTGGTCGGGCCATCCGCTGTGGCTGCCAGGGGTGAGCGCGCGAGTGCTTTCATCCGGGGACTCGACAGCGGTCTTCGCCAGTTGGAACGGTGCCAGCGAAGTGACCTCGTGGCGCGTGCTCGCCGGGTCCACGCCCAGTTCGCTCACCGCCGTGGCGACGATGCCGGACAGCGGCTTCGAGAGCTCGATCACGTTCCCGGACGCCTACTCCTACGTGGCGGTCCAGGCGGTCGGTGCGGCCGGCGAGCTGCTCGCGACATCATCGACGGTACAGGTGCAGAAGCCGACGACTCAAGCGAGCGGCTGAAGATGTCCGCGGGAGGCTCGAGCAGATGACCGCGGCGGGACCACGGGCAGCGGTACGCCTCGCGCCAGCCGAGCGGCCTGGGCCGGAGCACGCCGAGCGCTCGCGCCAGGGCCTGCTGCTCGCCGTCTGCTGCCTGGCGCAGTTCATGGTCATCCTCGACGTGTCGATCGTCAACGTCGCGCTGCCGTCGATCAAAGCGAGCCTGGGCTTTTCCAAACCCGAGCTGCAGTGGGTCGTCAACGCCTACACGATCACCTTCGCCGGCTTCCTGATGCTCAGCGGACGCGCCGCCGACCGGCTCGGAGGGCGCCGGACGTTCGTCACGGGGCTGCTGCTGTTCGCGCTCGCATCGCTCGCCGGAGGAACCGCGGCTGGCAGGCAGGTGCTCATCGGCGCTCGTGCGCTCCAGGGACTCGGCGGAGCGGTAATGGCAGCGTCGTCGCTCGCGATCATCACCTCGTCCTTCGCCGCCGGACCCGAGCGCCATCGCGCGATCGGCCTGTGGGGCGCGATGAACGGCGCCGGCGGCGCCGCCGGGACCCTGCTCGGCGGCATCATCACCCAGGAGCTCAGCTGGCGCTGGGTGCTGCTGATCAACCTGCCGATCGGGATCGCCGGCGCGCTCATCGCGCGCGCCGTCGTCGCCGATCGCCGCAGCAGCTCCGAGGGCAGCTTCGACTTCGCCGGCGCGCTCGCGGTCACGGGCGGTCTGCTGGCACTCGTCTACGGGATCGTGAACGCCGGCTCGCACGGTTGGGGAGCATCCGCCTCGCTCGGCCCGATCGCTCTGGGTCTTGCGCTGCTGGCTTCGTTCGTCGTGGTCGAGGGTCGCATAGCGGATGCGCCGCTCGTGCCCCTGCGCGTCTTCTCCAACCGGCTGCTGCGCGTGTCGAACCTCGTCGTGATCGTGTTCAGCGCTGCGCTGTTCCCGATGTGGTACTTCTGCTCGCTCTACCTGCAGGAAGTGCTGCACTGCGGCCCGCTCGACGCAGGCCTCGCGTTCCTGCCGATGGCGCTCACGATCATGGCCTGCGCGACGCAGGCAGGCGCGCTCGTGGCGCGTTTCGGGGCCGGTCGCGTGCTCGGCGCCGGCCTGAGCGTGATGGCGGTCGGCCTCGCTCTGTTCGGCCGGATCTCGGTCAATGGCGACTACCTGTCCGACTTCATGCTGCCCGGACTGCTCGTCTCGATCGGCATCGGCTTCTCGGTAGTCCCGTCCACGATCGCGGCGACGGCGACCGCCGCGCCGAGCGAGGCTGGTCTGGCCTCCGGCCTCGTCAACACGTCGCGACAGATGGGAGGCGCGCTCGGCCTCGCGACCCTCGCCTCGCTCTCCGTCCTCTACACGAACCACCTCACCAGCGTCGACTACCGCGCGCCGATCCTCGCGCTCAATGACGGCTTTCGCCTCGCCTTCCTGATCGCCGGCGCCTTCGCGGCGCTCGGGGCATTCGTCGCCCTCCGCTTCATCCCGCGAACGGTCCGCCCGCCCGCGCCGCGCGCGGTGCCGGTCCAGAGCCCCGTCGAGACTCCCCGCGAGGCCGCCGCGGAGGGCGCGGCGGAGGGCGCGGCGGACGGCGCCGCGGAGGGCGCGGCGGACGGCGCCGCGGAGGGCGCGCAAGCGGCGCCGGTGATCGTCAGCGCGCGGCCCGTGGACGCTCCGCCGCCCGCTGACGCGGCGTCGGGCAACGGCCGCCCAGCCGCGCCGGCGCCGCTCGAGCGGTCGGGCACGCCGAGCGTGCGCGACCCCCGGCTTCCCCTGCCGCGCAGGCGCGTCGCGAAAGTCGTGATGTCGGTCCCCGGGGGCCCGCGCTGGATACTTGCCACAGGCTCCGCGACCGCCGGCGTCGTGATCGATCAGCGCACGAGCCGGGGCCCCCAGCGCGAAGGATGAGAAGGCTGACTACGGTCATCCTCGGGCTCGCGCCGATCGCGGGAGCGCTCGCCCTCGGCGCATGCGGCGACGCGTCCCCGGCGCGCTCGCCGCTGCTCGACGCCGAAGTCTCGGCGACGCTCGCAGCGGCCAACCCGGTTACCGTCTCGCCGCTGGCCGGCACCGCGGACGCCTCGCCGGGCACGCAGATCAGCTTCCTCGGCGGTCCCGGCACCCGCGTCTCCGGCGTGCGCGTCGTCGGCTCCCGCAGCGGCGTTCATCCCGGCTCTCTGCGTCCCTACTCCACGGGCACGGGCGAGAGCTTCCTGCCGGCGCATCCGTTCGTTCCCGGCGAGCTCGTGACGGTCCGCGCGAGCGTCGTCGGCGGTGCGCGGCGGGGCATCGCGGTCACGACCTTCACGATCGCCCACCAGGCCGCCGTGAGCCAGGCCGAGTTCCCGATCAGCCAGGGTGACCCTCGCGCGGTGCAGCACTACAGCTCAGCGCCCGAACTGACCCCGTCGACGGTCACGATCACCACCGCTGCGCAGCCGGGCTCCGCGCCCGGCTACCTCATGATGGCCCCCTACCAGGGCGACGGATCGTCCGGGCCGATGATCGTAGATCAGGCCGGGAACCTCGTGTGGTTCCACCCGCTTCCCTCAGGAGATGAGGCGACGAATCTCGCCGTGCAGCAGTACGAGGGCAGGCCCGTCCTCACCTGGTGGCAGGGTCGGATCCTCCAGGTCGGCTTCGGCGAGGGCGAAGACGTCATCTACGACAGCTCCTACCAGCAGGTCGCGACGGTGCGGGCAGGCAACGGCTACTCCGCCGACCTGCATGTGATCCGGCTCACCCCGCAGGGCACCGCGTGGGTCGACGCGTTCGACCCGGTCCACCTGAACCTGTCGGCGGCCCACGGCGCGAGCGCCGGCGTCCTCACCGACGCAGTGGTCCAGGAGATCGACATCAAGACCGGGTTGGTGATGTGGGAGTGGCACGCGCTCGGGCACGTCTTGGCTGCGGAATCGAAGAACCCCGCGCCCTCCTCCAGCTACCCCTGGGACTACGCGCACATCAACTCGGTCGATCCCGGATCCGCCGGTGACGTGCTTCTGTCCGCTCGCAATACGTGGGCGCTATACGACGTCGACATGCACAGCGGCGCGGTGCGCTGGCGCCTTGGCGGAGCGCGCAGCAGCTTCAAGCTCGGGCCGGGCGTCCGCTTCTACTGGCAGCACGACGCCGAGTTTCAGCCCGAAGGGCTGATCTCGCTGTTCGACAACGGCTCGGATCCGCCGAAGGAGAAGCAGTCCCGCGGCTTGCTGCTGGCCCCGGATCTCGCCACGCACACCGTCGCGCTCGTCAAGCAGTTCGTCGACCCGACGAGGACGCTGCTGGCCGAAAGCCAGGGCAACGCGCTCAGCCTGCCAGGTGGGAACTGGCTGCTGGGCTATGGCGAGCTGCCGAACTTCGCCGAGTTCGACTCCTCCGGCCAGGTCGTGCTGGAAGGGGCGCTCGGCCAGGGCGTCCAGAGCTTCAGGACCACGCTGTCCCCGTGGAACGGGCAGCCGCTGACGGCGCCGTCGGTCGCGGTGAGCTCCGCGGGCGCGGGCGAATCAACGGTGGCGGTCAGCTGGAACGGGGCGACGGACGTCGCCTCCTGGCGGGTCCTGGCGGGCGCCTCGCCGAGCGCGCTCACCCCGCTCGCCACGGCTGCGAAGTCTGGTTTCGAGACGACTATCTCCCTGCCAACCGCCGGACCCTACGTGGCGGTAGAGGCACTCGACGCCTCCGGTGCGGTCATAGCTGTCTCGCCTGCGGTGAATGCCTAGCCGGGTGCTTACGGTGCGTGTGCGAGCCGAGCGCCGTGTCGATGTGCCCCACCTCGCGTTCGCTGCGGATTTTGCGGCGGGCGGCCGCGCTCGTCGCGGCGAACCTCGCCGTCGAGAAGTAGTCGGCGAAGCCGCCGCCATGCGCGGCGCCCAGGTGGGCAGGCAGCGGCGCGCGCAGCTCGTTCGCGAAGGCACGCTCGAGCTCCGACCGCAACGACTGCTCACGCGGGCTGTGTCCTGCGCTCGAGTGCAGCTCGAGCCGGCCTGTGTGCGTGTGGTAGTCGTACAGCTCGGTTTCCTCGCCTTCGGAGAGCGGCTCGATGCCTTCCTCTGGCCAGTTGGAGTAGATCGCGTACTTCGCCGTCGGCGTGCGCAGCGCGACGACGTGCAGCGGTGCATTGGCGGCGTATGGCTCGATCGCGAACTCGGTGACGACCTCGTCGGTCGCGTGCAGCACGTGCGGCCGGCCTGGCTCGCTCGGATCGGCGAGGATGCTCGCGAGGTCCAGCCTGCCTGCGAGCTGCGCGTAGTGCGGCTCGCGACGCCACCCGCTCGAGCCGGTGGCGATCGTCAGCAGCAGCGGCGCGATGTCGACGCTCGAGGTGAGCTGCGTGCGCACCTGTTCGGGCGCGCGGGTGAGCACGCCACGCGGGTCCTTGACGATCAGCGGCACGCGGATGCCCTCCTCGTAGGCGCTGGCGCCCTTGCCGCGCAGACCGTGCGAGGCGCCGTACTCGCCGTGGTCGGACGTGAAGACGATGACCGTGTTCGCGGCCACCTCCGGCCGGCTCTCGAGCGTCCGCATGATGCGCCCGACGTGCTGGTCGACCTCTCGCTGCAGCTTGAGATACAGGTCGACGAAGCCAAGCCACCTGCCGACGGCGTGCGGTCCCGCGTAGGGGACCGGTCCGAACGAGGCGGCGGCGGTGGCCTGCAGCGAGCGCTGAAGGCGTGGCTTGTTCCGCTCGATCAGAAGCTCGGGCGTCTCGAAGTTCGGCGGAAGCCGCCGCAGCACGTGAGGCGCCGTGGTCTCCGCCGGTACGCGATCGGTCCACACGTACCACCAGGCGATGTCGTGCGGGTTGACGAACGAGACGGTCGTGCACCAAGGCCCGTTGCCGCCCTCGTGGGCGAACCAGTCGGCGAACTGCGCGGCGACGTGCGGATCGACACGCCAGCCCTGGCCCGGCGCGCCGTCCGGCGACGGGAACGTGCCGCCAGCGAAGCCGTATCGCTCGAGCGTCCGTCCGCCGGTCGCTTCCGTCCACCAGTTGTCGTGGTGGGTGAGGTGCCACTTGCCATACCACCGCGTGTGATAACCGTGCTCCCTGAGCATCGTTCCCCAGGTCGGAAACCCCGGATCGAGGGTGCTTCCGCCGGTGATCATGCAGCCTGTCTGATGGGTGTAGAGGCCGGTCAGCAGCGCCGAGCGCGAAGGACTGCAATCGTTCGAAGCCGTGTAGTGTCTCGCGAAAGAGACGGCTCCTTCGCGCAGGCTCTGGATGTTGGGCGGCAGGCCGCTGGTGGCGGGAGCCGGTGAGAACCACTGCGGAAAGCGCAGCTGGTCGACGAGGATCACGAGGATGTTCGGGCGCCCGCCGGCTGCGCTCGGGCGCACGTGCGCGATGGGCGGGGCGCCGGTCGTGCTCGGCGGCGGGCCCGAGTCGCTCGTCGACTCGGCTGCTGCTCGGATCGCGAGGCCGGCGCCGAGCACACCGCCGGCGGCGAGACCGCCCTTCAGGAACGTGCGTCGGTTGACTCTCTTATCCTCGTCCGGATCGATGTTCTCCATGCGCGCCCTCATCCTAGGGTCGGCGGTGGCGGTGCTCGTTGGGTTGGGGGTGGCGGCCCCGCTCGCTGCCGCCGAGCCGGGACCCACGTGCACCCCGGCGACATTGAACAACTCCGCGCTCCAGGGCGCCGTCACGGTCTCTCCGCTGAGCGGCAGCCGCGACGTCTCGCCGCATACCCAGATCAGCTTCCTCGGCGCTCCCGCACGCGAGCTCAGCGCGATCAGCGTCGTCGGCTCGAAGACCGGCGCCCACGCAGGGCGCCTCGAGCCCTATTCTCAGGGCGACGGCGCGAGCTTCCTCCCCACCCGCCCCTTCGCGGAAGGCGAGCGCGTCACCGTGCGAGCGCGGCTGCGGGTCGGCGCCTCCGCCACGGGGTTGCTCGAGCACTTCGCGATCGCTCGCGAGGATGAGATCAGCTCCACGCCGGAGACGGTCCATCCCGGCAGCGCCGCAGAGGTCCAGAGCTTCCGTTCCCGTACGGACCTGCACCCGCCCGTGGTGGCCGTCACCACAACCTCGCCCGCGGTGGCGCCCGGAGATGAGTTCGTCGCGCCCTACTCCGGGCCGGGGCAGGCCGGACCGATGATCCTCGACCAAAACGGCGGGCTGGTGTGGTTCAAGCCGCTCCCGACCGACACCTCGGCGAGCAACTTTCGCGTCCAGGAATACAACGGCAAACCGGTGCTCACGTGGTGGCAGGGCGACATCTCGGTGCACGGCTTCGGCCGCGGGGAGGACGTGATCGACGACAGCACCTACTCGACCGTCGCGACCGTGAACGCCGGCAACGGCTTCAGTGCCGACCTGCACGAGTTCCAGCTCACCGGGCAGGGAACGGCCCTGCTCACCGCGTATGACCCGATCCTCTGCAACCTCTCCGCGGTCGGCGGGCCGGCGAATGGTGCCGTGACCGACGGGGTCTTTCAGGAGATCGATGTCAGGACTGGCCTCGTCATGTACGAATGGACGAGCCTGGACCACGTCGGACTGGCGGAATCCTACGAACACGCGAGCACCTCGACGATCAGCTCGCCGTTCGACTTCTTCCACATCAACTCGATCAACCTCGACGAGGACGGGAGCCTGCTCGTGTCCGCTCGCAACACGTGGACGGTGTACGACCTCGGTCCTCACGGCGGTCAGATCGTCTGGCGTCTGGGAGGCCGCAGGAGCAGCTTCACGGCGGGGCCCGGCACTCCGACGGCGTGGCAGCACGACCCGCGCGAGCTTCCGGACGGCTCGATCAGCATCTTCGACAACGGCGCCTCGCCGGCCGTTCACAGCGAGTCCCGCGGCATCGTCCTGAGCTTGAGCCCAGCCAACCACAGCGCCACGCTGCTCGCGCAGTTCACCCACGCGCCGCCGCTGCTGGCGGAAAGCCAGGGAAACATGCAGGCGCTCGAAAATGGCGATTGGTTCATAGGCTGGGGCCAGGTGCCGTACTTCTCCGAGTACAGCCCTGAAGGCACGCTGCTCTTCGACGCACACTTTCCCGTCCATACGCAGTCCTACCGCAGCTTCCGCTTCACCTGGACGGGCAAGCCGGCGCACCGCCCGACGTTCATGCTGGCGCCCGCAGAAGGTGCGCAGACCGTCTATGCGAGCTGGAACGGCGCAACGCTCGTGGCCTCGTGGAGGGTCCTCGCCGGCGCCAATCCCGCAAGCCTCGAAGTCGTCGCGCAGGCGCCGCGCAGCGGCTTTGAGACGGCCGTACCGCTGCCCGCCGGAACCGTCGGCCCCGACGTCGCCGTACAGCCGCTGGGCGCCGCCGGCGAAGTGCTCGCGACCTCCGCGACGGTCGAAGAGCCCGGGCTCTGACTCGGCGGTCGGTTCAGGGGCAGGTCCGGAACGGTCAGCGATCGCGCTCACCGTCCGCGCGATCGAGCAGCCCGAGCAGCTTGGCGGCGTCGCGCGGAGCGAAAGCCTCCCAGTCGTTGTTGAAGTAGACGAAGAGCGGCCCGCTCGCGCGCCAGCGGTGAAGTCGCTCGGCCCACGTTTGCAGCTCGGCCGCCGAGTAGTTGCCGCGCCGTCCACGCCTTCCGTAGTGCAGGCGGACATAGCGCCACGAGGCGGTCGCCTCGAATGTCTGAAATCCGCGATCGGGATGGTCGCCGATGACGAGGGCCGCGTCGTGCTCGCGCAGGAGCGAATAGACGTCGCCCGTGAACCAGCTCGGGTGGCGCAGCTCGAATGCGTGGCGTCCGGGCGGAAGCTGCTCGAGACAGGCGGCGAGTCGCTCGCTATCCCTGTGGAAGCTCTCCGGCAGCTGCCAGAGGACAGCTCCCAGCCGGCCGGCGTCGAGCATCGGCTGCAGACGCTCGTAAAACCTCGCCACCCCGTTCGCGATGTTCGACAGGCGCTTGACATGCGTCAGATAGCGGCTCGCCTTGACGGCGAACACGAAGCGCTCGGGAGTCTGCTCGATCCACCGGGCGACGGCGTCGCGGCTGACGAGCCGGTAGAAGGTGCTGTTGACCTCGACGGTGTCGAAGTGCCGCGCGTAGCACTCGAGCCAGCGGCTGGCCGGCAGATCGCCCGGATAGAACGAGCCGCGCCAGTCCCTGTAGTTCCAGCCGGAGCAGCCGACACGGACGGGATGCAGCGATCAGCTCGCTTTCTCGCGCAGCTCGATCCGGCGGATCTTGCCTGTGAGCGTCTTCGGCAGCTCCGGCAGGAACTCGACGAGCCGTGGATAGGCGTACGCGGAGAGCCGCTCGCGCACGAAGGCTTTGATCTCCTGCGCCAGCTCGTCGGACGGGTCGTGGCCGTCGGCGAGCACGATGAACGCCTTGACGACGGCCCCGCGGCGCTCGTCTGGCGCGGCGATGGCCGCGGCCTCGGCGACGGCCGGGTGCTCGAGGCAGATCGACTCGACCTCGAACGGTCCGATGCGGTAGCCGGCGGCGATGATCACATCGTCGGCGCGGCCCTCGTACCAGACGTAGCCGTCCTGATCCATCCGCGCAGCGTCCTTGGTGTGGAACCACTCGCCTGCGAACGTCTCGACGGTCGCGTCCGGCAGGCGCCAGTAGCCGAGCGGATAGTGCGGGTTCGATCGCGCGCGCAGGCAGATCTCGCCGCGCTCGCCCTCAGGCACCGGTCGCTCGTCCTCGTCGAGAATGGCGACGTCCCAGCCCGGCATCGGGCGCCCCATCGAGCCCTCCCTGACCTCCATCCACGGGAAGTTGCCGCACAGCGGATAGGACTCGGTGAGGCCGTAGAAGTCAAGCACGGTGATGCCGTACTGTCCGCGGAACCAGCGGATCGCCTCGGGGTTGAGCGGCTCGCCCGCTGAGCAGACGATCCGGAACTCCTGGGGGTAGCGCTCGCCGGCATCGTCGATCGCCATCATCGAGCGGATCGCCGTGGGCGTGGCAAACACGTTTGTGGCCTTGTGACGCGAGAGGAACTCCAGCTGTTTGTGCGGATCGAACCCGCCTTGGCGTTGGTAGACGAGCTGTACAGCGCCCAGCCGCCACGGCCCAAGCAGCGGGCAGATCCCCGCAGCCCAGGCCCACTCGCCCATCCCGTGGAAGCGCTCGCCTGGTTGCACGTCGTGGCAGTGGACGAACTCGTTGTGCGCAAGCAGGTAGCGGTGGGCGTGGACGATCCCCTTCGCCAGGCCGGTGGTGCCCGACGTGTAGTAGAGCTGAGCGGGATCGTCGGCGGCCGTGTCGGCCGTCTCGAAGCGGTCGCTCTCGGAGCCGAGCGCGGCGGAATCCAGGACGAGCACGTGCGGGACGAAGGGACCGCTGAATCGAGGCGCGTTCGCGGCGTCCGTGACGAGGACCTTCGGTTCGGAGTCGCGCAGCCGGTGGGCGATGCCCTCGTCGCCGTAGAGCACCGACATGGACAGCAGGATCGCGCCAAGCTTCCACGTGGCGAGGAAGACCGCCGCCGCCTCCGGCGTCGGGGGCAGGACGACGGCCACCCGGTCGCCGCGCTCCACGCCGAGGCTCGCAAGCAGGTTGGCCGCCTGGTTGGCGAGCGCCTGCAGCTCGCCCCAGTGCAGCTCGCGCATGACGCCGTCATGGCGCTCGTGCACCATTGCGAGCGCATCAGCCGGGCGCGAATCGCAGACATCGGCGGCGATGTTGTAGCGGTCGGGCACCTCCCATCGGTGCTCGCGAAGCAGCTGCTCGTAGCGCTCTGTGCCGGTGACGGTCATGCGCACGCCCACCCTACGCGCTCCCCTCGGCCGGCGTGGCGCGCGCTGCGGGCTTCGCGGCACTCCGGCGCAGGTACCGCGCGAGTCCTTGAAAGCTCTGCGCCAGCGGCATCGCGTGCTCGTACGCGGCGGCCGTCTCCGGGCTCGCCGAGCCGGCCACGCGAGCACGGACCATCGCTGCGAAGGCGGCCTCATCGAGATCGCGGCCCACCGTCTCGAGCTGGTCGAGCTGTGCGCGCAGATCGGCCAGATGGCCGGCGACATCTTCGTACGCGCCAAAATGTGTGAGGGCAAGGCTGCGCGGCTTCCAGCCCTCGATGACATCGAGCGAGGCGCGCCACGCGTCGAGGTCGATGTCAGGCGGCGGCGTGGGCGCCAGCACTGGCCCGGCGCCGATCCGGACTCCGGCGACGTCGCCGGTGAACGCGTGCCCGCTCGGCGCGTGCAGATAGGAGACGTGATGGGAGGCGTGACCGGGCGTGTAGGCCACCTGGAAGGGGCCAAGCGACTCACCCCCCGCGAGCCCCCTGATCCGTGCCGCCGGCACAGGCAGCACCTCGCCCCACATCCGCTGCATGTCCGCGCCGTAGAGCCGCGTCGCGCTCTCGAGCAGCCTGCTCGGGTCGATCAGGTGCACGGCGCCGCGCTGGTGGACCCAGACCTCGGCATCGGGGAAGCGCTCGAGGAGCGATCCGCTGGCGCCGGCGTGGTCGAGATGGATGTGAGTCAGGGCCAGCACCCGCGGAGGCTGCTGCTCGAGCTCCGCGAGCAGCCGCGGCAAGCAGCTGCTCGGCCCGGGGTCGACGATCACATCGCCGATGCGCCACGCGCCGAGGGCGTCCGGCTGCCCGAGGTGCACGAGGTCGATCAGCTCGGGCTCGCCGGTGGCGGAGTCTGACATGGAACCCGGGCGCCGGGGAGCCCGAAATCGCATTAGCGGAGCACCGATCCGCAAGGCGGAAGGGGGGGGATTCGAACCCCCGAGACGGGGGTTGCCCGTCTAACGGTTTTCAAGACCGCCGCATTCAACCGCTCTGCCACCCTTCCGCGCAATCGACAGATGCTACGCGCTCACGCGGCACGCCCGGCAGGCTCTAAACTGGCGTTCCAATCCTCAGGGAGAGGTGGCCGAGCGGCTGAAGGCACTCGCCTGCTAAGCGAGTATGGGGATCAAACTCCATCGCGGGTTCGAATCCCGCCCTCTCCGTTTTGTGATGTCTCAAGACATCGGAGACGGATGTCGCAAGACATCGTAGACACCGGCCGCTAGTCGAGCGGCTGGTAGTCGCGGCTCGGGTCGAGCACGAGCTGGCGCAGGATCTCGCACTCGACGCTCAGCACGCGCACATCGCGATCGGCGACGAGCACGAGCACGCGCCGGCGCTTATGCGCGCGCCCCAGGCCGACGTGATAGAGCCGGCTTTTGTAGCGCAGCGTGATGGTCCCGCCGCCGTCGACCTTGTCGTGGCGGACGCGGTAGTGGCGCGCCGGCGGGTGCCCATTGCCCTGCGGCGCCGCCTTCATTCGCGCGCCGTAGGCCTCGGCCGGAGCCCTGCGCGCGATCGCCCGGTGCGGGCGCTCCTCGTTGTAGTAGGCGATGAAGCGGTCGATCTGGGGCTGCAGCTCTGAGGGCGAGCCCGCAGGGGGTTGTGCTCCCAGGTGTCTCTTCAGCGTCTGGTGAAAGCGCTCGATCTTGCCGCAGGTCTGCGGGTGATACGGGCGCGAGTGCTTGTAGAGGATGCCGAGCGCGAGCAGCTCTGACTCGATCGCGCAGCGCCCGTTGCGGGGGGCGGCGGTGTAGACGGCGCCGTTGTCGGAGAGCAGCGATTGCGGCAGGCCATAGCGCGAGGCGGCCTCGTAGAAGGTGGCGACGACGTCTGCCACCTTGACCTGCGCGAACGCTCTGGCCGCCACGCACAGGCGCGAGTGGTCGTCGATCACGCCGATGATCTCGAGCTCCCCGAAGCAGGTGATGTCGGTCTGCCAGCACTCGTTGGGCAGCTGCGCGCAGAAGCGCATGTAGGAGCTGCGCGGGCGCTTGTGCGGCTGGGGAGTGACGAGCCCTTCTGCCTTCAGCACGCGCCAGATGCTCGAGGGAGAGGGAACGTCTGGGTGATCGCGGCTGAGGTGCGCGTGGATCGTCTGCGCCCCGGCGTCAAAGCCTTCCTTGCTCAGCTCAGCGCGCAGCGCGAGGATCTCGGCGACCCATCGCTCGGAGGTCTTGCTCGGCGAGTGCCGCGGGCGCCGCGAGCGTGGCTCCAGGCCCTTCTCTCCTTCGGCGCGGTAGCGGGCCAGCAGCTTGTAGATCCAGCTGCGATGCACCCCGTGGCTTCTCGCCAGCTCAGCGACCGGACGTCCCTCGCGCAGATGCGCCTCGACCAGATACGCCGCCATGCCCATCGGAGAACCCCCTCGCTCGGTGTCTCCGATGTCTTGACACAGGTGTCGCCTATCTCATGAACTCACACACCTCCCTCTCCGTTTCTCCTCCGGGACGGCGACCGAGCAGGCGTGAAACAACGCGTCCGCGCTCTGCCGGATTACTCCAGCTCTCGGCTGAAAGCGTCGAGATGCATACGTATGTTGCCGTCCACGGCGCCGGGCGCCGGCGCGCCCACTCGCAGCGAGCGACCGAGAGCGACGATCTGGCTCGCCTACGCGGTGATGGGAGCCCTTCTCGTCGGATACGTCGCCCTGAAGGTGGTCCGCGGAAATGGATACTGGCCCCTGGTTGACGGTTGGATGGTCGCCGCCTTCGAGCTCGTCCTCAGCGGCATGTGCATCACGAGAGGCGTCGTGCGGCGGCCGGGGCGGCCGGTGGCGCTTGCGCTCGGATTCGGTTTGCTGTCGTGGTCGCTCGGGGACGTGGTCCTGACGGTCGAGTCCCTGGGCGGGGCCACCCCGTCCACGCCGTCGCTCGCAGACGCGTTCTACCTCGGCTTCTTCCCGCTCGCGTATGTAGCGGTCGTGCTATTCATGAGGGGCGACACGAGGCATTTCTCCACTCCGAGCTGGCTCGACGGCGCGGTGGCCGGCCTTGGCGCGGCAGCGCTATGCGCTGCGTTTGCGTTCCCGAGCCTGCGACGCCTGGCGGGCGGCGATTCGCTCGCAGTTGCAACCAACCTCGCCTACCCGGTTGGCGATCTGCTGCTTCTCTTCCTCGTGGTTGGCGGCACCGCGGTGCTGTCGGGCAGAAGCAAGGCACCATGGCTGCTCCTGGCAACGGGAGTGTCGATCAATGTCGCCGGCGATACGTTCAATCTCTTCGGGTCATCGATAGGCGCGACGCATCTCGGGACCGTCGTCAACGCGGTGGCTTGGCCGATCTCGATTCTCCTGATGTCGCTGGCTGTGTGGGTCCGTCCGGGGATCTCGAGTCCGTTCGCGCATCAGAAGCCGCCGGCGTTCGTTCTCCCAGGACTCGCGGCCTTCTCCGCGCTCGCCATCCTCGTCTTCGGCACCCTGCACCAGGTCGGCGGGGTCGCCATAGGGCTCGCCGCCGCAACCCTTCTCCTCGTCGCTGCTCGCGTTGCCCTCTCGGCCCGAACCGTGCGCGCGCTGACGGAGAAGCGCTACGAGCAGTCGATGACCGATGACCTGACCGGTCTCGGGAACAGGCGGTATCTGTTTCAGATACTGGATGCGTTTTTCAACGACCACGCGGCCGCAGGGCAGACACCTGGGCGAACCCTGGCCTTCCTGTTCATCGACCTCAACCGCTTCAAGGAGTTCAACGACTCATTCGGCCATCCGGCCGGCGACGAGGTGCTCAGACAGCTGGGTGCGCGGCTTCAGGGCTCGTTGCGCGGGTCCGACCGGCTCATCCGGCTCGGCGGCGACGAGTTCGCGGCGGTTCTGCTCGGCGCGGATGTCGAGTACGCGACGACGATCGCCCAGCAGCTCACGGACAGCCTCGCAGAGCCGTTCCTGCTGGATCCCGTGAGGCCGTGCATCAGCGCGAGCATCGGGATCTCCCTCGCGCCGAAGGACGCTACAGACAGCGGCGCGCTCTTGTGGTGCGCCGACGCGGCGATGTACCGGGCGAAGTCAGGGAGCGTGCCATTCGCGCTGTTTGAGCGTCAGAAGGACTTCGATGGCGGCGGCAACAGCTTGCGTCTCGCCGAAGAGCTGCGCGAGGCGATCGCGGAGAGTCAGCTCGTATTGCACTACCAGCCGCAGCTCGATCTGCGAACGAATGAGATCCCCAGCGTCGAGGCACTGGTTCGCTGGACGCACCCCCGGCTTGGCCTGGTCGCGCCGCTGAACTTCCTTTCGGTCGCAGAGGAAGCCGGTCTGATGCGCTCGCTCACCAGGTTCGTGCTCGAGCGTGCGCTGAGGCAGTGCGCGACCTGGCGGGCCGCCGGTCACCGCCAGTCCGTGTCGGTCAACGTCTCGGCGACGAACCTGCTCGACGCCGGGTTCATCGATTTGATAGCCGAGCTGCTCGCACGTCATGAGCTTCCTCCTCCCGCGCTGGTCCTCGAGATCACCGAGACGAGCATCATCCGGGAGTTCGAGCGATCCCGGCTCGTGATCGAGAGGATGCGAGACCTCGGCATCGTCGTGTCGATCGACGATTTCGGATCGGGGTTCACCTCGCTTGCCTATCTCAGCAGCCTCGCCGTGGCCGAGCTGAAGCTCGACCGCACGTTCATCACTCGCCTGGCCAACGGCGAGAAGAAACGTGAGGTGCAACTGATCCGCGCGACGATCGAGCTGGGCCACGCGCTGGGGCTCCGCGTCGTCGCAGAGGGCGTCGAGGACGAAGCGACGCTGGCCCTGCTGTCGGACCTGGGGTGCGACCTGGCTCAGGGATACCTGATCGACGTGCCCAGGCCGCCGAGCGAGCTCGCGTTCCTGGCGCGCGCCGGGTCGAGCACTGCGCCATCGGGCCCCCCACGCCGCCACGATCAGGGGCGCGGTTTCTCGCGCCGGCCGTCCGGCCCCGCGCTGGCGGGTCGGCGCGATTCGTGAGACGGCGGCCCCGGGACGCGCTCGCCCGGCTGGGGCTTAGACTGGTTTGATGGCGCTTCCCCCCGGACCGCGCTCCCCGGCCGCCGTGAACTCCGTGCGCTTCGCTCGCCGGCCTCTCGAGGTGCTGCGCGAGTGGCACACGCGCTTCGGTGACGTGTTCACCGTGAGGCTGGTTGGGTTCGGCACCGGCGTGTATATCGTCGATCCCGCCGCCATCCGGGAGCTCTTCACGGGCGATCAGTCCGATCTGTATGCCGGCGAGGCGAATTCGTTCATGGAGCCGGTGCTCGGAGCGCACTCCGTGCTCGTCCTCGACGGGCGCGAGCATCTGCGCCAGCGCAAGCTCTTGCTGGCGCCTTTTCAGGGGTCGAGGGTCGCCGCGTTTCGCGACGTCATCCGCGACGTCGCCGAGCGTGAGATAGCCGGTTGGCGGCCCGGCGGACGGCTCGTGCTGCGCGAGCGGATGCGTTCGCTCACCTTCGAGGTGATCTGCCGGGCGGTGTTCGGCGTCACCGAGCCGGAGCGGGTCGAGCGCCTGCGCGAGAGGCTCATCGCCGTCATCGACAGCAGCCCGATCTTCATGGTCGCGCGTGCCGTCCGCGCGGACCTCGGGCCGCTCAGCCCAGGTGGACGGTTCATGCGTCGCCTGCGCGCGGCCGACGAGCTGCTGTACGAGGAAATCGAGCGGCGCCGCAGCGAGCCCGACCTCGAGGAGCGCTCGGACGTGCTCTCGATGCTGCTGTGCGCGAGGGACGAAGAAGGTCGGCCGATGACCGACGCGGAGCTGCGCGATGAGTTGTTCACGATGCTGGGTGCCGGGCACGAGACGACGGCGACCGGCCTCGCGTTTGCATTCGAGCTACTGCTGCGCAACCCGCGCGTGCTCGCGCGCCTGCGCGAGGAGCTCGCGGCCGGGGAGGACGACTCCTACCTCGATGCGGTCGTCAAGGAGACGCTGAGGCTGAGGCCTGTGATCGACGCCGCTGAGCGCACCCTGACCGTCCCCCGCACGGTGGCCGGCTGGGCGCTTCCTGCCGGAGTGAAGGTCTATCCGGGGATCGCCCTCGTGCACCTGCGCGAGGATCTGTATCCGCGCCCCGACGAGTTCATGCCAGAGCGCTTCAGCGAGGACGGCGCCGAGTCGTACTCGTGGCTGCCCTTCGGCGGCGGCATCCGGCGCTGCATCGGCGCGGCGCTCGCGCAGGCCGAGATGGCAGAGGTGCTGCGCACGGCCGTTCAAGCGGTCGAGCTGCGGCCGTTGCGCGAGCGACCCGACCCCGTGGTGCTGCGCGGCATCACGCTCGCGCCGAGGTACGGCGTCGAGGTCGCCGTCGAGCGATGCGTCTCGCCTGCCCGCTCGAGCACGCCGCCTGAGATCAAGCCGCGTGCGCGCGCTTCACGGGAGGTTCGGCACCTCGCCGACAGTCACCTGCGTGGCCGTGCGCGGGAGGCCCGCGGCGGGGGTTGACGGCAAGGGCACCGATGGCGGGGTGACCGTCACCGGGGGGACGTTCACGCTGGGGACAGGGGGCAGGTTCACTCCGGGAACGGAGGGAAGCGTGACCGGAGAGGTGCCAGTGGGCGGCGGCACCGTCGTGCCTTCGGGCAGCGGCGGAGTCTTCACCGGGGGCGCGGACGGGGGCGGGCTCGAGGTTGATGGCGGCGCGGGTGCGGCGGGGACGCGAACGCCGGTGCCCGTCCCGGTCGCCCGGGTGGTGGGTGTGCTGCTCGCCGCGGGACGGAACACTCGCGCGATCGGCGAGGCATGCGCGGCTTTGTGCTGGACATGAGTGCCGGGCAGCGCCGGGTGCGCAGTCCGGCTGGCCACGTGCCGAGATCGCAGCGTCGACGACGCGCTGACGCTGCGCCCCGAGCGTGTCAGCACGGGCAGGCGTTGCGTGTGCTCGACGGTGCTGCGCGCGTGCGCGCCGGCCGAGAGGCCGAGCAGGCCAGCCGCGCCGAGTGCGGGCAACAGCGAGGTGACTCCTCCCGCGCCCGCGCCGAAGCTCTGTGAGGCCGTCCCCAGCGCCGCGAAGGCCCGCTGTGAGACGGCCGTTGCGACCGCGAGCCAGCCGACGGAGCGGCGACCGGAGTAGCGAAGGCGGAAGGCGGCCACGGCGTCGGCGTCGAGTTGCGTGCCGGCACCAGCTGACAGGACGTCGAGCGCCTGCTTCTGCGTGCCGGCCCTGCGGTAGGCGCGGCTCGAGGTGATGGCGTCGAAGGTGTCGGCTACCGCGATGATGCGGGCGCCGACGGGGATGTCGGAGCCGGCCAGTCCGTCGGGATAGCCGTGACCGTCGATGCGCTCGTGGTGGTGGCGGACCATCGCGATCATCTCGGGATCCCGCACGCCGGCCAGCATGCCCGCGCCGTCGGCGGCGTGGCGCTTGACGACATCGAATTCCGCAGCGGACAGCCGCCCGGGATTGTTGAGGATCTCCCTCGGGGTGTAGAGCTTGCCGACATCGTGGACCGCGGCAGCCGCACGGATCCTCGCGATCTCCGTCGCGGAGAGGTGCATGGCACGCGCGATACGCTCCGCGTGGTGCGCGACCCGCTGGCCGTGCCCGTGGGTGTAGGCGTCGCGCGCTTCGAGCGTCCTGCTCAGGCCCGTCAAGAGCTCGATGCTCACCATCGGACCGACTCGCCTCGCGCAGTCGTAGAGGTCACGCGCCTGGGATAGGCGCCGCTCCGTCCAGCAGCGACGAACCCAGCCCCACAGCAGCAGGTCCGCGAAGACGATGTCTCGCGATCGCGGCTGGCGCTTCCAGAGGGCGGCCCCGGCAGTTGCGATGGCAATCGAGAGGGCAACCGCCGACACCTCGCAGGCCCCGATCACGACAGGGCTGTGGCGCGGAGCGGCGGCGGCGACGAGCAGCGCCGGAAGAACGGTCACCAGTGTCGTGGTGAGCAACACCAACGGCAGATATCGCCGCATGCGCGGGGGTGGTGGCGCAGGCGAGCGGCGCCTGACGGCCACGACGGCCTGCCGGCGCAGAGCCGTGGGACGCACGCCAGCATGACGTAGGTAGGGCGACGCTAACGAGGGCATCTCCAATCGGACGCTACGCCCCTGAAGCGGCGTCGAGATCGACGCGGACAGATGTCGTATCAGCGCGCGAGGCCATTCTCGCGCGCGCCGGCCGCCGGCTCGGCTAGGGGTGCGGCACGGCTACCGCTAGGGCATCAGCCGGCGAGCGCGGCGCGCAGCACACCGCCCATCTCCGCCAACGCTTCGCGCGGGCCGGCCCCGCCGATGAGCGCATGCATGAAGCCGTGGACGTAGCCGGCGTGGCGACGCAGCATCGTGCGCACCCCTGCGTCGGCCAGCTTGCGCGCGTACGCCTCGCCCTCATCGCGCAGGGGATCGAAGCCGGCCGTCACGACCAGCGCCGGTGCGATGGCGCCATCGACGTCGGCCAGGAGCGGCGACACGCGCGGATCGTGCCTGTCAACGTCGGAGCCGAGGAACTGCAACTCATACCAGTCCATGTTCTCCTTGGTGAGGATGAAGCCCTCGGCGAACGTGAGGCGCGACGGGGCGAGCTCAGCGAGGTTGGTGACGGGATAGACGAGCAGCTGGAAAGCCGGCCCGCTGCCGTCGTCGGCGGCGGCCTGCTGGGCTGTGACCGCCGCCAGGTGCGCCCCGGCGCTGTCGCCTGCCACCGCGATCCGCGTGGGGTCGGCGCCCAGCTCATCGGCGCGCGCGACGGCGTCGCGGAAGGCCGCAAGCGCGTCTTCGACGCCTGCGGGGAAGCGGTGCTCGGGCGCCAGCCGGTAGTCGACGCTCAGCACGAGCGCGCCCGAGGACCGGGCCAGCAGCCGGCAGGGGTGATCGTGAGTGTCGAGGTCGCCGGCGACCCAGCCGCCGCCGTGGTAGTAGACGATCAGCGGCGAGCGTGCACGATCACGCGAGCCAGCCGGCTCGTACAGGCGCGCGCGCAGCGGCCCGTCGCCGCCGGCGATCGTCGTCTCGCGGACGCTCGCCAGCGCGATCGGCGGACCTGCGAGGACGCGCACGCTGTGGCTGAGGTCCTGGCGCGCCTGCGCCGGCGAGCCGCTCGACAGCGGCGGTCGCGGGTTTCGCGCCATGAGCTTCAGCCATACCTGCGTGTCGAGATCGAGCTCCAGTCCGTCGCGCCGGATCGGCTCGCCGGCGATGCGGCGTTTTGCGCTCGCGGGCAGCAGCCCGATCGCTCGCGCGGCGCCGATCTCGAGCCGTTCGCCGAGCGTCGGCGGCGGCGCACCGCCGGCTGCCGCAGGCGCTTGCGGAATGCCGGTCTCAATGGCCACGTAGGGATGGTCGCAGATATCCGCTATGCGGTCTGCGCGGCAGGGTTTAGCATTAGCAGGGCGTCAACAGACGCGCGGAGGAGGGGCAGGAGATGCACGAAGGCATTACGCGTCGCGAGTTGCTGCAGGCGGGGGCTGCGGCAGGCGCGCTGACGCTGAGCGCCGACCCGCTGGTTCAGTTGGCGCTCGCGGCTGCGCCCGCCCCGGGCAAGCTCACGGACATCGAGCACGTCGTGATCCTGATCCAGGAGAACCGCTCCTTCGATCACTACTTCGGGACCCTGCCGGGTGTGCGCGGCTTCTCGGACGAAAGCGCGCGCAGCACGTTCTTCCAGCAGGGCTATCCAGTGCCGGGCTTCGAAGGGGACCTGCTTCCGTTCCACCTCGAAACGGGTGGGGCGCCGCAGTGCTTTCCCGATATCACGCACATGTGGGCGCCTCAGCATGAAAGCTGGGACGGCGGCGCGATGGATCGGTTCGTGCGCGCACATCTCGCCGTCGATGGGCCGCAGGCGGGCCCGGCGACGATGGGCTACTACGAGCGCGCGGACATCCCGTTCTACTTCGCCCTCGCCGAAGGGTTCACGATCTGCGACAACTACTACTGCTCGGTTCTCGGACCCACCGACCCCAACCGCCTCTACAGCATGTCGGCGACCCTCGACCCCGAAGGCGCCGACGGAGGGCCGCTCGTGGAAACGCTCACCGTGGAGCGCTTCGCGCTAGAAGGTACGTTCACGTGGACGACGATGCCGGAGCAGCTCTCCGCGGCCGGCGTCAGCTGGAAGGTCTACACGGGAGTCGAAGGCGGCAGCTTCGACAACGTGCTCACCTACTTCCGCGCCTACAAGACGAACCCCGAGCTTGCGGCGCTCGCGTTCGAACAGGTCTATCCGAACGACTTCGTTGCCGACATCGAGCGCGGCGAACTTCCCCAGGTCAGCTGGATCGATGCCTCTCTGGATCAGACCGAGCACCCCGGATTCTCGACGGCCGAGGTCGGCGAGTATGTGGTCAAGGAACTGCTGAGGAGGCTGCGCTCGCATCCGGGCCTCTGGAAGAAGACCGCGCTGTTCGTGACGTGGGATGAGAACGGTGGCTTCTTCGATCACGTCCCGCCGCCCGCTCCGCCCCCGGGCACGCCTGGCGAGTACCTGACCGTTCCTGACGTGACCGGCGACGCCGATGGGATCTCAGGCCCGATCGGGCTCGGTTTCAGGGTGCCGATGCTCATCCTGTCTCCGTTCAGCCGCGGTGGCTTCCTCTGCTCGGATGTGTTCGACCACACCTCGATCCTGCGGTTCCTCGAGACGCGCTTCGGCGTGGAGGTTCCCAACCTGAGCCAGTGGCGGCGCGAAGCCACTGGGGACATGACCAGCGCCTTCAACTTCATCGCCCCGGACCCCAGTAAGCCCGAACTGCCAACGGTCAGGGTGACCCCCGCGCAACTCAAAAGCGGCGGGTGCGAGGTGTCCACGCCGGTGAGCGTGCCGCCCAACTCGTTCCCCGAACAGGCGCCAGGCACCTGGCGGCATCCGAGCGGGCCGGTGTGAGCGCACGCCGCGCGATCTGCGCCGGCGCGAGCGCGCTGCGATCACTACGCTTGTGCGCATGTGCCGAAACATCAGATCGCTCCACAACTACGATCCGCCGGCGACGGATGCCGAGATACGCGACGCCTCGCTTCAGTACGTGCGCAAGATCAGCGGCTCGACGAAGCCGTCGCGAGCGAATGCCGACGCCTTCGATCGAGCTGTCGAGGAGATCGCGCGTGCGACCGACAGCCTGCTCGCCGATCTCGTGACCTCCGCTCCGCCGAAGAACCGCGAGCTCGAGGCGGCCCGGCGCCGGGCACGGGCGCGCGAACGCTTCGCGGCCTAGCGCCTGCGCGCCAGCTCCGCCCGTAGGGTTCACGTGGATGTGGCTTCAGCGCGAGCTGACACTCGAGCCGCGGGCTCGCGGCTTTCATCTGATCACCCGCGAGGTGCTCGGCGCGCTGCCCGAGCTGGAGGAGATAGCGGTTGGCATGCTGCATCTCCTGCTACGCCACACCTCCGCATCGCTCACGCTCAATGAGAACGCCAGCCCGGACGTCCGCCGCGACTTCGAGGCATGGTTCAGCCGCGCGGTTCCTGAGCGCAGCGACCTCTGGACTCACACGCTCGAGGGCGCCGACGACATGCCGGCGCACATCAAGGCGTCGCTCCTGGGAAGCACGCTGACCCTGCCGGTGGGCGGCGGGAGGCTCTCGCTGGGCACCTGGCAGGGTCTCTACCTGTGCGAGCACCGCGATCGCGCCGGGCCGCGGTCGCTGACCGCGACGCTCTGGGGCGAGCTCACGGGAAGCGTGCGGCCCACGGCTCGCGCTCCACGCGGACGGCGTTGATCACCGCGCACAGCAGCCGGTAGAACCCAGCCGTTATCAGCAGCTCCAGGAGCTGCTCGGAGCTCAAGCGCGTCGCCAGCCTCGCCCACAGCGCCTCCGACACGTCCGCGGTGTCATACAGCTCATCCGCCAGCGCGATCAGCTCAGCGTCTGGCTCATCCCACGCAGGGTCATCCGCTGCGCCGTGGACGGTCGCCGCGATCTGCTCGTCGCTGAGGCCGAGCGGCTTGCCGTAGGCCACCACATGCACGCCCCACTCATACTCCGCTCCCGCGCGCGCGCACGTGCGATGGATGACGATCTCGCGCTGGCGCGGCTCGACGCAGCCGTGAGCGAGGATCCCGGCTCCCAATGGCCGCATTCGCGAGGCAAGCTCCTCATGGATGTTGAGAGTGCGAAACAGCTTGAGCGGCTCCATCTCGGCTCCGGGCGGCATCCACTTGCGCAGTGCAGCATCGATCTCCGGTGGATATGGCGGATGCAGCGGCGCGATCCGCGGAGCGCTGGCGACGTCTGGCATGGCTAACCTCTCTGTTTCGATAGTCGAAGCAAGAGAGTATAGCTTCTAATTTCAAAGCAACAGCCAAAGCCGTCGTCTCCGGGGCGCCCTGTGCGCGGATCGCGCACGGGTCGGCCCGTGATGGTGCTGCTGGACCTGCTCGGCAGGCGCTGGGCGCTGCGCGTGCTCTGGGAGCTGCGCGGCGAGGGCGTTCCGACATTCCGCGAGCTGCAGTCCCGTTGCGGGAACATCTCCTCCAGCGTGCTCAACGAACGCGTGCGCGAGCTGAGGGAGGCCGGCATCGTCGCCGAGCGCGGCGGCCGCGGCTACCACCTCACCGCCGAAGGGCACGGCCTCCTGCACGCGCTGCAGCCGATGGAGGCCTGGTCGCGGCACTGGGCCGAGCGCAAACGCGCCGAGGAGGGGCTCGAACGCGGGTCCTAGCGCCTCAGCGCTCGGGCGGCTCCGAGGAGGCGACCGCGAACACGATGTGCCGCCGAGCCAGAGTGAGGTACGGATGGAGTTCGACCGGGCCCCCGTCGATCGGCGAGACCGTGACCTCGGTGAGCGTGATGAAATCGCGCTCGGAGGCGTTCAGCACGTCCGAGACGCGGCTGCGGTAGCCGTCGCGGGCGAGCGTGAGGACGCCCTCGATCCGGTGACGCTCGGTCTCGATCCGAATCCGCTCCTGGCGGTGTTCCATCCCCGGAAAGTCATCGTCGATGGGGAACCGGTCGGCGTCCATGAAGCCATTATGGGTGCTAGCGCGACACCAGGTAGGTCCTGGTCACGGCCGTTCGCAGCCCGGTCGGACCCGCGGCGATGATGCTCACCCGCGCCGTGAGCTTCCGCCGGCGGCCGAGAGCCCGGCGCAGGCGACGCAACGCCGAGGGGCCGACGCGCAGGCGCACGTGGCCAGTCAACGCCGGGGGCAGCGAACGGGCTGCCGCGATCAGTGGCACGGCACGCCGCGCGCCGACGGGCGAGAGCGTCGCCGTTGCGAGGATCTTGCAGCCCCGTTGACAGCTGACCGCGAGCGCGAGCGCTCGGCGGGCGAGCACGGCTCCGGTCCGTTGGAGGCTCACCTGCAGGACCGGCGGCACGGCAAGCGGCGGCGGCCAAGCGCCGGGCGCCAGGCATCCGGTCGCGGCAGGGGAGACGAGGTCGAAGCGCTCGATGCGGTTGTTGTTGGTGTCGGCCACGTACACGCTGCCGTTGCAGTCGACCGCGACGGCCGTCGGCTGGGAGAACTCGCCCGGTTCGATGCCCCTCACGCCCCACTTGGCCAGGAACTGCCCGTTGGAGCCGAACTCCTCGATGCGGTTGTTCCCGTTGTCGACCACGTACACGTTGCCGGCGCCGTCGACGGCGACGCCGGTCGGCGAGTGAAACAGCCCGTCGGCCGTGCCGCGCGAGCCCCACTCGCTCAACACGCTCCCGGCGGGCGAGAGCTTCACGATGCGTTCGTTGCCGGTGTCCGCGACGTAGACGTTGCCGGCGGGATCGACTGCGACTGCATCCGGGTGGTTGAATTCGCCAGGGCCGCTGCCAGATGCGCCGTTGCCCTCGCCTGCGCCCCACTTGGCCAGCAGCGCCCCGCCCGGACCGTAGACGAGCACGCGGTTGTGGGCGGCGTCCGCCACGTAGGTCACATCCGGTCCGGCAGCCACAGCCACCGACCCGTCCCCGCTCAGGCCTGCCCCGCCGACGTCGGCCGGTCCTCCGAGTTCGGACAAAAACGTGCCGTCCCCCCACAGGCGCACGATCCGATCGTTGGCCTGGTCGGCGACGTACACCGGGCCGCGCGGGTCCACGGCGATCCCCGCGGGCATGTAGAAGCTCGCGCTGTAGCCGCCGGCGAGCGTCCACTGGCCGGCGTATGCATCGGTGCCGGGGGAGAACGTCTCGATGCGGTTGCCCACCGTGTCCGACGCGAGCAGCCGCCCGGACGGGTCGATCGCGAGCCCGCGAGGAGCGGTGAGCTCACCGGGCTCCTCGGCGGAGGTCCCGATCGTGCGCAGGTAGTTGCCGTTGGGGTCGAACACCTCGACACGATCGTTGGCGGTGTCCGCGACATAGGTGTCACCCGCCGGATCGCTCGCGATGGCGCGGGGGAACGCGAGCTGGCCTGGTTTGGAGCCGACGCCGCCCCACGCTTCGTCGAAGGCCAGCTGGGGAGCCGGCTGCCCCAGCACGACCTGAGGGGTCAGCTTGACGATTCGCTGGTTGATGTTGTCAGCCACGTACACGTTGCCCGCCGCGTCGAGCGCGACGCCGTAGGGGTAGCCGAACTGTTCCGGACCGCTCCCGTAGGAGCCGACGGCGCCTTCGAAGACGCCGTTGGGGTTGAATTTCTCGATCCGGTGGTTGTCGTCGTCGCTGACGATCACCTCGCTTTCGTTCGCCGCCACGCCGCGTGGAGAGGAGAACTGGCCGGGTCCGCTCCCGTAGGAACCCCACTGCATGGCTTCTCCGCCTTCGAGGTTGAAGCGCTCGATGCGGTCATTGCCGCTGTCTGCGACGTACACGCGCCCCCCGGCGACCGCGATCCCCCCGCCGGGCGGCTGGGTGTAGTTCTGCGAGGAGCCGAACTTGAACTCCCCGAGGCCACTGCCGAGATGGCCCCAGGAGGTGATGAAGTTACCGTTCGGGTCGAACTTCTCGATGCGGTCGTGGCTCGAGTCGACCACGTAGACGTCTCCGGCGGCGTCGGTGGCCAGGCCGGCGATCGGCCCGAACTGGCCGTGGCCGCCGCCGTAGGAGCCCCACTCGGTCTCGAACGTGCCGCCGGCGGTGAACTTCTGCACGACGTAGCCGAGCTGGTCGGCAACGTACACGTTGCCCTGTGCGTCGACCGCGACCGCCTCGGGAAACCGCAGCACGCCTTCGGCCCGCTGGCCGATGATCGTCACCGCGGCATACGGGCAGGGACGCCCGTCCGACCCCGCGCAGACACCCGCGAGTGCATGAGCGGCGCCGATGGCGGCCAACGCGCACGAGACGACGACGGCGGAGACGAGAGAGCGAAAGAAGGCTTGAAGCGGACGCCGGCGCGAGGGCAACGTCATGCCGGATCACAACACAGATCGATCGCCGGCGGAGCGGTCTGAGCGTTCAGAGTATGCGCTCGGGTGTGCGTGCCGGAAGGCCTGCGCGGGCCACGGGCGCGACAGCCGCTCGCCCGGGCGCGGTCGGACGGTTGCGCTCCTCGCGCACGATGTAGAGCGGCCGGTGCTTGACCTCATCGTAGATCCGGCCAACATACTCGCCGATCACGCCGAGGGCGATCAGCTGGATGCCGCCGAGCAGCAGGATGGCGATCGTGATCGAGCTGAACCCCGGCAGGTAGGAGTCGGCGATGCGCAGGCCGATTACGACCGGGATCGCGACGAAGGCCACGCCGGCGCTGAGAAGCCCGGCGTAGGTCGCCAGCTGGAGGGGCAGGTGGGAGAAGGAGGCGATCGCGTCGAGGGAGAAGCGCAGCATCTTGCGCAGCGTGTACTTGGTCTCGCCCGCATGGCGCGCGTCGCGCTGGTATGAGACGGCGGTCTGGGTGAAGCCCACCCACACGGTCATCCCGCGCAGGAAGCGCGAGCGCTCGGTCATCGCCAGCAGCGCGTTCAGCGCGCTGCGGTCGAGCAGACGGAAGTCGCCGGAGTTCGGCTCGAGGTCGACCTGCGCGAGCTTGTCGAACAGCTTGTAGAACCACGAGGCCGTGGCGAGCTTGAAGGCCGTCTCACCCTCGCGCTGCTTGCGCACGGCGTAGACGACGTCGGCACCCTGGCTCCACTGGGCGATCATCTCGGGGATCAGCTCCGGCGGGTCCTGCAGGTCGGCGTCGATCATCGCGACGACGTCGCCGGCGGCGTGCTCGAGGCCGGCCGTGAGCGCTGCCTGGTGGCCGAAGTTGCGCGAGAGGTGGATGACGCGCACGCGCGGGTCGGTCGCTGCGAGGCGGTCGAGCAGCTCGGGCGTGGCGTCGGAGCTGCCGTCGTTGACGAGAACCAGCTCGAACTCGTAGTCGGCGACCGCGTTGACGGCGCGGGCCACGAACTCCTCGACGAGTTCCTCCTCGTCGAAGACGGGTGCCACCACGCTCAGCAGGGTGGGGGTGCGAAGCGGCTGATCGGAAATGGTCATCGTCCTGCGCGGCTGGCTCGTCGAGATCGTTGCATGGCGTCGATCTTCGATGAACGGCCCGAGCCGTCGATGAATTTATCGTTCATGCTGTCTACGGATGTCGTCGAAGCCCACTGAACCGCGGAGATCGCCCTCAAGCGTAGCGGTCCCGGGCAGCGGGGCTCGCACACCGGTTTTCATCCAGTTCCTGAAGTTTGGCCTCGTCGGGGTGTCGAACACCCTGCTGACGTTCGCCGTCTACGGCCTGCTGTTGAAGGTGTTCGGGGTGTGGTACCTCGCGGCGTCCGCGATCGGCTTCATCGTCGGCGCGACCAACGGCTTCTTGCTCAACCGCCGCTGGACCTTCCGCGGGCACGTCGGCGACGCGCTCACTCCCGTTCGCTGGGCGATCGTGCAGAGCTGCGGGCTCGGCGTCAACGAGGGGCTGCTGTACGTGTTCGTCCACGACGCGCACGTCGACAAGCTGCTCGCGCAGGTGTTCGCGACCACTGTCGTGACGGTGAGCACGTTCTTCGCCAACCGTGCCTGGACCTTCCGCACGCAGCCGTCGGTGGCGGTCGTCGACGGCGACGCGTGAGCGCAGGCAGAGTGCAGCCGCGTGCCTCGGTCTCGCCGCTAGCGGAACACGGCCAGAAGCGACAACCCCGCCGGGATGCGCCCGCCGCGGGCGATCAGCGCGGCCTCGAGCGCGAGCGGTCGCTCGAGCAGCCAGTTGACGGGCGCCGGCGGCACCCACAGGTCGAGGCTCGACTCGGTCGTCTTGGTGCTCAGCCGATCAAGCACCCGCAGGATGATCGCCGCGGGCAGCAGCAGCGAGTTGAAGTAGGTCGTGCGCACCTGCTCCCATCCGGCCCGCTCGGCGACGCTCTGCAGCGAGCGGCGCGTGTAGCGGCGGTGATGGTGGTTGATCACGTCGTGACCGCTCCACAGCCACGGGTAGGCCGGCACTGTGATGAGCAGCGCCCCGCCGGGTGCAACCGTGCGACGCAGCTCGCGCAGCGCCGCGCCGTCGTCCTCGAGATGCTCGATGACGTCGAGGCTCGTGGCGAGATCGAAGCTGTTGTCGGCAAACGGCATCTCGAGCACCGATCCTTCGATGACCTCGCCCACCTGGCGACCGCGTGCGAGGCAGACGCTCGTATGCGAGAGCTCGACGCCCGTCACGGTCCCGTGGCGGGCGAGCTCGACCATGTTGCGCCCGCTTCCGCAGCCCGCGTCGAGGATTCGCGCGCGAGCCGCCAACCGCATCCCGGCTATCACCTCCTCGAGGACGGTCCGCCGTCCCCGATACCACCAGTGGCGATCCTCGGCCTCGTGGGTCTGCAGCTCATAGTCCCGATCCATCCGGGCAGCATCTTTTCCTAAAGCCTCCTCTCCGCGCCTTGCGGCTGCGCGCCACCTGCGCCGGACGCGGTTCGGGCGGGTGTTCGACAGGCTGTATTCTCGGGCTCGTGATCGGGCGGCACGCCAGTGTCAACGGCCGTCTGTCCGGGCCGGCGAACACGCGGATCGCGCTCGCCTCAGCCGCCATCGTGGGGCTCACCGGCCTGGTCTTGGCGGTCGCGTTCGCGCGGGCCGGCACGGCGAGCGCCAGCACGGCAGACACCCGCGATGCTGCGCTCGGCGCCTCTGCCTGGTCGCCCGCCCGCACCATCGCCAGCGGCTGCGCCCTCGCCGGCGGGCCCCAGGTCGCCTTCCCCAGCGAAGCACCGGCTCTCGCGACCGGCCCCGGAGCGATCGCGTGGGTCTCGGAACCGAGTCGCTGCGCGGGCTCCACGCGGCCCCCGACCCCGTCCTCGCAGCTGACGATGGCTGCGATCGGGCCCTCCGAGCAGCCGGCGATCTCGACGGCAGCACTGCTGACGGGCGCCTTCGCGGGCGAGCTTGGTGCGGTCGGTGGGAGCTTCGGGCGGGTGGCGATCGCCGCCGGGCTGGCCGGCGTCGGCGCCGGCGCGCGCTCGCGCGTAGCGGTGCTCGAGGGGCGCGCGACGGGTCGGCTCGCCTCGGCTGCGGTGATCGATCACGCCACGCTGCTCGCCATCTGCCGCGGCTATCTCGGGGACGTCGCGCTCGCGGCCGTCCGTGGAGCTGCGATCGTGGTGCGTGTCGGGCGTTATTACCTGCGCGGCTTTGGCGCTCCCCGGGTCGTCCCGATCTCGCGCGGAGCGGTCACGGCGCTAGCGGCCACGATGGACTACCGCTCCGACGTGCTGCTCGCATGGGAGCAGGACGGCGCCATCTACTCAGACATGCTGCGAGCCTCCGGGCACACCGATCCGGTCCAGCGGGTCGGGCCGAGCGCTCCAGACCCTCAGCTGCAGGCGCTCGTCAGCGACAACGATCACGGGGTCCTCGCCTGGTCGAGCCCCGGGTCCGCGAGTCTGTCTGCGCGCCCGACGCGCATCTACGTCGACCTCTCGGCCGTCGGCGTGCGCTTCGGCCAGCCGCACCTGCTCGCCTCGTTCACGGACCCGGCCGGCGTGGGCCGCACCCCCGGCTCGCTCGAGCTCGTCAGGCTCTCGACCGAGAACGCCGTGCTCGCGTGGACCGACGCCGAGCACGGGCACTATGTCGTGCGGAGCTCACCGACGGCGTTCGCGGTGAGGCGGCCGGGGACACGCGTCTCGGAAGGCGCCGGGCAGGCCGTCCTCGCCGGACTGGCCCCTGGGCCGGCCGGTGAGGCGATTGCCGTATGGACGAGCGCGCCCGGCGCCGGGAGCAATCAGCGGGCAACGCGCACGGAGCTGTGGGCGGCCCGCACGTTGATCATGCCGCACGACCGTCTCGCCGTGAGGCCGCCCGAGATGATCGCGGCGCCGGGCGCGCCAGCCGCCGTCAGCATCGCGGTCAACCCGGCCGACGACCGCGCGCTCATCGCCTGGTTGGTGCCGCGAGCCGGCGGGAGCATCGAGTACTCGATCAGCGCCGGCGCCGCCGCGAAGAGTGTCGCGCCGATCAGCTCCGCAGCGCGCGCGGCGCACCGCGGGCCGGGCGCGCCGTCTGCATCCGGTGAGACCCCGTGGCTGGGAATCGCTCTCGCCGCGCTCGCCGGCGCCGTCGCGGCGGCGCTCGCGCGGCTTGCGATCGTTAGGCGCCGCCACCGCTCGGGACGGGGCCGAGGACACGCGCGCTGAGCACCGTCGCGGATGGCAGCGGGCTGCACCGCTGAGTCGGCGCACCCGGGTGGTGCCGCCACCGCCACCCGGTGCGCCTTGGCCTAAGTGGTAGGCAGCGACACGGTTACGTTGCTCACTTCGAGAGTGAACGATCCGTTGCTGGCTCTGTAGTACGGCGCATCCCGTCCCAACAGCTGCAGCTTCACCGTGTCACCGGAGGCGAATTCGTAGCCGTTGCCGTGCAGCTGGAAGGTGATCGTGCCTTCCTGGTTTTCGGTGAGCCGGTAGATGCCTCGGCTGATCAGCCGCTGCTGGCCGCTCGGCAGCACGTCCCAGAGGCGCGCGGCGATCTCGCCGAACGGCCCGATCGTCTTGATCGTCGCGGTCACCGTCGGCAGGCCCATGAGCGTGAAGCCTGGGCTCGTGAGCGTGTAGTTGGCGGTGTCTGCTTCGAGTTCGGCTGCGGTTTCCTTGCAGACGTTGCCGCCGCCTTCCGTCTCGTCCTCGGCGATCGGGTCGAATTCGCCCGCAACGGTGGGGTTGCCGCCGGCGGAGGTGAACGTCTGCGCGGTGGAGGAGCCGAACGTGACCGTGTGGGGATGCAGCTTGGACCACTTCGTCGCCGTGAATGGCCCCTGGGCAGGAGCGCTCTTCGGGCAGGTCTGCGTGTAGGCGGTGACGCTGCCGGACCTGGGCGCGGTGCCGGAGCGCTCGAGTCTGGCCTCGAAGAAGGCGGCGCCCTCTTCCTGGAAGGCATGGTCGGTATTCACCTTGTTCGAGGCAGGTGCGTGTCCGAGGTCGCCGAACATGAGCACCGCGTAGCCTTTCAGCGCGCGCACCTGGTTGTAGACGCGCAGAGACTGTTCGACCGGGAAGAGGTCATCGGTCCAGCCGCTCTCCAGCAGCAGCGGCGCCGGCCTGCCGGACAGCGGTATGCCTCCGTAGCCCTGGTGGTAGGTGTAGATCTGTCTGGCGATCGCTTCGTCTTCGGGCGTGGCCGGCTCGCCCGCGTTCACCGCTGCGAACCATTTGGTGAGTTCGGCTTCAGGGTCCTTGCCGGGCGGCGCGTAGTAGCCGTCCGAGGCCAGCCCATCGGCGTAGAGCCCGGAGACGTAGCTCTGGATCTCGACGCCGAGCGGTTCGTAGCTCTGCCCGACCGGCGCGATTTCGTTTTCGAGGAAGCGGCCGTTGGGCTCGAGCGCGTCGACCAGGTCTGACCATGGCCAGCGCGGGAACGCCGCGGTGACTTCCATCTTCTTGCCGTCCGGGCTCATCCACGGCGCGAATTCGCCATCGGGCAGGCGGATGCGGTTCTTCAGGTAGGCGAGCTCGATGCTCTGACCGCCGCCGTAGGAGATGCCGGTCACGCCGATCGCTTTGGGACGGGTGATGTGCTCGTCGGCCAGCAGTCCGAGCAGATATTGCGTGTCGCGCGCCTCATAGCGCTGGTCGGCGAGGCGGATCCAGCCTTCTTCGCAGCCCGGTGTTTCCTTGCGCGATTCTTCGCTCCCGCACGAGTTGCCCCACCCGCGCGCGGTGTAGTTGAGAACCGCAAAGCCGTGCTGCGCGTAGTAGACGTTGTTGTAGTCGTACGTTTCATTGCCGTCGCCTTCGGGCGTGCTCGCCTCGAAGGAGGTCTTGTTGCCTCCCCACCCGTGCATCATCACGATCGTCGGGAACGGCCCGCTGCCGCTCGGCGGGAGCGTCACGTCGACGTCCAGCGGGACCCCGTCGAAGGAAGGCACGCGCTGGGCGAGGGTTTCCGTCGGACAGAAGCGCACACCGTCCTGGGCTTTGCAGGGGTGACCGAAGGGGGCCGGTTCGGCCTGGGCCGAGGCGACGCCGGCCAGCCCGAGCGCGATCACTGCAGCCGGTAGTGCCATCAGCGTCTGCGTGCAGCGACCCGTCCTCATCCTCATCCCCCGACCTCGATCAATTTCCCTCTCGACGAGCAGGTACCCCATTCGGGGGCCTTCCTAACCATCGGTCGGCGCTCGGCGAGCGCGTCCACCTGAGCGCGGCGAGGATCCGCAGCTCAGCGGGTCAGCGAGAGCACGTCGGCCGTGGCGGGATCGACGCGTCCGTCCAGCAGATCGAGGTATGCCCGTTCGACGGCTTGCGGCCCGCCGCGGTGCGTCACCTCGAGCCAGCCGCCCGTCCACTCGACGTACACGTCAATGGAGCGGCCACGGGCTGGATGCCGTGCGACGCGGCTCCGCTTGCCAGTCAGCGTAGGCCTCGGCGGGCTCATCGGTGGCCCGCGTCACGGAGGCGTCGTACTTCGCCGCCACGTCGCTGACCGGGTAGTGCGCGCGAAGCTCGCGCCTTGAACCGATCATCAGCACGGCGCACGGGCCGTCGCCCGCGCCCACGAACACGTGCTCGGTGCCGGCTGGGCAGTGCACGAAATCCCACTCTCGCAGCGGCCGCTCCTCGCCGTCGAGGATGACGATGCACTGCCCGTGCAGCACCAGGAAGTCCTCCTGCACCGGCTCCGAGTGATAGCGGCAGTTGGGCTGCCCCGGCTGCATGATCTGAATGTTGACGCCCGTGTCCGGCCACGGCGCGTCCTCGGGCTCGAAGTCGATGAGCGTCGCCCGGCGGGAGTGGCTGGACGCCGGCGCGGCGGCCACGTTCATCACGAACGGCTCGTCCATCCGCGAAACATACTCGCCCGTCGTGATCAGCCTGAGCTGCAGCCGGTGATGCCGCCGTCGAGCGCGATCACGCTCCCGGTCACGTAGGAGCCGGCGCGCGAGCACAGGAAGATCGTCAGGCCGGCGGCGTCGTCGGGATGGCCGATGCGCCCAAGTGGCACGTTCTGTTCGACGATCTCACGGGTCTCGGGGTTCTCGAGCAGGAACGCCATCATCTTGCTCTCGAATGGCCCCGGAGCGATCGCGTTGACGGTGATGTGCTCGGACGCGAGTCGCTTGGCCAGGTGGCGCGTGAGCATGTGCACGGCGGCCTTGCTCGCGCTGTAGCTGTAGTTCTCGACGGATGGCGCGCGCAGGCCGTCGACGGAACCGATGTTGACCACGCGCGCCGGGTCCTCGCGCCTGGCTGCGGCGCGCAGCGCCCCGAGCAGCGCGACCGTGAGGTTGAACAGGCCCTCGACGTTCGTGTGCGCGACCCTGTCCCAGCCGCTCGGCGGAAATTCCTCGAGCGGCGCGCCCCACGTCGCGCCGGCGTTGTTCACGAGGATGTGGAGCTCGGGGAAGTGCTCTGTGCTCGCGGCCGCGAGGGCAGACGCGCCCTCCGGCGTCGAGACGTCGCCGGGGATCGCCCGGCAGTCTCCGTGCTCCGACAGCTGCTCGGCTGCGCGCTCGATGTCGCCCGTCTTGCGCGAGGAGATGATCACGCGCGCACCGGCCTGCACGAGGCCCCGGGCGATCATCAGCCCGATCCCGCGCGAGCCGCCGGTGACGAGCGCCGTCTTTCCCGACACGTCGAAGAGCTCGCTCATCAGTCCGCGAACTCGGCGGGACGCTTCTCGAGGAAGGCCGCGATCGCCTCCGGGACGGCGCGGCCGAACGTGCTCATGATCTGCTGGCGGTCCTCGTACTCGACGGCCGCCTGCTCGGAGGGGATCTCGAGCGCGGTCCACATGCCGCGCTTGGTCAGGCGCACGCCCCATGGCGCGAGCGAGGCGATCTGCTCCGCCGCCTCGAGCGCCCGCTCGGGCAGCCGGCCGTCGGTGGCCACGCCGGCCACGAGCCCGATCCGCAGCGCCTCCTCCGCGTCGACCCTGCGCCCCGTCAGCATCAGCTCGTGCGAGCGCGAGGCCCCGATCAGGCGAGGGAGCAGCCAGCTCGTGCCCATGTCGCAGTTGGACACGCCGATGTTGATGAAGGCCGCGCGGAACACGGCCTCGGGACTGGCGTAGCGGATGTCGCAGCCGAGAGCCAGCGCGAGCCCGAAGCCCGCCGCCGGGCCGTTGACGGCCGCGATCACCGGCTGCGGCAGGGCGCGCAGCTCGAGGATGAGAGTCGACATGTGCTGCTGGTTCGCGAGGCGGTCGCGTGGCTCGTCGCTGCCGTCGTTCTCCGGCGCCGCGCCATAGCCGCGCAGGTCGAGGCCGGCGCAGAAGCTACGGCCGGCGCCGGTCAGGATCACGGCGCGGCACGAGCGCTCGATCGCGATCGAGCGCAGCTGCGCGTGCAGCGCCTCGCACAGCTCGGAGGTCATCGCGTTCAGCTGCTCGGGACGGTTCAGCGTGAGCCGGCGGACGTGAGCAACCGGTTCGTCTGTAAGCAGCATCTGGTCGGGCATCGCCGCATCCTATGCGGCTCGCGGCGAGTGTGTGAGACTGCCGCGCGTGCGGTCGTGCAGGGCGAGGTTCGCGGTGGTTGGCCACGTCGAGTGGGTGCAGTTCGGGCGCGTGGAGCACGTGCCGCGCAGCGGCGAGGTGGTGCACGCGCGCGAGGCCTTCGAGGAGCCGGCCGGCGGGGGCGCGGTCGCGGCTGTGCAGCTGGCGCGCCTGGCGGGGGAGGCGATGCTCCTCACGGTGCTCGGCGACGATGAGCTCGGTCGTGCGTCGCAGGCGCGCCTGCGTGAGCTCGGCGTCGACGTCCGGGCCGCCACGAGCCCGGCTCCGACCCGTCGCGCCGTGACGCTCATCGACGCCGCGGGCGAGCGCACGATCACCACGTTCGGCCCTCGGCTGGAACCGCGCGCGCACGAGCACGAGCTGCCGTGGGGCGAGCTCGAGGAGATGGACGGCGTGTACTTCACGGCCGGCGACGACGCCGCCCTGCGCGCCGCGCGCGCCGCGCGGGTGCTCGTTGCAAGCCCGCGTGCGCGGGATGCGCTCGGGCATGGCGTCATGCTCGACGCGCTGGTGCTGAGCGAGGACGACGCGATCGAGCGTCGCGCCGCGGGCAGCGCGCATGACGAAGCCAGGCTAGTCGCCTTCACCGAGGGAGAGCGCGGTGGCAGCTTCAGCGGGCCCGACGGCGAAGCCGGCAGGTGGGAGGCGGCTGCCCGGCCCGGCGAGCCCGGTGATTCCTACGGCTGCGGCGACTCGTTCGCGGCCGGTCTCACCTACGGGCTTGGCGCCGGCCTCAGCGTGCCGCATGCACTGGCGCTCGCCGCCCGCTGCGGCGCGGTGTGCGCGGCCGGGCGCGGGCCGTACGAGCGGCAGCTGAGCGCTCGGGAGCTATCCGGCGAGAACTGACAGGATGTGGCCCCGCCATGGACTTCGAGCAGATAGCGACCGAGCTCGCCGACGGCGCCCTCACGATCACGCTGAACCGGCCTGAGCGCCTCAACGCCTGGACGGGGACGATGGGGCGCGAGCTGATCGAGGCGTTCGACCGCGCCGACGCGGACGACGATGTACGCGCGATCATCGTCACAGGCGCCGGCCGCGGCTTCTGCGCGGGAGCGGATCTCGCGGGCGGCGGCGAGACCTTCGATCACCGCGCGCGCGGTGAGATCGATCCAGTGCCGCGCGACAACGGCGGGGAGTTGACGCTGCGGATCTTCGAATCGACCAAGCCGGTGATCGCCGCCATCAACGGTCCTGCGGTCGGCGTGGGCGCGACGATGACGCTGCCGATGGACATTCGCCTCGCGGCCGACGACGCTCGCATCGGCTTCGTGTTCGCGCGCCGCGGCATCATCCCGGAGGCCTGCTCGAGCTGGTTCCTGCCGCGGGTCGTCGGCATCAGCCGCGCGATGGAGTGGGTCGCGACCGGCAGGGTGTTCGACGCGCAGGAGGCGCTCGAGGGAGGGCTCGTGCGCAGCCTGCACCCGGCCGGCGAGCTGCTCGAGGCAGCCCGCGCGATCGCTCGCGAGATCGCCGAGAACACCGCGCCGGTCTCGGTCGCGCTGGCACGCCGGCTGATGTGGCGGATGCTCGGCGCCGAGCATCCGATGATCGCCCATCGCGCCGACTCCCGCGGGATGCTCGCGCGCGGGCGCTCCGGCGACGCCGCCGAGGGTGTGACGGCCTTTCTCGAGAAGCGCCCCGCGCGCTTCCCCGACCGCGTCAGCGACGGGCTGCCGGACGTCATGCCCGGCTGGAGCGAGCCCGCCTTCGAGTAGCCCGCGGCGCGCGCGCCGGCGGCGCGGCCCCGGGCTCGAATGCGGGCAGCCTCTGCGTCAGCGAGAGCAGGGGCGCGAACAGATCGCCGCGCCCGGCGACGCGCTCGAGCACCTGCGGCGCCTCGAACGCGAACCGCGCGGGGTCGCCGCTCTCGAGTGCCGAGCGCACCTCGTCCCACTCGAGCGGCGTCGAGACGGTTGGCCGCGGCCTCGCGCGCAGCGAGTAGACGCACACCGTCGTCTTGTGAGGGTCGTTCTGGCTCCAGTCGATCAGCACCTTGCCCTTTCGTCGCGTCTTCGTCATGCGCGAGACGACCAGCTCCGGTTCGCTCTGCTCGAACAGCTCGGCGACGGCCCTCGCGAAGGGCTTGGTCTGCGCGAACCGCGCGGCTGGATCGTTGAGCGGGATGTAGACCTGCAGCCCCTTGGAGCCGGAGGTCTTGACGAAGCTCTGAAGGCCGAGGTTCGCGAACGTTCCCTGCAGCTGCAGCGCGACGCGGGCGCACTCGAGCACGCTTGCCGGTTTGCCAGGGTCGAGGTCGAAGACGACGGACGTGGGCGTGTCTGTCGCCTCGGCGCGCGCGAGCGGCGTGTGCAGCTCGATTGCGGCGAGGTTGGCGAGCCACACGATCGACGAGAGGTCGTCGACGAGCAGGTAGTCGATAGGTCTGCGCTCGCTCGGCAGGGTCACGGTGCGCACCCAGTCCGGGCGGTGCGGCGGCGCGTGCTTCTGATAGAAGGACTGCTCTTCGACGCCGTCCGGCCAGCGCCTGATCGTGAGCGCCCGTCCGCGCAGGTGCGGGAGCATCGTCTGGCCGATCTCTGCGTAGTAGTCGATCACGTCGCGCTTGGTGAAGCCGGCCTTCGGATAGAGCACCTTGTCGAGGTTCGAGAGTTTCAGCTCGCGGCCTTCGACCGTCGCGTACGCCGTCTTCGCGGTCTTCGCGCGGATCTCGAGCGGTGTGCCCAGCTCTGCAGCGTCGGCCGGCGCATCTGCGCCGCCGCCCGGATCCGGGATCTCCGCGACGACGTCCTCCGCGGGCTTGTCTTCGCGCAGCCCGAGATAGCTCGGCTGGCGCAGCTGGCCGCCGCCGGTCCACTCGGTGAACTTCACCTGCGCGACCAGCCGCGGCTCGCAGAAGATCGCCTCGCGCGGCGGCTTGGGACCGGCGGCGAATGGTGAGCTGGCGCGCTTGAGCGGAGCGAGCAGCTTGCCGAGTCGCTCGAGCTCGGCGTCCGAGAAGCCGGTGCCGACGCGGCCGACGTAGCGCAGCGCCCCGCCGGGGTCGTGCACGCCAAGAAGCAGCGCGCCGATGCTGTTGCTGCGCCTGCCCTTGCCCGGCATCCAGCCGCCGATGACGAACTCCTGCTCGCCGAGGCTCTTGACCTTGATCCAGCTGCGGCTGCGCACGCCCGGTTCATACGGGGAGTCAAGGCGCTTGCAGACCACGCCCTCCAGGCCCTGTTCGGCGGATGCCTTCAGGATCGCGGAGCCGTGCCCGATGATGTGCTCGGGCGTCTGCCAGCTCGCGCCATTCAGGGTCAGCGCGAGGAGCCGCTCGCGGCGCTGGCTGTAGGGCAGGCGCATCAGCGAATGGCCGTCGAGCCAAAGCAGGTCGAAGATCATGTAGGTGACCGGCGTCTGCGCCGCCGCCCGTTTGGCCTGCGCGGCCGAGTGCACCTGCATGCGGTGCTGCTGCAGCACGCCGAAGCTCGGTTTGCCGCGGCTGTCGAGCGCGATCATCTCGCCGTCGAGGATCGCGCTGTGCGAGCTCAGCGCGCGGTTCAGGCGGCTGAGCTCGGGGTAGCGATCGGTGATCTCGATCAGGTTGCGGCTCTCCAGGCGCAGCCGCCCAGGGCTTGAGTAGGTGATCAAGCGGATGCCGTCCCACTTGATCTCATACGCCCAGCGCTCGTCGTCGTCGGGCGGCAGCTTGCCGGGGCGGGCGAGCATCGGCATCACGCGATCCGGCATCGGTTCGCGCTCGGGGTCCTCGGGCGGGTCCATGCGGTGGATCAGCCAGTTCTTCGGATCCGGGCCCTTGTCGATCGGAAACAGGGCGTAGCGGGCATTCAGCCTGTGCCCGTGCAGCGCGACCTCGATCTTGCGCGGCTCCCACTTCAGGAGGTCGTAGGTCCCGCGATCCCAGATCCGGATCGTTCCAGCGCCGTACTCGCCCTTCGGTATCTCGCCAGCGAAGTCGAGGTACTCGAGCGGGTGATCCTCGGTGTGCACGGCGAGGTGGTTTTCCTTCGGCGCCTCGGGCAGGCCCTTCGGCACGGCCCACGACACGAGAACGCCGTCGTGCTCGAGTCGGAAATCCCAGTGAAGGCTCGTCGCGCTGTGCTCGTGGATGACGAACCGTCGCCCCGCCTCCGGGGAGCCATCGCCCGCGGCGGGCTCGGGGGTCGCGGCGAAGTCCCGTTTGGCGCGGTAGCGCTCGAGCCGGTCGGCCGCCTCGACGCCCCTGCCGTGCCGGGCTGAGCGGCCGGGCGGCACCTACCGCTTCGCCGGGGCTCGCGACCCTCCCGGCGATCGGGCGGCCGGCTTCTTCGCGGCTGGCTTCCTCGCGGGCTTCTTGCGTTTCTCGCCGCCGTCGCCTGCCGCGCGCACCGCGTCGAGACTGGCCTTCAGCGCGCTCATCAGGTCCGGTGTGGGGGCGCTGACCTCCTCGGCCGGCGGCTGCACCGCGATCTCCTTGCCCTCGGCCTTGCGCTCGATCAGCGCGAGCACCTCCGCGCGATAGGCGTCGCGGTACTTGTCCGGTTCGAAATCGGCTGCCAGGGATTCGACTAGCTGCTTGGCGATGTCCAGCTCCCGACTCGTGACCTTCGCGTTCGCCGCCTCCACGACCTCGTCGAGGCGCTCGGGCGGCAGGACTTCGTCCGCGAACAGCATTGTCGCCATGCCGAGAACGATGCCCATCGGGCGGACGGCGACGAGCTGTTCCTTCGAACGGATGACCACGCGCGCGATCGCCACCCTGCCCGTCTGGGCCATCGCCTCGACGAGCAGCCGGTATGGCTTCGCGCCGCCGGTGCCCGGGGCGAGGTAGTAGGGGTGGTCGTAGTAGATCGGGTCGATCTGTGCGAGCTCGACGAACTCCTCGATCTCGATCGTCTTCGTTTTCTTCGGCTCGAGCGCGTCCAGCTCGGCCGGCTCGATCCTCACGTAGCGCTCAGGCGCGATCTCGTAGCCTTTGACGATGTCCTCATAGGGCACCTCTTCATCGGTCTGCGGATCGACGCGCTTCTGCGCGACGCGCACGCCGGTCTTGCCGGAGAGCTGATGGAAGCGCACGGTCTTGCGGTCTACCGCGCTGTACAGCTTGACGGGCACGGTGACCAGCCCGAAGCTGATCGCGCCGGTCCAGATCGCGCGGGGCATGCTCTCAGTAGTACCACCTCGCGGAATTCGTAACCAGCCCTGCAAAGGGCTTGCCGCATGCAAGCCGGCTGCGCCACACGACTCACCGAGTCGGCTCGCTCAGGCGATCGCCGGCGCCTGCGGGAGATGCGCGAGGGCCAGATCCATGTCCTCTTGGGAGAACTCAGGGTCCTCTAGCTCGCCCGCGAAGTAGGCGTCGTAGGCCGACAGGTCGAAGTAGCCATGGCCGCACAGGCCGAAAAGGATCACCCGGGCCTCGCCGGCCTCGCGTGCGGCCTCGGCCTCTTCGATCACTGCCCGGATCGCGTGCGCCGGCTCGGGCGCCGGGATGATGCCCTCGCTGCGTGCGAAGCGCACAGCCGCCGCGAACGTCTCGTTCTGCCTGTAGGCGCGAGCCTCCACGACCCCGGCACGCACCAGCCCGCACAGCATCGGCGCGTCGCCGTGGTAGCGAAGGCCACCGGCGTGCACCGGCGGCGGTACGAAGTCGTGCCCGAGGGTGAACATCGGCATCAGCGGCGTGAGGCCAGCAGTGTCACCGAAGTCGTAGCGATAGACGCCACGCGTGAGCGTCGGGCAGGCCGTCGGCTCGGCGGCCACGAAGCGCGTCTGCGCCGCACCGCGCAGCACGTCGCGCACGAACGGGAACGCCAGCCCGGCGAAGTTCGAGCCGCCGCCGACGCAGCCGATCACGATGTCGGGCTGCTCGCCGGCCATCTCCATCTGCGCCAGCGCCTCCTGGCCGATCACCGTCTGGTGCAGCAGCACGTGGTTCAGCACCGACCCGAGCGCGTAGTTCGTGTCCTCGCGCGAGCCGGCCACCTCCACCGCCTCCGAGATGGCGATTCCGAGCGAACCGGTCTGGTGGGCCTGCTGCGCTCGCCCCGATTCGGTCAGGGTGCTCGGCGAGCGGTGAACCGTCGCGCCCCATGTCTGCATCATCGAGCGCCGATACGGCTTCTGGTCGTAGGAGGAGCCGACCATGAACACCTCGCACTCGAGACCGAAGAGCGAACAGGCGAACGCGAGCGCGGAGCCCCATTGCCCCGCTCCGGTCTCGGTGGTCAAGCGCGTGATGCCGGCCCGGGCGTTCTCATAGGCCTGTGGCACTGCGGTGTTCGGCTTGTGCGAGCCGGACGGCGAGACGCCCTCGTACTTGTAGTAGATGTGCGTAGGCGTATCCAGCTCGCGCTCCAGCCGCCGCGCGCGAAAGAGCGGCGTCGGCCGCCACAGCTTGTAGGCCTCCAGCACCTCCTCGGGCACCGGCACGTGCGGCTCGGCCGAGACCTCCTGTTCGATCAGTCCCAGCGGAAAGATCGGAAGCAGATCCGGAGGGCCGGCCGGTTGCAGCGTCTGCGGATGCAGCGGCGGGAGCGGCTCGCCGGGCAGATCCACGAGCAGGTTGACCCACTGCCTGGGCACGTCGCGCTCGCTCAGCAGGAACTTCACCGTCTGCTCGCTCATCGTCCCTCCTCTCGGCCGTGCCGGCACAGCCTACAGCCGAGCCGGCAGTCCCCACATTGGCCAGCCAGCCAGTACCATCGAACGAGCATTCTCCGCGGCGAGCAGAAGGGGGTCTTTCAGATGGCAACGATCGGGCGCGATATCGCAGACGTCGAACTCACCGACCGCGAGTACTGGGAAGACGGTCCGCCGCTCGAGGTCTTCAAGCGCATGCGCCGCGAATGCCCGATCCACTGGACAGAGGCCTTCGCAGAGTTCCCTGACGAGCCCGGCTTCTGGTCGGTGACGACCGCCGATGACGTTCATACGGTGAGCCGCGACTGGAAGACCTACTCATCCGAGCTCGGCGGCGTGGTCGTGGCGGCGGCGGGCTTTCCGATCGAGCTGGCCCGGGCGATGTTCATCGGCATGGATCCGCCGAAGCACGACCGGTTGAAGGCGCTGTTTCAGGCTGGCTTCACGCCGAAGCGGATCGCGGCGCACGAGCAGGAGATCCGGGCGATCGTGCTGCGCGTGCTCGACCGGCTCGAGGGCCGTGAGACGTGCGAGCTGGTAAGCGACGTGGCGCAGCCGGTCGTCTCGCGCGTGATCGGCAGCTTCATGGGCATCCCCGAGGAGGACGACGCGATCTGGGCGCGGCTGATGAACTCGACGCTCGGCGCGGCGGACCCCGACCTGAATCCAGCAGGCTTCGAGGGAGCGGTGGACAAAGACGTTCCCGAGATCTTCGAGCGTTGCCGCAAGCTGATCGCGGCGCGGCAGGAGCATCCGACGGATGATCTGACGAGCGTGCTGGTGCACGCGGAGGTCGATGGGGAGAAGCTCGAGGAACACGAGATCGTGATGGGCTTCTTTTTGCTCGTCGCGGCGGGCAACGACTCGACGAAGGCGACTTATTGCAGCGGCATGCGCGCGCTGATGGAGGATCCCGAGCAGAGGCGGCTGCTGCTCGATGACCCGTCGCTGATCCCCGCGGCGGTGGAGGAGTCGCTGCGGATGTTCCCGGCGTTCGCGCATTTCCGGCGCACTGCGACCTGCGAGACCGAGCTGCACGGGCAGCGGATCAGGCGGGGGGAGAAGGTCGTGATGTGGTACGCGTCGTCTAACCGCGATGAGACGCGCTATGAGGACCCCGACCGCTTCGATGTGACGCGCAACCCCGAGCATCAGGCGTTCGGCGCCGGCGGGCGCCACTTCTGCCTCGGCACCGCGCTCGCGCGGCTCGAGCTGCGGATCCTGATCGAGGAGACCCTAAGGCGCTACCCCAACATCCAGCTCGCCGGCGAGCCCGCGGCGGCCGAATCGCTGTTCCTCAACCAGCTCAAGACGCTGCCCGTGCGCCTCGCGCCATAAGCTCGGGCGAACATCCGTATCGCGACCGGGCAGCCGCCGGCCGGCGGGACCGAAGAGAGGAGACAGCCGTGTCCGAGATGGACGACTTCAACCGGGCGATCATCGAGGAGTTCCGCGCCAACGAAGGCCGCGTCGGCGGGCCGTTCGAGGGCGCGCCTGTCCTGCTGCTGAGCAGCACCGGCGCCAAGAGCGGCGCGCGGCGGACCACGCCAGTGATGTACCTCCCCGACGCAGAGCGGATGGTGATCTTCGCCTCCAAGGCCGGCGCGCCCACCAACCCCGCCTGGTACCACAACCTCGTGGCCAACCCCTCGGCCACCGTCGAGGTCGGCAGCGACACGCTGGGCGTCAACGCGGTGCTCACCTCCGGCGAGGAGCGCGAGCGCCTGTTCAAGGAGCAGGCCGAGCGTTACCCTCAGTTCGCCGACTACGCGCAGAAAACGACGCGCCAGATCCCGGTGATCGCCCTCGAGCCGGCGTGAGCCGCGCCCTCACACGGCGACTATCACCTTGCCTGTGTTGCCGCCGGTGAACAGCAGATTGAGCGCCTCCGGGGCGTTCTCGAGCCCCTCGACGATGTGCTCGGCCGAGCGCATCTGACCCGAGGCCAGCCAGCCCGCCATCTCCGCCTGCGCCTGCGGGAAGCGGTCGAGGTAGTCGAGGATGATGAACCCCTCCATGCGCCCGCGCCTGATGATCAGGCTGCGGTAGTTCGCCGGCCCGGTGACCGCGCCGCGGTCGTTGTAACTGGAGATCGCCCCGCACAGCACCACGCGGCCGCGCATCGCCAGCTGGCCGAGGCAGGCGTCGAGGATCTCGCCGCCGACGTTGTCGAAGTACAGGTCGATCCCCTCCGGGGCCAGCTCGCGCAGACGCGCGTCCACGTCTTCGCCCTTGTAGTCGATCGTGGCGTCGAAGCCGAGCTCGCCGGCGATCCACTCGCACTTCTGGGGTCCGCCGGCGATCCCGATCACCTTGCCCGCGCCCTTGATCTTCGCGATCTGCCCGACCGTCGAGCCCGTCGCTCCGCCTGCTCCTGAGACCACGACCACGTCGCCCTGCTTGATGCGCCCGACGTCGATGAGCCCGAAGTACGCGGTCATCCCGGTGATGCCGAAGAGCCCGAGGGCGATCGTCGGCGAGATGCCGTCGGGAAGGCCCTGCATCGAGCGCTCGCCCTCGTCGGCGATCACGTAGTCCTGCCAGCCGGTCATGCCGAAGAGCAGCTGGCCCGGGACGTAGCGCTCGGAGTTGCTGCTCACCACCTCGGCGATGCCGCCGCCGCGCACGACCTCGTCGATCGCGATCGGCGGCAGGTAGCCCGGCGCGTCGTCCATCCATGTGCGAATCGTCGGATCGATCGAGAGGAAGCGCACGCGCGCGAGCGCCTCACCCGCGCCGGGCTCGGGCACCTCCCCCTCCTCGATGCGAACCGTCGAGTCGTCGACCATTCCGGACGGTCGCTCGGCCAGGACCAGACGTCTGTTGCGCTCGCTCATCTGCTCATCCCCCTCCTCGGCCCGCCGCGCGGAGCCCATCGCGTTCGTGGCGTCAGACGACGCGCAGCCCATCTTATGCCCGACGCGTTCCAATAAGCTCCACGCGCATGCCAGCGAGCGCAGAGCGCGTGGAGGTGGCGACGGCCGACGGCGCGGGACTGCGCGCGGAGCTGTTTCTGCCCGACGGCGCCGATCCGCATCCCGGCGTGGTCGTGCTGCACGAGTCCTTCGGCCTGAACGACGACATCCGCCGCATCGCAGCTCGCTTCGCGCAGGCGGGCTACGCGGCGCTCGCGCCGGATCTGTACTCGCACGGCACGCGCATCGTCTGCCTCAGCCGCGTGATGCTCGACATGATCAGCGGCCGCGTCGGCCGAGAGGTCGCCGACATCCACGCGGCGCGCGCGGCCCTCGCGGCCCGCGCGGACGTGGACGGCGGGCGCATCGCCGTCGCGGGCTTCTGCCAGGGCGGCGGCTTTGCGCTCGTCGCGGGCGCCCAGCCCGGCTTCTCAGCGGCAGCGGTCAACTACGGCGTCGTGCCCTCCGATCGCACACCGCTGGACGGCGTGTGCCCCGTCGTCGCGAGCTACGGCGGGCGCGATCGGATCGTTGGGCGCCGGATGGCCGAGCAGCTCGAGCGCCACCTCAGCGCGCTCGGCGTGCCGCACGACGTGAAGACCTATGACGGCGCCGGGCATTCGTTCTTCTCCGAGGTCGACGGCTGGCAGGGCTGGCTCGCCCGCGTGCCGACGCCGATGGCGGTCGGCTACGACGCGCAGGCCGCCGAGGACGGATGGCGGCGGATGCTCGCCTTCTTCGAGGAGCACGTCCGCCAAGCTTAGGCCGGGCGAGTCAGCTGCTCCAGCAGCCCGACGAACGAGCCGTACGGGCGACCGGTTGCGCGGGCGAGGCCGAGCTCGCACGTGCGGTTGCTGCACAGGCAGGCGTCGAACGCCTGGCCTGCGAGCTCCTCGCTCGCTGCTCGGAGCGCCGACGCGGGCAGCTCCGGGTGAAGCAGGCCGCGGTCGCCGGCCATCCCGCAGCAGGTCGTGGCGGCCGGCACGAAGACGTCGTCGGCGAGTGCACGCGCGATCGCCTCGAGCCTGCCCTGCAGTCCGAGCTGGGTCGCCGAGCACGGCGGATGCAGCGCGACCGAGTGAGCCTTGCGGGCCAACGTCAGCGCTCCGAGCAGCGAGTCGTGGACCCACTCGATCGAGTCAACGATCCGCACCCCGGCGAAGCGCTCCCGCGTCGTCTCGTCGAGCTCGGCGGCGATGTCCCCCGCTAGACCCTGGGTACACGAGCTCGCGTCGAGCACGAGCGGCAGCCGCCCGTCCTCCGTCCAGCGGAGGACCGCGTCGGCGGCCGTGCGCGCCATGTGCTCGTGCCCGCGGCGGTAGCCCTTCGAGCTCCACGGCGTCGCGCAGCAGATGCCTGCGACGTCCTGCGGGATCCACAGCGCAAGCCCCGCCCGCGCGGAGACCGCGACGAGCGCCTGCGGCAGTGTCGGCTCGGCCTCGCGGCCGCGCGGGTTGCCGAAGATGCGGTTGATGCACGCGGGGAGGTAGACCGCCGCGGCGCCCTCGCGCACGGTCTGCGGGAACGGCGCGGCCGGGGGCCCGGGGAGCGAGTCGCTCCACGCCGGCAGCAGCTCATGGGTGATCGCCCTGCGCGCGAGTGAGCTCGCGACGCCCATCGGGCCGTCACCGACCGCGCGCCCGAGGCGCAGCGCCGCCCGCGCGCCGCGTTCGACGGCATCCCAGCGGCGCGCCATGGCGAGAGCGGCGCGTTCGGAGCGCTCGCCGTGCTCGCGCGCGCGCAGGTCCTTGATCAGGCCGCCCGTATCGATCCCTACCGGGCACGCCAGGCTGCACATGCCGTCAGCGGCGCACGTCTCGATGCCGTCGTACTCGTACTGCTCGAGCAGCGCGTGCGAGACCGGCGAACCGGCGGGCTGGCGGGCCAGCTCGCGTCTGAGCACGATCCTCTGGCGCGGCGTCGTCGTCAGGTTGCGGCTCGGGCACACCGGCTCGCAGAAGCCGCACTCGATGCACTTGGTGGCCGGCGGCTCGATCTCGGGCGTGGACTTCAGGTTGCGCAGGTGCGCCTGCGGATCGCGGCTGAGGACCACTCCCGGTCCGAGGATCCCGTCTGGGTCGGCGAGCTGCTTGACGCGCCACATCAGCGCCGTCGCCTTCGCTCCCCACTCGCGCTCGACGTATGGCGCCATGTTGATTCCTGTGCCGTGCTCGGCCTTGAGCGAGCCGTCGTACTTGTCGACGATCAGGGCGACCAGCTCACCCATGAAGGCCGTGTAGCGGTCGAGGTCGGCCTGCTCGCCGAAGTTGGGCGTGAGCAGGAAGTGCAGGTTGCCGGCCGAGGCGTGGCCTGCCATGCCCTGCAGGAATCCATGCTTGCCGAGAAGCTGCTGAAGGTCCTTCGCGGCCTCGGCGATCCGCCCGGGCGGCACGCAGACGTCCTCGATGATCATCGAGACCCCCGGCGCGCGCACCGCCGCGAGCAGCCCCTGCATTCCCTCGCGCACCCGCCAGAGCATCTCCACCTCCTCCCGCTCGCGGGTGAAGCGCGGCGGGTCGAGCAGCTCGCACGAGGCGAGGATCTCGAGCGCCGCCTGCTCCGGCGCGTCGAGCCCGGCCGACTCATCGGCCCTGAACTCGACCAGCAGCGCGGCGGACTCCGCAGGGAGCTCCTTCCAACGCTGCGGCGTACCCGGCATGTTCCACGCCGCCGCGATCAGCGTCGGGGCAACCATCAGCTCGGTGGCGCTCGCTCCGGCGGCGACGAGCGACGGCACGACCTCTGCCGCCGCATCGATGTCCGCGAACAGGGCGAGCGTCAGCGTGGTGTGCCGCCCGAGCGGGACCGTGTCGAAGACCGCCTCGGCGACGAACGCAAGCGTTCCCTCCGAGCCCACGATCAGCCTCCGGAAGATCTCGAGCGGCGAGTCCGCGTCCAGGAACGCGCACAGCCGGTAGCCGGTCGTGTTCTTGATCTGGAACTTGCGCGCGACGCGCTCAGCAAGCTCAGGGTCCGCACGCAGCTCGTCGCGGAGCTGCTCGAGGCCCTGCGCGAGCTCGGGTGCAGCTGCCGCGAAGCGCGCCTCGGCGTCCGCGGCCGCGGTGTCGATCACCGCGCCGTTCGCCAGCACGAACCTCAGCGAGCGCAGAGTGCGGTAGGAGTCCGCGTGCACACCGCAGCGCATCCCGCCGGAGTTGTTGGCGATCACGCCGCCGACGCAGGCGATCTCCGTGCTCGCCGGATCGGGGCCGAGCCTGCGCCCGTGGCGTGCGAGCAGCCGGTTCACATGCCCGAGAACCGCGCCGGGCTGCGTGCGAACGCGCGAGGCGCCATCCTCGATCCGCACGCGCTGGAACTCGCGCCGGACATCGACGAGGATTCCGTCCGTCTGCGACTGGCCGCTCAGGCTCGTGCCGCCCGCGCGGAACACCAGTGGCGTGCGCGTTCGGCGGGCAAGCGCGAGCAGCTTGACCACATCCTCGACGTCGTGGGCGATGACCACCGCGCGCGGGATCGACCGGTAGGGGCTCGCATCGGACGCGTAGCGCACGAGGTCGAGTGCGCGGCTGGCCACCCGCCCGGGCGCGAGCGCCGCGAGCAGTTCGCGGCGAAGCGGTTCGGGAGTGCCGCCCGCGACCCAGTCGCCCGCGCGGTCCGGCGCGGGCACGGTCGTCGACGGGGCGGTGCGCTTGGCGTCGGGCTGAAGCAGCGCCACGTCTCAGTCGAGCCACATTCCGCTGGCCACAGGCACCTGCACCAACCGCGGGCCATCGCCGACGGCGATCGCCGAGCGCAGCGCCTCGCTGAGCTCCTCGCGCTCGGTGACTTCCTGCGAGGGCACGCCGTACGCCTCCGCGATCGCGGCCACATCGACGCCGAGTAGGTCCAGCCCGGGGATCCCCGCGGCCTGGTCGAATTCCGCGAACCACTTGAGGATCATGTACTCCTCGTTGCGCAGGACGAGGAACGTGACGGGGACCCTGTAGGCGGCGGCGGTCCAGAGGGCCGTGATCCCATACTGCGCCGAGCCCTCGCCGAGCACGCAGACCACCTGGCGGTCTGGCTGCGCGAGCTGGACGCCCACCGACGCCGCGATCCCGAAGCCGAGTCCGCCGCTGGCGCTGAAGTAGTAGCTGCCCGGCCGCGACAGGCGCAGGCGGTTGCGCAGTGCGACCGTGCTCGACGGGGTCTCAACGACCGCGATCGCGTCCTCGGGCCACACGTCGGCGAGCGCGGCCATCGCCGCCGAGCCGCTCATCGGATCGGTCTCGGCGGGCTCGCCGGGCAGCGGGCGCGCCTGCGGGGCAGGCCGATCGGAGGGGGCGAGGAGCTCGAGCAGCCGCTCGAGCGCGAGCGCCACGTCGCCGAGGATCGCGTCGCCCATCGGCGCGCGCGCGGCCTCGCTCGGGTCGTTCGTGATCTGCACCAGCGAGGCGCCCTCGGGCAGCAGCGGGCCGGGGATGTATGGGTAGTAGGGGAACACCGACGAGCCCACCACCAGCACCAGGTCGTGCCCCTTGAGGGTCTCCGACGCCGGGCCGATCGCCGGCGGGAGGATGCCGAGGAAGTTCGCATGATCCTCGGGAAAGCCGAGGCGGCCTCCCCCCGTCGCGGGCGTCGCCCAGACCGCCAGGCGCTGCTTCTCCGCGAGCTCGACGGCCGCGTCCCAGCCGCCGCTCGCGTCGATCTCCGGGCCCGCGACGAGCACGGGGTTGCGCGCCTCGCCCAGCTCCTGCGCGAGATCTTCGAGCGCTGTCGGGTTCGGCATCGCGCGACCCGACAGCGCGCGCGCCAGTGCGCGCCTCTTCAGATCCTCATCCGCCTCGACGTTCCAGTCGTCCATCGGAATCGACACGAACGCCGGGCCTCGCGGCGGCAGCGACGCGTGGTGAATCGCGCGTGCGAGCGCCTGCGGCACGTCCTGCGCGCGCGGAGGCTCGTGGCTCCACTTCACATATGGCTGCGGGCCGAGGATCGCGTCGCGGTTCGTCAGGTTGGCCTCCATCGTGATCTGGGGGCGCACCTGCTGACCGGCGGTAATGAGCAGCGGGGCCTTGTTCGCCTGTGCGTTGAATATCCCGCCGACCGCGTTGCCGACGCCCGGGGCGGTGTGCAGGTTGACGTGGGTCGTACGACCGCTCGCCTGCGCGAACCCGTCGGCCATGCCCACTACGACCAGCTCCTGCAGCCCGAGCACGTAGGTGAAGTCTTCGGGGAAGTCCGCGAGCATCGGCAGCTCGGTCGAACCGGGATTCCCGAACATCGTCGTCATCGCGTGCGCGCGAAACAGGTCGAACGTCGCTTCACGTACGGTGCTCATCAGGCGATCGATCCTTTCGGAGAGTTGCGTTGCGGCTCGCGAGTGCCCTGGCGCTCATGCCATCGCTCCATGACGCTATTCGAATCGGGCTTAGAAGCGTCGTCTTACGGGTACACCGTTCAGCATCGGCCAGCGGCTCACAGGATCTTCACCGAGGTTCTCACAGAATCTTCACGAGTTCGCACAGATACGCGGGAACCATCCTGGCGCTCGACCGACTTGACGCTCGCACCACGGGGGACACGTTGAACGAGAATCCACGCACTCCGATCGATCACCGGCTGACCCGGCGCGCGCTTCTGCGCTACGGGGGATCGCTGGGAGCCACCGCCGCAGCGATGTCGAGCGGCGGCGGCGCGCTCTGGAGGGCGGCCTCCGCCCTCGGCGCGACCGTGCGGCCGCCTGACAGCCTGCCTAACCCGAAGCGGCCGGTGGGCACCGTCGATGAAGCCATGCCCTTCGACCACATCGTCGTCGTGATGATGGAGAACCACTCTTTCGACAACCTCCTCGGCGCGCTGTCGCACTCCGGACAACCGCGGGCGCAGGGTCTGAAATTCAACAGGGCCGGCGTCGCCCGTAACAGCAACCCGGGTCCGGCAGGCCCCGTCTACTCGTTCGTGATACCGACGACCGCGCAGGCGCCCGAGGTGACGCAGACGTGGAACGCCACCCACGAGCAGATCGACGGCGGCAAGATGGACGGCTTCGTCCGCTCGGTCGAATCCGATGAGCCGATGGGCTACTGGACGGAAGACGTGCTGCCCTTCGCCTACTCCTTCGCCCGCACGTTCACGATCGCCAACCGCTGGTTCTGCTCGGCCCCCTGCCAGACCTACCCCAACCGCCGCTTCCTCATGGCCGCAACGGCCTATGGCGACATCGCCACCGACAACGAAAGCCTCGAGGACCCGCCGCCGCCCAACGGCACGATCTTCGACCGCCTGCACGCGCAGGAAATCAGCTGGAACAACTACTTCACCGACCTGCCCCAGACCGGGATCATCCCCTCCATCATCGAGAAATACCCCACCAACATCGTGCCCATCGCGCAGTTCTTCGCCGACTGCGCCGCCGGCACGCTGCCGTCGGTGAGCTTCGTCGATCCCGAGTTCGGCGTGCTCACGGACATCGGCGGGCCGCTCTCGTCCGTGCCGGGGATCGAAGCCATCACCGGCAAGCTCGACACCACCGGCGGCGACGAGGAGAGCACCCAGAACATGGCCTACGGCGAGTACTGGGCCTACAAGGCCGTCAACGCGGTCCTGCACTCTCCCGCCTGGCCACGCACGCTGCTTATCTACACCTACGACGAGCACGGCGGCTACTACGACCACGTCCCCCCGCCGCCGGCCATACCCCCGGACGAAATCCCTCCGGAGCTGACGCCCGGGGACGTTCCCGGCGGCTACAACCTCTACGGGCCCCGCGTGCCGGGCATCGTCGCCTCGCCCTACTCCAAGCCCAATGGCATCACCAACGTCGTCCACGACCACACCTCCGTGCTGGCGACGATCGAGGCCAAGTGGAACCTGCCCGCGCTCACCTACCGCGACGCCAACGCCAAGACGGTCCTCGACTTCCTCGACCTCTCGCAGGCGGCGTTCCTGGAACCGCCGAGCATCACCGAACCGCCCGCCCCCGTTGAAGCGGTGAGCGAAACCTGACCATGGCCCGCGCGAGACGCATCTCGATGAGCCCCCGCAGCTGGATCGTCGCGGGGGCGTTCCTCGCCTCGGCCGCGCTCGCGCTCGTGCTCTCCGGCATGATGGCGTCCACGAGCGGAGCCCGCACGCCCGCCTACAAACAGCCTCCGATCCGCCACGTCTTCGTGATCATGCTCGAGAACGAGGACTACGCGAGCACCTTCGGCGAACCCGCGAGCGACCCCTATCTCGCCCACGTGCTTCCCTCCGAGGGCGCCCTGCTCGAGAACTACTACGCCACAGGGCACGAGAGCAACGACAACTACGTCTCGATCGTCTCCGGGCAGCCGCCCAATCCGGACAACCAGGGCGACTGCCAGTACTTCAGCAACTTCCCCTCGACGAGCAGCACCGAATCGGACGGCGTCGAGAACGGCGTCGGCTGCGTGTATCCGGCCAACATCGAAAACATCGGAACCCAGCTCTCCGCCCGCAAACTGACGTGGAAGGCCTTCGAGCAGGACATGGGCAACGATCCCAACCGCGAGGCCGCGGCCTGCGGGCACCCGGCGCTCGAAAGCAAAGACGAAACCCAGGACGCGGTCGAAGGCGACGGCTACGCCACGCGCCACGATCCCTTCGTCTACTTCCAGTCGGTGATCGGCGAACAGACCTACTGCGACAAGCACGTCGTCGCGCTCGGGTCGCCCACGGGCGTGATGCCGCCCGATGCGCTCAAGGGCGAGACAGGGCTGGCGACGGACCTCACCACGACTGCGAAAACCCCGAACTTCTCCTTCATCACGCCCAACCTCTGTGCCGACGGCCACGACTACCCATGCAAAAACGAAACGAGCGGCGCCTCGGCGCTCGCCGACATCGACGCCTTCCTGGAAACCTGGGTGCCGAAGATCACCAGCTCACCGGCCTTCCTCAAGAACGGGCTGCTCGAGATCACCTTCGACGAGTCAGACGGGCCGCAGTCGGACTCGAGCTCCTGCTGCGAAGAGACGCCCGGACCTGGCTCGCCGGAGCCAGGAATCACCGGCCCCGGCGGCGGTAGGATCGGCGCGGTGCTGATCTCGCCGTTCATCAAGCCCGGGACCGTGAGCAGCACCCCCTACAACCACTACTCCTCGCTCGCCAGCTGGGAGTCGCTGCTCGGGCTGTCGAGGCTCGCCGACGCGGACACCGTGCCGGCGCCGTTCGGAGCCGACGTCTTCACGGCCGCCAAGTAGTCTTCGTCCTCCAGCATCGGAGGAACGTGTCAGAGGAACAGGATTGGCGACTGAAGGCAGAGCTTGACGCGCCGACCGAGCGGCGCACGCTCGATCGGCTCATCGGCCGGGTCCGCGGCCCGGATGTCGTGGAGGAGGTCGGCGAGGCCGTGCCGCATGACGTCGTGATCACGCACGATGGCAAGCTCCTCTTCGCCTACGCCGCCGACGAGGCGACGGTTGCGGCGGCCCGGCGCGCGATCGAAGCCGTGCTGCGGCGCGACGGGATCGAGGCGAGCATCTCGATCAGCCGCTGGGATGAGGAGCGCGACGAGTGGCGGCAGACCGATCCGCCTCTCGCCGCCGAGGACGAGCGGCTCGAGCAGGCCGCCGAGCGCGATGCCGAGACGGTCGAATCACGCACGCTCGTCGCAAGCTCCGGAAAGCTGGTCCGCGCGTCGTTCGAGCAGACGATGCTCGACTGGGCCGCCAAGCTTGGCCTCGAATGCAAGATCATCGAGCATCCGCACGTGCTCACGACCCAGGTCGCATTCACGGTCACAGGCCCCAGACGCAAGCTCGACGAGTTCGAGCGCGGCCTGAAAGCCGAGGAGGTCGCCACGCTGCGCGCCGAGCGCGAAGTCATGGTGAGCCCGCTGTAGCTGTGGCCTCGGCGTTCTCACCGAGAGCGCGCAGCACCGGCAGGACTGCGAACGACGCCGGCATCGACAGCCACAGCGTCACGAACTGATACGCGAACACGCCGAGCGTCGCCGCCGCAAAGGGCACAGCCGCGCCGTACCACAGCGTGGGTGTCAGGGCGACCAGCAAGAGCCCGGCTCCGCCGACGGGTGCCGTCCGGCGGGTGAGGATCATGCCGGTGCCCAGCGCAACGATCACCGCGACGGCGCTCATGCGGTAGCCGAAGGCGGCAGTGGTGGCCCACAGGGCGAACATGTCCGCGCCCCAGAAGAGGGTCATGCCGGCGACCGCGAGGCCGTAGGTTCGCGGACGGGTCAAAAGCGTCCGCACGAGATGGATCGCTTCGAGGAACACGCCGACTTTGCCTGCGAGCCCACGCCGACATCGAAGCCGCTCGCGGTAGCGCTCGGCCGCCCAGAAGCCGGCTGCGAAGCCGAGCGGCGGGATGACAGCCCAGGGCCAGGTGAAGTCGGTCCGGGGGATGATCAGGCTCGAGGCGAGCGCCGCGATCGAGGCGGGGCACACGATCAGCGCGAGCGCGCCGTACTCGAATCCCCCAAGCGCGGCCACGCGAACTTTCGCGTCGCGCGGATCCCTGCCCGCGGCCTTCCATGCATAGTCGTCGAGTGCCGCGCCACCCTGCGCGAGGAAGCCGCCGAAGCCTGCGACCGCGACCGCCAGCAGCGCGCGCGGCTCGAGCTTCGCGCCGCCCTCGACGCGGTCGATGCCGCGATATGCGAAGTAGTAGCCGGTGAACGCCACGAGCACGCCGCCGACCGCGGCAACCAGCCAGGGCCAGTGCGGACTCACGAGCCGCGCGCGAACCGCATCGAAGCCGGCGACGAAGGACATGCCGACGCCGGCGCCCACGCTCAGCAGCAAGGCCAGCGCGATGAGCACCGCGAATTGCTTCGCCCGGCTGTTGACATGATGTCCTAACAGCCAGTTTCGAACCGGTGAGATCTCGTCTGAGGTGCGCAGGGCTTGCGGCAGTCTACTGCCGCCTTGTAGCGGAGGACGCGGTTCGGCGTCGCCTCGATCAGGTCTGCCAGCGTCCCGGCGGCAGCCTGAGCGTCTCGGGCTCCGGCACCCCTTCGGCGATCTCCTTGGCGCGCTCGATCTCCGCGTTGACCTCCGCTCCGAACAGCAGTGCGACGTTCGTGAGCCACAGCCAGACGAGCAGGATGATCGCAGCGGCGAACGAGCCGTAGGTCACGTTCAGGCTCTTGAAGTTGGCGAGGTATTCCGAGAACGCAGCCGACGCCGCGAGCCACAAGGCGACGCCGACGAGAGCTCCCGGCGTGATCCACCGGAACGCGCGCTGGCGTACATCGGGCGTGACGTAGTAGATGAACGAGAACGCGAGCAGCGCGCTCACCAGGGCTCCCGGCCAGCGTGCTATCCGCCAGATCGAGCCAGCCTCGCCTCCGAGCACTTCATCCGCGATGCCGCCGCCGGCGAACACCAGCACGAGCGTCGTCAGCACGAGGCCGAGGAGGACGAACGTCGAAGCGCTGTCGATCAGCTTGCGGCGCACGAAGCTCCGCCCGCTGCGCGCATCGAAGACGACATCGAGGGCGCGGCGTGCCGCCTCGAGGTAGCCGGTGGCGCCGTATAGCGCGGTCAAGACGGCGAAGGCGAGGCCCGCCGCCGCGGTGCCTTTGCTCTTCAGCGCCGCCTTAACCGCGGCGTCGAGCGGTGCGAGAGTGGTCTCGGGCACGACACCGCGCAGGTGGCCGATGATCGCTTCGTAGGTGCCCGGATACTCTCCCAGCAGCCCGAGAAGCGATACCGCCAGGAGCAGCGTCGGAAACAGCGACATCAGCGCGTAGTAGGTGAGCGCAGCGGCGTGGTGGGTGCCCTGGTCGTCATAGAAGGAGACGACCGAGCGCCTTGCGACCTCCCACGCGCGCTTCACGACCGCCAACGTATCGGTCGGTGACGGCAGCCGTGGCGGCCGATCGAGCGCCGTGGGGCGCTGCGCTCAAGAGCAAGGGGCGGCACGTCCCGATTAATTCGAGCGCCGAGTCCGTTCTCCGCCCTCCTTGTGATGCGAGGGCACTCCCGCAGGCGGGAGGCCCGGGTCGTGCCGCCCCGAGGCGCTAACCGCTCAACGGCAACAGAGTTGCGTTCTCTTCCGCGGCTGCCGGTGGGGGGGCCGGAGCGCCGTGGTGATAGGTGCCGCCTCGCAACAGCGACGCAGCCGCCGCTATCAGGCAGGCGAGGATCGCGAACACGAACGCCTCGTGCAGCCCGCTGCGAAACGGCGCGGAGATGAGATGCGGTAAGAACGAGCGTCCGGTGAGCGTCGCCCGGTTGGCGGCCGACAGCGAGGCGAGCACGTGGGAGCCCAGCAGGTGCTGGATCGGGTTGTAGCCGAGGAACGCTGCGAACAGGATCGACACGGGCGGCAGCTGCGCCACGCGACGCGCCGTGCCGGCGGCCACGCCATGCGCCTGCAGGCCCGCGGTTGTCGCATGCGGCAGGCTCGCCGCCAGCCCGAGGATCATGAGGGTGAAGAAGATCCCGATCGAGAGCACCTGCGCTGAGTTCTGGAAGGTCTGGTTCATACCGCCTCCCGCGCCTCGGTCTCCCGGCGGCAGGCTGTTCATGACCGCCGCGCGGTTCGGGGAGGCGAACATCCCCATCGAAACGCCGTTGAGCGCGAGCACGAGCGCGAACAGCGGATAGGGGAAGTCGGTCGCGAGCAGGATCAGCAGGAAGAAGCTCAGCGCGGCGCCGAGCATCCCGCCCGTCGCGAACCAGCGCGCGCCGAAGCGGTCGGAGAGATACCCCGAGGCCGGACCCGCCACGAGCAGGCCGAGCGTCAGCGGCAGCATGTAGATGCCGGCCCACAGCGGCGTTTCGGTGAAGTCGTAGCCGTGCTGAGGCAGCCAGATGCCCTGGAGCCAGATGATCAGCATGAACATGAGCCCGCCGCGCGCCACGGCCGAGAGGAAGGTCGAGAGCGTCCCGAACGTGAACGCGCGGATGCGAAACAGCGGCAGGCGGAACATCGGCTCGGGGACGCGTCGCTCGATCACGGCGAACGCCACCAGGCTCGCCGCTCCCGCTGCCAGCAGCGCGATCACCCGGGGGCTGCCCCAGCCGGTGGCGTCCGTCCCGTACGGCCTGATGCCGTAGGTGACAGAGACCATGATCAGGATCAGCCCGAGCGCGAACGTGAGGTTCCCCCACCAGTCGACCCGCGCTCGTTTGGGCGTGCTTCGCTCCTCGAGCTTCAGGTACGCCCACACCGTGCCGAACAGCCCCACCGGCACCGAGATCAGGAACACGAGCCGCCAGTCGACCGGCGCCAGCAACCCGCCGAGGATCAGTCCGACGAACATCCCGCTGACGCCGACGATGTTGTTGATGCCCAGCGCCATGCCGCGCTGGTTGGCGGGGAACGCGTCGGCGATGATGGCCGCCGAGTTGGCGAGCAGGAAGGCGGCGCCGATGCCCTGCACGACGCGGAAGACGATCAGGTACGTCGCCCCTGCTCGCCCGGTCAGCCAGTCGACGGTCAGTATCAGCGACGCCGCCGTGTAGATGATGAAGCCGAGGTTGTACATCTTCACGCGGCCGTACATGTCGCCGAGACGCCCGAGGCTGACGATCAGGACGCTCGTCACGACCAGGAAGCCGAGGATCATCCACAGCAGGTAGAAGCTGTTCGCGGGCACGAGCGGGTCGAGGTGAATGCCGCGGAATATGTCCGGCATCGCGATCAGCGTGATCGAGCCGTCGAGCGTGGCCAGCAGCACCCCGAGGGTTACGTTCGAGAGCGCGATCCACTTGTAGCGGTCTGTCACAGGTCGGCCACCGTTTATCGTGGTCGCCGCCGCCACGCGGCCCGGATCGACGCCTGCGCTTCCACTCACCGGCAATATTATACAGGTAAACTGTGCAGGTTGCCTGCTGTTCGCGCTATATTGGCTCTACCTGTGGCCTCCTCCGTCGACGTCTCCCTCGTCGCCAGCGAACTGCGGGTGGTGCTCGGCCAGCTCGTGCGACGGCTTCGCGCCGAGCACCGCTTCTCGCTCGCGCACAGCGCCGTGCTCGGCCGCCTCGACCGCGAAGGCCCGAGGAGCACGAGCGATCTGGCCGCGGCCGAGCGCGTCCGCCCGCAGTCGATGGCACAGACCGTCAGCGAGCTCGAAGCCGTCGGGCTCATCAGCCGGCGGCCCGATCCGTCCGACGGGCGCCGCGCCCTGCTCGAGCTCACCGACAGAGGGCTCCAGACGCTCGAGGCAGACCGCCACCAGCGCGAGGGCTGGCTGGCGCAGGCCATCGCGAGCGGCTTCTCAGAGCAGGAGCAGCAGGAGCTCGAGCGAGCCGTGCCGCTGCTCAGGCGCCTGGCCGACTCGTGAACCCCGTCGAGGGTCGCGCAGCGCTCGCTGCCGCCCGGCGGGCCGGGCGGTTGAGCCTTCGAGGGCGTGGCGGCGGTCAGAGCCTTCGTTGAAGACTGGCTGGGGAGCTAGGAGGACTATCTGGCGGAGGCCGAGGAGATTCTCGATCTGGGCGGAGTCGCGGTGTTCATCGCCTATCGTGAGGTCGCTCGCCCGCTCGGCAGCGAAGGTCGCGTTGAACGGCGGCAGGCGCAGGTGGCGTTGATGGAGCAGGGGAGCGTCCGGCGGCTCACCACGTACACCGACATCGATGAGGCTCGCGCCGCCGCCGACCAGCTCGCAGAGTCGAGGGGGTAGGCGGTGTCGCGATGGGCGCGGCGGGTTTCGAACCTGCGACCTCTCGCGTGTGAAGCGAGCGCTCTCCCACTGAGCTACGCGCCCTGGAGCGCTGATTCTATTGGGGTTTGGGGTACCTGCGCGCCTCCGAGGCAGAGCCTCTGGAAACGCTATGGAAACGCTAGAAGCCCGGATAGCCCTGCTGCTGCTCCCGCGATCCGGGCTCCGGTGGCTCAGCGGTCGGGGAAGCTGGCGGCGGGCTCCCCGCGACAATGGTCGGGATGGCCTCTTCGGACCAACCACTCGCCGACTACCTGCTCGCAAACGAGCATTGGCGTCGAACGCTGCGCCTCTGGGTCGAGACCGGCGAGCTTCTGCGGCAAGGGGGTGGACGGGTCCAGGCACAGAAGCAAGCGCGCTACCTCGAAGAAGCGCAAGCGCAGATTCGGGAACGAATGGCGAAGGAGCGGCGGAGGGCGTTCCGTGGGGAGGTAAGCGTTCTTCTCAGAATCTTTGCGCCCGGATTGCGCATGCCACCGAGCGCTCCCAAGAGCGTGAAGCGGTACCTCGACGCCATGACGGGCCTCGTCTACGGCGACGACGGCCAGGTTGCGCACCTGCAGGTTGACCGCTACGCAGACGACCATCCCTACGCGAGACACGCCGCCGCTTCGCGTGGTCTGGCCACGTTGTCAGGCAAAGACACGCCGCACATTTCGATTTTGGTCACGCCGCTGCGCATCTACACGGCGGACTACGACCGGGCATTCAGGCTACGCGACAGGCACCGGGATGATGGCCGAGAGGACGGCGATGCGTTCTGGGAAGAAGACGAGGACCCGCTTGCCCGAGACACGTTTCGTGATCTGATGAGCGAGCGTGAGGACGATGCGCAGAGCCGCGGCTTGTACGCAGTTGCGGACGACAAGCTGAATGAGAGCATGCGCCGAGTACGCGAGATGATGCTGGCCCGCGCAACCTCCACGCTAGTCCTCAGCCGACGACCGTGCGAGTGGGACCGCCCTGGCCGGGACCCGTTCGCGTTTCTCGGCGACTTAGCGCCCCCGCGTCCTGAGAGTATTTTGGGCGAGCGCCCCAGTCTCCCCGGGGAGTTCTGGCTGCCCGGACTGCAAGAGACGGGATGGGAGGAAATCGTACGCGAGCACATGACCGCCCACCGGGCGCGGTTTCCGATTCTGCCCCCGGCCTTCGATGAGCCACTTAGTCTTGACATCGCTGCGTACGGATCGGCTGGCCTTCACCGCGACCTGGACAACCTCGCCCACCCGATTCTCGCCGCGTTCGAGCGGCTCTACTGCGCCGACCGGCGAGGCACGGTCATCGGATACCGGGCGTACCGCATGGCGACCGAAGACGCGCCCGGGGTGCGTGTGCAGGTCATGCCCGGCGAGCGATTGTCGCAGTTAGGGGACGCAATCGACAGCGCGCGGGCATACGTCATGAGTCGCGGTCCACACGACGACTGGCCATAGCGCCTAATTCTGCAACTGGGCCATTCTCCAGAGAGACCTCAGAGTTAGTGGCGTCACTCGTGGACTTAGGACGCTCCTAACCACCACACACCGCCAAGAGCCTCATTGGGACCGCTTCAGGTCCGGCGAGGTACCCGCCGCCCGAAAGGTTGGTGGGACCCCTTTCGCTAATCGACACCTAGATTTTGACTTCCTGCGACTTCGAGCACCACTCTTTTGTGGCAAAAGGCAAGGAATTCCTTTTAGGACGGACGGTCTTTGGTGGAGGGGGACTCCGTGCCCTCGCTGTTCGTGTCGTCGTCGTGGGTGCAGGTGGCGCACGACCTCAGCGCCCGACACCATGAATCCGCCACGCGACATGAGCTGCTCAACGAGCCCCTCCGGTGAATTATCCGCCTCTCCCGAGGGCGGGGCACATGCGGTCACCGTGTCGGAGATAGAGAACAGGGCATTGCCGTTTGCAGTCGGAGTGGCGAGGACATGTGGCTCCCGCAGGACGATCAGTCCGCCTGCCGCCTCGATGCGATGCCGCGCTCTGGCGGGTTCGTGATTCCAGACGCGGACTTCCGCCCCGTCTACCTCGACCGTGATCCACCCATCGTCCTCAACCGAGACCAGGGTCCCGCGGCGGTACTTCAGCGGGTCGCCCTCCCAGGACAGCTTGGCCTGGATGAAGTGGACCTGATGACCAGGCGTGTAGAGGGCGCATTTCGCGTGATCCACACCGTCGAGAGCGGCTCTCGTGGGCTTGTGAGTCACCGCTGAACCCCGTTCTCGCTAACGGGCTTCGCCGGGTGCTCTGATGCTAATTCCGTGTTCAGTGACTTCAACACCGAAGTTGCCACCGCCCTTGGGGCTTTGGAGCGTGCAGGTCACCAGGGCGTTCACTGCGTACGTGCCTTCGCGGCACGTAATCGACTCCTGGGCTGCGTTGAAGACGCCCTCTTCGGTGACCTTGTGTTCGACCATCGCCACGATTTCGACTCCGGTGTAGCCGGATGGCCCAGGCACGCGGAACGTGGTTTCCGCCGATCCACCGCTCGCGTGATGTCGTCCTTGCGTCAGCGCCACAGCGACGAAGTGGACGATCCCCGACACCACGAGGAGCAGGACGCCGACACGCACCAAGCGCGGTAGCGTCGGACGGTGGTTGCGCCACGAGAGGGGTCGCAGTTGAGGCGTCGTCTCCTCTGTGCCGAACGCCTGCGCTGCCGGTTGATTGAGTCGCTGCAAAACGTCGCGATCAGTGCTGTTGACTTCTGCGGTGAGCTTTTCGATGCGCCCCAGAAGCGCCGGGTCATTGGATTAGCCTCCATCGCACGTTCGATGTCGTGCTGCTCGGCGTGGACACGGTGATGTTCAGCGAGGAGATGTTCGACTACGGGGTCAGTGACCTCACGCCCCGCGGTTCTGAAAAGCCACTTGACGAGGGGCTTGATGACGCGCTGGAAGATGGGGGCGCGACGTAAGACGTACGAGCCCCCAGAGCACCGCTCCGGGCACCAGAGCTAATGCGAGAGGCGTAAAGAAGGCGAAGAGTGCTCCGAGGGACAAGAACGCTTGGAGCAATCCATGCTTACCCGTGCGGTCACAGTAGCACCAAAGCTCGATGAGTCCGGCCATGAGCAAGGCACCTGCGATCCAGAGAAGAATCACTCCGAGCGTCATCTGGGAGGCGGTTCTTTCTTCGGACGAACTGCGCTATACGAGCAGGCTTAGCTGCTCATTTGTCGTGGCATGCTGCGCGACAGATTTGCGCGACTGCCGTGTTCCGACATTGCCTGACAACAGCCTGCCAATGGCGGTTTCCAGCCCAGAAGCTGAAGCCGGGTCCGGGAGCTTTCCCTTCCGGGCCGCGAGAAGCCCCTTGTACGCCTTTTCAGACGCTCGGAACCTTTCCGCGACTGAGAGGTAGGGTTCGGAATTAGAGGGGCTCAAAATCGCTGAAATGCGCCGAGCCTCCACACGACACGGTGGTCCACAGAATCGCGCGTCTGCGCGAAGCGCGACAAGTGGTGCTCCGCAGAGGGCGCAAACCTTCTCGGTCGGGGACGATGAGGGCGAGGGCTTCACTGAAAGTCCCATCCTCGGTTCTCGCGAGCCATCTCTGCCCGTTCGTGCAGGACGTGCTTCAAGATCAGAACAGCCGTCGAGGGCTCATTCCACTCGATTCCGGCAATTGCGATGGCGGTTCGTTCCCCGAGCCACCACGCGATGCCCGTTGCACCACAGCTAAGACAGAGCACGATTTCGTACGGATCGGTCTGCCTCTCGACCGATGGAGACAGGCCGAGTTGCACGGTGACCTCGCTGGCGCAGTCGGGACAGACCTCGTGATACGGACGCCACTGGTAGCCCCACGCAGCCGTCCGAAAATACAGCCGTGCCCAAGGTTGCAAATAGCGCCGGACTGCGACATGTCCAAGTAGGAAGGACTTCAGTCCCCGCTCCGGTTGAGCCCCCTCCGAGGAGGGCGTTGTATCGCGCCGCAGTCGGGGTTCCGGCACAGCGCAAGGGACCTCCGTTCCTCGTAGCATTCCCTCGTCTCCCACCGTAAGGGCGAGCCGCACGAGCAGTGCGATGCGCTCTGTGTGGCGGCCTCGCGGCTCATGCAGCCGCTTTCAAGGGACGCCCGACCTTCTCCGCCGTCAAGAGCGCCGACCGCACCGACGAGGCGAACCAGTTGCCGCCGCTTGGCGGGGGTCCTCGCGCGGTTTAGCGACTGAGCTATCGCGTTGTAGCTCTTGCCCCTGGCCCTGAGCTTGCGCATGCGAGCAAGGACCTGCTGCTCGGAGGCGTGGGGATCAGGTTGTCGCCGTCGCGCGACCACCCGAACGCCGTTGGCCCATACACCTTCCCGCGCGAACGAAGGTCGCAAAGGGCGTCTGAAGTGCGGACTGCCCCGAGGTTGCGTTCGAGCTCAGCGAAGACCGCGCTGATTTGCGCCATCGCTTTCCCCTGAGGCGATCCCAAGTCCAGGCGGTCATCTATGGACACGAGCCCGACAGAGCCCCTCGCGAACCTGTGCAGCCAGTACAAGGCATCGGCTGCATTCCTCGCTAGCCGGTCGAGGCGCACGATGATTACGGCGTCTACACCGCGATTCCGAGCCTCTAGGAGGGATGCCACCCGAGCACCACCAGGACGATCAGCCAACGGGCGAGTACCTGATACGGCTCCGTCCTCGATGACCTCGCCAAGCTCAGCACCCGTGGCTTCGCACCACGCTTCAATGCGACCAAGCTGTGTGGAGAGACTCACGCCCTCAACTGCTTGCTCCTCAGTTGAACAGCGAGTATAGGCAAGGACCTTCAAATGACCTCCATCGGTCCAGCATTACCACCGATACCCACGGGCCGGTTGGTGCGGCTTCACAGTGCTGGTCACTCCGCCGCTCTTGATGATGGCTACGAGCAGTAATTGTACCAAATCGTGGCTTTGGATTCAAACGATGGGATAGGGCCTATGTACATTTTTGATCCTTCCGCATGCGTAATAGGCGATGTCGCCCGTTACGTCCAGCAAGAGTCACCCGGAGTCGCTGCCGCCCATCGGACTTTGCGGATGCTTTTGTGGCGGGCGAACCGCGCTTGCCAAGAGCACCAATCTGAAAGAAGGGCGAATCAAAGGTCAGCCTCTGCGCTTCCTGCCTGGGCATCAGAACCGCAAGCGCGTCAGGGTGATCGAAGAAGACGCCGCTACCCGACGCCCTGTCATGTCTGGCAACTCAAGAGGAACAAGGACGGCTACGGACTTAGAAAGCGCGGGGCAAGACGGTCCTTGCCCATCGTGCCGCTTACGAGCGGGTTCACGGGGAGGTCGAAGACGGACTGGAGCTTGACCATCTCTGTGGCCAGCCGGACTGTGTTCGCGTAGACCATTTGGAGCAGGTCACACACCGCGAGAACCTGAGGCGCGGCAGCCGGACCAAGCTCACCCGCGCCGAAGTGATCGAGATCAGGCGCGATCCGAGGAAGCAGGTGGTCATCGCAGAGGAATACGGCATTAGCCAGTCGCAAGTCTCAAGGATCACGCGCGGGGCGTCGTGGGCGGACGTGCCGGACACGGAGGTGCCCACCCAGACGATCCTCCCGGCCTCGTGAGCATCTCTGGAGCATCCGACGTTCCGTCCGAGCAGGCACGCGCCGAGCCGGTCTTCGGGAAGCTGGCCGCGTAGGCGTCGGTGTAGCCGGTCGGTGCGCGCCGACAGGTAGTTTCCGTCCGTGACCGACCCGGATGATGCCTATCTCGCCCGCGAGGCGAAGGCCCGCAAGAAGATCGACCAGCAGTTGGCCGTTGCTGGCTGGATCGTTCAAAGCCACAAGGACGCGAATGTGGCGGCTGGGTCTGGCGTGGCCGTGCGGGAGTTCGTACTGGAGAAGGGCCACGGTCGGGTTGACTATCTGCTGTTCGTCAACGGCCAGCCCGCTGGCGTGATCGAGGCCAAGCCGGAGGGCACGACGCTGGTCGAGGTCGAGCACCAGGCCGGTCGGTACGTCGATGGCCTGCCCGACTGGATCAAAGCTCCGGTCTACCCGCTGCCGTTCATCTACGAGTCAACGGGCACCGAGACGCGGTTCACGAACGGCTAGACCCCGACGCCCGTAGCCGCCGCGTCTTCGCTCCACCGACCCAGACGCTGGCGGAGTGGGCACGGCAGATCATCACGAACGGAGACGTTCCGACGTTTCGGGCGAGGCTCAAGGCGATCCCGCGCTCGATACCACGGGGCTGTGGGGCGTCCAAGCCGAGGCGATCAACAACCTAGAGCAATCGCTCCGTGAAGACCGCCCGCGCGCCCTGATCCAGATGGCGACGGGTTCGGGCAAGACCTTTACCGCTGCGAACGTTGCGTTCCGGCTGATCGCTACGCCGAGGCCAAGCGCATCCTGTTCCTCGTAGACCGCTCGACGCTCGGCAAGCAGACCAAGTTGGAGTTTGAAAAGTTCGTGATCCCGGACACGCAGCGTAACTTCCCCGCCGAATACAACGTCCAGCACCTAACGACGAACACCATCGATACGACCGCGCGCGTCTGTATCTCGACCATCCAGCGCGTCTTCTCAATCCTCAAGGGGGATCAAGAACTGGACCCAGAAATCGATGAGCACTCGATCTACGAGCTACCACTCGCACAGCCGGTCGAGGTCGAGTACAACCCGATGCTGCCACCGGATGAGTTCGACATTATTGTGATCGATGAGTGCCATCGCTCGATTTACGGGCTATGGAGGCAGGTGCTGGAGTACTTCGACTCCTCACCTGATCGGGCTCACGGCGACGCCCACCAAGCAGACGTTCGGCTTCTTCAACCAGAACCTCGTGATGGAGTACTCACACGACCGCGCCGTAGCGGACGGCGTGAACGTGGATTTCACGATCTACAAGATCAAGACCGCGATCACTGGGTCCGGGTCCAAGATCGAGGTCGGCGAGTTCGCTGGCTACAGGGATCGGATGACGCGCAGGGTCCGATGGGATGCCGTCGATGAACCAGTCGAGTACGCGCCCAACCAGCTTGACCGCGCCGTCGTCGCCCCCGATCAGATTCGCTTGATCCTTTCGACTTCAGGGACCGGCTCTTCACGGAACTCTTCCCCGGACGAAAGACGGTCCCCAAGACGTTGATCTTCGCCAAGGACGACTCGCACGCTGATGACGTTGTGCAGATGGTGCGCGAGGTCTTCGGGAAGGGCAACGAGTTCGCGACGAAGGTCACCTACAAAGCTCGGGACGGCAAGCCAGAGGACCTGCTCCAGGCGTTCCGCAACTCGCTGAATCCCCGCATCGTCGTGACGGTTGACATGATCGCTACCGGCACCCATGTCAGGCCACTTGAGTGCCTGATCTTCATGCGCATGGTCAAAAGCCGAACCTACTTCGAGCAGATGATCGGGCGCGGCGTGCGGATCATGGACGACACCGAGTTCCAGTCGGTCACCTACAGACTCCAAGCACAAGGACCGCTTCATCGTCGTGGACGCCGTAGGCGTGACCGACACCGATCTCATCGAGACGACCCTTCCCTGTGAGCGCAAGCCCACCACAAGCCTCAAGGACCTCATGAAAATGGTCGGCCTCGGCAACACCGAGCCCGACCTTGCATCCACCATCGCGGGGCGTCTGGCACGTCTCGACACACGCCTGCCCGACGAAGAGCAGCAAACTCCTCTCCAAGCTCGCCGGGGGGATCGGCGTAGGGGACATTGCACACGGCATCGTGGGGGCGCTCGACCCGGACAACCAAGTCGCAGCCGTCGAGGCCGCTGGCGGGTCCGCTCTACGACTGCTGCTGCTCTTAAGCAGGCTGCCGCCAACTTGCTAGCCGACGCGCTAAAGCCCCTGGCAACGAACCCTGAGCTTCGGAACGCGATCCTCGACGTGCAGAAGTCGTTCGAGCAGACTATCGATGAGGTGTCCAAGGACGTGCTGCTCGAAGCCGCGCCATCCCAGGAGGGACGCGAAAGGGCCGCCGCGTTGATCAAGTCGTTCAAGGGAGTACATCGAGGAGCACAAGGACGAGATTCGCGCCCTACAGGTGCTCTACAGCCGACCCTACGCCGAGCGGTTGACATTCGGAGAGATCAAGGAGCTAGCGAACGCGATCAAGCGACCGCCGTACCAGTGGACTCCCGAACGGCTGTGGCACGCCTACGAAATGCTCGACGGGTCGAAGGTCCACGGGTCTGGGGGCAAGATGCTCACCGACATCGTTGCGCTCGTGCGCTTCGCCCTCGAACAAGAAGCCAAGCTAGTCCCGTTCCACGACCAGGTTGAGCAGCGGTTCGAGGGTTGGCTCTTGCCAAAAAAGAGAAGGGCGTCGGATTTACTGACGAACAACTTCAGCGGCTGACCTGGATGAAGGAGAACATCGCAGCAGAGATGGCCATGTCAAGCGAGTCGTTCGAATACACGCCGTTCGCTGAGCATGGTGGGATCGGCAAGGCCGTGCAGGTGTTCGGCGATCGATTGAAACCGCTTACTGACGAACTGACCGAGGTTCTGGCAGCATGACGCTCCGAGTTCATCCCGATGAGATCGTCGCGGAGGGTACCTCGCCGCTCCTTGTGATCCATCCATCGTGGGAGCGCGTCCGGCTCGGTGAGATCGCGGTCGTTCAGAACGGCTGTGCGTTTCCGTCCTCCGCCTTCGGCCCATCGGGCGACATGCCATTGATACGAATCCGGGACGTGGGCAAGGGAACTACGGCTACTTGGTACTCAGGACCATTCGATGCCCAATACGTAGTCGAGCCTGGCTCGCTCATCATCGGAATGGACGGCGAGTTCCGAGTCGAAGAATGGAGAGGCGCTAGGGCACTCTTGAATCAGCGGGTGTGCAAGGTGACCGTGGGTGAGCCGAGACACTACTCGACCAAGTTCCTCCGCTGGGTGCTTCCGGGCTACCTGGATGCGGTGCATCGTGAAACCTCATCGGTGACGGTCAAGCACTTGTCGTCGGAGACAGTCAAGCAACTCCCGCTCCCGCTGCCGCCGCGAGCGGATCAAGATCGAATCGTTGCCGCAATCGAGGAGCAGTTCTCCCTCCTCGATGCTGGGGTGGCCGCGCTTACGAGGGTTCGCCAAAATCTCAAACGGATGCGTGCCGCTGTGGCGGAGGCTGCCGTCGCGGGGCGGCTCGTGCCACGGATCGAGGACGCGACGGCTTCAACCGCTCTCGTAGAGCAGCTTAGAACGGAGGCTGCGGACGCAGGAAGCCGCAAAAGTAAGCCAGTCGAAACCGTCGAGACGGTTAGCCATCCGACCTCGTGGCGGCTCGTCTCGCTGCGTGACCTGGCCGAATCGATCACCTACGGAACGTCCGCAAAGACACGCGAAGACGTTCATGGCATCCCTGTCCTTCGCATGGTCAACCTCGGTTGGGGCACCATCTCGTACGAGAACCTGAAGTATCTCCCAAGCGACCAACTCGACACACGCCTGACGTTGCAACCGGGCGACCTGCTGTTCAACCGAACTAACAGTGCGGAGCTTGTCGGAAAGACCGCTGTGTTCAAAGGATACCCTGAGCGATGTTGCCTTTGCCTCGTATTTGATCCGTGTTCGGCCTCTTCCGTCCGCGAACCTTGAGTGGGCTGCACTAGTCCTGAATAGCTCGATAGGACGCCGCTATGTCGCGTCCGTGCGGAGCCAGCAGGTAGGCCAAGCGAATGTAAACGGGACTAAGCTGGCTGCTGCTCCCATCCCACTGCCATCCGCAGAAGAGCAAGTCCGCATTCTCAAAGAGAGCGCGCGACTCTTCTCGCTGATCAGTGCGATTGACGGCTCCAAAAAGCGGATTGCGGCTCGCGGAATCCACCTCCGGTCATCGGTACTCGCGCAAGCCTTCTCAGGCAAGCTCGTCCGACACGACCCTGCCGACGAGCCCGCGTCCGCTCTGCTCGAACAAATCGCCGCCGAGCGGGCGTCATCGAACAAGCAGCAGCCCGCCAAAGACCGTCAACGCCGAAGAAAGGCCGCCGCATGAACGACTCCGCTGCAATCGTCCAGAAGCTCTGGAACTACTGCAACGTGCTACGCGACGACGGCCTGTCGTATCAAGACTACATCTGGTAACCGACCTTCTTGCTCTTCCTCAAGATGGCGGATGAGGCACACCCAGCCGCCATTCAGCAGACCTTCAATTGCTCCTCCTGGACTGGACTGGGAGTCGCTTCATCGACTCGACGGCGACGGAGCCAGACTGTGCAGTACAAACACATCCTGAGTGAGCTAGGCAAGCAACCGGGGACGCTCGGCGTGATCTTCCGCAAGGCCCAGAACAAGGTTCAGGACCCCGCCAAGCTCAAGCGGCTCGTGTCGGACCTCTATTGAGAAGGAGCAGTGGATGACGCTCGATGCCGACGTGAAGGGGGACGCTTACGAGGGGCTTCTCGCCAAGAACGCCGAGGACGTAAAGACGGGCGCAGGCCAGTACTTCACGCCGCGTGAGCTGATCAAGGCCATCGTTGACGTGATGCAACCCACGGCTGGGATGCGTGTCATGGACCCGGCGTGTGGCACGGGCGGCTTCCTAATCTCGGCCTATGAGCACATGAAGTCCGACCGGCTCGATCCTGACGAGAAGAAGTTCTTGCGTGACGAAGCTCTTAGGGGATGGGAGATCGTTGATGCCACGGCTCGCATCTGCGCCATGAACCTGCTCCTTCACGGTATCGGGACGCCTGAAGGCGAAAGCCTCGTCACGGTTGATGACTCGCTTCGTGCCCAGCCGTCAAGCCACTTCGACATGGTGCTGACAAATCCACCGTTCGGGAAGAAGTCTTCGTACAAGGTGATCAACGCCGAAGGCGATACCGAGACGGAGAGCATGAGCTACCTCCGCGAAGACTTCTGGGCCACGACCTCAAACAAGCAACTCAACTTCCTACAACACGTCCGCTCGCTTCTTGGAGATCAACGGACGGGCCGCCATTGTCGTCCCGGACAACGTGCTCTTCGAGGGCGGGGCTGGCGAGACGGTGCGAAGGAAGCTCCTGGAGCAGTGCGATGTTCACACGTTGCTTCGGCTACCTACGGGCATCTTCTATGCGGGTGGGGTCAAGGCCAACGTCCTGTTCTTCGACCGCAAGCCGCCTTCCGAGCGCCCGTGGACGAAGATGCTCTGGATTTACGACTTCAGGACCAACCAGAGCTTCACGCTCAAGGAGCGGCAGCTTGCCCGGTCAGACCTAGACGATTTCGTGGCTTGCTACAACGCCGACAACCGCGAGGAGCGCGGCGAGACGGAGCGGTTCAAACCGTTCACGCACGAGGAACTACTGGCACGGGACAAGGCATCGCTCGACATCTTCTGGCTTCGCGACGAGTCGCTGGAGGACACCGACAACCTCCCGGCTCCCGAGGTCATCGCGGACAGAGATCGTTGAAGACCTTCAGGCCGCCCTGGATGAGTTCTAGTGCAATAGCATCGACGTTGAGCGCGTCGAACGTGTCGTCCTAGCCCTACAGCATGGTCGTGACCTAGCCCGGACGCTCGAAGTGCCGGTACGATCTGCGCCCCGACCGACTTGTTATCGAAGGTCAAGCGAGCGTACCGATGGCAACCGAACCGCGCGACAGCAGCGCTGCGCAGAGCGCAAATCGACAAGGCGTCGCAACCGAGGGCTACAGCAAGCAGCGCGTTGAGCGTGTTGAGTGGGCGGTGCGGCAATGGATCAACTCGCTTGTCGATCTGGGAGGCAGAAACAACCTCCTGAACTTCCGTGAGCGGGCGCTCTCGACCTGTTGCGCGGCTCGGAGCCCACCGTGGCTGTCCTTCTTCGGGGGACCACGGTCAAGGTGTCGAGCCTTTTCCGAGAGTTCACTGCTCGCGACGAAGCATTACCCTCCGTACGCCGCCTCCACAGGAAGGCGAAGGAGAACTTCGAGGAGCGCGGCCTTGAAACACTCGGCCTCGGCTGCGGAATGGAACCTGGGATCAGAAGCGCGCTGCCTGGCAACCCGCCGCACCAGTGCTCGTTGCTCGTGCTCGTCTGACACCGCTCGGCGCGAGTCAGGACGACTACGAGCTAGCGCTGACCGAGGAGTTCGAAATCAACCCAGCTTTGCTGCGTGTGCTCGATGACGAGTTCAACGTCAGCCTGAGCGAGGAGCGAGTCCCGGCGTTCAGTCAGGACACGAGCGGTCACGCAGCGTTGGAGGCGGCGTATAGGAGCGTGGAGGCCGACGCAGAAGCGGTGCCCGGTTTTCAGGTTGCTTCGCGACTCGTGCTCGCAAACTTCTCGTACGCCAAGCTCCCCATGGTCCGTGATCTCGAAGGGGCATTCGACGAGCTAGTCGCAAACGACCTCATCGCGGCTATCGCCGGAGACGAGGAGTCCCGCGAGAAGATTCGCGAAGAGTTCCGAGACCAGGAGGAGCTAGTTCGGGATCAGGCTCACCTGAAGACCAGACATAAACCAGTTCGCGACTTTGTGCGCACTGCACCCGATGTGCTCCTAGCCCTGAAGCCGTGCTGGGCCATGAGTCCGCTGGTCGTGAGCCAATTGCTGCCAGCCAACACCAGCTTCGACGTTGTGGTCTTCGATGAGGCATCACAGATCACACCTGCTGATGCTGCGTCCTCAATTCTTCGGGGACGCAGCTAGTCGTTGCGGGAGACGAAATGCAGCTTCCGCCAACCGCTTTCTTCTCCTCGGACGCTCCTGACGAAGAAGACGACAGCGACGAGCTACTGCCATTTATCGGCGGAACGCAGGGTTTCGAGTCGATTCTTGATGCTCTCGGCTCACTTCTGCCTTTCCGCATGCTCCAGTGGCACTATCGAAGCCGCGATGATCGCCTTATCGCGTTCTCCAATGCGCACATCTACAACCGCTTGCTGACGACATTCGCAGGAGTGGGGCGGCCTCCCCTGACCTTTGCCGAAGCACCGTGGGACCCAACGGCCAACACCAACAGCCCTGGTCCAGAGGTCGCTGTGGTCGTGGAGTTGATCATCGAACACGCGCGCGTGCGACCGAACCAAACACTCGGAGTGATTCCATGGGAATCAAGCATGCCAACGCGATAGAAGAGTCTCTACGCAACAGACTTCGCGAGGACGAAGCGCTCCGAGACGAACTGGAGGACTTCTTCGACCAATCCAAGCCGAACGATTCTTCGCCAAGAACCTTGAGCGCGTGCAAGGCGACGAGCGTGACGCCATCATACTTTCAGTCGGTTACGGCAAGAACGCGCGAGGCGACCTACCCTATCGGTTTGGACCCCTATTGCAGGAGGGCGGTGAGCGCCGCCTCAATGTCGCTGTTACCCGCGCCAAGAGTCGGATGACGCTGGTTGCCTCGTTCACCCATCACGACATGGACCCAAACAAGTCGAGCGCGGAGGGCGTCCAACTTCTTCGCAACTACATGGAATACGTCCTCTCAGACGGCGGAAGTCTTGGTGACCAGATCCTCGACAAGCCGGAACTCAACCCGTTCGAGACGGACGTTCGGGACCACCTAATCCGGCGCGGCATCCCCATCGTCCCGCAGTACGGATCGTCGGGCTACTGGATCGATTTCGCAGCCCAGCACCCGTCGAAGCCAGGACGATTCGTTCTCGCAATCGAATGCGATGGAGCCACCTATCACTCGTCTGAAAGTGCGAGAGATCGCGACCGGCTTCGCCAGGAACAGTTAGAACGTCTTGGAGGAGGTTTCACCGGATCTCGTCGGGGCATCGGCTTCGAATAAGGAGGTCGCACTAGGACGGACGGCGGCTGCGTACGAGACGGCTGTTCGAGAAGCTGATTCAGGCGCTTCACCGTCGCAATCCACCAGAGCCCGACAGCCCGAGGACGCCCCAATGCAGACTGCCAGCGCAGAGCGCAGCTTGCCGCGCAATCTACCGATGCCCGGTAGCCCTATCACGGCCTATCCGACCAAATGCTCCTGGAAGTCGCGATGTGGGCGGAGTCAGATGGTCTTATCCGCACGCAAGACGAGGTTGTCGCGCGCATGATGGACGGTCTCGGATTCAAGCGTCGAGGCAAGAACGTTGTCACGCGGCTTGCGGCAGCCGTGGAGCGCGTACGTAGGAATCCGGGCCATGGAATTCGCTAACGATCAGCACCGTACGACCTATGAACTAGTGAAGGGTTGGGTAGAGCAACTGTTTGGCGAGGCGGCTCAGCCGTGGGGAGAAGAGCGTCCCTCTTTCCGCGTGCGAAATGGGTCCGAGACTGTGTTCATCCATCTGTTCGACGGCGGCGACGCCGAGGTCTGGCTGAACCTCCGAACCTGGCCGTGCGACCGGGCGAAGGCATCCGACAACGCGCTCAGGAGAATGCTTGAATTCAATGCGCATGCCCTCGTGGGCGATCTCCAGATCGAAGGCTTGGGGGAGGTCGAATTCGTGCATGCCTCTCTGGCGACGCATCTCACCAAGGAGAGCTTCGAGTTGCTGTTTTACGTCTTCGCACAATTTGCGAGCGAGGCGCGAGCGGATCTCAAGCCGTTCGTCGCCTAAAGAACAGGGCTACGTGTCGATGCGGGCTGGCGCGTTGGGAGGCGAGCCGACCGGGTGAGGTCGTACACGAGGGTTCCTTTCTGTACGGTCGAGCCAAGCCTGCCCGGACGCGAAACCCGCTCCCACACAGGGATTGTTGTTTTAGCCTGCTTCTCGTTCTGTCGCAGGGTTGGTTTCGGACGATAGCTGCATCGTGACTACCGAGCCGTTTGGGCCGTCGCAGGTTGCCAGTGCCCGGCCGGGTCCCTCGTGTTGCTCGTGACATTCAAAGGGCTTTTCGCCTGCCGCCCGGCTGGAGTAGTGCCGACCAGGTTCGAGTTCGAGACTATTCTGTAGCTTGAACTCCCACGCCACTCGTTCCGCGAAGGCACAGGTTTCGTTGCTGACGGTTAGGTCTGTGATTGCAGGATTCGGGTTCGCTTCCCATGCTTCCTTTTCGACGCCGGTGACGACACACAGGTGACTCGCTGAGCCGCCGATCCGCGTGGATGAATGTGCCCGTATGCGTCTGCGACGCTAAAGCCGACCTTGCTATCGGTTGTCGTGCAAACGATGTCGGCGTGGTTTTCCACGACTGCGGATTCGCAGTGGCGACCTTCAAACTCACACGTTGCCAACGCGCCCGTCTGAGCACGCGGCCAGCATGAAGGCGCTTTGAACGCGGCGCGATTGGCGAATTCAAGCGCCTGTTCACACGTCATACCGCTCGCGCTGATGTCGGATACGTACGGGGTTATCCGGCGACAATTCCCTGACGTGGTTGCTCCCGGCGTGCTCGCGTTCGATTCTCCGGCACCTTTAGTCGCCGATGTAGGGATGGATGCCGGATTGGCGCATGCGTGCGCCAGTGTGTTGCTGACATCGTTTTCTTCGACCTTGAAGGTGCCACCACGTATCGCGGATGCGATGTCTCTCGCGGCTTCCACTGAGCAGCCACCATGGGAGGCAAACTTGACCAAAAGCCCAAGCTGCTGTTCCGTAGATTGCTGATTCCAGGCGGATGCGTTGATGTTGTAGGGCTCGGTGTTCGCTGGACCTTCGGTCCCGACTTCCGTAAATCGTTCTTTGGGTAGGTCTACGGGCTGGCTGATCTGGGAGGCTTCTCCTCCAGGTACCGGACTCGCGCTCCCATCGCTCGCGAAGGTCACGTTGGGGTGGGATTCCGCGTCGCTCGCGAGAGAGGCGACGAGCGAGGTCGTAACTGCTGGTGACCCGTTGACGTTGCGCAGCCAGGGTTCGAAGTGGCCTGTGCTGCCTATGTCAGCCCAGACCGCCTCCGCCACTCCTCCGATCTGTACGCCGCATTGGCCGCCGCTGAATATGAACACGTAGCCATTCGTGTGGCCTTCACGCGCCGCAGCGGCAGCGATTTCATGACCGGACGGAGATGCGGTGTTGGCATTCCATGCCGAGACACACCGCGAGAGCGGGCTCCCAGCGGACGCGCTTGTCGTCGCGGTGCTCGTTGGTGCTACGGGCTTCGAAGAGCCGCAGGCAGCCGCGCCACCGAGCAAGGCAAGCACGGCACAGAAGCTCGTCAGCTTCCTCATCGCCGTTGTAACGGTTCCGTCATCGGCTTGGCCGTCGAACGGGCTTATGCTCGTTCGAGTTCTTCTGACGGAGACACTGTGGCGCAACATCCGGTGCTTGCCACAACGCCACGCAGAATTTCCACCCACCGCGCAGGTCGGGCTGGCAGCCGTGGATGTGGCTCAAGGGTAGGCGTGACATGGAGGGCTGCCCAGGCTTCGAGGAAGCGGCCCACACGGTCGCCGACAGGCTGGGCACAAATACTGTCGTAGCCGACGATGTACCAACCGGGTTGTGGCACACCCAGTTCCCCGGGTGCCGGGACGGGAGTCACGTCCGCACGGAGCGCATGTGACGCGCACAGCCATCTCTGGTGCGGCCCGAGTATTGCGCTGGTTTCATCGGCACCTTCCGTCGTGATCCACGGAGCAAGCGCTCTGACTTCCTTCGCGCAGCCCACGTTGGACAGAATCGTGATTCGTGGACCCGTGGATTGGCAGTGCTGGGCTGCGTCGGCTGGTGCCGCCGTGAGCAGCAAGGCAAACGCGACGATTAGGAGGGATCGTGTCTTCATGATGGTTCCGTTCGTGGTCTTTCCGCGCTCGTGAAACGCATCAACGCTTGCACGGCACCCGACGACCGTCCGATTGTTCTTCGTACCCTTCGTTGAGGCCACACTGCGCCTCGGCTTCGCTCACTTCTTTGTTGCGGGCGCGTTGCTCCTCTCCCTTTGCCAGTTCGCCACTGCACGAGGGCGTGGCTTCGCATCGTTTTACTTCTTCGGCGCACGCGGCTGATCCAGCTTCGGCACCCTTGCACGCGGACCCCCATTCGTGAGGTTCTTGCTCGTGGCGTTCTTCTTCTTTTTCCCTGTTGAGCGTTTCTTGGCGCAGGCGTTCTGCCCCTTCGTTCATCAACTTGTCCGCATTCTGCGTTTCTCGCGCGACTTGGTTTAGAGCTTCCTCCCTCGAAGGCGTTTCGCTCGTCCTCGCCGCGCCACCAACCGTGGACGTGGCTTGCTTAGAGGAGCCGCAGCCGACCACGCCCCCGAGTAGGGCGAGCGACATCGCGACCGTCATAAGCAGTCTCATCGATTGCTTATCGGCTCGGCGCTTGCGAACCTGAAGCCGCAGTAGCGACAGACGTTTGCGGCGTCCTTGACCCACTCGGCGCACTCGGGACATCGCTTCAGCAGGTCGTCATCAGAATCCCGCCTCGACTGTTGTGCTGAACTAGGCGCCGCCTCATTCGAAGCATTGTCGGTAACTGCCGCCCCGTGCGCCTCGGGGATGGTGACCAGAGATGGCGCGGCGACGGACGGCGCGAGCACTTCGGCCGATTGCTCTCGTCCTGCCGAGAACATTACCGCCGTCCCGCCCAGGGCGATTATTGCCAGCAGCAACGTCAAGACACCCCAAACCGAATCGTGGAAATGGACTTCACCGAATGACGGGGTGAGGGCAAGGCCAATGATCGAGCAGACCAGCATCGCTATAGCGGCGACCACGGCGAACCCGAGCACTATAGGCGGTAGGTTGGGTTTGTCATTGGGCACCCGAAAGAGACTGGACGCGCTGGTGCCAGCGACAAGAGCGCCGCCTGCCACGATCAACGAACCGAGGGCGGAATGCGCAGCCCAAAGGCTCTGGCTCAGAGTGATTCGTTCCACGACTTCGTTGAAGGTGGACGCGCCGTACCAGTGCGTGGCCGTCAGCGCCCCTGAAACGACTGCCGCGATCATGGCAACGAGACGCGCGGTGCGGAACGCCTCTCCGGAGTCTCTCTGCTTGGCCGCCGAAGTGGTGGCGACAGAACCGGGGGCCGGGATCCCCATGGCGGCATGCCACGCCTGCCCGGCAATCGAAGGGGAGTCGGAAGGGGGTGCGGTTGGGATTGGTTGTCCAGGCTTATCCTTCCTCGCCGTCCCAGCCCAGTTATGCTGGAAGCCATCCCAGTAGCGCGCTCGCTCTGGATTTGCCGGGTCCTGGTACCAGCCCGACGGTACCCACGACTCAAGGGTCGGGTCCTGCCAACCGCACGACTCACACGCGTACGCGCCCTCTCGGAAACCCCTCGCCCCGCAGCGCGGACAAGGACCCGTCGCTCCCGTCATGGCGTCAAGGAGTCGCCTGAGCGGAGATGCGCCCGCGCGCGGCTGCGCTTTCTCTTGGCTGCCGGAACCGAGACCGTCGCCGATGGTCGTCACGTTGAGTCTTCCTCGGAAGTTGGCCTCGACGCGCTCACGACGAGCGCTATCGCGAGTGCCGTCAGACGCCTCATGGCTTGCTTATCGGCCTGTCCGGGGGCGCGACTTGAGTTCGACTCTATGGACCGACCTGGGGCTTGGCCGGAAGTGTGGCGGGCATGGCACCCCGCTCAGACCCGCAGGTCGCGCTTGGCCAGGTCATTCGTGAGACAAGGACTGCTCGCGGCCTCTCGCAGGAGGAGGTCGCCAATGGCGCTGACCTGCACCCGACCTGGCTCAGCCACATCGAGGCGGGGCGGAACCCGTCTTGGGGAACCGTTCGGCGGATCGCCGCTGCCTCGGCATTGAGGTATCCGACCTGGCGAGGACCGCCGAGAAGGTCGAGAGACGCTAAGCGCTCCCGATCCGCCTTGGCTCGGCTACTGGCCGGGAGCGTCGGCGTCAGATGTTGCTGCAACCGTCTGCTCTCGAAGCTGCTTCAGCGTGCTGCCGGAGGAGTCCTTCCACTCGATCAGCCCGCTGGCGTTTCGGCCAAGCAAGATGGCGGCTGCGGCGGAAGGCGCTTGAAGACCTGATCGGTAGTTAGGCGTAGGCTTGCGCCGCCCTTCACCCGTCACCTGCTTCACGGGCAGCCGCCCTCGGGGCAGCGGAAGGTCCCGTTTGCTTCCCCTTCTCTGTCTCTCCGCGCTTGTTCGTTGTATTGTTCCCGCGCTCGTTCGTTTGCTTCCAATCGTTCGATGCGAGCGTGGTCGCTTTCCGTTTCTTGGGAAGTGACCGCTGCGTGTTCAGCCTGCGTGGTGGTGACGGTGGTGGCCTGCCCACCGCCCCCACACCCGCCCAAGCTCACGGGCAGGGCGAGCACCATCGCGAGTATCGTGAGCCGCCTCATCGGTCGCTTATCGGCGTTGCCGTGGGTCTACTTGAGTTCGACTCTATGGACCACTGGAGGCGTTGGCCTGGATGGTGGCGAGCATGGCACCCCGTTCAGAGCCTCAACTTGCGCTCGGCCACGCTATTCGCGAGACAAGGACCGCTCACGGGCTCTCCCGGGAGGAGGTCGCCCATCGCGCTGACCTGCACCCGAGCTGGCTCAGCCACATCGAGGCCGGGCGGACCCCAGCCTGGGGAACTGTCCGGCGGATCGCCGCTGCCCTCTGCGTGGAGCTGTCGGAGTTGGCGAGCCTCGCGGAGAAGATCGCGAGAAGCTAAGCGCTCCCGATCCGCCTTGGCCCGGCTACTGGCCGGAAGCGTCGGTCGTAGTCCCCTCAGACCCCTCGCGGGTTTTCCTTCCCTCCCCTCGGGATAGGGGCTTCGCGATCTCCACCATCATTGGTAGAGAGATTGACTAGATCGCTGCCAAGGCCAAAAGCAAACCAGGAATGGTTGGTGTCACCAACCCCCGACTCAGTGCAAGGAAAACCCCTTGGACGATTTCTTACGCTCGCGAAAGCGTGCTGGCTTCCTCTCTTGAGGAAGTCTCAAACGCGCGCCTAAAGGCGCACCCCCCTATTGTCCCCCCATAGATTTAGGGGCTTGTTTGGGGAGCTATTTCTCCAGGTTCCGTTCCTCCGGTCGCCTACTCCGTGTGGGCCTCTAGCGCTCGATCTTCCGCCCCAAAGGGCTCGTACACGCCGTACCTGCACTCAAGCTTACGCCCTGCCTTCGTCGCCGTGGGTACTGCTTCATCTTGAGCCCACTTCCGACAGTTCCTCGCATCGCAGCGGTTGTTGTCTTCGGTGTTTCTTTGCTCCGGCCAAGGAGGTTACACTCGGTGCCGCTTTCTATGTAGATGGCGCTGGCAGACCACCTGTTGACAGTTTAGCGGGCAGGGTCCGGGCCATCCTCCAGGCGATCAGTCGGCGTCGTGTTCTGTTTGCAATCCTGAATCGCCGTCAAGCAGAGTCCGCTGACGAATCGAGACAGCGAGACACCCTCGGTCGCCGCCAACTCTCGTAGCTCGGCGATCTGTGACGGCAAGAGCCTGCATGAAACGGTATCGGTGACGGTGTACCCCATGATTGGTGCGGTTCGCGGGAGATCAGACCTCCAGGCTTTCCTTTCACCTATTGTGGATGTAGATGTCCGCTAAAAGCAAGCCTCCCGATCAGGATCGCTCAAGAAGTCTCCGAGGGGAGGACTGGCGCGGTCGTCTCCCAGAACTGAGCCTGATTACGCTACAGACGCCTCGCGGGCGCGCAAGGGGCTTGCCGGGGGCGTTCCCCAGGAGAAGGCGTGGCGGTGATGGATTCCTGGAGGCTTCGCGAGAGCGTCAGTTCGGCGCTATCGCTTGCGTGTCCAACAGTTCGTTACCGATCTGTCTCACCAGCGCGAATCCTTTAGCCACGCTCGGGCGCACTGGCTCTCTCTTACGCTTCTGGGCTTCTCGTTCCTCGCGCGCTTGCTCTCGCTTGCGAATGCGCTCAGCATCGACTTGCCGTTCGAGCGCGGTTATCGCTCCCTCCTCGTCCAGCCAGGTCGCGGCGTTCGTCATGCGACCTGCGAAGAGACAGCCTGGCATGTCCGCCTGGGGCTCAAACCACTTACCCCGCAGCCGGTAGTGACTCCAGCGTTCATGCCGAGCGCGCTCCAGCCTGACCGTCCCAGGCACGACCTTCCGCAGCACGAGGTCGTAAGGCGAGTGCTCCTGAAACTCCTTGAGACGACGCTCAGGCGAACGGCTCCATCCAATCGAGACAGGACCTCCGTGTACAGCCTGGATGAAGCAGACGAAGGTCGGACGCTTGGCTTTCTTCGCGTCTCGGGCTTCGCTGCGGTGCTTGGAGCCGTAGCTATCTCGCTGCTCTCGCCATTCTTCTTGCCACTCGTTCATTTCGCCGACTTCCGCACTCTTCTATTCCGCGCGGGTAACTACGTCGAATGTAGATCACCGGCAACTTGCCTGACCGAAGTCAGCGCTCCCGCTAGACAGAGGACTGGGGAAATCCAGTACCGGATTACTGGGGAAGACTTCTCTAGAACTCTTCTATCAGGTATAGGGGGCTGCGAGTCGACCTCAAACCTGCTCTAGGACTGGGCTTTTGCCTGGTCGAGCGCGGACAAAAGTTTCGGACTGTGAGTAGCCAAGGTCCGCTTTTGCGGGGTTACATACTTGCGCTGACCCTTGCGCTTCGGCTCGTTCTCCAGGTGCTTGCGGGAGCCAAAGACAGGCTCATGCTGCGAGAGGACATAGCCGACTGTGCGCTCTAGGTTGTGTGGTTCGGAGAGCTTGATCTGCTTAGGGCGGTGGGCGTAGAGCCCGACTGCTTCCGCGTGCTTCCTCCAGACCGCCTGAGGCGCGTACCCCAAGCAAAAGATGCATATGGCACCCGCCATCGCCCTTGCTTTGACGTAAGCCCCGAGGTAGATGAGACGCTTAGAGCTTTTGGAGTGCCAGTCGATCCGGCGAGCGAGGCGACGAAACGCTTTTGCCATTTCGGGCTGAGTCATGTCCGCTGAGGTCAGGGTGAGCGTATGCGTCGGTTTTGCCTCTGCGACGGCGAGCGTGAGGTTCTCCATCTCCGTCAACGGCGGCAGGGGAAGACCACGCTGTAGCGCTCCAAGCGCCGTCCATAGGCTGCGCTCAGCATTCGTCCTCATCGTCACTCGTCTCGATCTATCGAAGCTCATCGCGGTCGTGTTCGTGTACGTCGGCGACATGGCAAAGTGGCAAAGTGACTCAAGCGGGTGGGGCGTCCGGTACCACGAGATGCCAGCGCCACTCTACGGTCGCGGCCCTCGTCGTCCTTGACCTGCTTGTCCCGGATCATGTTTCGTCTACGAGTTCCTTTCGCGCCCGCACGCTGGTTCGTTCGGTGATTCCCACCGCAGTCATTCTGCCCATCAGGTCGTTGGCCGAGATGCCCCCTTCACCGGCCTCGACAACGAGTTTGAGCAGGAGTTCACGCGCTACCTCGCGGCCCACTTTCCTGTTCGCCAGGGCCGTGCGCGGGTCGCCTGCTTGAGCGACGCGAGCGGTGCGAGGTCGATCTCACGTACCTCGGTCACACTGACATGGTGCGCCCGAGTCCGCCAGTCGGACTCGGCACCACGCTGCGGACGAACAGCAGCGACGGCTGCTTGCCTCCCCGCTGATCTTCTCGTGCGCGAGCACCAGACGCTCGCCAGGTGGATCGTCGTCCGACAGGTCGTGCTCATCATCATGTTCGTCGTTGTCGAGAAGCCCTACGCCGCCGCGTGTTTCGCGGAAGAGCCTGTCAGCCACCGGCTCCCAGCCGAATACGTGGATCGACCGCGCGATCCCGTATACGCCGTAGCCGCCAGCGATTGCTTCCTCGACTTCTCGCCCGCGCGTGGTTCTTCACGAAGTGACACAGCACCACGATTGCCGTCCCCGTCGCTTCGGCGACCTCGTGAATGGCGTCGAGCGCTTCGCGTCCCGCCTGCGATGACAGTCCCGGCACGACGCCCTGCAACGGGTCGATGAACACCACACGCGCGCCCGCGCCCGTGATCGCGTCCCGCAGCAGGTCAAGGTCGCGGGGCAGACTCCAGCGCTGGTCATCGTCCGGGACGTGGAGCCTCTTCGGATCGCCGCCAGCCGCGAGGAAGCGTGGCACGGTGAGCCTCGCGTAGGAGTCCTCGGTGAGGAGCATGATCCCGTCCTCACGCCTGCCGGAGAGATCGCCCTGCGTGGCTCTCGCCGCGAGATGGCAGGCCAAAGTGGACTTGCCCACCTTCGATGGCCCTGCGATCAGGTTGATCGCGCCCGCCACCAGGCGGCGCTGCCATACATACGCTTGATCTTCAATGTGTATGTCAGACGCGCGCTTGAAGCCGCGCGCTCCGCTGTCACTTTGCCACTTTGCCATTGCAGCGGTCCGAATCTCAGGGATCAGGTCGCGGGCTTCGGGATCGTCAGTTCGGCCACCTACCCCGCGCCTCTCCTGGCTGGTCAGATGCCACATGCCGCAATGGGGGCAGTGATATGCGCGGCAAACCCTGCGATGCCGTTTCGACCCGAGCACGGCCAACTCACGGCGTGCGTCCGCCTGTAGGGCGTACGCAAATTTCCCGGAGGGGCATAGCCGGGGCTTCATGCGATCCCCCGACCGAATGTGAAGTGAGAGCCTGACCAACGGCTAGGAGTGCGACAGGTACTGCGGTCCTACCTACGGGTGCTGCAGAGGGTAAGTCCTCCGCCTGCATCATGCTCTCCCACGACGCAACCGGCGCGGAGCATGAAAAAGCCTGCATCAAGGCAGGCTTCGAGCACGGTACGAGCAAGCGCGCGTACTGTCCTCGCGCACATCGCCCCCGTCCACCCCGCTACCAGATCGAAGCCGTATCCGTACATCACGCATTGCCCTCATTGCCGCGCCGTGTAGCGCTTCGAGCGGACCGTACGTGTAGCGCTTGCCGCTCGGCCAGAGCCTTGTCCTGCTCTATCTAATCGTCCACACTGCGTGGCATTCGTGCCTCCGGTGTGTCGTTTCTATGGCCGACCCCTGACACGACGGTCCTATGTCCTCGGACTGAGCGCGGAGCGCTGAGGGGATCGATATGCGAGGCCGTATTATACCAACCGACGGTTGACTGTGCAACTGCCTTGCTACACTGTGGAGCGTCGTGGCGATGTGAGACCTCGGAGCGCCATTGCGCACAGACTCCGGGAAGCGGTTGTGAGTAGTAGAGACGCCGCACATGGCAGCGCGACAAACAGTCGAGAGCGGTACCGGCAGGGATGCCACCGGCTGGCGCATCCCGCGCGCGTCGCACGGTCAGAGCAATCCCGCGATTGCCTTGATCGAGGCGCTGGACGACGGCGCATGCGCTCTTTTGGCGGAGCGTCTTGGACCGTATCTGCGGTCGGGCTCCTCGCCTCCCGACGAATGGCTCGACGCGAATGCGGCTGCCGACTATCTGAGCCTGCCTCGCAGCACCCTGCACAAGCTCACGGCTGAACGCGCGATCCCGTTCGCGCAGGACGGGCCGGGGTGCAAGCTCTACTTCAAGCGCTCTGCGCTTGATGCCTGGCGGGAAGGTTAGGCGGCACCGTGTATCGTCGGGACCAATCGATACAAGGTGCCCCCGCGACGTTGCACCGTCCGGGGGCGTGGCCCACGGAGGTACTCGCTCCATGAACAACGCGAAACCTACCCCTCGTCGCATTCGCGTTGAGAGCGGCATCTATGAACGCCCTGACGGTCGCCTTGAAATCGGCTGGCGCGATGCCCGAGGCAAACTCCATTGGCGCGTCGTTGACGGAAAACTGAAGGCTGCCCGAGCGGCACTCGCCACCGAGCACGCGAAGCGAGCCCGAGGCGAGGATTACGCGACCAACCCGCGCCTTGGCTTCACCGAGGCGTCCGAAGCCTGGTGGGACGCTCACCACTGGCGCATACGACCGGCGACTCAGAACGCCTACGGCGCTGGCCTCAAACACTTGCGCAAGCACTTCGGCCCGCAGCGCCTCTCTCGGATCACTCCCGCCGAGGTCGCGGGCTACATTGCAGCGAAGCAGGCTGAAGGGCTCAAGGGCTGGACAATCAGAGGCCATCTCACCGTGCTCGGGTCCGTGTTCAACTACGCCGCGAGGTATCTCGGCCACCGAGAGCCGAACCCGGTCGCACTACTGGAACGCCGTGAGCGCCCGAGCATCGAGGATGAGAAGCCGAAGCGCATCCTTTCGAGCGACGAGCTTGCGCGGCTCATCGAGGCGGTGCCCGTACAGCATCGGCTTCTTTTCCAACTGGCAGCCGAGACGGGGATGCGGATAGCCGAGGTTTTGGGGCTGACCTGGCAGGACGTGAACTACACCGAAGGCACGATCACGGTCGCCGCTCAGTTGGACCGCCATGGTAAGCGCGTCCCGCTGCTCAAGACAAGGCGCTCTCGGCGCGTTCTAGAGGCCACGCCGGGGCTCATGAGGGAACTACGCGAGCGCGCCCTTAGAAGCGGCTCTGCGGACCCCCACGGACTCGTATTCGCCACGGCGCACGGCACGGGGCATGACCATCGCAACATCGGTGGGCGAGTCCTGGCGGCTGCCGTGAAGCGTGCAGGGTTGGGAGCGGTCGAGGTCGGCGGCGAGGTCGTGCTCCGTGCTCCCAGCTTCCACGACCTACGGCACACACACGCGAGCGCCCTCATCGCCCAAGGCTGGGACATCGAGGAGGTCAGCGCAAGGCTCGGGCATGCCAACGTTGGGGTGACGCAGCACGAGTACGTCCATGCCTTCGATGCGGCTCGACGGAGCGAGGAGCGCCGCTCAAAATTGGATCGCCTCTATGGAAACGGCATGGAAACGGCAGGACGCAGCAGACCGAAGCAAACCGAGGCTCCGAACCGCGAAGACGCACCGGATTTGCGGGTCGTGAACGAGGCGACGTAGCAGCCGGAAGTGCCTTCGCAGGCGTGTGAAGCGAGCGCTCTCCCACTGAGCTACGCGCCCTGAACGCCGGATTCTATTGGGCACGCGCGGTCCTGGCCGCTGCGGCGGAAGCGCCGAGGAGCGAGAGCCGGCCGTGGGCCGTTGCTCTGCAGTCGCGCGCGCCGCCGTCTGTGCGGCCTGCCCCTGGGAACCAGTCTTTACATCAACGTAGTAGCCTGGCTGAATGGTTTAGGTGCTGCTCGCGGGGGAGGGGGGGTGTGGTGGCGGAGTCGGTTGAGCTTGCGACGATCCTGCTGACTGATCTGGTCGGCTCTACGCGGCTGGCTACTTCGGTGGGTCCGGTGCGAGCTGATGAGCTGCGTGAAGAGTATTTCGTGTTGTTGCGCCAGGCGATCGCCTCCGGCGATGGCCGGGAGGTGAAGAACACGGGCGACGGGTTGATGGTCGCGTTCGGCTCGGCGTCGGCGGCGGTGCGCTGTGCTGTGGCGATGCAGCAGTTGTTTGAGCGCCGCTACGCCCGGGCTGAGCAGGGGTTGCATGTTCGGATCGGGCTCGGGGCGGGCGAGTCGACGGTGAGCGACGGGGATTACTTTGGGATGCCCTCGATCGAAGCGGCGCGGCTGTGCGCGCAGGCGCGAGCGGATGGGATTCTGATCTCGGGGCTGGCCAAGACGCTGGCGGGGCGCTGTGAGGGCGTCGAGTTCGAGTCGGCTGGCATGTTGGAGTTGAAGGGGTTTCCCGAGCCGGTGGAGGCTTTCTCTGTGTCGTGGGCGCCGCTTGAGGAGGAGGAGGCTTCGGGAGCTGGACGCTGGCCGCTGCCGGCGGTGTTGCGTTCGGTGCCGCCGGTCTCCTATGTGGGGCGGGTCGAGGAGCGCGGGGTGCTCGAGGAGGCGATGGTGCTCACGCGCGATGGGGCGCGCCAGGTGGTGCTGTTGTGTGGCGAGCCGGGGATCGGCAAGACCAGGCTTGCAAGCTACGCCGCCCACCGCGTGCATGCCGAGGGGTTCGCCGTGTGCTGGGGCTCGTGCTCGGAGGAGCTGGCGGTGCCGTATGAGCCGTGGATCGGGGTGTGCTCGCAGCTTGTCGAGCACGCCCCCAGCGGACTGCTGGATGCGCATGTCAGGCGCCACGGGGGCGAGCTTGCGCGTGTGGCGCGCAACCTTGCAGAGCGCATCCCGGGCCTGCCTGCGCCGCAGGTCTCCGACCCTGAGACCGAGCGTTACCTGCTGTTCTCTGCGGTCGCGGGGTTCCTCGGAGGGGTCGCAGACAGCGTCCCGGTGTGTGTGGTGCTCGATGATTTGCATTGGGCTGATGCGCAGTCGGTGGCGCTTTTGAAGCACCTGGTGCGCACGCTCGAGCAGGGGGCGCTGGAGGTGATCGCGACCTACCGTGACTCTGATCTGGGCAAGGATCATCCGCTGACGGCTGTGTTGGCGGACCTGCGGACGGTCGAGGGGGTGCAGCGCATCGTCCTCAAGGGTCTCGGTGTCGATGAGGTGGCGCAGATCATGACCGCCGCGGCGGGGCACGAGCTGGACGAGGACGGGGTCGAGCTGGCGGGCCAGATCGCGATCGAGACGGATGGCAACCCGTTCTTCGTGGCTGAGATCCTGCGCGGGCTGTCGGAGTCGGGGGCGTTGGTGTTCGACGAGGCCGCGGGGCGCTGGAGCGTGGATCGCTCGGGTGTGATCGCGCTGCCGGAGAGCGTGCGCGAGGTGATCGAGCGGCGCGTCGAGCGCCTCGGAGATGACGCTCTCGAGGTGCTGAGGCTTGCGGCGGTGGTCGGCCGTGTCTTTGACCTCGAGCTGCTCTCTGCAGCACTCGACAGCGACGAGAACACGCTGCTCGATCATCTGGAGGCGGCGGTCGCTGCTTCGTTGTTGGCCGAGTCATCAGACCGGGTTGGGCAGTTTCGCTTCGCGCATACGCTGATCAACCAGACGCTGTACGAGGGGCTCGGCGCGACGCGCCGCGCGCGGATGCACCAGCGTGTGGCGCAGGCGCTCGAGCAGCTATGTGGCGGGGATCCCGGCGAGCGCCTGGCCGAGCTCGCGCTGCACTGGCGGCTGGCCGCGGCCTCGGTGGATAGGGCCAAGGCCGCCGACTACTCGCTCAGGGCCGGCCAGCAAGCCCTCGAGAGCCTCGCGCCGGCCGAGGCGCTAAAGCTGTTCGCCGACGCCGTCGAGCTGATCGCCGACAGCGACAACGCACAGCGCTGCGAGGCGCTGATCGGGCTCGGCGAGGCGCAGCGCCAGACCAGCCAGGCCGCCTACCGCGAGACGCTGCTCGAGGCCTCACGGATCGCATCCGAGATCGCCGACGCCGAGCTCGCCGCACGAGCGGCGCTCGCGAATAACCGCGGCTACGCAAGCGTGATCGGCGAAACCGACGAGCAGCGGCTCGCCGCGATCGAGCGCGCGATCGAACTCGACGACCCTCCGCAGCCGGCGCGGCGCGCGCGCCTGCTGGGACTGCAGGCGATGGAGCTGCTGTGGGGCCCGGAGTTCGCCCGACGCTGCGCGCTCGCCGACGAGGCGATCTCGCTTGCCCGCCAGGCGGGCGATGCGAGGACGCTCGCCGAAGTCCTGCGCCAAGCGTTTGAAGCTTACTGGTCGGCGGGAACGCTCGAGCTGCGAAGTGCCATCGCGAAGGAGCTCTCCGAGTGTGCTGCGGCCCTGAGCGATCCCGCACTCCAGTTCTGGGCACACAACGTCGAACAACACGCCTACGTCCAACAAGGTGAGCTCGCGCACGCGCAGACCGTGCAGGAGCGAAATCAGCGGATCGCACAGGAGCTCGGCCAGCCGACGCTGAAGTGGTTTGCAGCGTTTCACGCTGCCGCCTTGGAGCTCCTGCACGGCGATCTGGCGGGCGGCGAGAGCCTGGCCGAGCGGGCATTTCAGATCGGACAGGAGGCGGGAGAGCCAGACGCGGCCCTCATCTACGGCGCGCAGCTCAGTTACGCCCGGGTCCACCAAGGCCGCGGCCGCGAGACGATCGAGATGCTCGAGCGGAGCGTGAGCGCCTACCCAGGGATCCCGGCCTGGCGCGCCGCGCTGGCCTCGCGCCTGTGCTGGCTCGACCGTCGAGCGGAAGCCATGGCAATCCTTCAGAACGCGAGAGCCGACCAGTTTGAGCACGTTCTGCCGGGATCGGCCGAGCTCAGCGCGCTGGTGCTCTACGCCGACGCAGCGGTGCAGACCGGCGACACCGAATCGGCCGCGATCCTCTATGAGCGCATCGAGCCGTCCGCCGACCAGATCGACTGGAACGGTGCCGCCGGCTACGGGCACGTCCGCATGTACTTGGGCCTACTCGCCGCCGTCCTTGGAAAACACGAGCAGGCCGATCAGCACCTCGCGTTCGCGTGCGAGTTCCAGGAAACCAAGGGCATGACGCTGTGGGCCGCCCGCGCGCACCTGGGATGGGCCGAAGCGCTCGCCACCCGAGGAGATGCTGCGCGAGCGCGCGAGCACGCCACCCGCGCGCTCGAGCTGTCGCGCGAACACGGTTACGGCCTGTTCGAGGCGCGGGCAGAGGCGCTGACAGGGGCGCGGTCAACCGCCTAAACGTGCCCAGGCGATGGCGCACTGCGCTGCCACCGCGCCGATGCTCTAGACAGCATTGCGAGTGTCTGGCTCGCCGACTGTGACGCTGTCGCACTGGACGAGCAGGACCGAGGCCTACTTCCGGGGCAGTAGCTAGCGCGCGATCACGCGGTCCACCTCCACGGCCTCGCCTGAGGCCGTGTCAGGATAGACGACGATCACTGTCGGCGCCCCCCCGAACCACGCGCTCATCTCGCCCTCGCCCACGTACTCGGCGGCCCTACGTGAGCCGTCAGCCTGCACGACCCAAACGTCCTGGCCCTTGTGAAAGAGGCTGTCGCCGATCTCTGACATGCCGCGGAGCTTGAAGCATAGATCGATCCCCGTTGCGGCCTGGCGGGTTCCCTCGCTGGTGTGTCAGCGCTGAGCCCGCCGCCGATCATGCGGCGAGCCGATGGGCGAAGAACGAGAGGATCTCGTCGCGGGCGGCGATCGTAGGTTGACCAGCTTCGTCGATCAGATGGGCGGTCACGACGCTGTGCGGAGCCGGAACGTATCTCTCGAAGAACGGGGCAGTGCAGGGGTTGGCGGCGCTGTCGGGGAGCACACGCGGGATGAACCGGTCGCCGAGCGCTTCGGAGTAGGCGGCGAACCGCTCAGCCCTGCAGAACTGGTCTCCGCTGAAGCGGTAGGCCATCACGGTCAGGTCCTCCCGCTCGAGGCGGTCGCTGACAGCGGCGAGCTCCTCCGGAGCGATCTCCAGGCCGGCCGGATCATCCAGCGGCAGCGAGGGCTGCGACAGGACCGGTGCGAGCATCGCTGGCTCGAGCATCATCGTGAGCGCGAAGTTGCCGGTGAAGCACATCCCGATCGCGCCGACACCCGGGCCGCCGCACTCCTCGTGTGCGAGCCTCGCCAGCGACCTGAGCCAGATCGTCACCGGGCTCGACTGGTTGGCGCGGAGCGCACGGAACTCGGCGCTGACGCAGGCCCGTTGGAAGATGGCCGCACCCTCCTCGGCGCCGGGCACGGCGCCGTCGCGGCCGAACAGCGAGGGCATGTACACCGTGAACCCTGCATCTCGAATCCAACGGCTGAAGCGAGCGACGTGCGGGCTGATGCCCGGCATCTCGGTCATGGCCACCACCGCGGGACCGTCGCCGGTGACGTGGACCGTCTTCGTGACGCCGTCGAGAGTGACCATGCGGTGATCGAAGTCGTCGAGCGGGTCGTCCTCGTTCATACTCCGTTTCACCATCGCGCAGCTCCTCTTCGTTGAAGGATCGATCCTACGGATCGCGCCCGTTGTCGTCCCAGATAGGGCGTTTCTCGTGTCTGCCGTATGGGAAAGCGAGCGCGCCCGCGCCGTCGGCCATGAGGCGTGTGGCCCACGCCCGGAAGCGGGATAGTTGCTTGCATGTCGTCCGCGAACCTTGAACTCGTGCGCTCGATCTGTTCGGCCTGGGGACGCGGTGAGTTCGGGCGCACGGCCGAGTGGGCGCATCCTGAAATCGAGTTCGTCGTGGCCGATGGACCCGAGCCCGGTAGTTGGTTCGGGCTCGCCGGTGCGCAAGAGGGCGGTCGCGCCATCCTCGGCCCCTTCGAGGACGGGCGGGTCGAGCCCGAGCAGTACCGCGAGGTTGATGGCGAGCGCATCCTTGTGTTCGTTCACAACAGCGGGCGCGGCAAGACGAGCGGAATGGAGCTGAGGGAGATGCAGACCAGGGCGGCGAACCTGTTTCACATCCGCGACGGCAAGGTGACGAGGCTCGTCGCCTACTGGGACCGCGAGCACGCACTTGCCGACCTCGGCCTCGCACCGGAGGCCAGTTGACGGCGTCAGGCGCGGACGGGACCGGTCTGCCCAGCATCCTTCGACTCCTGCACTATGTGGAGCCGCAGGTCTTCATGCAAGTCGTCCACCAGAAAGGAGCGGGATATGGACAACGAGTACCCCCTAGAGCTCTCGATCGACTACCCCGACCGCGCGCTGGATAGGCTTACCTCCGCCCTGCGGATCTTCACGGTGATCCCGATCGCGATCGTGCTCGGGACCATCGGCGGCTACAGCGCGGGGGCGAGGTCTGCAGGTGGAACGCAAGCGACCACGATCGCCGTCGGTGGCACCGGACGCTGTTCCTGCCGCCGCTGCTGATGATCCTAGTCCGCCAGAAGTATCCGCGCTGGTGGTTTGACTGGAATCTGCAACTCCTTCGCTTCGCCAACCGCGTGGGGATCTATCTCGCGCTGATGGACGACCGCTACCCCTCCACGGAGGAGCAGCAGGCCGTGCACTTGAACTTCGCGTATCCCGACGCCCGTCAGCAGCTCAATCGGTGGTTGCCGCTGGTGAAGTGGTTCCTCGCGATCCCGCACTATGTGGCGCTCTTCTTCATCTACCTCGGCGCGATCTTCGTCGTGATCGGCGCCTGGTTCGCGATCCTCTTCACAGGCCGTTACCCGCGCGGGTTCTTCAACTACGTCGAGGGGGTCATCCGCTGGCACAACCGGGTCGTCGGCTATGCGTTCATCCTGGTGACCGATCAGTACCCGCCATTCCGACTGCGCCCATGACCGGCGCGGGAGAAGCTCAGAACAGCGAACCGACATGCGTTGGTGCGTAGAAGCCACGATGCGTTCGGCGGACATCAACCGATGACGAGCGGGATAGGAGGCCTTGAGGTTCATCCGTCGGACAGTCCGGCCGCCCGCAGCGCCTCGCCGTGATCGAGAAAGGAGCGGGTGCGCGAGATCTTGCCTGCGCGAAACTCGAAGACCATCCCGAGCGGCGCGTCGACCGGAACGCCGCTGCTGATCCCGCGCCCCTGCATCCGGCCGAGCACCAGCACGCGGTCGCCGGCGTCGCGAAACTCCTCAGGGAGCACGCGCAGCTCCTCCCACGTGTCGAGGATGTCACGGAGGTACATGTCGATGCCCTCGGCCCCCCGGTAGCTGGCGCGTTCCACTGTCCCGGGCAGCGCCGGGACCCACTCGAAATCCGGGGTCGCGAACTCGGCGGCGAGCTCGGCGTCGCGCCGGTTGAACGCGTCCATCGCCCGCTTGACGATCTCGACGTTCTGGTTAGAAATAAGCGTTCACCTCGCGTCCCCTGACATGGCGCGCCTCGTGAGCTCGATGAGGTCGGGTGTCGCGCGCTCGATCGCCATGACCCGGCAGTATTTCGCAGGCGACTGGCGAGGAGCGGATGCCGGCCGCCTCGCACCGCTCCGCGAGTGCTACTGCTGAACTGGCGTCGTGACGAAGCTCGAGCTCGCGAAGCTGCGGCTGCGCAGTGTACGATCGCGGCCGAGGCGCTTGGCTTGATACAGGGCCCTGTCGGCGAGTGCGAGCAGGTCAACGGGCGACGCGTCCGTCGGCGACGCGGTTGCCACACCGGCCGAGCATGACAGCATGGCTTGCGCGACCTGTACCTGCGCGACCGCGCGGCGGGCGCGCTCGGCGACGTCGTAGGCGGCGTCGGGGCCGGCATCCGGCACGAGGATCGCGAACTCCTCGCCGCCCATGCGCGCGACCGTGTCGTGCCCGCGAATTGACGTGCGCAGCGCATCCGCCACCGCGACCAGGACCTGATCACCGTAGAGATGCCCGTGCTCGTCGTTGATGGCCTTGAAGTGGTCGATGTCGAGCATCACGATCGAGACCTCGCCGCCCCCGCGCTGCGCGCGGCTGAACTCGGCGGTGCACGCGAGGTAGAAGGCGCGCTGGTTCGCCAGCCCTGTGAGCGGGTCCTCGGCCGCCTGACGTTCCAGGCGGTCGACCATTCGGGCATTCGACAGCGCGATCGCAGCGTGCGCAGCGTAAGCGGACAGCGCGGCGGTGTCGCCGGGGAGGAAGACCGTGGAGCCGTGTGCGAGCGCGGCCAGCATGCCCAGCAGACCATCGCGGAAGACGAGTGGCGCCGCGCACATCGAGCCAAGCGGCATGCGCGCCTGGCGTGGCAGCTCGGCGAGGGCGGGGTCGGTGGCCAGGTCGTCGACCACGACCGTGCCGCGCTCGAGCAGCATCCGGCGATGCTCCTCGGCCCAGGACTCCAAGGCCGCCAGCGACGCTGTCGGGATCCCCGAATGCCGGTCAGCACGCATCCTGTTGCCGTCGGCGAGCAGCAGCGCGAACTCCTTGCCGCCCACGGCGGTCTGCGCCTTGGCGGTGATCTGGTCGAGTACCTCGTCGAGGCGCAGATCCGAGGACAGGTCCTCGAGCGAGGACAGCAGTCGCTGCGCCGCGTCGTCCTGCTCGCGCACGCGCAGCTCGAGCACGCGAAGTCGTCGATGCATGAATCTCATGGCCCGCGCGGAGATGCCGAGCTCCCCGGCCACCAGAAGGCCGGCCGCTACGGGGATGAGCACCGGCGCCGCCAGCGCGCCCGCGCCAGCGAGCGCCGCGGCGCCTGCGGGGAGCGCGATCGCGGCGCGCTTGAGACCGTGCGTACCGATGCTCCAGCGGACATCGAACTCGCAGCACTCGCCGCTGCGGGCCCCGCAGACAGGGTGGGCGACGTGTGCCGGTGGCAGGCCAAACAGCTGCGGGACGGTCGCCAGCAGTCCCTTCGTGTAGTCGCAGTCGTAGTGGTGGTAGCCGACTCCGGCTATGTCCGTGTAGCGCATGCGCACGCGCGCAGCGCCGCTCTCCACCACGACGAGTTGATGCGCCCAGTTGAACTTGGCGTTCGCGCGCACGACGTTGCCGTAGACGAAGCCTGGCGTACCGAGCGCGCGCAGGGTGCGCTTGAGAGCCATCGCGACGGAGAGATCGAGCGCCGCTGCGCCCACGTGCTCGGCGACCTCGGGATCGCCCAGCACCTCCTCCGCGGCGCTCCACAGGGCGAGCTTGGTGTCATACGAGAACCAGTAGTTCTCGTCGCGCAGACTTTCCTCGACATGGGAAAGACCGGCCCGGTCGAGCATACGTTCGACCGCCTGCCCGCCGGCTTCGCGCTCGACGTAGGAGAGGATCAGTCGCGAGGTCAGCCCGGAGCCGGCATGCTCACGCCGCCACGCAGACGTGATCTCGACGCCGCGCGGGCCCCCATCGTCGATGCCGTCGCTTCCGGCCATTGTTCGTCTTATCGGCGCAAAGCCCAATTGTGTGAACTCCCAGAGACACGGCAGCCGCAAAGGCGGAGCCGCCGGTCTCAGCCGAACGCCAGCTGGAGCACGAGCAGCGCGGCGATGGCTACCGCGCAGAGCAGATGCCCGCGGAAGATCGACCTCGCAAGCGCGCTCTGGCGCCCGGCCGGATCGACGCGCGCGCCGAGCCGCACCGCGCGCGGCACGATCCGCGTGCCGGCGAGCGCGATCGGCGCGCCGGCGAGCGCGAGCGAGAGCGCTGGCACCCAGGGTTTCTGATCTCCGGACGCCAGCTCGAGGATGATCGCCGCGAGCGTCGCGAGAATGACGGCCGCGATCAGGCGGTTCATCGGCCTCGCGGCCGTCGTCACGCGCCGGTAGTAGGCCGCGATCGACGCAAGCACCTCGTCCGGCAGCTCGCCGGCGCCGTGGCCGCGGATCTGCACGTCGAACATCAGGTCGAACCAGAGGACCGCGAGCAGGAAGCCGCCGCCGGCGGTCACGAACGCGCTCACGGCGCGACCCTATAGCAGGCCTGCCGACACCGAGCGCGTGTTCGCGCCGCCGCCTCCGTCCTCGCTCACGAGCCCAGGCGCACTCCGACGTGGGGGTGCAGCCGGTCGGCCGGTTCGGAGTAGGTTCGCGCCAGCGCGTCGACTTCGGCCTGCGTGAGCTCTGCGCCGAACGCATGCGCGCCGCCCAGCTTGCGATAGCCGGCGAGGAGTCCCTTGCCGATCTGCGCGAGGCTGAAGTGCGCGTCGTAGATGCTCTCGATGTAAAGGGCGACGTTTGCGCGCGCGAAGCTCGCGGCGGCGGGTGGGCCGTGTTCCATCTGGTCGATCGCAGCGCCGATCAGCTGCCATCCGCGCGTCGCCAGCCCGCTGTAGCTGCGGAAGAGCTCCGCGAGGCTGGCAGCCGGTCCGGTCAGCGCGACCGACTCAGCTTCATCGAAGAGCACTGGTAGCTTGAGGCTTGCCGCTGCTGCGGAGGCGGCCCGGAGCGGTGGGCGCGAGATCGTGCGCGTGTCGGCCGGCAGGCCGTTGGCGATCAGCGGCCAGGCTGCCTTCGTGGCCGCCACCTCGGCAGCGACCGGGCGCTCGACGTGCTGCAGGGCGCGGGCCAGCGCCACGAGGTCCTCGCGCTGGAGCCTCAGGCCGGTGGGGCTCGCCGGCTTGCCCCCGCCGCAGCCGCCGGCTGCGATCGCCGCGGCGCCCATCAGCGCAAGCGCCGCACGCCGGCGGGCACTGCCAGGGATCTTGCAGGGGGACGTCGGTCGCCTAGGTCCCGAGCAGGTCGATCACGAACACCAGCGGTTCATTTGCCGGGATCGTCGGCGGCCTGCCGCTGGCGCCGTAGGCGAGCGCTGCGGGGATGACCAGCTCGCGCCGTCCGCCGACTTTCATGCCGAGCACACCCTGGTCCCACCCGGGGATGACCTGGCCCTTTCCGAGGGTGAACGTGAACGGTTCGTGCCGTCTCCACGAGGCGTCAAACACCTTGCCGTTATGGAAGAGGACGCCGACATAGTTGACGGTCACCGAATCTCCATCTTTCGCTTCCGGGCCGGTCCCGACGACGATTTCCTTGACGACCAGTTTGCTGGGAGCGGGGCCCGAGGGCGGCGTCACCTTCGGTTCGGTGGCGAGCGGGCCGCTCGTCGGCGTTGTCGCGGTCGTCGAGGTTTCACCCGATTTCGCAAGCGCGTTGTCGGCGCTGTTCTCGTTTCCGACGGTGATCGTGCTGCTCGAGCCGCTCGAGCCGCAGCCCGCCACGAGGATCACCGCGCCGATCGTGGCGAGGCCGAGGCCGGCACGGGAGCTGATGATGGAAAGGGTTTTTGAGTGGGTCACGGTCGCGCAGCCTACCGTAAGGCGGCTGGCCCTGGTGCGTTACGATCTGTGCGGACCGTGCTAGGCGGGGAGGTAGCGGTGCCCTGAACCTGCAATCCGCTCTAGCGGGGCCGAACTCCCCTCCGAGGGGATCCGGCTCCGGTCGCCCCGTTGCGCGGGGCGTCGATGGTTCGGGTCCCGCGCGGTGTCGGCTTGCGAATCAGGTCAGGTCCGGAAGGAAGCAGCCTTAAGCGATCACCGGCAGGCGCAGCGGGAGCTCCCGGGCCGGAGCCGCGCGTGACGACCGGCACCGGGGTTCGGAGCCTCGACGAGGGGTGCACGGTCCGCTATGGGCAGCGCTGGAAGATCAGCCACGAGCGGTTGGCGTGCGTCTCGGCGAAGCCAGGAGGCACGGTGACCGGCTCGTGCGGGTCGTTCGGATCGAGCACGTAGTCCGCTTCCACTTCCCTGCTCGCCGGGTCGACGTAGACGCCGTCGGGGATCGAGCCGACCTGGGCGCTGCGAATGTTCGCCGGGCTCGTCTTCAGATACAGCGCGAGCAGCGGGATCGGGGCATGGTTGGGCACGCCGACCGGCCCGCAGCGAAGCGTTATCGCGCCGTCGCGGACGAGTGCCAGCAGGTCGCCTTCGATGCTCTGCTGGCGCGCGAGTTTGTCCATTTCGCGGTCGGCCGAGCGGTACTGGGCCGGGGCATACGCAAGCAGCGCGATCAGCACGAGCGCTCCCGCGGCCATCCACCACCGTCGGTGCGGATCGCCGCGCTCCAGCCGCATCCAGCCGAAGACGCCCGCGCCACAGAATACGCACAGGATCGCCGACGCGAGGAACGCATAGCGCGTGTTGATCGGCAGCCCGAGTGTGGCGAATGCGGCGAACACCAGGACCGCGAGCACTCCCACCGTCGCTCCGATCAGCGCGCGGCGACGCAGCCACAGCAGCGAGAGGATGCCGCCGAGCGCCGCGCCGACGAGCACCGGCGGGCGCAGGATCTCGCCGATCCGCCGGGGAATGTACTGGGGCACGTTGGCGATCCCGGTGACGCGTCGCAGCGTCGTGGCGGTGTTGCGTGTGTTGGTCAGCGACCACAGCGGGTCGCCGGTGATCGCGAGGTCGCTCAGCACCCAGACCAGCGGCGCAGCCGCCGCGAGCAGCGTGAGGCCCGCGAGCTCCCGGCGCGTGAGCTGCGAGGAGGAGCGCGCCGGCGCCGCAGGGGACGGGCGCCCGGCGATGCGGGCGCTCTGCGCCTGCATCCGCGCCCACGCGAAGCGGGGGGTCCAGCCCATCAGGTAGAGCCAGTAGAGCGCCGAGAACGCCCATGCCTCAGGACGTAGCAGGCCGGCGAGTGCGAGCAGTGCGAGCACGGGTGCGCCGGCGCGCCGCCGGCGCGACTCGACGAGCAGGGCTGCGAGCACGAGCAGCAGGTACGGCAGATCCACGTAGGCGCGCACGCCATACGAGAGCACGGGCACGCGCGTGAGAAAGATCAGCGCGGCCAGCGCTCCGGCGGCCCGGCCGAACCATTCGGCGCCCAGGCTGTAGATCACCCACCCGCACGCAGCCAGCGCGAGGAAGCCGATCGCGATGACCACGTCATCCACTGCGCGCGGCCCAAGTGGCGAGAGCACCACGCCGAGGATCTCGACGAGCGGATGCGGCGTGGGGGCGATCGCGACGTGGTAGGCCGGCGTCTGGCCACGCGCGAGCTGCCCACCCCAGGCGAGCGCGTAGAGGGTGTCGTAGTTGGCGAAGCCGACCCCGGTGATCACGCGCAGCAGGAGCGCTCCCGCGGCGAGCGCGAGCGCGGCTGCGGCCGATCGGAGATCAGCGGGCGGCGCCCGCCGATCTCCGATTCCTCGCCTGATCGACGCCGTCGAACCCATCATGGCCGCGGACGCTACCCGCTCGCGCGGGTGCTCGAACCGCGGGCGGGCGTGGGTAGACTCAGGCCAACGGTGTCGGTAGAGGAGCAGCCACAGGACCAGAAGCGGTCGCTTTACCGCAGGCACCGCCCCCGCACGTTCGCCGAGGTCGTCGGCCAGGAGCCGGTCGTGCGCACGCTGCGCAACGCGGTGGCGCTGGGAAAGGTGCATCACGCCTATCTGTTCGTCGGCTCGCGCGGGACCGGGAAGACGTCGATGGCGAAGATCCTCGCAGCGTGCCTGAACTGCGAGCGCGGCCCGACGATCGAGCCGTGCGGGGAGTGCGACTCGTGCGTGTCGATCGCGCAGGCGAGCTCGCTCGACGTGATCGAGATGGACGCAGCGTCGAACAACTCCGTCGACGACATCCGCGAGCTGCGCGAGAGCGTCGCCTACGCTCCCGTCAGCGGCCGGCGGAAGGTCTACATCCTCGACGAGGCGCACATGCTCTCGACGGCTGCATGGAATGCGTTCCTGAAGACGCTCGAGGAGCCGCCGCCGAACACAGTGTTCGTGCTCGCGACGACCGAGGCGAACAAGGTGCCGCCGACGGTCGTCGACCGCTGCCACCGCTTCGACTTCCACCGCCCGACCGTCGAGCAGATCGCAAGCGTCGTGCGCCGCGCCGCGCAGGCCGAGTCGATCGAGATCCCGCCGGCGGCGGTCGCTGCGCTCGCCCGCTCGGCGACCGGCAGCTTCCGCGACGCGCTCGGCACGCTCGAGCAGCTCGTCACCTACAGCGGCAGCGAGATCGCGCTCGAGGACGTGCTCGCGGTGCTCGGTGTGGCCGATGCGAGGCTGCTCGAAGAGACGCTCGACGCCGTCGCCGCAGGCGACGCCAGGCGCGCGCTGAAGGCGATGGAGGAGTGCGCCGAGCAGGGTCGCGACGCCGGCTCCTTCGCCACGGACCTCGAGATGCGCGCCCGCGACCTGCTCGTCGTGCAGACGCTCGGCGAGCTGCCGGATGAGCTATCGCTGACGCCGGAGGCCGATGCGGCGCTGCAGGCGCAGGCTGAGAGGGTCGACCACGCCACCGTCGTCCGCCTGCTGGAGCTGCTCGGCGAGGCGATGGAGGCGGTGCGTGCCGGCGCGGACGCGCGCACCCGTCTCGAGCTCGCCCTCGTGAAGGCCGCGCGGCCCGAGGTGGAGGGCTCTTTGCGTGCGCTGCTGATGCGCATCGAGCGGCTCGAGCGCGAGCGCGCGGCGCCGCAGCAGGCTGACTCGAGCGGAGCCGCAGACGCTCAGGCCGCGCCGGCGGACACCGCGGTGCAGGCCACGCCGGCGGCCGCCGAGACCGCCCCCGCAAGCCCGTCGCCGGAGTCCGAGGCCGATTCGCAGGCGACACCCGAGGCGCCGCCGGCGGATGCCGAGCGGCCGCCGCTCGCGCGAGACCTCGAGTCGGTGTGCTCGCTGTGGCCGGCAGTCGTCGAGCTCGTGCGCCGCGAGCACGCGATGCTCGGTGCGCTGATCGCAGAAGCCCGGCCGGTGGCGGTGGACGGCGAGGACCTGACGCTCGCATTCGCCTCGACGGCGCAATTTCTCAAGAAGAAGGCCGAGAGCCCAGGCAACCGCGCGGCCGTCGGCGAGGCTCTGCACGCCCTCACCGGCGGGCGCTGGCGACTTTCCTACGAGCTGCGCGACGAGCTCGCCGGCCGCGAGGCGCCCGAGTCGGGCGAGCCCTCAGAGGAGGACTGGGTGAGACGTTTCATGGAGGAGTTCGACGCCGAGGAGGTCCCCGGCGGGCGGGAGCCTCAACCCGGGGCTCCGGCGGACGAGCGCGAGCGCGGCGAGCAGGCCGTGACCAGCAACGAGAAAGGCGCCTGATGCCCAAGCAGCCGCGGATGCCGAACATGCAGCAGATGATGCAGCAGGTTCAGAAGATGCAGAAGGACATCGAGCTCGCGCAGGAGGAGCTGAAGAACGAGGTCGTGGAGGCCTCGGCCGGCGGTGGCATGGTCACCGTGAAGGTCAGCGGCGACCTCGTCGTGAGGGAGGTGAGGATCGATCCCTCGGCGGTCGACCCCGATGACGTGGAGATCCTCGCGGACATGGTGCTCGCGGCCGTCAACGAGGCGCTGCGCATGGCCCAGGAGCTGGCGGCGACGAAGATGGGCGGCGCCACCGGCGGCCTCGACCTGGGTGACCTCGGCGGGCTCGGCCTGCCTGGCCTGTGAGCACCTCCTACGCGCCGCCCGTCCAGAGGCTCGTGAGCGAGCTCTCGAAGCTTCCCGGCATCGGCAACCGCACAGCACAGCGGCTCGCGTTCCACATCCTGCGGGCATCCGGCGATGACGCAGCCGCGCTCGCGGACGCGATCCGCGAGGTCAAGGAGAAGATCGGGCTGTGCGAGCTTTGCTTCAACCTCACCGACGAGGCGCGCTGCCGCATCTGCCAGGATGCGCGGCGCGATCACGGTCTGATCTGCGTCGTCGAGGAGCCGAGCGACGTGATCCCGATGGAGCGGACGCACGAGTACCACGGCGTCTATCACGTGCTCGGCGGCGCGCTCTCGCCGATCGACGGCGTCGACGCGGAGGATCTGAAGATCGCCGAGCTGTTCGCTCGCGTCGACTCGGCGGATGGCGCCGTGCGGGAGGTGGTGCTGGCGACGAACCCGACCACCACCGGCGAGGCGACGGCGCTGCACATCGCCGGAGAGCTGCGCGCGCGCGCTCCCGAGGTGGCGGTCACGCGCCTCGCGAGCGGCCTGCCGGTCGGCTCTGATCTCGAGTATGCCGACGAGGTGACGCTCGGCAAGGCCTTCGCCGGACGCCGGGCTGTGTAATCCTCGGCGAATGCCAGGGATCATCGTCATGAAGTTCGGCGGAACATCCGTCGCGAACGCGGCGCGCATCAAGCATGCGGCCATGCGCATCGTCAACAAGCGCGAAGCCGGGCATCGCGTGGTCGCGGTGCTGTCCGCACGCGGCAAGACGACCGACGAGCTGATCGCGATGGCCGAGGAGGTCTCTGCGACCCCTGACCCGCGGGAGATGGACATGCTGCTGTCCTCCGGCGAGCGGATCTCGTGCGCGCTGTGCGCGATGGCGATCAATGATCTCGGCCACCGCGCGATCTCGCTGACCGGTTCCCAGGCGGGCATCGTCACCGACGAGTCTCACACCAAGGCGCTGATCCTCGACGTGCGCGCCGATCGCATTCGCGCCGCGCTCGAAGAGGACAGCATCGTGCTCGTGGCGGGGTTCCAGGGCGTCTCGCGGGACGCGCGCAACGTGACGACGCTCGGCCGCGGCGGCTCTGACACGAGCGCCGTCGCCGTCGCCGCCGCGCTGGATGCCGAGGTGTGCGAGATATACACCGACGTCGCGGGTGTCTACTCGGCCGATCCGCGCATCGTCCCCGAGGCGCGCAAGCTCGACACGGTGTCCTTCGAGGAGATGCTCGAGATGGCCGCGTCGGGGGCCGGCGTGCTGCAGCTGCGCTCGGTCGAGTACGCGCGCAACCACGGAGTGCGCATCCACTGCCGCTCCTCGTTCGACGACGCGCCCGGTACCTTTGTCGTCGCAGAGGAAGAGATGATGGAGCAACCGCTGATAACAGCCGTAACGCATTCGACGTCCGAGGCGCGAATGACGCTCCTCGGCGTGCCTGACGAGCCGGGCGCGGCGGCGCGCATCTTCGACGCGCTCGCGCGGGCGAACATCAACGTCGACATGATCGTGCAGAACGAGCCGGTGTCGGCGGGCGGGCTGGCCGAGATCTCCTTCACGCTGCCGCGTGAGGACCTGCGTGTCGCGAGCGCCGCGCTGGAGCCGTTGACGGGCGAGGTGTTCACGCAGCTGCACGCGCACGAGGAGATGGGCAAGGTCTCGATCGTCGGCGCCGGCATGCGCTCCCACCCAGGTGTGGCGGCGAAGGTGTTCGGTGTGCTCGCTCGCGAGGGCGTCAACATCGACATGATCTCGACCTCGCCGATCAAGATCTCGTGCGTGATCGACCGTGACCGCGTGGAGCATGCCGTGCAGGTGCTGCACAGTGCCTTCGAGCTCTCCGGCGAGGGGACCGTCGCCGAGGAGGAGCCGTTCAGGGCTCGCTAGTTGCGCGAATGCACCACCAGGATGGTGCAGCATCGCACGCCCCGGCGTGCGAAACTGTGCAAAACTTCTCATAGCTTTTCACTTTTGTCACGGTTGACACGCTTTAACTCGCCATGCACACCGTCAAGCGGCCACGCCGCTACATCGCATCTCACTGGTTCGCACTGCTGGCGCCGGCGTTCCGCTACAGCCGCTCGCGCGACGCGTTCGTCCTTCGGGGCATCGGCGGTTCTGCCGGTCCCGTCCTGCGCGTGGACCGCCGTCGCTTTCACCAGCGTCCGTTCACCGGCGTGGAGCGCAGGCATTCGGGGATCGAGCACCAGCGCGCGAGAGTCGCCTAGCAGCTCGGCGCGGGAGCCTCTCCGGGCGAACAGGCCCGGTCGCTCAGCCCTCGAGTGAGCGCTGAAGCGTCTCGAGCACCCGTACCACGCGCAGCCCGCTGCGGCCGTCCGAGCGGGGGGCCGCTCCCGTGCGAATGCACTCGATGAAGTGCTCGCACTCGATCCGCAGCGGCTCCTTGTTGGGAACGCGTGGGCAGAAGATGTCACCGGAGCGCGTGATGTACTCGCCCCACGAGCGCGCGTCCTCGTCGAAGCCCTTGTCGTAGACCGCCAGCTTGCCCTCGATCAGCATGTCGTCGAAGGTCGCCATCCGGCGCGCACCGACCACTGTCATGCGGCGCTCCTTGTGCGGGTCGAGCCAGGAGAGGTGCAGGTGGGCGACGATCCCGGAGGGAAAGCGCAGGTAGCAGAAAACGACATCCTGCACCCCCGCGCGGACGTAGGATGCACCGTGCGCGACGCACTCCTCAGGCTCCTCGCCGATCAGGTGCAGGACGACCGAGACGTCGTGCGCGCCGAGGCTCCACAGCGCGTTCTCATCCGCTCGCAGCTTGCCGAGGTTCAGACGGTTGCCATAGACGTAGCGCAGCGTCCCCAGCTCCTCGCCGTCGATCAGCTCCTTCAGCCGTGCGACGGCCGGGTGGTACTCGAGCAGGTGGCCCACCATCAGGATCGTTCCCGCGCTCTCAGCCGCTGCGACGGCGCATTCGGCGGCGGCGGCATCGGTCGCAAGGGGCTTCTCGACGAAGCAGTGCTTGCCGGCCTCCGCCACCGCGACCGCAAGCTCCGCGTGAGTGGGGACAGGGGTGGCGAGCACGACCGCGTCGAGCCGCGGATCGTCGAGCAGATCGCCGATCACGCCGGTGAGTCGCGCGCCGGGAAACGAGCGCTCCACCCGGGCAAGTGCGTCCTCGGATGCGTCGCATAGCCAGCTGACCTCGCAGCTGCGGATCGCCGAGAGGTTGCGCGCGAGGTTCGGGCCCCAATAGCCGAGGCCGACGACGCCCACGTGGATCGTCTCGGGCGGTGAGCTCACGAGCGCTGCTCCATGTCTCCGATCGCCTGCGCGCAGCGCTCGGAGGCATGTCCGTCGCCGTAGAGGGCCGGGCGCTCGGCCGGCGGTGTTCTCGCGAGCGCCGCGAGCGCCACGGGCGGATCCAGGTCGACGAGCGTGTTCCAGCCCGCCTCGACCGTCTCGATCCACTCGGTGCTCACCCTCAGCGTGACGCAGGGCACGCCGGCGAGATAGGCCTCCTTCTGGATGCCACCGGAGTCGGTGACGACGGCGCGCGCGTGATGCAGCAGCGAGCTGAACTCGACGTAACCGAGCGGCCTGGTGATGGTGAGCCCGTCGAGCGCCTCGAGCTGGCCGAGAAGCCCGCCCTCCTGCAGGCGCGCGCGTGTGCGCGGGTGGAGCGGGAAGATGATCGGCACCGGCAGCGCCTTCACGAGCTTGACGAACATGCCGAGCCGCGCAGGATCGTCGACGTTGCCGGCGCGGTGGGCCGTGAGCAGAAGGTAGGCGCCCGGCTCGACGTCGTAGGCCGCCGGCGTAGCGAGGTCTGCGCATGCGGCCGCGGCCCAGCGCAGCGCGACGTCCACCATCACGTCGCCCACGACCTCCACCCGGCCGCCGACCGACTCGGCGCGAAGGTTCTGCGCGGCGTTCTGCGAGGAGCACAGCAGCAGCGATGCGGCGTGGTCGCTCACGACCCGGTTCAGCTCCTCGGGCATCGCGTGGTCGAAGGAGCGCATGCCTGCCTCCACGTGCACGAGTGGCACGCGCGCCTGTGCCGCGGCGAGGGCGCCGGCGAGCGTCGAGTTCGTGTCGCCGTAGACGAGCGCCGCGTCGGGCTCGACCTCGGGGAAGAACGGCTCGATCGCCGCCAGCATGCGCGCGGTCTGGGAGGTGTTCGTACCCCCGGCGATGCCGAGCTCGCGGTCGGGGCGGGCCAGCCCGAGCTCGCTGAAGAAGACCCGCGAGAGCTCGTCGTCGTGGTGCTGGCCGGTGTGCAGGAGGATCTCATGATGGTGCTCGCGCAGCGGGCCCGAGACGGCGGCGGCCTTGATGAACTGCGGGCGGTTTCCGACGACGGTGAGGATCTTCACGCGTTGCAGCCTATGCGCTCGCCCGATCAGCAGGCCCTGAGTGCCCGCCGCTCCCCTATGGCGTGCCGACTGACCGCGAGGCCGGCTCGCGTCAGGCGGCCGCAGCGACGACCGACGTCGACCAGTCGATCACCGATGTCGGACGCACGACGTGGCGGTTCATACCGAGCTCCTTCGGTTCGAGGCCGAGCGCCAGGCCGACGAGCTGCGGGAGGTGCAGGACCGGCATGTCGAGATCGCGCCCGACGACTTTCTCGGCGAGCGGCTGCTGCAGGTCCAGGTTCAGATGGCAGAGCGGGCAGGGTGTCACCAGGCAGTCGGCGTCGGCGTCGACCGCGTCGCCGAGGTGACGCCCGGCCTGCTTCAGCGAGGCCTCCTTGTTCATCGTGATGATCGGGAAGCCGCAGCACTTGCGCATGCCCGCGTACTCGATCACCGTTCCTCCCAGCGCGTCGATGACGAGGTCGAGATAGGTGTCGCGCGGGTGCTGCTCGTCGATGCCGAGGCGCTCGCGCGGGCGCACGATGTAGCAGCCGTAGAAGGGACCAACGCGGAGGTTCGTGAGCGGGCGCCTGACGAGTGAGCGCAGGCGCTCCAGCCCGATCTCCTCGACCAGCAGCCACAGGAAGTTCTTGTTCGTCAGGCCCTTCTCGTAGCTGAGACCCTCGGAGGCAAGCGTTCCGTTGACATGCTCGCGGTACTCGGCGCTTGCATCAAGACGTTCCTGACACTCGCTCTGCGCGCCCTGGCAGGTGGAGCAGATGTTCATCATCATCGCCGCCCCGTCGACCTGCTGGGCGAGCGCGAAGGTGCGCGCGTTGAGGGTGTCTGCGAGCTCCTGGCTGTGCTCGGCGATCACGCCGGCGCCGGTGCAGCAGGCGCGGTCGAGCTCGACCAGCTCGATATCGAGCAGCGGCGCGACCTTGGCCATCGAGCCGTGCAGCTCGGGGGTGAAGCCGCGACTGACGCAGCCGGGCCAGTAGGCGACCTTCATTGGCTCGTGCTGCCTTCGGGACTCGCCGTGACGGCGGCGCCGAGCTCATCGCCCGCTCCTTGCGCGCCGGGCGTTGAGTCCGGCGGCTCTTCGTCGGAGCCGGTGATGTACAGGTTCAGTTCGTAGCGCCGCCCGGAGGAGCGCTCGCGGGTCTCGATCCGGTCGTAGATCGACTGGACGCTCCTGAGGTCCGCCTTGGGGATCCTATGCGGTCTCAGCGCGCCGATCGGCGTCACCTTCCCCCGGATCAGCGCCTTGGCGATCGCCGGCAGCGAGCTGAGGAGCTCTTTGGCGGCGTGCGGGGAGAATTTGCCGAACCACGACGGGCCGCCGTAGGAGCGCGGCAGCAGCTCGGCCTCCCACAACAGCCCGTTGTCCCTGATGAGCCTCGTGAAGGCGGCCTCGTGGCGCTCGCCGTTGTTGCGGTCGACGATGTGGTAGTCGGACGTCGCGATCCGCCGCAGGCGCATGATCTGGCCCATCGGGTTGACGTCCTTCGGGCACGCATCGACGCACTTGAAGCAGTGGGTGCAGTCGAACATACCCTGCGGATCCTGCGCGAGGTCGTTGAGGCGCTCGAGCGGCTGCGCGTCGCGGGGATCGCCGACGAAGCGGTAGGCCTTCGCCAGCGCCGCCGGCCCGACGAACCCGGGGTCCACTTCCATCGCAAGGCAGTCCGACACGCAGGCGCCGCACTGGATGCACGCCATCGTCTGCGTCACGTCGACCATCGCCTCGCGCGGCACGAGGTACTCGCGCTCGGGTACCGGCTGCTTGGCCAAGAGCCACGGCGTGACCCGCCGGATCTTCTTCCAGTGCACCTCGTCCATGTCGACGATCAGGTCCTTGATCACCGGCATGTTGCCCATCGGCTCGACCTCGATCACCCCTCCCTGCGCGCCCCGTCGCGCGGCATCGAGGTGCGTGTGGCACGCCAGCGCCGGTTCGCCGTTCACGCGTACGCCACACGACCCGCAGATCGCCTGGCGGCACGAGCAGCGGATGCCGATCGATCCGTCGAAGCGGTCGCGCGCCTGCAGGATCGCCTCGAGCACCGAGCGGTGGGGCTCGAGCTCGATCGTATGCTCGTCCCAGTACGGGGGCTCGCCCGATTCCGGGTCGTAGCGACGCAGCCTCAGGGTGAACTGCTCGGGTGGCCTGTCGTGCGGGTCAGCCATCGGCGCGCTCCTGCTCGGTCGGGTGAGGTCGGGACGGGGCGCTGCGGGTGCTCATCAGTATTTTCTCTCCTCCGGCTGCCACTGCGTGATCGTGACCGGCGAATAGGTCACGCGCGGTCCGTCGGCGCCGAGGGAGATGTCGATGTGCTTGAGCCACTCCTCGTCGTTGCGCTCAGGGTAGTCGGTGCGGAACTGCGCCCCGCGCGACTCCTTGCGCTCGATCGCCCCGACGACGGTCGCCTCGGCGCAGTCGATCATGTAGCCGAGCTCGATCGCGCCGAGGACGTCCTGGTTGAACACGCTCCCGCGGTCGTCGATCCATGCGCGCTCGGCCTCCTCTTTCAGGCGTCCGATCGTCTCGAGCGCCGTCTGCAGGCCGGCTTCGTCGCGGAACACAGCTGCGTAGCGGTTCATCAGCTCGCCGAGCTCGGCCTTTACCTCCGACACGCGTCGTCCATCGCGGGGACGGGCGATGATCGCGTCGATCTTCGCGCTGTCCTCGTTCAGCTGGGCATTCCCGTCGAGCTTCGGCATGCCCATGTTCGCGGCGCGCGCGGCGGCGTGTTCGCCTGAGCGGCGGCCGAAGATGAGCGTGTCCAGCAGCGAGTTGGCGCCGAGCCGGTTGCCGCCATGGACAGATACGCACGCGACCTCCCCGGCGGCGTAGAGGCCCTCGATCGGGGTCAGTCCGTCGACGTCGGTCTTGACGCCGCCCATGATGTAGTGCTGCCCAGGGCGGATCATGATCGGTTCACGCGTGATGTCCACGCCGGCGAAGTCCTTCCCGAGGTTGACGATCTCGCGTAGCGCCTCGAGCGTGCGCCTGCGCGGCACGACCGTAACGTCCAGGAAGAGGCCGGCTCCGTTGGGTCCGACCCCACGTCCCTCATCGATCTCGATCTGCTCCGCGCGAGAGACCACATCGCGGGAAGCGAGCTCCATCTTGTTCGGCGCCGACTTCTCCATGAAGCGTTCGCCCTCGGCGTTGAGCAGGTGGGCGCCCTCGCCGCGCGCGCCCTCGGTGATGAGGATCCCTGAGTTCGACGAGGGTGGTGGGGTGGTACTGGACCATCTCCATGTCCATCAGCGGGGCGCCGGCCCGGTAGGCCATCGCGATCCCGTCGCCGGTCACGATCAGCCCATTGGTCGTCGGCTTGTAGACCTGTCCGGCGCCGCCGCACGCGAGGATCACGTTCTTGGCGGTGAACGCCTGCATCCGGCCGCTGCGCACCTCACGCGCGAGCACACCGCAGCAGCGGCCGGCCTCGTCTTGCAGCAGCGACGTCGTGAACCACTCCTCGATAGCGCTCGACGGTCTCGTGGTGCTTGCATCAGCTGCTCGTAGAGGACGTGCAGCATCGCCTGGCCGGTGATGTCGGCGACGTAGGCGGTCCGCTTCATCGAGGCTCCGCCGAAGGCCCGCAGGTCCATCTCGCCCTTGTCGTTGCGGTGGAAGGTCACGCCGATGTGCTCGAGGTGCAGCACCTCCGCTGGCGCCTCCGAGCACATGACTTCGATCGCGTCCTGGTCGCCGAGGTAGTCCGAGCCCTTGACCGTGTCGTAGGCGTGCGAGTGCCAGTCATCCTCGACGCTGATCGCGGCGTTGATGCCGCCGGCCGCAGCCACGGAGTGCGAGCGCACGGGGTGGACCTTGCTCATGATCGCGACGCTCGCCCCCGTCTGCGCGGCGGCGAGGGCGGCGCGCTGGCCCGCGAGGCCGGCCCCGATGATCAAGACGTCGTGTGCTGGCATGGCTCCCTGAGATCGATGGTGGCGGAAGAGGTGGCGGCGCGGCACTCTATAACGCGCACGCGGGCCGACACCCGGCGCGATCGCTGCGCCTACGTCGCCGGGCGCAGTGCCTGGCGCACCTGTGCGAGCGTGACCACGCCCTTGAGCACGCCGTCGCTGTCGACGGCGACCATCGCCCCGAGGCGGCCGAGGCCTTCGGAGCCGAGCAGAGACTCGAGCGGCGCCTCTTCGCCGATCCGGACCGGGATGTCGTCCTCGAGCACCTCGCTCACCGGCAGGGCCGGACGTCCGGCTGCGATCTCCTCTTCTACGCGCTTCTGGCGGACGATGCCGAGGAAGTGGCGCGATTGGTCGACGACCGCGAACCAGGACCGGTGGAAATGCTCGAAGAAGCGCTCACGCGCGTCGAGCAGCGTCACCTCGGCGGGGATCGTGACGGGCTCCCGATCCATGATGTCGCCTACGGTGATGTTCTGGATGCGGCTGCCGATCGCGCCCTGCATTACGGCCGCGCCGGCGGCCTGATAGAGGATCAGGGCGAGCACGAGCGTAACCAGCCCCAGGTAGTCGCCGCCGCTCGCGAACGCCCACAGCCCGAAGATCCCGAGCGCGAGCGCGAAGCCCTGTCCCATGCGGCCGGTGATCAGCGTCGCGCGGTTGCGATCGCCGCTGCGCCACCAGATCAGCGCGCGGGCGATCCGGCCGCCGTCGAGCGGGAACGCGGGCACGATGTTGAACAGGAAGAGCATCGCGTTGATAAAGCCGAGCCAGCCGATCAGCGCGAGCGCCGGCGTCGTGATGAACCCTTCGCGGGTGAGCGCCACGTCGGTGAAGCGTTCACCGCTCGCAACAAGCGCACCAGCGCCCACGCACAGCCCGAGCAGGGCCAGGGTCACCGCGGGTCCGGCCGCCGCAACCTTGAGCTCCTCGCCCGCGCTCTTCGGTTCGCGCCCCATCTGCGAGAGCCCTCCGAAGAACCACAGGTTGATGCCGAGGATCGGGATGCCGAGCCGGCGGGCCGCCAGCGCGTGGCCGAGCTCGTGTAGGACCAGTGAGGCGAAGTAGCCGAGCGCGCCGGCGACGGCGACGGCGTATGCGGTCGTCTGCGAGCCCCCGAGCACCTTGTGGAAGTATTCGGAGAGCCAGTAGATGAGGAAGAAGAGAACGAAGAACCAGCTGACGCTGACTCCGATGCGAATGCCGAAGATGCGAGCGAGCTGAAGGTTGCCGCGAGGCCCCATGTCTTTATGTTAGGCCGCGTCGGCGTCGAGGCGCGAGAGCGCCGGGCGGTGTCGCCGGGATCCGCACGGTCGCTGCTCCTCCGTCCAGTCGCAGGCGCCCGACCAGAGGACTGCCGGCCCCGCTAGAGCTGCGGTCGACCGCGCTCGATTATCCGCTCGAAGTCGACCCCCGCCGGCAGCGTGCCGTACTCGAGGCCGCTGTCGCCGGCCAGACGCGAGGTGCAGAACGCGTCGGCCACCGCAGGCGGCGCATCGCGCACCAGCAGCGAGCCCTGCAGGCACAGCGCCATGCTTTCGACGACGCGCCTGGCGCGTGTCTCGAGCGTGCTCGGGTCGGCGAACTGCGACTTGAGCTCCTGCACGCGCGCATCGAGGCGCGGGTCGGCACCCTCGGCCTGCTCGATCTCGGCCAGGAACACCTCGAGCGAGCGGGGCGAGCGTGTCAGCGCGCGCAGCACGTCGAGGCTCATCACGTTTCCCGAGCCCTCCCAGATCGAGGCCAGCGGCGCCTCGCGATAGAGCCGCGGCATGCCCGACTCCTCCACGTAGCCGGCGCCGCCGAGGCACTCCAGCGCCTCGCAGGCGTGGTTCGGCGCGCGCTTGCATGTCCAGTACTTGCCCACGGCCGTGGCCAACCGCTTGAACAGCTGGGCGTCGCTCGAGTCCTCGCCGGCCTGTGCGTCGGCGTCCGCCTCGTCGTATGCGCGCGCGAGGCGCATCGCCAGCGCCGTGGCCGCCTCGGACTCCAGGCACAGGTCCGCGAGCACGTTGCGCATCAGTGGCTGATCGATCAGCTTCCTGCCGAACGCGCTGCGATGGGCGGCATGGTGGGTGGCATTGACCACGCCGACGCGCATCCCCGCGGCGGTGCCGATGACGCAGTCCAGGCGCGTGTGGCCGACCATCTCGATGATCGTCGGCACGCCCCGTCCGGGCTCGCCGACCATTCGCGCCCAGGCGCCGTGCAGCTCGATCTCCGAGGAGGCGTTGGAGTGGTTGCCGAGCTTGTCCTTCAGGCGCTGGATGTGAAACGCGTTGCGCGCGCCGTCCGGCAGGATGCGCGGCAGCAAGAAGCAGGACAGGCCGTCGTCGGTCTGGGCGAGCACGAGGAAGATGTCGGACATCGGCGCCGAGCAGAACCACTTGTGGCCGATCAGCTCGTACTCGCCGCCGGCACCGCCGCCGGCGAGCGGGTTGGCGACGGTCGTGTTCGCGCGCACGTCCGAGCCGCCCTGCTTCTCGGTCATCGCCATCCCGGCGATGGCCGAGCCCTTCTCCGATGCCGGTATCAGTCGCGGGTCATACGTCCTAGCCGTCACCAGCGGCTCCCACTCGGCGGCCAGCTCAGGCTGGGCGCGCAGTGCCGGCACAACCGCGAACGTCATAGTGATCGGGCAGGCGAAGCCCGCCTCGGCCTGCATCGCGGTCATGTACAGCGCGGCGCGGGCCGTGTGCGCGGCAGGCTGCTCGCTCGTCCACGGCAACGAGTGCAGCTCGTGCTCGACGCCGAGCCTCATCAGCTGGTGCCAGGCGGGGTGGAACTCGACCTCGTCGATGCGGTTGCCGTAGCGGTCGTGCGTGCGCAGCACCGGCCTGTTCTCGTTCGCGAGCCGCCCCCACAGCTGCTGCGGCTCGCCGCCGACCAGGCGCCCGAGCGCCGACGCGCGCTCCGTCACCCACCCGGCGCCCTCGCGCTCGACCGCCTGCACCAGCGGCAGGTTGCTCGCGAAGACGTCAACGCCCTCCAGCGGCGGAACCTGGTTGAAGACCGTATGTGTCTGCCACGGCACCGCGCCCTCGCGCGTGGATTGCGAGACGGTGGCCATGTAACGAAGTGAAGCAGATCGCGGGGCGATAGCATCGGCCGCCCGACCGCAAGGACCACCACATGGCAAAGATCAAGGTGAAGAACCCGATCGTCGAGCTCGACGGCGATGAGATGACGAGGATCATCTGGTCGTTCATCAAGGAGCAGCTGATCCTGCCGTACCTCGACATCGACCTCAAGTACTACGACCTGGGCATCGAGCATCGCGATCAGACCAACGACCAGGTCACGGTCGAAGCGGCCAACGCGATCAAGCGGTACGGGGTCGGCGTCAAGTGCGCGACGATCACGCCCGATGAGGCGCGCGTGAGGGAGTTCGGCCTGAAGAAGATGTACCGCTCGCCGAACGGAACGATCCGCAACATCCTCGGAGGCGTCATCTTCCGCGAGCCGATCGTTATCTCCAACATCCCCCGCCTCGTGCCCGGCTGGACCAAGCCGATCGTGATCGGCCGTCACGCCTTCGGCGACCAGTACCGCGCGAGCGACATGCTCGTAGCGGGCAAGGGCAAGCTCACGCTCACCTACACCCCCGCGGACGGCGGCGAGCCGGTCGAGTTGGACGTGTATGACTTTCCAGGCGGCGGCGTCGCGCTGGCGATGTACAACCTCGACGACTCCATCCGGGACTTCGCCCGCGCCTCGCTGCGCTACGGCCTGCAGCGCGGCTATCCCGTCTACCTCTCGACGAAGAACACGATTCTCAAGCGCTATGACGGGCGCTTCAAGGACATCTTCCAGGAGATCTACGAGGATGAGTTCAAGTCGGATTTCGAGGCCGCCGGCCTCACCTATGAACATCGCCTCATCGACGACATGGTCGCGGCCTCGCTGAAGTGGGAGGGTGGCTATCTGTGGGCGTGCAAGAACTACGACGGCGACGTCCAATCGGATACGGTCGCGCAGGGTTTCGGATCGCTCGGGCTGATGACCAGCGTGCTGAGCAGCGCCGACGGCAAGACCGTCGAGGCCGAGGCTGCCCATGGCACCGTCACCCGCCACTACCGTCTGCACCAGCAGGGCAAGCCGACCTCGACCAACCCGATCGCCTCGATCTTTGCGTGGACGCGCGGCCTGTCGGCGCGCGGGCGGATGGATGACACTCCCGAGGTCAGCGCATTCGCCGAGACTCTCGAGCGTGTCTGCGTCGAGACGGTCGAAAGCGGCAGGATGACCAAGGATCTCGCGTTGCTCGTCGGCCCCGATCAGCCTTGGCAGACGACCCAGGAGTTCCTCGCCTCGATCGACGAGAACCTGCGCGCGGCGATGGCTCTCGACCGAGTACGAGCGATCGACAGAGTTCCTTAACGCACACAACCCAACAGGAGATGAATTTGTGAGCAATCCCGTACGAGTGACGGTCACCGGCGCCGCCGGGCAGATCGGCTACAGCATCGTCTTTCGCATCGCCAGCGGCCAGCTGCTCGGGCCCGAGCAGCCGATCGATCTGCGCCTGCTCGAGATCCCTCAGGCGATGGGGGCGCTGGAGGGCGTCGCGATGGAGCTCGTCGATTGCGCGTTCCCGCTGCTGGCGGGCCTCGACCTGCACGACAGCCCCGACGACGCCTTCGAGGGCGTGAACGTGGCGTTGCTCGTCGGATCGCGTCCGCGCACGAAGGGCATGGAGCGCGCCGAGCTGCTCGGCGAGAACGGCAAGATCTTCACGGTGCAGGGAAAAGCCCTGAACGAGCGCGCGGCCGCCGACGTGAAGGTCCTGGTGGTGGGCAACCCCGCCAACACCAACTGCCTGATAGCCATGAGCAACGCGCCGGACATCCCCGATGAGCGGTTCACGTCGATGATGCGACTCGACCACAACCGCGCCGTCGCGCAGCTGGCGGCAAAGCTGGGCGTGCCCGTGACCGACATATCGGACATGGGCGTCTGGGGCAACCACTCGCCGAGCATGTACGCAGATCTGTTCCACGCGAAGGTGCGCGGCGAGCAGGCCGCCGGCCTGATCGACGATCAGGCATGGATCGAGAACGAGTTCCTGCCGGGCGTCGGCAAGCGCGGCGCAGCCGTCATCGAGGCCCGCGGCGCGTCCTCCGCCGGCTCGGCCGCCGGCGCCGCGATCGATCACATGCGCGACTGGGTCGCAGGTACCGGTGGACGATGGGTCTCGATGGGCATACCGTCCGACGGCTCATACGGGATCCCCGAGGGGCTGATCAGCGGATTCCCTTGCACATGCGCGGACGGCGAGTACTCGATCGTCGAGGACCTCGACCTCGACGACTTCTCGCGCAGCAAGATCGCCGCGTCCGTCGCCGAGCTGATCGGCGAGCGGGACACCGTGTCGAGTCAGGGTCTGATCTAGGCCCGGATTCTCAGCGCGAGCCGGCTCTCAGCGAAAGACGGCAGAGGCGCGGCCGGTTGACCGCGCCTCTGTTCAATTCGGGCAACGAACGATCCGGCCGGAGCCCGACGAGACTAGGATTTGGGGTGCCAGCCGCGACCCTGCTTTTTCACCTTGCCTTCCTGCGCGAGGCCCGGCAGGACGCGGTAGAGGTAGTTCTGCTTTATCCCCATCTTCGCCGCGAGCTCGGGGATGGTGATGCCTGGCTGTCCCTGGACGAAGGACAGCGCCTCGGCCGCGCGCGTGCCGCTCCCTTTGCGACGCCCGGCGCGCCGTTTCACGGGGCGACCGGGTTTGCGCGCTGCTTTTACGGCTTTGGCGGCGGTGCTCGTGCGAGAGCCGCGAGGACGTCCCGGCCCGCGACGGCGGGGAGCTGCTGTGCTCGTCGCCCTGGTGGAAGACGATCCGCGCACGCCGGCAAGCGCCGACGCGGCGGCCTCCAAGCGGCTGTACTCGTCCACGAGCGGCTTTAGCTCTGTCAGTCGGTCGGTGATCTCTCTGCGCTTCTCGTCAAGGAAGTCGTTCACGGTGGCATCCTCTTCATAGTGTGGATGTGCTCTCAGTCACATCTGCTTGCGGGCGTTACCCTACACTAGTCCCTCTCTCGATTTCCTTCCAGGTGAGCGCGCAAACGATCAAGCGTGCGGCTGGCCTCGCGCTGGGACATACCACCGATGAGCGCACGGCTCACAACTGCTCCGAGCGGTCCGAGTGGAGCACGAAATTCGTTGCGATAGTCAAAACGCGTGCCTCCGTCCTCGGCTGTGAGGATGTATTCGCTGCGCGCACGCGAGCGCGCCGGTCCCCGGCCCTCCCAAACGGCAAGCTCGCCCGGGCGGCAATCGACGAGCTTCCAGTGAACCTCGAGGCTGACTCCGCGCATGTGGATCTGCTGGTCCATCGTGTAGCCGACTCGCAGCGGACCATCGTCGGCGCGCACCAGCTTGCGGTGAATCGTGACCCACTCGCCGAGTGAGTTCGGGTCCATGATCATCTTCCACACCTCCCCGGGTGAGGCTCCGATGCTGATCGAGGCTGTTACGAGGGTCATGGGATTTGTCGCGCGGGTCGCTCGCGGCCCGAGAACCGTAGCCGGTGTGCTCAGTGCCTAGGACGCTCGTCCATCAGCGCGCGGCCAACGGCTCGAGTCGCTCCCACTCGCTCAGCGCATGTTCGACCGCGGAGTCGAACGAGTGCAGCTGCACTCCCAGCAGCTCCGCGACGCGATCATCGGCCGGCAGGAGATCGCCCTGCAGGCCCTCCATCAGCGGAACCACCAGCTCGGGGTCCTCGCCGGCGATCGCCGCGGCGACGCGCGCCGTGAGCGCTGTCAGATTCACAGGGAGTCTCAACGAAGGGCGGTTCACGAGCATCAGATCGGCGATACGTGTGATCATCTCGCCGTAGCTCAGCACCTCGGGACCGCCGAGGTCCAATGAGCAACCCCCCAGCGGTGCGCTCGCCGACGCGACGAGCATCTCGGTGATATCGCGAGCGTCGATCGGCTGGGTGCGGAATCGTTGCCAGGCGGGCAACGTGAGAACGGGCATGCGCTCGACGAGATGAACGAGCAGCCGGAACGAGCGCGAATGCACGCCGATCACGATCGACGCGCGCAGTGCAACCGAATCGGGCACCGCATCGAGGAGGACGCGCTCAACCGCCTCGCGGCTTTCGAGGTGGCGGGACCGCCGAGCCGGCTCGTGCCTCCCCCCTGCAACCCGGCCGCATTCGCCATCTCGCTCCAGCGGGGGACGAGGCCGCCGAGGTACACGATCCGTCGCACAGCGGCTTGCGCGGCTTGCTCGCCGAATCTCTCCGCCGCTACGAGTTCGCGCTCGGTGAACGGCGCGCTGCCGGCCGGCGAGCGCTCCATCGAATGGATCAGGTAATAGGCAACATCGACGCCGTCGAGCGCCTGCTCCAGTCCCGCTCCGGTGAGTGCATCGCCGGTGATCACCTCCAGATCGGGACCCGCTCCGTCGGGCGAGTGCTCCAGGCGCGCCAACGCCTGCTCGACGCGCGCAGGGTCCCGTGCGAGCGCACGCACGGCATGTCCGTCGGAGCGCAGCCGCGGGACGAGAAGCGAGCCGGCGAAGCCGCTGGCGCCGGTGACGAGAACGCGCATGTGAGCAGATGATGACGACACGACGCACAGTGGCGTCATAACTCCCGGAAAGTGCGCCCTGATCGAGCCGATCGTCACACCAATGTGACTGCTTCTCGGCTATTTACGGGTAGCAAGCGGTTTTCCCTGCGATTTGCGAAATGACCCTTCGCCGGCCCCTTGAGCGGCCGGAGTATTGGTGCTTTTATCGCGTGCGTTCCGTTCAATCCAACTCGCGGTTGGGGGCAGATGGTGGCGCAGACGAAGCATGCTGGGCGAGTGCCCAAGCGGGCGCGCAAGGTGAGCTGTGAGGAGTGCTACTTCCGCGTGAACCTGCTGTGCGCGCTCGAGCTCGCCGAGCCCTGCGCCACGTTCCGCCCCAACGAGGCGCAGCTGCAACCCCCTCAGCAGCTGCGCTTCGTATTCCGCCAGGAGCGCCGCTCGCGCGCCGCGTGGGCGTTCCCCTCGGCGCAGGAGCAGGCCGCCCTGCACGCTTAACGCGCCCGCGCCGGCGCCCGCAGTCGGTCCCCTACGGGTATATTGGGCGGTGGACCGGCAATCTCTGGGCAGAGGCGGTGGCGAACATGGCAGCGAAAGACAGGATCAGCAAGGCCCAAGAAGCGGCGCGCGCGGCACAGCGCAACCAGTATCTGCTGCGAATCGTGGAGGACGAGGACCTGCGCTCGAGCCTGCTCGCAGCGTACGTCGCGGCGCGCAGCGCCTACGGCCGCATGAGCAACGGCAAGCCTGCAACCCGCGCGTTGTTCGAGGATCGCAAGCTCCAACGCGAGCTGAAGGAGGCCGCGAATGCGCTGCGCGACGCCTCGAGCGCACTGCGTGAACCTCCGAAGCGCAGGCGCAGGCGCAGGCGCGGCCCTCGCGCCCTGCTGCTGGTGATGATCGCCGGCGCGCTGACGGTGGCGCTCAACGAGGGCCTGCGCTCGAAGGTCCTCGACCTCCTGTTCGGGGCTGAGGAGGAGTTCGATTACAGCTCGACCACCACGCCGGGCGAGCCAGCGCCCGCGGGCGTGTCGGCGAGCTGAGCTCGAAGCTCACAAGGATGACCGTCGTGAACGCCATCGTCGTGGAGACGCCGCCTGCGGCCGGCGGAGCGCGCTCACCGGCGCCGGCCGGCAGGTCGCGCTCGTTGTCTGGTGAGAAGGCGCAGCGCATCATCGACGCGATGCGGCGCAGCGTCGCCCGGCGTGGCACCGCCGGCTCGACCTTCGATCACGTCTCGCGCGAGGCCGGCGTCTCGCGGGGGTTGCTGCACTACTACTTCGGCACCAAGGAGCAGCTGCTCGTGGAGGCGGTGCGGCGCGATTGCGAGCTGCGCCTGGAGATGCTCGAGCGCCAGCTCTCGACGGCGCAGACCGCGGACGACTTCATCGATCTGATGGCGGAGAACCTGAAGGAGACGCTGCGCGAGGACCCCGATTTCGTGACACTGGTGTTCGAGCTGTTCACCCTCTCGCGCCGCAACGCCGACATCTCCGTCGAGTACGCGGGGCTGATGCGCCGCACTCGCGAGCAGGTCGCCGGGATGCTCGCCGCGGCTCAGCGCGAGGGAGTCCTGCGCCTGCACGCCGACCCGGAGGCGGTCGCCGAGGTCCTGTTCTCGCTCGGCGACGGGTTTGCGCTGCGAATGCTGAGCGAGCCGCGGCGCGATTTCACCGCGACGATCCGCGCCGGGATCGACTGCGCGCGTTCGCTGCTCACAGATTGACGCTCTTATAATCGGCTGCAAATGCCGATCTACGAGTACAGGCGTCCGGACGGTACGACGTTCGAGATTCAGCAGTCCTTCAGCGACGAGCCGCTGAGCGTCGATCCCGACACCGGTGTTCCCGTCGAGCGCGTTCTGCACCCGCCGGCGGTTCACTTCAAGGGCAAAGGCTTTTACAACACCGACTACGGCACGCGCAAGCGCCAGCGCGAAACGGCGGCCGCCGCTGAGAAGCCGTCTGCGTCGGATGGCTCCGCGGCGGGCGCTGATTCCACGAGCTCGGGCTCCAGCGACGGAAAGGGCTCCGACGGTGGCAAGGGCTCCGACGGTGGCAAGGGCTCCGACGGTGGAAAGGGCGAGACGCCCGGCAAGGGCTCCACGGCCGCCAAACCGCTCGCCGCCGAGGGTTGAACACAGCATCAGCGAGGCTTCAGCGAGCCGCGCGGTCCGCTCAGCCGCTCATGAAGCGCGCGACCGCCGCCCGGCGCTCCGCTTCTGAGACCGTCAGGCCTTCTTCACCATCGGGAAGCGTGAAGGTGCCCGACGGCGTCAGTACGCGCGTCGGTGGCGTGCCGGATATCGCAAGCGCCGCGAACAGCCCGAGCAGCGTCGGACCGCTCATGTCGGAGATGATCGCCGGCGGCGCGTTCCACGCGATCCACGGCAGGCGGAAGAAGCTCGACGGAGAGAGCAGCCGGTTCTTCATGTCGGTGAACAACGCCTGCTGGTGTTCCTCGCGCTGAATGTCAGTCTCGTTCGGAGCGCAGAGATTCTCCCGCGTGCGCGCGAGCGCGAGCGCCTGCTTGCCGTTGAGGTGATGGGTGCCTGCGCTCAGCCGCAGCGTGTAGCCGCCCCGGCTGAAGCCGCCGTCGAGCCGGGAGATGATGCAGCCTCCGGTGTAGTTGACGCCGCCCATCGCGTCGATCAGCTGCGGGAAGTTTTCGAAATTCACTTCCACGAGATGGTTGATCGGGATGCCGAGCCAGTTCTTGATCACCGAGATCGACAGCGCCGGACCGCCGAACTCATGCGCGGCGTTGATCTTCTGCAGGCCGTGGCCGGGGATTTCGATGACCGTGTCGCGCGGGATCGACAGGCGGGCCGCGTGCCCGCCGCCCGTGCGGATCAGCATGATCGTGTCCGAGCGGCCCGGTCCAGACGTTTCGGCTTGCGGTTCCTTGCTGTTCTTCTGGCGGCGGTCGGAGCCGAGCACGAGGATGTTGTTGGCGGACGTCAGCGGGTAGCCGGCCGGATCGAGCACGGTTGCGACGTTCGCCGGCGGCGACGTGCGCTCGAAGTGCGAGCTGATCAGAAACAGCAGCAGCGAGAGCGCGATCCAGCCGAAGACGAGAGCGAGCAGGCTCAGCACGATGCGTCTGGGGGTGACCCGCCGACGCCAGCGCTCCCATACCAACACGCCGCCGCCGCGACGCCGCTCGCCCGGCTTCCGGCCCGGGAGGAGCGGTGAGCGCGTCGAGCGCCCCAGCTCCTGCTCGCGCCGCCCCAGCAGCCGGCGCCGGGCGCGGTAGCGCGTGTACTGCGGTCGATCCTCCTGGTTCGCGGGCATGGCGGGACCCTATATTTGCGAGATGACCCTCGCGGAGGCGGCACTCGGACGGCTGGTCGTGTGTCCGACGCCGATCGGCAATCTCGAGGACGTGACGCTTCGCGTGCTCGCCGCGCTGAGCCACGCCGACGTCGTCGCATGCGAGCACCCGCGCCACACGAAGGTGCTGCTCGACCGCCACGGGATCCGCGCGCGGCTCGTGAGCTTTCACGAGCACAACGAACGCGCGCGTGCCGAGGAGCTCCTAGCCCGCATCCGCGAGGGCGCCCTCGTCGCGCTCGTGTCCGACGCCGGTACGCCGCTGGTCTCCGATCCGGGCTTCGCGCTCGTGCAAGCGTGCCTTGCCGCCGGGCTGGCGCTCGAGGTGCTGCCCGGCCCGAGCGCCGTCGTGACCGCGCTGATCGCCTCGGGACTGCCGCTCGAGAGCTGGCGCTTCGTCGGCTTCTTGCCGCGCGTCCGCCGCGAGCTCGACACCGTGCTCGCCGGTGCGACCGAGACGCTCGTCGCATTCGAGTCGCCACGGCGCCTCCTCGCGACGCTGACGGCGCTCGCCTCGTGCGATCCGGCGCGCCGCGTAGCGGTCTGCCGCGAGCTCACCAAGGTTCACGAGGAAGTCCGGCGCGGCACCGCATCCGAGCTCGCAGACCATTATCGCGGCAGCCCTCCGCGCGGCGAGGTCGTGCTCGTGTGCGGCGCAGCGCCGCCCGGCCGGCTGCGCGATGACGTGGCGCTCGCTGCGCTGCGCGAGCTGATCGATGCCGGCGCGCGGGCCCGACCGGCGGCAGCGGCAGTGGGGAGGCTCACGGGGCTCACCGCCAACGAGCTCTACCGCCGGCTGACGGCCCGCAGCTGAGCGCCCCGCCCGGGAATGCCGGGCTCGCATACCACGCCGGCCGGTCGCCCGTGACGAGGAGGCACGCGTCAGTAGCCTCAAGGCGCGATGCCCTTCTACGTGACCACGCCGATCTACTACGTCAACGCGGCCCCGCACCTCGGCCACGCCTACACGACGATCGCCGCCGACGTGATGGCGCGCCACCATCGCCAGCGAGAGCAAGACGTGTTCTTCCTCACCGGCACCGACGAGCACGGAGAGCCGGTGGCCGACGCCGCGCACGCGCAGGGGATCGAGCCGCAGGAGCTGGCAGACCGCAACGCCGAGCGCTTCAAGGCGCTCGCGCCGCAGATCGAGGCGACGAACGACTTCTTCATCCGCACGACCGACCCTCAGCACGAAGCAAAGGTGCAGGAGGTGCTCGCGCGCGTGCGCGAGAACGGGTTCGTCTACGAGGGCACCTACGAGGGCTGGTACTGCCCGCGGTGCGCGGACTTCAAGGCGGAGAACGAAATCGACGAGGGCAACCTCTGCCCGATCCACCACATCGCGCTGACGCGCGAGCAGGAGGACAACTACTTCTTCAGGCTCTCCTGCTTCCAGGAGCCGCTCGAGCGGCTCTACGCCGAGCGCGAGGACTTCGTCGCGCCGCGCACGCGCTACAACGAGGCCCTCTCGTTCATCCGCTCCGGCCTGCGCGACGTCCCGCTCACACGCCACAAGCTGACCTGGGGTGTGCAGGTGCCGTGGGATCACGGCCATGTCTTCTACGTCTGGTTCGACGCGCTGCTGAACTACTACACCGCGCTGTCCTATGCCCGCGAGGGAGATGATCTGACCCCACGATTCTGGCCCGCGAGCTACCACCTGATCGCGAAGGACATCCTGCGCTTCCATGCCGTCTACTGGCCCGCGCTGCTGATGGCCGCGGAGATCGAGCTGCCCGAACACATCTTCGTTCACGGCTATCTGCTGATGGGCGGCGAGAAGATGAGCAAGTCGCTGGGCAACGTGCTCGACCCGTTCGCGGTGATCGAGCGGTTCGGGGCGGACGCGCTGCGCTTCTACCTGCTGCGCGAGGTCCCCTTCGGCCAGGATGGCTCGGTCTCGACGACTTCGTTCGAGTTGCGCTACGAAACCGAGCTCGCCAACGGCCTCGGCAACCTCGCGAGCCGGACGATCGCGATGCTCCTGCGCTACCGCGACGGCGAGGTGCCGCAGGGGGAGCCAGACCCGCAGCTGGCCGCGGACTTCGCGGGACTCCCGGAGCTAGTCGCCGCGCACGTCGATCGCGCCGAGCTGACCGCCGCGCTGGAGGAGATCTGGCAGCGTGTAAGACGGCTGAACCGCTATGTCGAGGAGCAGGCGCCGTGGCGCCTGGCCTCCGACGATGCGCGCGGCGCGGATCTCGACCGCGTGCTGCGCACGCTCGCGCAGGGCTTGCGGACGGTGACCGTGCTGCTGTGGCCCTACCTGCCGGCGAGCGCCGAGCGGCTGCTGGCGGCGCTTGGAGCCCCCGACCTGTCGCTGTCGAGCGCCGAGCTCGGCGGCGGCGCCCTCGAGCGTGTCACGGCGCTCGACCCGCTGTTTCCGAAGGGCCAGTAGGAGCCGCGTGATCGACTCCCACACCCACCTCGATCTGTGTACGCCGCCGAACGCCGAGCTCGTGGCCGCGGCGGAGGCGGCGGGCGTCAAGCGGATGCTGACCGTCGGGATCGATGGATCCTCGTGCCGTGCGGCCCTCGCCGCGGCCGAGGATTTCCCCCAGGTCTACGCGTCGATCGGCCGTCACCCCAACTCGGCGAAGGGCTTCGACGACGCCGACATGGCCGAGCTGCGCGGCCTCGCGGCCCACGATCGCTGCGTTGCGATCGGCGAGACGGGGCTGGACTTCTATCGTGAGGGCGCGCCGCGCGCCGATCAGCAGCGCGCGTTCGCCGCTCAGATCGCGCTCGCGCGCGAGACCGGCAAGCCGCTCGTGATCCACACGCGGGCAGCGGACGAAGAGACCCTCGCGCAGCTCGCCGCGGAAGCCGAAGGCGTCAGCGTCGTGATGCACTGCTTCTCGATGCCCACCCGTCTGCAGCAGTGCCTCGATCGCGGCTACCTGCTCTCGTTCGCCGGTAACGTCACCTACAGGAGCGCCGCGGACCTCGCCGATGCCGCCAGGCGCGTTCCCGATGACAGGCTGCTCGTCGAGACCGACGCGCCCTATCTGTCTCCGGCATCCGTACGCAGGGAGCGCAACCAGCCGGCCTTCGTCGTCCACACGGCCGCCTTCCTCGCCGAGCTGCGCGGCGTCAGCGAGGGCGAGCTGAGTGCGACCGTGGAGCGCAACGCCAGGCGCGTGTTCGGCTGGGCATGAGCGCCGTGGCCGATGTCCCCACCCAGCCGACGCTGCGCAGGATTCGCCGCTTCGGGGTGCGCCCGGACCGCGAGCTCGGGCAGAACTTCCTGATCGACTCGAACATCCTCGGCGTGATCGATCGCGCAGCCGAGCTGCAGGCCGACGACGTCGTGCTGGAGATCGGTGGCGGTCTCGGCGTGCTCTCCGAGCATCTCGCGCGGCAGGTCGGGCATGTCCACGTGATCGAGATCGACGAGCGCCTGCGCGAGGCGCTGGGCGACGCGACGGACCCGCATGCGAACGTGACAGTGCACTGGGCCGACGCGATGACGATCGAGCTGGACGTCCTGCGTCCGGTGCCGAGCAAGGTGGTCGCGAACCTTCCGTACGGAATCGCCGCCGCATCGCTGCTTCGGACGATCGAGGAGCTCGACGGCGTGAGCCGCTGGGTGGCGATGATGCAGCGCGAGGTCGGCGAGCGCCTGGCGGCATCGCCTGGGAGCGGGGCGTATGGCGCGCCGTCGGTGGTCGCGCAGCTCGCCTGCGAGGTGCAGGTGGTGCGTGCGATCCCGCGCACCGTCTTCTATCCCGTTCCGAACGTCGACTCGGTGCTTGTGAGCCTGCGCCGGCGGGCGCCGGCTGGCGCGAAGCCGAGCGCCGGGCCCGGGGGGAGCGCCGGAACGGGCGTCTCGCCTGCGCTGCGCGCGCTCGTGGCCGGCTCCTTCGCACACCGGCGCAAGACACTCGCCGGCTCGCTCGCGCTGTCCGGACGCGCGCCGGACCGCTCGCGCGAGCAGATGCGCGGAGCGCTCGAGCGGCTCGGGCATCCGCCCGACGTGCGCGCTGAGCGCCTCGCACCCGAGGAGTTCCGGACGCTCGCGAGCCTGCTCGAGCTATGAGCGTCCACCGCGCGCTCGCGCCCGCGAAGGTCAACCTCGGGCTGTTCCTCGGCGCGCCGCGAGACAGCGACGGCAAGCACGAGCTGGTGACGGTCATGCAGTCGATCTCGCTCGCCGATGAGCTCATGCTCGAGCCCGCTCCGGCAGGGGCCCTGCAGGACGAGGTGCTGTGTCCGGGTGTGCCCGGGCCGCCGGCTGCCAACCTCGCCGCGGCTGCGCTGCGCGCCTTTCGCGCGGGCACCGCCTGGGATGCTCCGCCGATGCGGTTGACGATCGTCAAGCGGATCCCCGTCGCCGCCGGCCTCGGGGGCGGCTCGGCGGATGCGGCCGCCGCGCTGCGCCTGGCAATACACGCGTCCGGCGCCGGCGATCAGAAGCTGTTGCTCAGGCTCGCGGCTGAGCTCGGCGCCGACGTCCCAGCGCAGATCACGCCCGGGCGCTGGCTGGCGAGCGGCGCCGGCGAGGACCTGCAGGAGCTGGGTGCGCCGGCATCTCCGTTCGGCCTGCTCGTGCTGCCGTTAGCAGCGGCGCTCTCGACCGCCTCCGTCTATGCCGAGGCCGACCGGCTCGCGCTTTCGCGCGCGTCCGAGGTGCTGGCAGAGCGCCGCCGGGAGCTCAGCGCCGCGCTCGAGCACGGCGCGCCGCTGCCCGCGGCGAGCGAGCTGCTGCACAACGACCTTCAGCACGCCGCGGTCTCGCTGTGCCCGCAGATCGCCGACGCGCTGCGCGAGGCACGCGAGGCCGGGGCGAGCGTCGCCCTGGTGAGCGGGTCGGGCCCCACCGTCGTCGGGCTGTTCCCGCCGGGCCGGCTGCCGGCGATCGCAGGCCCCGCGCTGGCCGAGCACGCCGCGGCCGGCCTTCGGGGACGCGTGCCCGCTGCGATATGCGCGACGCCCGTAGACGCCGCGTTTGCGCGAGCCGTGACGGTGGACGGGCCTGCCGGCCGCGTACAGCCGGCTTGAAGTTCCGGCTGTACAGACGGCCGACATCGGCGTGCGTCACAATCCCGCTCGAGAGCCTATGAGCAGGACCGCCATCAACGATCTCGTCGCCGTCTGCGCCGGAGTCTTCGTCCTGGCGCTGTACGCCGGGCTGATCCTCGTGCCCGCGTGGACGTCCTACTCGCGCCTCTGGGAGCGGCTCGCCGCGACGCTGCTGTCGCTGTACGTGCTCGCAGTGCTGGTCGGCGTGGGCGTTGTCGGGGCGCTGGCGGCGGTCTACTTCTGGAGCTGACCGGCGTGTCAGATCTTGCTGCGCTGGACGCGATCACCGAGGCGGTCGAGTCCGGAGCGGGCCTGCCTGAGGTCGTGCGCGCGGCGGCAAGGGCGCTCGAGGCGAGCCTCGCGGTCACCGACGCGTGGGGCGCAACGCTCGCGGTGGCGGCGAGATCGCCGGCCGAGGAGCGCTCGCTGCTGTCGCAGGGAGACGGTGTGAACAGCACCCCGCTGCGCGTCGCAGACACGGTGGTGGGCACACTGCACATGCGCGCGAAGACGGAGCCGAGTGCCTCGATGCGGAGGCTGCTCGTGACGATGATCGCATCCGAGGTCGAGCGGGTGAGGGCGCCCGAGCGAGCCTCTGAGACCGCGGCCGCCGACTTCCTGCGCGGCGTGCTGAGCCGCGAGCTGAGCACCCGCGATGCGCTACTCGCGGGTGCGAAGGACCTGGCGCTCGACGTCGAGGACGGCGCGAGCATGATCGTCGCGCGCGCGCATCCGCAGGCGCCCACCGACGAGGGCTGGCGCGGGCGGGTACGCGCCGTCGCCGAGCGCGGCGCGCGGGCGGTCGTCAGCCGCTCGATCGCGGCGCTGTCCGAACGCGACGGAATCCCGGGCGCTGAGGTGCTCGTCCTGGTACCCAGCGGCGAGGAGGCGACGGCCGCTCGCGCCGCCGAGGCGCTCCTGCACGAGATGCAGGCCGGTCTGCAGGGATACACCTTCGCGATCGGGCGCAGCCGTATCACGGGAGACCCCGCTGAGCTCCCGCGCGCCGCGAGCGAGGCGCTGCTCGCGGCGAACGTGGCCGAGGGCGACGCCGAGGGCGCGCCGCTGGCCTTCGAGCAGACCGGCGCCTACCGGCTGCTGCTGTCGGCGATGAGCGAGAACCCGAGTGAGCTGCAGCGCTTCTTCGCGGAGACCGTAGAGCCGCTCGTGGCCTACGACGAGCAGTACGAGACCGACCTGGTGCGCACGCTCGAGACCTTCCTGGAGGCCGACGGCAACGTCGCCGGCACGGCCCAGCGGCTGTTCACCCACCGCCACACGATCTACTACCGGCTCGAGCGCGTGCGCGAGCTCTCCGGGCTCGACGTGAGCTCGAGCGACGGGCGCGAGAAGCTCAGCCTGGGCCTCAAGGCGATGCGGGTGCTCGGGATCACCTCGGCCGGCGGGCCCGCCTCGGAGGCGGGCGCCGCGGGGGGTCGCGTGCCTCGCGGCTCGGGCAGGCGCTCCTAGCTCCGAGCGCTCGCCGGCCGGCCGCAGACGCACGATCTATCCTTCTCTGGCCCCTTGGGGGGTCGTCCAACGGCAGGACATCAGGTTTTGGTCCTGAGAATCGGGGTTCGAATCCCTGCCCCCCAACTCCTAAAGGCGGATGCACCACGAGCGAATAGCATCTGTCTCGTGAGCGCGCCCACGGTCCTGATCCTCGCAGCGGGCCAGGGCACGCGCATGCGCTCGAAGACGCCGAAGATGCTGCACGAGCTGTGCGGCAGGCCGATGATCCTGTGGCCGGTGCTCGCGGCGCAGGCGGCCGGGGCAGGAAGGGTCGTGGTGGTCGACTCCCCGCAGAGAGCGCTCGAGGACGTGCTGCCCGGGCAGGCGGAGCTGGCGGTCCAGGAGCACCCGGATGGCACCGGAGGGGCGGTGGCGGCGGCGATTGCCAAGCTGGAGTCCGATTCGCGTGCGGGTCTTGACCCGGCCGCCCCCGTGGTGGTGCTGAGCGGCGACGTCCCGCTGATCGACGCCGAGGCGATCAGCGGCCTGCTCGAGGTCCACCGGCAGACCGGCGCCGCGGCGACGATCGCAACCACGATCCTCGGGGATCCGAGCGGATACGGCCGCGTGGTCCGCGATTCCGCGGGCATGGTCGAGCGGGTCGTCGAGACCAAGGAGCCGGGGGACTCCACGCAGGCCGAGCGCGAGATACGCGAGGTCAACACGGGCATCTTCGTCTTCAACCTGCAACCGCTCAGGCAGGCTCTGCCGCGGTTGAGCGCGGACAACGCCCAGGGCGAGCTGTACCTGCCGCAGGTGCTCGAGGCGCTGAGGGCCGACGGCGCGGCGGTTGGCGCTCACATCATCGAGGACCCGAGGCTCGTGCTCGGCGTCAACGACCGTGGGTCGCTCGCGCGGGTGAGAAGGATCGCGCAGGAGGCCATCCACGAGAGGCACATGTCCGCCGGGGTGACGATCGTCGACCCCGCGGCGACGGTGATCGAGGTCGATGTGGAGATCGGGCCGGACACGGTCATCGAGCCGTTCACCACCATCCGCGGGAGCACGAGGATCGGCAGCGGCTGCACGGTGCGCCACTCATATCTCCTGGACTGCGTGCTCGAGGACGGCGTGAGCGTCGGGCCGTTCGGCTACCTGCGTCCGGGAACCGTCCTGCACACGGGCGCGCGGGTCGGCACGTTCGTGGAGGTCAAGAACTCCGACATCGGTCCAGGCGCGAAAATCCCGCACCTCTCCTACATCGGCGACGCGGATGTCGGCGAGGGCACCAACCTCGGGGCGGCGACGATCACGGCCAACTACGACGGCCGCGCCAAGCACCGCACCACGGTGGGGCGTCGCGTGCACACCGGCGTCGACACGACGCTCGTGGCGCCTGTGAGCGTCGAGGACGACGCCTACACGGGCGCCGGCTCGGTCATAACCGAGGATGTCCCTCCGGGTGCGCTCGGCATCGCACGCGAGCGCCAGCGGAACGTCGAGGGCTACAGCAAGCGCGGCTCCCGATGACCGCTCGGACCGATCGACCTTTACACTGCGTGCTGAGATGAGCGCGACCGAGACGCGCACGGATTCGCGGGCGAGCCTGCCGATCGACTACAACAAGCGCCTCATGCTCTTCAGCGGGCGCGCCAACCCGCAGCTGGCTATCGACATCGCTGACAAGCTCGGGGTCGATCTTGGGCCGGTCACGCTGAAGACCTTCTCCAACGGTGAGGTCTACTGCCGCTATGAGGAGTCGATCCGCGGGGCGGACGTTTTCATCGTGCAATCGACCTGCGGCAACCCGCAGACGGGGGTGACCGCGAACGACTCGCTGATGGAGCTGCTGTTCATGATCGATGCCGCCGTCGGGGCCTCGGCGCACAGGGTGATAGCCGTGACGCCGTGGTTCGGATACTCGCGCCAGGACAAGAAGTCGGCGCCGCGCGAGCCGATCTCGGCGCGGCTGGTGGCGCGCATGCTCGAGGCAGCGGGAGCGGACCGTGTGCTGACGATGGACCTCCACGCCGGCCAGATCCAGGGCTTCTTCCAGAAGCCGGTCGATCACATGACCGCGCTGTTCATGCTCACGCAGTACTTCTCGGATCTCGGCCTGCCGGACCTCGTCGTTGTGGCGCCGGACGCCGGCAGGGTGAAGCTGAACAAGAAGTTCGCGTCCAAGGTCGGCGCCGAGCTGGCGATCCTCGACAAGGAGCGCCCCGCCCAGCAGGTCGCCGAGATCGGCTACGTGATCGGCGACGTGAAGGGCAAGACCGCAGTGATCGTCGACGACATGATCGACACCGCGGGAACGCTCAAGGCGGCGGCGAAGACCGTCAAGGAGGAGGGCGCCGGGCGCGTGTTTGCCGCCGCGACCCATGCCGTCTTCTCCGGAGACGCGTTCGAGAACCTGAGGACATCCGGCTTGGAGCAGATCGTCGTCACCGACACGATCCCCGTCGCGCCCGGCTGCCCTGAGACCGTCCGCGTGCTGCCGTGCGCAGAGCTGCTGACCGACTCGATCCGGCGGATATTCGTCGATGACTCCGTCAGCGAGGTCTTCGGCGGCGAGAACCAGCTGTTCTAGCCTGGGGCCGCTCGAAGGAGCCCGCGCAGCCGTCGGCGCCTACTCGGCGCCGACGACCTTGAATTCCTTGTTGACGAAGACGTGGTGCGGCCAGTTGACTCCGATCATGTGAACGTTGTATTCGCCATCGCTGAGGAGCACAACACGGTCAACGGTGCCTCCTGGGTAGGCGGCCACAGCAGCGGCCTTGGCTTTTTCGGCGGCCGTTCCTGTGATTATCGTCCCCGTCCCGGGACGGAAGTTCGCCGGAACCTGCCCGACCACCTTGGCTGGGCTGGGTTCACCGCGCTGGAACGGGATGACCTTCGCCACCGCCGCGCTCGCGGAGCCTGACGCGCTGTTGCTGGAGCTCGACGAGCTGGCGATCGCCAAGCCGCCGAGCGCGAGCGCGATGGCCGCGGCGCCAACAGCGACGAGCCTGGTGAGCTTGCGGGAAAATATGGAGGTGGGCTTGCGGGGAAACATGGAGAGCGCTTCTTTCGTTCGATGGGACTACACACCGACTCTCGCGAGTCGCGCTGGGGCTCGCCTAGGAGGAGGCTGGGACATTCCTGAGTGAGCACGCGAAGCGGATGAGCGGCCAGGGGGCGTGTCAGTCGATCCGCGTTGCCTGCCGGATTGTCTGGAGCGCACCCGCGCGACCCTCGTCGACGTCGGCTCGAGACTACGCTCTGCACCACGACCTGCATGAGCGTTCCCCGCGCACTCTCCCCAGCGGCCTTCCTCAGCGCGCTGGTGCTCCTGGGCGCATGCGGCGGTGCGGTCGCTACGAACAGATCGCGGACAGATGACAGCCGGACAGATGACAGCGCGACCCCCGCCTCGGCAAGCGCGCCGTGCACGACGGGCGCCCGCTCGGTGTGCATAAGGCCCAGTGCCAACGGCCAGACCGTCTCGGTGGGAGTCGGCTGGACGGTGGGGGTCGACCTGCATGGGCCGGACAGCGTATGGAGCGGACCTTCGCAGGTTGGCTCCCGCCTGCTGCGTCAGATCGGAGGAGTTCGGCGGGACGGCGGGGCAGTCGAGGCCGCCTACAGGACAGTCGCGCCCGGGCGGACCGAGCTGCGCGCCTTCGAGCGACCGGCATGCCCGCCCGCCAACGCATGCCCGCAGTTCATCCTCGTGTGGGAGGTTCACCTTCGCGTGACCGGCCGATGATCCCTCGATCGGCGTAGGTTGCCGAGCGAGCCCACGTCGGGGCCGCGCCAGCGAGTCTTTTCGCCGACCGCCCCCACGCGTCATCATCTCTGGAGCATGTCCTCCCCGAACGCGACTCCCGCCGCGGGCGCGAGCGGCCCGCGTGAGTGGTGGCTGGGCCTCTCACTACGTCAGCGCCGCGTCCTGCGGGCGCTATTCGCCGTCGGCATCATCCTCGTCGTCGTCGTCGGCGGTGTGCTTGCGCGCTTCCTCAGCGTGGAGAACGCCGAACGCGACGCCGACCTGGCGCTCGTGCAGGCGGAGGCCAGAGGCGACTTCGCCGCGATGCTCGACCAGCTCAGCGGTTGCCGGGCGAGTAAGACGTGCGTTGCGAGCGTCAAGGCCAACGCCGGCAATCCTCGGCTGCACAGGGCGGGCGCCGTGAAGATCCTGCAGCTCGCGTCCCCCACCGCGTACTCACTGTTCGGGGCCACCGGCAAGACCCGCCTGGCGTGGACGGTCATCGGCACGCTCCCTGTCGTGCAGTGCGTGGAGGTGCGTCGCACCGGCAACTTCCTCGCCGGCATCCACGTGCAGCTGATCGGGCTGAGCGCGCCGATCGGCAACGAAGGGACCTGCAGCAAGCGCACGAGGAGCGAAATAGAAGAAGAAGAAGCAAGCGCGTTCGAACGATGAACCCCGATTGCTAGAGTCTTCACTCCTCCGATGGCAACGACTACGACCAAGCTGAACGTGAGCAGCCGAGCCGCCGGCGGCTCGCGCGCGGCGCGGCGCCTGCGCCGCAGCGGGCGCGTGCCGGGCGTCGTCTACGGCGGCGGCGCAGAGTCCGTCGGCTTCGACGCGGACGCGCGCGAGCTTCGCGTCGCGCTTGCCGGATCGGGGGCGGTGCTCGACCTGAGCGTCGATGGCGAGCGGGCGACGCCGGTCGTGCTCAAGGAAGCCCAGCGCGACCCCGTTCGTGGCGAGACGATCCACGTCGATCTGCTGAGAGTGCGTCTGGATGAGGCGATTCACGCCACCGTCCCGCTCGAGCTCACCGGCGTCGATGACGCCCCCGGCGTCAAGGAAGGCGGAGTGCTGGAGCAGATCACCCGCGAGCTGAACGTCGAGGCGCTGCCAACGGCGATTCCCGAGTCGATCCGTCACGCGGTTGGCGAGATGGAGATAGGTGACACGATCCTGCTCACCGCGGTGAGCGCCCCCGAGGGCGTGACGCTGCTCGATGCCGCCGAGGACACGGTCGTCGCGACCCTGTCGCCTCCACGGCTGCAGGCCGAAGCCGAAGCCGAAGAGGAAATCGAGGCCGAGACGGAGCTGGTCGGCGAGGGCGCCGAGGAGGGCGAGGCCGCGGAGGACGCCGGCTCGGAGGGCTCCGCCGGCGAGGAGTAGCGGCCTCTGCGACGCCCCTTCGGCGGTGGCGGCGGTGCCGTCGACTGGCTGATCGTCGGACTGGGCAACCCGGGCCGCGAGCATTCGGGCACACGCCACAACGTCGGTTTCATGGTCGCTGAGGCGCTCGTCACGCGCTGGGGGCTCGGACGGGCCAAGGACCGCTTTCGCGGACGGATCGCCGAAGGCCGTGTGCGCAGCGGCGAGCCGGGCACACCGGCTCCGCGCGTTGCGGTGCTCTGCCCGCAGACCTACATGAACGACGCCGGCCGCTCGGTTGGGCCGGCGCGCGGCGCGCTGAAGCTGCCGCTCGAGCGCGTGCTCGTCATTCACGACGAGATCGATCTCCCGTTCGGCGAGGTGCGCACCCGGCTCGGTGGCGGGCTCGCCGGGCATAACGGCTTGAAGTCGATCAAGCGCGAGCTCGGCAGCGCAGACTTCATGCGCGTGAGAGTGGGTGTAGGACGGCCGAACTCAACCGACCCGGAGATCGTCTCCGCTTACGTGCTCGGACGCTTCCGCGAGGATGACGCGCAGGTGCAGGAGCTGATCGAGCGCGCGTGCGAGCGGGTCGAGGGCGTCGTCATGGGGCGGGCCGGCGAAGACGGCGCCGGGGAGGACTCCTAGATGCCGCCGGACGGGCAGGCGTTGCGCACGCTGCTCGGGCTCGTCCACGAGGACACTGCGGCGCTGCGGCTTGCGCGCGACGGCGGCCATGCGTTCGTGTCGGGTTCGCTGCGCCCGTACGTGATCGCTGCGCTCGCCGAGGTCGACGACGCGGCGCGCTCGCGAGCGACGCTCGTCGTCGTTGGCGACGATCGCGCGGCGCGCGATCTGGCGGCGGATCTGCGCGCCTGGCTCGCACCGCGGCGCGTGCGCTACTACCCGTCGCGCGGCGTCGCCTACGAGTCGCATCTGGCTCCCCCGCCGCACCTCGTCGGGCTGCGGGTGGCCGCCCTGGACGCGCTGCTCGGCGCCGACGCGGCGCCGGATGCAGGCGCGGAGATCGGCCAGCCCGTGATCGTGGTCAGCGCTGTCGCGCTATCGGAGAAGGTGCCAGATCCCGCGCTGCGTCCTCACTCGCTCACCCTGCGCGTCGGCGAGCTGCTCGATCTGGAGGAGTGCGCCGCCGAGCTTGTGCGCGCCGGCTACGAGCGCATCGACCAGGTCGAGGAGCGCGGCCAGTTCGCGATGCGCGGCGGCCTGCTCGACGTGTTTCCGGCGACGGAGGACCGGGCGGTGCGCGTCGACATGTTCGACCTGGAGATCGAATCGCTGCGTTGGTTCTCGACGTTCACCCAGCGCTCGCTCGGCGACGTCGAGGAGGTCGAGATCGCGCCCGCGGCCGAGCTCGCCGCCGAGCACCGAGAGCTGGCTGAGATCGCTGCGGCGAGCGGTGCGTTCGGTCGCGGTGGCGGCGAGGGCTCCGAGCGGCCAGACATCGCCGAGCTGCTGCCGGTCGAGCGCTTCGGCGCGCTGCTGGATCTCGTCGGTGAGAAGGCAGAGCTGATCGTGGCCGCCGAGGAGGAGCTCGCGCCGGCGCTGAGCGATCAGTGGACGGACGTGTGCGCGGCGTTCGGGGACGAGGACGCCCATCACCTGTACGTCAGCCCCGAGAGCATCGAGGCGACGCTGTCTGGGCGCGCGCGAATCTGGCTGTCGGCGCACGCCGGCGGCCAGGAGATCGAGTTGCGCGCGCAGTCCGCCGACACGGCCGCGCGCACGCTCGCGGAAGCCGAGCGGGAGCTCGAGAAGCTCGTCCGCTCCGGCTACAGGACGGTCGTGGCGTTCCCGCGCCGGGGCGAGGGCGAGCGGGCGGCCTTCAACCTCGGCCGCCTGAAAGCGAGCTGGCTGGCAGAGGACGTCGACGTCGGTCGCCAGGTGCTCGAGCCTTCGCTGCGCTTCACGGCGGCGTCGCTGCGGGAGGGCTTCGTGGCGCCTCAGCTGAAACTCGCGGTGCTCCCCGAGCACCGTCTGCTGCGTCGGCGCAGGCTCGAGCGGCCGGGCGGTGCGGGGGCCGGCGGCAGGCGCGGCGCGCTTGGCGCCCGACGAGGGGCGCTGCGCTCGTTCACGGAGCTGCGAACCGGAGACATCGTGGTGCACGAGGACCATGGGGTTGCGCGCTTCGCGGGCTTTGAGACGCGCACTGTGGCCGACGTCACGCGCGACTACCTCTACCTCGAATACCAGGGCGATGACAGGGTCTTCGTCCCCACCGACCAGCTCGCGAAGATCTCGCGCTATGTCGGCGCCGGCGGCGAGCGGGCGGGCGGGCCTCAGCTGAGCAAGCTCGGCGGCACGCGCTGGGAGACGATGAAGGCCCGCGCGCGGCGAGCGGCGCAGGAGCTGGCGGGAGAGCTGCTGAGCCTGTATGCCGAGCGGCGGCGACGGACCGGCCACGCCTTCGCCGCGGACTCCGACTGGCAGCGGGACTTCGAGGACCGCTTCCCGTTCACCGAGACACCCGACCAGCGCGAGGCGATTGAGCTGGTGAAGGCGGACATGGAGGCGCCGCGGCCGATGGACAGGTTGGTCTGCGGAGATGTCGGCTATGGCAAGACCGAGGTGGCGCTGCGCGCCGCCTTCAAGGCGGCCGCGGACGGCAAGCAGGTGATGATGCTGGTCCCGACGACGATCCTCGCCCAGCAGCACTACGGAACATTCGCCGAGCGGCTGGCCGACTACCCGTTCACGCTCGCCCACGTCTCGCGGTTCCGCACTGCGGCCGAGCAGAGGGCTGCGATAAGGGGCTTTGCCGAGGGCCGGGTGGACATCCTGATCGGCACCCACAGGCTGCTCTCGCGCGACGTGCGCGCGAAGGATCTCGGCCTCCTGATCCTCGACGAGGAGCAGCGGTTCGGGGTCAGGCAGAAGGAGCTGCTGCGGCAGCTGAAGCTGAAGGTGGACGTGATCTCGATGTCCGCGACGCCGATTCCGCGCACCCTGCAGATGTCGCTCGCCGGGCTGCGCGACATCTCGGTGATCGAGACGCCGCCCGAGGGGCGCAGGCCGGTGAAGACCTACGTCGGCGAGTATCAGGAGGAGCTCGTCCGGCAGGCGATCATGCGCGAGCACGAGCGCGGCGGTCAGGCGTTCTTCGTGCACAACCGCGTCGACTCGATCGAGGAGACGGCCGAGCGGCTGCGCGCGCTCTGCCCTGGCGTCGGCTTCGCCGTCGCGCACGGCCAGATGGGCGAAGGCGAGCTGGAGGCCGTGATGATCGACTATCTGCGCGGCGCCACCGAGGTGCTCGTGTGTACCTCGATCATCGAGTCGGGGCTCGACATACCGCAGGCGAACACGCTGATCGTCGAGCACGCGGACACGTTCGGTCTTGCGCAGCTGTACCAGATACGCGGTCGTGTCGGGCGCAGCCGCGAGCGAGCCTACGCGTACCTGGTCTACGACTCGGCGGCGGCGCTCACGGCCGAGGCCGCTCAGCGCCTATCCGCGCTGAGCGACTACACCGAGCTCGGGGCCGGGTTCAAGATCGCGATGCGCGACCTCGAGATACGCGGAGCAGGCAACCTGCTCGGCGACGAGCAGTCCGGTCACGTGGCGGCGCTCGGGTTCGAGCTCTACATGCAGATGCTCGACGAGGCGGTAAGGGCGGCCGAGCCAGAGGCCGAGGGCGAGGCCCTGACGGAGCCGGTGCGCCTGGACGTGAACGTGGACGCGTACGTTCCCGCGGACTACATTCCGTACGAGCAGGCCAAGATCGAGGTGCACCGGCGCGTGGCGGAGGCGCTCGAGGTGGCCGACGTCGAGCATCTGCGCGAGGAGCTCGAGGATCGCTTCGGCCCGGTGCCCGAGTCGCTGGAGAACCTGCTGGCGCTGCAGCGCGCGCGCATCAAGTTCGGCGAGGCTGGTGCGCAAACGGTCAGCTTCCGGGGCGATCGCCTGGCCGTGGTGCCGATCGAGCTCGACTCTGCGCGGGCGCGACGGCTGCGCGAGGAGTTACCCGATGCGCTCTACGAATCGGGCCGCTCGCAGGTCTTGGTTCGGGTTCCGCGCGACGGGAGCGAGCGGTTCCCGAGCGTCGTGAGAGCAGCGGACACGCTGCTCGCGGTGATGCGCGAGGCCGCTTAACGAAACGTTAGAAACCCGTTAAGGACACCAAAGGCGCTTTCCGCTAAAGTGCCCGCGTCGTGGCCAAGATGCTTCGCCTGATCCCGGCGCTAGGCGCCGTTTTGTTTGCCCTCGTGGGGCTGGCCTCGTGCGGTGGCATACCGGGCAGCGCAGTGGTGCAGGTCAACGGAACGCCGATCACGGACAGTGCGTTCAAACACTGGATGGGTATCGCCTCGATCTCGGGGACGACGGGCACGACGGCGAAACCGGCGCCCCCGGAACCGCCTCATTACACGGCGTGCATCGCACATCTGAAAGAAATCGCACCCGCGCCCGCCAAAGGCCAAGCACCGCCGACGGCGGAATCGCTCAAGAAGCAGTGCGAACAGCAGTACAAAGCGCTGCAGCAGGAGGTGCTCGGGTTCCTGATCTCCTCGCAGTGGGTGATCGGAGAAGCGAACTCGCTTGGCGTGAAACTGAGCGACAAGGAAGTCAAGAAGCAGTTCGAAACGATCAAGGACGAGCAGTTCCCGAAGTCCGCGGAATTCGAAAAATTCCTGGCGAGCTCCGGCCAGACCGTCTCGGATCTGCTTCTGCGCGTGAAGCTCAACCTGCTCTCGACGAAAATCCAGGCCAAGATTCTGAAGGAGAAGAGCAGCATCACGCAGGCGCAGATCAGCAAGTACTACAACGAAAACAAGTCGCACTTCGGCGTATCGGAAAAGCGCAACGTGCTGATCATCCTCACCAAGACCGAAGCGGCGGCGAAGAGCGCGAAGAAGGAAGTCGAATCGGGGAAGAGCTTCGCGAGCGTCGCCAAGAGCGTGTCGATCGATCCGACGAGCAAGGCCAACGGGGGCCTGCTCACGGACGTGATCAAAGGCCAGGAGGAGCCGGCGCTCGACACCGCGATCTTCTCCACCGCCGTGAACGTCCTCAGCGGTCCGGTGAAGACGCCCTTCGGCTACTACGTGTACGAAGTCAAGAGCATCAAACCGGGCAGCCAGGAGAGCCTCGCGCAGGCGCAGTCGTCGATCAAGACACAGCTCGCCGCCACTCAGCAGCAGAGCGTGCTCAGCAAGTTCGTAAAGGAATTCAAAACGAAGTGGAAAGCCAAAACGGAATGCCGCTCGGCTTACGTGGTGGCGGACTGCGAGCAGTACAAAGCGCCGAAGACGAGCTCCACCTCGACAAGCACCACTCCATAGCCGGCGCCGGCGGACGGCCGCGCGGACGGCGCCGAGGTGAGGACGTGAGCGGCCCCGTGCGTGCGCGGCCTGTGGCCGGGAGGTCAGCCGTATGAGCCAGATCGAGCGAATCCACGCTCGCCAGATCCTCGACAGCCGGGGCAACCCGACGGTCGAGGTCGAGGTCGGATTGCGCTCCGGCGCTCACGGGCATGCGGCCGTGCCCTCCGGTGCATCCACCGGAGAGTTCGAGGCGGCGGAGCTCCGCGACGGTGGCGAGCGCTGGCAGGGCAAGGGTGTGACGCATGCGGTCGCGAACGTCGGCGGCGAGATCGCCGAGGCGCTCACAGGCATGGACGCGGCCGACCAGACGGCGCTCGACCGCGCCCTGATCGAGCTGGACGGCACGCCGAACAAGTCGCGGCTTGGCGCGAACGCGATCCTCGGCGTGTCGCTCGCGGCGGCCCATGCGCAGGCGGCCGAGGAGCTGCTGCCGCTATGGCGCTATCTCGGCGGCGAGTCCGCGCGCGTGCTGCCGGTCCCGATGATGAACGTGCTCAACGGCGGCGCTCACGCAGACAACGAGATCGACTTCCAGGAGTTCATGATCGTCCCCTGCGGCGCGCCGACGTTCTCGGAGTCCCTGCGGATGGGTAGCGAGGTGTTCCACGCTCTCAAGCGCACGCTGCACGAGCGCCGGCTGGCGACGGCGGTCGGCGACGAGGGCGGTTTCGCGCCGAACCTCAGCTCGAACGAGGAGGCGCTGAAGATGCTCGTCGTGGGCATCGAGGCGGCTGGATACCGTCCGTGGGACGACGTCGCGATCGCGCTCGACCCGGCGACGAGCGAGTTCCACCGAGACGGCTCCTACGTGCTCGAGCACGAGGGTCGCACGCTGAGCTCGACCGAGCTCACGGACTACTGGGCCGACCTCGCCGCGCGCTATCCGATCGTGTCGATCGAGGATGGCATGGACGAGGAGGATTGGGAGGGGTGGAGGAGGCTGACCGAGCGCCTCGGGTCCGGCGTGCAGCTCGTCGGCGACGATCTGTTCGTGACCAACACGGAGCGCCTGCGCAGGGGCATCGACGCCGGCGTGGCCAACTCGATCCTCATCAAGGTGAACCAGATCGGGACGCTGACCGAGACCCTCGAGGCGATAGCGTTGGCGCGCGCAGCCGGGTACACGGCGGTGATCAGCCATCGTTCGGGTGAGACCGAGGACGTGACGATCGCCGACCTGGCCGTGGCGACCGGCTGCGGGCAGATCAAGACCGGCGCGCCATCGAGGTCGGACAGGGTCGCGAAGTACAACCAGCTGCTGCGCATCGAGGAGCAGCTCGGCGCCGACGCGGAGTTCCCCGGACGCAGCGCGCTCCACGGCCGCTGAGTGGCGCGCGGACATCGCGGCGCGCTCGCGGGCAGGAGCTTCGCAGCCGGCCGCGAATGCGAAGCAAGCATGTCCGCCGCATCGGCCTCCCATCCGCGCTCGAGCCGTCCCGGCCGGGCGCGTGCCGGCGCGCGGGGCGGCGCCCGCGCGGGACGCGGCCGGCGTGCCGGTGCGCCTGTGCGCTGGGACCGCATCGGCCGCATGGCGATGCTCTGCGTGCTCGCGGCGCTGCTGTACCTCTATCTGAGCGCCGGCATCCGCATGCTCTCCACCTGGCATCAATCCAACCACGACCGCGCGGCGGTGACGGCGATGGAACGCGAACACCGCTCGCTCGTGCAGCAGCACCAGACGCTGGGCGAGACCGGGACCATCGAAGCCGAGGCGCGCCGGCTGGGGATGATGAGAGCGGGCGAGCAGCCCTACATCGTCAGCGGGCTGCCGCAGAACTGAGGAGCCGCTGCGCCGCGCGCGACGAGGAGGGTGGCGGCTCGAGTGCCGGTGCTAGCCTCGGCTGATCTCGTTCGAGAACGCGATCTATCAGTGGCAACAGGGCGAGCGCCGGTTGCGTGCCGCGCCGCCAGAGCGCGCGGCTCTTCAAGAGCGAGTCACGGCCGCCCTCGTGGCCGAGCTGCGCCGGCGCCTCGGCGGACGCTTCTCCTCGGCCGAGCTGGTGGAGCTCTACGAACGCGGCAGCGCATGGTGCCTGCAGATCGCGATGAAAGTGGCGCCTGAGGATCCGTGGGCGTGGGAGGCCGGCGTGGTGGTTGACGCCGCGTTCGGGCGCTACCTGCGAGAGGCCGCCGACTACGCCGGCGGGCGCAGGGAGATCGGCGCCCTCTAACCGGCTTGGGCTTAGTCGTCCTCGCCGATGCGACGGATGACGATCCGATCCTCTTCGACCGTCACCTCTATCGGGCGGTGCCCTGCCCAGTGCTCGGCGTAGATCGGGTTGTCCTGGATGGCCGGATCGAGCCACAGTCCGTACCCCTCGTCGCCGTGGTCGAACGTGCCCTCGAGCGGGGCGCTGTTGCGCGCCGCTGAGCGGCGGCCGCGGCCGCCGCGGCGACTGCGGCGACGGGTCCGCCGCGCGCCGCGCTCGTCGTCGTCCTCTTCCTCGTCCACCTCCTCGCCTTCCGCCCGCGCGCGCTCGGCTTCGGCTTCCGCGGCTTCGAGCTCGGCGGCGATCAGGGCGTCGTCCTCGGCGCGCAGGTCGATCTCCTCCGGGTAGTCGGCGACGCTCGTTCCGTTCGGCGAGTCCTCGTCGCTGATCAGGTCGTTCTGGCGCTTGAACTGCTCGATGTCACGGACGCTGACTTCGAGCTGATGAGCGACCCACGCGTCGGTGCGGCCCTGTCGCACCCAGGCGCGGATTTGATTCAGGTGCGGACGCAGTGATCTACGGGGCATCGACGGTCCGGGAGACTAGCGCAAAGCTGCTCCTGCGCGTGTCGGCCGCGAGGCGGTTGCACCGTCGCGCGGGCGCCTGCGAGTGGCCGCCGCGCAAGAGGAGCACCCCGTATCGCGTTGCGCCGGTCCTGGGACTATGCTTGCCAGACCGGCGCCGGGGGTTGCGCCGGACAGTCGGCAAATAGGAAGGTGCCCGAATGCTGGTTCTGACGCGCAAGTCCAACCAGAGCATCATGATCGGCGACGAGATCGAGGTGTCGGTACTGTCGGTAATGGGCGAGAAGGTGCGCATCGGGATTCAGGCACCCCAGCAGGTTCCGGTCTTTCGCAAGGAGATCTACCTCGAGATCCACCGCGAAGCGGGCACGGCCAAGCCGGAGAACGACGGGCACTCGGACGCCAGGGAGGAGCAGGGCGCGCGCGAGGTGGACGAGTCTGTGCGCGAGCTCGGCGAGGGTGGTCAGCCCAAGAGCAGGTAGAGCGTGCGGAACATGACGACGGTTACGATCGCCGCCGTCAGGATCAGCGTCAGCACGAGCAGCACGAAGCGGACGGACCCGCGCTTGTGACGCCTCTCGGCCTCGCGCTTCAGCGCACGCTGCTCGGTCGTGCGGCGAAGCGAGTCGCGTCTGCGGCGGTCGAGCGAGATCTCCTTGACGAATGCCCGCTCCCAGTCGGCGAGACTCTGACGCATCTTCATGGCGCTCACGTGACCCGGCGCCGCTAGGAACCGACCGGCGTCTCGGCGCGCTCGTAGACGGCGACGAAGCGCAGGTAGCTCTCGGCGATCTTGCGCGCTCCCGCAGAGCGCTCGATCTTGCCGTCGACATAGGCCTTCAACGGGTCCCACCAGATCGTGCGCCCGATCGCGAAGCCGATGAAGCCGTCGACGGGCGCCGCCTGGATCAGCCAGTGCTCGACCCTGGCGTCGTCGGCACCGCGCCCGAGCACGACGCAGCTCACGCCATCGCGACCTCCCGAGCGGGCCTGGGCGACGAGCATCTCGCAATCCGAGCGCTTCTCCACGCCCTCGATCTTCCAGATGTCGACCTTGATTCCAGCGTCCTGGATCTCGGCGATCGCCCTGCGCATCAGCTCGGGCCGCAGCTCGGCGTCATAGCGTTCGCCGTCGCCGTCGACCATTTGCAGCTGGAAATCCTCGGCCGGCACGAGCAGCTCGAACAGGAACTTGCGATCGTGCTCCTTGAGCCAGTCGCTCAAGCGCTTGAGCTTGGCGAGCTGCTCGCGATTGCCGCCTGCGTCGCCGTCGGGGTTGTAGCGGACCAGCACCTTGGTGAAGTCCGGATCGAAGCGCAAGATGTGCTCACCGAAGTCATCGCCGTACTGGAAGTCGAACATGTTCTGACCCGAGCGCTCGGCGGGCATCGCGAGCTTCAGGCCGTGCTCGCGCGCCTCGGCCGGCACCGTCGAGCCGAACTGCTCGTCGACGAGCACGCCGGCCACCGAAGGGTCGGCCCCCGCGCCCACGGCCTGCAGGAGCCCCTCGAAGATCAGGTGCTTGGCGTCGGCGATGATCGCGGTCTGCTCGGAGTCCGGCTCACCCTCGATCCCGAAGAACTTCTTCTGGAACGAGCCGCGGTGATCGAACGCGAGGATGTAGAGCTTCTGGTCATATCCGAGGTCCATGGCCGTGAGTATTCCAGAGGGGCGCCGGGCGGGGTCGAGAGGTCCTTAGAATGGATCGACATGACCTCTGGGGCGGATCTGTTCGTTGTCTGCAAGCAGTGCGGATCGGAGGTGAGCCCGTATATCACCGAGTGCCCATACTGCGGGCACCGGCTGCGCAGGCGGGCACCGAAGCTGCCGCGCGCGCACGCGCCGAGCAGATCGTCGCGCCAGCGCACGCGTCTTCGCCGGCTGCTCGCGCCGTCGGTGCTCAGAAGCGGACCAGGCGTGCGCCGGGGCCGGCTCGGCCTCAGCCTGTCCGCAGGCAACCGGCCATATGCGACGATCGCTCTCGTCGCGGCGAGCTGCGCGATCTGGATTCTCTGGCACGCCAGACCGGTCGTCTACAGCGAACTGGCGATCATCGGACCGCTGCATGGCGACTGGTGGAAGCTGTTCAGCAGCCAGTTCGTCTATGTGAACGGGCTGTTCGCGTTCGTGACGCTCGTCGCGGTCGGGATCTTCGGCTGGCTGCTCGAGCGCCGCCATGGACCGGGCGTGGTGCTCGCGCTGTTCCTCGGCGCCGGCGCGACGGGCGCGCTGGTGGCCGTCGCGGTGTACCCGGAGCCGATCGTCAACGGCGGCAACGGCGGCGCGCTCGCCCTGCTGGCCGCGTGGGCGGCCGCCGACCTGGCTTCTGCGCGCAGGGGCTCGCACTATGAAGGGGATCTGCTCGGCACTGCTGCGATCGCCGTGCTGCTGCTCGTGATGCCGTGGGCGCAGGGGGAGGGCAGCTGGCTCGCAGGCGTGACCGGCGGTGCGCTCGGCCTCACGCTCGGCCTTGGCCTGCACCGCCTGCAGGAGACGGAGCTATAGCCGGCGTGATGGCCGCGCCTATGATGGTCGCGCCATGACGATGACCAACGCGGTGGTGCTGATCGAGGCCGAGCGCGACGCGTTCTCGGCGCTGGGGAGCGCACTCGCCGACATCGACGGTGTCGCCGAGGCCTACTCGGTGACGGGCGAGTGGGATTTCGTCGCGATCGTCAGGGTTCACGATCACGAGCAGCTCGCGGACGTCGTCACCGGGCAGATCGGTGCAGTTCCCGGCGTCGTGCGCACACAGACGATGGTCGCATTCGCGGCGTATTCGCGCCACGACCTCGAGGCGCTGTTCTCGGTCGGCGAATGATCGCCTGAGCGCGATGGTCGCCGTACCGATGAAGCCGGAGTACGGGCCGACGCTCGGTCGCCTGCTCGCGCCGCGCTGGCACGGGGCCTCGGCGCTCACGCGCGGCCTCGTCAGCGCCGCCGGCGTGCTCCTGGTGGTCGCGATCATCGCCGCGGTGCTCACGCTCGAGAACGCGAGGTTCTCTCACGGCGGGAAGGTGCCGTTCAGCTTCAGCTACCGAGGTCTGTATCGCGTCGCCCCCGAACCCGGCGGCTACGTCAGGGTGGAGCGCCGCCATTCCGACGGCGCGCTGAGCGATTCGTTCGCCGTCGACCCGCTGCGGCTGCCGCCGTACTCCGGCGCGCTGACGGGGGAGCTGCCGGTGTACGCCGCCGGCTACATCCGCTCGCTGAGCCGCAAGTACGCCGGCTTCGTGCTGCGCGGCGAGGGCAAGACGAAAGTCAACAACGTTCCCGCCTACGACGTCTTCTACGACGCGATCGTGGAAGGCAGGGACGTGGAAGGTCGCGACGTTCTGCTCCTACCGGAACGGGCGGGCGCACGCGAAGGGGTTGACATCGTCATGCTGACGTCGGCCACGAAGAGCTCGCAGCTGAGCTCGCCGATGGAAGTAGCGACCACCGGGATCCTGCTGCGGCCGTTGAAGTCCTTCTCCATCGGCTAGCTCGCCGGCGGCGCCGTCGAGCCGCTCAGCCGCCGTGGTTTTCAGCGGGAGCTTCGGTTCCGCCCGCGCTCTGCGCCGGCGGCGAGGTGGCTGTCGGCGAGGTCTGCGGCGGGGTGGCAGCCGGCGGCGTTGTTTCAGGAACGGGGACGGCTTCAGCGCTGGGAAGCGGCGGCGGCGGCGGCGAAGCCGGGGTCGTGGAGGTGGTTGTGCTCGCCGGCTGAGGCCCGCTCGTCGCCGATGCCGGGAGCTGGGTCGTCTCAGTCGTCACCTCCGTGACCTGAGTCGGCGGCTGGGGGTTCTGGGTAGCCGGTGTCGCCGGCTGGGGGGCGACCGGCGGTGTGCTCGGCACCGGCGTGGTGGTCGCGCTGGGCGCAGCTGTGGCCGCGGCGCTGGTGGGAGCCAGCGGTGCTTTCTTGGTCGGCTTGCGCGTGCCGGCGCGGCGGGTGGAGACGGTTGCGATGCGGTGGATCGCGGAGCTCCCGACGCTCACCGGCTGCGGCTGCTCGTGCACCACGACCGGTTCGCTCACGTAGCGGGCGACAGGCTGGGCACTTGCGGCGTAGGCGGCCGAGGAGGGCGGATGGCGGTGGTGGACGACCACCGCGTGGTCGGCTGCGACCGCGCCAGCCGTGACGATCGCCGCGGCGGCGAGCCCGGCGACGGCCTTGGTGGCGATGGCTCCCGCGCCGGCCGTCAGCAGGCCTCCGGCGACGCTCGCTCCGCCGCTCGCTCCCGCGCCCGCGACGGCGCCCGCGCCGACCGTCGCGCTCGCGCCGACGGTGGCACCGGCGCCACTCGCAACGTGCGCGCCGCCCGCGGAGGCCGTCGAGCCGAGCTTCGTGAGCAGCAGCTTCTTGAACAGCAGCAGCGGACCGACCGGGAGGATCGCCGCGAGCGCGTGGTTGTTCTGCTTGAGCTGCTTCTTGAAGAACGTGCAGCGCTCGCAGCCGCGCACGTGGCGCCGCGCAGGCGTGCTCAGCTTCGTCAGCCCCTCGGCCATTTCGCCAAGCTCGAGGCGTACCTGCTCGCAGCTCAGCTTGCGCGCCTCTGCAGCCTCGGCCAGCGAGATGCGGGCCCGTACGAGCAGCGACTTGACCGAGGGCACGGTCGTCTCCATGGCCAGCGCGATCTGCTCGTATGAGAGCGCATCGATCTCGCGAAGCAGCAGAGCCGTGCGCTGGGTCTCAGGGAGGTCGTGGACGTCCGCGATGAGCTCGCGGAAGCTCTCCCGGCGAATCACGCGGTCCCCGGTCGAGATGCCGTGGTCGGCGAAGTGCACGTCCATCGAGTCCACGCCGAGTGCGGACGCGCGGCGCAGGTGGTTGAGCGAGCGGTTGCGCGCGATCCTGTAGAGCCACGGTCGCACGTTGATGGCGCGTTCGTCCGCGAGCACCGCGTTGAATGCCGCCGCGAACACCTCCTGCAGCACATCCTCAGCGTCCTCGCGGGACGCGAGCATGTGCCGGCAGAACGACAGCAGACGCGATTGATAGCGCGTGCAGAGCGTCTCGAACGCCGCGTGCTGCCCGCGGCGAGTGAGCGCAATCAGACGCTCGTCTGACTGCAGGCGCAGCAGCGCAGACGGACCGCGCAGGCCCGAAACGCTGCTGGGGTGTGTTAGTGCGGAGACCTCCATGGACGGTCAAACGCGGCTTCCAGCCTTAAACACACCGTAGCAACGCCGGAGTTGCGATTCGAGCCCGCCTGCGAGCGTTTTCTCAGGCATGCGGCGATACGATCGCGATGCCCGGGTAGACAAACTGGCAAAGTCAGCGGACTTAAAATCTGCCGCTCGCAAGAGCCTGCGGGTTCGAATCCCGTCCCGGGCATTTTTTTGGCCGTCGAGCCAGGCGCGCCCGCCAGCGGGTAGAGTCGCGGAAGTGTCCACAGAGAGCGCGCAGGAGACCAGGACATTCCACGGCGGCCGGCTGGTCGCCCGCCGCCTGAAGGCGCACGGTGTGAGCCGCCTGTTCACGCTCTCGGGCGGCCATCTGTTCTCGATCTACGACGGCTGCCACGAGGAGGGGATCGAGATCATCGACGTCCGCCACGAGTCAACGGCGGCGTTCGCGGCGGAGGGCTGGGCCAAGGTCACGCGTGAGCCGGGCGTATGCGCGCTCACGGCCGGTCCGGGCGTGACCAACGGAATCAGCGCGATGGCCTCGGCGCAGGCGAACCACTCGCCGATGATCGTCCTCGGTGGACGCGCTCCAGCGCTGCGCTGGGGTCAGGGATCGCTCCAGGAGATCGACCACGTGCCGTTCGTGCGCCCGCTCGCCAAGCTCGCCGCGACCGCAGGGAGCACCGAGGAGATCCCCGGCCTGCTGGACGACGCCTTCGCCGCGGCCTGCTCGCCGCACGGCGGTCCGGCGTTCGTGGACTTCCCGCTCGACTACGTGTTCATGGAGGCGCCCGAATCGATGGACGACGCCGCTGATGGCCCTGTGGGAGCGGCGCGTAGGGGCGCCGCCGGCGAGGCTGTCGAACGAGCGGCCGAGCTGCTCAGCGCGGCCGAGCGCCCGGTGATCATGGCGGGGACGGACCTCTACTGGGACCACGGTGAGGGCGCGCTCGCCGAGCTCGCCGAGACACTTCGAATCCCTGTGTTCCTCAATGGCCTAGCGCGGGGGTGCGTGGCTGCCGATAGCGAGCTGTTCTTCTCGCGTGTGCGCTCGCAGGCCCTCGAGCGCGCCGACGCGGCGCTGGTCATCGGCGTGCCGATGGACTTTCGCCTCGGATTCGGCATGTCCTTCGGAGAGGACACCGAGATCATCGTCGTGGACGCCGCCGAACCGGAGCGCCGACACCCGCGAGCGGTGGCTGCGGAACTATACGGAGCGATCGCGCAGACGCTCACAGATCTGTGCACTGCTGCCGGGGCGGGCGCGCTGGCAAGCGAGAGCTGGATCCGCGAGCTGCGCGAGGCAGAGAGCGAGCGTCGGGAGGCCGAGCGGGTCGAGCTCGAAGACGCCAGGGAGCCGCTGCATCCGATGAGGCTCTACGCGGAGCTCGCGACGGTGCTCGACCGCGACGCGATCGTGATCGGCGACGGCGGCGATTTCGTCTCCTACGCGGGGCGCGTCGTCGACAGCTACCAGCCAGGCTGCTGGCTGGACCCGGGGCCGTTCGGCTGCCTCGGAACGGGTCCCGGCTATGCGCTGGCCGCGAAGCTCGCGCGGCCGGACAGCCAGGTCGTGCTGCTGCTCGGCGATGGAGCGTTCGGGTTCTCGGGCATGGAGTTCGACACGCTCGCGCGCCATGGCGTGAACGTAGTCGCGGTGATGGGCAACAACGGGATCTGGGCACTGGAGAAGCACCCGATGGAGTTCCTCTACGGCTATTCGGTGGCCGCAGACCTGCGGCCCGCTACGCGCTACGAGCAGGTCGTCGAAGCGCTCGGCGGGTACGGCGAGCTCGTCGAACGTCCGGCCGACGTGCGGCCCGCGCTGGAGCGCGCGTTCGCGTCGGGCAGGCCGGCGCTGGTGAACGTGCTGACCGATCCGACGGTCGTCTACCCGCGCAAGTCAAACCTCGCCTGAGGCCCGCGTGTGCGGGCGCGCCGTCCCCCTGGGAGCGGGGCGGTTGCACCGTGGAGCGGGCGGTTGCACCGCTCAGGCCACGCCGGCCACGCGCAGCGCTCCTCCGTAGAGGATGTCGCGCTCGGAGACCTCGACCTCCTCGAGCTCGAAGGCGCCCATCGCCTCGGCCAGCAGGATCATGCCGGCGACGATCGTCGGGGCGCGGTCGGGGTGCAGACCGACCACCTGGCGGCGCTCGGCTTCCGTCATCTCGGCAAGCCGTGCGAGCAGCAGTTCGACGGTGCCAAGTTGTAGCCGGTGGCCGTGGACGCGGTCGGGATCGTAGGGATCGAGCTCCAGATCGATGGCGGCCGCCGAGGTGGCGGTGCCGGCCACGGCGATCCCGAAGTTGACACCGGAGCGCTCTCCGGCCGGGAGCGCCTCGAGGAAGATCGCGCGAACGTCGATCGCGAGCTCCTGGAGCTCCTCAGGGGCGGGTGGGTCGGAGTGGATGTGGCGCTCGCTCATGCGAACGACGCCGGCAGGCAGCGAGACGTGCAGCCCGACGCTACGGCCGCGCCCGACGACGAACTCGGTCGAGCCGCCGCCGATGTCGATGACGACGCCCGGCTCGGTCGACTCCGGGCGGCCGGACATGGCGCCGAGGTAGGTGAGCTGCGCCTCCTGCTCGCCGCTGAGGATCGTCGCATCCAGGCCGAAGTCCTCGCGCACCCGCTCCGCGAAGGAGGCGCCGTTGGCAGCATCGCGCACGGCAGACGTGAGGACGGCGAGGTTCGCGACGCAGTCATGCGCCTCGATCGCGGCACGGTAATCGGCCAGCGTGCGGAACACGCGGGCAATCGCCTCTTCGGAGAGGGAGCCTGTGGAGTCGACGCCGGCGCCGAGCCGCGTGACCTCCGAGCGCCTGAGCAGCGGCTCGACGTCGCCCTCGGGATCTACCTCTGCGATCAGCAGCCGGGTGGAGTTGGTTCCGATGTCGACGACCGCGACGCGCATGGTCGGCATGCTAGGGGTGGGGCCGGCTCATGAGCGATCGGGACAGACATAGCGAGCAGACGAGCGACGCCGAGGCCTAGGTGGCGAGCTGCAGATCGCCGCATCGGCCGACGGCGTCCGACAATGGCCGATCGAGGTGGCCCTCGGACGGTTTGTTTGCTAGAACATTAGAAGCGACGCGGGGTGGAGCAGTCTGGTAGCTCGTCGGGCTCATAACCCGAAGGTCGCGGGTTCGAATCCCGCCCCCGCTATCGAGGCCGACCAGGGCGTAGGACTTGCAAGAGCCCTGCAAACCGGCCGACTGAGAGCGAAGGCCGCCCGCGAGGGCGGCCTTCGTCGTAGTGAAGCGAAGGCCGTTTGTCCAAGCTTGCACTGCTCGGGTGCGCGAGCTGCTTGGAGTCTCCCGTCCAGCGCTCCAGCGCGACGTCCGGCGAGCACTCGGCCAAGAGCTGCTGAGGCGCCGTCTACTGTGCATACCTACGATGGAGCCTCATAGAACCCCGCAGATCTCCGACAGGAGAACGAACTGAGCAGCCCGCCCCTCGATTTCATCCCGAGCCCCTCCGTGAACGGTTTCCACTTGGGACCGCTCTTCATCCACGCGTACGGCCTCGCCTACGTGCTGGCGCTGCTTGCCGCCGTGGCGATAACGACACGCCGCTGGGAGGCTCAGGGTGGCGAGCGCAGTCTCGTGCACGAGGTGGCGATGTGGGGGTTCCCGGCCGGCTTGATCGGCGGGCGGCTGTACTTTCTAGCGACCAGCTGGAACGAAGTCCCTCCGCACTGGTGGGGGCCCTTCGCGATCTGGAAAGGCGGCCTCGGCATCTGGGGCGGCATCGCCGCCGGCACGCTTGCGGGACTCTGGGTGCTGCGTCGTCGCGGGGCGAGCATCCCGCTGTTCCTCGACGCCGCCGCTCCGGGGCTGCTGGTCGCCCAGGCGATCGGACGGATCGGGAACTACTTCAACCAGGAGCTCTTCGGCGGACCCACCGCGCTCCCCTGGGGGCTCGAGATCTCGCCGGAACATCGTCCCGCGGGCTACCTGCACTCTGCGACGTTCCAGCCGACCTTCCTCTACGAGCTGATCTGGAACCTGCTACTCGCCGGCACGCTCGTCCTGCTCGGCCGCAGAAGGACAGTCCGCGCGCCCGGACTCTTCGCGCTCTACGTCGCCGGCTATTCGTTCGCGCGGATCGGCGAGGAGCTGGTGCGCGTCGACCCGGCACACCACATCTTCGGCCTGCGACTCAACTTCTATGTCGCAAGCATTCTCTGCGCTGCCGGCATCGTCTGGTTCATCCACATCCAGCGAGCAGGCGCAAAGGTCTCCGCGGTCGAGGGGGTGCGCCGCGGCGGCGCGCTCCTGGCGGCCGGAGCTCTGCTCACGCTCACCGGTTGCGGGCTTGCATCTCGTCCGAGCAGCGCACACGCACATGCTGCCTCCTCGCGCGGCTCACCGCAGGCCGGCCCGTCGAGCTCAGGCGCCGGAGGGGCGCGGCCTATCGGTCAGCGCAGCCGTGAAGCGCCCGGATGACGCGCCGCCTGCTTTGGGCATCAGGTTCGCTCGACGATCAGGTACGTGTTCGCGTCGGGATCACGGAAGAAGAACATCGGCGGCACGGGACCTCCCATCCGCATGACCGCCTCATCGACGTCGACTCCCCGGGCCCGCAGGCTCGCATGGTCGCCCTCGGCATCGTCGGTCGTGAAGCCCACGCGGGTGCTGATACCTGTCGGTTCTCCCTCGCGCGGGGGAACGAGCGCTATCGATGTCGCGGCGCCCGCTGGTGCCACTTCCACCCAGCGCTCGCTCTTGCCGTACGGGATGTCCGCGCGCTTCTCGAAGCCGAGCTTCTCGACGAAGAACTCGATTGCCCTGTCCTGGTCGTTGACGGGGACCATCACTGTTCCCACCTGGCTGATTTGAGTCACTGTCTCGGTCTCGGTCATCTCGATCCTCCTGTTCGTCGGGTTCAGCAGCTAAGACCGCCGCACGCGCTGGAACTCATCGGTTGCGAATGATGTCCGATCACGGGCACGCAATCTGGGCTCCCCGCGGTCGGACAGCGACAGCTGGACCGCCAGGGAGGTGGACGAGGGTAGGCCGCATACGGGAGTGGTCAACGTCAACCGGGCATCGAGCGGAAACTACTCCTGTGAGTCGAGCCGCTCAAGCTCTGCCGTCCTGCAGCTCGGCGTGTGCGAAGGCCAACCGCCGAGCCTCTATCTTGGCCCGGCATGCATGACGATCCGTTGCCGAAGATTCGCATCGCCACCCGCGCAGACATCGCCTCCGTGCTCGCGCTGTGGGCCGCGTCAGGGCCCCCGCCGAGCATCACCGACTCGCACGAGGGCCTCGTCCGGCTGCTGGCTTCAGATCCTGCGGCGCTGCTCGTCGCAGAGCGCGATGGCGCCGTCGTCGGTTCGCTGATCGCGTCATGGGACGGATGGCGGGGCAGCTTCTACCGACTGGCGGTTTTGCCGGCGCACCGGCGGCGCGGGCTCGCGACGCTGCTGCTGCGAGAGGGAGAGCGGCGGCTGCGCGAGCGAGGAGCGGTGAGGCTGACAGCGATCGTCGCCGACGACGATCCGGCGGCGATGGGCTTCTGGCATGCCGTCGGGTACGAGCGCCAGCTCGATCGGACGCGCTTCGTGCATCAGCCCGCTGGGTGAGGACTGTGTCCCGAGCGCCGCATGATCGCTGGTAGGATCGCTGAGAGGGGACGGCAAGTGTGATGTATTGCTCGCTCGAGGACTTCACCCATGCGATTGCCCGGCTTGGGGAACTGCGCGAGAGCGGACTTCTTCGTGTCAGGACATCGCAAATGGGCAGCATCTCATTCACGATCGACAAGTCGGCTGCCGACGTTCCGCCGATGCGGGACGGGTTATACGCGGACATCTACGATGTCCTCGGCGCGATCGGGACGAACATCTCCCTCGAGGATTTCGTGAGCACGCGAAACGCAGAGGTCGAGGACGGGAGCGTGTCGCAGGCCAAGTATCAGGCTGCCGCCGCCGCATTTCCTGCTCGCGCCCTCAGGCCTCCGCCGGGTCAACGCGTGCGTCGCTGGCTGCGGGCACGGATCGCTGCGGCGCTCATCCGAATCGGTGAGCGAAGCGGGCATCTCAGCCTGTGGATGAGCTGGCACACCTTTCGCCAGGTACTCGGCAACGAGGGACGCCGCTGCGCATGGAACGCGCTTGGCGCGAGGATCGCAGACCCTGTGAAGATCTCATCCGGAGTCTGGATACGCGTTCCGCCTCAGGTGAGCATCGGCGCTGGCTCCAAGCTCGGCGGCCGGATCGCGATCGAATCCTACGGCGAGGTCTCCATCGGGCGCAATGTGATCATCAACGACAGCGATCTGTTCACGACCCAGCACGATGTGAACGACCCCGGGTTCAAGGCCGAACGGCGGTTCATAACGATCGGCGACTACGCGTGGCTGCCGCGCAAAGTGATCGTCTTACCGGGAGTCCACATCGGCAGCTATGCGGTGATCGGAACCGGCTCGGTGGTGGCCGATGACATACCCGACTACGGTGTGGCTGTCGGAAACCCGGCGCGCGTCGTCAAGGAGAGGGCTCGGATCAAGTACACCTATGTGCCGAGCAGCGGAAACCGCGGTGCGTTGATCCAGTAGCTCGCTCGCGCCCTTCGGGCGAGCCGGTACGAGACTTCGCGCGCGTCACATCCAAGGAGACAGCGAGATGGGCGAGCGACATCCCTCGGCGTGCCAGTCGAGGCCTCGCACGGTCGCGAGGCGCGGCGCCGAGGTCGCCATTCGCTGGGCGGAGCGACGAGGCGATCTCCTCGGCGCCCTGAAAGTCAGAGAGCAGGTGTTCTGCAGCGAACAGGGCGTGCCCCGTGACGAGGAGCTCGACGGGCTCGACGAGCGCGCGCTGCACGTGGTTGCCGTCGAGCGGGACGCCGGCACCGTCATCGGCACGTTGCGTCTGCTGTTCGCTGGGAGCACCGCGAAGATCGGTCGCGTCGCCGTGGAACGCGAATGGCGTGCTCGCGGGATCGCGTCGCGGATGCTCGCGCTCGCCCTCGCGGAGGCGCGGGAGCGGGGATGCCACGACGCGCGCTTGGCCTCGCAGCTCGAGGCCACCGGGCTCTACGAACGCCACGGCTTCACCGTCGCGTCGCAGCCGTTTGACGAGGCCGGGATCGCGCACGTCTGGATGGGACGCCGGCTGCGATGAGCGAGCGGTCGGGCAGGCAGCCTGCGGGTGCGGTGACGTCCCTCGAGGACCGGTCGCGGCTTGCGCTCGGCGCGGTTGGCTTCACGGATCGTCACGACGCCGGCAGGCGACTCGCAGTGCTGCTCGAGCCGTTGCGCAGCGAGCGGCCTGTCGTCGTCGGCATCCCGCGAGGTGGCGTGCCGGTCGCGGCCGAGGTCGCTCGCGTGCTGGCTGCGCCGCTCGACGTCGCGATCGTGCGCAAGATCGGCGCGCCACAGAACCCCGAGTACGCGATCGGCGCGCTGGCAGAGGGTGGCGTGCACGTGCTGAGCGAGCGCGTCGCCCATTCGGTCGGCCTCTCCGATGCCCAGCTGCGCGCGCTCCTGGCGCACGTCGAGCATGAGCTCGCCGAGCGCCGGCTCCGCTATCGCCGGGGCCGCGAGCCGATCGACATCTCGGGCCGCACGGTGATCCTCGTCGACGACGGCCTGGCGACGGGTCGCTCTGCGCGAGCGGCCGTGCTCTCCCTGCGCAGACGCGGTGCCGCGCGTGTGATCCTCGCCGTCCCCGTCGCGGCACCGGCGGCGGCGCAGGCGCTTCGCGAGGAGGCCGATCGGGTCGTGTGTGTCGACATGCCGGCCGATCTGTGGGCGGTCGGGCAGTGGTATGAGGACTTCGGGCCGACCACCGATGATGAGGTCGCGGCGCTGCTGGCCGCGAGCGCGGGACCCGCCGGGCGCCGGTTCGGCGGCGCGGAGCCACCGAGCAGCCAAGTCGAGATCGCGCTCGACCCGGAGGTGTCGTTGAACGGCGAGCTCGGCGTTCCACCGCGGGCGAGGGGGATCGTCGCATTCGCACACGGCAGCGGCTCGAGCCGGCTCAGCCCACGCAACCGCGCCGTCGCGCAGGCGTTGGGCGATGCGGGCTACGGCACGCTTCTGTTCGATCTGCTCACGCCGGCGGAGGAGAGCGATCGCGCGAACGTGTTCGACATTCCGCTCCTCGCCTCACGTCTCGTCGCGGTCAGCGCATGGCTTCGTGAGCGCCGCGACGTCGCGGACCTGCCGCTCGCCTACTTCGGCGCCAGCACCGGCGCCGCAGCCGCGCTCAGCGCAGCCGCCGAGCTCGGCGAGCAGGTGGCGGCCGTCATCTCGCGCGGCGGGCGCCCCGACCTCGCGTCGGGCCTCGCCAGCGTACGCGCGCCGACGCTGCTGCTCGTCGGCGGTGCCGACGAGCAGGTGCTGGCGCTCAACCGCGAGGCGCAGCAACAGCTTCGCTGCCCGAACGAGCTCGCCGTCGTGCCCGGCGCGACCCATCTGTTCGAAGAGGCGGGTGCGCTCGAGCGCGTCAGCCGGCTGGCGATCGAATGGCTCGACCGTCACCTCGCCTGAGAGGTCGGGCGGCTCGACGTCCCGCCTCGCTCCAAGCACGGCTTGCCGCCATCGGCGTAGCATCCCGGCGATGAGGAACGCGTGAACGAGATGCCCGAGGAGCCGCCCGCCGCGCCCGACCGCGCCGACGCGAGCCGCAGCGACGTGCATCCCCCGATGCCGCGAGACAAGCGTGGCTGGCACGTCGCGCCCTCCCCCGACGGGCGTGGAATGCCCGAGCAGGCGCCGAGCGGCCCACCTCCACATCGCAGGCCGGGATTTCTCTGGTTCGTGCTGATCCTGATCGCGGTCAACTGGCTGTCGGTCCTGCTGTTCGCGCCGTCGGCCACGACCGAACCGCGCGTGACCGTGCCGTTCAACCCGTTCTTCCTCCAGGAGGTGCAGGCCGGTCAGGTCAAGTCGATCTCCACCACCGGCGACAGCGTCCAGGGCACGTTCGCGACCAAGCTGACCTACCCGGCGAACGACAAGCAGGCCACGCCCACGAAGCAGTTCAGCACGCAGATCCCGAGCTTCTGGAATGACACGCAGCTTTCCGCGCTGCTCAAGGAAAAGGGCGTCGTCATCAACGCGAAGTCCACGACCCAGAGCACCTCGCTGCTGGCCGAGCTCCTGCTCGGCTTCGGCCCCACCCTCTTGATCGTCGGCCTGTTCGTGCTGCTCGCGCGGCGCGCGGCGGCCGGGGGCGGCATGGGCGCGCTCGGCAACTTCGGCCGCTCGCGGGCGAGGCGAGTCGACCCGCAGAAAATACGCGTCACGTTCGACGACGTCGCGGGCATCGACGAGGCGAAGGCGGAGCTGACCGAGATAGTCGACTTTCTGCGAAATCCCGAGCACTACGCGCGCCTCGGCGGGCGCATACCGCACGGGGTGCTGCTGTCGGGCCCGCCCGGCACCGGCAAGACGCTGCTCGCACGCGCCGTCGCCGGTGAGGCGCACGCGGCCTTCTTCGCGATATCGGCCTCCGAGTTCATCGAGGCGATCGTCGGCGTCGGAGCGTCGCGCGTGCGGGATCTCTTCGCGCAGGCCAAGGAGGCGGCTCCATCGATCATCTTCATCGATGAGCTCGACGCGATTGGACGCTCGCGCCAGGGCTCGATCGCGGTCACTGGGGCCAACGACGAGCGCGAGCAGACGCTCGACCAGATACTGACCGAAATGGACGGCTTCGAAAGCTCGCAGGCCGTCGTGGTGCTCGCCGCGACAAACCGCCCCGAGATCCTCGATCCGGCGCTTTTGCGTCCGGGACGCTTCGACAGGCGGGTGGCCGTGCAGCCTCCCGACCGCATCGGACGTCGCAAGATCCTCGAAGTGCACACGCGCTCGATCCCGCTGGCCGACGACGTCGATCTCGAAGAGCTCGCAGCCTCCACGCCCGGGATGGTGGGCGCAGACCTGGCCAATCTCGCCAACGAGGCCGCGCTGCTCGCCGCACGCCGAGAACACGACAAGGTCAACATGTCCGACTTCTCGGACGCGCTCGAAAAGATTCTGCTCGGCTCTCCGCGCGGCGTCGTGCTCTCGCCCGCCGACCGCGAGCGCACCGCCTATCACGAGTCCGGCCACGCGCTCGTCGGCATGCTCAGCCCGGGAGCTGATCCGGTTCGCAAAGTCACGATCATCCCGCGCGGAATGGCGCTCGGCGTGACCCTGTCGACGCCCGACAACGACCGCGTCTCCTACATACGCGAGGAGCTCGACGCGAGGATCCGCGTGTCCCTCGGCGGTCGTGTGGCCGAGGAGGTGGTCTTCGGCACGATCTCCTCCGGCGCGGAGTCAGACATCCAGCAACTCACCGAGATCGCGCGTCAGATGGTCGGGCGCTGGGGGATGAGCGACGCGATCGGCCCCGTCGCGGTCCTGCCGATGGATGGCCAGGGCCCGCTCTTGCCAGGTGTGAGCGAGACATCAGAGGCGACCCAGCACCTGATCGACGAAGAGGTGCACAGGCTCGTCGAGAGCTCGCACGAAGAGGTGACGCACCTGCTGGTCGAGCACCGCGAGCAGCTCGACAGCCTCGCGCAGGCGCTGCTGAAGGCCGAGACGCTCGACGCGAAGGACGCGTACGCGGCCGCGGGCGTCCCTATGCGCGAAGCGGAGACGGCCGCCGTCTCCTGACCGCTGCATGACCGCCCGCAGAGCGCCCATGCGGCGAGATCCACAGCGAGACGCTCTGCGGTCCCCAGCCGGAGCCGAAGTGCACCCGGTCCAGCAGGTGCACGCCGCGCGCGGGCGCCCTGGTCCCATCCTCGACGTAGGCGACCTCCTGGTAGGGGCGGTCATAGAGCTCGTACCAGCTGCCGAGCCTTAAGAATGATCCAGGCGCCAGCGGCCGCACGTGGTGTCGCACGAGGAAGTAGCGCAGTGCCGGTTTGATCGGCATCGTCGCGATGTTCAGACTGCCCAGCAGCTCGATCGTGCGACCCGACGGGATGGCGCTGTCCAGTCGGGCGGCGAGCGCCGACGCGGCGTGGTAGAGGTAGGCGTGTTCATCGGCCTTGCCTGTCTCGGCGACAGCCGCGCCGACGCCAGCGGTGCCCGCAACGCCGGCGACGCACGCAAGCAGCGAGGCCAGCACGGCGACGAGCGCCGGGATCCGCCGGGCCGGCCGGTAGCCGGAGGACTTGCGACGTGCCGCCAGCGCCCGCGCGCCCGCGCGCACCAGCGACACGAGTCCGAGCCAGGCGGACCAGGCGAGCATCAGCCACACCCACATCCCGACCTGCGACCCCCACCACATCGTGTAGCCGAGCGTCGCGGACAGCAGGCGCGGCGTCGGGGTCGAGGCGGCGACCGCGGCGAGAGCGGCGCAGAGCACGAAGCCGATCAGGGCGCCGGTGGCCACGTCGGGGCGGCGGCGCAGCGCGCCGACGATCATCGCGACCAGCAGCGCGGCGAGCAGCGCGATGCAGGAGTCCTCCGCGCGCGTGGACGGGGTCGCGCGGACGTCGTACTTGCGCTCCCAGCGTTCCGCCGGAATGTAGAGCCACCACGGCCTGAGCCCTACCGACCGCACGACCGCATGCCATCCGACGGCTCCGCCGAGCGTCGGCTCATGCGAGGTCGCGCTGCGGATCACGAGCGTCATGTTTCCCGTCCTTTCGCGCAGCTGCTCGACGACCGGCGCGCTCCAGCAGAACGCGAGCACGAGCAGCGCAGCGATGCTCCACAGCGCAAGCGAGCGGCGGCGCGGGCGCGGCTGCTCGCCGCCGGCCGAACGCCTGGCGGTCCAGCGCGCGAGCACGAGACCGCCGATGCCGACGAGGAGCAGCCCGGCGGTCGGTGGAAGGTACATGAGGTGCGCCTGCACGACAAAGCTCGCCACCAGCGCGGTGAGCGGCAGCAGGCGGTATTCGCCGCAGGCAAGCGACCAGCAGAGAAAGATCAGCAGCGTGAACGGGAACAGGCCCGCCGAGGGGTTCCACACGTCATGGAAGGTTTCGGCTGCCAGCGACTGGCACATCAGCGCTATCGCGATCGCCGCGGCGAACATGAGCACGAAGCCGCCGCGCCGGCGCGCGAGTGCGACGGCGCCGACGATGCACAGCGTGTTGAAGATGCCCATCGTCCAGGTCACGCTCGCCACGCTGCCGAAATGCGAAGGGATCGCCAGCAGCCAGAAGAGCATCGGGCCGAGGCTGTGCGTGACCTGACCCGTCACTTCGCCCGCGAGCGTGTACTGGCCGACGAGCGGCGGATGCGATGTGAACACGTCGTAGGCGCGCGTCGCGATGATCGCCTTGTCGTCGCCAGGGATCCAGCCAGCCCGAACGGCGTTCACAGTCGCGACTATCACGGGCAGTGCGCCGGCCAGTCCCGTGGCCAGCGTGAGGGCCCGGCGGCCAACGCTCAGACGGCGCCCGGCACGAGTGAGCAGCTGCCACGGTCGCCCGCTGAGGCCAGCCAACAGCCTCCGCCGGCGGGGGCGGGGAAGGGTGCCGGTTGCAAGCTCAAACACGCGATTCCGCCGTCCGACCTACTCAGTCGGCGAGATTACCCGATGCTCGCGCACCCGACGACGGTTCGGCCCTCAGGTGCCCGACAAGGCGCGCAGCGGCTTCATACGGGTGACTCTCCACGCGGGATAGATGCCGCCGAGCACTCCGATAGCGACGCCCACGAGCAGGCCGCGACCGAGTCCCCAGGCGGTAACCGATGGGGATACGTACGCGCTCACCCCGAGCGCCCTGACCAGCAGGCCGCCTCCGATCACCCCGAACAGCAGCCCCGCCGCGGCACCGAGCACGCTGACCGCGATCCCTTCTCCGAGGATCAGCGAGGCGACCCGCGCCGATGACCATCCGACCGTGCTCAGCAGCCCGAGCTCCCGCTGGCGTTCGATGATCGACATCGCCATCGTGTTGGCGACGCTGATCGCGCCGACGATCAGCGCGATCACCACGATCACGAGGATCGCCTTGGAGATGAGCGTGCTGTTGGCGCCGGCACGAAGCGCCTGCTGGGGATCGGTTATCACCTGCGTGCCCGGCACTTCGCGTTCGATGCTCCTCGCAGCGCTCCTCACGCGCGTGCCCGGGGTCAGCTCGACGACGACGTCGGTCGTCTCTCCGGAGCGACCCGTCAGCCGCTGGGCCTCCGGGAGCGGCATGACTGCCCCGGAATCCTCGAAGAGGATGCCGGAGTGATAGACGCCGACGATCGGAAGCGCATGTCCCTTCACCGTCAGGGTCCGCCCCGGCGATAGGTGCAACTGGGCTGCGAGGCGGTCCCCGATGAGCGCCCCTGGCGTCCCCGCGAGCGTGCGCCGGCCGGCGACGATCACGAGGCTCTGCGCGAAGAACCCGCCGGGTTCGGCGCCGAACACGATCGCCGGCGGATCGGCCTTCACGCCTTCGACGACCAACAGCAGAGGGGTCGCACGCGCCACGTCCGGCCGGGCGGCGAGACGCCCGACCATCGAGTCGGGAAGCACCGAGGTGGTCGGTTCGGAGACGTCGGCCTGGAAGACGCCTAGGTCCGAACCGCCGAGATGCACGAATCCGGCGGCGGTCATCTGCAGCCCCTGCGTCAAGGACAGCAGCGCCACGATCGTCGCGACGCCCACGGCGATGCCAGCGGCGGTGAACGTGGTGCGAGCCGATCGCCGCAGGAGGTTGGTCGTGATGATCGCGAGCATCGTGCAGGCGGCTCTAGCGCTGAAACAGCGGTGCCGCGCTCGCGTGCACCTCGCCGTCGACGAGCGTGACCGTGCGGTCCGCGCGTGCCCCGACGGAGCGGTCGTAGCTGACGACCAGGAGCGTCATGCCGAGACGGTCGCGCAGCCGGAAGAGCAGGTCGAGCACGCGCTCGGATGTGGCGGAGTCGAGCGCCCCGGTCGGCTCGTCGGCGAGCAGCAGCCGAGGCTCGTTGGCGAGCGCGCGCGCCACGGCGACGCGCTGGCGCTCCCCGCCCGAGAGCTCCGATGGGAGATGATCCGCCCGGTCGGCCAGCCCTACCTCCTCGAGCAGCGATGCGGCTCTGCGGTGGCGAGCTCCGCGCCGCACGCCTGCGCCGATGAGCGAGACTTCGACGTTCGCGCGGGCCGAGAGCGATTCGAGCAGGAGATGCGTCTGGAAGACGAATCCCACGACCTCACGCCGGGCGTGCGCGGGATGGGGCGCCTTCCAAAGTGCCCGTCCGTCGATCAGCACCTGCCCGCCGTCAGGCTGCTCGAGGCCGCCGATTAGGGCCAGGAGCGTGCTCTTGCCCGAGCCCGAGCGGCCGGTGATCGCGACCACCTCGCCGCGGTCGACGCGGAGCGAGACGTTCCGCAGCGCGGTCACGCGCCCGAAGCTCTTGCTCGCGCCGTCGACGATGACCTCCGCGCCGGCCGGCGCACTCACCTGCTGACCTGCACCGGGTAGTCGAGATAGAGCGTCGTCCTCGACGAGACGATCGCGGCGCGAAACGTCAGCGGATAGCCGATCGACGCGACCGGCCACGTGACCACGTCCGAGAAGCTTCCTGTGAAGTGATAGTGAGAGCGGCGCGCGACCACCTGCCCGTCGAGCAGGAACTCATAGCTCACGCTAGCCGCCGCCGCATGCCCGCCGCTGGTGACCGTGAAGTGGACAGGCCATGACCGGTCCGCCTTTGGATGGTGCGAGGTGGCATGCATGGTCGCGACGACGCCGTCCGCCGAGGCGCTGACCGTGTCGCTCGTGCCCGCCGTGGCTGTCACGACGCCCCGGCTGGTGGAGCTGGCGGTCGATGATGCGCTCGACGGGTGCGCAGCAGGTTGCGCCGAGCGCCGAGTGGAGGAGCCACCGCAGCCGTTGAGCGCCAGCAGGCCGGCAGTCGACAGGATCAGCAGCCGGGGGATCCTGCGCGTGTTCGCGGTGACACGCCTCACGCTTACCTCCTCGATGCGCTCTGCAAGATCAACGCTTAACGATCTCATCCGCCGCGGACATCGCGGCGTGGCGGCGTTACAGCTCGATCGCGCGCATCGTGTGCTCGTCCGGGAGCTTGTCCAGGATCCCCCACAGGATCTCGCGCTCGGAAGCCTGCTCACGCTGGAGGTCGTTGAGCAGCAGCCTCACTGCGCTGTAGGTGATCTTCATCTGAGCGGGAACGAGCGTGACGATGAGCGTTCCGTGCTCGTCCACGTCTCGCTCCAGCTCGGCAAGGACCTCTCGCGCCAGCCTCCTGATCTGAGGCTCGTGCGCCTCGTCGGAGATCAGCAGGCGCAGCGCGCTTGCGGCCACCGGGATCTCGTCGGGGTCGAGATAGAGATGGTAGGGGGGGTCGGGCTCCTCCGTCATAAGCCCGCTACGTTGTCCTCCGCCGCAGGGGCGGCCCGGCGATGACGCTGCACTCGGGCGATCCGCCCGCCGGCGGCGCCGAGCAGCATGCCGATGATCGCAGTGACGACGGCGAGCAGCGGTGGGATGCTGCCCAGCGAGACTTTCGCGTGGGTGCCGGCGATCGCGTGTGCGATGAGCAGGGCGGTGCCGTAGATCGCCCCGCCGACCAGACCCCGGTCGGCGCCGCCCCAGCCGTCCTGATGCTCGAATCCGGCGAGGAAGCCGCCGATCCCGGCGAGCACGGCGACCGCCCAGTAGGCGCCGGTCGAAACGCCGACAAGCACCCCTGCGATCGCGCCGATGACCGCGGGAACGATGCCGCCTATGACGATCTGCACGGGACGCGGACGGTCCCTGAAGAGCACCGGCAAGTACATTGGACCCTCTCCGAGCTTGGCATCAAACCGTAGCGCGTTGTTCGCCGTGCTGAGCGCGGCGCACGTTTTGCTGCGCTGCGTTCACCGGCGCGCCGGGGACGGGCGTGCCGCGGGCTGTGGATAGCGTGTCGGCGATGCCTGCGGCGCTGAGCCTCTCCGTACTCGACCAGTCGCCGATCTCGCAGGGGTCCTCCGGTGCGCAGGCGCTGCGCAACACACTCGATCTCGCCGCGCTCGCGGACCGGCTCGGCTACCACCGCTACTGGCTGGCCGAGCACCACGGCGCTCCGATGCTCGCCGGCCCGAGCCCGGAGGCGCTGATCGGACCGATTGCGGCCGCCACGACGCGCATTCGCGTCGGCAGCGGTGGCGTGATGCTGCCGTACTACAGCCCCCTGAAGGTGGCCGAGACCTTCAGCGTGCTGGCCGGCCTGTTTCCAGGTCGCATCGATCTCGGGCTGGGGCGCGCTCCGGGTACCGACCCGATGACGGCGTTTGCGCTGCAGCGCGATCGGCGAGCGGCGGCACCGGACGACTTCCCCCAGCAGCTCGTCGAGCTGCTCGGGTATCTGGACGATCGGCTGCCGCCTGACTTTCCCTTCGCGAGGCTCGCCAAAACGCTGCCAGGGGGACCGGAGCGCCCCGAGCCATGGCTGCTGGGCTCATCCCCGCAGAGCGCGCTGTGGGCGGCAGAGCTCGGGCTGCCCTATGCGTTCGCCGACTTCATCAACCCGAAGGGCGCTGAGATCACCTCGCTCTACCGTAAGCGCTTCGCCGAACTCGAACACGCCGGCGCGCGCCCGCGCACCGCCGTGGCCGTGTGGGTGATCTGCGCAGACAGCGACGGGCAGGCCCGCCGGCTCGCGGCAAGCGGGCGCATGACCTTCACGCTGCTGCGCCGCGGCGAGCTGATCGCGGTCCCGCCGCCGGAGGAGGCGCTCGAGTTCCTCGCCGCCGATGATCGCGCCGGCGCGGGGCCGCGTTCGGAGCGCCGTGCGATCCTGGGTGCGCCTTCAAGCGTGCGTGCAGAGATCGAAGAGGTCGTGGCGCGCTATGGCGCGGAGGAGGCGATCATCGTCACCATCACATACGACCACCAAGCTCGCCGCCGTTCCTACGAGCTGCTGGCCGAGGCGTTCGCGCTGTGATCGTCGACGACGGCGAAACGGTACGCTGGGCGGCGATGGGTGAGCGCAGCGGATATGCACCGGGGACCTTCTGCTGGACCGATCTCACCACCACCGATCAGGCGGCGGCAAAGGAGTTCTATGCCGGCCTGTTCGGATGGGAGGCAGAGGACATGCCGGTCGGCGACGGCGCCTATTACTCGATGATGCGCCTCGGCGGCAAGAGCGTCGCGGCCATCGCTCCGCAGCCGCAGCAGCAGCGCGACGCGGGTGTGCCGCCGGTCTGGAACTCATACATCTCTGTCGAGGACGCCGACGCCGCCGTCGAGCGCGCGGCGGCGCTCGGCGCGACGCTCCACGCGCCGGCGTTCGACGTGATGCAGGCGGGGCGCATGGCGGTCGTCCAGGATCCTCAGGGCGCCTACTTCCTTCTCTGGCAGCCGCGCGGGCACTTCGGCGCGGCGCTCGTGAACGAGCCGGGCGCGCTCGTCTGGGACGAGCTCGCTTCGCCCGATCTCGACGCGTCGGCGGCCTTCTACAGCAAGCTGTTCGGCTGGACGGTCGAGGAGGTCCCGGGAATGCAGGAACGCTACCTGTCGATCAAGAACGGGAGCGCGAACAACGGCGGCATGCGTGCTCAAAACCCGCCGGACGCGCCGCCGCACTGGCTCGTGTACTTCGGCGCCGACGACATCGACGCGGCGCTCGCCAACGTCGCCGAGCTGGGCGGCGTCAAGCTGGCCGGGCCGATCGACATCGGCATCGCAAAGATCGGCATCGTGCAGGACCCGCAGGGCGCGACGTTCGCGCTGTACGCGGGCCAGCTCGAGCCCTGACGGCCCGACCCCTGTCCACGGCTCAGCCTGCGCCCGTCCCGGCTCCGTTGCGCCGCTCGGCAAGATCGGCGCCCGTTGTCGTGGTCATCATCGACGCGGCGCCGCTGGCGAGCGCGCGGCGAACGAGCCCGGGGGTCACGATCCGCAGCACCGCTGCGAGCGCGTAGGCGCGAGGGACGTAGCGCTCCGGACGGCGCCCGACGCCTGCGTCGTAGATCGCGTCGGCGGCCCGCTCGGGCGTGGAGACCAGCCAGCGCGTCCACCGCCTGCCGGTGAGCTCGGCCTGAGGGAAGCCCTCGGTGGAGATGAACCCCGGAAGGACCAACCCGACGTGCACCCCGTTGGCGCGCTCCTCTGCCCACAGCGCGTCCGACCAGCCGGTGAGCGCGAACTTCGACGCGCCGTAGGCGCCGGCTCCCGCGCGGGCCACCCTGCCGGCGGTCGAGGAGACGTTTACGATCGCGCTCGGCGCGGAGGCCCGCAGCACGGGTAGCAGCGCCTCGGTCAGCCGCACCTGTGCGTCGAAGTTGATCGCCATCGTGCGCCTTACGTTCTCGTAGCCGCCGTCGGCGAAGCGTGCGCGCCAGGCAGCGCCGGCGTTGTTGACAAGGAGGTCAAGACGTCCGTGGCTCTCCAGCACGTGGTCGCGGATCAGCTGCGGCGCGTCGCCATCGAGCAGGTCGACGGCGATCCAGCTCACGCGCTGCTCGCCGAGCTCGGCGGCGAGCGCACGCAGACGCTCCTCGCGGCGTGCGATGAGCACCAGCGACGTCCCGGGATCGCGCGCGAGACGGCGCGCGGTCGCCTCGCCGATCCCGCTCGAGGCGCCGGTGACGAGCATCACGCGCCGCTGGCCTTGAGAATGCTTGTGTTCTGGCATGACTCGCTCGGTCTCGATGCGGGGAGCGCCCGGTCAGGCGGTTGGGGGCTAGCCTTTCAGATCGGCACGAGATGAGCTGGCCAGCACACAGCGGCGTCGAGGGCGTCGCCTCCACCGACCGCAGATCGCCGGCACCGTCGTCGCAGACGGTGCTCAAGCGCGAGGCGCTCGAGCTGTTCCGCGGGCTGCCGCGACGCTACGACGCCCTGTCGGCCGCGCTCAGCTTCTGGCAGGACCCGCGCTGGCGGCGCGCGCTGGTGAGCGCCGTCGCGCCACGTGCAGGCGAGCGCGTGCTCGACGTCGCCACCGGCACCGGGATGGTGGCCGCGGAGATGCTCGCGCGGGCTGACTGTTCGGTCGTCGGAGTCGATCAGAGCACGGAGATGCTTGCGGCGGCCCGCGCGCGCTTCGCGGCGGCGGGCGAGTCGCGAGTCGAGCTGATCGAGGGCGAGGCCGAGGCGCTCCCGTTTGCGGACGCGAGCTTCGACGCGCTCACGTTCACCTATCTGCTGCGCTACGTCGAGGATCCGCAGGCCGTGATGCTCGAGCTCGCTCGCGTCCTGCGCCCGGGTGGGCGGATCGCCTCGCTCGAGTTCGGCGTGCCACCGTGGCCGCCCGCGCGAGCGGCGTGGCGCGTGTACACGGCGGTTGGCCTGCCGGCGCTCGGACGGGTCGCCTCGCGCGAGTGGTTCGAGGTCGGGCGCTTCCTCGGAGGAAGCATCCGCGGCTTCTACGAGCGCCATCCGCTCGAGCGGATCGTCGGCTACTGGCGCCAGGCTGGCCTCGAGGACGTGCGCGTGCGCCGGATGAGCCTTGGCGGCGGCATCGTGATGTCGGCGAGGAGGCGTGCCGGCCGCAGCGATGAGCGGAGCTCGGCCGGCGAAGCCGGCGAGAGCTGACGGGCGATGCCAGCGAGGCCCGAGCGTCCCGCGTTCTACGCGCTCGGCCGCGGCCGAGCCGGCGATCTGCTGACGCTTCTGCATCCGCCCTACACAGCCTGGCACCTGAGCTACTTCGCGCTCGGAGCGGCCGCCGCGCCGCGGCTGTACGTCGACCGTCTGCTGTGGGGCCTCGCCGCGTTCGCGCTGGCCGTCGGTGTAGCCGCGCATGCGCTGGACGAGCTGCACGACCGGCCGCTGCGCACGAGCCTGAGCGACCGCACGCTGCTCGCCCTCGCCGTGGTCAGCCTGCTCGGAGCGCTCGCGATCGGCGTCGGCGGGATCGTCACCGTGTCGGTGTGGCTGACGCCATTCGTCCTCGCCGGTGCGCTGTTCCTGCCGGCCTACAACCTCGAGCTGATCGGCGGGCGCCTGCACAGCGACCTCTGGTTCGCCGTCGGCTGGGGCGCGTTCCCGGCCTTCACCGGATACTTCGTCAACGCCGAGAAGATCGCGCTGCCGGGAGTGCTGATCGCGGGTGGATGCCTGGCGATGAGCGTCGCGCAGCGGCGCCTGAGCTCGCCGGCCCGCGATCTGCGCCGCCGCACACGCTCGATCAGCGGCATCCGCACGCTTCCCGACGGCGGCGCCGAACCGCTGTCCCTCGCTGGCCTGCTGGCCCCGCTCGACGGCGCTCTGGCCGCGCTGTCCCTTGCGATCGTCGTCACGGCCTGCGCGCTCGTTGCTGCCCGACTGGGGGCCTAGCCGCGATCTATTAGGTGGCGAGCAGGTGCGCGCCGGGACCAGGACGCACCTGGCGGGTCCCTGCTGGCGGGCAGACGCCGGGCGCGAACATCGCGAGCACGCTGCCGCCGAAGCCGCCGCCGACGAGGCGCGCGCCGCTTGCGCCGGCCGCCAGGAGCTGCTCGACGCTCGCCTCGACAGCCGGTGTCGAAACCTCGTAGAGGTCGCGCAGGCTCTCGTGCGAGGCGTTCAGCAGCCGAGCTACCGCGGGCAGATCATCGGCCCGCAGCGCGGCGACGGCCTCGCGCACCCGCCGGTTTTCCTCGATCACGTGCTCGGCGCGTTGGCGCAGCGGCTCGGGCAGGCGCTCGACGGTGTCCGCGCGGGCCTCGCGCAGCGAGCCGACCCCCAACAGCTCGCAGGCCTGTGCGCATTCCGCCCGCCGCTGGTTGTATCCGGAGCTCGCGTGCGCATGTCGATCGCCTGAGTCGCGCACCACGAGCCGCCAGCCGCCGAGGCGCAGTGGCACCGGCTCGATCTCGAGCGTGCGGAAGTCGATGCACAGGGCTGTGTCGGGCGCCCCGTAGAGCGAGGCGAGCTGATCCAAGAGGCCGGTGCGCGCGCCGACCCAATCGCTCTCAACGCGCGCGCACAACCGCGCGAGCTCCGTCCGCTCGATCGGCTCGCGGGCCGCGCCGAGCGAACGCTCGGATGCGAGCTCGAGCAGCGCCAGGGACAGGGCGACCTCGAGCGCCGCCGAGGATGACAGCCCCGCGCCGGCCGGCACATCGCCGCTGATCTTTAGGCGAGCGCCGACGAGCTCAAAGCCGGCGCTCGCGAGCTCGGCGACGATCCCGCGCACGAACGCGCGCCAGCCGTCCGCGCGGGGCGGATCGGCGAGCGCGAACTCGTCGTGCTCGCCGAGATCGCTCGCACATGCGACGACGCTGGGCTCATCGCCGGGACCAGGCGGTTGCGCCTCGGCGCGCACGGTGACGCCTTCGCTGATCGCAAACGGCAGCGCGAGCCCGCAGTTGTAGTCGGTGTGCTCCCCGATCAGGTTGACGCGGCCGGGAGCGAACGCACCGCTGCGCTCACGCGGCACGGGCGATCGCCTCGCGCAGCCTCTCCGCGGACTCCTCCGGAAGCGTGTCGGCGATGAAGGTGCCCGCGCCCTGCTCGGATCCGGCGAGGTACTTCAGCTTGTCGGCCGTGCGCAGCGGCGGGTAGAACTCGACGTGCAGGTGTCCCTGCGCGGCGGGCTCTGGCGGCGTCGGCTCGCCCGAGGCGGGACGCCGCCCGATCGTCGGGGCCTGGTGCACGGCCATCACATACGGAAAGCGCCGCTCGAAAAGCACGTCGTAGCCGCGCGTGAGCGCCTGCAGGGCCTCCGCCAGCAGGCGGAGCTCGCGCGGCTCGCAGTGCAGCAGGCTCGGCCTGTGCTCGCGCATCGTGACGTGGGCTTCGAACGCCCAGCGTGCGGCGTAGGGGGTGTAGACGACGGCCGCCGCGTTCTCGAGCAGGATCCGCCTGCCGTCGTCGAGCTCTCCGGCAAGCATCGCGCACGGCGCGCAGCCGCCGAGGCGGTCGTCCGCGGCAAGCTCCAGCGCGGGCAGCGGCGGAAGGAACGGATAGCCGTAGATCTGTCCGTGTGGATGGTGCAGAGTCACACCCACCTCGACGCCGCGATTCTCGAAGATCAGCACATAGTCGATGTCCTCCCGCGCGCCGAGCTCCATGTAGCGATGGCGCCAGACCCACATCAGCGCCTCGGCGCGCTCGGGCGGGAGCGTCCCGAACGAGCCGTCGTGGTCCTCGGTGTAGACGACGACCTCCGCCGCGCCGAGCGGGCGCTCGAAGGCAGGGAACCGGTTCTCGAAGACGGCGATCTCGAAGGCGGGGAAGGGGATCTCGGTCTCGGGGCCGCCAGGACGAGTGGGGTCCAGGGGGCAGTGGTCGCGCGAGGGGAGGAAGGTGCGGTCCTGCCTGTGGATCGCATAGACGACGTGATCGCCGCGCAGCTCGTCGAAGCGCAGCTCGCTCATCCGTGCTGAGGCTCCTCGCGCCTGTAGAGCAGCAGCGCGCGGCCATCGTCTTTGCGGTAGCGCTCGACAATGAGGATCCCGTAGCGCTCCTCAGCCTCGAGGCGCGGCTCGCGGCGCGCCTCGGCGTCGGAGCGCGACGGTCCTGAGGAGGATGGCACAGCTGGATCCAGAGCCATTCCCACGAGGGTATTGACTGTTGCTGCGATTCGCGCGAAGGTAGTGGCAGCCGTGGCATAGGATGTGCGCTAGGCCCTGAAAACCAACGGCCGAGAGGAGATCGAAATGCCAGACACCGACCAGGCTCATGAACCCGTAGAGGTCCTTGACTATCTCGATCGGCCGGAGAAAAACTGGCCAGGCTTCGATCGACGCGCGTTCCTACGCCGTACCGCTCTTACCGGCGTCGCGGCTGGATCCGTGAGCACGCTGCTTGCTGCCTGCGGCAGCAGCGCCTCGAGCAGCGGCGGCTCAGCGAGCGTTTTCGGATCCCACAAGACGTACAAATTCGTGTTCGTCAATCACGTCACGACCAACTCCTTCTTCGTTCCGACCCAGTACGGCATCGCGGACGCCTGCAAACTGCTCGGCTGCACCTACGAGTGGACCGGCTCGGAAAGCAGCAACGTCAACCAGATGGTCAACGCGCTCAACACCGCCGTGACCAGCGGCGCGGACGGGATCGCGGTGTCGCTCATCGACCTGCACGCGTTCAACGCGCCTGTCGAAGCGGCGCTCAAGGCCGGGATCCCGGTGGTCTCCTACAACGCCGACGCGCCGACCAACAAGCGCCTCTCCTACACCGGCCAGGACCTGAAACTGGCCGGCGAAAAGATGGGCGAACGGATCGTCGCCGACGTTGGCGCAGGCGATGTCGCCCTGTTCATCGACACTCCGGGCTCGGCCAACCTTCAGCCGCGCATCGAAGGCGCCGAAGCGGCGATCAAGGCCTCGGGCAAGGCGATCACATCACATGCGATCGCCACGGGCACCTCAGAACCGGGCCAGCTCTCGACGATCGAAGCCTATTGGGTGGGCCATAAGGAAACGAAGGGTATGTACTCGGTCGCCGGTGACAGCACCGCGCAACTCGCGAAGGTGATGCAGAAATTCGGCCTGCCGGCAAAAGGAATCAAGGCGGGCGGCTTCGACCTCACGGAAACGACCCTGAAACTGCTCAAGGAAGGCAACATCGAATTCACGATCGACCAGCAGCCGTATCTGCAGGGCTTCCTGCCGGTCCTGCAGCTGTTCCTGTACAAGGTCTCGGGAACGCAGTCGGGCCTGTTCGAAGCGGACACGGGCCTGAAGTTCCTCAACAAAGAAACGGTTACGCCCTACCTGGCGAAATCGCGCTTCGAGGGAACGACCTCGGCTGTCGGCGTGGTCTCCTGAGGACGTCGCCCGACTGAGCATCCAACGTGGCGAGCGTGACGCACGACCCCGCGTCGCGGGGGCCAGCAAGTGGGCCGGGAGGCCCGGCGAAAGCTCGCTGGGCCCTCCCGGGGGGTCGTGCGTTGCTCGAGCGTGTCATATCGCTGCGCGAGGGCAGCATCATCGTGGTCACGGTCATCACCGCGATCTACTTCACGGTGAACACCAGCAGCTTCTTCACAGGCGCCAACTTCAAGACGCTGCTCCCGTACTTCGCGCCGTTCGCGATCATGGCGGCGGGCGAGGTATTCGTGATGATCCTGGGGGAGATCGACCTTTCGATCGGCGCCATGTACCTGTTCGCGCCGTTCCTGTTCTACAAGCTCTCCACGGCCGGCATCCCGCTCGTGCCGAGCGTGATCATCGCGTTGCTCGTGTGCATGGCGGTGGGCGTGGCAAACGGCGTCTTCGTCGCGGTCGTAGGCATCAACTCGTTCGTCGCGACGCTCGCCATGCTGTTCTCGTTCGAGGGTCTCGCACTGATCATCTCTCACGGCGAGCCGGTGCTGACGCCGGGCGCTCAGGTGACCGCGAGCACCCGAAGCGTCACGCACATCGTCAACGGCCATCACATTGTGCTGACGGAAACGGTCAACCACATCAGCACGTT